>NZ_JAHGAJ010000044.1 GCF_030248535.1 Vibrio sp. D404a | reverse complement strand
TGTTGTAGCTAAAATCTTTGCATAAGATTTGACGAACCACTAGTAAAAAGGGCATCATTTGATGCCCTTTTTCTGCGCTAAAAAAAGAGTTGCGTGAAATCACAGCAACTTTGTCTCTTAGCAAAGAATAAAACTATCATTTTTGACTAAAATGACTGTTAGATGTGTTGTTCTGCAACGCAAAGGAATGTGCCCTGCAACAGCGGGGTTATTGTCGTCTATATTTAAGACTTATCACAGGTTGGTTTTATGAAAGCAAACGCTGAGACTCCTGATAGCTCAAGTGCAGCAGATACAATGAAGTGGATTGTCGCTTTTGTTCTGCTAGCCGCCGCTGTTGTGGGTAATTACCTGTATGGTGAATTATCAGTTGTAATTCGCGCTGCAGGTGTAGTTGTGCTGATTGCTGCCGCACTAGGCGTTGCAGCAACGACAACTAAAGGTAAAGCTGCGATCGAATTTGCAAAAGAATCTCGCATGGAGATTCGTAAAGTGGTTTGGCCTACACGCCAAGAAACTATGCAAACCACATTGATCGTTCTAGCTGTAAGTATTGTTATGGCTCTAGCACTATGGGGCATCGACGGCATTATGGTTCGTCTTGTTGCCTTTGTGACTGGGGTATAGAGGGTTCTGATTCATGAGTGAAGCTCCAAAAAAACGTTGGTATGTAGTTCAAGCCTTCTCTGGCTTTGAAGGTCGTGTGGCTCAATCGCTACGCGAACATATTAAGATGCACAACATGGAAGAACTGTTTGGCGATGTGCTAGTACCTACTGAAGAAGTAGTGGAAATGCGCGCGGGTCAACGTCGTAAGAGTGAACGTAAATTCTTCCCTGGCTACGTATTAGTTCAGATGATCATGAATGACGAATCATGGCACTTAGTACGCAGCATTCCGCGTGTTATGGGCTTCATTGGTGGTACCTCTGATCGTCCTGCACCAATCACTGACAAAGAAGCTGATGCGATTCTGAACCGTCTAGAGAAAGCGAGCGAAGCTCCACGTCCTAAGACTATGTTCGAAGCTGGTGAAGTGGTTCGTGTGAACGATGGTCCATTTGCTGACTTCAACGGTACTGTTGAAGAAGTGGATTACGAGAAGAGCCGCATTAAGGTGTCTGTATCGATCTTTGGTCGTGCAACTCCTGTTGAGCTTGAATTCGGTCAGGTTGAAAAACTGGACTAAGACTCGAATAGTTGAACAAAGTTGTGGATAACTTATTGGCAACTTGTTCAAATTAAAAGAGTATAAAAAATCACCTTTTTAGGGTTGTTTAAGGCGCGAATTATGATTATAATTTCGCGCCTTTTTACTTCTGAGGAAGTAAAAAGCTTAATTGAAATTATGGGGAGCTTGCCTTACGGCTAGCGCATGTACCCAAATATTAGGAAATATCATGGCTAAGAAAGTTGAAGCTTATATCAAACTGCAAGTTGCAGCTGGTATGGCAAACCCGTCGCCACCGGTTGGTCCTGCTCTAGGTCAACACGGTGTTAACATCATGGAATTCTGTAAAGCGTTCAACGCAAAAACAGAATCTGTTGAGAAAGGTCTACCGACTCCAGTAGTTATTACTGTATACAACGACCGTTCTTTCACGTTCGTAACTAAGACTCCACCTGCTGCTGTTCTTCTTAAGAAAGCTGCTGGCGTTAAGTCTGGTTCAGGTCGTCCAAACACTGAAAAAGTGGGTACTGTAACTGACGCTCAAATCCAAGAAATCGCAGAAACTAAAGCTGCTGATATGACTGGTGCTGACATCGAAGCAATGAAGCGTTCAATCGCTGGTACTGCTCGTTCAATGGGCCTAGTGGTAGAGGGTTAATAAGATGGCAAAACTTACTAAGCGTATGCGCGTAATCCGCGAAAAAGTTGACGTAACTAAAGAGTACGAAATCAACGAAGCTGTTGCTCTTCTTAAAGAACTAGCTACTGCTAAATTCGTTGAGTCTGTTGATGTTGCTGTTAACCTAGGCATCGATGCTCGTAAATCTGACCAAAACGTACGTGGCGCTACTGTGCTACCTCACGGTACTGGCCGTGAAATCCGCGTTGCTGTGTTCACTCAAGGTGCAAACGCAGAAGCAGCTAAAGAAGCAGGCGCAGATGTTGTTGGTATGGAAGATCTTGCTGAGCAAGTGAAGAAAGGCGAAATGAACTTCGACGTAGTTGTTGCTTCTCCAGATGCAATGCGCGTTGTTGGTCAACTAGGTACTATCCTAGGTCCACGCGGCCTTATGCCAAACCCTAAAGTTGGTACTGTAACTCCTAACGTTGCTGAAGCTGTTAAGAACGCTAAAGCTGGTCAGGTTCGTTACCGTAACGACAAGAACGGCATCATCCACACTACTATCGGTAAAGCATCTTTCGAAGCTAACCAGATTCAAGAAAACCTTGAAGCTCTGCTAGTTGCTCTTAAGAAAGCTAAGCCTTCTTCAGCGAAAGGTACTTTCCTGAAGAAAGTAAGCATCTCTACTACTATGGGTGCTGGTGTTGCTGTTGATCAGGCTAGCCTGAACACTCAAGCAAACTAATTTGCTTAGGCGCAGATTTAGTGTATACTTCTGCGCCTAATATTTGTGGTTGGGTGATTTCTGAAGCAATTCGAGTCATCTATCCCAAGACCGTAGGCGCTGTGCTTTTCGGAGTTATAGCTTAATAAAACCTACGTAGGCGATGCCCAATTTAAATGAAGTGATTCATGTTTATTAGCATCGTAAACGCTCATTGCACACTGTAATGAGTGCTGTAATCACAACCAGAGGTTAAACCAAATGGCTTTAAATCTTCAAGACAAAAAAGCAATTGTTGCTGAAGTCAACGAAGCAGCTAATGGTGCACTTTCTGCAGTTGTAGCTGATTCTCGTGGCGTTGAAGTTGGCGCAATGACTTCTCTACGTAAACAAGCTCGCGAAGCGGGTGTTTACATGAAAGTTGTTCGTAACACACTAGCACGTCGTGCGGTTCAGGGTACTGACTACGAGTGTCTAACTGACACTTTCACTGGTCCAACTCTGATCGCGTTCTCTAACGAGCACCCAGGTGCTGCAGCGCGTCTTTTCAAAGACTTCGCTAAAGAGAACAAAGATTTCGAGATCAAAGCTGCTGCATTTGAAGGCACAGTTACTGATGCTGAAGTACTAGCGACACTACCAACTTACGACGAAGCAATCGCACGCCTAATGATGTGCATGAAAGAAGCTTCTGCAGGCAAGCTGGTTCGTACTATCGCTGCACTACGTGACCAAAAAGAAGAAGCTGCGGCATAAGCCTTGCTTTTCACTGGTTGCAAATTAAACTTATTGTTGACTTAAAAGAGAATTGTTATGTCTATTACTAACGAGCAAATCCTAGACGCAGTTGCAGAAATGTCTGTAATGCAAGTTGTTGAGCTTATCGAAGCTATGGAAGAGAAATTCGGCGTATCTGCTGCAGCTGCTGTTGTTGCTGGCGGCGCTGCTGGTGGCGAAGCTGCTGCTGAGCAAACTGAATTCGACGTAATCCTAACTGCTGCTGGTTCTAACAAAGTACAAGTAATCAAAGCTGTACGTGGCGCAACTGGCCTAGGTCTTAAAGAAGCTAAAGGTCTTGTAGACTCAGCTCCAGCACCTCTAAAAGAAGGCGTTGACAAAGCTGAAGCTGAAGCTCTTAAAGCACAGCTAGAAGAAGCAGGCGCTTCTGTTGAAGTTAAGTAATTATTACTTAATTTCTTAGCCTAACGGCTATTGGCTGGTGGTTAAATAACCACCGGCCTTTTTGCGCTGTAGGGCTATGACGAATTTTCCCGCTGTTTAAACGTCATAACCTGAGCAAAAAAACGATTACCTTTCCAAGATAGTCGTTCACTACAGTAAACAGCTGTTAGTCACTACCCCCTCCGAGGAGTGTTTCGGGTAGTTTGGGTCACTTATCAGCGAGCTGAGGAACCCCATGGTTTACTCTTATACCGAGAAAAAGCGCATCCGTAAGGACTTTGGTACTCGTCCACAAGTTTTGGACATTCCATACCTGTTATCGATCCAGCTTGATTCTTTCGACAAATTCATCGAACAGGATCCTGAAGGTCAATACGGTCTTGAGGCTGCTTTTCGTTCTGTATTCCCAATTCAGAGCTACAACGGCAATTCTGAGCTGCAATACGTTAGCTACCGTCTTGGTGAGCCAGTTTTTGACGTTAAAGAATGTCAAATCCGCGGTGTAACTTACTCAAAGCCACTACGCGTTAAACTACGTCTAGTTATCTTTGATAAAGATGCGCCAGCAGGTACTGTAAAAGACATTAAAGAACAAGAAGTCTACATGGGCGAAATTCCGCTTATGACAGACAATGGTACTTTCGTAATCAATGGTACCGAGAGGGTTATCGTATCCCAGCTGCACCGAAGCCCAGGCGTGTTCTTCGACAGTGATAAGGGTAAAACCCACTCATCAGGTAAAGTTCTTTATAACGCACGTGTAATTCCTTACCGTGGCTCATGGTTAGACTTTGAGTTCGATCCTAAGGACAACTTATTCGTACGTATCGACCGTCGTCGTAAGCTACCAGCTTCAATCATCCTTCGTGCACTAGGTAAGTCGACAGAAGAGATCCTGGATCTATTCTTCGAGAAAGTGAACTTCGAAGTGAAAGACCAAACTCTACTAATGGAGTTGGTTCCAGATCGTCTACGTGGTGAAACTGCGTCATTCGACATCGAAGCAAACGGCAAAGTTTACGTTGAGACTGGTCGTCGTGTTACTGCTCGTCACATCCGTCAACTTGAGAAAGATGGCGTTGAACACATCGAAGTACCAGTAGAGTACATCGTTGGTAAAGTTGCATCGAAAGATTACATCAACGAAGCAACTGGCGAGATCATTGTTGGTGCTAACCAAGAGATCAGCCTAGAGGCACTTGCTAACCTATCTCAAGCAGGTCACAAAGCTCTAGAAGTACTGTTTACGAATGACCTAGACCACGGTCCATTCATGTCAGACACTCTACGTGCAGACAGCACTGTAGATCGCATCTCTGCGCTTGTAGAAATCTACCGCATGATGCGCCCTGGCGAGCCACCAACAAAAGAAGCTGCAGAAGCTCTATTCGAAAGCCTATTCTTCTCTGAAGAACGTTACGACCTATCAACTGTAGGCCGTATGAAGTTCAACAGCTCTATCGAGCGTGAAGAAGAAGAAGAGCGTGGTACGCTAGACGAATCAGACATCATCGAAGTGATGAAGAAGCTGATCGCTATCCGTAACGGTAAAGGTGAAGTTGATGATATCGACCACCTAGGTAACCGTCGTATCCGTTCAGTAGGTGAAATGGCAGAGAACCAATTCCGTGTTGGTCTAGTTCGTGTAGAACGTGCTGTTAAAGAGCGCCTAAGCCTTGGTGACCTTGATGCAATCATGCCTCAAGACCTAATCAACGCTAAGCCTATTTCTGCTGCTGTTAAAGAATTCTTTGGCTCTTCACAGCTTTCACAGTTCATGGACCAAAACAACCCATTGTCAGAAGTAACGCACAAGCGTCGTATTTCTGCCTTAGGTCCAGGTGGTCTAACTCGTGAACGCGCAGGCTTCGAAGTACGTGACGTTCACGTAACTCACTACGGTCGTCTATGTCCGATCGAAACGCCTGAAGGTCCAAACATCGGTCTAATTAACTCGCTGTCTGCATTTGCGCGTTGTAACGACTACGGTTTCCTAGAAACTCCGTACCGTCGCGTAGTAGATGGTGTTGTAACAGACGAAGTAGATTACCTATCTGCAATCCAGGAAGGTCAATTTGTAATCGCGCAGGCGAACACCGTTCTTACTGAAGAAGGTACGTTCGCAGATGAGCTAATCACTGCTCGTCAAAAAGGTGAATCTGGTCTTCACCCACGCGACCACGTTGACTACATGGACGTTGCGACAAACCAAGTAGTATCTATCGCTGCATCGCTTATCCCGTTCCTAGAACACGATGATGCGAACCGTGCATTGATGGGTGCGAACATGCAACGTCAAGCAGTTCCAACTCTAAAAGCTGATAAGCCTCTAGTTGGTACAGGTATCGAACGTAACATCGCAGTAGACTCTGGTGTAACAGCCGTAGCTAAACGTGGTGGTATGATTCAGTCTGTAGACGCTTCTCGTATCGTAGTTAAGGTTAACGAAGATGAGCTAGTACCTGGCGAAGCTGGTATCGACATCTACAACCTAACTAAGTACACGCGTTCTAACCAAAACACATGTATTAACCAACGTCCTACCGTGCTTCCAGGTGAACCTGTATCACGTGGCGACGTACTAGCTGACGGTCCTTCAACAGACCTTGGTGAGCTAGCTCTTGGTCAAAACATGCGTATCGCATTCATGCCTTGGAACGGCTACAACTTCGAAGACTCGATCTTAGTATCTGAGCGCGTAGTTCAAGAAGACCGTTTCACGACTATCCACATCCAAGAACTATCTTGTGTGGCTCGTGATACTAAGCTGGGCTCTGAAGAGATCACAGCTGATATTCCAAACGTAGGTGAGTCTGCTCTGTCTAAACTAGACGAGTCAGGTATCGTTTACATTGGTGCTGAAGTTAAGGGTGGCGACATCCTAGTTGGTAAAGTAACACCTAAAGGTGAAACTCAACTGACTCCTGAAGAGAAGCTACTACGTGCAATCTTCGGCGAGAAAGCATCTGATGTTAAAGATACTTCTCTACGTGTACCAAACTCTGTTTCAGGTACGATCATCGATGTACAAGTCTTCACTCGCGATGGCGTAGAGAAAGACAAGCGTGCACTTGAAATCGAACAGATGCAGCTGAAAGAAGCGAAGAAAGACCTAACTGAAGAGTTCCAAATTCTTGAGGGTGGCCTTCTTAACCGTGTTAAAGCTGTTCTTCTGTCTGGTGGTTACTCTGAAGCTAAGCTTGATGCAATCGGCCGTAAGAAGTGGCTAGAGCAAGCACTAGAAGACGACGCGCTACAATCACAGCTTGAGCAACTTGCTGAGCAGTGGGATGAGCTAAAAGCTGACTTCGACAAGAAGTTTGAAACTAAGCGTCGTAAGATCACTCAAGGTGATGATCTAGCGCCTGGCGTACTGAAGATTGTTAAGGTTTACCTAGCAGTTAAACGTCGCATCCAGCCTGGTGATAAGATGGCGGGTCGTCACGGTAACAAAGGTGTAATCTCTAAGATTAACCCTGTTGAAGACATGCCATACGATGAGAAAGGCCAACCTGTCGACATCGTACTGAACCCACTGGGTGTACCATCGCGTATGAACATCGGTCAGATCCTAGAAGTACACTTAGGTCTGGCTGCGAAAGGTATCGGTGACAAGATCAACCAAATGGTTAAGGAACAACAAGAACTGCACAAGTTCCGTGAGTTCCTACAGAAGGTTTACGATCTTGGTGATACTCGTCAGAAAGTTGACATTGCTGAACTGTCTGATGATCAAGTTCGTACTCTGATCAAGAACCTACGTGGCGGTCTACCGATTGCTACTCCTGTGTTCGATGGTGCTTCTGAAGCGTTAATCAAAGAACTACTTAAACTGGGTGACCTACCAGAATCTGGTCAGCTAACTCTGTTTGATGGTCGTACTGGTGATGCGTTTGAGCGTCCTGTAACTGTTGGTTACATGTACATGCTGAAACTAAACCACCTTGTTGATGACAAGATGCACGCTCGTTCAACTGGTTCTTACAGCCTAGTAACTCAGCAACCACTTGGTGGTAAAGCTCAGTTCGGTGGTCAGCGTTTCGGTGAGATGGAAGTATGGGCACTAGAAGCATACGGTGCTGCTTACACGCTTCAAGAAATGCTAACAGTTAAGTCGGATGACGTTAACGGCCGTACTAAGATGTATAAGAACATCGTAGATGGCAACCATAGCATGGAACCTGGCATGCCAGAATCGTTCAACGTACTGTTGAAAGAGATCCGCTCGCTAGGTATTAACATCGAGCTAGAAGACGAAGAGTAATCCCTTCTTTCTTTCTAGAGAAAAGAGATTATTTGGTAGAAGGTGCTCACTTTTGCGGGTGAGCTCCTTTTAACTCCTTATAGGAGCTGATTGTGAAAGACTTATTAAACTTTCTAAAAGCGCAGCATAAGACCGAAGAATTTGATGCAATCAAAATCGGTCTATCTTCACCAGACATGATCCGTTCATGGTCTTTCGGTGAAGTTAAAAAACCTGAGACGATCAACTATCGTACGTTCAAACCTGAGCGCGATGGTCTGTTCTGTGCGCGTATCTTTGGTCCAGTTAAAGACTACGAATGTCTTTGTGGCAAATACAAGCGTCTGAAACACCGTGGTGTTATCTGTGAGAAGTGTGGCGTAGAAGTTACACAAACTAAAGTTCGTCGTGACCGTATGGGCCACATCGAGCTTGCTTCACCAGTTGCTCACATCTGGTTCCTAAAATCACTACCGTCTCGTATCGGTCTACTAATGGATATCCCTCTACGTGATATCGAACGTGTTCTTTACTTCGAAATGTACGTAGTAACTGAACCAGGTATGACTGATCTAGAAAAATCTCAGATGCTTACTGAAGAAGAGTATCTGGATCGTCTAGAAGAGTGGGGTGATGAATTCACTGCTAAGATGGGTGCAGAAGCGATCAAAGATCTGCTTGCAACAATGGACCTTCATCAAGAAGTGGAAGAAATGCGCGAAGAGTTGGAAACAACTAACTCTGAAACTAAGCGTAAGAAGATCACTAAGCGCCTGAAGCTAGTTGAAGCGTTCATTGCATCGGGTAACGATCCGCAATGGATGATTCTGACTGTACTTCCGGTTCTTCCGCCAGATCTACGTCCTCTAGTACCTCTAGATGGCGGTCGTTTTGCGACTTCAGATCTGAACGACCTTTACCGTCGTGTGATCAACCGTAACAACCGTTTGAAGCGTCTTCTAGAGCTAGCGGCTCCAGACATCATCGTACGTAACGAAAAGCGTATGCTGCAAGAGTCTGTTGATGCCCTTCTAGATAACGGTCGTCGCGGTCGTGCGATCACAGGTTCGAACAAGCGTCCTCTGAAATCTCTTGCTGATATGATCAAGGGTAAACAGGGTCGTTTCCGTCAGAACCTTCTAGGTAAACGTGTAGACTACTCTGGCCGTTCTGTAATCACAGTAGGTCCATACCTTCGTCTACATCAGTGTGGTCTTCCTAAGAAGATGGCACTTGAGCTATTTAAGCCGTTCATCTACAGCAAGCTAGAGACTCGTGGCATGGCTACGACAATCAAAGCTGCTAAGAAGATGGTAGAGCGCGAAGAAGCTATCGTTTGGGATATTCTAGACGAAGTAATCCGCGAACACCCAGTACTGCTTAACCGTGCACCTACACTTCACCGTCTAGGTATCCAAGCGTTTGAACCAGTACTAATCGAAGGTAAAGCGATCCAGCTTCACCCACTAGTGTGTGCGGCATATAACGCCGACTTCGATGGTGACCAAATGGCGGTACACGTGCCTCTAACTCTAGAAGCACAGCTTGAAGCACGTACACTGATGATGTCGACAAACAACATTCTGTCGCCAGCGTCAGGTGATCCGATCATCGTACCTTCTCAGGACGTTGTATTGGGTCTTTACTACATGACTCGTGACAAGATCAACGTGAAAGGCGAAGGTATGTACCTTGCTGGCCCTGCAGAGGCTGAGAAGGCATACCGTACTAAGACTGCTGAGCTACACGCTCGCGTTAAAGTTCGTATCACTGAGACTGTTAAAGACGAAGATGGTAACAGCACAACTGAAACGAAGATGGTTGATACAACTGTCGGCCGTGCAATGCTATGGCAAATCGTTCCAGCGGGCCTACCGTTCAGCCTAGTTAACCAAAAGCTTGGTAAGAAACAGATTTCTAACCTGCTTAACGAGGCTTACCGTAAGCTTGGCCTGAAAGACACTGTAGTCTTTGCTGACCAAATCATGTACGCAGGTTTTGCATACGCAGCACTTTCTGGTGTTTCTGTAGGTATCAACGACATGGTTGTACCTCAAGCGAAATACGATGAGATCGAATCTGCTGAAGAAGAAGTTCGTGAAATCCAAGAGCAATTCCAATCTGGTCTTGTTACTGCGGGTGAGCGTTACAACAAAGTTATCGATATCTGGGCGTCTACGAACGACCGCGTTGCGAAAGCGATGATGGATAACCTATCTTCTGAAACTGTTATCAACCGTGACGGTGAAGAAGAGCAGCAAGAATCGTTCAACAGCATCTACATGATGGCCGACTCGGGCGCTCGTGGTTCTGCAGCTCAGATTCGTCAGCTAGCAGGTATGCGTGGTCTGATGGCACGTCCAGATGGCTCAATCATCGAGACACCGATCACTGCGAACTTTAAAGAAGGTCTAAACGTACTTCAGTACTTTATCTCAACGCACGGTGCTCGTAAGGGTCTTGCGGATACGGCACTGAAAACAGCGAACTCGGGTTACCTAACTCGTCGTCTAGTAGACGTTGCTCAAGACGTTGTAGTACACGAACATGACTGTGGCACGCACGAAGGTATCGACATGATGCCTCACATCGAAGGTGGTGACGTTAAAGTTGCACTTTCTGAGCTTGCTCTAGGTCGTGTAGTAGCTGAAGACGTTCTTAAGCCTGGTTCTGAAGATGTTCTAATTCCACGTAATACTCTGATTGATGAGAAGTGGTGTCAGATCATGGAAGACAACTCTGTAGACAGCATCAAAGTACGTTCAGTTGTAACGTGTGACGCTGACTTCGGTTGTTGTGCACAGTGTTACGGTCGTGACCTAGCACGTGGTCACCTAGTGAACCAAGGTGAAGCAGTTGGTGTTATCGCTGCACAATCTATCGGTGAACCGGGTACACAGCTAACGATGCGTACGTTCCACATCGGTGGTGCGGCATCTACTGCAGCAGCAGAGAACAGCATTCAAGCTAAGACAACTGGTACGGTTAAGCTACACAACGCTAAATTCGTTATCAACAAAGACAAGAAGCTTGTAATCACTTCTCGTGCATCTGAACTAACCATCGTTGATGAGTTCGGTCGTACGAAAGAGAAGCACAAACTTCCTTACGGTTCTACGCTGACTAAAGGTCACGAAGATTCAGTTGATGCGGGTGAAGTTGTAGCTAACTGGGAAGCGCACACTATGCCAATCATCACTGAAGTGGCAGGTCGCATCCAGTTCGTAGACATGATCGATGGCGTAACAGTTTCTCGTCAGACAGATGACCTAACAGGTCTATCTTCTTCTGAGGTAACTGATGCAGCAGCGCGTCCAGCAGCAGGTAAAGATATGCGTCCAGCTATCAAACTTGTTGATGCAGCAGGCAACGACGTAATGATCCCTGGTACTGATATGCCAGCTCACTACTTCCTACCTGGTAAAGCGATTGTAAACATCGAAGATGGCGCAGAAGTTGGCATTGGTGACACTCTTGCACGTATCCCTCAGAAATCTGGCGGTAACAAAGATATCACCGGTGGTCTACCACGCGTAGCAGACCTATTCGAAGCTCGTAAGCCTAAAGAGCCTGCGATCCTTGCTGAGCACACAGGTACAGTGTCGTTCGGTAAAGAAACGAAAGGTAAGCGTCGTCTGGTTATCACTCGCGAGGGTGGCGAAACTTACGAAGAGATGATTCCTAAGCATCGTCAACTGAACGTGTTTGAAGGTGAGAAGATTGAACGTGGTGATGTAATCGCTGACGGTCCAGAAACTCCACATGACATCCTACGTCTACGTGGTATTCACGCTGTGACTCAGTACATCGCGAACGAAGTTCAAGAAGTTTACCGTCTACAAGGCGTAAAGATTAACGATAAGCACATCGAGACTATCGTTCGTCAAATGCTACGTAAGTGTACAATCACGCACGCAGGTGACTCTGAGTTCCTACCTGGCGAGCAAGTTGAATACTCACAAGTTAAGATTGCTAACCGCGCTCTAGAAGCGGAAGGTAAAGAACTAGTGCGCTTCGAGCGCGAACTACTAGGTATTACTAAAGCATCTCTAGCAACTGAGTCGTTCATCTCTGCGGCATCGTTCCAGGAGACAACTCGCGTACTAACAGAAGCTGCAGTTTCTGGTAAGCGTGATGACCTACGTGGTCTGAAAGAGAACGTAATTGTTGGTCGTCTGATCCCAGCTGGTACTGGTTTCGCATACCACCAAGAGCGTCAAGCTAAGCGTACGGAAGAGCAAGAAGGTCCTTCAGCTGAGCAAGCTACTGACAACCTTGCAGCACTTCTAAATGCTGGTTTCTCTGCTGACGAGTAATCGTTAAGAGCTTAAAAGAAAAGGCACCTTCGGGTGCCTTTTTTGTTTTTGGCGGATGGGAATTTGTCATTTGAGGATGATGATTATAGGTATTGCTGGAAAGAGTCATTCCATAGAGTGACGAAGGCGCGAGTAGGGAGGTTCTGTTTTCGACCTTTCTAAAAACGCAAAAGGGCTGACGTATCAACGTCAACCCTCAAAATTGAATCTTCTTTTTGTCTCTTGCTTATGCGCCTGGCGGAATCGCTAAACTGTCGGCAATCAGCTTAATGAGATTATCTTCCACTTCAAAACGTACTTCGAGCAGTTCACCGACTTTCGACATATCTTCCTCGAAGTTAGGTAACTCATCGTCTGCACTTACTTTGACGTATTTATCATTGAACTCGAGCAGCGGCTCAGTGGTGAGTACGATCTTCGCGTAAGTTGTATCGATTTCGTCATTGGTTTTAAAGCCGGTTGCTTGCCACTTTGCCATGACCATATCGTAGATCTTGAAATGACCCTCAGAGATATAATCAACAACGTGATCGCAAAATGAGCTGATTTCTTTAGGAGAAGGGAGTTCAACAACGTTTGATTGCCCGTTAGCTGGCTGAAGAGTGCCTAGCTTGCAATACTCGACGATTAGAGACTGTCGAGTTTCGAGCCAATGATCGATGACCTCATTCGAGCCACCCCATTGTTCTTGTACTTGTTTAAATTTATTTAGCATGACCATGTCCTCATGATCTGATCACAACCTTGTGATCATGATAAGTGCTTAAGTAGGGGTCCATTTGTTATACGCTACTAAAAGTAATAGCCTGAATTAATATCGGCTACAACTCTAGTATGAAATTAGATTGCCAGTAAAATGAACGAACTGCAAGCAATGAGGCATAGGGATGTTAAAAAAAAGTGACGGTAAGATGACTGACAAAGCTTACTGGTGTGTTGTCTCGGGAAGCGACATTTGGACCACAGAAGGCCGTTTACCGCTAGGAACTGCTACCGATTTGGAACTCAATACTGAGCGTGCGATCTGTATTGGTCAGTATCAAAACCACAATGTCTACTGGCTCAATGATTCCGATACTGAGCTGCAACTGGAGATGCAGAACCTACGCGAACTCCTACACTGGCCAGAAGCACTCTTTTTATTGGCGAGTAAAGCGATTCAATATGGACACATGACGCAAAGCATGCGTTTTTGCCCGCAATGTGGTGGCCGTAATCACCTGAACCATAATCAGGTGGCGATGCAGTGTGGTGATTGCCGCACATTGCACTACCCAAGAATCTTCCCCTGCATCATTGTCGCTGTAAGACGCGACAATAAGATTTTGTTGGCACAGCACCCAAGACACAAAACAGGCATGTATACGGTGATAGCGGGCTTCCTAGAGGTCGGAGAGACACTCGAACAGTGTGTTGCTCGTGAAGTGAAAGAAGAAACCGGTATTGATGTCGACAACATTCGTTATTTTGGCAGCCAACCTTGGGCATTCCCTTCGAGTATGATGATGGGCTTTCTTGCGGACCATGCTGGTGGCATTTTGAAACCGGACTACAGCGAACTGTCGGATGCTCAATGGTTTACGAGTGATACCATGCCGGAGGTTGCTCCTGAAGGTACCATTGCTCGCGCATTGATAGAACAAACGCTTCAAGATATAGCCTCAAACTCGGCTGGGTAAACTTAGAACGAAAGCGACTATTTAGCCTATGGGAGTATTTGGCCTATGGGTGGTCAAATACCTAAAAAAAACCCTCCACAAGTGGAGGGGGTAAGTAAGATGTCGTTATGAGATGCTGAGTTGTAGGAACTCAGTGTTATAATTGTAATTTTCGCTAGCGAACAAATTTTTAACATGTGCCTATGATTGGGTGCAAATTAAGCATTGATTTAAAAGTTAATAACTTGATCTAGGTTGCAAAGCACACAGCTTTTACCCTGCAATCAGTGTTAGAATACACGCCAACAACTAGACAAGATTGAATTGGAATTTACGGAATGACCGAATTAAAAAATGATCGCTATCTACGCGCACTCTTAAAACAGCCTGTTGATTACACGCCAGTATGGATGATGCGCCAAGCAGGTCGTTATCTTCCAGAGTACAAGGCAACTCGTGCTGAAGCGGGTGACTTTATGTCGCTTTGTAAGAACGCTGAACTGGCATCTGAAGTAACGCTTCAACCTCTGCGTCGCTTCCCTCTTGATGCAGCAATCTTGTTCTCAGATATTTTGACGATTCCAGATGCAATGGGTCTTGAGCTACGTTTTGCTGCGGGTGAAGGCCCGGTATTTGATAAGCCAATCACTTGTAAAGCAGACGTAGAAAAGATTGGTCTTCCTGATCCTGAAGGTGAGCTGCAATACGTAATGAATGCAGTACGCCAGATTCGTAAAGATCTAAACGGTGACGTTCCGCTGATCGGCTTCTCCGGTAGCCCGTGGACACTTGCGACTTACATGGTTGAAGGTGGCAGCTCTAAGGCATTCACTAAGATCAAGAAGATGATGTACGCAGAGCCACAAACGCTACATCTACTTCTAGACAAGCTAGCAGACAGCGTTATCGAATACCTAAACGCGCAAATCAAAGCGGGTGCTCAATCGGTAATGGTATTTGATACTTGGGGTGGTGTACTGACTCCTCGTGACTACAACCTATTCTCACTGCAATACATGCATAAGATTGTTGATGGTCTTATCCGTGAAAACGACGGTCGCCGCGTACCAGTAACACTATTCACTAAGAACGGTGGTATGTGGCTTGAGCAGATCGCAGCAACAGGCTGTGACGCCGTTGGTCTAGACTGGACAATCAACATCCAAGACGCGGTTAAGCGCGTGGGCGATAAGGTTGCTCTACAAGGAAACATGGATCCTTCTATGCTTTACGCGTCTCCAGAGCGCATCCGTGAAGAAGTATCAACGATTCTTGAAGGCTTCGGTGATGCGGGTACTGGCCACGTATTTAACCTTGGTCACGGTATTCACCTAGACGTGCCGCCAGAAAATGCAGGCGTGTTTGTAGAAGCGGTACACGAACTGTCTAAGCCATACCACAAGTAACGTTTAGCGTTAGGTTTGTATCAGAGCCCCTCACTACTGCAGTGAGGGGCTTTTTCGTTTCTGGGCGTTGCAACAGGTGTCTCGATAATTTTCGACTATGATCTACATAACGTGGGAATTCGAAGGAGTTGAGTATGTTGAGAGTAGCTTTTGCTTGGTTATTGAGTGCGATGCTGGTTTCTGGGTGTGCCTCGGACGTGGCGACCGATTACGACTCCTCGGTCGACTTCAGTGGCTTTTCGACCTATCAGTATCATGAAGATCCGGACACCCCAGTCACCTTAGACGGTGCGAGAATCAAAAAGGCAGTCGACAAAGAGATGGCGGTGAGAGGTATGCGTTTGGCTGAATCTGATGGGCAGCTAACCGTCTACTACGAGATTTTAGAAGCTTCAGAGCTATTGGCCGATGGGCCGACCTTCAGTTTTGGTTTCGGTAGCGGCAGCATCAATAGTGTTTACGGAGCCGGTGTCAGCACACCGACTCGCGTTAAAGAGAAAAAATACGGCAAGCTGAGCGTTAATCTGATCGACACCAAAACCAATGATGTTGTTTGGCGTTCGGTGTCGCAAAGACAACTCACTGAAACCATGGACTCCGAAGACAGAAATGAATTCGTCCAAGATCAGGTGAAACAAATGTTTGAAGAGTACCCAATCGCAGCGCCACAGTCCGAATAGCTAGGGTAGAGCGGGCTAATACCCTTTATCGAAGTCAATTTGATATTGGAGTTGAAAACCATCGCGCCACGAGTGGTAGTTGCTCGCAAAAATCTCAATCACTTGGCGCGGTTCACTCAACGCTGCAATATGAGGCGTAATGGTAATTTGCGGCAATCCCCAGAAAGGGTGCTCTTGAGGGAGAGGCTCGCTTTCAAACACATCAAGAAAAGCGTGGGCGATCCAGCGATTTTTGAGAGCCAATAGCAGGCCTGCATCATCTAAGGTATCGCCTCGGCCGACATTAAATAACAGCGCGCCCTGGCAATGGCTGAGCAAATCACTATTTAGAAGTTTCGTTGTTTGTGGTGTTGAGGGCAAGGTGTTGACGACAATGTCTGCCTGTTTAAGCGCGACGTGTGCTTCATTGATGTGATAGGTGTTATCAAATGAGGTTTGACGTGGTGGGATGCCCGTCCGGTTGACCCCAATAGCTCGAATACCAAAGGCTTGAGCGACCTTAGCGAGGTGGCTGCCAATAGAGCCAGTGCCCAAGATCACCATGGTGCGCCCACTGAGAGATTGATAGAGCTGAGGCTGCCACTGCTTTTGGGTTTGCTGCTGGTGGTAGTGCTGAAAGTGTCGATAGTGGCTGATGCTATAGCCGAGCACGTACTCTGCGATCAGTGGACCGAAGATGCCTCTGACATTGGTGAGCGTGTAGTCTTGACGAAGGTGAGGGGCGACTAGGGCATTGATTCCCGCATAGGTGCTTTGTAGCCAATCCAGCTTGGTAAACTCGTTTAAGCGTTCAGCAGCTACGGGTGGAGCCGCGAGCACAATGTCAGCCTCTGCGGCGTTTTCGGTGATTTCAAGGTCGGGTAGAGCCTGTTGGAGTATCAGCTGTTGATAGGTCTCGTTGTGTTCCGTGAGAATATAGAGTTTATTGGTGAAATTGTTCATCGGCTTACCTTTTTTCCCTAAGGTTTATCAAGTACACTTTCGCTGTCTTTTTCTGCAATTATTGAGTGACTATGCTACAGAATCCACTTCAGGTTCGTCTTGAAAAACTAGAACCTTGGCAACAAATTACTTTCATGGCGTGTCTATGTGAGCGTATGTACCCTAACTATGCCATGTTTTGTGAGAATACAGAATTTGCCGAAGCACGAATCTACCGTGATGTGCTAGACAGTGTCTGGGAAATCCTAACGGTGAAGACCGCTAAGGTGAACTTTGAGCGTCAGCTGGAAAAAATTGAAGAGCTGTTCCCAAGTGCAGAAGATTTTGATTTCTATGGTGTGTACCCAGCGATGGATGCGTGCCAAGGACTTTCAACGTTGCTGCACGGCCTGCTGGATCGCGAGCATCTGTTGGAAGCAGTCATTAAGGTGAGCCAACAATCTGTTAAAACGGTGGCTGATCTGGAGTTTGCTCAAGGAGCAGAGGAAGTGACCAACCAGAACCAAAAAGAGAACGAAGCGGTTTGTGAAGAGTGGGATGTTCAGTGGGCAATTTTCCGCCCTCTACGTGAAACCACAGAGCGCGATATTGAGCTGATTAAAGATTTACGTCATGAGTTGCGTGAAGAGCCAGTCAGCAATATTGGCGTTGCTATCTAAGCTTACGATCGAATAGTAAAAATAAAGGCTCCCGAGGGAGCCTTTATTGTATGCGCTGAATTACGCTTTCTTATCAGTTGAAGTGACTTCAGAGTCTTGCTTCACCTCAGCTTCGGCTTCAGTTTTTGCCTCGACTTCTTGTTCTTCTTTCTGCTCTGCTTTTTCTTCGAGCTCTTCTTCATGCTCGTCATCGCGGCTTTCAATTACGCCATGGGTCTCTTTCCAGTGCTCCCAGCGTTGGAATGCCAACTCTTGCATGTCAGTGTTCTTGTCGGCTTCATCGACGATCTCTTGGCCTACTAGGTGCTCAAAGATATCTTCTAGGGTAATGATACCCTGAATGGTGCCGTACTCATCGACTACCATCGCTAGCTGAAGGCGTTTCGCCATCATCTGGTCAAAGGCTTTCGGTAGAACTAGGTTGTTCAGTAATACGTGAATTGGACGTGTTACATCACCCAGTGATTTCTCGCCGCTGCCCGCTTGCTGTAGCTTGAATAGCTCTAGGCGGTGCACGAAGCCAATGATGTTGTCGCTTTGCTCGCTATAGACCAGAGGGCGTGAGAATGGCGTCTCTTTGTGTTCTGTTAAGAATTCATTGATGCTCATCTCTGCATCGACGCGGAATACAACTGGTCGCGGAGTCATTACCTGCGTCACTGGGACATCTTGAATACCAAGTAGGTTGCTCAGGATTTTTGATTCACCCTCTGCAAACTCACCACTCTCTTTCGCCAAGATAGCCATTGCCGATAGCTCGTCGCGCATTTTTGGCGCTTCGTGGCCACGGGCTAGGCGCTTGGTAATTTGCTCAGAGAACCATACGAAAGGTGTTAGGAAGAACACCATCCAGCGCAATACCGTTGATGATGCAGGTGCCAGTTGACGCCAGTATGTCGCACCAATTGTTTTCGGTACGATTTCTGAAAGGACCAGGATACCCAGTGTCAGTACTGCTGAGAAAACACCCAGCCACTGGCTACCAAACACAACTGCCGCTTGAGCACCCGCAGTCGCCGCACCGATAGTATGCGCGATCGTATTGAGCGTTAAGATAGAAGCGAGAGGTCTATCGATGTCCGTTTTTAGCTTGTCGAGAGACTCGGCTGCAGGGTGGCCATTTTGCTTTAGTTGAGCGATGTAGCTCGGACTAATACTCAGTAGCACAGCTTCCAAAACAGAACAGATGAAAGAAACTCCAATAGCAATGGAGACGTAGATAGTTAGCAGCAGCATGTTTGCCCTTAATGATAGATTGTACGCTTTGTCAGCGATTCAAGCTGGATTATAGAAAAAAATTGATGCTTTGGTCATCATTAATTTTAGTCTCAGCCCCCTTTAAACAAGGGCTGGGAAGGGAATTTCAGTAACAAATTGTGAGTTATTACTCATATTATGGCTAAAACTACGGCATTAGAGTCAAAGATCGTCGACAAACCTTTGCCAGATGGGGCATTTATGTTTTAGAGTGAATTGAATTTAAAAATACAAAGAAGGGAAACCTAAAATGAACAAGACCCAATTAATCGACTTTATTGCTGAAAAAGCGGACCTTTCTAAAGCTCAAGCGAAAGCTGCGCTAGAAGCGACTCTTGGCGGCGTAACTGATGCTCTTAAAGATGGCGATCAAGTTCAGCTAATTGGTTTTGGTACTTTCAAAGTAAACCACCGTGCAGCTCGCACTGGTCGTAACCCAAAAACTGGTGATGAGATTCAAATCGCTGCTGCAAATGTTCCAGCATTTGTTGCAGGTAAAGCACTGAAAGATTCAGTGAAATAATCTAAACTGTACCGAGGTAGTCGTATTCCACCTCGGTACAGGTTTTATGAAAAAAACATTTCTTCTCGTTTCTCTCTTCTTAGCTCTCCTTGTCGGATGTTCCTCATCCAGTACAACGAAAAATCTCGAACAATTTGAAACCTACACCGGCGCTCAGGTTATGGGTGATGCCACCAGTTTTTACTGGGTTACCAATAAACTCACTCAGCCACACAGTTCAGCCGATTATGTCACTGTAGGCGACTATGGTTGGTATAAGACCGACTATGCATGGTCAGAAGGCGTATTACGTGAATTCATCCGTGAAGGCGATCAGCGTGATGCTAAGGGCAAACTGGTGCCGTATCGCGTGCATGTACGCTTCAATAAGTCGGGTGATGCTGTTTACCAACAGTATCGTATCGACGGAAAAATCTTACCCATCCAAGCCAAGCAGTTAGAGCGCTACAAGAAAGAGGCCAATGGCGTCTTAGACTCGACAGACAAGCAAAACGGTGAAGGTCTAGAGCTACTGCAAGGTTACTGGAATGGCAGCACCTTTGAGAGCTGTAATGGCGATGAGTTCGACGAGTTTGAATTCAATCAGACGCTGCCAAGCTTTGTGATCAACCGTTTAGCGACAGTGGATAGCTATGCGGCAATCTTAGGTAATGTGTCTCTTGGTAAGGGAAGCGTTTCGGTTGAGGAGCTGTTGATGTTAGCTGAAGACAGTCACGAGTGTATTGCGCGCCCTGCGCTGTTGAAAGAGCTGTAGAGTTATCACTGCTGAGCAGCATTTAGAGTAAAAGGATCATGGTAGGCCAAATACTCTGAAGGCTGTAATACCAATCACAGTAAGTAAGTGATCAAAAATAGCGCAGGAAAAAGGCTTGAGAACAAGGCAGCTTTTTTCAACAGAGAGTTTCGATAAGTAGTTATTCTACAATCAAAAATTCTAACGCAGTTATCGAGCATTTTAACAAGCTAGGGTGAGCAATTATTTACTACGATTGGTATAAATTAGGCTCGAAAATTAAAAAAGGCGCATGAAGCGCCTTTTTAGTATCTGCAATCTCAACAAAGATTACTTCTGTTCGCGCTCAATCGCACGGTAACCGATGTCATTGCGGTGGAACATACCATTCCAGCTAACTTGCTTAGTTAGCGCGTACGCACGCTCCTGAGCCTCAGAAACGCTATTACCAAGAGCAGTCGCACACAGTACACGACCGCCATTTGTCACAACTTCGCCAGCTTCGTTATTCGCTGTACCAGCGTGGAAGATTTTTTGACCTTCAACTTCGCCTGTTGGGAGTGAAATTACGTCACCTTTTGCGTAGTCAGCAGGGTAGCCGCCAGCCGCAAGAACAACGCCGATAGACGCGCGTGGATCCCACTTAGATTCAGCTTCGTCCAGCTTCTTGTCAATTGCCATTAGACATAGTTCAACAAGATCTGACTCCATACGCATCATGATAGGTTGCGTCTCTGGGTCGCCGAAGCGGCAGTTGTATTCGATAACTTTTGGCGTACCGTCAGCTGCGATCATCAGACCTGCATATAGGAAACCTGTGTAAGGTGCGCCCTCTGCGTCCATGCCACGTACCGTTGGGTAGATTACTTCCTCAAGAATACGGTTGTGGATTTCTGGTGTAACAACTGGAGCTGGAGAGTAAGCACCCATGCCGCCAGTGTTAGGGCCTGTGTCTTTGTCGCCAACACGCTTGTGATCTTGGCTGGTGGCCATAGGCAGTACGCTAGCACCGTCAACCATTACGATGAAGCTTGCTTCTTCGCCTTCAAGGAACTCTTCGATAACCACGCGGCTGCCTGCTTCGCCAAATGCGTTGCCTGCTAGCATGTCTTTGATTGCGTCTTCTGCTTCTTCCAGAGTCATCGCAACGATAACGCCTTTACCAGCCGCAAGGCCGTCAGCTTTCACTACGATTGGTGCGCCTTGCTCACGAACGTAAGCGATAGCCGGCTCAATCTCAGTGAAGTTCGCGTAAGAACCTGTTGGGATGTCGTGACGAGCTAGGAAGTCTTTAGTGAACGCTTTAGAGCCTTCTAGCTGTGCAGCTGCTTGAGTTGGACCAAAGATTGGTAGACCGACTTCGCGGAATGCGTCAACCACACCGATAACCAGTGGCGCTTCTGGGCCTACGATAGTCAGTTCGATTTGTTTCTCTTGAGCAAACGCCACTAAACCAGCGATGTCTTCAACGCCGATGTTTACGTTTTCAAGTTTTGGCTCAAGTGCAGTACCTGCGTTACCTGGAGCGATGAATACTGTTTCAACGTTTGGGTTTTGTGCTGCTTTCCAACCAAGTGCGTGCTCACGACCGCCGGCACCAATAATCAATACATTCATGTTTTAAACCTTCAATCAAAATTGATAGTAGTAGAACTAGAAAATGTCTGAGCAACACTAAATGAGAGTGTTGCTCATCTCGGAGCGCAGCGTTCTCGTTTCCCGTAGCGAAGCGCTCTCGTATCTTTTCTTTCTAGTGGCGGAAGTGACGCATACCTGTAAAGATCATCGCCATGCCGTGCTCGTCTGCTGCTGCGATAACTTCGTCATCACGCATAGAGCCACCCGGTTGGATAACACACTTGATGCCCGCTTCTGCAGCCGCGTCGATACCGTCACGGAATGGGAAGAATGCATCTGATGCCATCACACAACCTTCAACCTGTAGACCTTCGTCTGCAGCCTTGATACCTGCGATTTTCGCAGAGTAAACGCGGCTCATTTGGCCTGCGCCTACACCGATAGTCATGTCGCCTTTCGAGTAAACGATCGCGTTAGATTTCACGTACTTCGCTACTTTCCAGCAGAATAGAGCATCTTTTAACTCTTCTTCTGTAGGTTGGCGCTTAGAAACCACTTTAAGGTCATCTTGAGAAACCATGCCTTGGTCGCGGTCTTGAACCAGTAGACCACCATTAACGCGCTTCACGTCAAAGCCAGTTGTCTTAGTTGTCCACTCACCACACTCAAGTAGGCGAAGGTTTTTCTTAGCGGCTACGATTTCTACTGCTTCAGCAGAAACAGATGGTGCGATGATAACTTCAACGAATTGGCGCTCAGTGATAGCCGTTGCTGTTGCTGCGTCTAGCTCGCGGTTGAATGCGATGATGCCGCCAAATGCAGACGTTGGGTCTGTTTTGAATGCACGGTCGTAAGCTTCTAGGATGTCTTTACCTAGTGCTACACCACATGGGTTAGCGTGCTTTACAATCACACATGCCGGCTCGTCGAACTCTTTCACACACTCAAGTGCAGCGTCAGTGTCTGCGATGTTGTTGTAAGAAAGGGCTTTACCTTGGATTTGGCGAGCAGTAGAAACAGACGCTTCTTCAGGATTCGCTTCAACGTAGAATGCCGCAGCTTGGTGGCTGTTTTCACCGTAGCGCATGTCTTGCTTTTTCTCGAACTGTTGGTTGAACGTGCGAGGGAATTTAGACTCTTCGTCACCTTCTTTGTTCTCACCGTAAGATGGAACCATAGTGCCGAAGTAGTTAGCGATCATGCCGTCGTAAGAAGCTGTGTGCTCGAATGCTGCGATAGCTAGGTCGAAGCGAGTCTCTAGAGTTAGAGATGTCTCGTTCGCGTCCATTTCAGCGATAACGCGGCCGTAGTCGTGAGCGCTCACAACGATAGTCACGTCTTTGTGGTTTTTCGCTGCAGAGCGAACCATTGTTGGACCACCGATGTCGATGTTCTCAACGGCATCAGCAAGGGTACAACCCTCTTTAGCAACGGTTTCAGCGAATGGGTATAGGTTAACAACAACCATATCGATAGGGTTGATGCCGTGAGTTTCCATCACTTCATCATCTTGACCACGACGACCTAGAACGCCACCATGAACTTTAGGGTGCAGAGTCTTAACGCGGCCGTCCATCATTTCAGGGAAGCCAGTGTAGTCAGATACTTCTGTTACAGAGATGCCTTTTTCAGCAAGCAGGCGAGCAGTGCCACCAGTCGATAGAATATCGACACCACGGTTAGCAAGGGCTTGTGCAAATTCAACGATACCAGTTTTGTCTGATACGCTGATTAGGGCGCGGCGAATTGGACGAGCGTTATTCATGCTTCCATCTTCCTCAAATTCATGGAGTTAAAATAAAGATATTTGCCAAAAAAGAACTTGTTTCTATCTTCTCTCTTTGGATAACGTACACCAGAGCCGAGAGATAAAATATTGGCCAGTTTTGGTAAAGACCTTTGAGATTCCGTTTCTTCTTATGTTTAATACCTAAGAAAATAACAGTCTCCAAATTTGATGGCGCACATTCTAACTAATTTATTACAAAAAAGCTCGCGCAATCGTTTGGCATCTCAAAAATAATTATGAAAATTGCCATTTGAGCCTGAAAAGTAACGAAAAGGTTAATTGTGGCAGTAATGAAAAATCAGGAAAAACTATGTTTCAGATAGGAGAATTAGCGAAACGCTGTGGTGTAACAGCGGATACGCTACGGTTCTACGAGAAAAATCACCTTATTGCTCCGGCGAGTCGCAGTGAGTCTGGCTATCGACTGTATGACGAAAATAACCAAAAGCAGGTGACCTTCATCCTAAAATCAAAGGCGTTGGGTCTGAGCTTAGAAGAGATTAAGGAATTACTCGATATTCGCCTAGAAGCAACCCAGCACAGCTGTGCAGAAGTGAAGTCGATTACCAGTGCTAAACTGACGATGATTGATGAGAAAATCGCAGAGCTGAGTCGGATTCGAATTGCTCTGAAAAAAATCAATGATGCCTGTTGTGGCCATGTGGATGACGATGCCAGTCACTGCTCAATCTTAGCAGCACTCGATTCAGAGAGCACAGACAAAGACAGTTGTTGCAACGACTGAGCTTAGAGATAAAAAAAGCCCAACTTACTCAGTAAGTTGGGCTTTAAATTTCTGTACGTCAGAATGATTAGTTCATGCCGTATTTTTTAAGTTTCTTGCGAAGAGTACCGCGGTTGATACCCATCATAGTTGCTGCGCGAGTTTGGTTACCGCGAGTGTACTGCATGATGGTGTCTAGTAGTGGCTGTTCAACTTCAGCTAATACTAGTTCGTATAACTCGCTGACTTCTTGACCGTTTAATTGAGCAAGGTAGTTTTTCAATGATGCTTTCACTGAATCACGTAGTGGTTTCTGCGTGATTTGGTCTTGTGATGTTACTGTAGTCACTGTCAATGCTTCTGAAGTCAGATTTTGTTCGAACATATTCGGTCTAGCTCTTCTCGTAATTATGGTGCAACGTTATCAAAATAACCTTCTAGCGCCTCAAGCTGCAGATCACCTGCTTCGAGTGCGTTGAAGGTACGGCGAAACTCACTCGCTTGTTCGTGTTCTTTTAGGTACCAACCCACATGCTTACGAGCAATGCGCGGACCTAAAAACTCTCCATAAAATTCATGCAGAGCGTGAACATGACCAAGCATGATGTCCTTCACTTCCGAAGTCGGTAGTGGGTCCATCGTGGTGCCGTTTTCCAAATAGTGGTGGATTTCCTGGAAAATCCAAGGACGTCCTTGGGCAGGACGGCCAATCATTAAAGCGTCAGCACCGGTGTACTCCAGTACAAACTTCGCTTTCTCCGGACTATCGATATCACCGTTAGCGATAACCGGTATAGAGACAGCTTGTTTCGCCGCTTTAATGTGTTTGTATTCGGCCTCACCTTTGTACATACAAGCGCGAGTTCTCCCGTGAAGGGCAAGCGCTTGAATGCCGCAGTTTTCGGCTATTTTAGCGATTTGAACACAGTTTCTGTTATCTGTGTCCCAGCCTGTACGAGTCTTCAACGTTACTGGAACGTCAACCGCATTCACTACAGCCTTCAAGATCTCTTCAATAAGATCCGGATATTGCAGTAGCGCGGAGCCCGCAAGCTTCTTATTCACTTTTTTGGCTGGGCAACCCATGTTGATATCGATGATTTGCGCACCGTTCTCAACATTAAATTGCGCAGCCTCGGCCATAAGCTGTGGATCTGCACCAGCGATTTGTACTGAACGAATGCCCGATTCGCCTTCATGTACCATACGCTGCTGAGACTTCGACGTTTTCCAAACCTTAGGATTGGAGGACATCATTTCACTGACTGCCATCCCCGCTCCATAGCGAAGACACAACTCACGGAATGGTCTATCCGTTACGCCAGCCATTGGGGCGACGATTAGATTGTTCTTAAGTTGATAATTTCCGATTTTCAAAACGTCATCACAGTTCTGTACCAGCAAGGGCGCGCATTTTACGCATTTTTTTGCTGCGTGAAAAGACTAATATTTGAGCATTTACAATTTGTTTTTGTAATTTGCATAAAATTCAGTCAATTAGCGCTCAAAGTCTTGTCTAGCCTTGCTTGCGACCAGAGATTCGACACCACTCTTGCTGCTCAATAATCGGATCAATGTGAAGTTCATCACGATAATAAGTCGCAACGTCTTCTGCTTGTGTATCTAAAACACCCGACATCGCTAATACTCCGTCTTCTTTTACTAGACCCTTAATGATGCCTGAAAGTTCACGCAGTGGACCGGCAAGGATGTTAGCAACCACAACATCGGCAATGAGGCCTTCTGGTTGATCTTGAGGAAGGAATACTTCCAATTGGTCTGCAACGCCATTGCGCTCTGCATTGTCTTTTGATGCCAGTAGAGCTTGAGGATCAATGTCGATCCCGATCACTTTTGCGGCGCCGAGTTTGATCGCTGCGATCGCCAAGATGCCAGAGCCACAACCGAAGTCGATCACTGTCTTGCCAGATAGATCCAGACCTTCTAACCACTCTAAACACAATGCTGTTGTTGGGTGAGTACCAGTACCAAACGCAAGACCCGGGTCAAGCATTACGTTCACCGCATCTGGTTCTGGAATGTCGCGCCAGCTTGGGCAAATCCATAGACGCTCGCCGAACTTCATTGGGTGGAAGTTATCCATCCATTCACGTTCCCAGTCTTTGTCTTCGATCTGCTCAACCTTGTGAGCGAAATCTGCAGGGAACATGTTGCTCGCTTTGATTTGCGCTAGAACGACGCCAGTATCAATCTCTGCGTCGTATAGAGCTAAGATATCCGTATCACCCCAAAGTCGCGTTTCACCCGGCAGAGGCTCAAATACAGGGGTATCTTGTGCATCAAGGAAAGTGACAGAAAGAGCGCCAGTCTCTTCCATCAACATGTCGCCGATCTGCTCGGCATTTTCGTTGGTCGCATTAAGCTTGATTTGAATCCAAGGCATGGGTATGTGCTCTTAACAATGGTTGAAAATGAATTGGGCGCAGAGTTTAGCAGATTTAATGAGCGATTACCCTCAATTAAAACTGTCGTTCCAGATATAAGTAAGCCCAGTGTTCGCGATGAACACTGGGCTAGCAGATAGTTGAAATAGTCTTCAGTCGTCTAAACTGATTGCTGATACGCTGGTGGCTGCGACAGGGTCATCAATCGCCACAAGCGTTGTGATTGAGCCACCCGTTAGGTTGAGCATTACTGGCCCAATAGCGATGGTATTAGGGGTATTGGCTGGTGTGATCATGATGTATACCGTGCCGGGCATCACGGGCAGTAAACCGCTATCTCCTTTGTAGGGGATATCTTCGAGAATCACATCGTCAGAACTTGGAGTCGCATCGGCACTCACGTAAATGTCGACGATACCGGCCAATGTAGAGGCGTGAATCGCTCTTAGTTTGGCTTCTGTCGCAATTCTTCTTACGTCATCCTCAACTACATACAGCTCATCATTGCTGACACCATCCCCAAGATTACCAATAGCCAAGGCGGTGTAGGTGGTATTCGCTGCAAGTGAAGCGGTTAGCCCAAGGGCGCTGACGACGCTGACAGGGCTGCTGCTGTTGACCGCTACCGCGAAGTCTGTCGATGCAGCATCAAGTGCTAGATAATCTGTTTTGTCTTTATACATCAAGTTAAACAGGGGCGAGCCGCTGGTAGGTGCTGTGCCATTGACCCACACATCGACGCCAGGGGCATCTGAAATGGTGTGTACTACGCGAACATCAGCCCCATTATTCACGTCCTTTACGGTCAATGAGCCGCTACCAGTGTCTACCAGTAGAGCAACAGGTGATTCGCCTGCCATCGTGTTATTGGTGGCTGCGACAAACCAATCAGCTCCCGCAGGCACGGCTATCGAGCCCGAGTCGAAAAACACTTGGGTTGGGTCAGAGGGATCCGTGATACGCACTTGGTAGGTGTCTGCAGGTACGTTCATTGGGTCAGTCACGCCCAGAAACGAAACGTCGTTAGCGAAGGGCGTTGCAGTTGTGAGGTCGGCATTGGGGGCTGTAATGAACACATCCACAGTGGGTGCGTCGGGTGCTGAGTGCATCACTTGGACTCGGGCATCGGTCGGAACCATGTAGTCCCTAGCTATGATCTCTGGCCCGAATGAGTTGTCGCCCACTTTCCCTGTTGCAACAACGTTGTACTCTTGTCCTGCCATTAAATCTAGGCTGGTTTCGGGAACGACGGTCGTGGTGGTCCCATCAGCGAGAATGGCGTCGACTTGGACGGTATGGTCGCCAGAGGGAACAGAAATTTGTCCTGATGACTGTTGGTAATCAACGTTTTGTAGAGCTGGTTGCCCATCGAGAAGTACATTAACTTTGGGAGCATCAGGGGCGGCATGAAAGACTCGAAGATAGGAAGAGTCTGCTGCCGAAATATCGTGTGTATCATCATCGCCACAACCCACTATTGCGGCACTGATTGCAGTCACGATTGCAAAGGATTTAGCCAGTTTCATTGTCTTGTCTCCAGGTGATTTTTACATCACACAGATCTACGACTTGTTTGATTAAAGGATCAGAAATATCGAGGGGAGACAGAGATGGAAGTATGAAATTGACCTATTTAACTCTTTATTTTCAGTTGCTTGTATTGATGAAATTATTAGAAATAAAAATGCCCACCGAGGTGGGCATTTCGTGATGTTCTTAAATGAACCGATTATTGAAGACCAAGTTTCTTCTCAAGGTAGTGGATGTTTGCACCACCGTGTTGGAAGTTCTCGTCGTTCATAATCGACTCTTGTAGAGGGATGTTCACTTTAATGCCTTCTACAATCATCTCACCTAGAGCATTCTTCATACGAGAGATCGCTACATCGCGGTTCTCACCGTAAGTGATCAGCTTACCAATCATTGAATCGTAGTGAGGTGGTACTGTGTAGCCCGTGTAGATGTGAGAATCCCAACGTACGCCCATGCCACCAGGAGCGTGGAAACGCTCGATCTTACCTGGTGAAGGTAGGAACTTATCTGGGTCTTCCGCATTGATACGACACTCGATAGCGTGACCGCTGATCTTGATGTCATCTTGAGTGAAAGACAAAGGCTGACCCGCAGCAACACGTAGTTGCTCTTTGATTAGGTCAACACCGGTAACCATCTCAGTTACTGGGTGCTCTACTTGGATACGAGTGTTCATCTCGATGAAGTAGAACTCACCGTTTTCGTATAGGAACTCAAAAGTACCTGCACCACGGTAGCCAATCTCAAGACAAGCACGAGTACAACGCTCACCAATGTACTTACGCATTTCTGCAGTGATACCTGGTGCTGGCGCTTCTTCAACAACCTTCTGGTGACGACGCTGCATAGAACAGTCACGCTCACCAAGGTGGATAGCACCGCCTTGACCGTCAGCAATCACTTGTACTTCAACGTGACGTGGATTTTCTAGGAATTTCTCCATGTAAACCATATCGTTGTTGAAACATGCTTTTGCTTCTGCACGTGTCATTGCGATTGCTTCAGTTAGCTCTTTTTCAGAACGTACAACACGCATACCACGACCACCGCCGCCACCAGATGCTTTAATGATTACTGGGTAGCCAATACGCTTAGCGTGAGCTTTGTTAGTTGCTTCGTCGTCGTTCAGTGGGCCGTCAGAACCCGGTACACAAGGTACGCCAGCTTTCTTCATTGCCGTGATTGCAGAAACTTTATCACCCATGATGCGGATAGTTTCAGCTTTAGGACCTACGAAGATGAAACCGCTTTGCTCAACTTGCTCAGCAAAGTCTGCGTTTTCAGATAGGAAGCCGTAGCCAGGGTGAATAGCAACAGCGCCTGTTACCTCTGCCGCACTGATAATGCGAGGGATGTTCAGGTAGCTATCGATACCACGAGCTGGACCGATACAAATGGTTTCATCTGCAAGCAGTACGTGCTTAAGGTCACGGTCAGCTGTTGAGTGAACAGCTACCGTTTTAATGCCTAGCTCTTTACATGCTCGCAGAATACGTAGTGCAATTTCACCACGGTTCGCGATTACTAATTTATCTAACATAATGAGGCTTCTCTATTATTCGATAATTACTAGAGCTTGGTCGAACTCAACTGGTTGGCCGTCTTCAACTAGGATTGCAGTTACAACACCAGACTTGTCCGCTTCGATTTGGTTCATCATCTTCATCGCTTCAACGATACATAGAGTGTCGCCAGCGTTAACTTGTTGACCAACTTTAACGAATGGTTTTGCATCTGGGCTTGGCGCGCTGTAGAAAGTACCAACCATTGGAGAAAGAACTTGGTGACCAGTTACTGCCGTTGGAGCTTCAGCTGCTTCTGGAGCCGCCGCAGGAGCTGGAGCCGCTGCAGGAGCTGGTGCTGCTACAGGTGCTGGCGCTGCTGCGTATTGAACTGGTGCTGCTGCAGGAGCAGTGCCGTTACGGCTGATGCGTACTGACTCTTCACCTTCAGAGATTTCTAGTTCTGCGATACCAGACTCTTCAACCAATTCGATCAGCTTTTTGATTTTGCGAATATCCATCGTTTCTTTCTCTTATTTGTTAATTAACCATGCTCAATGACTGGAGCTGGTGTCTATTAGTTCGGTTATGTTCGTTACTTTGACTGAAGCTTGTTAATCGCAGCGGTCAAAGCAAATTGGTAGCCTTGTGCGCCTAACCCACAAATGACGCCTTCTGCTTTATCAGAAAGGTATGAGTGGTGTCTGAATGGTTCACGTGCGTGTACATTCGATAGGTGCACTTCAATAAAAGGGATTGCTACGCCAAGCAGAGCATCGCGCAGTGCCACACTGGTGTGTGTGAACGCTGCAGGGTTGATAATAATAAAATCAACATTTTGGTATGCGCTGTGAATGGCTTCTATTAGCTCGTACTCACGATTTGACTGTAAGTGAGACAGCTCAACATCTTGTGTTTTCGCTTGCTCGGTTAGAGAGCTAATGATCTGGTCAAGTGTTTGAGAACCGTAATGTGCGGGCTCTCTTAGGCCTAAAAGGTTAAGGTTTGGGCCATTTAGAACTAGAATGCGAAACTTTGTAGACATTGTGGGGCTATCTTCCTTTATCGTGACGATGAGTGTGAATGTCCCATTTTATTTACAAATCACGCCGTTTTACTAGGGGCAAAACGACCGATTTTAAAAAATAGAACCAGATTATAGCTAATTCAGCGCAAATCGCAGCAATTTACTGGTCTAATCTCCTAATCAAATAGGGCGGAATTGTTACCAACTTAACAAAAAACGCGCTTAGCCTTAATTTAAGGCAGGATATTTGAGATCAAGATCAGGCATAAAAAAACCGCCACATGAGTGACGGTTTACGGTTGGTTCTGTTTTAAACACCTCAAGTAAACATGGTTGTGACTTGAGGCGTTAAATGAGCTGCGAGTATTAAGCTAACTCGGCTTTCTCTGCAATCAGCTTGTCGACCACACTTGGGTCAGCCAGAGTCGACGTATCACCAAGGTTGCCCGTGTCTCCCGTTGCAATCTTACGCAAGATGCGACGCATGATCTTACCTGAACGTGTCTTAGGTAGAGAGTCTGTCCAGTGCAGCACATCTGGTGTGGCAATTGGACCAATCTCTTTACGTACCCAGTCTTTCACTTCTTTATGTAGTTCAGCTGTTGGGAACTCACCATCATTCAGCGTGATGTAAGCGTAAATTGCTTGGCCTTTGATGTCGTGAGGGATACCCACAATCGCAGCCTCGGCAATCTTGTCGAAGGCAACCAGAGCTGACTCAATCTCTGCCGTACCCATACGGTGGCCAGATACGTTCAGTACGTCATCAACACGGCCTGTGATCCAGTAGTAACCATCTTCATCACGACGAGCACCATCACTAGTGAAGTACATGCCTTTGAAGGTTGAGAAGTAAGTCTGCTCGAAGCGCTCATGGTCACCATAAACGGTACGCATTTGGCCTGGCCATGAATCTAGGATAACCAAGTTGCCGTCGGTCGCGCCTTCGATGATGTTACCCATGTTATCCACTAGGGCAGGTTGAACACCGAAGAATGGACGAGTTGCAGAGCCAGGTTTTAGATCTGTTGCCCCCGGAAGAGGAGCGATCAAGATGCCGCCCGTTTCGGTTTGCCACCATGTATCAACAATCGGTGAGTTCTCGTTACCAATGGTTTTGTAGTACCACTCCCACGCTTCTGGGTTAATTGGTTCACCTACCGAACCCATAATACGTAAGCTGCTACGCGTAGTGCCTTCAACTGCTTCGTTACCTTTCGCCATCAGAGCACGAATCGCGGTTGGTGCCGTGTATAGGATGTTGACTTGGTGCTTATCAACCACTTCACTCATACGGCTAGTATTTGGGTAGTTTGGTACGCCCTCAAATAGGATTGTCTTGGCGCCGTTCGCCAGTGGACCGTAGATAAGGTATGTGTGACCAGTGATCCAACCCACATCCGCAGTACACCAGAAGGTCTCGCCCTCTTGGTAGTCAAATACGTACTTGAAGGTCATTGCAGCGTAAACTAGGTAGCCACCCGTTGTGTGTAGAACACCTTTAGGTTTACCTGTTGAGCCTGACGTGTACAGGATGAACAGGGGATCTTCTGCTTTCATCTCTTCTGGTGGGCACTCTGAAGATACGTTTGCTGTTGCTTCATGCCACCATACATCACGATGTTCGTGCCAATCGATGTCACCGCCTGTGCGTTTCATGACGATAACTTTCTGAATGGTTTTCACTTCTGGGTTGGTCAATGCTTCATCGACATTCTTCTTAAGAGGAACAGCGCGGCCGCCACGAACGCCTTCATCCGCAGTGATCACGACTTTAGAATCAGAATCGATGATACGGCCTGATAGTGCTTCTGGTGAGAAACCACCAAATACCACAGTATGAACCGCGCCAATACGTGTACAAGCAAGCATCGCAACTGCCGCTTCTGGCACCATTGGCATGTACAGACACACGACGTCGCCTTTCTGTACGCCTTGCTCTTTAAGTGCGTTAGAGAACTCACACACTTCTTTGTGCAGTTCATTGAAAGTCAGCGTCTTGTCGTCAGCTGGGTCATCACCTTCCCAGATGATGGCAACATCGTCACCGCGCTCAGCAAGGTGGCGGTCAATACAGTTAGCAGACACGTTGAGTGTGCCATCTTCAAACCAGCGAATGTCGATGTGGCCTGGGTCAAATGAAGTGCTTTTCACTTGGGTGAAAGGCTTAATCCAATCTACGATTTTTCCATGCTCGCCCCAGAAACCTTCAGGGTCAGAAACAGATTGTTGGTACATGGCTAGGTAAGTGTCATTATCCGCGTGCGTATTTGCTTTGATGTTTTCTTTTACCGGATAAACGTGGGCTTCACTCATTGCATCTCTCCTTGTGCCTACATTCTTAATGAATTGGCAACTTCCTTTATGTTCAGTTTCTAAGTCAAGTTAGTGGACTGTCGTTGTGTTATCACTGTCGGCTAGCCGAGCCATTTCCACAATTAGACTTTAGGATGAGAAGAGGGTTTCTACTTAAAAAATAGCGAGTTAAGTGTTTTTTTGAGAGTTGGATCGTTCCATTTATTCGCAAAGGTTGAATTACGAATAAGAAGAGTTGAGGCGGGGCAGATCGCCGTGTTGCAGACGCACAAAAATCAGTGCAGCCGAGATAGCGTCTTGTAATGCATCGTGTTTATTGGTGGGCAGTGGCAGGTCGAGCTGGCGACAAATGGTGTCTAAGCTCAAGTCAAAATAGGCATTGGGCAGGTGTTTTTCGAGTTTTTCTTGGTAGAGCTGGCTCACTTCTACTAACGGATTAGGCATCGGGAAGCCAAAATGTTTTAAACACGCTTTATCGAGTATTTTTTTGTCGTAGCGGATGTGATATCCCACCAAAGGTCGATTACCGATGAAATCGAGCAACGCCATAATTGCCTCTTTCTCTTCGACACCATGTTTGAGATCTTGATGGCGGATACGATGGATTTTGATGGAGTTGGAATCTAGAGATTGTGGCGCTCTTAATCTGACCTCAAACGGCTGACTGGTGATGATGCGGTTACCGACAATCTTGGTCGCTGCAATTGAGACCAGCTCCGCTTGATTTGGATCTAGGCTGGTGGTTTCACAATCGAGTGACACCAACTCTTGTCCTGAATTGGTGGTGAAGAGATCCCGATAGGGCGACCCTTTGAGCTTTCGATACCAGTAATAGCGTACTAATCGGTTCATGGTGATCTAATCCCTAATTTGGTAGTGATAGCCCAACCATTGCTTAAACTTTTTCACAACGTGCAAACTGTGCCTTAATAGGTCTCGGTCTGCGCGCTCCATGAGTTTCACGTCGAGTTTGTTGCTGCTGTGCTGCTGCGATAAACGTTGTGATAGACGCCACTTGAAGAACTGTTTGAGCGCTTCGCTGAGGTTGTCTGCAGTGCTTCGTTCAAGAACATTCTTTTCTACTAGTGCTTCGATACGTTCGAAGGTGTTGTTGACACTGATGCCGTGTTCAAGGCTGAGCGCTCTTACACCATGAACGATAGGGAAGATGCCTCCTTGTTTTATGTCTAACCCTGATTTCGACGCTTTCACGTTACCAAACAGAGATAGCGGTACAGAGAAGTTCAGGGCAGGGCGGCAGAACTCTGTGAGTATGAGTTCTTGTCCCACCATTAAATCTCTCAAATGATCTTTAACCGGTTGCAATAGCTCTCGATTGCCTGCTACTGCATGAGCGTCTGCCATAATGGCGATGTCCATGACCGTATCGGGAGTTGCCTTCTTCACCCATTGGGATAGTGTTTCCTTCCAGCCTTGTTGTGAGTGCACCCATTTCGGATTATTCACCATCACATTGCCTGGGCAGAGCGGGTAACCAAGCTGTTGCAGGGTATGGGTCAGTTCGGCCATTACAGCTTCACAGTGGTGCCACTCTAAACCGTCTTGAATGATCAGCGCGTTGTCTTGGTCTGTTTTGAGTATCTGTTCTCCGCGTCCCTCTGAGCCGAGAACAATCAGGCAGCAGTGGTTTTGCAGTGCCGGAGGCAAAATCAGTTCAAAAGCTTTCTCGATAATCTGTTCGTTAACCGCAGAGATCAGTTCCATGATAAAGCGCGTTCGAATGCCATTGCTGATTAAGCTTTCAACCAATTGACGCTGTTTGTTGGAGGCCATAGCTAACTCTTCAATGCTGGTGGCGCGAGCTATTCGCAGAGTCAGTACATGAGAGTGGGTCGAGAAGGCACTCAGTATCTGTGTCATATCGAGCATGCCGACCGCTTCTTGCCCATCACAAACCATCAAGCGTTTTACCCGATTACGCGTCATATTAATCATGGCGTTAAACAGGAAATCACCATCATTGACATGCAAAACAGGGAAGGTCGCTATCTCACCGACGGGCGCATCAAGGGGGTAATTCTCGAGCATCACAGCGTGCAATAAATTGGTCCGTGTGACGATAGAGTAAGGTAGGGTACATGATGATCCAAAAGCTTTTAGATCATCATAGGCTAAACGAACTAAAGCCGAGTCGAGCCCTTGTTCTTTAAGGGTTCTTGTTACCTCATTGATAGGTTGATTAGGCTCTAGGATCAGAGGTGGGTGATAAATCGAATTGTCGACTTTGGTTAGGATAAATTCAGCCAAGTTTTGCTGCTGCTTGGCGGCCTCTATGAGCTCTTTGCGCTTAGCAAGGTTGTTATCAAAGTAGGCAGCAAACTGACCATTGGCATTATAAAGCTCAAGGAATACGTCAGTGGGAAGCAGGTAGCTGAGTGTATCCTCTAGTGCGATGTATTGGTGCTTAGTGTGAGGTTCAAATTGACTGCGTACATCAAAGATATCGTCGTTGGCATAGTGGGCGTAAATCTCTCCATCTTGGCCTGCTCGCTCCTCCACTGCACCTTTAATCAAAATATGCAGATGACGACTTGGGCGACCCGCTTCGAGTATGGTTTCTTGAGCACGATAGTAGACCACATCGAGTGCAGAGCGCAGGGTCAGTTGTTCAGCCTCAGACAAGCTATCAAAGGGTGGGTGCTGCATATTAAATTTATCAGGCATAAGCGTCGCAGATAGAGTGAAGAACCTAAAGTTAAGTCTGACAAAAACTCACTGAAGCTCCAGACGACTTTAGTCTAAACGTACGATTTTCCTCGGCGATGCAGTCATTGATAACAAGGAAACTCAAAGCAGTAATTATTCCCTTTTTCATATGATTATGTAGAGGCATAATCTCCGCTGCCTCTTTGCAATCGTTTATATAGGTATATATATGTTTAACCCTTCCCCTTATGGATGGATATCTCAGTATTTCATCGGTTTCTTTTTCGCTTACGGTGTCTATCTGCCGTTTTGGGCATTATGGTTCGAAGACCAAGGGGTGTCGGCAGGTGATATTGGTGTATTGATTGGTGTGGGTTTTGCGACGCGATGTGTGGCGAACCTGTTGATCACACCGCGTGTCCACAAAGCGGAGCACTTAATGCCTGCGCTGCGCTGGCTGAGTTTAGCTGCGCTGATTTTTGTCGCGTTTCACTTCTTTACCGGTGGTAGCTTCCTATTAATGCTGCTAGCGACCATCTTGTTTAACCTCTGTTGTGGACCAGTTGTGCCACTGTCTGATGCGATGGCGAACTACTACAGCCGACTTAAGGTATTGGACTATGGCCGCACACGACTCTGGGGTTCGATTGCTTTTATTGCAGGCTCAACTGTAGTTGGCTATCTGGTGGCGCAGTATGGCACTGATATGATTTTATATACGGCATTGGCTGGTGTGTTTGTATCTCTGATACTGGCAATGAGAAACCCGAACCTAATGCCAGTGACGCAATCCGAACAGCACCAAGTACGTCCAAAGTTAGGAGCATTGATGCGTGAGCGCTCGGTTGTGAAGTTCCTTGCGTTGATGGCGCTGCTGCAGGGCAGTCACGCTGCTTACTACAGTTTCAGCGCGATTTATTGGAAGGAAGCGGGCCACTCCGAAGCCATCATCGGCTACTTGTGGAGCTTAGGTGTCGTTGCTGAAGTGGGGGTGTTTGCATTGAGTAAGCGTCTCTTCTCTGGGATGGCACTCAGAACGCTATTTGTTATTGCTGCGCTGGGCGTGATTGCACGTTGGGGTATTACGGCATCGACAACCGATATCTTCGGCTTGGTATTAGTGCAGTTGCTGCATGGTGTGACATTCGCAATGGCACACATTGCTGCCATTCAGTATATACAATCTGAAGAAGAGAATAAGATGGTGGCACTGCAAGCACTCTATAATGCGATTCCGCTTGGTGCGTTTATCGCATTGATGACCACTCTGAGTGGTTGGGGTTATGAATTGTGGGGCGCGAACATTTTCTGGGTGATGGCGGCAATGGGTGTACTGGCTCTGTTTATTAAGTTGGATGAGCGCAGTTCCGTGGTCGATGTTGATTTGGATGCAGTACCAGCGAAAGCAGAGAATTAGAGCCTGAAGCACAGAAATTAATCGACCTGATTGTGTTGCTGACACTTCCTTAGTTAAATGAAACCTCTCCCTTATGGAGAGGTTTTTTATGGAAAGAAAGGACTCGCAATGCAAGGATGGATCGTAATCCCCGTCTCACTCGCCTATCTGGGGGTGCTGTTTTTAATTGCTTGGTATGGAGACCGACAGACGCGCTGGTTGTCGCGCTGGCGACCGTGGATCTATAGCTTGTCGATTGCGGTTTACTGTACCTCGTGGACCTTTTACGGCACCGTGGGGCAGGCCAGCAATAACCCTTGGTCTTTTCTTCCTATCTACGTAGCCCCAATTCTGGTTTTTACTTTGTGTTGGCGGATCTTGGCGCGGCTTATTGTTATTGCCAAGCGCGAACACATCACCTCAATTGCCGACTTTATTGCTGCGCGCTATGGCAAATCACAAGGGCTAGCGGTAACAGTAACCATCATCGCGGTAGTTGGTATTCTGCCTTATATTGCCCTGCAGCTGCGTGGCATCACCATGGGGCTGGATATTGTTGCGCCGAGTCTGGCGCAAGATTTTGGGTATCAGGATTATCACGTTTCATGGTTCGTGGTCGGTGCGCTGGCGATATTCACCATGCTGTTTGGTACGCGTCATATTGATAATACCGAGCATCACCGTGGGATGATGATGGCGGTCGCGTTTGAGTCGATCGTTAAGCTGGTGGCGTTTTTGATTGTCGGCTTGTTCATCATCTACCTAGCGACCAGCAGCGATAAAATTGACTTGCTTGAGGTCGCTGCGCAGACCTATGAGTCGCCCAATATTCCCACTCTTATTATCCACACGGTTTTAACCATGCTGGCGATCGTGTGTCTGCCAAGGCAGTTTCATACCATGGTGGTGGAGAATGAAAGGCCACAAGACCTGCATACCGCGCGTTGGCTATTCCCGGTTTACCTGATCTTGATGGGACTGTTTGTATTGCCGATTGCCTGGGCAGGGCAAGGGCTCTTGACGGGCATGCCTGCCGATACCTATGTGATTAGCCTGCCAATGGCGGAAGGCGCAAATAATATCGCCTTGCTGGCTTTTTTAGGCGGCACCTCGGCCGCGAGTGGCATGGTGATCGTTTCTACGATTGCGCTGGCGATCATGGTTTCCAATGATCTGGTGATGCCGTTATTGCTGCGCCGGATGCGACTGACTCAGCGCACTCACCGACACTTCTCTGGGTTGCTGTTGGTGATTCGCCGTGCGCTTATCCTATTGTTGCTGCTAGGCGCATGGGGCTTCTATCAAGCATTAGATAGTATTCACTCACTCTCTGCGATAGGTTTTCTCTCGTTTGCCGCGATTGCACAGTTTGCGCCAGCGTTGATTGGCGGAATGTATTGGCGCTTGGGTAATCGCAAAGGCGTGTATGTTGGCCTGTTGTTTGGTTCTATCATCTGGTTGATTACCTTGATGAGCCAAACCAGCATGCTCGCGGGTGACCAAGAGAGCAATTTGTTGCTGTGGCTGATCACGCCACCCGACCTGTTAGCGAACTTGGATGTCAGCAGCTCTAACTGGGGTATCGTACTCAGCATAACCGTAAATACACTCTGTTATGTGGTGGTGTCGCTGTCGACCAGACCAAGCCTAAGTGAGCGCTTACAATCAGCGGCATTTGTTGGTGCACCTTTGCCTGAAAACGAGAACATGAGCCTTTATCAAAGCCGGGTTACCGTTGCAGAGCTAGAGATGCTCGCATCTCGTTTTGTTGGGCGCAAGCGTGCTAAGAGTGCCTTTCAAGCGTATTGGCAGCAGCAAGGTCAACCGCTGTTACCCAACCAACAATCACCTGCTAGCCTGATTCGTCATGCCGAGCGTGTACTGGCGGGGGTGTTTGGTGCCTCTTCGGCTAAGTTAGTACTTACTTCCGCTTTGCAGGGAAGAAACATGCAGCTTGAAGAGGTGGCAACCATCGTTGATGAGGCCTCTGAATTGTATGATTTCAGTCGTGGATTGCTACAAGGAGCGATTGAGCATATAGGTCAAGGCATTGCAGTAGTCGACCAACAATTACGTTTGGTGGCCTGGAACCAGCGTTACCTTGAGCTGTTTGAATTCCCCAGTGGATTGATTCAGGTCGGACGGCCAATTGCCGACGTGATTCGTCATAATGCGGAGCAAGGTCTGTGTGGCCCGGGCGACCCTGAAGATCATGTGAAGCGACGCATCTTCCACCTAGAGCATGGTACGCGCCACACTTCATCAAGGGTACGACCGGATGGACGCGTGATAGAGGTGCAAGGTAACCCGATGCCGAGTGGCGGGTTTGTAATGAGCTTTACCGATATCACGGTGTTTAGACAGGCGGAGCAGGCGCTAAAAGATGCCAATGAAAGTTTGGAAACTCGCGTTCATGAGCGAACCCAAGAGCTTGAAAAGCTCAACCAGCGCTTGGTGAAAGCAACGCAGATATCAGAACAAGAGTCGCAATCCAAATCACGTTTCTTAGCGGCGGTGAGCCACGACTTAATGCAGCCATTGAATGCGGCGCGATTGTTTGCTTCTTCGTTGTCGGAGGTTGCGAAAGAGCAAGAAGTTAAGCAACTCTCTTCGCACATCGAGAGTGCACTCGGTGCGGCAGAGGACTTGATTGGTGACTTGCTTGATATCTCGCGCTTGGAATCGGGAAAGCTAGAAACCAATGTTCATGGTTTTGCTATCAATGATGTATTGTCCAACCTTAATGCAGAATTTAGCGCCTTGGCAGGGCAGCAGAATATCGATTTTCATATGGTGCCATCATCGCTGTTTATTCAGTCGGATCCGAAACTGCTGCGTCGCGTGATTCAGAACTTTTTGACCAATGCGTTTCGCTATAACCCAAGTGGTAAAGTTGTATTGGGTGCACGGCGTGTGAATGGTCGAGTGCGTATTGACGTATGGGATAACGGCACTGGTATCGATGAAGATAAACAGCAAGAGATCTTTGAAGAGTTTACCCGTGGTAGCCAAGTACGTTCCGATCAGGGACTTGGACTTGGCTTAGCGATATCGAAAGGTATTGCACACGTACTCGGGCATGAAATCTCGATGCGCTCGTGGCCCGATGAAGGTAGCGTGTTCTCGATTACCTTGCCACGAGCTGAGAAGGTGGTTACTGCACCGCAAGTGGCGGCACCGACCGTCAACAGCGAAATAGCCCAACTGAAAATCCTGTGTGTGGATAACGAGCGAGACATTCTGGTCGGCATGGAGAACCTGATTGGTCGTTGGGGATGCGATGTACGAACTGCGGGGGATCTGGTTGAGAGCTTGAAGTGTCTGGAAGACAGTTGGCAACCGGATGTGATCTTCTCGGATTATCGACTCGATAATGGGCGCACCGGCCTCGAAGTTCTGCAGCAATGCCGCTTGAGACTGGGTGATAGTTTCGAAGGGGTGATTATCAGTGCGGATCGTACCGATGACATGTTAGCGGCCATCAAAGCGCATGGTTTCAGCTTTATTGCCAAGCCAGTTAAGCCACTCAAGCTAAGAGCAGTACTCAATCGTGTCGCTTAATTAGCATTTGGATCATAGTAGGCCAAAAGCGAAGCCAACTCCGGCTTCGCTTTTTTATTGGGCTTGATTAGCCGGCAATTCCGCCTTTAGTCAGCTGACTTGGGTTCAATAAGCTTGCTAGCTCTTCACGTGGGATGTCGGTTTCACGTTCTGCTACATCTAAGATTGGCAGGCCTTCTTTGTACGCCTTTTTGGCGATGTCTGCGGCTTTTAGGTAACCAATAACTGGGTTGAGTGCCGTCACTAGAATCGGGTTCTTCGCGAGGGCTTCATCAAGGTTATCTTGACGAACGGTGAAGGTAGATACGGCTTTATCTGCCAGTGCCACCGAGCCGTTGCTCAGTAGTTCGATGCTCTCAAGCACATTGTGTGCAATGACAGGTAGCATCACATTGAGTTGGAAGTTGCCAGATTGACCTGCGACTGTGATGGTGGTGTCGTTACCAATCACTTGCGCTGCCGCCATTGCTGCTGCTTCTGGGATCACAGGGTTTACTTTGCCTGGCATGATAGAAGAGCCTGGTTGAAGCGCCTGCAGTTCAATTTCACCAAGGCCAGCCAGTGGGCCAGAGTTCATCCAGCGAAGATCGTTTGCGATCTTCATGATCGCAACTGCTGCGGTTTTAAGCTGTCCAGATAGGGCAACGATCGCATCTTGGCTGCTGAGATTAAAGAAGAAGTTTTCGCTCGAACTAAATTGCAATTTCGTTGTTTGAGATAGGTTGTGCGCGAAGGCATCTGCAAATCGCGGATCGGCATTGATCCCGGTTCCGACCGCTGTTCCACCCTGAGCGAGTGCTTTTACCGCCTCCAAGCTCAACTCAATACCTTGTTTTGCATGGTCAATTTGGAATTTCCAACCACCTAACTCTTGAGCGAGAGTGATTGGCATGGCATCCATTAGGTGAGTGCGACCTGTCTTGACCACATCGGCAACCTGCATCTGTTTAGTGGCTAACACATCTGATAGGTGTGCAAGTGCTGGCAGTAGCTGCTTCTCTACCGTTAATGCCACGCTGACTTGGATTGCTGTCGGTACCACATCGTTGCTGCTCTGGCCCATGTTCACGTGGTCGTTCGGGCTAACATCCCCTTGCAGTGCGCGTGAAGCCAAAGTGGCGATCACTTCATTGGCATTCATATTCGAGCTGGTGCCTGAACCGGTTTGATAGACATCGACAGGGAACTGTTCAAGGTGTTGGCCATCGATGATCTCTTGACTGGCATCGATAATGGCATGAGCAATATCGCCCTCAAGATGACCCAATTGTGCATTGGTGTTAGCGGCTGCTTGTTTGATGAAAGCCAGTGCTTGAATGAAGCTGGCAGGCATCGTGTGCGAACTGAAAGAGAAGTTATCAGCGGCGCGCTGGGTTTGTGCTTGGTAAAGTGCATTGGCTGGCACTTTTACTTCACCCATGCTGTCTTTTTCGATTCGAAATTCTTGGGTCATGCTGGATCCTTGTTAGCCAAGTGGAGCTTGGACTTGTTGTAGGGTTTGTTGGAGCGGTAAATACTTCTGTTTACCGTTAGGTTGTTGGTAGTAATGACGCTTGAGGCAAAACAAAGGGGTATGGATCGAATCAAGACAGATACGGCGAAATGTCAGACTGCGTTTAGGGGATTCGATTGCCTCGATAAGATGGAAGAACAACTGACGAAGGAACAGTTCGCACAGTAAGATGTTTTCATGATCACTATCTTTTTCATACTGAAGCGCAAGCTCTAGACTGCAGTCAATGTAGCTTTGTACTGTGCTGGGCTCATATCCCTCAATCACATCGGGAGCCAGAAAGCGGTCTTGCGCTTTGTAAAAAGTTGAATAGATAAGTTGCTGTTCCTGCATCAATCTCTCGCCATCGTTAATTAGATGTTAATGATAATTATTATCAAATGAGATTTTAAAAACAACCCTTTCTTTTCATAAATGGCGGGACAAAAAGAAAAAGCCGATACATGATGTATCGGCTTTCTGAGAATCAGTACCTAATCCCTACAATGTAAGCACTGGTTCATTTTATGTTTTAAGCCTTGTGGCTTAGTGGTCGTGAGCTGCACCTGCACCTTTAGGGTAACGGATGTTCTCAACCATCTCTTGTACGTCTTGTGGTACTTCAGCTGTCACCTTGTTCACCGCGATAGACACTACGAAGTTCAGACACATACCTAGCGTACCGATGCCCTCTGGGCTGATACCGAACCACCAGTTATCTGGTGTACTTGCTGCTGGGTTGATGAACTTGAAGTAGATGATGTATGACGCGGTAAATAGAATACCTGCCAACATACCTGCAATCGCACCCTCCTTGTTCATCTTCTTGTAGAAGATACCTAGGATAATCGCTGGGAAGAAGGACGCTGCGGCTAAGCCGAAGGCAAACGCTACTACCTGCGCTACGAAGCCTGGTGGGTTAATACCCAAGTAACCTGCACCAATAATCGCGACCATGGCTGCCAGACGAGCGGCTAATAGCTCCTGCTTGTCGGTCATGTTCGGTCTAAAGCCTTTCTTCAACAAGTCATGCGAGATGGATGTTGAGATTACCAATAGTAGACCAGCGGCTGTTGATAGTGCGGCTGCAAGGCCACCGGCTGCCAGTAGTGCTACAACCCAGTTTGGTAGTTTTGCTAGCTCTGGAGAAGCCAGTACGATGATGTCACGGTTGATCTTCATCTCGTTGCGCTCATCGCCCGAGTAGAACATCTTGCCATCGCCGTTCTTATCTTCCCAACCCACTAGACCAGTGCTTTCCCAGTTTTTGTACCAGCTTGGTGCTTCTGCTGCAGGAACACCTTGCATGTCAGGACCGTTGATTGTCTCAATCATGTTTACACGAGCAAACGCGGCTACACCTGGTGCTGTTGTGTAAAGTAGTGAGATGAACAGTAGTGCCCAACCCGCTGAGATACGAGCATCACGTACTTTTGGTACCGTGAAGAAACGGATGATTACGTGTGGAAGACCCGCAGTACCCACCATTAGAGCAGCACAGATGAAGAATACATCCACCATGCTCTTATTACCTTCGGTATAGGCGGTAAATCCGAGCTCTTCGGTTAACCCATCCAGTTTATCGAGCAGGTAAACGTCCGTTCCTGAAATCGTTGAACCCATACCGATTTGTGGAAGCGGGTTACCTGTCATCATGATTGAGGTAAAGATAGCTGGCACAAGGAAAGCGAAAATGAGGACACAGAATTGAGCTACCTGCGTATAAGTGATGCCTTTCATGCCACCAAGTACTGCGTAGAAGAACACAATACCCATACCGATGATGATACCTAGGTTAATATCAACCTCTAGGAAACGTGAGAATACAACGCCCACACCACGCATCTGGCCTGCAACGTACGTGAATGATACGAAGATTGCACAGAATACCGCTACCATACGCGCCGTTTTTGAGTAGTAACGCTCACCGATGAAATCAGGAACCGTAAACTGACCGAACTTACGTAGGTAAGGTGCTAAACAGAGTGCAAGTAGTACATAACCACCTGTCCAACCCATTAGATATACTGCACCGTCGTAACCAACGAATGAGATGATACCTGCCATTGAGATGAATGATGCTGCTGACATCCAGTCCGCGGCTGTTGCCATGCCGTTTGCTACTGGGTGTACACCACCGCCTGCAACGTAGAACTCACTGGTTGAGCCAGCACGAGCCCAGATAGCAATACCGATGTAGAGTGCAAAAGTGATGCCGACGAGAATAAACGTCCAAGTTTGAATATCCATGTTCTAAACCTCTAGTCTTCCTGTACGTTGTATTTCTTGTCGAGCGCATTCATACGCACTACGTAAACAAAGATTAAGGCGACAAAGGTGTAGATCGACCCTTGTTGAGCGAACCAAAACCCTAGCTTGAAACCGCCCAGTTGTACGGTGTTAAGCGCATCGACAAATAAGATGCCAGCGCCATAAGACACTGCAAACCAGATGGCCAGCAGAGTCCCCATAATTCCCAAGTTTTCTTTCCAATAGGCTTGAGCATGTTCTGTTGATTCGAACGCCATTGCCTTCTCCTTTATTACGATTCCGTAGAATGTTGTTGTGTTAACGTAATGTTACGATTTGAAATATAGCAAGGAGAAGTCAAGGAATCTGTGCAACTTTAGTCGGGGAAAAAAGAGTAGGAAGTCTTTGTTTTATGGGGATTACAGCTCACCTCAGCCTAAAAGTGTGATGTTGCAATGTTGTTAAATTAGCCAAAGGTCTAACAAACAGGGGGGAATTAGTGGGTAAGTAATAAAATTTAACAACTAAGTGACAGAGAATCAGTATTTAGTCCTGTTTATGACACTCAGGTAAATATAAGTTTGTTATAGTAATTACGCTGCTTTTAGGGCTCTTTTCTTGCTTAATAGCAGAAACTCGACATGCTTAAATTATGAGTTTTATTCTTTGGGGGAATGAATTGGACGCAATAACTATCAATCACTTATTTTTGACTGGTGCGGTGCTTATCGCCATCAGTGTACTTTTCTCACAAGTGTCCTCACGATTGGGTGTTCCGATTCTTCTGATCTTTTTGTTCGTTGGCATGTTGGCGGGCGAAGATGGTCCTGGTGGCATCAATTTTGATGATCATTCATTAACCTACTTGGTGAGTAATTTAGCGCTTGCCGTGATCCTGCTTGATGGGGGGATGCGCACTAAGGTAGCGAGCTTCAAAGTCGCATTTTGGCCATCGCTTTCGTTAGCCACAATCGGCGTAGCCTGTACCGCCACTCTTACGGGCTTAATGGCGGCTTGGCTATTCGACCTGTCACTGATGCAGGGTATTTTGGTTGGGGCGATTGTGGGCTCGACCGATGCCGCAGCGGTGTTTTCTCTACTTAAAGGGCAGAGTCTCAACGAGCGCGTTGGCTCAACCTTAGAGATAGAGTCGGGGACCAATGACCCAATGGCGGTCTTCTTAACGGTCACCTTAATTGCGCTACTTGGCACCCCAGATGCTGAGATGGGCATGAACTTCCTGCTGAAAAGCTTCGCGATGCAGTTTGGTGTCGGCACCCTTATCGGCCTTGGTGGCGGTTGGGTTCTATGGAGCCTTATCAATCGAGTACAACTGGCTGATGGTCTTTATTCGATTCTTGTACTCAGCGGCGGTGTAGCTCTGTTTGCTTTCTCTAACATGCTTGGCGGCAGTGGCATCTTATCGATTTACTTAGTGGGTTTGTTTATTGGTAACCGTCCAACGCGTTCTCGACATTCGATTCTTAATGTTCTTGATGGCATGACTTGGTTAAGTCAAATCGTGATGTTCTTGGTGCTGGGTTTATTGGTCACACCATCGACATTGATGGATATTGCACTGCCTGCATTGGCATTGGCTTTCGGTATGATTCTGTTTGCGCGCCCGTTGTCGGTTTGGTTAGGTCTGCTGCCGTTTCGAAGCTTTACCACCAAGGAGCGCTGGTTTGTTTCTTGGGTTGGCTTGCGTGGTGCGGTGCCGATCATTTTGGCGGTGTTCCCGATGATGGCGGGTCTGCCTAATGCTCAGCTGTATTTTAACATCGCCTTCTTCGTGGTTATGGTGTCGCTGGTTGTTCAAGGTGGCAGCTTGATGAAAGTTGCGAGGCTGGCGCAAGTTACCTTACCGCCAACGCCGACACCGGTTTCACGTACTGGTATCGAGATCTACCCGACCAGTGAGTGGGAGATGTTTGTCTACAAGCTCAAAGAAGAGAAGTGGTGTGTCGGTGAGCCGCTTAAGCGCTTATCGATGCCGGAAGGCACACGCATTACGGCACTGTTTCGACAAGATGCCTTGCTGCACCCGTCGGGTAGCACAGTATTAGAGGCGAACGATATTCTTTGTGTGCTCGGTCAAGACAAAGATTTAGACAGCTTAAGTGAGTTGTTCAGTGAAGCGCCCGAGGCTGAAGAAGCTGCGCGATTCTTTGGTGATTTCTTCCTTGAGGTTGGCTTGTCGATTGCTGCTGTGAGTGACTGTTATGGCATTGAGTTGGGTTCTGAAGAAGAGCGAGAGATGACACTCAAACAATTAGCGGAACGCGAACTTGGTCCTCACCCTGTATTGGGTGATAGCTTTGAGTGGCATGACATCAATTGGGTGGTTGCGGAGATAGAGGATCATAAAGTCGTCAAGCTGGGTTTATGTTTGCCTAAGACGACTTTAGAAGAGGATATAAGTGACGCTTAATTGTGAACCTCTTGCAGCAAGATCACTGCTTGAGTTCTATTTTTCACGTCCAGTTTACGGAAGATGGCCGTCATGTGTGCCTTGATGGTCGCTTCCGAGACATTCAATTCATAGGCAATCTGCTTATTCAGCAGGCCGTCGGAAAGCATGCCTAATACCTTGTATTGTTGTGGTGTTAGAGTCGCAATTTTCTCCGCTAGATCACTACAAGCTGCGTTATTGGTGATTAAGCCTTCTGGGAAGAACGGGTCGCCATTTAAGACCTGATTCAATGCACTCACCAACTCACGCATATCACTCGACTTTGGAATAAAGCCAAACGCACCATGGCTCTTCACTTGCGTCACCACGCTCGCATCTTCACTGGCAGAGATAACCACGATCGGTAAGTCTGGATACTCGGCGCGCAGCTGAATAAGGCCAGACATGCCATTGGCACCCGGCATCTTGAGGTCGAGCAGCAGCAGATCTGGCTCGTCTTCTTTTTTGAGAAGTGTTAACAAAGCGTCCAGAGAGTCGGCTTCGAGAAGGTTCGCGCCACTGATCGCCATGTGCACTGACTGAAACAAGGCGTTACGAAACAGAGGGTGGTCATCAGCAATGATGATGGTGTAGGTCGAGTCCATGACGTTCATACTTTTAACAATTTAGTTAACATTTATTATTGTCCCGATTGACTATGCGGACAATATTTATGCACTAAAAGTCTGAAGCATATCCACTTTTGCTGAGAGGCGGATGTCGAAAGCATTTATAAAAACACAAAAGCCGCGCTTTACTCCTCATTTGAGAAATAAACCGCGGCTGATTATTTATGGGTAAAACGCGTTACAGCTGGTGGCTCTGCATGTGCTGCAGGAAGGTTTCAGCGTTCATAAAACCAGTCACACGAGCATTTGGAACATGGTTACCCTCACCATCCCAGAATTCAATGGTTGGTAAACCAAGGACCTGCATTTGTTTAAGCAGTTCAATATCTTGTGGCATGTTTCGCGTCACGTCTGCTTGAAGCAACACAAAGTTGGACAGCTTGTTCTCAACATCGGCTTGGTGGAAGGTGTACTTTTCAAATTCTTTACACGCGACACACCAGTCAGCATAGAAATCGAGCATCACCGGTTTGCCTAACTTCTTCGCCTCTATTAACTGGATCTCAAGTTCTTCTACGGTATTGATACGAGCAAATTCAATTTGAGCAGTCTGCTCAGCACTCTTTTCTGCAAACCAGTAATTCAGAGCCGGTTGAGCCGATGCGAACAGTCCAAGCATGGCAATGATGCCGACTGCACTCTGTTTCCAACCACCGAATGGTAGGGAATTTTTGCTGTGATATAGCCAACCAAAGGCCACAAAACCCAGTGCTGACCACAATACCGTTGCCCAAAACTCAGGAAGAATGCGCTCCAATAGGAAGATAGGTGCTGCCAGTAGAATAAAGCCAAACACGATTTTGACTTTGTCCATCCAGCTGCCTGCTTTCGGCAGCAACTTATTGCCGAATACGGCGACTAGCATCAGTGGGATACCCATGCCCATTGCCAACGCATACAGAGCAATACCACCCGTAAACAGATCGCCACTTTGTGCCACGTAAAGTAGAGCACCAGATAGCGGCGCCGTAGTACATGGTGAGCACACCAAGCCAGAGATCGCACCCATCGCAAACACACCTAGAGTATTGCCACCTTGCTGCTTGTTGCTCTGGTTATTGAGCCAAGTCTGAACACTGCTTGGAAGTTGAAGGTTGTAGACGCCAAACATCGACAGTGCCAATGCCACGAATAGAATACTTAAGCCAATCAGTACATAAGGGTGCTGCATCGCCGCTTGGAACTGCATACCCGCGGATGCGACCACAAGACCAAGCAGGGTGTAGGTAAGCGCCATACCTTGCACATAGATAAACGACAGCATCAGCGCTCGGCCTTGGCTTAGTTTACCACCGCCCAACACAATGCCTGTTAGAATCGGGTACATAGGCAGGACACATGGCGTGAAGGCGAGGCCAACACCTAAGGCCAGGAATAGAAGCGGTGTCCACCAACTGTCACCTAACTGTTCAGCAAGCCCTGCTTCTTTTGAGGCTGGAGTTGTGTTGCGCTCTTCTACGCTATGTTCAGATAGCGTCGGTTCTGATGTCACAGGCTCTGATGTCGCGGAGTTTGAAGAGATACCTTGCTCAGTCGCCCCTTCAGCTGCATTTGCTGACGGCGTAAATGGCTCGATATCTAAGACGCGAATTTCAGGTGGGTAACAAAAACCGGCTTTGGCACAGCCTTGATACTTAACAACCAGCTGAGAACCGTCTTGGTAGCTCTGTAGTGGGACCTGCACAAACAACGGCTGAGTATAAATGCTCACCTCACCAAAGAATTCGTCTTGATGTGGTTGTCCGTCCTCCATCTCTACTGGGCCGATAGCGAGGTTTTGTCCAGTAAAATCAAGACTGTGTTGATAGAGGTAGTAGCCCTCTTTAACTTGCCAGTCGATTAAGATCTTGTCGTCTTGCTGGTAATAATTAAAAGGGAAAGCTTGATCAACCGGAACAAAGGTATTGCTACCGGCATTGAGTTCTAGGCCTTGGTCATTATTACCAAAGAGCGCAAGGGCTGAGGTGGAGACAGAAAGTAGCCCAACAAATAGCAGAGTGAGATATACACGCATAAATGAGATCGTCTTGATTAAGTTAACAGCGATTTTAACTCAATCAGACCGAAACTCTGACCAGAAAGTTTCAAAATGTTGCGAATGAAGTGTAAAGCCTTGGTTTGGAATGTCTCGAATTTGAACGGAAAACAAAAAAGAGGGCACCAAGGCCCTCTTTCAATTCATCAACGATTGGGTGTGATTAAATGAATAAACCACCGAAACCGAAGCCAAGAGCAACAGCAGTACCAATAGTCACCACACCCGGAATGAAGAATGGGTGGTTGAATACCAAGTTACCGATACGCGTTGAGCCCGTGTCATCCATCTCAACCGCTGCCAATAGCGTTGGGTAAGTTGGAAGTACAAACAGTGCACTTACCGCAGCAAATGAAGCAACGGCTGTCAGTGGTGCTACGCCAATCGCAAGAGCTGCTGGCATTAGCGCAACCGTTGTTGCACCTTGAGAGTAAAGCAGCATAGAAGCGAAGAACAGAACCAGTGCCAGCATCCATGGGTAGTCAGCCAGTAGCGCGCCTGCAACGTCTTTGATTTCAGCAACGTGTGCGTTTACAAACGTTGAACCTAACCAAGCTACACCTAGTACACAGACACATGCAGTCATACCAGAACGGAACGTTGGCGCTGAAGAGATCTTCGCTGCATCAATTTTAGTGAACAGAACGATTGCCGCTGCTGCTGCCAGCATCACCGACATGATCGCTTCGTTACGGCCCAGTGCTGGGTTCTCGATTAAGCCAACAGAGCTAGAGATAGCCGCTGCGTAGCACACCACGAAACCAATCGCCGCTAGGAAGATGTAAGTCGCTTTCTTCGCAGTTGGAAGGATTTCACGCTTCTCTTCTGTTGCTAGCTTGATGAGACCTTTCTCTAGACGCTCTTGGTAAACAGGATCGTCTTTGAGCTCGCTGCCCATGTAGTTCGCAACGACTGCGCCAACCATACAAGCGATGAAGGTTGTAGGGATACAAACCATCAGTAGCGTTAGGTAGTCAACACCGAACGGCGCAAGCATTGCTGCGAACGCGACAACGGCTGCTGAGATTGGTGATGCCGTGATCGCAATCTGAGAAGCAACAACCGCAATAGACAGTGGACGAGATGGACGAACACCTTGGCCTTTTGCTACTTCAGCGATAACAGGAAGGGTAGAGAACGCTGTGTGACCCGTACCGGCCATCAGTGTCATCAAGAACGTCACGATAGGTGCATAAAAGGTAATGCGTTCAGGATGTTTGCGTAAAAAGTTTTCTGCAATCTGAACCAACCAGTCCATACCACCTGCAACCTGCATTGCTGCAATCGCAGTGATAACTGACATGATGATCAGGATAACGTCAATTGGGATAAAAGATTGGCTGGTTGGAACGCCTAAGATTAGCGACAGTGCGATAACACCGGCACCACCGGCAAAGCCGATACCAATACCGCCAATTCTGGCCCCTAAAAAGATAAAGAGTAGGACAACGAACAGTTCTACTGCAATCATAGTAACACCTCATTTGTAGATTTTATTATCTGAAAACTCGCCACTGAGTGTTCAAATAATAGAACCTATGGCTAAAACTCACCGAGAGATTGAGCTCTGTGATAAAACCATCAATATTTTGTGGTTAATCAGTTCAAAGCCTAAAAAAGGGCTCCGTTTGGAGCCCTGTTTTCAATACTTACTCGTAGCGCTTGCCTTTATACTGAGGACGCATCAAGTTTTCAACTGAGAAAATGTCATCAAGTTCTTCTTCAGTCAGTAGACCACGCTCTAGAACGACGTCGCGAACGCTCTTACCGGTTTCTGCACAAATCTTACCAACGATGTCACCTTCGTGGTGGCCAATGTATGGGTTTAGGTAAGTCACGATACCGATTGAGTTGAATACGTGCGCTTCACACACTTCCTTATTCACTGTGATGCCATCTACACACTTGTCGCGTAGGTTCACACAAGCATTGGTTAGAATATCTAGAGACTCAAACATGCTCTGTGCAATGACTGGTTCCATTACGTTCAGCTGTAGCTGACCACCTTCTGCTGCGAAAGAAACCGTGTTGTCGTTGCCAAGTACTTTAAAGCACACTTGGTTTACCACTTCTGGAACAACAGGGTTTACTTTAGCTGGCATGATTGAAGAACCCGCTTGAAGCTCAGGAAGGTTCAGCTCATTCAGACCCGCACGTGGACCAGAAGAAAGTAGACGTAGGTCGTTACAGATCTTAGACAGTTTCACCGCTAGACGCTTCAACGCACCGTGAGTCATTACGTATGCACCACAGTCTGACGTTGCTTCGATTAGGTCTTCAGCTGGAGAAACTTCTAGGCCCGTTACTTCTGCAAGGTGTTTAACTGCTAGCTCTTGGTAGCCTTGTGCCGCGTTTAGACCAGTACCGATCGCCGTTGCACCTAGGTTAACTTCAAGAAGAAGCTTAGAGGTGTACTCTAGGTTTTTGATCTCTTCGTTGATCGTTACTGCCCACGCGTGGAACTCTTGGCCCACAGTCATTGGCACTGCATCTTGCAGTTGAGTACGACCCATTTTTAGAACCGTGTTGAACTCTTGGCTCTTAAGCTCGAATGCACCTTTCAGGTACTCGATAGCATCGATAAGTTTACGTACGCTGTTGAACACAGAGATACGGAAACCTGTTGGGTATGCACAGTTTGTTGATTGGCTCTTGTTTACATGGTCATTCGGGTTAATGAACTCGTACTGGCCTTTCTCTTTGCCCATCAATTCAAGAGCAACGTTCGCAACCACTTCGTTCGCGTTCATGTTTACAGAGGTACCCGCACCGCCTTGGAAAACGTCTGAAGGGAATTGGTCCATGCACTTACCGGTTTCAAGGATAAGGTCACACGCTGCAATGATGTGCTTCGCTACTTCGCTAGGAATTACACCTAACTCTTTGTTTGCTAAAGCGGCAGCCTTCTTAGTCATCACCATGCCGCGCACAAATTCAGGCACGTCTGAGATAGTTACATTTGAGATGTTAAAGTTTTCGATAGCGCGTAGAGTGTGGATGCCGTAGTAAGCATCTGCCGGAACATGACGTTGACCTAATAGATCTTCTTCGAGACGAGTGGCTTGTGGAGCTTCAACAGGAGCTTTAGATTGAGTAGCCATAACAGGATCCTTAGAGAATTATTCTGATAATATAGTTAGTTATTAGCCTATTCTTTAGGCGAAACTCCGTTCGCTAGAATTTTGGGCTGATAAATCCGTCCTGACTTATGTGGCACATAATACTGTACCTAGCGCATAAAAATAGTAAGTTGATCACCTTTTTTGCTTTTGTTTCGTCAATCTTGTGCAAACAATTTTTTGAGTGTGAGACACGCTTATTTACAGGATAAATTTGAGTTCGTGAGAGCTTTCAACGTACACTGAACACAACAAAGGAGGGCTTGTGTTTCCTATCTTATTATTACTGTTTATCTTTGTGCCTATCATCGAGATCGGCTTATTTATTCAAGTTGGTGGCTTCTTAGGATTGTGGCCAACAATCGCCTTGGTGCTAGTGACGGCATTTGTCGGTGCGTCATTGGTTCGCAGCCAAGGGATTCAAACCTTAATGTCGGTTCAAGGCCGTCTGCAGCAAGGTGAAATGCCTGCACAACAAATTCTTGAAGGTGTGATGCTTGCGGTGGCAGGTGTGCTGTTGTTAACTCCGGGCTTTATGACCGATGCGCTGGGTATGTTGGTGCTACTGCCAGCACCGCGCGCCGCGATTGCGAAAAAGCTTATGGAAAAAATGGTCGTGAAGAATGTGTCAGGTGGTTTCCATGCCGGTGGTCACGCTGGCTTTGGTCAAAGTCCATTCGGTGAAGACCCATTTAACCAATCCAAGGGCGGTAACACCTTTGAGGGCGAGTTTGAGAAGAAAGATGACGATAACAACGATCGTAACCGCTTGAACTAATTGCTACCTCACCATCAAAAAGGCTCTCTCCTTTATTCTTTATTAGAACAAAAGGAGAGAGCCTTTTTTATTGTCTGTGAGAGCCGGTTGTCTTTGAAGATCCCGGTTGTCTATGAAGATTTTAGTTATTTTTTAAGAGTAAGTTGGCTTAAACCGCGCCTTCAAAGCCCATTTGTCGCCACGCTTCAAACGCGATAATCGCAACGGCATTGGATAGGTTGAGGCTACGCGCGTCCGGCATCATTGGAATGCGGATACGCTGCTCCATCGGCATGCTTTCAATCAGATCGGCAGGCAGGCCGCGAGTTTCAGGGCCAAACATCAATACGTCACCTTGTTGAAACTTCGCATCCACGTGATGGCCAGTGGTCTTGGTGGTACACGCAAAAATACGGAAGTCACCCTCGCGTTCATTCTCTAGGTACTCTAGAAAGGCCTCTAGGTTCTTATGGCGCTTCACACGAGCCAAATCGTGGTAGTCCAAACCCGCGCGGCGAACTTTCTTCTCTTCTAAATCAAAACCGAGTGGCTCAATCAGATGCAGGTTGGCACCACAGTTAGCACAAAGGCGAATGATGTTACCTGTGTTAGGTGCAATTTCAGGTTCGTAAAGCGCGATATCAAACATACTGGTTCACTGGATAGATAAAAAGTAGCTTGAGTATACGGTGGCAAGCTGAGTGAGTACAGTTGCCACCGAACGATTACGCTTTGTTTGCTAATGCCTGTGCGTAGTTTTCTGCAACGGCATCCCAGTTCACGACATTCCACCATGCATTAATGTAGTCAGGACGGCGGTTCTGGTAGCTGATGTAGTACGCGTGTTCCCAAACGTCGAGCGCTAGAATTGGCTCACCTTGGCTATCTACTGCGTCCATCCAAGGGTTATCTTGGTTAGATGTAGAGACGATTTTTAGCGCACCATCTTTCACGACAAGCCAAGCGAAACCCGAGCCAAAGGTGTTGATAGCGGCTTGAGCGAACTGATCTTTAAAGCTCTCTAAGTCACCAAACGTTGCAAGAATGTCTTTGGCTAGATCGCCGCTTGGCTCACCACCGCCGTCTTTAGACATGCAGTTCCAATATAGGATGTGGTTGTAGTAGCCACCGCCATTGTTACGTACCGCCGGAGAGTGTTTTGAGATATTGGCAAAGATCTCGGTTAGAGGTTGCTGCTCTAAGTCGGTGCCAGCAATCGCCGCTATGAACTTATCGTAGTAGGTCTTATGGTGCTTACTGTAGTGTACCTCCATTGTCTTTGCGTCAATGTAAGGCTCTAGGGCATCGTAGGCGTAAGGTAGTTCTGGAAAGGTGTGTGACATGGTAAATCCTCCTTAATTAGAGGATTTACCTTAATGATAATAGATCTCATTATCAACTAGATCTTTGTGAGGTTATTATTGCGGCACGATTGGCAGTGTGATTTTGACCTGCAATCCACCAAGCTGGCTGCGGCTCGCGACAATGGTACCACTGTGCTGACGAATCGCACTTTCTGTGATGGTCAGCCCAAGCCCAGTTCCGCCGGAGTGGCGATCGCGTGCGGTTGAGACACGATAGAATGGGCGGAATATGGATTCTAATTCAGCCTCAGGTACGCCATCACCATCGTCATGAACTTCAAGAGTCAGCACGTCTTGCTTAACGCTCATCTGTACATCGACCGTGTCTTTACCATAGTAGATCGCATTACGAATGATGTTGTCGAGTGCGCTCATCAATAGCTTCGGGTTGCCTGAGATCGAACGATCTGGGATCTCAGAGAAGGTGAGAGCCTTGTTCATCTGCTCTGCTTCAAATTCCGCGTCTTTTAAGATCTCTTCCCACAGGCTTGAAAGCGGTTGAATCTCGCGAGTGATATGGCTGTCGACCTGCATTCGAGACAGTGTCAGTAGTTCACTGATCATCTGCTCTAGTCGCTGAGCCTCTGTATCGATACGCTCTAACTCTTGGCTTTCGCCCTGTTTACGAATAGCGAGTGCATTGGCCATACGCAGTCGGGTCAGGGGTGAACGCAGTTCATGAGAGATGTCGGACAGCAGTCGTTGTTGTCCAGAAATCATCTGGTTTACCGCTTCTACCATTTGGTTGAAGCTCTCCCCAGCTTGGCGGAATTCGGAAGTACCTTTCTCAAGTGTAGGGTCGACCTCAAACTCACCTTTTGCCACACGCTGCGCCGCACGTTCGAGGCGTCGAGCCGGTTGGCTCAGTGCCCAAGCAAGCCACAGTAACAGTGGGGTACTGGCCAGCATTACTGCGAGGAGCAGCTGCAGTGGTTTATCGAACAGTCTTAATAGGAAAGGTGGTGGCTGGTTCCACTTAACACTGACATACATCATCAGGTCTTCGTTGGCGAGCACCACCGGAATCGGACCTGCGACCATGTAGTGCCCATACAGCTTCTGCTTCGGCACTTCTGGATTATCAATGGTAGTAACAAAGTTGCGGATCGCTTTGACCTTATAGTCCGAGTGGCGCTTAGTGGTCAACACACTGCCATCTAGGTCAGTGAGATAGATACGCGGGCGAGAATCTTTGCGGCTACGAGGTGGCCCCTCAAGCTGAAAAACAATCTTGCCAAGGTTGTCTTCACCAGCAAAACGCTTCTCTGTCGCTTTAGCGATACGAGTGAGTTTGTCGTAGTGTTCTGTAGGAACCTCGCGCGCCACACGTGGGTCTAGGTGTGGCAGAGACAGCACGGATAAAAGCACCAGTAACATGGTGAACCAAAAGATCGCAAAGATACGTCCATATAAGCTGGTGATTTTAGGTAAGCGCATTAATCTTCCTCAACCAATAAGTAGCCGCGGCCACGCAGAGTTTTAATGCGAGCCTTGCCATCGACACGCTCAGGCACCTTTTTTCTTAAGTTAGAGATGTGCATATCAATCGCACGGTCAAAGGCTGCTAATCTTTTTCCGAGAACATCCAAGCTCAGAGACTCTTTAGTGATCACTTGTCCCGGGTTTTGAATCAGGTGGCTCAGCAGGGCGAATTCAGTGGTGGTGAGATCAAGCAGCTTCTCACTGCAATAAGCCTCTTGCTTACCGGGGTAGACAACAAGATCTTGATAACGAATACAGTCGCTGGTAGCCGCTTTCTCTGAGCTGGTGTTGGACTGAGTACGCCTTAAAATGGCGCGGATACGAGCCAGCAGTTCACGATCGCTGAATGGCTTTGGCAGATAGTCATCGGCACCAAGCTCAAGCCCGATCACACGATCAATCTCTTCACCTTTCGCTGTCAGCATTAGTACTGGGGTCTCCCATGACTCACGCAGTTTCTTAAGGGTCTCCATCCCATTGAGCTTAGGCATCATCACATCCAATAAGATAAGATCGATGTCGCTATTGATAGCCTCAAGACCAGCGTAACCGTCGTTGGCTTCGGTTACCGTAAAGCCTTCAAAGCTTAGAATGTCTTTCAATAGACTGGTCAGTTCCGTGTCGTCATCAATGAGGAGGATATTTGCCATAGGGAGAACCTTGTTGTGTTGTTTACACCTAAATAATAACTGCTAACTATTCGTCAATTTGCACTCTTTACGATTCTTTACGCTTTCTACACGTTGCTTTACGTGTGAGCTTCTATTCTATACTCAAGCGCTGACCAACAGACGCAGACACACAAATGATTATACCAATTTGAGGCAAAGATTATGAAAATGACTAAGAAACTTGTACTAGCAGCTGCAGCTCTTCCACTAGTGTTTGGTACAGCAAGTGCGTATGCGTTTGGTGGTGGTGATAAGGGTGACCACAAAGGCATGCATGGCAAATGTGGCGGCTTCGACAAGAAAATGATGCGTCAACTAGACCTGACTGATGCGCAGAAAGACCAACTGAAAGAGATGCGTGAAGCTGACCGAGCTGCAATGAAAGAGAAGCGTTCTGCGAACAAGACTGAAAAAATGGCAGAGATGAAGGCGCACCGCGAACAAGTTCAAGCGCTTGTTCTAGCTGATACCTTCGATGAAGCAGCAGCGAATGAGCTTGCGAGCCAAATGGTAGATAAACAAACAGAGCGTCGCGTGACTATGTTGAAGAAACAACACGAGATGTTGAGCGTGCTAACGCCAGAGCAAAAAACTAAGCTGACTGAACTGCAGCAAGAGCGCATGAATAAGTGTGCTGAAAAAATGGAAAAGCGTGCTAACAAAAACAGCTAATCATTGAGCGTGACACCACACGTGAGTGAGATGAGCAAAACGAAAGAAGCGGCCATGTGTCGCTTTTTTTGATCGCGATTACAAAAATTTAAGTGATTAGCGATCATATTCAATCGGTTGTTGTCAGGTTATACTTTGAGCAATGTTTCCAATGACATCCAGAATATGAAAGCAGAATATGCTCGTCTTGTGACACTTGCGGCTTGGGCAGCCACTATCGTAGCGACACTCTTATTGGTCGTAAAAGTTGCTGTTTGGTGGGTGACAGGTTCAGTGAGCCTATTGGCCTCAGTGGTCGACTCACTGCTCGACATTGCCGCCTCATTAGTCAATCTATTGGTGGTGCGTTACTCGCTGCAACCCGCTGATAGGGAACACACCTTTGGTCATGGTAAAGCCGAATCACTAGCGGCCTTAGCACAGGCGATGTTTATCTCCGGTTCTGCCTGTTTCCTGATTCTCAACGGGGTTGATCGCTTCTTTAGACCACAAGAACTTAATTCGCCAGAACTTGGTATCTACGTCAGCCTATTCGCCATCTTAGTGACCTTTGGTCTTGTCCGCTTTCAAAAACACGTGGTCAAGAAAACCGGTAGCCAAGCGATCGCCGCGGACTCCCTTCATTACCAATCGGATCTCTATATGAACGCTGCCATCATGCTGGCGTTAGGTTTGAGCTGGTTTGGCTTTGGTCAAGCAGACCCGATTTTTGCCGTGGCGATTGGTGGCTACATTCTTTACAGCGCTTATCAAATGGTGATGGAGGCGATTCAGTCTCTGCTCGATAGAAAACTCCCCGATGAAGAGCTGGTTCAAATTAAGGAAACTGCGCTGAGTATCGAAGGGGTATTGGGCGTACACCAGTTAAGAACTCGACGCTCTGGCCCAATTCGTTTTATTCAGTTGCACTTAGAGCTGCAAGATGAGATGCCACTTATTGAAGCGCATCGCATTTCTGATGAAGTTGAGGACAAGTTACTATCGGTTTTCCCAGATGCTGATGTACTCATTCACCAAGATCCGTATTCGGTGGTGTTTGGCCCAGAGAAGCAACAAAAGTTTCAATCTTGGTAGGTATATTCTTCATTTAGCCTAAATGGTAAGTGAGGTATTTTTGGGCTACATTGAGTAAAATTCACTAATACTTTGGTGATATAAAAACCAGCCGATAACAATTAATGTTGATTCTGATGTGAATCAACAAAGTTATTGACTAAAACTGTAATACTCCTACAGAAGTAGAAAAGTTACATAATTTTGTGCGATTTGAGTGGTATTCCTGTTGAGTAAATGTAACATAGCGCACAAATATAGATTTAAAATCTTGTTGATATACAATCAGCAAGAGCAAGAATTGAATAATAAATTCCCAAATATTGAGGGTGAGCATGATTAAGAAAATCGGTGTTTTAACAAGTGGCGGTGACGCACCTGGTATGAACGCGGCGGTACGTGGTGTTGTTCGCACAGCACTGTCTGCTGGTATCGAAGTTTACGGCATTTACGATGGTTACCTAGGTCTGGTTGAAGATCGCATCAAGAAGCTAGATCGCTCTAGTGTTTCTGACGTAATCAACCGTGGTGGTACTTTCTTAGGCTCTGCACGTTTCCCTGAGTTCAAAGAAGTTGAAGTTCGCCAAAAAGGTATCGAGAACCTGAAGAAACACGGCATCGAAGCACTTGTTGTTGTAGGTGGTGATGGTTCTTACATGGGCGCGAAGAAGCTAACTGAAATGGGTTACCCATGTATCGGTCTTCCTGGCACTATCGATAACGATATCGCAGGTACTGACTACACAATCGGTTACCTAACAGCGCTAAACACGGTTATCGACAACATCGACCGTCTACGCGATACATCATCTTCTCACCAACGTATCTCTATCGTAGAAATCATGGGCCGTCACTGTGGTGACCTTACCCTTATGTCTGCGATCGCGGGTGGTTGTGAATACATCATTACTCCAGAAACTGGCCTAGATAAACAGCAACTTATCCAAAACATCCAAGATGGCATTGCCAAGGGTAAGAAGCACGCAATCATCGCTCTGACTGAGCTAATGATGGATGCGAATGAGCTCGCGAAAGAGATCGAAGCAGCGACAGGTCGTGAGACTCGTGCAACGGTTCTTGGTCACATCCAACGTGGTGGTCGCCCAACAGCATTCGACCGCGTACTGGCTTCTCGCATGGGTAACTACGCCGTTCACCTACTTAAAGAAGGTCACGGTGGTCGTTGTGTTGGTATCGAGAAAGAACAGCTTGTTCACCACGATATCATCGACTGTATCGAGAACATGCAAAACCCAGATCGTTCAGACCTATTCAAGGTTGCTGAAGAGCTATTCTAAGCCGGTCTTGGTCTAAAAATGTAAAGAGCCGCTGCATTGTCAGCGGTTTTTTTGTGTCTAAAGAAACAGGCTGAATTAGGAGGACGTGACTAAACTGCAGGCAATAAAAAAGGCCAACCTAAGTTGACCCTTTCTTTAATTTAAACTGAGAAGTCTAAATTAAGCTTTTGCTTTAGCTGCTGCTTTAGCGATAGCTGCGAAACCAGCTGCGTTAAGAGCTGCACCGCCAACTAGAGCACCGTCGATGTCTGGTTGTGCGAAGTAAGATTCAGCGTTTTCTGGCTTAACAGAACCACCGTATTGGATGATTACTTGCTCAGCTACTGCTGCGTCTTTTTCTGCGATCATTGCACGGATAGAAGCGTGGATGCGTTGTGCATCTTCAGCTGTTGCTGCTTTACCAGTACCGATAGCCCAGATTGGTTCGTAAGCGATGATTGCGCCGTTTAGAGCTTCAACACCGTAAGCGTCGATAACTGCGTTGATTTGACGTGCACATACTGCTTCAGTTTCGCCAGCTTCGTTTTGAGCTTCAGATTCACCGATACAGAAAACTGGCTTCAGGCCGTTCTCTTGTAGGAACTTGAATTTCTTAGCAACGAACTCGTCTGATTCGTTGTGGTATTCACGACGCTCAGAGTGACCGATGATGATGTGAGAAGCACCGAAATCTTTCAGCATTTCTGGAGACATGTCACCAGTGAAAGCACCGCTGTTGTTTAGGTCAGTGTTTTGTGCACCTAGGATGATTTTGTTACCGCCTTCTGCGATAAGACGCTCAGCTAGATCGATGTAAAGTGCTGGTGGAGCTACTGCTACGTCTACACCTTCAACGCCTTCAAGTTCAGCGTTAAGACCAGTTAGCAGCTCAGTTACCATTGCTTTGCTACCGTTAAGTTTCCAGTTACCCATCACTACAGGACGACGCATAGGAATATCTCCGTATTTAATCAATTAATGTAAAAAATCTTCGTAAGAATATAACAGATAAAACGCGTTAGATCATGATTGTGGTCATGTCTTTATGGGATCTTATCGATTGGTCAGAGTAGATAATAGACAGATATCAGTGATCCAACAGACAGAATAATAGTGAACTCCTCGGATTTTTCACGGTTAATTGATATTAAAGGACAAACGATTGCGTGAAGAATAGGAAGTAACCATGCCAAATTTAGTTCTTGAGTACTCAAACTCGGTGGATGAGCGAGTGAATGTACAAGGTTTGCTAGAAGATCTCCATCAAGTTGCATTACACTGTGGGTTGTTTGATGCGCCTTCTGTTAAGTCCCGTTCACTGCGTTGCCATAATTGGCTTGTTGGGGAAGAGGACGACAGTGTGGACTTTATTCATATCAGTTTTGAGTTACTTTCTGGCCGTACTGAAGAGCAGAAAAGAGAGCTGTCACGCGCGCTAATGGTGGTACTGCAAGAGCAAGCTAGCCATGTAAGAAGCCTGACAGTGAACATTCGTGATATGGACATCAACTGTTTTCAAAAAGTGATCAATTAATTTTTGCAGCCCAGTTTGGCCGCATCCAAATTAGAGTGTATTTAAGATGTCGATGAAAGAGTTACTGTTTTCCTTTAAAGGAAGAATCAACCGAAAAACCTATTGGATTTGGAACGTATTCTATTACGTAGCCATCACAGGCTTTGCATCAGGGATTTCGGTGCTGTTCCCTGCATACTCTTACATCTTATTACCTGTATTTTTGTTGATGTTGGTTATTCCAGACCTAGCGGTAACGGCGAAGCGTTGGCACGACCGTAACAAATCAAACATGTGGCTACTGCTGAATGTGCCTTTGGTGTTGGGCCGCTTGGCCTCGCCAATGGCCGCTACAACCACAGATACTGTCTCTCCACTACATATGGTTGCAACGGTTGCTGCACTGGTGTGTGGTGTGTGGATCTTAGTGGAGTGTGGCTTGTTGAAGGGTACGGAAGGTCGTAACGACTATGGTGATGAGCCGCAGTAACTCGCAACCTAGCGTATAACAGATTTAAGAAAAGGAGGCATTGCGCCTCCTTTTTTGTGCCTGTTCCCTAAGGGTTAGTCTGTTTGAGAGTCAGTCTACTGATTTAGGTTTGAAGGGGATAACATTGGCGGTTGGTGGCTCTGATATTGCGCCGTTGCCTTGAAGTGCCTCTTGGAATTTACACACCTGACAACGGAGCTCTCGCATCAACACCACGTTAGTATGGTGTGGGTTCTTACAACGGCTCACCACCAAATCGATGTGGCTTTGCTGGGCGCGCAGTCGGTCTTGCATGATATTGGAAGCGGAACATATCATCTGCTCGCACATATCATGTTTGAGTTGGTTGAACGCTTTTGGGTCACGCTGAGCAAGCTTAACCAATTCGTCGAAAGGAGGCAGTTTGAGATCGGGTTGAGGATGTCCCATCTTTCTTTCCTTAGTAATGCATCGTGAGTGAGATGCTTTAAGCTTAAGAAAGAAATTTGGTTATTTTTTGTTCAGTTTGAGATCTTCTCAAATTTGAGACAGTGGCCTGTAGCGTGATTAAAAGGGAATCACGGTGTAAGTGCAGCGACGTTCGCCTGCAATGATGTGCTCTGAGCGACTGATATTACAGTCATCTTTAAGCAGCTCGGTGAACACATTCAGCTCTGATTGGCACAGGCTTGGGCAGCGCGTAGCAGCTTTACAGATAGGGCAGTGATTCTCAATCAAGACGTAGTGATCGCCTTCATTGTGCAGTTCTGCCATGTAGCCTTCGTCTTCACGCAACTGAGTGAGGGTCTGCAGTTTGCTAAGGAGATCATCACAACCGATTAAAGCTTGTTGGTATTGCTTGAGGGTAGATTGCTCACGCTCTGCGGCAACTTTAGCAAGTCCTTCTTTACCAAAAAGGTTCTCAACGGCATCAATAAACTGAATAGTGAGCTCACCGTGACGATCTGAAAACTGGTTGTGGCCTTGCTGTGTCAGTGACCAGTGGCGCGTTGGGCGGCCGACTTTTACTTTCACGTCATGAAACGCCAGAATCCCATCATCTTCAAGGCTTTGAAGGTGCTGCCTTGCTCCCATGGTGGTCATGCCAAACTCTTGTGCAAGCTGTTTAGCAGTCACGGCTCCATGGCGCTTGATGGTGTGTAAAATTCTGTCGCTCGTTTTCATACAATCCCTACCTTATGAACCCTACTATTATGAGGCAAGGTATTAATAAAGCAAACCATTTACTATAGCCATGAAATCAGCATGGTATAAAAACAAAAGGCCAGCACGAGTGTGCCAGCCTTAGAGAGAATCGAATAACGGTCTCTATTAAAGAATATGACCGATCACTTCTGGATCTTTGCGCTCTAGGTAGTGAATCGACTTGATGCGACGAATTGTACGGCAACGACCACGAATCAGCAGAGTTTCTGTGGTAGCAATGTTACCTTGACGAGTGATGCCTTCTAGTAGGTCACCCTTAGTGATACCCGTTGCTGAGAACACAACGTTGTCGCTGCGTGCCATGTCTTCCATTTTCAGAACGATACCAGCGGTTACGCCCATTTCAGCACAGCGCTCAAGCTCAAGTTCGCCATGTTTACGGTTCTCTTCGTTGTCACCTTTCACTTCGTGACGCGGAAGTAGGCGGCCATGCATGTCGCCATCTAGTGCACGAATCACCGCTGCTGATACCACACCTTCTGGTGCGCCACCGATGCAGTACATTACGTCGACTTCGCTGTCTGGCATACAAGTTAGGATAGACGCGGCTACGTCACCATCTGGCACTGCAAATACGCGTACGCCCATCGCTTGCATCTCTGCGATCACTTCGTCATGACGAGGTTTCGCTAGGGTAGTCACAACCAGAGTATCTAGCGATTTGCCAAGCGCTTTTGCAATGTTCTCTAGGTTCTCTTTCAGTGACTTTTCTAGGTCAATGGCACCTTTAGCGCCAGGGCCTACCACTAACTTTTCCATGTACATATCAGGCGCTTTTAGGAAGCTGCCCTTTTCACCGGCTGCCAGTACAGCCAGTGCGTTTGACTGGCCCATCGCCGTCATACGAGTCCCTTCGATTGGGTCAACAGCGATATCAACAGCATCGCCACCAACACCCACATTCTCACCAATGTACAGCATAGGTGCATCATCGATTTCGCCTTCACCGATCACGATTTCACCGCTGATTTCGGTTTTGTTCAGTAGGCTACGCATGACTTCTACTGCGGCACCATCGGCAGCGTTTTTATCACCACGGCCAAGCCATTTATAACCTGCTAGTGCTGCACCTTCAGTGACACGAGAAAATGCCATTGCTAAATCGCGTTTCATGCGGACTCCAAAATTTTCAAAGGGGGAATAGAAATTTCGCGGCGGATTTTACCATAGTTCAAAGGAAACGTTTGCTTTTTTGCTTTTGTGGCTTTGTTCACGATCAAAACAGTGGGGAAATTTTAAAATATTCACTGAAATAATCAGTGAGCTAACAGTGCTGACACAAATAACGTCAATATTCGGTAAAAAGCGATGTTTTTTTCATCGAATGGCGCAAAATATCGAATATATAGAGTGTTTATCCGTGCTTCGCTGAGTAGAATGGGGCAATAAGTGGAGTGAACCTTCAACATCAAATGGATAACTTAAAGGTAGGCCAGAATGTCTTTTGAAGTACTAGAGCAACTAGAAGCAAAAATTCAAACAGCAGTTGATACTATTGCACTTCTGCAAATGGAAGTAGAAGAGCTAAAAGAAGAGAAACAGCAACTAGCGACAGAAGCTGGTGAGCTAAAAGCAAGCCGTGAAGAGCTAGAGCAAAAAACTCAGCAAATGCAGCAAGAGCATGCAGCATGGCAAGATCGCATTCGCAACCTACTAGGCAAAATGGACGAAGTAGAGTAATCCATAGCGTTCGCGATAATACGCTGACAATAAAAATGCCCGCTAATCAGTTAGCGGGCATTTTTGTTTGTTCTATTCGCTCTCGTCTTCTTCGGCGTCGAGTTCAAATTCAACGTCGAGCGGTTCCGGCGAGAGGATGATGCCTGTGTTATCGGCATAGAGGTAATCTTCAGGCAGGAAGCTAACACTGCCGAAGTTGACTGGGATATCAACCTCACCCACACCGTCTTGAACGGCACCAACCGGGATAGAGGCCAGAGCTTGAATACCTAAGTTCATGTCTTCTAGCTCGTCCACTTCACGAACGCAGCCATACACGACGATACCTTCCCACTCATTGTCTTCGGCGAGCAGCGCGAGTTCAGCATCGATCAGCGCTTTACGCAATGAACCGCCACCATCAATCAGCAACACACGTCCTAGACCGTCTTGTTCGAGCACGGAACGGATCAGTGCGTTGTCCTCGAAGCATTTCAATGTCGTGATCTGTCCAGCAAAGGAGGCTCTCCCACCAAAGTTGCTGAACATCGGCTCTACCACATCCACTTGGTCTAGATAGATGTCGCACAGTGCTGAAGTGTTGTATTCCATTCGCGTACCTTTTGAACAATGAGCTTACTTTGAGTATATCGGTGCTCGATCCCTTTGCAATGATTAGTCTGAATTATGTCAATAGAGTTTGAGCTACAACAACACCAGCAAACAATAAGTTAGTCACCAGTGAGCATTTGACGATGACGGGCATCATTGGCGCAATCTGTGCAGGTTTTTCCGTATTCCAAACGGCCTTACCGTGTTTATAGATAGCGATAATGCTCAATGAAAATGGCAGGCTGATCCAAGCGGGTTTGTCTTGAATAAGCAGATAACTAGCAAACGCGATTACTGCCACACTGAGAAGCATGAAGTGATACTGCTTGGCTCGGCGTTGACCGAGTCGAACCGCCATGGTGCGCTTACCACATTCGCTGTCGTTTTCGATGTCACGCATGTTGTTGATGTTGAGTACGGCAACCGCCATCAAACCACACCCTAAAGCCGGTAGGAACAAGCTTGGCTCTACGTGTCCAGTGTGCAAGAAGTAAGTCCCAGAGACGCCAAGCAGACCAAAGAAGATGAATACCGACAGGTCTCCTAGGCCAATATAGCCGTAAGGTTTGTTACCTACCGTATAGGCAATCGCAGCCGCAATCGCTAATACACCTAAACCAATGAACGAGAGGATGCTCTCAATTGAGGTCAGGGCGTGAAAGATTAAGATAAGTCCTGCAATCATAGTGAATACGATGTTCAAAATGATGGCTTGCTTCATGGTTGCGGCCGAGACGGCGCCCGACTGCATCGCACGCATTGGTCCCAAGCGTTTGTCATTGTCGGTACCCTTTACCGCATCACCGTAGTCGTTGGCGAGGTTGGAAAGGATTTGCAGCAGAGTGGCGGTGAGAAAAGCCAACAAAGCGATAGATAAAGAAAACTGATCGCTGGCGAACGCTAAACTACTTCCTGTAAGAATAGAGACGAGTGCGAGAGGCAGAGTTTTTGGTCGTGCGGCATCAAGCCAAATCAGTAGAGATTGTTTCATCGTAGGTCTATTTGTCGTTGTAAGGACACAGTGTCATACCGTATTTTGAGTATACGCTCATTTTTTGGGTAATAAAAAGCCCACTCGAGAGTGGGCCTTGAAATACGCTATCAGCTTGCTGTTTCTTTGCGTTAGAGCAACAAGTTGGATATTTTTGTGCTACAGAATGAAGCGACTTAGATCTTCGTCTTCAACGAATTCGCCCAGTTTAGACTTCACGTAATCCGCATCGATGACAAGCTTGCTACCCGCTTTGTCGGTCGCTTCGAATGAGATTTCATCCATTAGACGTTCCATAACCGTGTGTAGACGACGCGCACCGATGTTCTCTGTGGTTTCGTTTACTTGCCATGCTGCTTCTGCGATCTGTGTGATGCCATCTTCAGTGAACTCAACGTCGACTTCTTCAGTCTTCATTAGTGCAGTGTACTGCTCAGTCAGAGACGCTTTTGGCTCTGTTAGGATGCGTTTGAAGTCATTGCTTGATAGAGCTTCAAGTTCAACGCGGATTGGCAGACGACCTTGTAGCTCAGGGATGAGATCCGATGGCTTAGCCACTTGGAATGCACCTGAAGTCACAAATAGGATGTGGTCAGTTTTTACCATGCCGTGCTTGGTTGATACTGTGCTGCCCTCAATCAGAGGCAGTAGGTCACGCTGAACACCTTCGCGAGATACGTCTGGACCAGAGCTGTCGCCACGCTTACAGATCTTGTCGATCTCATCGATAAATACGATACCGTTGTTCTCAACGTTGTAGATTGCGCTCTCTTTCAGCTCTTCTTGGTTAACCAGCTTCGCCGCTTCTTCTTCAGTCAGTGCCTTGAATGCGTCTTTAATCTTAAGCTTACGCTTCTTCTTAGTGTCGCCTGCAAGGTTTTGGAACATGCCTTGAAGTTGGTTGGTCATCTCTTCCATGCCTGGAGGCGCCATGATTTCAACGCCCATCTGCGGTGCAGCAACATCGATTTCGATCTCTTTGTCGTCTAGCTTACCTTCACGCAGTTTTTTGCGGAAAATCTGACGAGTGTTTGATGAGCTTTCATCGGCTTGCTCGTTTTGACCCCAAGCGTCACGTGCTGGTGGCAGTAGAGCATCTAGGATACGGTCTTCAGCTTGCTCTTCAGCGCGGAATTTTACTTTTTCCATCGCTTGCTGGTGAGTCATCTTGATCGCAACGTCGGTTAGGTCACGAATGATGGTCTCTACTTCTTTACCTACGTAGCCCACTTCGGTGAATTTGGTCGCTTCTACCTTGATGAAAGGTGCGTTCGCCAGTTTCGCTAGACGGCGTGCAATTTCAGTCTTACCAACGCCCGTTGGACCAATCATAAGAATGTTTTTTGGTGAAACTTCAACGCGCAGGCTCTCTTCAAGCTGCATACGACGCCAGCGGTTACGTAGAGCGATTGCTACTGAGCGTTTCGCGTTTTCTTGGCCAATGATGTGGCGGTTCAGTTCATGAACAATTTCACGAGGGGTCATTTCAGACATGTTTATTCCTTAATTCTTGAGTCACTGTTGGATGCAATATTGGTTTGAGTCTTATTCCGGCTTCGGTAGCTCAACGGTGCTTTCTAGTTCTTCAACAGTGTGGTGATGGTTGGTGAATACACAGATGTCGCCAGCAATGGTCAGTGACTTCTCTGCGATTTCACGCGCATCTAAATCGGTGTTTTCTAGTAGGGCTGTCGCTGCCGCTTGTGCAAAGTTACCGCCTGAACCGATCGCAATCAGGTCATGCTCTGGCTGCACTACGTCACCGTTACCAGTAATGATCAAAGACGCAGTTTCATCAGCTACGGCCAGTAGGGCTTCCAGTTTACGTAGGGCGCGATCGCTACGCCAATCCTTCGCAAGCTCAACGGCAGCTTTGGTCAGGTGGCCTTGGTGCATTTGCAGTTTGCTTTCAAATTTTTCGAATAGCGTGAAAGCGTCTGCAGTACCGCCAGCGAAACCAGCCAGTACTTTATTGTTGTATAGGCGACGCACTTTACGGGCATTGCCCTTCATTACTGTGTTGCCTAGAGATACTTGTCCATCACCCGCGATGACGACTTTATTATTACGACGTACAGATACAATGGTAGTCACGAGTAGGGCCTCTTTATCTTTTTATCTTTGGGTATAAAAACAATATGAGGATGGCCTACTGAGAATTCAAGTTGCCTTGGTAGATGTGGGGTAATTATTGCTGATGAGATAGCAGAAAAGCGCGGAGGCTGAAAAAGAGAAAACCTCCTAAAGCGGAGGTTTTCATGATTATCTTTATTGGTCTTTCCAAATCGCACACGGCTCGATCTTAGCTCTTTGTAGCTTGTGGCGATCGCGCTCGGCGTCTCGTTTAAGCTTGTATGGGCCAAGTACCACACGATACCAGCTGCTGCCTTCTTTTTTGCGGATCTCACTTGAGATGCCTTGGAAGGCGATGTCCAGCTTGCGCGCTTCAGCTTGAGCAGAGGTTTTGTAAGCGCCACACTGCATGATATATGGGATCTTCGAAATCTGCTGCTCTTTGGCTTTAACTTCCACCTCACGGCTTGGCAAGGTTTCAACGTAATCCCACTTCTCCTCTGGTGGCGGCGGGATAACCTTAGCTGGCTTAGGTTTTGGCTTGGGCTTTGTCACCACAGTCGGCGGTGGTGGCTCAGGATCATTGCTCAATAGATACAAGCCGTAGCCAAAGCCGCCAGCAAGTAAGATCGCCAAAAGACCACTGCGCCATGGTTTTCGGCGAGGGGCAGGTTTTTTCGTCGTGCGGTTGTTTCCACGACCGCGCTTCACATAATCTCTATTAGCCACAAGTCTTTCAAATGTTGGTGATTCTGCACCCATGGTAATCCAGAATGCGCGAGGATAATAGTGTAGAAATGGAAGCGGCACATCAAAATGTGCCGCAGATTTATGTGTCTATTTTCATGAACTAAAGGCGGGGTGGTGCCGTACTGCCACGAACGACCAGTTTTGCTTCAAGTAGGCGAGAACCCGCTTGAACATCGTTGCCCTTAAGAAGGTCGAGCATCATTAACATCGCTTGGCGACCGATCTCATAGCGAGGCTGTGAAATGGTGGTCAGCGGTGGATCGCAGTACTGTGCAAATTGGATGTCATCGAAACCGACGATTGAGAGATCGTGTGGCACTCGCAGACCCAGCTTCTTCGCTTCTTGAATCGCACCAATCGCCATTGCGTCATTGTGACAGAAGATGGCGGTGGGTTGCTCTGGCAGTGCCAACAGTTGACGCACCGCTTGTGCGCCTGCTTCAAAGGTAAAGTCACCCACGGTGCTGTAGGCAGGGTTCATAGTAACCCCTGCTCGGCGCAGTGCTTGTTGATAGCCTTGCTGACGGAACTGACATAGGGTTGCCGATGTTGGACCTGAGATTTGCGCGATGCGTTTATGGCCTAATTGAGCAAGGTAGTTCACTGCCTCAAATGCAGAGGTTAAGTTATCGATGTGAACGGTTGGTAGCTCAAGCTCTGGGGCAAATTCGCACGCCATGACCATTGGCGGTAGGTTTTTCTGTTCCGCCTTGCTGACATCGAATGGGTGATCGGTACCGAGCAGTAACATGCCATCCGCTTGCTTCGTAAAGACGAGGTTTACGAATGAGCTCTCACGTTTCTTTTGTTGTCCGCTGTCACCGAGTAGAACTAAGTAGTCGTTTTCGACGGCTGCGTCTTCAATGCCGCGAATGATTTCAGCGAAGTAGGGATCACAAATATCAGGAACGATAGTGATGATGGTTTTAGATTCGTTGCGACGTAAGTTTCTAGCTAAAGTGTTGGGTGAGTATCCAGCTTCGAGTACCGCTGTTTCAACTCGCTTACGAGTGGTCACCGATACTTTTTCAGGGTTCATTAGCGCTCGTGATACCGTCGCTGTAGAGACACCTGCCAACTGGGCAACATCCTTCATTGTCGCCATAAATTAAACCCTCTCTAATTCCTTTGCTGCCTCTGACTAAGGCGTGAATAGTTATATAATTGATTGATATTATGAAAGTGTTGCTAACACTTTTTTTATTGCAATATTTTATGTGTTTAGCGGACACAAAGTTACGGCTAGATTAACAAAAATCACATGACTAGTGTGAAGTTGCTCACGATAAATATGAAATATCTGTGAATAAACCTATCATTAATTTTAACCCAGTAAGGTTTAGCTGAGATCTTGCGGCTCAATGTCGAGCGACCAGCGTACCTTTTTTGCGGCGGGCAACAAATTTATCGCAGGTTTTGCACTCATTAATAGCTTCTGCATTAGTGAGCGAGTTTGCGTCTGCAAAATCAGCTGCCAGCGCGATTTCCCTGCTCGTTTTGCTAGTGGGGCAGGCGTTGGCCCAAGTACCATACAGAACTGGTCAAACAGTGGGTGCGATTCTAAAGTGTGGCGCACCTGTCTCAAGAACTCTTCAACAAGGTGTGGGTCATTCGCTTCTGCGCGGAACAGGGTCATAAAGGTATAGGGTGGCAGCATCGCCTGCTTTCGCTCGGCCAGCGCGGTCTGAGCAAAGTGGTTATAGTCTTTATGCAGTAGTGCCTGCAGCAAGCCATGTTCTGGGTGATGCGTCTGCAGAATCACTTCGCCCGGCTTACTTGCGCGCCCAGCACGACCGGCAACTTGAATGAAGAGTTGAGCTAATCGCTCTGAAGCTCGAAAGTCACTGCTGTAGAGCGAGCCATCGACGTCGAGCAGCGCAACCAGCGTGACGTCTGGGAAGTGGTGCCCCTTGGCCAGCATCTGAGTGCCGATTAAAATCTGGTATTCACCACGACGAATGGATTCTAGTGCATTCTCTAAACTGCCCTTACGGCGAGTACTGTCGCGGTCAATACGAATGGTTTTGTATTCAGGGAATAGCTGTCCTAGTTGGGTTTCAAGCTGCTCAGTGCCGACACCGACCGTAACTAGATTCGATGAACCACACCCTTGGCAGTGGTGTATAATGGGCTGCTGAGAACCACAGTGGTGGCAGCGTATCTCATTGCTGTATTGGTGATAGGTGTAGTAGGCATCACAGCGCTTACACTCTGCCGTCCAACCGCAGTCATGGCACATCAATGCTGGAGAGAAGCCACGACGGTTTAAGAACAGCATCACTTGGTTACCGGACTTGAGGTGTCTTTGCATCTCAGCAATCAATGAGGCCGATAAGCCGCTCTCAAGGTACTCCCCCTTAACATCCAGAACCTTGTTAGTGGTTGGTACGGCTGCACCCGCACGTGAGCTCAATGTCAGATGGCCATACTTGCCAACTTGCGCGTTGTGTAGGGTTTCAAATGCAGGGGTTGCTGAGCCAAGCACAATTGGAATCTGCGCTTTGTGGGCGCGCATAATAGCCACATCACGAGCATGATAACGCAGGCTATCTTGTTGTTTATATGACGCGTCATGCTCTTCGTCGACAATAATGATGCCGAGGTCAGCAAACGGCGTAAACAGCGCCGAGCGAGTGCCAATCACAATGCCTGCGATTTTATCGCGAGCAGATAACCATGCGTTGAGGCGCTCAGAGTCATTTAACCCCGAGTGTACTACTTCGATGGGTACATTGAAGCGTCTCTTGAAGCGGTTGATGGTTTGTGGGGTCAGGCCGATTTCAGGAACCAAAACTAAGGCTTGTCTGCCTTGCTCCAGCACCGGCTTAATCATATTTAGGTAAACTTCTGTTTTGCCCGAACCCGTAACCCCTTCTAATAGGAAGCAGCCAAAGTCGGTTTGGCTATTCACCGTTGCAATCGCGATCGCTTGTTCTTCGTTGAGTTTTGGCTTGTCTTGGTCGTTTTCAAGATCGCTTGGCCAAGCGTAACGAGTAGGCTTTTTCTCGCGTGATTCAATCCAGCCTTTCTCTTCAAGGGTTTTGAGTACCGAGCTAGAGATCTCTTGGTCAATAAACTCTTGATGTGGCACTGGGCCATTCTCAAGCAAGTGCATCACTTTGGCTTGTTTGACTGCGCGTCCAAAGCCTTGCATCAGTTGGTCTTTGCCTGATGGTGTTATTTGCCATTCGACGAGTGTAGCGAAGTCAGCTGGTTTTCCTTTACGCAGTGCGCTTGGGAGTGCGTTAGCAAAGGTTTCGCCTAACGGGTATTGATAGAACTGGCTGCACCATACTAACAAGGAGTAGACCGAGTCGGGCCATACAGGTTGGTTATCCAGCAGCGCTTTAATAGGCTTAAGCTTGTCGAACTCAAACTCTGATTCGTTCACTAGTGCGGTCACGATGCCGGTGAGCGTTTGACGACCAAAAGGAACCGATACACGTCCACCAATGATAGGAAACAGATGACCTGGGATTTTGTAGTCAAATTGTCTGTCTAAAGGGACTGGCAGAGCCACTCGGGCTATCGTTGGACGCATAGATTCGCTTGTTAATTCTGGAGAGTGCAGGGCGACCAGTCTAAAGGATAAGGGCGCTAAATTCGAGAAACAGTTCGCCGATGAAAGTGGTCGATGTACTTATGCAAAGCATAAAAAGGCAATAAAAGAAGAAATCGTATAATAGTGGCGAAAAAATCATCCAAACTGGTTGATCCTGCCTCACAGATTCATTACTATACGGCGCCTTAAAGGTATGGCTTTATCACGTTTTCGTGAGATGCGGTGTCTTTAATCTATTTTTTAACAACGTGTGGTGTCCGGCTTAGAATCGGATGGCGACACGGCCTAATTGAGGTTTTCCCATGAAAGTTGGTATCCACCCAGAATACAAAGCTGTAACAGCTACTTGCTCTTGCGGCAACACATTTGAATTCAACTCTACTCTAGGTAAAGATTCTATCCACCTAGACGTATGTGACAAATGTCACCCATTCTACACTGGTAAGCAACGTATCGTTGATACAGGCGGCCGTGTAGATCGCTTCAACAAGCGTTTCGGTGCTCTATCTAGCAAGAAGTAATTCTCGCTTAGTAGACATGAAAAAGGACACTTCGGTGTCCTTTTTTGTTATCTGGCGTTTAGTAATTTCAACTGGGCACTGGTCTTATTAGTAGTGAATTCTCGTTTTTTAATGAGACAGGGGGCTTTACCACCTAGGAACTTTGAAGTACATCCATTAATATAAAATGGATTCCCCCAAATAATAATATTCTAGGAAACCTACACCCATGTCTGATGACACTCTCCAAGCTCAATCTGAAGAACTATCACCTCAAGAACAATTCCGTCAGCAAGCTCTTGATTATCATGAGTTCCCAATTCCGGGCAAAATTGCCGTTGAACTGACAAAATCTGCAAATTCTGCAGAAGATCTGGCCCTTGCTTACAGCCCAGGTGTGGCTGAGCCAGTTCGTGAAATCGCACAGAACGTGGATAACGTTTATAAGTACACAGGTAAAGGCAACATGGTTGCAGTTATCTCTAACGGTACAGCGATTCTTGGCCTAGGTAACCTAGGTCCTATTGCTTCTAAACCAGTAATGGAAGGTAAAGCGCTCCTGTTTAAGCGTTTTGCAGGTTTAGATTCTATCGATATTGAAGTAAAACACCGCACAATCGATGAGTTCGTAGATACAGTAGCGAACATTGCCGATACATTCGGTGGCATCAACCTAGAAGACATCAAAGCACCAGACTGTTTTGAAATTGAACGCCGTCTAATCGAGCGTTGTGACGTTCCAGTATTCCACGATGACCAGCACGGTACGGCGATCGTAACAGCTGCGGGTATGCTGAACGCGATTGAGCTTCAAGGTAAGAAGCTGGAAGAGTGTAAGATTGTTTGTTTGGGTGCTGGTGCAGCGGCAGTTGCGTGTATGGAACTGCTGATCAAGTGTGGCGCGCAGCGTGAGAAGATCTACATGCTAGACCGTAAAGGTGTGATTCACACTCGTCGTGACGATCTGAACGAATACAAGCAGCTGTTCGCGAACAACACTGACAAGCGTACTCTAGAAGATGTCATTGAAGGTGCAGACCTATTCCTAGGTGTATCAGGTCCTAACCTGTTACCAGCAGAATCGCTGAAGCTGATGGCTGACAAGCCGATCGTATTCGCGTGTTCTAACCCAGATCCAGAGATCAAGCCAGAGCTTGCTCACGAAGTTCGTAGCGACCTTATCATGGGTACTGGCCGTAGTGATTACCCGAACCAAGTAAACAACGTTCTGTGTTTCCCATTCATCTTCCGTGGCGCATTGGATGTTCGTGCAAGCGAAATCAACGATGCAATGAAGTTAGCGGCAGTGGAAGCGATTCGTGAACTTGCGAAAGAAGAAGTTCCTGCAGACGTACTAAAAGCAGCAGGTGCAGAAGCGCTTGAGTTTGGTAATGGTTACATTATTCCTAAGCCAATGGACCCACGTCTATTGCCTCGCGTAGCAAAAGCAGTTGCTCAAGCAGCGGTTGATTCTGGTGTGGCTCGTATCGAGATGCCAGCAAACTATATGGCATAGGAGCATATGTCGTAGATGCATATGTCATAGAGACTGGATGGCGTAATCGTCGTGCAGTAGAGCGAAGAGAATAATAAAAAACCGACTCATCTGGAGTCGGTTTTTTTATGCCTGAAATTCATGTTAGATGATTTCGGCAATCAATATGGCTCAGCTAAAGCGAATCAAATATGAAGGTAGTGACTGAGTTATTTTTATTCTTCGTCAAACGCTTCGAACTCGATACCCATCTCTGTCATCAGCTTTTTCACTTCAGCAGGGATATCGTCTGGGCGGTCTTTACGCAGGTCTTCATCCGTTGGTAGTGGTTGGCCCGTGTACGCATGTAGAAAAGCTTCACATAGCAGTTCACTGTTCGTTGCATGGCGTAGGTTGTTAATCTGGCGGCGAGTACGCTCGTCAGTGAGAACCTTCAACACTTTTAGAGGGATAGAAACTGTAATTTTCTTTACTTGTTCGCTTTTCTTTCCATGCTCAGCATATGGGCTTATGTATTCACCATTCCAGTCGGCCATTGCGTACCTTCATCACTTTAGTTGTTAGATTAAATTAATAGGGGTGATTTTAGCGGGATTTACCGCCATAAGCAAAGACATATAGACGTCTAGAAGTGTTGACGTCTCATTCTTATGAAAGTAAAGTGAATAACATATATCTAACACAGCCGCAAAACCCCGACAAGCCGCTGTGACTCTCAGACGCCAAAACCTGTAAGGAAACACCTATGAGCAGCCGGAAACCAGCAACCATCGCCGTACGTACTGGTATCGAGTCAGACACTCAACATCATGCCGTAGTTCCACCCATTTATCTGTCGACTAACTACGGTTTTCCCGCTTTTGGTGAAGTGCCTAAGTATGACTACACGCGTTCAGGCAACCCAAACCGTGGTTTGCTAGAGACAGCGCTGTTTGAATTGGAGTCTGGTAAGGGAGCTGTGGTCACTAACTGTGGTACCTCTGCTTTGAATCTGTGGGTTTCTGCTTTTCTCGGTAGTGATGACCTGATCGTAGCGCCACACGACTGCTACGGTGGTACTTACCGTCTGTTTAACACTCGTTCACAAAAAGGCGATTTTAAAGTGCTGTTTGTGGATCAATCGGATCAAGCAGCATTCGATGCAGCGATCGCTCTCAAGCCTAAGTTGATCTTACTAGAGACGCCATCTAACCCGTTGGTTCGCGTGGTGGATATTGCAGAGACTTGCCGCAAGGCGAAAGAGGTGGGTGCGCTAGTGGCGGTCGATAACACCTTTTTGACACCTGTGTTCCAAAAGCCTTTAGAGCTGGGTGCGGACTTTGTTATTCACTCTACAACCAAATACATCAATGGTCACTCAGATGTGATTGGCGGCGTTGTGATCACCAAAACGGAAGAGCATGCTGAAGAGCTGGCTTGGTGGGGCAACTGTATTGGTGCGACGGGGACACCATTTGATAGCTACATGACGCTACGTGGTATTCGTACCCTAGGTGCGCGTATGCGTGTCCATGAAGAGAGCTCACGTGAGATTCTAACGGCGCTACAGAAACAACCTTTGGTTGATACCATTTATCACCCAAGCCTACCGGAGCACCCGGGTCATGAAATCGCAAAGAAGCAGCAATCGGGTTTTGGCTCTATGCTGAGTTTTGAATTTGCGGGTTCTTTTGAGGCGCTTAAGCACTTTGTTGGCGAGCTGGAGCTGTTTTCACTGGCAGAATCTTTGGGCGGTGTTGAGAGTCTGATCTGTCACCCTGCTTCAATGACACACCGCGCAATGGGTGAAGAAGCCTTGGCTGAGGCGGGTGTTTCTCATCAGCTATTGAGATTGTCAGTCGGTCTAGAAGATGCAGAAGACCTGATTGCTGACCTTGAACAAGCTTTCGCGAAAGCACAACAGTTCATTGAGAACGGGGAGAGCAAGTAATGGCTAATTTTCGCCAATTGCATAAATTTGGTGGTAGCAGTTTGGCAAACCCTGAGTGCTATCAGCGTGTCGTGAGTATTCTTAAAGAGTACTCGAATGACACCGATTTAGTGGTGGTGTCTGCGGCAGGCAAAACGACTAACCGATTGATCGAATTCTTAGAGGCACTGGATAAAGATGGCCGCTTGGCTCATGAGTGTCTGCAATCGCTGCGTCAATTCCAACTGGAGTTGGTCTCAGAGCTGCTAGACGGTGAAGCGGCTGAACAGTTGACAGCAAGTCTTCAACTCGAGTTTACCGCGTTAGGTGAGCTTACAGCACCGCTGAATGAGGCAGAAAAAGCAGCGGTACTTGGTCATGGTGAGGTTTGGTCGTCTCGCTTGTTGGCTGCTCTTCTATGCCAGAGTGACCTTCAAGCGGTTGCTCAAGATGCTCGTGATTTTCTTCGTGCAGAAGCGGGGGCTCAACCAGAAGTGGATCGCGCTCGCTCATACGCCCTGATCAAAGAATCTCTAGCTCAACACGCGCACTGTCGCGTGGTGATTACCGGTTTTATGGCTCAAAACAGCATTGGCGAAACGGTACTGCTGGGCCGTAATGGTTCAGACTACTCTGCAACGGTGATTGGCGCACTGGCTGAAGTGGATCGTGTGACCATCTGGAGTGATGTTGCCGGCGTGTACAGTGCTGACCCAAGATTGGTCTCGGATGCTTGTCTGCTGCCTTTGCTACGTTTAGATGAGGCGAGTGAGCTAGCACGTCTGGCGGCACCTGTACTTCACAGTCGTACACTACAACCTGTCGCGCAGAGTGCGATGGATCTTAGCCTACGCTGCAGCTATCAGCCTGAGTCTGGTTCTACCCAGATTGAGCGTGTATTGGCGTCGGGACGCGGCGCTAAGATCATTACGTCGTTAGATGATGTATTACTGATTCAGCTGACCTTTGGTCACGGTCATGACTTTGAACGCCTTGAAAGCGAAGTGCTAGAAGGGTTGAAGCGTGCTCAGCTAGAGCCACTGGCCTATGAGCTACAAGCGGATCAAAACTGTCTGCGTCTCGCTTACACCGAAGAGATCGCAGGTGGAGCGTTGGAGTATCTGCAAGACCACGCTATCGAAGCTGAAATCAAACTTAAAGAGGGCTTCTCGCTGGTTGCCGCGGTTGGTGCGGGTGTGACTAAGAACCCGAATCATTGCTATGGTTTCTACCAACAATTAAAGAGTGCACCGGTTGAGTTTATCTCTGAGTCTCGCTCTCGATTAAGTCTGGTTGCTGTGGTGCGCAAATCTGAAACCGATATCCTAGTTAAAGGCATCCACTCTCAGTTGTTCCAAGCTCAGAAGCGCGTTGCGATTGCGCTGTGTGGCAAGGGCAACATTGGCTCGAGCTGGCTATCACTGTTTGCTGAGCAAAAGGTTGAGCTAGAAAAGCGTCGTGGAATGAACTTTGAGTTGGTCGCGGTGATTGATAGTCAAACTTATTGGTATGACGAACAAGGCATCGATGCACAAGCAGTGGTGAAGCGCTTTGGTGACGAAGCGGTTGCTTATGAAGGCAGCGAATGGCTAACTAAACTGGGCTCTATTCAAGGCTATGACGAAGTGGTGGTGCTGGATGTTACTGCGAGTAAGGTGTTAGCAGACAAGTATCTCGACATTGCTCAGCAAGGTATCCACCTCATTTCAGCTAATAAAGTTGCTGGCTCAGCATCGAGCGAGTACTACCACCAAGTGCAAGATGCGTTTGCTAAGATCAGTCGTCATTGGCTTTATAACGCAACGGTTGGTGCGGGCTTACCAATTAACCACACCGTACGTGATTTACGTGAGAGCGGCGATGACATCATCGCGCTGTCAGGTATTTTCTCGGGCACACTGTCATGGTTGTTCCAACAATTTGATGGCACGGTGCCGTTTAGTGAGTTGGTGGACCTTGCGTGGCAGCAGGGCTTAACGGAGCCTGATCCTCGTGCTGACTTAGACGGCTCTGATGTGATGCGTAAGCTGGTTATTTTGGCGCGTGAGTCTGGTCTCGATATTGAGCCGGAGAACGTTAAAGTCGAATCTTTGGTACCACAAGAGCTACAAGACCTTTCTGTTGATGACTTCTTTGACAAGGCATCGGTACTTAGCGAAGTGCTGGCTGAGCGTCTAGAGAAAGCGCAATCTCAGCATAAAGTTCTGCGTTATGTTGCTCGTCTTGAGAAGAATGGTAAGGCAACTGTTGGGGTTGAGGCTCTATCGAAAGAGCATGCTCTGGCGAACTTGCTGCCTTGTGACAATATTTTTGCGATTGAGAGCAAATGGTACAAAGATAATCCATTGGTGATTCGTGGACCGGGTGCGGGTCGTGAGGTAACGGCTGGTGCGATTCAGTCTGATTTGAACAGAATGTCGAGCTTGTTCTAAAACTCAGATCGATGGTTTGTAAGCGTAAATAGCATACTATCCACTAAGATAAATAAGGCTGAAAGCACAATGTGTTTTTCAGCCTTTTTTGTACGTTATTATTGCTTTGCGATCCACTTATCGACTTGAAGATTCCTCACGATCAACTTGAGAAAAATTCATAATGGATCTGTTGACATTAAATCGTATTCAATACATTCTGTGGACATATAGACGTCTAAACGTCGGTTTGAGGATTTGAGATTTTTAGTGGTTGAGTTGGCCACAGGGAGAGTAAGATGGGATACACACACGCAAGTCACATAGACGCTTTGAATCAGAACATTGCTGAGCTTTCTGACAACATTAATGTGTCATTTGAGTTTTTTCCACCAAGCAATGAGAAGATGGAAGAGACACTGTGGAATTCTGTACACCGTCTAAAAACACTCCAGCCTAAGTTTGTTTCAGTAACTTACGGTGCCAACTCCGGTGAACGTGACCGTACCCACTCAATCATCAAAGAGATCAAAGACCAAACTGGCCTAGTGGCAGCGCCTCACCTTACGTGTATTGATGCAAGCCGTGACGAACTGATTCAAATCGCAGACGACTACTGGGCGAATGGCATTCAGAGCATTGTTGCTCTACGTGGTGACATTCCACCTGGTGGCGGTGCGCCAGAGATGTATGCCTCTGACCTCGTTGAACTGCTTAAAGCACGCCATGATTTCGACATCTCAGTCGCCGCTTTCCCTGAAGTTCACCCAGAGGCAAAAAGTGCGCAAGCGGACCTACTTAACCTAAAGCGTAAAGTTGATGCGGGTGCCAACCGTGCGATTACTCAGTTCTTCTTTGATGTTGAGAGCTACCTACGTTTCCGTGACCGCTGTGTGGCTGCAGGCATCGATGTTGAGATCGTACCGGGCATTTTACCTGTATCTAACTTCAAACAAGCATCACGCTTTGCGGCGATGAACAACGTGAAAGTACCGGGTTGGATGGCGAAGCAGTTTGAAGGCCTAGACGATGATCCAACAACGCGTCAGCTAGTGGGTGCGAGCCAAGCGATTGATATGGTAAGAACACTAAGCCGTGAAGGGGTGAAGGATTTCCACTTCTACACGCTAAACCGTGCTGAGATGACTTACGCACTTTGTCATACGCTAGGCGTACGTCCTCAAGTAGCAGCGCTATAAATTAAAACCCTTCCTAGTGGGTACAAAAAAGGCTTGAATACTCAGTATTCAAGCCTTTTGCCTATCTAATTACTGGTGAAAGCTACCAGTGTCTAACTTACGCTAACGTTTCTAGCTCTAGTAGAACTTCTTCAGCCCAAATGATCCAAGCTTCACGGATCAGTAGGTTACGACGCAATGTTAGTCGCTCTAGACGCGCTTGCTTGTCTAAAGTTGACGGCGTTGCGTAGTAAGCCGCTTCGATCTCTTTGTAGTGAGAAACCAGCTTGCGAGACTCTTCAACCAGCTCAGAAAGCTGTACTTGATAAGCTGCAGATGGCTGAACAGCACAAGCCATCAATTTTGCTGAGAACTCATCACGCACAGTTGGGTGAGCGGTTGGTTGTTCGAACCAGTCGCCTAGTGCACGACGGCCAGCGTCTGTGATTGAGTAAACTTTACGGTCAGGTTTGCCTTCTTGAGGTTCTAGTACGCAAGTCACCTGTTCATTTTGAGCCATTTTATTGAGCTCGCGGTAGACTTGTTGGTGGCTAGCTTTCCAGAAGTATCCAATGCTTGCTGAGAATTCTTTAGTGATATCGTAACCAGTAGCATCGCGTGTACTTAAAACGGTTAGAATTACGTGTGGTAATGACATGTCTTCAATCCAAATGGTCAATAAACAGTAAACAAAAACTTAAACATCAAGTGTGCTTCTTGCGGCACGATATATTGGGTTATGTCTAAGTTGCACCAACACTCTTTGTTGTTGGTTATGTCACCTTATAAAGCCGTTTATCACCTAGTTGGACTAGCTTGCGTAGTCCGATGCCACGAAATATTTTGATTGGAGTGTTCTCGCAGCGGAGCAGTAGTATATCTAAATAATAAGCATAAAGTAGAATACATGGACAAAATAACCCAAAAAACTGATAAAAGACTCAATAGTGTTTGTTGGGTGAAATAAAAAGGCCGCTATAGGCGACCTTTTGTACTCTATTTAGAATATTATTCTGCTTAACCGGTGTTGCGCATACCTGCCGCGATACCCGCAATGGTCACCATTAGTGCTTCTTCTAGCTCTGCTGGTGGTGTTTCACTCTGACGAGTACGGTATAGAAGCTCGGCTTGCAGCATGTTCAATGGCTCAACGTAGATGTTGCGCAGACGGATGGACTCTTGTCCCCAAGGGTCGCTCTGCATCAAGTTCTCATTGTTCTCTACATTTAGTACCGCTTTGATGTCTTTTTGCAGCTGTTCGCGAAGTTTCTCACCTAGCGGAAGTAGCTCTTCGTCAACCAAACGTTGGTCGTAGTACTTAGCGATTTCCATATTACACTTCGAGTAAACCATCTCAAGCATACCCAAGCGAGTCGAGAAGAATGGCCATTCACGACACATCTCTTCGAGCAGGGCTTGATGACCTTGGTCGACTGAGTACTGAATCGCTTCACCGGCACCCAACCATGCTGGAAGTACCAAACGGTTTTGGCTCCAAGAGAAGATCCATGGAATAGCGCGCAGGCTCTCAACACCACCGTTAGGGTTACGTTTCGCTGGACGAGAGCCTAGAGGCAGCTTGCCAAGCTCTAGTTCAGGGGTTGCCTGACGGAAGTAAGGAACGAATTTCTCTTCGCCACGAACTACGCCGCGGTACGCTTCACAAGAAACCTGTGACAGTACTTCCATCAGATCGCGCCACTCTTGCTTCGGCTCTGGTGGTGGAAGTAGGTTCGCTTCTAGGATCGCGCTTGCGTATAGGTTAAAGCTGTTCACTGCAACGTCGGGTAGACCCAGTTTAAAGCGAATCATCTCACCTTGTTCTGTTACACGTAGACCGCCTTTCAAGCTCTTTGGTGGCTGAGAAAGGAGTGCAGCGTGCGCTGGAGCGCCACCACGACCTACTGTACCGCCACGGCCGTGGAAGAGAGTCAGCTCGATGCCTTCTTCTTCACATGCCTTAACCAGTTTATCCATTGCATCGTACTGCGCCCAACCTGCAGACATTACACCCGCATCTTTCGCTGAGTCAGAGTAACCGATCATCACCATCTGGTGGTTCTGGATAAAGCCACGGTACAAGTCAATGCCCATTAGCTGCTTCATTACAGCTTCTGAGTTGTTCAAGTCATCGAGCGTTTCGAACAGAGGACATACGTCCATGCGGTACGGGCAGCCTGATTCTTGCAGCAATAGGTGAACAGCCAGTACATCCGATGCTGTGCGTGCCATTGAGATAACGTAAGCACCAAAGGCTTCACGTGGCTGTGCAGCAATCACCTTACAGGTGTCCAAAACCTCTTTAACTTGCTCTGAAGGCTCCCAATCGCGTGGTAGCAGCGGGCGTTTCGAGCTAAGTTCGTTGGTTAGGAAAGCAATCTTATCTTGCTCACTCCATTGGTCGTAGTCGCCAATACCTAGGTAGCGTGTTAGCTCAGACAGTACATCTGAGTGGCGCGTACTTTCTTGGCGAATATCAAGGCGAACCAAGTGAACGCCAAAGGCTTTAAGGCGACGCAGCGTATCCAGTAGTGAACCGTCAGCGATTACGCCCATGCCGCACTCGTGCAGAGACTTGTAGCACGCATACAGTGGTGTCCACAGTTGGTCGATATTCTGTAGTGTTGTTTTCTTCGGTACTTCTGCGTCGTGCAGTTTCGCATCTAGCACTTCTAGCGTGTCGGTAAGCAGCGTGCGTAGGCTCTTAAGGATCGCACGGTAGGCCTCGTGCTCATCACCAGCCAGTTCACGAACGGTGTCGTTGCACTTGGTCATCGACAGTTCAGTGATCAGCTCGTTGATGTCACCTAGGTAAAGGTCAGCTGCCTTCCAGCGAGATAGGCGCAGTACTTCTTTGGTGATTGAGTGGGTTACAAATGGGTTACCGTCACGGTCGCCGCCCATCCAAGACGAGAAGTGAACAGGGCGCGCATCGATTGGAAGGCCTTCGCCAAGGAAGCCTTTCAAGCGGCCATCCATTTCACGCAGGAAGTCAGGCACCGCTTCCCAAAGAGAGTTTTCAACAACCGCAAAGCCCCATTTCGCTTCATCAAGCGGAGTAGGACGCTGTTGACGAATCACGTCTGAGTGCCAGCCTTGAGCGATCAGTTGCTCTAGACGACGCTCGGTTTTGACGCGCTCTTTGTTTGATAGGTCGCTAAGTTCAAGCTTAGATAGACACTCGTTGATCTTAACTAGCTTGTTGATCATGGTGCGACGAGTGATTTCGGTTGGGTGCGCGGTAAGCACCAGCTCAATGTTAAGGTCGCGTACAGCTTGAGCTGCATCGAGCTTACTGATGTCATTTTGGTTTAGCTTAGAGAACAGAGATTGAAGTACGTCTGGTTCACAAACGTGCTCTTCACAGTGGCGAGAAATCGTATGGTATTGCTCTGCCATGTTGGTGAGGTTTAGAAATTGGTTGAAAGCACGAGCGACTGGCGTGAGCTGCTCGTTCGGTAAATTTTTGATCTCTTCAACTAGGCTATCGCGGTCAGTTTGGTTACCAGCTCGAGCTGACTTGGAAAGTTTACGGATAGTTTCCACTTTCTCTAGGATTACGTCGCCATGCGCGTCTTGAATAGTGTTACCTAGCAAGCGTCCTAGCATGCTTACGTTACTCTTGAGAGCGGCGTATTTCTCGTTCATTGTCATCCTGCCTCGTAAAAAAATTACATCCATTGTTCCTTGTTAGGTACACAATCTAGCGAAAACTGCTGTATCTAGTCAAATAAAGCATCCTAAGTTTGCAATTATTAGCTTGATAAATGGGGAAGGCGGATATTTTCTTTTCTGAGAGAACGAAGGTGAAATTTAATTACAAATTCATGATGATGATGTTAAAACAGCACAAAAGCGACCTTTCTAGGTCGCTTTTGTTCGATAGTGCGAGCGATATTGAGTTATCGCGCAATAGCTAGAAACAATATTTATAAATCGATTTACTCAAAATATTGATGGTTGGATCGATGAAGTCAAAGCTCAAGAATTCATCTGGCTGGTGGGCTTGGTCAATCGAACCCGGCCCTAGCACCAGCGTTGGACACAGCTGCTGCAAGAAAGGAGCTTCAGTACAGTAGTTCACAGTTTGTGATTCGGTTTCACATACCGACTCCATGCCACCAATGAATGGGTGATCGTGCTGACACTCATACCCCGGAATCGGCTCGTGCAATGGCGTGATCTCAAGACGCCCCGGCCACTTCGCTTCCACTTCCTTAAGCGCACTGCGTAACATGTTGTCTAAACCATCCAAGCTAATACCCGGCAGAGGGCGAACATCGTAGTGCAATTCACAACAACCACAGATGCGGTTGGCACTGTCGCCACCATGAATATGGCCTAGGTTCAGAGTTGGGCTAGGAATCGCAAAGCCCGGGTGGTGGTACTCTTTAATCAGCTTGTCTCGCAGCTGCATCAAGGCAAACAATACCTCATGCATGATCTCAATTGCGTTGACGCCTAATGCTGGGTCTGAAGAGTGACCGGATTTACCGGTGACTCGCACTGCATTTGCCACGTGGCCTTTGTGTCCACGGATAGGTACGAGACTGGTTGGTTCACCGATGATGCAGTAATCCGGTTTAAACGGTGCATTTTCAGTGAAGTGACGTGCGCCGAGCATGGTGGTCTCTTCATCACAGGTCGCCAGTACATAGAGCGGCTTGGTTTGCTTACTCCAGTCAATCTTCTTTACCGCTTCATAGATAAAGGCGAAGAAGCCTTTCATGTCTGCCGTGCCTAATCCGTAGAAGCGATTGTTGTGCTCAGTCAGTGCGTGTGGGTTGAAGTTCCAGCGTCCTTCATCAAATGGAACGGTGTCGCTGTGGCCTGCTAATAGTAAGCCGCCTTCACCAGAGCCCATCTTTGCCACCATATTATGCTTGCCCGGCTCTACCTCTACGACTTCAACGCTAAAGCCTAGGTCTTTAAACCATTGAGCCATTTTTTCGATGACCTTTTCATTGCCATGATCCCAGCTCGGATCAGTAGAGCTGATGGAGTCGGTTGAAATTAGGCCTTGGTAGACCTCAAGAAAACTCGGTAATTGCATAATATCTTCACTTCTACTATTGACAGAAAAACCATAAGGCGGTAAAACACATATTAAATCATATTTACTGAATAAAAAATCAAATAAAGCTAAAAATTAAGTATGATTAGTCAAATTTGAAATGTAACTTAACTCAAGAATGGATGTGTTGAGATGTTGAAAACCACGATCATTGGCGCAAGCGGCTACACAGGAGCAGAACTGGCTCTAATGATAAACAGACACCCTGAGCTCACGCTATCAGGTTTATATGTTTCAGCCAATAGTGTAGACGCTGGTAAACCTATTGCTGCACTACACGGCAAGCTAGCAGGCATGATTGATATGCCGGTACAGCCGCTGACGAATCCAGCCGAGGTTGCTAAGCAGAGTGATGTGGTTTTTCTGGCAACGGCACACGAGGTGAGTCACGACCTTGCACCAGTTTTCCTAGAGCAGGGCTGCCAAGTGTTCGACCTTTCGGGCGCATTCAGAGTTAAGGGTGAGAACTTCTATCAAGATTTTTACGGCTTTGAGCATCAGCATGAGCAGTGGCTAGATAGCGCTGCCTATGGACTGGCTGAGTGGAATGAAGCTGAAATTAAAGAAGCACAATTGGTTGCTGTCGCAGGTTGTTACCCAACAGCTTCTCAACTGGCAATCAAGCCTTTGGTAGAAAGCAAGCTGCTAGATGAGAACCAATGGCCTGTGATTAACGCAACCAGTGGTGTAAGTGGTGCAGGTCGCAAGGCAAGCATGGTCAATAGCTTCTGTGAAGTGAGCTTGCAGCCTTACGGTGTATTCAATCACCGTCATCAACCTGAAATTGCAGCGCACTTGGGTTGCGATGTTATTTTTACGCCGCACCTAGGAAACTTTAAGCGTGGCATTTTAGCGACCATCACCATGAAGTTGGCAGATGGCGTGACTGAAGAGCAAGTACAGCAGGCGTTTGCTACTGCTTACCAAGATAAGCCGGCAGTGAGACTGCTCGAAGAAACACTGCCAAGAATTCAAGACATTGAACATACTCCTTTCTGTGATTTGGGATGGAAGGTTCAGGGTCAACACATCATCGTTGTTTCAGCGATTGATAACTTATTGAAGGGTGCATCTAGCCAAGCGATGCAGTGTTTAAATTTACGGTATGGCTTTGCGCCATTAACTGCGCTAGTGTAAGGAATTCTCTAATGAGCCAAAATAATCAACCATTAATCATAAAGTTAGGTGGCGCTGCACTGTCTTGTAGCGAAACGTTGAGCAAGCTTTTCGGGGCAATTTCACTGTACAAACAGCAAGCGCAGCGACCTATCGTCATCGTTCATGGCGGTGGCTACCTGGTTGATGAGCTGATGGGCAAGCTCAATCTAGAGACCGTAAAAAAGCAGGGCCTACGTGTGACGCCTTATGATCAGATTCCTGTGATTGCTGGCGCACTAGCAGGAACAGCAAATAAGCTTCTTCAAGGCCAAGCGATCAAAGATGGCCTCAATGCTGTAGGTCTAAGCCTTGCTGATGGCGGCCTATGTCAGGTAAGCGAGTTAGATCCTGAATTGGGTGCCGTAGGTAAAGCAGCGCCGGGTAACTCTCAGGTTCTGCAAGCGATCCTTGATACGGGCGCACTGCCAATCATTAGCTCGATCGGTCTGACTGACCAAGGTCAACTGATGAACGTCAATGCAGACCAAGCGGCGGTTGCTGTCGCGGGTGCATTGGATGCAGAACTGGTACTGCTGTCAGATGTGAGCGGTGTTCTTGATGGTAAGGGGCACCTGATTCCAAGCCTTAACCAGCAGCAAGCAGACGAACTGATTGCAGGCAAAGTCATCACTGATGGCATGATCGTGAAAGTGCAAGCGGCACTCGAAGCGGCCAATGATCTTGGTCGTCCAATTGAAGTCGCAACCTGGCGCTACCCAGACAAACTGGCACAACTATTTTCAGGTGAGAGCATCGGTACTCAATTTCTACCGCAGTAAGGTGTTTTCATCTCAGTAGCTTCTGAACTCAGTAAGTGAAGTTAAAGAATAATTTAAGTCGAATGGATAACCCCCGAGGAACTGACCGCCAAAGTGCAGGCCCGGGAATTTAGGAGAAACTCAAATGAGCAAGGTTAAAGTTAATAAAGTTGTTGTAGCCTATTCTGGCGGTCTAGATACTTCGGTAATCATTCCGTGGTTAAAAGAGAATTACGACTGTGAAGTAGTGGCGTTCGTGGCCGATGTTGGTCAAGGCGCAGAAGAGCTTGAAGGCATTGAAGAGAAAGCGAAAGCGTCTGGTGCATCTGAGTGTTACATCGCAGATCTAAAAGAAGAGATGGTTGCAGACTACATCTTCCCAACGCTAAAAACAGGCGCTTACTACGAAGGCAAATACCTTCTAGGTACGTCGATGGCTCGTCCAATTATTGCTAAAGCACAGGTTGAAGTAGCACGTAAAGTAGGTGCTGATGCACTGTGTCACGGTTGTACCGGTAAAGGTAACGACCAAGTACGTTTTGAAGGTGCATTTGCTGCACTAGCACCAGACCTACACGTAATTGCACCATGGCGTGAGTGGGATCTAGTGAGCCGTGAAGAGTGTCTGGATTACCTAGCTGAGCGTAACATTCCTTGTACTGCTTCTCTGACTAAGATCTACTCTCGTGACGCGAACGCATGGCACATCTCAACAGAGGGCGGCGTTCTAGAAGACACATGGAATGCACCAAATGATGATTGCTGGGCATGGACGGTAGATCCAGAGCAAGCACCAAACGAATCTGAAACAGTAACGCTGAAAGTAGAAAAAGGCGAAGTAGTCGCGGTAGATGGCGAAGCAATGACGCCATACAACGCGCTGGTTTACCTAAATGAAAAGGGCGCGAAGCACGGTGTTGGTCGTATCGATATCGTAGAGAACCGTCTTGTTGGTATGAAGTCTCGTGGCTGTTACGAAACTCCGGGTGGCACAATCATCATGGAAGCACTGCGTGCAGTAGAGCAACTTGTGCTAGACAAAGCCGCATTCGAATTCCGTGAAGAGCTAGGCGTTAAAGCTTCTCACCTTGTATACGATGGTCGTTGGTTCACTCCGCTATGTAAGTCAATCCTTGCTGCGACAGACGAGCTAGCACAAGACGTGAATGGTGAAGTCGTTGTTAAGCTTTACAAAGGCCATGCAACTGTGACTCAAAAGCGTTCTGACAACAGCCTATATTCAGAAGAGTTTGCAACCTTTGGTGAAGACGAAGTTTACGACCAAAGCCATGCAGAAGGCTTCATCCGTCTTTACTCTCTATCAAGCCGTATCCGTGCTCTAAACAGCCAAAAGTAACGAATACAGTTACTTAAGATACTGGAAACTGTTCATAGCCCATTCGCTATTGGTTTAGCGAGTGGGCTTTTTGTTTGGTGATTGAGCATCGGCTTTTACAGTTGAATGACATATAATCCCACCTTATGGCTGTAGAAATCGATTCTATAGGTTACCCGGTGAATAAATATGTAGAAATAATGAATTAATACTTTATTTTTAATTTGATTTGCCGTAAGTTTAAACCATCAGAAAAATACTGAATATTAATCAGAATTATCATTTGCAAAAACAGTGAGCACTGGGCAATTAGGAGAGACACAATGGCATTATGGGGCGGGAGATTTACCCAAGCAGCAGATACACGGTTTAAAGACTTTAACGATTCACTTCGTTTTGACTACCGCTTGGCTGAGCAAGACATTGTAGGCTCTATTGCCTGGTCAAAAGCTCTACTGTCAGTCAATGTTCTAACTGAAGAAGAACAGCAAAAGCTTGAGCTGGCGCTAAATGAACTCAAGTTGGAAGTGATGGAAGATCCTGAGCAGATTCTACGCTCAGATGCAGAAGATATTCATAGCTGGGTAGAACAGCAGTTGATCGGCAAGGTCGGTGACCTTGGCAAAAAGCTTCACACTGGCCGTTCTCGTAATGACCAAGTCGCGACCGACCTTAAATTATGGTGTCGTCAGCAGGGTAATCAGCTATTGCTAGCTCTGGATCGTTTACAAAGCCAAATGGTTAATGTGGCTGCTCAGCATCAAGGAACCGTTCTACCGGGTTATACCCACCTTCAACGTGCACAGCCTGTTACCTTTGCTCACTGGTGTCTGGCGTACGTTGAGATGTTTGAGCGTGATTATTCTCGTCTGAGTGACGCGATCAAGCGTTTGGATACCTGTCCGTTGGGATCTGGCGCACTCGCTGGTACTGCGTATCCGATGGACCGTGAAGAGTTAGCTCACAACTTAGGTTTCCGTCGTGCAACGCGTAACTCACTGGATTCAGTATCGGATCGTGACCATGTGATGGAGCTAATGTCGATTGCTTCTATCTCTATGCTTCACCTTTCGCGTCTTGCAGAAGACATGATTTTCTACAACTCTGGTGAATCGAACTTCATCGAGTTAGCGGATACCGTGACATCAGGTTCATCTCTGATGCCACAAAAGAAAAACCCAGACGCACTGGAGCTTATCCGTGGTAAAACCGGCCGTGTCTACGGCTCACTGGCTGGCATGATGATGACAGTGAAAGCACTGCCACTTGCCTACAACAAAGACATGCAGGAAGACAAAGAGGGGCTGTTTGATGCTCTGGATACTTGGAATGACTGTATGGAAATGGCGGCGCTGTGTTTCGACGGCATTAAAGTGAACGGTGAACGTACCCTAGAAGCGGCGAAACAAGGTTATGCAAACTCAACAGAGCTAGCTGATTACCTAGTAGCGAAGGGCATTCCTTTCCGTGAAGCACACCATATTGTCGGTGTAACGGTTGTCGCGGCGATTGCGAAAGGCTGCGCACTGGAAGAGTTAACCATCGCAGAGATGAAAGAGTTCTCTGAGGTGATTGAAGAGGATGTGTATGACATCCTAACCATTGATTCGTGCCTTGAGAAGCGTAGTGCATTGGGTGGCGTATCACCAAAACAGGTGGCTTACGCTGTTGACCAAGCAGAGAAGCGTCTTGCGCAGCGTGATACCTCGATTGTTAAGGTGCGTCCTGCACGCTTGACCGATGTTGAAGCGTTGGAAGGCATGGTGGCTTACTGGGCGAATATGGGTGAAAACCTACCGCGTTCTCGTAACGAACTTGTGCGTGATATTGGCTCATTTGCGGTAGCTGAGCATCATGGTGAAGTGACGGGTTGTGCATCGCTCTATGTCTATGACTCTGGTTTAGCGGAAATTCGTTCTCTAGGTGTTGAGGCTGGCTGGCAAGGTCAAGGGCAGGGCACAGCGATTGTTCAGCACTTGGTTGAGAAAGCGCGCCAAATGGCAATCAAGAAAGTCTTTGTACTGACTCGTACTCCAGAGTTCTTTATGAAGCATGACTTCTTGCCAACATCGAAGTCGCTACTTCCAGAGAAAGTGCTTAAAGATTGCGACCAGTGTCCTCGTCAGCATGCTTGCGATGAAGTTGCGTTGGAAGTGAACCTGGCTGAACAAGTAATTGCTAAGGTCAATGTTGCATAAGGTGTTGATTTTAAAGTTCTTCGAAAAAAGATAAAAAAAGATCATTTTTTTGGGAACAAACTAAGAAAAGCTCGGTCTATTAAAGTACCACTGCTTTTTCTTAGATTTTTCTAAGAAAGCCCTGAAACCGATTGGCTTCAGGGCTTTTTTTATGCCTGCTATTTACGACCCTATTTAGCCTTTGATTTCCGTTTTCTGTCTCGCCTGGGCAGGATCAACCACTTCATGATCCAATGGATCATCAGCAGGCCACTAAAGGCACTTGCAGCCATGGCCAGTGCAATTGCGTTAATGCTTTTGGGCTGGTCTAAGAAAAACAACCACCATACCCCCCAGCTGAGAATCGACAATATCGTCAGCTGATTCATGCAGCGTTGGCATCGACCGAGTTTGTCGCGGATTTTTTCGCTTTTATTACAGTGCTTACATGTCATCTTGGGTGGAATTCGCGTTATGCTATTAGCCTTTGATAATAACACGTCACCCTATGGTTAATCACGGTGACACCGAGAGAGAAAGTGATGATTGAACGTCAAGAAACCAAACAACGTATGAGCCGTATCGTTAAGCACAACGGCACGATTTACCTATGTGGCCAAGTGTGTGCAGACGCAACTCAAGGTATCAAAGAGCAAACTCAAACTATGCTAGACAAGGTTGAGACTCTGCTTGAGCAAGCGGGCAGTGATAAAGAACACATGCTGTCGGCAACGATCTACCTGAAAACTATGGATGACTTCCAAGAGATGAATGCAGTATGGGACGCATGGGTTCCAGAAGGTCACGCACCAGCTCGCGCTTGTGTAACTGCTGACATGGCTCGCGAAGCGCTATTGGTTGAGATCTCGGTTATTGCGGCAGAGAAGAACAGCAGCTGCTGTTAAGTTTCGAGTAACGTAAGAGATTCCAGACATCTCGTTCCTCGATTCTGGAATGACGAGTTAGAGTTTTACTTACTGACGCGTTTAGCCAAAAAACAAAAAGGAAAGCCAGTGGCTTTCCTTTTTCGTATCTCATGGGCGTGATGGAAGACTTAACAACCTGGACCACAGTCTAGGCAGTGTTTCACCATCTCTGGACCAAGGTGCAGTTTCGCATTGAGGTCACGCAGTGCAGTTCGAACACCCTCTTCAATCACTGGGTGGTAGAAAGGCATGTCCAGCATTTCAGACACTGTCATTTTGTTCTGGTGCGCCCAAGCCAACAGGTGCGCTAAGTGCTCGGCGTTTGGTCCCATCATTTCGGCACCAAGGAAGCGGCCGGTACCTTGCTCACCGTAAACGTGCAGAATACCTTTGTTTCGTAGCATCACTCGCGAGCGACCTTGATTCTCAAAAGAGACTTCACCGGTAGCGAAACAGCCACATGTGCCCAAGCGGGTAGTGATCTCTTTGTAGCTTTCACCGACCATCGCGATCTGCGGGTCAGAAAAAACAGCTGAGATTTTTGAGCGGCGCAGGCCGGCACGAATCTCTGGGAAGCGACCTGCATTGTCACCGGCAATGCGTGCTTGGTCTGCAGCTTCATGCAGCAGAGGCAGTTGGTTGCTTGCATCACCAGCGATGAACACTGATGGTAATGATGTTTGCAGCGTGTAGTGGTCGGCAACTGGCACACCACGTTCATCAAGCTCAAGAGAGGTATTCTCTAGGCCAAGCTTGTCCGTATTTGGGCGACGGCCTGTTGCAGCTAGCACGTATTCAACGATGTTAGTTTCTAGTTCGCCTTGCTTATTGATGAATTGAATTTCAACGCGTGGCTCACCTGATTCAGTGGTAATACGCTTCATGCTTTCGATTTTCACGTCAGCATCCAGATAGAACTCTTCATTGAAGGCTTTATCGGCGTACGCCATGATCTCTGGGTCGGTAACTGGGCCAACCTGTCCGCCTAAACCAAACAGCTTAGTTTTCACGCCTAAGCGATGCAGCGACTGACCAAGCTCTAAGCCAATAACACCCGGGCCAAATACGGCAACGGACTCTGGTAAATTATCCCAGTTGAACACGTCATCATTGATGATCAGGCGATCACCCAGCTCATTCCATACCGCTGGGTAGGCAGGGCGAGAACCTGTCGCAATCACAATGCGTTTCGCATTCACGATCGTGTGCTCATCCACTTGCAGTGTGTTGTCGTCTAAGAACTTTGCGTAGCCAACGATTTTGTCTTGCTCTGGTATTTCATCCACGCCTTCTAAAACAAAACCAACAAAACGGTCACGTTCGCGTTTCACTCTGTCCATTACTTCGTGGCCATTGATGATGACTTCACCTTGTGGGTGAACACCAAATGCCGGTGCTTTTTCGATTTGGTGAACACTTTCTGCAGCCGCAATCAGCAACTTAGAAGGCATACAACCAACGCGAGCACATGTGGTGCCGTATGGACCACCCTCAATCATCACGACACTGTCAGTGTGTGCTTTTGCAGCACGGTACGAACCTAGACCAGCTGTACCGCCCCCGATAACTGCGACATCTACATTGACTTGTTTCATAGTAATTTCTCGTAATGGCTAAATGGAAGTTGCACGAATCCCTCCAACTCTGATGGTGATCGGAGAGTCAGGACAGTGACGTTTTGTGGTTTGTTTTATTAGGTTTAGCTTGTGACTGCGGATATAGCGAGCCACAAGCTCAATTCAACCCGATAGGGTTAGCTAACCCATAGGTGCATGGGCTAGCAGGTCGGTTATGATTAACCTAGGTAGACTTCTAGCTCTTCGCTACCACCGATGTGCTTACCACCGATGAATACTTGAGGAACCGTAGAGCGACCAGAGATAGCGCGCAGGCTCACAGTTGTTGCATCTTTACCTAGTACCACTTCTTCGTAGTTCAGACCTTTGTCGATTAGGTTCTGTTTTGCTTTCATACAGAATGGGCAGCCTGGCTTAGTGAATACTGTGATTGACTCTTGCTCTTTGTGCTCTGGTGCAATGTAGTTCAGCATAGTGTCTGCATCAGAAACCTTGAACGGGTCGCCCGGTACGTCTTCTTCGATGAACATTTTTTCTACCACGCCGTTTTTAACCAGCATGCTGTAGCGCCATGAACGCTTGCCGAAGCCAATGTCGTTTTTCTCAACTAGCATACCCATGCCGTCTGTGAAATCACCGTTACCGTCTGGGATGAAGGTAATGTTTTCTGCTTCTTGGTCTGCTTTCCAAGCGTTCATTACGAATGTGTCGTTTACCGATACACACAGAATGTCATCAACACCGTTTTCTTTGAATACAGAGTAAAGCTCGTTGTAACGAGGCAGGTGGCTTGAAGAACATGTCGGTGTGAAAGCGCCTGGTAAGCTAAATACGATAACCGTCTTGTCCTTGAATAGCTCTTCTGTTGTAACGTTCACCCAAGCATCACCTTGGCGAGTAGGGAATGTTACTTGAGGAATTGATTGACCTTCTTTAGATGCAAACATAATGGTTTCCTTAGAGATTACTTTTAATTTGGTTCGTATAGAGCTTAGCGTTTTTCTGCGCTCTGTTTCGTTTTGTTGAGCCCATTATTAGATAAAATCTTTGATAGCTCTAATCGTTTGATGTTATGGTTTTGATAGGTATTTTCTATTAAGAGTATTCTTTTAAAGAAAATGCGTTCTTTACACCCTAGGTAAGAGACCGATCATGAACATTCGTGACTTTGAATACTTGGTGGCTTTAGCCGAGCACAAACATTTTCGAAAAGCCGCAGAAGCGTGCTTTGTCAGTCAACCAACTTTAAGCGGTCAGATCCGTAAGCTTGAAGAAGAAATTGGATTACAGTTGACTGAACGTAGCCCAAGGAAGGTTATTTTTACTGAGTCTGGCCTGCAGCTGGTGGAACAAGCAAAGCGTATCTTGAACGAGGTGAAAACCTTTAAAGATATGGCGAGCGGCCATGGTGATGCCATGACAGGACCGATGCATATTGGCTTTATTCCGACGGTTGGGCCATACATCTTGCCTAAGATTATTCCGCAACTCAAAGAGCAGTTTCCAGAGTTGGAACTGTATCTTCATGAGGCGCAAACTCATCAACTCGTAAGCCAGCTGGAAGATGGCAAGCTAGATTGTTTGGTCTTGGCTGCGGTCGATGAGACGGCGGCGTTTAAAGAGATCGATGTCTACGATGAGCCATTAAGTGTTGCCGTTCCATGCGATCATGAATGGGCCGAGCAAGAGAGCGTTGATATGCTCCAACTCAATGGTAAAACAGTATTGGCATTGGGCGATGGACACTGTCTGCGTGACCAAGCGTTAGGTTTCTGTTTTGCAGCAGGAGCGCGCGATGATGAGCGCTTTAAAGCGACCAGTCTGGAAACTCTGCGTAACATGGTTGCCGCTGGTGCAGGTATCACCTTACTGCCTGAACTCTCTCTACCGACCGAGAAGAAAAAGGACGGGGTGTGTTACGTACCTGCGGTGAACCCAACGCCTTCACGTCGTATTGTGGTGGCGTACCGACCGGGTTCTCCACTGCGTGGGCGCTTTGAGCAGCTCGCTGAATCGATTAAGACTCAGTTAGAAAAATAATCTCTCTCAGGCAATCTGACCGATAGAAAAAAGGGCTGATACTTTTGGTATCAGCCCTTTTAATTGATTGCTAGTGTTAGCCTTAGAAGAGTTCTTCTTCGGCATCACCTGACGATGAGTAAATATCATCACCAAAGCGCTCGGTAATGTACTCGGTCGGCTCTGTGCCTTTCACGAAATACTCAAACATCGAAGAACCATCAGACTTATTGGTCAATAGGCCCGTCTCGCGGTCGATGCGCACACGAACAATATCTTCAGGGATATCTTTGCGCTGTGCTGGTACATCTTTTAGCGCCAAGCCCATGAAATCAACCCAAGCTGGTTGAGCGGTTTTCGCCCCAGCTTCTGCACCAGTAATCTGACCTTTGCCTAGATTACTGTTGTTCTTTGTACGACCTAGGTTGCGGTTGTGGTTATCAAAACCGACCCATACTGTTGCCACGACGCCCGGTCCATAACCGCTGTACCAAGTATCTTTTGAGTCATTGGTGGTACCGGTTTTACCACCGATATCACGACGTTTAAGTGGTTGAGCACGCCAACCTGTACCGTTCCAGCCGGTACCTTCACGCCAGTTACCGCCACCCCAGATATTGCTGTACATCATTTCACGAACGAGGAAAGCCGTCTGTTCTGAGATCACTTGTGGCGCATATTGTGTTTCTGCATCCACATCTTGCTCTGCAAACTCATCAGCGATTGGGTCTGTTTCTAGATTAGTTTCGCAATCTTGGTGACAAACCACTTTTGGTGATGCTTCAAACTCAACGTCGCCGAATGGGCTTTCAACGCGGCTGATGTAGAAAGGTTCTACGTAGTAACCACCATTTGCGAATACTGAGTAACCCTGCGCCACTTTCATTGGCGTTAAGCTACCCGCACCGAGTGCGATAGTCTCAGAACGAGGCACTTCATCAATATCAAAACCAAAGCGAGTTAGGTAGTTACGTGTATCGTCTAGACCAACCTCACGTAGGACACGTACTGCCATCACGTTCTTCGATTGTGCTAAGCCAATGCGAAGGCGAGTAGGGCCGACATACGTTGGTGGTGAGTTCTTCGGACGCCATGCCGTGCCTTGGCTCTTATCCCACTGGTTAATCGGTGCATCGTTAATCAGTGACGCTAGGGTTAGACCCTTATCGATTGCCGCTGAGTAGATGAACGGCTTGATACCAGAACCAACCTGACGAATAGATTGAGTTGCACGGTTGAACTTGTTGTGAACAAAGTTAAAGCCACCCACCATAGACAGTACAGCACCGTTGTCTGGGTTCATCGCAACAAACGCTGTGTTGGCGTTTGGCACTTGGCTTAAGCGCCAGTTGGCAGGCGTAACAGCAGCGACTTCAGTGGATTCTTCACTCTCTTCTGCCGTGGCTTCTTTTCCAGAAATGGCTTCACTGCGAACCCAGATCTGTTCACCGACCGCTAGAATTTCTTGTGCGTTGGAAGGCGCTGGACCTTGACGATCATCGGTCAAGAATTTACGTGCCCAATTCATGCCTTGCCACTCAATAACGCCTTCGCCTTGGTTCTTAACCCACACGTGTGCACTTTGAGCATCAACCTTAGTAACAACCGCTGGTGTTAGGTCGCCATAGGTTGGTTGTGATCTTAAGTGTTTAACAATCTGCTCTTGATCCCACGCCGATTGCGCCGTTTCCCACAGTACTTTCTCAGCACCACGGTAGCCGTGTCGCTCATCATAGTTAAGCAGGTTAGTGATGGCAGCGCGGTTTGCAGCATCTTGCAGGGTAGAGTCTACCGTTGTGTAGACTTTCATGCCTGATGTGTAGGCGTCTTCACCGTAGCGGCTAACCATCCATGCACGTGCTTGCTCAGCGACATACGGTGCGCTTAGCTCAATTTCAGCACCGTGATACTTAGAGACAAGCTCTTCGGAACGCGCTTCATCGTACTCTTCTTGGGTGATGTATTTTTCATCCAACATACGACCTAGAACCACGTTACGACGATTGGTCGCACGCTCTAATGAGTAGATAGGGTTCATGGTTGATGGCGCTTTTGGCATACCCGCCAATGTCGCGAGTTCACTTAGGGTGAGGTCCGGTAGGTCTTTACCAAAGTAAACGCGTGCAGCTGCACCGAAACCATAAGAACGGTGACCCAAGAAAATCTTGTTCACGTACAATTCCATGATCTCTTCTTTGCTCAGCAGTTGCTCAATGTGGATCGCGATGAAGATCTCTTTGATCTTACGCATGATCTTTTTCTCATTAGATAAGAAGAAGTTACGCGCAAGCTGTTGAGTAATGGTACTCGCACCTTGCTTTGCTGAGCCAGACATAGCAACAACAATCGCAGCACGAGTAATACCAATCGGGTCAATACCTGGGTGGTCGTAGAAACGGCTATCTTCAGTTGCAATCAGTGCCTCTACTAGGTGACGAGGAATCTCATCGTAGCTGACTGGGTTGCGTCGCTTCTCACCAAATTGAGAGATCAATTTGCCGTCTTGACTGAAGACTTGCATTGGCGTTTGAAGTTCAACGTCACGCAGTGTCGCGACATCTGGCAATTCTGGTTTTACGTAATAATAAAACCCAAAAATTGTACTGACTCCAAGAATCATGCAAACCAATGTAAATATGAATAATCGCTTTATGAACTTCACCGGATAATCCCTGATTAGTTAAGGCTGATAAGCAGCAAACCCTTGTACTCTAGGCTAAAAACTTAGCTTTCGTTTATTAACGCTTATTTAACTAATAATCACAACCCCTATATAAGCAACGAAATGCTGGGCATGTCAGGAGCTGGTATGGGTTCATCATTAGTTACAGGTATAGATATAAACAATCACAGCATAAAAGCTGTGGTTTTAAAGCCCGTTGGAGAGTTGTATGCCTTAGTGGGGTACAAAGAACTGCCTATTACGGACGACATTTTCACAGATAACCACACCTTGGAGTATCAGAAAACTGTAAAGAAACTCAAAGAACTTAGGAAAGGCTTACCGTTTGGCTGTCGTCATGCGGCCATCTCAGTGCCTGATAATACCGTTATTAGTAAGGTATTGCAGATAGAAAGTGAGCTTGAAGACCGAGAAAAAGAGTTCTCTATCTATCAAACCTTTGCCCATCAATCCCCTTTTCCTATTGAAGAACTGAGTCTGGATTTTGTCAAACTGGATGATAACCGGTTTGGTAACGGGTCAACCACCAATTATCAGGTGTATGCGACGCGCAAAGGGGTGGTCGAGAGTCGCTCTTTGGCGCTGACCAAGGCAGGGTTCCGACCAATCGTTGTTGATACCCAAGCCCACGGTCTCCTCAACATCTGGCAGTTAGCCACCCGACTTTATCCCGAGAAGCAGAGCTGGATGCTGGTCGATATTGGGGTGACCCAAACATCGCTTGGCCTGATTTCTCAAAGCGGAGTGCCTTTTTTCAAAGATATCGCCTTCGGTACGCAAGCTCTCTATCAAAATGACTCTGGTGATGAGGCGGCAAATAGCTTTGGCTCTGCTCAACAGACTCAAGCCTTTACGGTCAGTCTAATTGAGAAGCTCAAAAGGCAGTTTCAGCTTTATGCTTCGGTCAATTCAATGCAGTCATTGAAAGGGATTTGGTTGACGGGTGAGGGAGCAGAAACTCCGCTATTGGCCGAACAATTGGAGCGCCACTTTCAGCTCGCCTGCGAATCACTCAATCCTTTAGCGCTGTTTGAAAATAGAGCCTCCAATAAACGCTATAAGAGTATGGATCGTCATGCCTTTGGTATCGCTGCTGGTATGGCAGTTAGTGGCTTGAAGTGGCAAGGGGTGAAGCATGTTGCATCAAATTAATCTGCTGCCATGGCGGGATGAACTGCGAGCACAACACAAGAAGCGCTTCATTCAATTAGTGATTCTAGGCACCTTGGTTGCTGTTATGGGGCAGTGGGCGGTGGGGTATTATTTCCAGCAAGAGAAGGGACGCCAGCAGGCGCGACTTAACTACTTAGAGCAATACATCAGCCAACTCGACAAACAGATTCGCTCTCTTAAAGTCGCAGAGCGAGAACACAAGGCGATCCTGACTCGCTTGGATGTGGTGGAGTCTCTTCAATCTGGACGCAACAAAACCACGCACTTCATGAATCTGATGCCGGAACTGATCCCAGAGGGCGTCTACGTCGATAAGATCAAGATGAATGGCAAAGAGATTGAGATGTCGGGGATCAGTGATAGCACCGCGCGACTCGCCACCATGCTCGATAATCTAGAACGCTCTCCTTCACTCAAAAATGTCGAGATGCACTCGATTGTGCACAACCGCAAGCGCTTCAATAAAGAGTTCCAAACCTTCAAGGTCTCGTTTGGTTTTGTGCCACCGTCGATAGAAGAGGCTCAAGCAGCTCGTAATACACAAGGGGCGTCACATGGTTAATCTGCAAGACCTCGATGTTGATGAGATTACCGAGTGGCCTTTATTGCCGCAGTTGCTAGTGATTGTTTTATTGATGCTGGTTATTCAGGGGTTTGGTACTTGGTTTTATGTGATGCCACTCAACGACGAACTGGAGCAGATGAAGCAGCAAGAGCAGACACTAAAAACGACCCTTCGTATTAAAGCCAACAAAGTGGCCACTCTACCTGCGCTGCAGAATCAATTGGATGAGTTGACCAGTCGTTACGACTACCTTCTCGAACAACTGCCTGTTCAAAAGGAGTTGGCCAGTATGCTCGCCTCGGTCAATGAGCTTGGTTTAGACAATAAACTCACCTTCACCCGCATTGATTGGGGCGAGAAACAAAACAAGGCCTTCCTATATCGACTGCCTCTCAATATTGAATTGACCGGTGATTATCATGAGATTGGTGATTTCTCGGCAGCGATTGCCAAACTGCCGCGCATAATTAGCTTCGATGACGTGACCTGGCAAAGGGTCAGCCAAGAGAGCAGCACGCTGCATTTTCGTGTTCGAGCATACACCTACCAGTTTAAGGCGGAGGTGAAAGATGAGTCCCGCTAAAACACTCATGCTTTTTCTTGCGATATCGACGGTGGTGGGGTGTAAAGCGAATCAAGACTCACTTGAGGACTTTGTAGTGCAAGTTGAGGCGCGGGCACGCAAAGATGTCGATCAACTCGTACCCGCTTCTGAATTTATAGCAGCGCAATACCAAAAAAGAACCCAACGACCTCCTTTCGAATTGCCCAAAGAGGCGATCGTTCACAGTCAGCCCAAGGTTAAGAAAGATTGTTGGCAGCCGAGTCAGCGTAAACGCACTGGGAAACTGGAGAAGTACCCGCTGAGCAACCTGAGGCTCAAAGGGGTGATGGGCAGTGGCAGTCAGGTGTCGGGTCTTGTCCAAACGCCCAAAGGTAACGTTGTTAAAGTCCAAAAAGGGCAGTTTATCGGCTTGAACAATGGACGCGTTACCAAGGTCACCAGTCAGTATGTATTGATTAATGAAACCCTTCCAGATGGTCTAGGTTGTTGGCATCGACGCAATGTCCGCTTAGCACTCAAATAAACCAACCACATGTCGTGGATAGAGATGTAGATATGATTAAAGGAATAAATCGGATAATGAACCGAGTGCAGCAAGTTATTTTCGTTGTGTTGCTGTTTTGCGTCACTGCTGGGGCGAGCGCACAAACGATGACCAATGAATTACTCAATATCGATTTTCGGGTTAATCAAGCGCGTGAAGCGGTGATTATCATCAAGTTGGCATCAAGCAGTACTGTGGTTGACGTGCAAAAAGCCCAAGAAGGCTTGAGTATTGAACTGCTTAATACTGAGGTTTCAGACGACAAACTTTACCTGCTGGATGTGAAGGACTTTTCCACCCTAGTCGATGAGATTGAGGTCTTTAGGGAAGCCCCGAGCACTCGATTGTTGGCCTCCATCAGTGCCGATTACGATTATGAATATCAGCTTAAAGGGCGAGAAATCGAGGTTGTGATCAGTCAGCCCGTTGTGAATGAACCTGAGCCAGAGAAAAGCATCCTTGAAAAAGAGGGCAAGCTTATCTCGATTAACTTCCAAGATATCCCTGTGCGTAATGTCCTACAGCTTATCGCTGACTATAACGAGTTCAACCTAGTGGTCTCGGATTCTGTCTCGGGTAACCTGACCTTGCGGTTAGATGGGGTGCCGTGGCAGCAAGTGCTAGATATCATCCTGCAGGTTAAAGGTTTGGATAAGCGGGTTGATGGCAATGTGATTTTAGTGGCGCCTCGGGCTGAGTTGGATCTGCGTGAGCAACAAGCCCTTGAAAAGTCACGTCTAGAAGAGGAGCTGGGGGAGCTGAAATCTGAGATCATCAAAATCAATTTTGCTAAGGCCTCTGATATCGCCGAGATGATTGGTGGTGACGGAGTGGTAAGCATGCTCTCAGATCGGGGGAGTATCACTATAGATGAGCGGACCAACTCTCTGTTAGTTAGAGAGCTATCCGAGAATATCTCGGTGATTCGAGAGATTGTGGAGTCATTGGATATTCCGGTTAAGCAGGTACAGATAGAAGCGAGAATAGTCACAGTAACTGAGGGTAACCTTGATGAGCTGGGGGTTCGTTGGGGCATCTCCTCAACCAATGGCAGTTTCAAAGTAGGCGGCTCAATCGAAGGCAACTACCCAACGATTCAACCTTATGATGGTGATGACGATAGTGGTGAATCAGATGCGATAGATAACTACCTCAACGTCAATCTCGGTGCAACATCTCCGAATGCGTCGAGTATCGCGTTTCAGGTGGCTAAGCTGGGCTCCGATACCTTGCTTGATCTTGAGTTATCAGCGTTGCAACAAGAGTCTAAAGCGGAGATTATCTCCAGCCCGCGCTTAATCACGACCAACAAAAAGCCCGCCTATATTGAGCAAGGGACAGAGATTCCCTACCTAGAGTCCTCTTCAAGTGGCGCAACATCGGTGGCGTTTAAGAAAGCTGTGCTGAGTCTAAAGGTGACGCCACAAATCACCCCAGACAATCGCTTAGTTCTGGATTTGAGTGTGACACAGGATAGACCGGGACAAGTGGTGAAAACGGGCACTGGTGAGGCGGTGGCGATAGACACACAGAGAATTGGTACCCAGGTATTGGTGAATAACGGTGAAACTGTCGTGTTAGGGGGGATTTTCCAACACAGTGTCAGCAACACGGTGGATAAGGTTCCCGTTCTTGGGGATTTACCGCTTTTAGGCGCATTATTTCGTCGAAGCTATGAAAATGTAGGGAAAAGTGAACTGTTGATCTTTGTTACACCTAAAGTTGTGATTCAATAAGGAACAATTAGATCAAAAATAAAGTTGCATTAGTGGCACCTAACCTTGATAATTTCGGGTCTTATCACGAATTATCTGTGAGGAATTGGTGCCACGGGCCTTTTAATTTCAGTATTAGTACTGACCTACCTTGTGGCGATGTCATTGAATTAACGTTGTAAATTACTGCTAAACATGGCTGAGAAACGCAATATTTTTCTTGTTGGCCCAATGGGCGCCGGCAAAAGTACAATTGGTAGACACCTAGCTTCCCAACTGCACATGGAGTTTCTAGACTCTGATACTGTAATCGAAGAGCGCACTGGCGCAGACATCGCTTGGGTATTTGATGTAGAAGGTGAAGAAGGTTTCCGTAAACGCGAAGAATCTGTAATCAACGATCTGACTGAAGAGCAAGGTATTGTTCTTGCGACAGGCGGTGGTTCAGTAATGAGCAAAGAAAATCGCAACCGTCTATCTGCACGAGGTATTGTTGTTTACCTTGAAACAACAATTGAAAAGCAACTTGCGCGCACAAACCGCGACAAGAAGCGCCCTCTACTTCAAACGGATAACCCGCGTGATGTGCTAGAAGATCTAGCAATGTCTCGCAACGCACTGTATGAAGAAGTAGCGGACTACACAGTTCGTACAGACGATCAAAGTGCAAAAGTGGTAGCCAACCAGATCGTAAAAATGCTAGAAGAACGTTAAGTTCAATTTTTTCGGAGAGCAAACCATGGAACGGATTACGGTCAATCTAGCTGAGCGTAGCTACCCTATCTCTATTGGCGCCGGGTTATTTGAAGACCCGGCGTACCTTTCTTTTTTATCTGGGAAGCAAAAAGTTGTCGTGATCAGTAATGTCACGGTAGCTCCTTTGTATGCCGATAAAATCCTATCGCTTTTAAGTGATGTTGGCTGTCAAGCATCTCTACTTGAGCTGCCTGATGGCGAGCAATACAAAACGCTTGAAACCTTTAACACCGTAATGAGCTACATGCTTGAAGAAAATCACAGCCGCGATGTGGTGGTGATTGCTTTGGGTGGCGGTGTGATTGGTGACCTTGTCGGTTTTGCTGCGGCTTGTTACCAGCGCGGTATTGATTTCGTTCAGATTCCAACGACTCTGCTTTCACAGGTGGACTCATCAGTAGGTGGCAAAACTGCGGTTAACCATCCTATGGGTAAGAACATGATTGGCGCCTTCTATCAACCGAAGTCGGTGATCATTGATACCAACTGTCTATCCACACTGCCAGAGCGCGAGTTTGCTGCCGGTATTGCTGAAGTGATCAAGTACGGCATCATCTATGACGAAGCCTTCTTTAGCTGGTTAGAAGAGAATCTCGATAAGCTGTATCAACTTGACGAACAAGCCCTAACAACGGCGATTGCACGCTGCTGTGCGATTAAAGCTGAGGTTGTGGCTCAAGATGAGAAAGAGTCGGGAATCCGTGCGTTATTGAACCTAGGTCATACATTTGGTCATGCGATTGAAGCAGAACTAGGCTATGGTAATTGGCTGCACGGAGAAGCGGTTTCATCGGGCACTGTGATGGCGGCGAAAACGGCGCAACTGCAGGGCTTGATTAACGAACAGCAACTTGAGCGTATTATCTCTATACTCAAGAGTGCGAAGTTGCCGATTCACACACCAGAAAGCATGTCTTTTGAAGACTTTATGCAGCACATGATGCGTGACAAAAAAGTGCTTTCAGGTCAGCTCCGTCTCGTTCTACCAACCAGCATTGGTACGGCTGAGGTGGTTGCAGATGTACCTCAGGACATCATCAAACAAGCGATTGATTTCTGTCGTACTCTCTAAGCAAGAAGTAATGTTGCTCTGGGCTATCATGGCTCAGAGTCATCATCATGGCGTTTGATTGATTTGTCTGTAGGGAAGCCTAATGAGTTTGGCTCATGAATTAAGAGTATTGGAGTTAGAGTCTCAGGTTGAACTGCTCGAGCGGTTACGCCTACTCACCAATTTTGGTTCAAACTTAGTGACTGTGGCGGGGCAACCCGGTTCAGGAAAGACATGGCTAGCGCAACGCTACCTAGAGGCATGGGCAACCGATAAGAATCAATGCCTACTGTTTTGTCACCCTAATCAAGATGACCAACAACGCCGCGCGCTCATTCTGAGCCAAATCGTTTCAGATCCGCTTTTCAATCAACATGACTCCCTTAGTGAAAGCCTAACGCGAATACTCGATGGTGATTCGTGCGATGTGGTGATCGTGGTCGATAATGCTCACCGCTTGTCAGAAGTGCTGATCTCTGAACTGTGGTTATTGGTCCTAGAGGCGCAAAACAATCCTCAATGGACAATCAATATTGTGCTGTTTTCTGAAGCAGGACATTTGGACGCGCTACTCACTCGCTTGAGTTACGGGCAAGAGCATAAACCGATTGATCTTGAAATTGACCCGCTGTCGGAGCAAGAAGCGTTGCAGTTTTTTGAGTCGTTGGTGGTGCGCTATGTTGATGATGATATGGAAAACCGAGTACGAAGCGCATTTAGGAAAGCAGCGCCTCTACCGGGTGAGTTAATGGCTCTGGGAGAGTTAAAAGTGGAAAAAAGGATTATTATTCGCTCAATTATTGGCTCACCAACCAACATTATGATTTTGGTCGCTTTGCTTTTGGTTGTGATTGGTGGTGGTTACTGGTGGATGCTAAGTCAGCCAACGCCGGACGATAAAGCGGAATCGCTGATTGCTCCAATTGAACAAACGGCTATCCCGACGTTTGAAACGGAAACCAGTCGAAACGACCAGAATCTAGAAGATGTAACTGCGCCAGATTCTGATGACAATGACAACTACCGTGGTGCTGAAGACGATACCTCATCGTTACCGCCTGTTGTAGTTGAAGAGACAGTCAGTGTCGGTGCAGAGCAAGATACTCAACAAAGAGTCGTTATCACCTCTGATGTTGTTGATGCTCTATTGGAAGGCAAGCCAGAGAGTGTCGATACGCAAAACATTGAAGACGCAGTGGAAGCGAACAGTTCACCAAGCGAGATTTTAGTAACCCCTTCTCAGGCTGCACTAGAGGCTTCAAGCGATGATGACGGATCTGCGCGTGAGCAAGCCGAATTGGCAGCACAAGAAGCGGCTCAAGCACCAGCGAAAACCATCACGTTTTCGTTCGCAAGAGATGAACTCAAAGCCTTGTCGCCAAGAGCTTATACTCTGCAACTGGGGGCAATGACAGAGCTGGAAGATGTTCAGGCTTTCATTGAAAAATACGACATCGCTGACGATGTGCGTATCTACCCAACGGTTCGAAATGACACCGAGTGGTTTATTGTCACCTATCAAGATTTCCCAACCATTCAGGTGGCGCGAGATGCGGTAAGTACACTCTCAAAACCTCTTCAACAGTTGGAACCTTGGGCAAAATCGATGAATCAGGTGCATAGAGAGATAGAACGTGCGAAATAACCCTGAGCTTAGTCTCAAAATATGTTACATTCCGCAGCCGTATTTTTGAGTTGATAGATAGAGCAGTAAATGAAAAAGCAGCGTGCCTTTCTAAAATGGGCTGGTGGTAAATATGGCCTAGTTGAAGACATCCAACGTCACCTGCCGCCTGCTCGTAAATTGGTGGAACCGTTTGTTGGTGCAGGTTCTGTGTTTTTGAACACAGATTACGACCAATACCTACTGGCTGACATCAACCCTGATCTTATCAACCTGTACAATCTCCTCAAGACCGATCCTGAGACCTACATTGCGGAGGCAAAGCGCTGGTTCTGCCCCGAGAACAACCGCAAAGAAGCGTACTTAGATATTCGAGCTCAATTTAATGATACTGATAATGTCATGTATCGTTCTTTGGCATTCTTGTACATGAACCGCTTTGGTTTTAATGGCTTGTGTCGTTACAACAAAAAAGGTGGTTTTAATGTGCCATTTGGCTCTTACAAAAAACCCTACTTCCCAGAAGCTGAACTTGAGTTCTTCGCTGAAAAAGCCAAAAAAGCGACGTTTGTCTGCGAAGGCTACAGTGAAACCTTTAGTCGTGCTCGTAAGGGATGCGTGGTTTACTGTGATCCTCCTTATGCGCCACTTTCTAACACGGCAAACTTCACCTCTTACGCAGGTAATGGTTTCTCGTTAGATGACCAAGCTGCACTGGCTGATGTCGCAGAAAGAACGGCGATGGAACGCGGTATTCCAGTATTGATCTCGAACCACGATACGACGCTGACTCGTCGCCTATACCACGGTGCCGACCTTAATGTTGTGAAGGTGAAGCGTACTATCAGTCGTAACGGCGCTGGTCGTAATAAAGTTGATGAGTTATTGGCCTTGTTCCACGCTGAAAAAAACAGCAGGCTGTAGAGTAATCTGATACATCTGTACCCGTTTATCGCTCTTAGAAATATCCCCCCTTCATGCCAGCTGCTGAGTTGGCACTTTGATAAACAATTCTCTTGAACTGCTAGGATCTCTGTCATCGGTTAGGTAGAATTGCGCACCAAATAGTCTTGCGATTGAGTCTTGTATTTGTTTATGAGATGTCGCCAAGGCGGTGAACTTGCAATTTACTTACTCTTAAGAGGTTTGGTATGAAAGATTTTCTAATCGCTCCATCAATTTTGTCTGCAGATTTTGCTCGTCTTGGTGAAGACGTTGAAAAAGTACTCGCAGCGGGTGCCGACGTTGTGCACTTTGATGTGATGGATAACCACTACGTACCTAACCTGACTTTTGGTGCGCCTATCTGTAAAGCACTGCGTGACTACGGTATTACCGCTCCAATCGATGTTCACCTAATGGTGAAGCCGGTTGATAACATCGTGCCTGAGTTTGCTAAAGCTGGTGCATCGATGATTACCTTCCACGTAGAAGCATCAGAGCATATCGATCGCACTCTACAGCTGATCAAAGAGCACGGCTGTAAAGCGGGCGTGGTTCTAAACCCAGCAACGCCTCTATCTTGCCTAGATTACATCATGGACAAAGTAGACATGATTCTACTGATGTCTGTGAACCCAGGTTTCGGCGGTCAATCGTTCATTCCTCACACGTTAGATAAGCTGCGTGCTGTTCGTAAGATGATCGATGAATCAGGTCGCGATATTCGCCTAGAGATCGATGGTGGCGTAAAGGTTGATAACATTCGTGAAATCGCAGAAGCGGGCGCAGATATGTTCGTTGCGGGTTCAGCTATCTTCAATCAGCCAGATTACAAAGAAGTCATTGATGAGATGCGTGCAGAGCTTGCAAAAGTAAACGCATAAAAGTAGAACTAGGGTCTGTTGACCTAAACTAAAGAATTTAGATAAAGGGGCTGATTGGCCCCTTTTTACGTCTTATTGCTCAACACATGAGACGCATATAATGAATAGGAAAGTAAGATGTCATTAAGCTCAATAAAACTGATCGCCTTTGATTTAGATGGAACCTTGTTAGACAGCGTACCTGATTTGGCAGTCGCTGCTGACCAAGCTTGTCAGGAGCTAGGCTTCCCTTCAGTGAGTGAAGAACAAGTTCGTGACTACGTTGGTAATGGTGCTGACGTGCTTATTGGACGTTCGCTCAGCCGCAACCTAACCGTTGACCCAAGCTTAGAACCAGAGCTTCTGAAGAAAGCGCGTATCTTGTTTGATGATTTCTACGAGCAAGGCGGCCACAAGCTGAGCCATCTTTACCCGTCAGTAAAAGAGACGTTGGCTGAGCTGCACAAAGCGGGCTTTACCATGGCATTGGTAACTAACAAACCATCGAAGTTTGTGCCAGACGTTCTCGCGCAACACGGCATCGACAAGTACTTTGTTGATGTACTTGGCGGTGACTCGTTCCCAGAAAAGAAACCGAACCCAGTCGCGCTAAACTGGTTACTAGAAAAACACAATGTGAAAGCGGAAGAGATGTTGATGGTTGGTGACTCTAGTAATGATATTAAAGCGGCGAAGAATGCAGGTTGTCACTCGTTTGGTCTGACATACGGCTACAACCACGGTGAGCCTATTTCAGCATCAAATCCTGACTATGTGGCTGATAGTGTCGCTCAATTGCTCGATGTTGTTCTCGTTTCAGCATAAAGCGTACAAAAGTTAGTTAAGCTACTGGCAAAATACTTGTCAATGAGTACACTGGATGAGCCGTACAGAAGAGCTGTGCGGCTTTTCTATATTTAAGTTAAGAAGCTAAGCGGTCAATAAACTTAGCGAATAAGCAAAGGAATTAAAACCATGAGCAAGCCCATCGTATTGAGTGGTGTTCAACCATCTGGTGAACTAAGTATCGGTAACTACTTGGGTGCTCTACGTCAATGGCAACAGATGCAAGATGATTACGATTGCCAATACTGTGTGGTAGACCTTCACGCGATCACGGTTCGTCAAGATCCTAAAGCGCTGCATGAAGCAACTCTAGACGCACTAGCTATCTGTCTTGCTGTCGGTGTTGATCCAAAGAAGAGCACGCTATTTGTTCAGTCTCACGTACCAGAGCATGCTCAACTTGGTTGGCTTCTTAACTGTTACACACAAATGGGTGAACTGAGCCGTATGACTCAGTTTAAAGACAAATCTGCGCGTCACTCAAACGACGTAAACGTAGGTCTGTTTGATTACCCAGTGTTGATGGCTGCAGACATCCTGCTTTACGGTGCTCACCAAGTACCTGTAGGTAGTGACCAAAAGCAACACCTTGAGCTAGCGCGTGATATCGCGACTCGCTTCAACAACATCTACTCACCAGAGCAGCCAATCTTCGAAGTGCCAGAACCGTACATCCCAACAGTGAATGCACGTGTAATGAGCCTACAAGATGCAACCAAGAAGATGTCTAAGTCAGACGACAACCGTAAGAACGTGATTACTCTGCTAGAAGAGCCTAAGTCGATCATCAAGAAGATCAACAAAGCGCAAACGGATGCAGAAACACCACCACGTATTGCTCATGATTGGGAAAACAAAGCGGGTATCTCTAACCTGATGGGCCTTTACTCAGCAGCAACAGGTAAAACATTCGAAGAGATCGAAGCGCAGTACCAAGGCGTTGAAATGTACGGTCCATTCAAGAAAGATGTGGGTGCTGCAATTGTTGAGATGCTTGAGCCAATTCAAGCAGAATACCACCGCATCCGTGCTGACCGTGCCTACATGGACGCAGTAATGAAAGCGGGTGCAGAAAAAGCTTCAGAGCGCGCAGCAGTAACGCTGAAGAAAGCATACGAAGCAGTAGGTTTTGTGACTCGCCCATAGTATTCAACTGCTAAATCATTGCTAAAGCCCCTGTCTAGTGCAGGGGCTTTTTTGTTTCTGTTAGGTTTGATTTATAAAATCGAAGTATTCACCAGTTAAATATATTTTTGTGGTAACTAATAAATATATTTGTAAGCCTGCGTAATCAAACACACCTTAATTGTTATATTGTACCAATTATTTAAGATCTAAAAATCTGACATTATTAATAAATCAGTTATCACCAAGTAAATTAAATTTCTGAGATCTTGAGCAATATATTAGAAATTTAGACAAAAAGCTCTATTACACATCACTCATTCTGTTGAATTTATAATCACACTCGTAATATCAGCGACATAAATGTGAAACAAACCCCATTTATGGTGTTTATCGCTTTATCTAATTACATAAAAGTAAGAGATTACACAGGTTTAATATAACTGAGTAAGCTTGGCTACATTCAGAATCACTCTTGTGAATCTGTGCTTTTTCACGCGTAAATTTCAATCGAAACCATATTTATAAAATAAATGGTTGGAATTTCTGCGCGCTAACTGGCTTTGGAACGATATTCCATTACGAGTGTTGAATTTAAGGAAATAAGTGATGTTAAAAAGAAATGCAGTGGCGCTGGCTATTTCTTCTTTGTTCATGGCATCGGCTGTAAATGCCGTAACTATTTATGAAGATGAAAATGGTGACTTCGTAAAACTTTATGGAGAGGTGGGTGTTGGTGGTCATATTGGTGCCAACTATGAATACGGTGAGTTTTACGCAGACCAAACCTTCATTGATGACTCATTCGCAACCATGGGTGTGAAGGGCAAACAAGACAAGATGCACTATCGCTTAGAGCTGGATTATGAGCGTGAGAACTGGGAATACGGTTCAGGTGATATGGTTCTGGCGATCGACAAGGTCTTTATTGGATATGACCTGTACAAGAGCAAGAATCAAGAACACTACGTAGAGGTAGGTCTAACCGATACTGCATTTGATGACTACGACAAGTGGGGCGACTTCACTTTCGATACCACGGTTGAAACCGGTGAAGCGGGCGACCAAGACATGACCGCAAAGTATGAAGGTAAATACTTTGGTGCGATCAAAGTGGGCGCGTCATACACCAACCGTGCTGAATCCTCTTCGGGTTCTGAACTTGGCGAAATTGTGAATGGTTACATTGGTTACTTTGGCGATCGCTTCTCTGTCGTAGCTGGTGCGGAAGGTCGCGGTGGCTCTGATGGTAAATCAAAATATGGCGAGCAGCGTCTACTAGGTGCTGGCGCACGCCTTGCTGTTACGGAAACTTTCCACCTTGGTGTTAATGCGTTCTTCGAAGAAGAAGATATTGCACAGTCAAGAACACTGGTTTCAGTTGATCCTGTTACCGGTGAGAAAACTTACGTGAACAATGATTTTCAAACTCTAGAGAACAAAGGTTACCTGGCTTCCGCGAAGTACCAGTTTACTGATAATTGGGAGTTCACTGCTTCATACAACTACGAAGAGTATGAGCAATGGGCGATTGACAATCGCAATGAGCAAGCAGCAAGTGGCAACGACAAGCACAGCTGGGGTGATGAGCGCGTATGGGGCACATTGGGTGTCAACTACCGTCCAACACGTTCTAGTGTTATCGCACTTGAGTGGAATACTGGTGAAGCTGCTCAAGACGCTTACGCTTACGCACGTGTTTACTTCTAATTAAATCAGAGAGATATCGAAATGAATAAAAAAATGACTCTACTTGCTGGTGCGATTAGTAGTGTGCTTAGCGGCGCGGCACTGGCGGACATCAATAATATTATTATTTCTGAGTATGTTGAAGGCTCAGATGATAATAAGGCTATTGAGTTACTAAATACCGGTGATACAGATTTCACTTTTGATGCGACTTACACTTTGTTTAGAGCAGATGCTAAGTACACAAATGAAATCCAGTCAAAGACGAAAGGGCACCTTCTTGATGGGCAAACTGTTCCGGCGAAAGGTACGTTAACGATCATTAATGAAGATGCTTCCCAAGCATTAAAAGATGCAATTGCAGCAAACTCTGGTGCAGTAGTAGAAGCTCATGGTTATGAGAGTGGCTTTTACAACTCAATGACTTTTAATGGTGATGATACTGTTTTCATCGCAAAGAAAAGTAGCTACAGTGAAGTTCACGATCTAATTGGCCTAACAGGTGAGTACTGGGGAAGTGATAAAACATTTGTGCGAAGCATTGATGCAACAACCCCAAATAGTAGCTATGACCCGAGAGCATGGGTTGAACAACCGAAAGACACATTTGATGGTCTAGGTGACTCGACACTACTAACACCGCCGCCACCGCCACCGCCACCAGTAGAAACGACACTGGCAGAAGTGCAAGGTACAGGCATGTTCTCTCCGTTTGTTGAGGCTGAGTTTGGAACGCCACTAAAAGAAGATCAATTTTACGAAACAGAAGCAACTTATAAGCTAACCGCTTATGTTGGTTATGCGCTACCAAGTGCTGGCAGTGCCCTTTCTAAAGGCTTTTTCCTATACGATAACGATGGAAACCCACTAACATCAGACGGCCTGTTTGTTTACGCAAAAGATAACCTGCCAGTAGTTGGTGCAGAGGTTACTGTTGTTGGTACCGTTCGTGAATACTATGGCCAAACACAATTTAACCTAACTGAAGATTGGGTAGCAACAGGCAGCACTATTCCAGCTCCTGCTCCAGTTGAGTTGAAACGTATCCCTGAAGACGGTGCATCTTTTGCGAAAACACTTGAGCGCCACGAAGGTATGTTCGTTAAGCTAGTTGAGGACATGGACGATACTAAAACGGGCAATCAAGATATGCGCGTAACGCGAGCCTTTGCCTTCGACTTTGAGCTTTACAACAAGCGTCAATTCCGTAATAACCTTGCACTTGCATATGAAAAGCCAAACTTCCACCCTAACCAAGAGTACGTAGCGGGCAGCTTCGAGTCGATTGCTAAGATCGAACAAAACCGCGATGCGACTCTATTCTTAGAGAGTGAAAAAGCACCAAGTAACGGTAATATCCCTTACTACGCTGACTTTAGCTACGATAACCCAATTCGAATTAATGATGGTATTAAGAACGTTGAAGGTGTGATTGCTTACACCTACGATGAGTACCGTCTAGTGGTTAAAGATCCTGCAGCGGGTGGCTTCCAGATGCAAACATCTGATATTACGCCAAATACACCACGCCCAGAGTCGAAGAAAAATAGTTACGGTGATGACACTGGCGAATATGACATCGTCAACGAAGAGTTCGATGGTGGCTTTACCATTAAAGTCGCAACACAAAACGTATTGAACCTGTTTAACTCTCCTTATGGTGGCAGTGATAACCAATTTGGTGACAACCGCGGCGCAGAATCAGAAGAAGAGTACCTGCGTCAAAAAGCCAAGATTGTTAAGGCTATCTACGGCCTAGATGCTGATATTTTGGGCTTGATGGAAATCGAAAATAACGGTTTTGGTGATTTCGGTGCACTTAAAGAGCTCTTAGCTGCAGTTAATGCGAACTATGCGGAAGAAGATTACGCAAAACGTGGTGATCAAGACTCAATTCATAATCGTTATGTATTTGTAGGCTTTGACAAAAACGGCGATACCATCCTTGATGAAAATGACACAGTAGGTACAGATGCAATCACCTCTGCAGTTATTTACCGTCCATCTAAGGTATCGATTGTTTCTGGTAAAATTATCCAAATGCCAGAGCAGCACGCTCCATTAGTCGAGTACCCTGAAGGCGGTGCTATCGTTGATGGCGATGGTGCGGTTCGTGAAAGTGGTGACAACTACCAACGTAATACTGTTGCAGCAACGTTTAAAGTTATCAACACAGGTAAACGACTAACGGTAGCAATTAACCACCTAAAATCTAAAGGCTCTACGTGTCATGAAGACTGGGTTGGTTGGGAAACATGGGACGACTTTGACCCAGTAAATGATGATGTTCGTAACGATGACTACCAAGGTTCGTGTGAGAACTTCCGTGTGTCAGCTGCTTACCAGCTAGGTACAGAGATGGCGAAAATTGGTGGTGATCAGGTTGTTCTAGGTGACATGAACTCATACACCTATGAAGATCCTATGTTGGTTCTTACTGACAACCCAACTAAGAAAGACATCTATGCTTCAAGCCACACCTTTATTGGTGATGAAGTATTTGAAAAGAATGGTCAAAAGATCACGACAACATTTGGCTACCTAAATGCGGTTGACTTGAAAACCCCAGCAGGCAAAACCGCTTGGAGTTACTCATACAACAACGAAATTGGTTCATTGGATCACCTGTTAATCACGCCATCGCTAAAAGATCGTTTAGTTGATGCGGCTGATTGGCATATCAATGCAGCTGAATCATCGTTGAATGATTACAGTAACTACAAGAAAGAGCCGAATGAAATAGGTAACCCATTCTACGCTGAAACACCAATTCGCTCTTCAGACCACGATCCTGCAATGGTTTCTCTAGGTTACAAATATGGTGAATCTGGTGAAACGAATGTAAATATTGCTATTAAGAGTGGCCGTGCTGATATCGCGTTCCCTGTATCTGCAGACGCGCAGTCTGGTGATGTAGCAGAGATCTCGATTTCTCCTCGTCCGAAAAATGTGAGTTTACCAAAAGTAACGCTATCTGATTCAGGTGCTCAAACTGTAATGTTTGATGTGGTTGGTCTTGATACTGGTACTTACACCATCTCAATGAAGCTAACAGGTGATCGTGCCGCGGCACAAAGCGCAGGTGCATCGGCGGCTCAAGTGATTGACTCTATGTCGATGAAAGCGGATATCACTAAGCGTGATTCAAGCAATGTTAGCCCAGTAATACCTGAATACGATGGTTCTGGTGGTAGCTTCGGCTTCGGCGCTCTGTTGTCACTGATTGGTCTTGGTTTCCTACGCCGCCGTCGTCAGTAATTGATAAAAGGGTTAGTAATTTTTACTAACCCTTTCTTTTGAGTAGAGCTGAGGAAACACAACGTTACCTTGGCTGATATGGATATAAATCTGTTTACCTTTGAGGTTCAAACATGAAAAAAAGTTTAATAGCGATTGCTGTTGGTGCGGTTATTGCGCCTATGGCAAATGCGAATATTGTTATTACGGAAACAACCGAAGGTTCCAGCTTTAACAAAGCTATCGAGATCGCGAATGTAGGCAATGCCACCACATCGCTAGCGGGATATACGCTCTTAAAAGATACAAACGGTAAAGGTGAGTGGGGGAGTAGTTTAGATCTCTCAGATTATACATTGAACTCTGGTGAAACGCTGGTTGTTGCTCACCCTGATGCTGATCCAGCTATACTCGCAGTTGCTGATATTACTGACGATCAAGTTGCCAACTTTAATGGCGATGACCCTATCGCGGTGCATAAAGATGGGGCTCTTGTTGACCTCATTGGTGTATTGGGCGATGTCGATTACAACAAAGATCTCACCTTAAAACGTATTGATTTCTCTCCTAGTACTGTATATGACGCAGCAAAGTTTGATGCTACAGCTGATAAAAATGACTGGAGTGATTTAGGCAAGGTCGAACTGGATGAAGGGGCTCCCAATATACTGATTACGGAAGTTGTCGAAGGCAGTTCAAATAACAAAGCCATTGAAATTGCGAACGTTGGAGGTGCTACAGCTACACTGACGGGTTACACATTAATGGTAGAGTTTAATGGTGCTGGGGAATGGAAAAACCCTTACGATCTTTCTTCAGTAACGCTAGAGCCAGGCCAAACTTTTGTAATTGCTAATTCATCTTCTGTTCAAGACCTTTTAGATAAAGCTGATGATACAGGAGATATTACATATTTTAGTGGTGATGATTCACTAGCTTTATTTAAAGATGGTGAAATTGTTGACATCTTAGGTTATGTAGATGACACAGATTACAACAAAGATAAAACTCTTAAACGAATAGTTATGACGGCTAGCACCGCTTATGACCATACTAAGTTTGAAGAACTTTCAAAAGATGACTGGACCGATATTGGTAACGTTGATCTTGGTGGTGGCACGCCAGATCCCGACCCTGACCCAACACCAGACACTTTAATCAGTGACCTTCAAGGTAAATCTTGGGCGTCACCACACACAGATCCAGCAAATGGTAAATTCATTTCGGACGAAGAGTTTACGGTAGAAGGTGTGATCACAGCGATTCAAGCAGAAGCTTTGGATACTGATGGCGCAATTGGCTTCTTCATGCAAGATGAAAAGCCAGATTCTGATCCAAATACGTCTGACGGTATTTTTGTTGTTGCAGATGTAACCGGCTTGGTTGTAGGTGACAAGGTACTGGTAACTGGTCCTGTTGAAGAAAACTATGGTTGGACTCAGATCCCAGCAACAACGGTGGTGAAAAATGGCACTGGTACTATTTCTCCAGTAGAACTTACGCAACTTGATAGCGATGCTGAGTTTGATTTCACTTTAGAGCGTCATGAAGGGATGCTAGTGAAGCTAACTTCGACCTCAGATATGAAAGTATCACGCAGCTATAGCATGGATGAAGGGCCACAGCGTTATAACCTTGTTCTTAGCCAAGGCAAAGCTAGTGTTCACCCGAACCAAGCGAATTTCCCGGGGACTGACGAAGCCGCAAAAGCTGCGGACTGTAATGATGATGCACGCTTAGTGGTTGAGTCATTTAAGAAAGATACGGTTGGCGCACCAGCGTGGTACCCAGACTTTGCTAAAACTGACATTGACCAAAATGGTTCAACCGAAGATTTTATCCGAGTTGGCGACCGAGCAAGTAACCTTCAAGGTGTGCTCGGGTACTCTTATTCAGACTACCGCTTCTACGTAACAGAAGATGCGAACAACGATACTTTCATTGCACGTGGTAACAACCGTGACTTAGCACCTAAAGTTGATGAGGGCGACGTTCGTATCGCAACGTTTAACGCTCAAGAGTACTTCAATAGCTTGCAAGGTGGCGGTGAGAGCAATGACTTCCTAGCGTTCGATGCGACACCTGGTGCGCAGGATTCAACTCAGTTTGATCATCAAACCGCGAAGCTTGTTGCGGCATTAACTGCACTTGATGCTGATATTGTTGGTTTGATGGAAATTGAAAACAACGGCTTTGAAGAGAGCTCTGCGATTTCTTACCTAGTAACTCAGCTTAATGCTGATCTTCCAGAGGCTAAGCAGTACAACATTGCTAGCAGTGAAGGGCTAACAACTGTAGGTGAGCTAGCGACAGCGAACTTCGTAATTTTCCGTCCGAGTACAGTTGGCTTAGATTCGCTACAAGTGATCCCTATGCCGAAGCAAGAGGCGGAAAATGGTGAGTTTACGACTCAGCATGCTGCGGTTGTGCCGGTATTCTCATTCAAAGATCGTGAAGAGAAACTTGTGGTTGCGGTTAACCACTTTGCAGATAAAGAACAAGTTTGTCTAGAAGATACATCGGACGACGATCGCCAAGGCGGCTGTGAGAATCTACGTGTGTCTGCTGCGGATTATCTAGGCCAAAAACTGGCTGAAATGGAAGGCGAAAAAGTTATTCTTGGTAGCCTAAATGCGTTCAATAATGAAGATGCAATCACAGTACTGACTGATCGTTCAGGCGCACCTGAAAACTATGAAATCAAGACGGCTGAAAAAACCTTCATCGGTGATGAATCTCTACACGAAGAAGGTGTGGTTGTTGCTGATAGCTACGGTTTTGAGAACGTAATGGAGATTGTAGATCCAAATAGCTACAACGTCGTTCAAGGAGATGAGAATGGTAGCCTTGACTACATTCTGACTTCTGCAGGACTTAAATCGAAGGTTGTTGGTGCAACCCATTGGAATATCAATGCTGGTGAATCTCAAACGCTGGACGCTAAGCACGAACTGGGTCAAGCGTACTCTGATTCATTCCGCGCAGCAGGCCATGACCCAGTTGTACTATCGATTGCCTTTGCGGGTAAACCAATTGATCCTGTTGACCCAGTATTCCCTGATCCAGACCAACCTGTGCAGCCGGGTACGCCAGTCGAACTTCCTGATGAGCCAATTAACGAGCCTCGTCCACAGGCGCCTATCGGTGGCGGTACCTTTAAGCACTTTGTTGATCTAACTAAATACTCTGACTCTGCTTACTTAAAAGTGGGTGACGAAGTGTCGGTGAGCTTCAACAATGCAACTCAAGCGTTTGTCGCGACTTCTTCAAATGTTCAAAAAGATGTGCTTGACCAATTTGAGATTGCACTTGGCTGGACGGAAGTACCTATCTCAGGTCTAGAAGTGGGTGAATACACCGTGACTACGGCTGTTGAAGGTAAAGTGATTGAAACGCAGCAAGTGTCGATTACTCAAATGAGTGACTCTGGCAGTGATGGTGGCTCATTTGGTCTAGGCGGTCTATTGAGCCTACTAGGACTTGGCTTCCTACGTCGTCGTTTTAACAAGTAACCTGATTGCATTAAGGAGTAGGGGCTTTGTCGCCCCTAATGAAAAGTATGAAAAAGACACTACTGACTTTACTTATCCCGTGTGCATTCAGTGTTAATGCGGCATATGAACAAGCACATGATCCCCATGTTGTCGGCACACTACCTAAGGTAACTTGCCAAACAACGATTGTTGAGCCACCGGTTCCACCGGGCGAAGTACACAACCCTGATGGCTACTACGACAGCGCATTGAACAAAACAGGCGATGAGCTGAAAGCGGCTCTGAATGCCATTATTTCTACGGGTATTACGAAACTTCCTTATACCGATAACTCTTCACCTGATGCAATGGATGTTTGGAAAGCGCTAGGTATAACGGATGAAGATCCTAACAATAGTGCAAATGTGATTCTTATGTATACTGGTCGTTCTCAAGAGAAAAGCCAGAGAAGCGGTCAAGGTAACCTTGGTCAAGATAACTGGAACCGTGAGCATACTTACCCTAAATCTAATGGCGGCTTCCCAAATGAAGGCCCTTATGCTTACACAGATATTCACCACTTGCGTCCAACGGATGAATCGGTGAACAGCAAACGTAGTAGCCATGAATTTGATGAAGGCGGTACGGAAATTGCGGAAGCACCAGGTAACTACGTAAGCAGCAATTCATTTGAGCCTCGTGATGCAGTAAAAGGTGATGTTGCCCGCATGATGTTTTATATGGCGACGCGTTATGAAGGTAATGATCCTGACACTCCAGATCTCGAATTGGTGCCTACAGTTGCCAATAATGGTACTGCTTTAGGTAATGTGTGTGCACTTCTAAAGTGGAATGAACAAGATCCTGTCGATAGTTTTGAATTCAACCGCAACAGCAAAATTCAAAAGATTCAGGGCAACCGTAACCCATTCGTAGATAACCCACACTGGGTTGATACTATCTTTGCGAAAGATTGTAACTAATCTATAAAAACCTAAATGAGGCGCCTAGTGCGCCTCTTCTTTATTGCCTTAGTTTAAATAGGAAATAAAGAGAAAGACTTGCCTTTCTAATCTCTTACTGCACAATACACACCCTCTTGTTCTCTTCAATACGGTTACGATTTACGTATGTTACTTATCATCGACAACTACGACTCTTTTACCTACAACTTGTACCAATACTTCTGTGAGTTGGGTGCAGAGGTTAAGGTAGTGCGCAACGATGAAATTGATATTGCCGGTATTGAAGCGCTCAACCCAAATCACCTTGTGATCTCTCCGGGACCTTGCACCCCAGACGATGCGGGAATATCACTTGCAGCAATCGAGCACTTTGCAGGTAAGCTGCCTATCTTAGGTGTGTGCTTAGGGCATCAAGCCATTGCTCAAGTATTTGGTGGAGAAGTGGTGCGCGCTAGACAAGTGATGCACGGTAAAACCTCGCCAATTCGTCATACTGGCACCAGTGTATTTAAAGGGCTCAACAACCCACTGACCGTGACTCGTTATCACTCCTTAGTTGTAAAGAACGGCACCCTACCAGACTGCTTTGAGTTGACCTCATGGACGGAACTTGAGGATGGCAGTATGGATGAGATCATGGGCTACCAACACAAGACTTTACCTATCGACGCGGTTCAATTTCACCCTGAATCGATTAAAACAGAGCAAGGACACCAGTTGCTTGCTAATTTTCTTGCTCGCTGAGCGTTTGAATCCTTCTGACGCTGATCACTTTTTATAACATTTATAGAGAATAAGTGTGGTTTTTTAGCCGCTGCAAACTTATTCGCGTTATATCCTTTCAATCCCCCTCCAGCGCTTGTTCTGCCTACATTTGTTGCCCTTATAAGTCCCTCATAGCAAAAAAAGCTTCATAAAATAGATATGTTGATGCATAAATAGTCATAGGTAGTAACGTTCACCTGCTTGTTTAACGTGGTGAAAGAATAATCTACTATTGAAAAGGTTAATTAAATGTAAATATAATGCTGCAGCAGGATGATGGCGAGACAAAATACCTTTGTCTCAGATATGAACCATTACGCTTATTTTGCGAAGCTTGCAGTATCGAGAAGGAATGTGTGATGACAGTGGAAAATAAAGTGGAACGTAGTCTATTTGATGAGGTCATGGTGCCTTGTTATAACCCAATGGAAATGATCCCAGTAAAAGGGGAAGGGGCACGCGTTTGGGATCAGCAAGGTCGTGAGTATATCGACTTCGCTGGTGGTATTGCGGTGAGCTGTTTGGGTCACTGTCACCCAGCAATGGTTGATGCTGTGACTGAACAAGCAAATAAGCTGTGGCACTTAAGTAACGTTATGACTAACGAACCAGCACTGCGTCTAGCTAAAAAGCTAACAGACGTATGCTTTGCAGAGAAAGTGTTCTTTGCAAACTCTGGTGCAGAAGCGAACGAAGCAGCATTGAAGCTTGCACGTCGCTGGGCAGCGGACGTTCATGGTCCAGAAAAATCTGAGATCATCGCATTCAAACAAGGCTTCCACGGTCGTACATTCTTTACTGTAACTGTGGGCGGTCAAGAAGCTTACTCTGATGGCTTTGGTCCTAAGCCAGGTGATGTTACTCACCTTCCGTACAATGATATCGAAGCGCTAGAAGCGTATATCTCTGATCGCACTTGTGCCATCATGATGGAACCTCTACAAGGTGAGGGCGGTATCATTTCTCCAACGCCTGAGTTTGTGAACACAGTTCGTGAGTTGTGTGACAAGCACAACGCGCTACTTATTTTTGATGAAGTTCAAACGGGTAACGGTCGTACCGGTAACTTTTACGCGTACCAAGGTCTAGGTGTTACGCCAGATATCTTGAGCACAGCAAAATCTCTTGGTGGCGGTTTCCCAATTGGCGCAATGTTGACAACGAATGAGCTTGCGACGCACCTAAAAGTGGGTACTCACGGTTCAACTTACGGTGGTAACCCACTGGCATGTGCGGTTGCAGAAGCGGTTGTTGATGTTGTTAGCCAGCCAGAAACGCTAGAGGGCGTGAAGGTTCGTGAACAGTTGTTCCGTGATGGTCTAACCAAGATTAATGAAAAGTATCAAATCTTTAGTGAAGTTCGTGGTAAAGGCCTGCTATTAGGCGCAGCGCTGAATGACGAATGGCAAGGCCGTGCACGGGACGTATTAGTTGCTGCGGGTAAAGAAGGTCTGATGGTGCTGGTTGCAGGTGCAAACGTTGTGCGTTTCACACCATCACTGGTGATCACTAAAGAAGAAATTGAAGAGGGCTTAGCAAAACTAGATAAAGCGATCGCTTCACTAGTGTAAGCCTCAAGCGGCGTCATAGGAATGATCGCCACAAGAGCGATCCCATGACGCACAGCTCAAGGCCCAAGCTTCTAGTTTTGGGCCTGTTTTGCATCTGGAGGGAATAATGATGCTTGTTGTACGCCCAATTAAATTATCTGATTACGATGCGCTACACACATGTGCGGTCGAGTCAGGACATGGATTCACATCTCTTCCGGTTAACGAAGAACTGTTAACCAATCGAATTACACACTCTGAATACAGCTTTGCTAAAGAAAACGTCACCGAACCGGGTGATGAAGGCTACCTAATGGTGGGCTTTGACGTTGAAACGGGTGAAGTGGCTGGCACAACGGGCATTGAAGCCTCGATTGGCTGGGACGTGCCTTTCTACTCTTACCACATCAGCAAAGTGGTGCACTCTTCGCAACGACTTAAAGTAAATAACGTCGTTAAGCTACTGACTTTTGGTAATAACTACACAGGCTGCAGCGAAATTTGTACGCTTTTCTTGCGCCCTGATTACCGCAAAGGGTTAAACGGTCGCTTAATGTCTAAGTGTCGTTTCCTACTTATGGCAGAGCACCCTGAGCGCTTCTCTGAAACCATTTTTGCTGAGATGCGTGGTGTATCAGATGCCGAAGGTAATTCTCCATTCTGGCAGTGGTTGCAAGAGCACTTTTTCTCGATTGACTTTACGTTGGCAGACTACCTAACCGGTATCGGTAAGAAGGGGTTTATCGCTGACTTAATGCCGAAGCTGCCGATCTACATCAACCTGCTGAGCCCAGAAGCACAAGCCGTGATTGGGCAAGTACATGACAACACCCGTCCAGCACTTAAGCTGCTTGAGCGTGAAGGCTTCACCAACCGTGGTTACGTCGACATCTTCGATGCAGGCCCAACGGTTGAGTGTGACTTGCGTAATATCGAATCGGTGCGTCATTCAATTCGTGCTCAGGTAGAAATTAGTGAGCATGCAAGCTCTCAGGATTACCTAATTGGTAACACCTCATTTGAAAACTTCCGCGCGGTCGCTGCTAAAGGTGCTTATGACCAAGCTAGCGGTAAAGTGATTCTTGCGCCAAATGTGGCAAAAGCTTTGGAAGTTCAAGAAGGCGATTTTGTTCGTATGTTGGCTCAATAGAGCTTGATGGTTAGTCAAAGAAGGATAGAAGTATGACTCAGTGGATTGCAGGGCAATGGGTAGCCGGTCAAGGCGAAGCGATGACATCAGTTAGCCCATACGACAACCAAGTAGTATGGCAGGGCGACAGCGCGACACCTGCACAAGTGGAATCAGCGGTTGCCGCAGCGCGTGAAGCATTTTTGACGTGGAAGAAGCTTAGCTTTGCCGAGCGTGAAGCGATTGTGCTGAAGTTTGCAGAGAAAGTGAAAGAGAACAGCGAAGAGATCGCACAGATCATTGCCAAAGAAACCGGTAAGCCAATCTGGGAAACGCGCACTGAAGCGGGTGCAATGGCGGGCAAGATTGCTATCTCAATTCGTGCTTATCACGACCGTACTGGTGAATCATCTCGTGAAGCGGCAGGTAACCAGATCGTTCTGCGTCACCGTCCCCTAGGTGTAATGGCAGTCTTTGGGCCATACAACTTCCCGGGCCATCTACCTAATGGTCATATCGTGCCAGCACTACTTTCTGGTAATACGGTTGTATTCAAACCTTCAGAGCAAACACCTTGGACGGGTGAGTTTGCAATGAAACTATGGCAAGAAGCGGGCCTTCCTGCTGGCGTTATCAACCTAGTGCAAGGTGCCAAAGAGACAGGTATTGCACTGGCGGATGCGAAAGGTCTTGATGGCGTGCTATTCACAGGTAGTGCCAATACGGGGCACATCCTGCACCGTCAATTCGCGGGTCAACCGGGTAAGATGCTGGCGCTTGAGATGGGCGGCAACAACCCAATGGTGATCAGTGATCACTATGGCGATGCGGATGCAACCGTGTACACCATCATCCAATCAGCCTTCATCAGTGCGGGTCAACGTTGTACGTGTGCACGTCGTCTCTATGTTCCTGTCGGTGAGAAAGGCGACCTGCTGCTAGAGAAGTTGGTAGCGGCAACTCAGAAGATTCGAGTCGATCAGCCTTTTGCTGAGCCAGCGCCTTTCATGGGGCCACAAATTTCAGAAGCAGCGGCTAAGTTCATTCTAGATGCGCAAGCAAATCTGCAATCTTTAGGTGGTGTAAGCCTAGTTGAAGCGAAAGCTGGTGAAGCTGCATTCGTCACTCCGGGCATCATCGATGCAACTAACATTGCAGAGCTGCCAGACGAAGAGTACTTCGGCCCACTGCTGCAGGTTGTTCGTTATGAGTCACTAGAGCGAGCGGTTGAATTGGCGAACGATACACGTTTTGGTTTGTCTGCAGGTCTTGTATCAACAGACGATTCTGAGTGGGAATACTTCGTTGATCATATCCGTGCCGGTATTGTTAACCGCAACCGCCAACTTACAGGCGCTAGCGGCGATGCACCATTTGGTGGTCCGGGTGCTTCTGGCAACCTACGTCCAAGCGCTTACTATGCGGCTGATTATTGTGCTTATCCAATGGCTTCAATGGAAGGTGGTGAAACTCAATTGCCAGCAACATTTAGCCCGGGTGTCGAGCTGTAACTGAACACGTAAATCTCAAGTGGGGGCAGGGAAGTTACGCCTCCTTTTGAACCACTCTCTGGGCGTTAGATCCAGCGAGATATAATTATAAATAAGTATGTCACAAGCTGATGGCTGTTGACGCTTTGTCGCAGCCACTCTCTTTCTAATCCAATCCTCTAGCTCGCTAGAACCCGACAAGGAGTCACCATGACACCCGACCTATTGTTCAAATCCCTGTGGGATGATTATATCGTACGCCTCTGCCCCTCAGCTGAGAAGGTACATCAGCTGCTGAAAGAAGAGGAAGACCTTATCAACGACCATATTGCGTTGCGTACATTTAATGTTGCGCCTTTGGGAATTGAGACTTTGGCTAAGCCATTCTTGGCGCTCGGTTATAAGGCGTATGGTGATTACCTGTTTGAAAGCAAGAAACTGGTCGCAAAACACTTTGAGCATCCAGACCCGAATCAACCTAAGGTGTTCATCAGTGAACTTAAGGTTGAAGAGTGTTCTGAAGAGCTACAAGCGATTGTGGCTAAGTTGGTCGCGCAAGTGGATGCAAGCAAGTTAGAGGGAGAGGCGTTCCTATACGGTGGTCGTTTATGGGACCTAAGTTATGAAGATTTCAAACAGTTGGCGACAGAGAGTGAATACGCTTCTTGGCTAGCTGCACATGGCTACGGTGCTAATCACTTTACGGTGAGTGTGAATCAGTTGAATGATTTTACCGAAGTACAAGCAGTGAATGATCACCTGAGCGATTCCGGCTTCACGATCAACAGTGCTGGTGGTCAAGTGAAAGGCTCTCCAGAGGTGCTATTGGAGCAATCATCAACAATGGCAGACAAAGTTAAGGTTGAGTTCTCTGAAGGTGCTGAGCTGATTCCTGGGGGCTTCTACGAGTTTGCTAAGCGCTACCCAATGGCCAATGGTGAGCTTTACACAGGTTTTGTTGCCGCATCGGCCGACAAAATCTTCGAGAGCACCAACGGTTAAAGAAAGATACGAGCACTGGGTTGCCCTAGAGGTGCGATACGTTTCTCTTCGAGACAGTTTACAAATAGGACTCTGTGAGTTCTTTTCGTATCTCGTATCTCGTATCTCGTATCTTCTATCGATAAAGAAAAAGCCACCAAATTCGCATTTGGTGGCTTTTGAATTTTTGCTCAGTTAATCGGGATTAACGAGTACCGTAAACAACGATAGTCTTACCGTGAGCAGAAATTAGGTTTTGCTCTTCTAGCATCTTCAAGATACGACCTACTGTCTCACGAGAACAACCAACGATTTGGCCAATCTCTTGACGAGTGATCTTGATTTGCATGCCGTCTGGGTGCGTCATTGCATCTGGTTGTTTCGCTAGGTTTAGTAGCGTCTGTGCGATACGACCAGTTACGTCAAGGAACGCTAAGTCACCTACTTTTTGGCTTGTAACCTGTAGACGGCTTGCCATTTGCGCTGAAAGACGCATTAGGATGTCTGGGTTCACTTGGATAAGTTGACGGAATTTCTTGAAAGAAATTTCAGCTACTTCACAAGGAGATTTTGCACGAACCCATGCAGTACGCTCTTGGTCTTCTTCGAATAGGCCAAGTTCGCCAATGAAGTCGCCTTGGTTTAGGTAAGAAAGAATCATTTCCTTACCTTCTTCGTCTTTGATAAGAACTGCCACAGAACCTTTCACGATGTAGTACAAGGTTTCAGCCTTTTCACCAGCGTGAATCAGAGTACTTTTTGAAGGGTACTTATGAATATGACAGTGTGAAAGGAACCACTCTAATGTTGGATCGGTTTGAGGTTTACCTAGAACCATAATATCTCACTTCCTCTGCAGGGTATGCTTGCCGCTTTCCATATTTTAGCTAAGCCTGAATTTGACTTCTTAGGATAAGAGCACTTGTTCGGTGCTGCAAGCTATCTTGTGTTTCGGTTAAGAATAGTATCCTTTTTCAGTCACTATTTCTTGATTTTAATCGTGACCAAGCTACGATTTTTTACGCAAAATTGTGCACATGATCACGGTATGAAAAGTAATCAACCAGAACGCCATTCCGTTAGCCAATTTTTCCCGTTTCGATGAGCTGTTGCAAGATAGGTCTTACGATGAGCTCCATAGCAAAGCTCATTTTCCCGCCAGGCACAACAAGCGTGTTGTGACGTGACATAAATGAGCCATCAATCATAGCGAGTAGGTACGGGAAATCGACATTCTTGATACCACGTAAGCGAATAACTACGAAACTTTCGTCAAGGCTCGGAATGCCCTTCGCGTTAAGCGGGTTAGAGGTATCAACGGTCGGTACTCGCTGAAAGTTGATATGGGTGCGTGAGAACTGTGGGGTAATGTAGTTGAGGTAGTCATCCATTGAGCGGACGATCGAATCCATTACTGCTTCACGTGAATGCCCGCGGTCTCTTGTATCGCGAACGAATTTTTGAATCCACTCAAGGTTAACGATAGGCACCATGCCAATCAACAGGTCAACGTGCTGTGAGACGTTAACATCGCCATCAACCACGCCACCATGCAGGCCTTCATAGAACATCACATCTGAGTTTTCAGGGATCTCCTGCCAAGGAGTGAAGGTGCCCGGCATTTGGTTATAAGGCACCGCCTCGTCAAAGGTGTGCAGGTAGCGTCTGACTTGTCCGGTACCCTCATTGCCATATTGACGGAAGAACTCCTCAAGCGCACCAAAGTCATTCGCTTGTGGGCCGAAGTAACTGATGTGTTTTCCTTGTTCACGCGCCTTGCGGATTTCGACATCCATCTCAGGACGAGTAAAGCGGTGGAAACTATCGCCTTCAACCCAAGCAGCCTTCACGTCCATCATATTGAACATTTTTCGGAAGGCTTCTGAGGTGGTGGTGGTACCGGCTCCGGAAGAACCTGTAACCGCAATAATTGGATGTTTAGCGGACATGACAACCCTTGTCGTTAGAATAACTTACTTGTTAGCAATCGTTTTCCACTATAACACGGCTATTTTTTATTGGCAGCCTAGAAGCGTTTAGTGAGCTGAATATCGACCGTTTCATGAAGCTCAGAAAAGACAATACTGGCTTCACCGGATTGCAGCTGGTGCTTCACTTGGTCGATTTTAGATTGCAGTGAAATTTCAACATCGCCGTAGTCGGTGCCTTCTCTAAGTACAAACTCTTTGATCAAGTTTTCTAGAGTCTCAGGGGCGATGTCTTGCCATGGAATGATCATAAATACATCTCTCTTTTATGTTCATGGATAGGTTTGGAATATGTTGTTAAGTAGGGTTAAGTCCGACTCAACGTGGCGCTATTATGCCGAATCTTGAATGCTTTCATAGTAGGCAGGTAGCGCTTCTTCTAACCAAAACTTTGGCTTAAGGGTGCTGCCTGTAATGAAGCCAACGTGACCACCTTTCTGGAACAGTCGATAATCGATGTTATCCGGCAGAATGAATTTAGGGATCACATCATCAGTCATGAATGGATCGTCTTTGGCGTGAATGATCTGTGTTGGCAGTTTGATCTTATTCAGCTTGGGCAAAGCGGAACATTGCGCGTAGTAATCTTGTGCATTCTTAAAGCCATGCAGTGGCGCGGTGATCAGGTCATCAAACTCATATAATTTCTCGATCTTCTTGATCGTGTCTGCACTAATGCCGAGCTTTTCAGAGAGCAGTTTCTCTTTCTTCAACGCATTCGATTTTAGTGAGTTCAACAGGTATTTTTTGTAGACCTTAGAGAAGCCTTGTTCAATGCGACTCGAGCAACTGGCAAGATCAAATGGGGCAGAGACTATAGTCGCTGCAGAGAGCAGTGGATCGTCTGCATACTCAACCAAGTAGTTGGCCAACATGTTACCGCCTAATGAGATACCGACAGCCACCTTTGGGTTATTAGGGAACTGAGCATGCAGGTTTCTTAAGAAAAAGCGCGCATCTTCCACTTCACCGGAATGGTAGGCACGAGCTAAGCGATTCGGTTTACCACTGCAGCCACGAAAATGCATCATCACAGACAGCCAACCATCTTCGGCAAAGGCGTTCATCAGTCCATTGGCGTACGGGCTCTCAAAGCTCCCCTCAAGGCCATGAAATAGAATGAAAATGGGTTTGCAATCTAGCCCTTTATTGCCTGGGTCTTCACTCCATGCTAAATCGAGAAAATCATGGTCCGGAGTTTCTAGTGTTTGCCAGTGGGGATGAAACAGCGCCTGCTTGCGAATAAACCTAGGGACCAAGGTCTGAAGGTGAGGGTTAGATAGGCCAGTCGCAGCGGTAAAAATTGTCATAGTAGAGGTTCCATCATTCTCTGTGGCTGAGATATCACTCGCGTTTCTCTTTGAGCTTGGTCTATCTTAGCTTGGTGTGCAAGTGGTGAGTGATGAGTGTTGACCAAGAATTGACGCAGCTAATGTGTTGAATCTTAAGTGCTGTATCAAGATGTTCAGAGCGTTGCACTTTGATCTGCCGACGGTGAAGGCTTAGAGAAGCACCCATAAAGTGCGTCTGCCGACAGTAGGCGACAATATTGCAACACCAGTGGTGTTTCGGTATTTGGGGTAAGCACAGTACGATTAATGCAGTCGACGAGGTCAGACTGCTGCTGCTTTTCTAGCTGAAGCTCAAACTGAAGCGCTTCGCGATAGAGTGAGTCGACCACATGAGGCTTGAGGTGTTTGCGCAGCTCACGATAACTGAGCAGTAGTGATTCCGAACGACCTAAACATTGCTGAATATGGTGCCATTCGGTCTCGGCGAAGGCCAACTGCTGCTCATCAAGCCATTTGAGAAGCAGCAGCAAGTTGACGTTACCGTGATATTGGTTCTGCAGGGTTAGGCATGCATCCTTCACACCGCGAGCACTGTAGTAACTCAGGCTAAACTGCCAGAGTCTCTCTAGTGTCAGTGTGTTCGGTGCATGCTCTGAACTCATAAGCTTTCCATATCCTGTTCCATCTGCTCAAGCTCTTCTTGGATCGACATCCATTCCATTTCAACCTCTTCAAGTTGAGATTTGCTGGTGGCTTGCAGTGCGAGTACTTGGTTAAGTTTAGCTTTATTTTCCGCTTCATACAGCGAAGTGTCTGACAATTGCTGTTCAGCGTCTTCGAGGTCTGCAGTGAACTTATCCATTTGTTTCTCAAACTGGGTCAGTTTTTTACGCAGTGGTGCTGTCAGTTTTCTAAACTCTGCCTCACGGCGTTTCTGCTCTTTCTTAGCTGCCGCACTGTTTGCGCCATCTTTAGCTGGAGCCTGCGCTTGCGCCTCTTTGCGCTCGATTTTTTGCTGGTCAGTTAACCATTTATAGTAGTCGTTTAGGTCACCATCAAAAGGTGCAACTTGACGGTCATGCACTAGGTATAGGTCATCGGTCGTTGCACGCAGTAGATATCTATCGTGCGATACAATCACCATTGCCCCTTCAAACGTTTGCAGCGCCATGGTAAGTGCTTGACGCATATCGAGATCTAGGTGGTTGGTCGGTTCATCGAGTAGCAATAGGTTCGGTTTCTGCCAAACTAGCAGAGCCAAAACCAAACGAGCCTTTTCACCACCAGAGAATGGCGCGACTTTATCCAGTGCTTTCTCGCCTTGGAAGCCAAAGCTACCTAGGTAATCACGCAACTGTTGTTCAGTATGTTTAGGCGCAATCTGCATCATGTGTTGCAGTGGCGTCTCTTCTGGGTGAAGTGTTTCTAGTTGATGCTGAGCGAAGTAACCGATCTTCACCCCTTGCGAGTAACTCAGTTCACCGGCTTGTTGCTTAAGATCGCCAGACAGCAATTTGATCAAGGTTGATTTACCTGCACCGTTTCGACCCAGTAGGCCAATTCGACTACCCGGAACAAGGTTCAAGCGGATCTTTTCAAGGATCAGATTGTCATCGTAGCCTGCAGAGACTTCATCCATCATCAAGATTGGATTCGGCAGGGCATCAGGCTCCCTAAACTCAAAGCTGAATGGGTTATCAAATTGAGCTGGCAGCACTTGCTCCATTTTTTCGAGTGCCTTGATACGGCTTTGTGCTTGGCGAGCTTTCGATGCTTTATAGCGGAAGCGATCGATGTAGCTCTGCATGTGCGCCATCTGTTTCTGCTGCTTCTGGTACATCGCTTGTTGCAGAACAAGCTTTTGCGCACGTTGGTTCTCGAACGACGAGTAGTTACCCGTATACTCATTTAGCTTTTGGTTCTCGACGTGAACAATGCGATTGACGATTGGATCAAGGAAGTCTCTATCGTGCGAGATCAGGATCAGTGTACCCGGATAGGTTTGTAGCCAGCGTTCTAGCCACATTACCGCATCTAAGTCCAAGTGGTTGGTCGGTTCATCGAGTAGCAGTAGATCACTGCGACACAATAGAGCCTGCGCCAAGTTCAAACGCATACGCCAACCACCTGAGAATTGAGTCAGGTTCCAAGTCATTTGGTCTTGGCTAAAGCCTAGGCCGTCTAACAGTTCAGCCGCTCTCGCCTTAATGCTGTAGCCACCGATGGTCTCAATTTTGCCGTGGAGCTCAGCAACTAGGGTGCCGTTGTCCGCTTGCTCTGCTTTGAGTAGCTGCTCTTCTAGGCCACGGTATTCGCGATCACCATCTATCACGTATTCAATTGCCGTTCTTTCTAACGCTGGCGTTTCTTGAGCAACCCAAGCCAACTCCCAGTGCGCAGGTTTGCTGAATGACCCTGCATCAATCGACAGCTCGTCTTTGATCAGAGCGAACAGTGTGGACTTACCACAACCGTTTTTACCGACTAAACCCACTTTGTCGCCAGGGTGTAGAGTGGCAGAGGCTTGGTCTAGGAGTGGTTTACCGCCGCGCAGTAGTTGAATATCAGAGAAAGTAATCATAGAAATCGCAATGAATTAAGAGGTGAACAGACGCCTGCATAGTAGGCGGAAACCAGATAAAAGTCGATCACAATGCAAATTGGGTTATGATGCCAATAACATATTAATAACTTTTGTTAGAATTTTCTTGGCATTGCCACCGTCTGCCCTGTAAGGAATGTTTCAAAGGAATGAGTGATTTGTTATCTACAAATAACACAGTACCCAAGGTCTTGGTGATTTTTGCACACCCAGAGCCTCAAACCTCAATCGCCAATCAAGTGATGCTGAAAAAAATAGAGTCGCTCGGACATGTTAAAATTCATGATTTGTATGCGGCCTATCCAGACTTCTTTATTGATGTCCCATTCGAGCATGATCTACTGCTTGAGCATGACATCATCGTTTTTCAGCACCCTCTATTTATGTACTCTTGTCCTGCTCTTCTCAAAGAGTGGTTTGATCGTGTGCTTGGTAAAGGGTTTGCCTTTGGTGAGCAGAGTGCACTCAAAGGTAAGTACTGGCGCAGTGTGATCACGACAGGTGGTAAAGAAGAGGCATTTGGCGCTTCGGGCTATAATAAATATCCATTACAAGAGATCTTGCAACCCTTTGAGCTAACGGCAGCCTTGTGTCAAATGCACTGGCTTGACCCTCTAGTTCTGCACTGGGCAAGAAACGTATCGGATATGACGCGTTATCAACATGCTGAGTCTTACCGCAATTGGTTAAGGGATCCATTGCAACTTCTTGAAGAGAACCAAGAGGAGGCTCAGTAATGGCTTTAACCAATGAATTCCTCCAGAGCAGTGTGATTTTCCTATCGGCGGCCGTGGTTGCAGTTCCGATTGCTCAGCGTGCTGGATTGGGCTCGGTACTCGGTTATCTACTAGCGGGTGTGGCGATTGGTCCGTGGGGACTCGGGCTTATCAGTGACGTAGAAGCCATCCTACACTTCTCCGAGTTCGGGGTGGTGTTGCTGCTCTTTCTCATCGGCTTGGAGCTGAACCCCAAAAAACTCTGGACCATGCGGGGGCCGATACTCGGGCTCGGTGGCGCCCAAGTTGTCATAACAACCTTGCTGATCACTGGCGTCGCGTGTCTGTTTGGCTTGAGTTGGCAAACTAGCCTAGTGATCGGTATGGGCCTTGCACTCTCTTCCACGGCAATCGCTTTGCGCGTTATTGAAGAGAGAGAACTGAGCGGCAAAGAAGCAGGGCAGTCTGGTTTTGCGGTGCTGTTATTTCAAGATATCGCGGTGATCCCTATGCTGGCGATGTTGCCATTGCTTGCAGGTAATACGGGCGGTAGCTGGGCTGACATGATTTGGATGCTCGCGGGTGTGATTGGCTTACTCGTTGGTGGTCACTTTCTACTTCGCCCGCTGTTTCGCTACGTTGTATTGAGCGGTGTTCGTGAGCTGTTTACGGTCGCTGCGCTGCTTCTGGTGATTGGTATTGCCGTCATCATGCAGCAGATTGGCCTCTCAATGGCACTCGGCACCTTCTTAGCAGGTGTACTACTGGCTGAGAGCGAGTATCGTCATGAGTTAGAGATTGCGATTGAACCATTCAAAGGGCTGTTACTTGGGTTATTCTTCATCTCTGTGGGTATGGCGGTGAACCTTGGGCTACTCGCAGAAAGCCCATTTGCCATCTTGATGGCGGTGCTCTCACTGGTCGTCATGAAAGGTCTCGTACTTTATGCCCTTGCTCGTATTTTTGGGACTCAAGCCAAAGCGCGCAGTCGTATGGCGATGATCTTGAGCCAAGGTGGTGAGTTTGCTTTTGTTATCTTCACGGCTGCTAGCGCTCAAGGCATTTTGAGCATTGACCAAGTCTCGTTCCTACTGGTTGTGGTCAGCTTGTCGATGGTGACTACACCTCTAATGCTGAAGCTGCAAGATAAGTTCTTTGCGCGCCAATTGAACCAGATCAGCGAGAATGCGATGTCATCTGATGTGGTCGATCGCAGCCCTCGCGTGATCATCGCCGGCTTTGGTCGTTTTGGTCAGATCATTGGACGTTTGATGTACGCCAATAAGATTCGTATCACCATCCTTGAGAGTGACGCGAGCCAAATCCATATCCTGAGAAAGTTTGGCTACAAGGTGTTTTATGGCGATTCCACGCACTTGGAGTTACTGCGTGCAGCCGGCGCGGATAAAGCCGAAGCTATTATTCTTTGTACAGACTCTCCAGATGAGATCATGAAAACGGTCGACCTGTGTCGTCAGCATTTCCCACGCCTAAAAATTTTGGCGCGTGCTCGAAGTCGTGTTGAAGCTTATCAACTATTGAACCACGGTGTGACCAACTACTCTCGTGAAACCTTCCTAGGGGCGTTAGACTTAGGCAGGCAAGCTTTGACTGAGCTCGGCATGCACCCGTATAAAGCGAAGCGTGCCGAGGCGCACTTCCGTAAACTCGATAATGCCATGCTGAAAGATCTTCTCCCTCAGCACAATGAAGACACTGAATTAGCGCAAAGAGCCAAAGAGGCTCGCAAAGAGTTGGAAGAAATCTTCGGGCATGAGATGGAAAACGACCATCAGTCTCGAAACTACTGGCAGTAACTCATTGCTTGTAAAATTATAAGATAACAGCCATCACCAAATGGCATGCATCCAAGTTGTAAAGGATAGATAACGTGAAACAGAAGAAACGCTTTATTGCCGGCGCAAGCTGCCCAAGTTGTAGTAGCCAAGACACGCTTCGCTGGTGGGTTGAGAACAATATTGAGCTGGTGGAGTGTGTGGATTGTGACTTTACAGAGCAACGTAAACCGAAAACTGTAGAGAAATCTGAACACGCGAATCAAGAAATGATCGGTATTTTTAAGCCGGAATGATTGAGTTTCGTTAATTGATCCCCATAATGTCCCGGTACAGAATTTTTCCTAAGCTCATTTGTTGGAGCTTAGTCCAAACCTCCTTGGAGCTCTCATGAAAATTGAAAAGAACGTAGTAGTTAGTGTTGCATATCAAGTGAAACTTGAAGATGGCGTAGTAGTTGACCAATCAACTGCAGAAGCTCCACTAGATTACCTTCACGGTCATAACAACCTAATCACAGGTCTTGAAAAAGAGCTTGAAGGCAAAGTTGCGGGCGATAAGTTCTCTGCAACAGTGACTCCAGAAGACGCTTACGGTGAGCACAACGATGCATTAGTTCAACGTGTACCAGCAGACGTATTCCAAGGTGTTGAGCAGATCGAAGTTGGCATGCGTTTCCTAGCAGACACAGACCAAGGTCCAATCCCAGTAGAAGTTACTGAAGTAGACGGTGACGAAGTTGTTGTTGACGGAAACCACATGCTTGCTGGCCAAACACTAACGTTTGACGTTGAAGTAGTAGCGGTTCGTGAAGCGACTGAAGAAGAGATTCAACACGGTCACATCCACCAAGCTGGTCACGACCACGAAGGCGGCTGCTGTGGTGGCGAAGGTCACGACCACGGTGAAGAGAAAAAAGAAGGCTGCTGCGGTGGCGGTGGCTGTGGTTCTCACTAATTAGTGAACCCAAGCTGAATATAGAAAGCCTCCCTCGTGGAGGCTTTTTTGTATCTGCTGTATGGGCGTTGTCGATGCGGGTTTACATCGTTACTTTTGAGACAGACTCTTCGAGCTGGCTGACCTAAATTATTCGCCTTTACCAGACACAGCTCAATGATTATGGTATTGGTAAGCAAAAGACCAAGACAGGCAAATGGAGAGCATCTATGTCACACCCTTTTTCTATCGCGATACACGGCGGCGCTGGAACGATTTTACGCGAGCAGATGAGTGATGAACTTAAAACTGGCATCGTTGAAGCATTAGAAAAGTCCGTATTGGCGGGACATCAAATCCTTGAGTCAGGTGGTGATGCATTGGATGCGGTTGTTGCTGCGGTGAAAGTGATGGAAGACAGCCCACACTTCAATGCAGGTAAAGGTTCGGTACTGACACATGACGAATTCGTCGAGATGGATGCATCTGTGATGCATGGTAGAGAAATGGATGCGGGGGCGGTGGCTGGAGTTCGACACATTCGCAACCCAATTGAGTTAGCGCGCGATGTGATGAAAAAGAGTGATCACGTGTTATTGATTGGTGAAGGTGCAGAGAAGTTTGCCTTCGAGAACGAATATGAGTTTACCGAGCAAGATTACTTCTTTACCGAGCGCCGTTACGATCAACTGCAGTCAATGAAAGAGAAAGGCATCTTTGCCCTATCTGAAGCGAAATATGATGAGCAACACGCCGAGAAATACCCAGATGATGAAAAGTACGGCACGGTTGGCGCTGTAGCATTAGATCAAGCCGGTAATCTAGCTGCGGCGACCAGTACCGGTGGGGTTACCAATAAAAAGTACGGACGTGTTGGAGATTCGCCAATCATTGGTGCGGGCACTATCGCTGAAAATGGTAATGTTGCGGTTTCTACAACCGGGATGGGTGAGTTCTTCCTAAGAAAAATGGTCGCGAGTGATGTAGCTGCCCGTATGCGTTATCTCACAGAAGACGTTCATACTGCATGTGAACATATCATCCAAGGTGAATTGAAAGCGATGGGTGGTGAAGGTGGCCTAATTGCCATTGATGGCCAAGGTGAGATTCACTTCGGCATGAACAGCTCTGGAATGTATCGTGCGAGCGTTGATGTCAACGGTGTGGTTGAGGTGAAAATCTACGCCGATGATTAAGCGGCCTTGCAGGCGAGGCTTAGTCGTTAACTGATTAAAATAAAACAAAAAGGGTGACTCGCGGTCACCCTTTTTGGTATCGATAGCAATTCTTTTAGTACCGATAGTTATTCGCGCACATCTAGATATTAGTAGTGCGGTGGTGGCGTCTCTTCTGAGGCATCAGCCAGATTAGAGCCGTCGATATTCTTAACCTTACCGACAACGTATTTCATTTGGTCTTGCATCTTAGTGATCAGCAATTGTTGTTGGCTTAGCGCCTCATTGAGCTCTTCAATGGTCTGTTCTTGGAAAGCCAGTTGACACTCTAGGTCATTCACTCGGCTCTCTAGTTGTTCAACTCGCTTCTCTGTCATCGTTCTTAATCCACATTCCAAGCTTGGGCAATGCCCGCTGATGTTCCCGATATTACACGGCTCTGATTATCAAAGGCTGCATCATACACTACGGCACGGGGAGGGCGAGCATCTTTTAATGGCTCGGCGTCATAGCGAGCTATCCGTTTGCCGCTTTGAGTATCCCAGATACTGACTTGGCTCGATGGTGTACCCGTAACCAATTGCGTGCCGTCATCAGAAAAACGAGCGGTAGAGAAAATGAGCTGACGTGACCAACTCTGCAGCTCGGCTTGTGGCTCGCCTGTTTTTAGATCCCAAACAATGGCTTGGTTTCCACCGTCAGAGGTGAAGGCCAATTCACCGTCGCGTTGTAGCACCACACGAACGACGCGTTGTTCGTGCTCGAAGGTGCGCAGTACCAGCCCAGTTTCCGTATCCCAAAGGTAGGCTTTGTAGTCATTACCGCCTGAAAGTGCGTAGCGCCCATTGGAAGAGAGCGAGACAGAATTGACTTTTTCTCTGTGCGCGAGGAACTCTAGGCGACGACCAGTGACTAAGTCCACATAGATGGCTTTACCGTTTGATAACCCGAGCAAGACTTTCTCGCCATTACTGGAGATGTCGACATCGCGGATCAGTCCGTCAGAGATCGACCAAAGTCCCTCGGCTTGCGTCCAAGTGAGATCCCAAACGGCAAAGTTCATCTGACTGGCTGTCACCGCATAGCGACCATTGTCAGAGATCTTGATGCGCGTAATTGGGGAGCTAACTTGGTCTTGTTGGCCAAGCTGAGCGAGCTCTTGGTTTTCCGCCAAGTCCCAAAGCAGCAAGTGTTTTTGTTGGGAGTAGAGCAGGGCAAAGCGACCGTCTCTGCTTAGCGCAAAGCTGGTGGCACCATTGGGTTCAATATCCCAACGTTGATCATCCTCTTGGAAGAAAAAACATCCATTTAACAGAGTGATGACAATTGCATATAGTAATGAGTGAAAAAATATTCGCATCACGTCTAACAATCCGGTTTGTGTCAAAAGACATAGAACTAGTATATTGTTATAACTAACGCATTCACACCAATCTAATCACTAGATTTGTGCACAATAACCAATGGCTTGGCCATTAATTGGAGTATTCATGAAATCAGTTTTAAAAGTATCACTGCTTGCCGCGACGGTTATGCTAGCAGTTGGTTGTCAGAAAGAAGAACCAAAGGCAGAAGCTCCTCAAGTCGAAGAAGTGAAAGTTGAAGCAGTAAACTTTAAAACAGAAGACGACAAAGCGGCTTACGCAATCGGTGTTTCATTTGCAAACTACCTAAGCACAAGCATTGATAAGCCAAGCGAGCTAGGTATTAACCTAGACAAAGAGATGGTACTTCAAGGTATCGAAGATGTATTCGCAGGCAACACTGCACTGAACGAAGAAGAGACGCGCGCGGCACTTGAAGCTCTTGACCAACGTGTAGCTGAAACAATGCAAGCTCAAGCAGCAGAGAAGTCAGCAGAAACTAAGAAAGCGGGTGAAGACTACCGCGCTGAGTTTGAGAAAACAGAAGGCGTTCAGAAAACTGACACTGGCCTATTATACCAAGTAATGACAGCGGCTGAAGGTGAGTCTCCAAAAGACACTGACACTGTTCAAGTACATTACAAAGGTACGCTAACAGACGGTACTCAGTTTGATAGCTCTTACGATCGTGGCGAACCAGCAACGTTCCCACTAAATCGCGTAATCCCAGGTTGGACTGAAGGTGTTCAACTGATGCAAGTGGGTTCTAAGTACAAGTTCGTTATCCCGCCAGAGCTAGCATACGGTGAGCAAGACACGCCAACAATCCCAGCAAACTCAACGCTTGTATTTGAAGTTGAGCTACTGAAGATTGATAACGCAGAAGAAACAGCTGCACAGTAAGCATTTCTCAACGTGTTCTAAGGCCTAACTCAGTTAGGCCTTTTTTTATGCTTTCATTTTGAGTATTTGGTTTTTTAACTTGTTCTAAATCACTAGTTGCAATGTTAGCTAGGTGTGCAATTAAAATTTTCTGATAAACTTACATAAATTTGTTGATTTTTCACACGAAGGTAAGGAATTAAGTGACTACTACAGAAACAGTCAATGCGGATGTGTTACTTGAAATGGAATCAGTCAATGTCATGCCATTCAGTGAACACGATAAAATCATTCTAAGATCTTATGAGGCCGTCGTTGATGGCATCGCAAGTCTTATTGGTCCGTTTTGTGAAATCGTTTTGCACTCGTTAGAGGATCTCAATACCTCTGCGATTAAGATTGCCAACGGTGAGAATACCGGTCGTCAGGTGGGCTCTCCAATTACCGACCTTGCGCTAAAAATGCTTAAGGATATTGAAGGCTCTAAGCGTAACTTCTCACGCTCGTACTTTACCCGCGCGAAAGGCGGCGTATTGATGAAATCGATCACGGTAGCGATCCGTAATGGTGATGACCGCGTTATCGGCCTGCTTTGTATCAACGTAAACCTTGATGCCCCATTCTCACAAGTGCTGCAATCTTTCATGCCGACCCAAGATGCGGATGAAGCTGCGTCTTCAGTGAACTTCGCGAGTGATGTTGAAGAGTTGGTAGACCAAACCGTAGAGCGCACAATCGAAGAGATTAATGCGGATAAGTCGGTATCGAACAACACCAAGAACCGTCAAATCGTAATGGAGCTATACGACAAAGGGATCTTTGATATCAAAGATGCTATTAACCGTGTGGCCGAGCGATTGAACATCTCTAAACATACCGTCTACTTGTATATCCGTCAGCGTAAAACAGAGGATGATGAGAGTTGAGTTCAAGCCTAACGTATACCCTGTTAGTTAATGGGTCCATCTACGGCTCCCAGTCTGCGAAAAATGCTTATCAGTTTGCAATGGCTTTAATAGAAAGAGGACACCAACTCAAGAGTGTCTTCTTTTATCAAGATGGCGTGAGTAATGGCTCCGCGTTGACGGTACCAGCCAATGATGAGTTTGATCTCGCTGGCGCATGGCAAGAGTTAGCAACACAGCATGACGTCCGTATGGAGACGTGTGTTGCTGCAGCCTTACGTCGAGGTGTCGTGAGCCAAGAAGAGGCAAACCAGCACCAGTTAGAGAGCCACAACTTGGCTGTTGGCTTCGAGCAGGCCGGGTTAGGTAGTCTTGCAGAGGCGATGTTGACTCAAGATAGGGTAGTACAGTTTTGAAAAAGTTAGGATATGTCTTTAACAGCTTTCCGCACAGCACGGCTTCTGGGCGAGAAGGTTTGGATGCACTGTTAGCAGCATCCGCTTACACCGAAGAGATCGCCGTGTTCTTTGTTGGCAATGGTGTGACTCAACTTCTCGAGCACCAGCAACCTAGTGAGTCTTTATCACGTGATTACATCGCAGCATTTAAGTTGATGGAGCTTTACGATATCGAGCAGGTGTACGTGTGTGAGCAGAGCTTACAGCGCTTTGGGTTAACCAGTGAGCAACTCATCATTGATACTAAAGCACTTGCGCCAAACGCTATGGCGCAACAATTTGCTCAATGCGACCAGATACTGACGTTTTAAGGGCTGAAGATGCTGCATATCATCAAGACGATTGAAAAACTTACGCTCGCGTTGGCTTATCGCCAGCCGGGTGAACACCTACTATTAACGGAAGATGCGGTTTATGCGGTACTACCAAGCCATGAACTCGCCAATCAGTTAATGGCAGTGGAAGAACTCTCTGTGTTACAAGCCGATCTGACGAGTCGTGGTTTGCAAGGTTTGGTGCCAGAGTCTTTAGATAAAGTCGACTACTTAGGGTTTGTCACCCTGACAGAACAGCACCAACAGTCCATCACTTGGTAGCGTTTAGCCGCATTTCTCAGTGCAATAGAGCATCCTTAGCTCTAGATGGCTAAAAAAGATCTGTATATTTCTTGACACACATCCCACTGCTGAATAGAATTTTGCGTCCCTAATTGCCACGTGTAGTTAGGGATAGATTTTTCACAAAGCTTACTTTCAAGTAAATTTCAGGAGCTAGTTAATGGCAACTATTAACCAGTTGGTACGTAAGCCTCGTGCAAAGCAAGTTGTTAAAAGCAACGTGCCTGCACTAGAAGCGTGTCCACAAAAACGTGGTGTATGTACTCGTGTTTACACTACTACACCTAAAAAACCTAACTCGGCACTACGTAAAGTATGTCGTGTACGTCTAACTAACGGTTTCGAAGTAACTTCGTACATCGGTGGTGAAGGTCACAACCTTCAAGAGCACAGTGTTGTTCTAATCCGTGGCGGTCGTGTAAAAGACCTTCCGGGTGTACGTTACCACACAGTTCGCGGCGCACTAGACTGTGCTGGCGTTAACGACCGTAAGCAAGGTCGTTCTAAGTACGGTGTTAAGCGTCCAAAATCTTAATGGTATCCGTTAAGTAAGGCCAAACACTAAATTAATTTTAATTTTTGAAGAAACTGAAAAGTTTTGGATAACCTGAAGAAGACAACGGAGAAAATCCATGCCACGTCGTCGCGTCATCGGTCAGCGTAAGATCCTTCCAGATCCAAAGTTCAAATCTGAACTGCTGGCAAAATTCGTTAACATCCTAATGGTTGACGGTAAGAAATCTACTGCAGAAAAAATCGTTTACACTGCACTAGATGCAATGGCTGAGAAATCTGGTAAAGATCACTTAGCTGTATTTGAAGAAGCTCTTGAAAATGTTCGCCCAGCGGTAGAGGTTAAATCTCGCCGTGTAGGTGGTTCAACTTACCAAGTACCTGTAGAAGTACGTCCGGTTCGCCGTAACGCACTTGCTATGCGTTGGGTAGTTGAAGCTGCGCGTAAGCGTGGTGAAAAATCTATGGCTCAACGCCTAGCAGCTGAAATGCTAGACGCGTCTGAGAACAAAGGTACTGCGGTTAAGAAACGTGAAGACGTTCACCGCATGGCTGACGCAAACAAAGCGTTCGCACATTACCGTTGGTAATACCTTTTCAGTGCTGCAAGGTTCCTTGCAGCACTTCTTTAGTTCCTATGCGTATGCTAGGAACTATTGCTATTTCTAGAGGGATGCTTTTTTAGCAACTACTCTGGGTATAGCAATAGTCCCTAAGTCTCTAAGTTAAGAGGATTCAACCGTGGCTCGTAAAACTCCTATTGAGCGCTACCGTAACATCGGTATTGTTGCTCACGTAGATGCAGGTAAAACAACCACAAGTGAACGTATTCTGTTCTATACCGGTCTTTCTCACAAAATCGGCGAAGTTCACGATGGTGCAGCAACCATGGACTGGATGGAGCAAGAGCAAGAACGTGGTATCACAATCACTTCAGCAGCAACCACTACGTTTTGGCGTGGTATGGAAGCTCAATTCCCAGATCACCGTATCAACATCATCGACACTCCTGGACACGTTGACTTCACTATCGAAGTAGAACGTTCTCTGCGTGTACTTGATGGTGCCGTTGTTGTGTTCTGTGGCTCATCTGGTGTTGAACCTCAATCAGAGACAGTATGGCGTCAAGCTGACAAGTACCAAGTTCCACGTATGGTTTTCGTTAACAAAATGGACCGTACAGGCGCAGACTTCCTGCGTGTTATTGAACAGATCAAGGATCGCCTAGGCGCGACACCGGTTCCGATTCAATTGAACATTGGTGCTGAAGAAAACTTCCAAGGCGTTGTCGATCTTATCAAGATGAAGGCAATTAACTGGAACGAAGCTGACCAAGGCATGACGTTCACATACGAAGACATTCCTGCAGACATGCAAGAAATGGCTGAAGAATATCGTACAGAACTTGTTGAAGCTGCGGCTGAAGCGTCTGAAGAACTGATGGACAAATACCTTGAAGAAGGTGAGCTATCAGAAGAAGAGATCAAACAAGGTCTTCGTACTCGTACCCTTAATAACGAAATCGTGCTAGCAACTTGTGGTAGTGCATTCAAAAACAAAGGCGTACAAGCTGTTCTTGATGCAGTGGTTGATTTCCTTCCTTCTCCAGTTGATGTACCAGCAATCAAGGGCATCGATGAAGATGAGAATGAAGCTGAGCGCCACGCAGATGACAACGAACCGTTCTCTGCACTTGCATTTAAGATCGCAACCGACCCATTTGTTGGTACTTTAACTTTCATCCGTGTTTACTCTGGTGTAGTTGAAAGTGGTAAAACTGCTTACAACTCAGTGAAAAAACAACGTGAACGTCTAGGGCGCATTGTACAAATGCACTCGAACAAGCGTGAAGAAGTAAAAGAAGTACGAGCGGGTGACATCGCCGCTATTATCGGCCTGAAAGATGTGACCACGGGTGAAACTCTGTGTGATCAGAACCATAAGATTGTTCTTGAGCGCATGGAATTCCCAGATCCAGTTATCCAAATCGTTGTAGAACCTAGCTCGCAAGCTGACCAAGATAAAATGACGATCGCTCTAGCTAAGCTAGCAGCAGAAGATCCATCGTTCCGCGTCGATATGGACGACGAAACGGGTCAGACTCTGATTTCTGGTATGGGTGAACTACACTTAGATATCATCGTTGACCGTATGAAGCGCGAATTTAGCGTGAACTGCAACGTTGGTAACCCGCAAGTGGCTTACCGTGAAACAATTCGTGGTACAGCGAAAGCGGAAGGTAAATTTATCCGTGAACACGGTGGTAAAGGTCAATACGGTCACGTGTGGCTAAAACTGGAACCATCAGAAGTTGGCGAAGGCTTTGTCTTCGTGGATGAAATTGCCAATGGTACGGTACCAAAAGAGTTTATCGCTTCAGTTGCTAAAGGCGTTGAAGAGCAGATGAACAATGGTGTGCTTGCTGGCTATCCAGTTCTGGATATCAAAGCTACACTATACGATGGTTCTTACCATGAAACAGATTCAAGTGAGATGGCGTTTACAATCGCTGCCTCTATGGCTTTCAGATCGGGTGCACTTGAAGCGCAACCTGTTCTGCTTGAGCCTATGATGAAAGTTGAAGTGACTACTCCAGAAGACTGGATGGGTGACGTTGTTGGCGATATTAACCGTCGTCGCGGCATCATCGAAGGTATGGACGAGGGGACAGCTGGCCTGAAGATAATTCGTGCACAAGTTCCGTTGTCTGTCATGTTCGGTTACTCAACTGATTTACGTTCTGCGACACAAGGTCGTGCTTCTTACTCTATGGAGTTTAGTGAGTACGCTGAAGTGCCTAACAATGTTGCAAAAGCAATCATTGCAGAGCGTGGTTAAACAATAGGGCTGCATTTTTTTCATTTTTTTGAAAGATCTAATGCGTCCAAATATTGCGCTAACGAGAGTTGGCGCATAAAATAGCAATTTCTGGCGCGTCTCGACCAATAATGGTCGTGGCGAATCATAACTAGGAAGGAACACGATCGTGTCTAAAGAAAAATTTGAA
>NZ_JAHGAJ010000043.1 GCF_030248535.1 Vibrio sp. D404a | reverse complement strand
AAAGCCACTTATGCTCGACTTCTAGCAGCAGGAAAGCCCAAGAAAGTCGCAATAATCGCGTGTGTAAGAAAGATGGTTGTGACCCTTAATTCTATGCTCAGAGATGGCGCCATGTGGGATGAAAATATAGCCAAAAACTAATCATTGACGCCATAGTCGTTTGTTATAAAGCAGTTACACCGCATTTCTCACGTCAATCATAGCACTTTCTCCTAGTTTGGCAGTTGTAATATACAGCTCCATTGGAGTACCAGTTAAGCCACCATTAAAAGCGATTCGGAAAAACTGTAAGCTAGTATCAAGCATCAAAGTCGAGTTCACAGCAATAGACTGGCGACTACAAACGATTTCTCCTGATTTAGCGAGCCTAGCATAATCAGACGCTAATGATTTAAACCGTTTTGCAGGTCTGAGGAAGTCATCAATGTCATAAACCATACATTCTGATACCGATAGATTATTTCGTGATGAAGTATCTAACGTATAAAACAACTTTATTGTGTCGTTAAGTTCGATGATACATTTATCTAGTTGGTCATTTAGATCATTTTCACCAGCGAGTAAAATGTGCTTTGACAAGGTACGGTCTAGTATAGAAATGTTCTTAATAATATCTAGCTTTACACCAATGATAGATTGATCTAATTGTTGGCTATGCCATGATTTATATACATGAATCGCTAAAATAAAACCCAGAACGGTTACAACCGCAGAAATAATAGTAGCAATAAAGCCACCTAGATCAAAAATCGTTTTCGTTGGCACCTCTTCCACTTCAACATATACAGTTTCAACGCCAAGCCAGAGACCAAAACAACCACCAATAAATAAAATTAAGACAGCCAACAAAATTTCATAGATTTTCATACGTTCTCTCTGCTTTATAACAGCTATATTAGACAGAAAAATTCTGCACTTAAATACGGAATTATTCTGTCTAGTATCTTAATGACGTAAACGATACCCCGTTTTTATGAAAACTAACAGTAACTTAAGCACTACAGCTCTCTGCCTACATCCCAAAATACAGAATTTTTCTATATAACATGAATTGGTGTGCCAAACTGAAACTTATGTATGCATAACCAGTTAAAGTTTAATGAAAAAATCACCATTTCTGTCGTATATACAAGAATATATGCTTGGACGACACTATGCCCTTCGTACAACGGAGGCGTACATCTATTGGATCCACCAATACATTCTTTATCATGATAAAAAGCACCCAAAGACCTTAACCTCTAGGCATGTAGAGGATTTTCTAACGCATCTGGTTGTTAACAAAAAGTCAGCAAGGAAAACGCAAAGTCTAGCTCTCAATGCATTAGTCTTCTTATACAAAGAAATTATTCAAGAACCCATAAAACTTGATATGCAGTTTCGGCGCTCAGATAAATCAAGAAAATTACCAACAGTCATGACTCCAGAGGAGATTGTTAGGCTATTCAATCACTGTTCACCTAACTACAAATTACCTTATCAATTAATGTACGGGTCAGGGTTGCGTTTAATGGAATGTTTACGCTTACGCATACAAGATATCGACTATACATATAAGTCCGTACGTGTATGGCAAGGGAAAGGAGGTAAAAACCGCGTAGTTACAATAGCACCAGAGATTTTTCCCGCTATCAAGCAACAGCAACAGAGATCCGCGAGTTACTATCATCAAGACATGAATGACACAGTTTTTTCTGGTGTATATATTCCTGAAGCTCTCGCTAGAAAATACCCAAACGCAGAAAAGAGTCTAAATTGGCAATTCCTTTTTCCTTCTAACCGTTTGTCATCAGATTTACGAACGGGCGAGCTACGTAGGCACCATATTCACCCAACAGCGCTTCAAAAACACATTAAGATAGCTGGCCAAAAAGCCAACATTGAGAAAAACATCTCATGCCATACTTTAAGGCATTCATTCGCTACGCATCTTCTTCAAAGCGGAGCGGATATCAGAACCGTCCAAGAGCAACTTGGGCACACCGATTTGAAGACAACACAAATCTATACTCATATCATTGATAGAGGTGCGAACGGTGTCGTAAGCCCTCTATCTAAACTCTTCAACACTTAAAAAGTGTATTCCAAATACCAAAACAGAAGCTCTGCCATCAATTGTGACTCTTTCACAAAGACCCTTACGACAATAGTTATTGTTATGTTATAACGTTTACTTTGTTTTCTAGTTAAAGGTTAAAGACATGTCTACCATCCCAGTTACCATTTTGCATGGCTTTCTTGGTTCGGGTAAAACCACCTTGTTACGCAATATCCTTCAGCAAGCCAGCGACCAGCAGATCGTTCCATCGGTTGTGGTTAACGACATGAGCGAACTGGACGTTGATGGGGTGTTGATTGCCAATACCGATGTGGTTAATGAAGAGCAAGGCAACTTCGTGACCATTAGTGGCGACAGTGTCAGTAGCCCGAGTGGGATTGTGCAGCTTGAGCAAGCCTTAAAAGAGCTTTGTGAAAAGCAATCACCAAGTTGGATCGTGATTGAAACCTCTGGAAGCAGCCACCCTCTCCCATTAGTTGAGTTCTTCAAGCATCGACCTCAATTTGCGCTCAAAGATGTGATTACCTTAGTTGATGCTATTTGGTTACGCGACGATTACCGCCAAGGTGTAGATTTGATTCCGAAATGGCAAGAGAACCTTCAGAAAGGGATTCGAGGTATTGAAAACCTGTTGGTTGAACAGATCATGTTCTCTAATCGTGTGCTGTTAACCAAAACAGACCGACTCGATGACGATAGTGTGGCTAAGATAGCACAGGCGATACATCCGCTTAATATCTATGCCAATATTATCAAGACTTCTTGGGGCAACATTAATATTGCGTCCATTAACAACCAACAAGACTACAACTATTTTCTGGTTGAACAACTCACTGAAGAGTTGCGTGGTGGCGTAAACACACCATTGAACTTGTCAGGAAAGGCCAATCAAAGCTTGGTCTCTAAAGTGCTTAAAGATGACCGCCCTTTCCACCCTCAACGTTTGTGGGACACTTGCCATCAATACATGACTAAGGGTGTTTTTCGTAGCAAAGGCTTTTTCTGGTTCCCAACTCGCGATGACGTGTCGCTACTTTGGAGTCAGGCAAATGGCAATGTAGGTTTAGAAGTCACCGGGTTCTGGCGTGCTTCTGTCATCAATGATGAGTCTCAGAACTACACCGAAGAGCATCGAAAAATCCTTCAAGATAAAATAGACAGTGTCGATAGCCGCTTTGGCGACCGTCGTTGCCGTTTAACGGTGATCGGGCAGCAAGACGAAGTAGATAGCTTTATGCTTGCGCTAGAAAAGTGCTTTTTGAGTGATTTTGAATTGGAACAGTGGGCAAATGGAGCGAGCTTTGAGGACCCTTGGCCACAGCAAGTCGCCAAGTTGAAACAGCCTTAGAGAGCTGCTCAAAATGGAATTGCACTGATGACACACCATGTATCATCAGTGCATTTATCTGATTATCTGAACGCCATAGCGCCTTTACCGACACCTTCGTACGCCACAATCTGAAGAGACTGCCCATCGTTTAGGCTCGGCTTCACTTGGTCTGCAATGTAGCCAGCTAGCAATTCAACCGTGGTGTCGGTTGGAAGAATTTCGGTTTCACTTTTAGCGATCGCTAGCTCGAACTCACCTTGTGGCGCGGTATAGCGGAACGCGTAGTGGCTTTCGTCGGTAACGGCTTGTGCGTTCTCGCTCAAGTTAAGCGCTTCCAACATCACTACGTCTTCTTGAGAGCCTAGGTAGATATCTTCCCAACGCTGTGCAAAAGCCTCTTCTCTTTGCGAATCACGGCTACCATCCACCACAATCTCAACTGGCGAGCGGTGACCATGAGCAATACGCTGACAGTTACCATCGTGCTTTTTAAGGCCATGCGTGTAGTGGTAAAACGCACCATCAATCTTTTCGTGGCGTAGCGTAATTTCAAGGCCAGTCACATTGCTTGGTAGGTTATCGCGCAGGATATCGTAGACATGAGCAGTAATGCTTTCGATGGTGATCGCTTCTGCGTCAATCAAGCAATACGCTTCATCAGGGCATTGTAGGTGAATGCTCTTATCGCCACGCATGACATCAAGTGTTGAGTAACCTGGCTTGGTCGCCTGATGGATGATGGCTGGGTTTTTCATTGGCACCAGTAAGCGATGGTCAACATACTCATCAACAAGGTGTTTGATCTGTTTCTTTACCCTGCTGAAATCTAGCACCATGCTCATTTCATTGAGCTCGCCAGACATGATGACATCTAAAATCCAACTATCTCCCACGACTCCTCTGTGTTCACAGATGTATGAAGAATCGATAACGGTAAGATCTCTTACAAATAGGTTCAAGTTGAACTCCTTACTATTAATGAGATACGGGAGGCTGATTAACATTTCAGCAGACACTTCGTCTCATTGCTTAGGTTGAATGAAATTGGAGACGCAGGATGGTACAACCGCTTTGTAAAGTCCACCTTTTTAACGCGCCTCTCATAAGAAAAGACCAATCTCTGTACGATTTTCTTGAAAGCCTCGCTCAAAGCCTAATTCAACGCTACGAAGTCAACGCAACCTCAAAGCTTATCATTACATTTAGTAAGGGTTTGTTGCATAGTCGCGATAATAACTACATGCTCATCACGCCCTTAATGGTGGTCTTGGCAGTCCCTTTTAGTTTAATGCGCTGGTTGGAAAGCACTTCAACTGTGATATCACCGCCTCGCTTCGATGCCTGATACGCTGTTAGCGTAGTTTTATCCAATTTTTGGCACCAGAACTGACCGAGGGCACAATGGGCCGAACCCGTTACCGGATCTTCATTTACACCGACCCAAGGGGCAAAATAGCGCGAGATGAAATCTAACTGTGGTTGCTCTGATTGAGCCGTCACCACCACACCTCGTCCAACAAGCTGCTTCATCGCATCGAAGTTAGGCGTAAGAGCAAGCAACGCGCTTTCACTGTTCACTTGAATAAAGACTTTAGAATCGAATTCGCCATATGCCGCAATATCTTGAGGCTTAATACCTAACGCTTCTAACAATGGTGCATTAAACTCTTGGTCTAATTGAAGGTTGGTTTGCGGAAAATCGAGCTCAATTCCGTCTTCTAATACCGCCGCATTCAAAGGACCAGACAGAGTTTGAAAGGTGACACTTTCTCCGACATTCAAATCACCGCGCTCAACCAGAATGTGCGTCATAGCTAAAGTACCGTGTCCGCACAATTTCACCTCAATTTCAGGGGTAAACCAACGCAGCCTCATGTCACTTAGCGTGAGAAATGCGGTTTCTGATACGGCCATCTCTTGAGCGATGGAAAACATTAGCTCTTCACTCAATGGCTGTTCGGTAATACAAACACCCGCGGGATTGCCCTTGAAAGGCGATGAGGTAAACGCATCGACTTGGTAAATATCTATATTCATGTCACCTTCTTATCCTTTGTCTGGTTCATCTGAACTGGCTTATCCTAATCAATGATAGAAGTTGCTTAGCTCGACTATAAGAACTTCTCGATTAGAACTTCATCAACGTATACGCCGTCGATTTTGGCGTGCTTTTTCGCGGTGCCGACCACTTCAAAGCCTTGACGTATATAGGCAGCTAATGCGCGCTCGTTGTCTGCTCGAACATAAGCAAACAGTTTTTCATAGCCTTTCTGTTTTGCTACTTCAAACGTCGATTGGAACAGCTTTTTAGATACACCCTGTCCACGGCTTTCGCTATCCACAAAGGTACCAATAATACCCACATGATCAAAGGCTTTGGTATAAGAAGCAAAAGGCTCGATGTTTTGGAAAGCGATGACTTTGTTTTGCTCTTCATTCACAGCAACAGTAAACACGCCTTGCTTTGGGAAATCCGCAATAAAGCCCTTCTCTTCTTCAACCGTGAATGTGGTGTCGAGGATGGTGTACAAACCTTCTTCAATGATTGGGTTAAGCACTTCAGTGATGCCTTGCGCATCTTCGATGGTGACTTGTCTTACTACTAAACTCATGCAATTACACTCTTATTCTTGTTTGAGCGTTCGTTGTACATCAGTTGCATGGCTTCAGCAATGGGCTGAGGTATTGATATATAGATTCTTTCTATTCACTGACATAACTGATCAAGTTCTAAACGACGACCGCTTTCACAGACAACACAATCGTACACTGACCAAGACCTGCGCCATAAAAACTCGAACATAAATAGCCACTATCTGGGAAACGAGTGAGTAGCTCATTGGTAGCCTGCTCATATTGCGACAGTTCAACTGTACCATGAGCCAAGTAAACACCTCCGACGACTTTACCAAGGTTCTGTGCATCTAGAAAATCGAGCGCAGCGCTGTGGTTATCAAACCCAAACAGCAAATCACCGCTTTCAGACAGATTACGCAAATCCGCCACATCAATGTTATTCGGCATTTCGTGGGATTGAAGTTTGCCCATCAGGTTATCTATCACGCGAGCCACTGCCGCCGCATCGTTCGATGGGTTTTCAAAACAAAGCAGCGAGGTGTTGCTTTTCTCACAGAGGCTAATTAGACATTCAGACTGTTCTTCATCGAGCGCTGAAACCAACAATGCGTCTAGCTGTTTATTATTAAAGGTTGCCTCAGATAAATCAGATTCCGACAAGTTGTCAGAGGTATTCGTCAACTCGCTGTTATTTAAATAACTGGCGATCTTAAGTGGGTCTAACTCTTCCGTGCTTGGTTCAAACATACCCCCTAGGCCCTTAATTATTGGTATTGATGGAACATGAAAAAGGCTGTCATAATCCACAATCGACAGCCTTCAGTTTTAATCAAATCTCGCTTTAACCGGGTTGATTCGGCCAATCGCGAACGTGAATGTCCATTTGTGGGAAGGCGATTTCAATGTTGTTCTCACGAAACAGCTTATCAATATTCTTGTTGATGAGGTGAATCGTCGTTAAACGGTGTTCAATAGCCGTGATATGGACACGTAATTCAAAATCTAGACTGCTCGCACCAAAGGCAAGAAACACCACATATGGAGAAGGCTCTTCAAGCACTAAAGGATTGTCGTTAGCAATTTGATAGAGAATCGATTCAACCTTCTCCACATCTGTTCCATAAGCGACGCCAATTGGGATCACAACACGGGTGACCGGATCGGTCAGCGACCAGTTGATCAACTTCTCGGTGATGAAGGCTTTATTCGGCACCACAATCTCTTTGTTATCCCAATCGATGATCGTGGTTGCACGGGTTTGTATCTTGCTCACAGTTCCTGACAGGTCATTAATCGTCACGATATCACCAATACGGATCGGTCTTTCAAACAGCAAGATCAAGCCAGAGATGAAGTTAGCGAAGATCTCTTGCAAACCAAAACCTAAACCGACACCAAACGCCGCCACCAGCCACTGCAAGCGTGACCATTGGAAGCCAAGCATCGCAAACACCGTTAGCACGCCGCCAACCAGAATCAGGTATCTCAATAATGTAGTAATCGCGTAGCCTGAACCCGGAGCAAGGTCGAGTCGTCTTAAGATAAGCAGCTCAAGCACGCCGGGTAAGTTACGCACCCCTACCATAGTCACCAATAGCGTGATCACCGCATAAATCAGCGATTGTATGGTGATGTCCACCAGCCTAGCACCCGTTTCGGTGGTTTCGCTCACCTGCCAAACCACAACATTATTTAGCTGACTGGTCATCTCTAACGCACTCGACCACAGGGTCAACAGCGCTATCACAAGACCAATCAGTGACAAACCTCGGAGCAAGGTGATGGATTGCTCACTGACCTGTTCACTATCGAGCGCTCGCTCTTCTACATCGGGTAAGGAGTCTCTCAGCTCCGCTAATTCTGGTGGTTCATCGGCTTGCTCTTGCTGCTGGGCAATCAACTCTTCTCGGCGTTCTAATAGGCGTTGATACGTGAGTTGACGATGCTCCAGCTTTAAGAAGCGCTCGGCTAGCTGATAGATAAACAAACCACCTAAAATGACGAAAATAGTCAGCTGCTGATAAATCAATAGTACCCAAGATGCGACATACAAACCGACAATCGCCATGGCCAGAATGCCAACAAACGATCCTAATACCACGGCTCGAATCACAAACAGCGATACACCTTGGTTAAAAGGCGAAGGAAAGGTGGAAGGCAGATGCTGCTTTTTGAGCAGTGAGCTATACACAGCTAGCATTGAGCCAATCAGCACTAGAAATAGGACTCGTGAAATCTCCGCCTCTTTGGTTCCTGCTGCCAGTTCAGCGGCATAAATAGAGACCAACAACAGGATTAACGGCCATCGAACGCGTTTCGCGCCAGAGTGCAAGTATTCGCAGATATAGCTTGGCCAGCTTAGGTGCAGATCCAGCACCCCTTTAGGCGAGCTCAATGAAAACAGTACTTCGACGACAAACAAGCCGCTCATGGCAGCGAACGTGATGGTTTTTATCTCCTCGGAGCTGGTGATCGGCCATATCCAATGCACAACATACGCCGTCACCCCAAACCATAGCGGTAAGGCGACCGCTCTTAACGATGCCATTAATGACAAAATCAGAGTAAAGCGGAATTTGTCTTTCAATGGGTGGCCAAAGATTTTCTGATATTCCAAACGCCGGCTAATCGCTCGTTTAGAAAAACGCACATAAAGGACAAACAACGTCGCACTGTAGAAAGCAATTAAGGAGCCAAGACTGATGAGTTGTTCTCGGGTTAGCTGATCAAAGCGCTCAATAAACGGACGCGGATCGCCCAGCCATACCTCGCGGTCAAAACTGGTGAGGTGCTCCCACAAAGGCACATTACTGCGGCTCCAGAGTTGCTGTTGTTGTAAGAAGGTGCGCGCACCATTGACCTCTAGGACATATTGGCTTTTTGAGGTCTGCAGTTTGCTGAGGGCGATAATCAATTTATCGTAGCTGTCTGTTAACTGCTTTAAAACAAGTTGCGTCAACTGGCTCAACTCATCAACGGGTTCTGTACTCTGCTGAATCTCAGAAACAGATTTGTTTACCGCAAGATCATCTAATGTCTGCCCAATTTCATACTTCCTGATGTGCGCATTCGCAATGCTGTTGGGAATTTCGCTGCTGTCGACAACCGCTGGCAATCGCTGTAGCTGAGCACGAATGGAGTCCCCAAAGGCGGTACTGTCACGCAGCCAATTGAGGTTATCCTTAATCAAACGCAGTTCACTGGTGAGGCTTCTTCGTTCTGAATCTACTTCATGTACTGTGATTCTCGCTTGGTCTATTTCAACCAGAACTTGCTCTAACTCCATTGCAAAATCAGTGAGTCGATCCACTCTTTGCTGCTCAGGGATCGTCAGAGTATCTCGCTGCTCTCTGAGCGTGTTGGCTTGATCAATCAGCTCACGCACCGATGCTTGTTCGACTTGAGTTAAACGCTCTTGAAGATCAACCACCAGCGGGGTCGCCAATTTGATTTTTCTATCTAGCAGCTGACGCTCTAATCGAACAATCTCGGTACGTTCATCCAGACTTTGTAACTCTGCGGCCAACACTTCTCGGTCAAGCTTTAAACCTGTAAGGTTACTCAGCTCTAACCACTGGTCGATCAATTCACCTTTGCCACTCTTTGCTAAGTTGGCTTTTTCGATCTGTCTATCGAGCTGAGCTAAGCTGCGCGGTAACTCCGTTCGAGCCGTGCCCAGTTGTTTGGCTTGTTCTGATTTGGCTTGATAAGAGGTGCGCCACTCGACCAATGCGGCTTGCAAGGAAGCGATGGCCTGCGACAAATCACTGAACTTAACGAGCTGATCCGTTTTGAAGATATCTAACGATTCAACATCGTTAATGTTGGTCATTAGGCGTTCGCGTTGAACAGGGAATTGAGTGATCGCTTTAAGGTAATTATCACGCTTGTTGCGTTTTTCTTCGTGACTTGCCACACCCGCCTTTAAGGTCTCATATTGACCAATAAGCCCCTCGTTTTTGGGATTCTCCGCGCTCAGTTTGGTGATTTCACTGTCTATGTATTCTAGATCTGGTAACGCTTGCGCCCACGCGTTCACGGTTGTCACCGCAACACACAATGTCAGTATCCATAACATCAAAGCCTTTGATGCATGACTAGGCCTCCAATTGAACACACTTTTCTCCCTACACAGGCTAACTAAACTTACCTAAGTGTAGGAACGATTTAACGATTCTGCTTTTTAATTCAATTAATTAGATGAAAATAAAACAGCCCGCACATTTTCAGTACGGGCTGTTCGATAAGACAATGAATTTCACAAGATTTTGGCTCTATAAAGGCTTAAGCTTCCTCAATACTGAGCACTTTCTGTGTTAGTCACGACGACCGTTAAGCACAAACTCATGCTTGTCAGAAGGTGTCATGAAACGCACACCACCGTCAGACGCTTCGTTGCGACCCTGCAGTTTTGGCTCTGGTGCAATGCGTTCAGATTGAACTTGGTTGTCTGAGGTAAGGGTCATATCAATCGTGCCTGTGTAGTTACCGTCAGAAGCAAAAGCAGTATTCATTGAGATTGCCATTAGACCTAGTGCGATTAGCTTTTTCATACATCACCTCATTTTTCTTTCTGTATTATTCGTTGAGTCGATATCAATTGCTGTTCAATTGAATCTTTCGTTTTGGTGTCTTCCGTTTCGATGTAGTTACTTTAGCGCTAAGCCCTTATTCTCACGAGGAAAACCAAGATTTCCAAAATAGAAACTCACTCGCGGCGCCCCATCTATCAAGGCACATAGATAAGTAAATAAGATTTTGACGTGCCCCTGTCTTTCCAACTAATACTTAAGATTAGGATGAGCGTATGGATGCGTATTCGGAGAAGGAAATGAACACCAATCTCGATATTCAAAATATTTTAGTGTTAAAGAAGATGTACGAGCTGCGCCATGTTGGATTGGTCGCTGACGCGTTGGGTAAGACCCCAAGTGCCATCAGCAAAAATCTATCAAAGCTCAAAACGCAGCTCGACGACCCGTTGTTCATTCAAACTAAACAGGGCTTTGAGCCCACTTCATTTGTGGAAGCGAACATTAAGCACTTCGACAGCATTCTTGATAGCGTTGCATCAATTAAACCCGAAGGCTTTTCGCCAGAAACCTACCAAGGGTCGATTAAGATCTATGCCAATAACCATTTTTGGCAACAGCTCGGTGATAAGCTGTATCTGGCACTGTTAGAGCAGGCACCTAAGGCCACCGTTTCATTTTTACATTGGGACAATAATGCAAGAAACCGACTGATTGATGGTGAGAGTGCGGTTGCGGCGCACTACTTTGATGAAGGGTTGCCTCAGTCTATTGCTCAAGCTGAATTTGGGCGAGGAACCGTAGTGTTCTTTGTTCGAAATGGTCACCCCGCAACCGAGTTCGAGGAGCTCGCTCAATACCCAATGATTATCTATAAATCTGCGGGCTGGAATGACAACAAGTACCCCTTGGTTGAGCGTCTGTCGAATATTGGCTTTAAATTTACACCAAAGGCCGAAGTTGCCCATCCACAGACAGTGCATGAGATTGTGATGCAAACTGACCACTTTGGTGTGATCACCGATGGTAGCGTGCCCAACGGATGCCGCAGTATTCACCTACCACAAGACCTAAATATTGAGCTCTCTTTCGTGATGAGCTGCCGACGCTCTCAACAATATGACCCGATTAACCAGTGGTTGCTGCGTATTTTAAAACAGACCATCATCGCCAACCGCAGTCAGAATTAACACAGCCGACATCCCCCACCGAATTAGGTTTGATTTAACGGGTATGTGAAGAATCAAACAAACAACAAAAAGCCCGCGTTATTGTTCATCTGAAGTAGATCAATAACGCGGGCTTTTTGAATATTAGACTGAGTACTTTTACTGATTAGAGCTTTGTTTTAATTGCGACTGAATATCGGCCAGCACCTCATCCAAGCCTTCCCCTAGAGCTTCGACAAGCGACTCATACCCTGACTCTTTTAACGGTGTCATAGATTCAAATTCCGCTCGTGCCAGTTCCACGTCTTCCTCGCTCAGTACCCAAGTTCCTTTTACTTCAGCATTACCAGTGTAAGAGCCGTTGAACTGTTCGAAAGTAATGGTCAACTCTTTATCCGATTCTCCTGATACATCGGAAGAGTCAATACGCTCTTCAAGCAGCCCTTCAAGGTTTTCAGCCCACACATGTTTACGCGCAGAAACCAGTTCATTTTCAGACTTGCGATACGCAATGCCGATAGTGTCGAGATAATCAGGCAAATCGACTCGAGTCTTCACCTTAAAAATCGGCTTATCCAATGTACTCTCTGGTAGAAGATAGGCATGAGTGCCATCTGTGGGAGAAGTGCACCCTAAAAGCCCGAACGATACAAACAGTGATATAAATAGTTTTCTCATTATTCCACTCCCTTAACTGGAATCGGGTCTTCTTCCGCATCGCTCCCAAACACCAACGCATTGGGTTTGTCGTTTAGTACTTTGATTAACGGGCGAAGCTCTTTAAGCACATGCTCTAACTCTTCAGATGCGCTAATGAGCTGTTTGTAAGCATCTGAGTCATCATCATAACTATCTAACGTCGCCTCAAGCTGCTTCATGGTTTCACTGATGTCTTGTGGCAAGGCTTTCGCTCCTTCGCTATCAAGCAGTTCATCCATACTCTTCAGCGTACTGTCTAACGAAGCCAATGAACCATTTAAATTTGCGATCGTGGCGTCTAGTGGAAGCTCATTGACCTTATCTAAGAAATCGGTGATCTGTTTTTGAATTTCCGTTAAACCACCAGCCACAACTGGGAACACGGGATAACCATCAAACTCTCTTGGTTCGTAAGGCTCTTCGTCTTCATAAAAGTTAATATCGACAAACAGTGCCCCGGTAAGAAGGTTACCCGTTTTTAAGGTTGCTCTTAGCCCCTCGCCCATCTGCAGTTTGACGCGTTCTGCAAAGGCTTCGGCATTCACGGCTTTGAATACTTCAGAAACTCGTTCAATTTCGAGTTTAATGAGAATAGGGATACGGTTCGAAACCTTGCCTTCTTTGTCCATACGTATCTGCAACGGCACGGTATCCACCGTACCAATTCGCACCCCTCGATACTCAACCGGTGCACCTTTTCTTAACCCACGGACCGACTCTTCGAACAGCAGTACGTAATCAAGTGACGTGGTGTATTTACCCTCTACTACCGCATCGTAATTATCATAAAGCGTGTACTCTTTTAGGTTCTCTTTGATTTGGGCCCCCGGTTTAATGCTCTCCGCCACATCAAAACTTACCCCACCAGTCAAAATACTCTCTATCGAAGCAAAGTTGACATCTAAGCCATTAGCACCAAACCTCACATCAATGCCAGAAGAGAGCCAAAACTGTGTTTTTTCAAAGATAAGCCCATCATAGGGAGCAAAGATGAAGAGTTGATATTTGCCCTCTTTCTTTTGATAGTCGAAACTGGTTTTCTCTACTCGCCCTACCACAAAACCATGATGCAACACGGGTTCACCGACTGCGAGCTGATTCGCTTTCTTATGAGAGACAACCACCCTGATCCCTTTAGTATCTGGCCCTGCTACTGGAGGTGTATCTAGCACATCAAACCTCAATTGGTCTTCACTCGATTTACCCGGTTTCAGCTCGATGTACGAGCCCGACAAAATAGTCTCAAGCCCACTAATACCATCGGTTCCGACATGCGGCTCCACGACCCAAAACTGGGTATCAGCATTGATCATACGAGAAGCTTTCTTGTCTATTTGAGCTTTTGCAATGATGTACTCATAGTCTTCACTCAAGGCGACATCGGTAATGGTACCCACATGAACATTCTTAGATTTAATCGCCGTTTTGCCCGCTTCAATACCAGATGCGTCCGGTAAGATCAGGGTGATCTCTGGCCCGCGATTATTGAAGTATTGAAACAGCATCCAACACCCCACCAAAACCGCAATGATTGGCACAATCCAAACTGGCGACAACTCGCTTTTTTTGGATACCTTCGCATCCGAAGTACTTTGCTTTTCCATCTGTTCCACACCTCTTTGAGGAGATTACTTCCATATAATTCGAGAATCGAAAATCATCGCTGATAACATCGTAAATATTACAACCGCCGCAAATGACAGCGCCGCAGGCCCCGGGTAAATGGCCATAACACCATCCAATTGAACCAATGCCACCAATATTGCAACGACGAAAATGTCTATCATCGACCAGCGACCAATGAATTCCGTCACGCGGTAAACCTTAAGGTAGCGATTCGCTTTTTGCTCAGTCAGCCCATGCACCCTTTTCGCATTCCAATACAGGTAAGCCAAGGCGACCATCTTCGCCATCGGAATGAAAACGCTCGCAATAAGAATGATCAGTGCCACGGGGTATGAACCCATATTCCAAAGTAAGATGACCCCCTCCATGATGGTTGAACCTTCACTGGTTCCAAATGCAGAGGTATACATCATCGGATACAAATTGGCTGGGATATAAAACACGACTGACGTGAACAACAACGCCCATGCGATTTGTAGATTTTTAACTGGATCAAAGCGATGCAAATGAGTATTACAACGAGTGCAATGGTGAAGGCTGTCGCTGTACTGGTGTACCTGCCCACAGATATGACAAGCAAGATGCTGCTTACTTTGAAATAGACTCCCGACCATTGGTTCTTGCGGGGCGTTATTTGGGACTAAGCGGTCCCACAGCCAACCAAAATCGACTAAAGAGATGGTCTTAACCACCAGCATGGCATAAATACAAAACGCCCAGAAAGACAAGCCCATTGAAACGTCAGCCAAGGCGGCTATCTTAATCAAGCTCACCAACACACCAATCAAGAACACATCGACCATCAGCCACGGCTTTGCCCAACTCAGAGACTTGAGAGCCAGAAATGTAAATCGATTGGAGGCATAGTTAATTCGTTTTTTGCGCTCTACCAACAGGCAGAACCACAAGGAAAGCACCAGAAAATAAGCAGGCAAAAGAATCACTGCCAAAAACAACAATATGGCGATCAAACTGTTATCCATGCGATTCATCATGTCGACCGCTTGATATAACGTGATCTGTTGGCTGATACCTTGAACGCTGAATGACATGTACGGAAAAGTCAGACTCATGATTAAGGTAATCAGGCTCGCCAACGCATACGCTATTACCCCCTGCTGCTGATGGTGTCCAACGCTCGATAAAGTATGAGAGCATCTTGGACAAGACGCTTCACTGCCCGCAGACAACTCTTCAAACTGACTGACCAGCCCGCATTCGTGGCATGACTTGGTAAAACGTTCAGGCAAAGACGTCCCCTTTGAAATTAATAAGCAACTAGACACTCTAGGTAACTATAAGTACGGGTTGGTTTTTTTGCCAATCTGCACACCATTAAAGGGGCTCGATATATTAGAAGTGAGAGGTGAAAAGATAAAAAAAGAGGTGACCAATTGGCCACCTCTACGTTAAGTATTCCAAGTTTCCTTATCGACTAAAAAAACTAGTTGTGACTATTTTCCAGCTGATAGAAGGTCACTTGCGCATAATCGCTGTCGTTACTGGTGTTATCTTGCAAGTAGATACCCGCTTTGAAATACATGTAGTTATCTTCGTCGTCATAACCACTGTTTTTCATGTCGACCTCTTTCGCTGCAAGCTCAGTCCCATTCTGACTGATGGTGGTAATCAACTTATCACCCTCAACCACAATCGAATATGAGAAGGTTTCATCCAGCACGATACCATCACTTGGGTTACTTTCACTGTTCAGGTCACCTGATGATGTCACCATGTTTCCAAGCAGGTTGTACCAAGTTTCATCGCCGCCCGTAGACTTCGAGGTTTCATGTGCAAAGTAGATGGCACCTTTGTCGTTGTTTGGCAGTTTATGATAGTAGAGACGAATCGGCTCATTCTTCTCTGCATGGATTTGACCAATCACAATTCGACCAACTTGTTCGGTATTTGAGGTGGTGGTTGTTACATGATTAACTGCCAAAGTGGCATTCAGTGTGCCGTCAATGCCACCAAAGGCGGCTTGCTCGCTCGAAGGAATCGAAGAGAACGCCCAGTTATTATCTTTGCCAGACGTTGAGTAAGACGTATCACCACGGCGTAGCATTTCACGCAGCTCAGTTCGCACATACTTAGTACCGCTTGATGTGGTAACCCCTTCCACTGGCGTATAGAAGACCAAGCCACCATCACTTCCAGTGTAGAAAAACTCATCTTCGTAGCCCGCGTCTAGCGTGTTCTCTTTGATTGACGTCGCGTAACCGTCGCCCTCATCGACAGGAATACTCACGTACCAATCCAACAGGTCAAAGTTGTCTGAAGGTGGAGCATTCGGGTCGAGGCCGTAATCTGGGCTGTCATTACCGTGAATTTCTACTTCGGTAATGTTGGTCCAAACGCTTTCAGCGCTATTCGAGAACACCTTAATTCGAAGCCAGCGAGCTTGAACATCTTCCACATCGTAGGTTTCAAATTGGGATGTCGTGCCACTGCTGTAGCCATAGTAAACCTTATCCCAGTTGCTTGAGCTCTCGTCGGCTAATGCCCGAATCTCAAACTTGTAGGTTTGCTGTTCACCTTTGCCCCAAGCGATCTTAACGTCTTGAACGTTTTGAACAGAGCCGAGATCGAGAACCAGATTAACCGGAGCGTTTTGCGCCGCCCAACGGGACGACCAATTAGTATCGCCGTCGATAGCGTTTGAAGCAGGATAGGAAGAGTGTGCCCCACCCCAATCTGATGCAGACTGAATCGTTAATGTTTCAGCGGCAACACTGCCAGAAAAAAGAGCAGCAAGCACGGCATAAGACAGCGGTTTGCAGGGTTTAAAAATCATACAAGTCTCCATGATTTGTTTCACGTTTATTATTTTATTTTCATAGATTGCACAGCGTCCTCTGTGCAACGACAAATAATATAGATGAAGATTTGTACGACAAGTTAGCTAAACATCACACTAATGAATTATTATATTACAAATATCTTAATGTGTGATATCACCCACCCTTATACCAGAAGGTACATCTAACAACGCGGCGATATCATTGTTGAGGTTAATATTAGGGAGTCAATTCGCGAGAGAGTCGAGTCTCTAGCGCTTGTATACACAAAGACACAGCCGGCGGTGTATGACGAGAATAAGGGTTTAAGGCATAGACGGTATTGATTGGAAGCTGATGATCCGGAAGAAGATTTACTAAGTCGCCCCCAATCTGACGGAGATAGAAATCCGGTAGCACACCCACGCCAGCCCCTGCCTTAATCAGTGCGACACAGCTATGGATCGAGTTCGTGACGCAGTTTGCTCGTTTATGCAGACTAATGTTCTCGACTGTATCTGATATAAAATGATGCTCAATGTGCTTGCCTTGCCATGCATTCGCAACATATGGCAACTCACTGACTTGTCGATTCTGCATTTCAGCCACACCACATAATTGATCTCTAAAACCGCCTAAACGCTTTTGTTTTAGCGTGCTATCGGGAGAGCTGCCAACACGAATCGCAAGGTCGATATCATTATTCATGAAGTCGAGTCGCTTATCATCACTCAGCAGCTCAGGTTGCAGCTTTGGATAAGTTTTCATGAGTTCTGCTATCACTGGCGCGACGAGCACATCCATCAATGCATTCGGTGCAGTGATCCTAATTCGCCCTTGTGGCTCTCCTTGTTCTGCTTGTGCCACTTCCCACGCAGAATCTGCCAAGCTATTGAGGTCTTTACAACTTAAGTAAAAACGCTCGCCCATTGGAGTAAGAGTTTGTCGACGAGTCGTTCGCTTTAATAAAGCAGAGCCCAACTCTTGCTCCAACTTTTTCAAGTGCTGACTGACCACAGATTTTGAAAGGTCGAGTTTAGCCGCTGCCGCAGAGACAGAGCCTTGCTCGACGATGTGCGCGAAGATCGACATCTGTCTTAGCTTATTCAATTTATTGTTCTCTTTTTATAAACAGTCATTTCTATTATCTCTGTTTTTCAAATTAAAGAGTAGACCTAAACTGTATCCCAGTTAATCAACACGACAAATTGGAGTTAGAGATGAGTAATCAAGTATTAGAAGCGTGTAAGAAAGGTATCGCAGCGTGGCAAGTTGCTTTCAATAGCCAAGACGCAGCTGGCTGTGCAGCCCAGTACAACGAAACATGCGTGATGCATGCACGCCCATTTGGCACCTTTGAGGGGCGCGAAGCAATCCAAGGCTTTTGGCAGAACATCATTGACCAAGGCTTTAAAGACGTTGATTACACCGATGTGAAGTGGGAAGAGCACCAAGATGGCGGCTACATTCTGACATCGAGCTGGACCATGAATAAGGCGTTTGGCGTTGTACACCGTGAACATTGGGTTATTGAAGAAGATGGTCACGCTCGCCTAATCAGCGATGACTTCGAAGTGCAAGGCGAACGCTAGAAGCTAGAACAAGAATACGTCTCAGGTCGACCTCTATGTAGTGGTCGGCCTTTTTTGTTTTCCCCTCCGACAATCGTTTTGCAATCAATTAAACAAAGCAAACACACCGAGTGTGATACTAGCGGCAAACTGATCTTTTTGTCATAGCATGACGTAATCTGACCTTGTTATTCACGACTTAGTAGGCCAACCTTGAATGAGGTAATGGCGGACGTTAATGGAGCTAAAACAATGATTAAGATGCTAGTGTGTGATTTCGATGGCACGTTAGATGGCGGTTCATCTGATGGTGTCAATCAACTGTTCGACTACTTAAGTGACCAGCCTAGCATTCGTTTTGTCATTGCGACCGGGCGGACTCTGCCCTCTATAAAAGTCGGTTTAGCGTCCGATAACTACCCAACACCGCACAGCATCATTAGCGACGTCGGTACTCAGATTCACCATCATCAGCCTATCCACCAGCCTGACACACACTGGCATCAACAGCTCAAAGCGACGTGGGACAAACAAAAGGTCGAACAAGCTTTGTGTGATTTCGATTTTATGGGAAAACTCGATCCTAACCATCAAGGCGACTACAAGGTAACGTTTGAAGGGTCTCTCACACCCCATCAAAGAGAGCTAGTTGCTCGAGCTCTTGCCGCTCATGGTGCGCAAGTCGATCTCACTTACTCCCATGACTGGTATTTGGACGTAACGCCGAAAAACGTCAATAAAGCCTCAGCCATCCATCACCTACTAAAACAGCATGACCTCAACATTGATGAAGTTTGCGTAGCGGGTGACTCAGCCAATGACACATCGATGCTGACGATCAATGGCGTTAACTCAATATTGGTCGCCAATCACTACCCTGAAGTCGCACACCTTTCACAACGTGACAATGTGTACACCAGTAAGGCAACTCATGCAGCGGGTGTTTTAGAGGGGCTGCAATACTGGCAAGGTCAACCGCGATAGTATCCTATGCTTGTCGATTGAAAGTCGAGGGATAATGAGAACGGCCAAGGCAATGGAAGCTCGAGATTAGGCTCACTTCCAACCCATTTTCCACTGTGAGTTGTCTGTCAGATCATGCCAATCTATATCACGTGCTCGCTTCGTCATGACTGCTTCAAGAACACAGCGCACAACCACATCTTCTTCGAATTCCATCTCAGTGATCATGAAGTGTTTCTCTCGATTGACTGGAGAAACTGCCGTCCACTTACTGTGCAGTAACTTCCTGGGGTTGATTCGATTCATACTACTCTCCTACTTTCTGATTTTGTCTATAAGCTTCAAAGAGTTATTTAGATCACTTTCAAACAAAAAAAGCATGGTGCAACTATCACCATGCTTTCAAACTCACCTGCGTTTAAGTGAAAATTACCAGTCGTAAGTCAAGCTCGCGATAACATTGCGACGGTCGCCGTAGTAACAGTAATAATTACAGGTTGCGACGTACTCTTTATCAAACAAGTTCTTTGCAGCGACTTGCAGTTTGTAATCAGCAAATCGGTAGCTCACGGTTGCGTCATAGAGGGTATAAGACGGTACTTTATTTTGTTCAAAGTTATCGCCATAAGTTTCGCCAATGTATCGAACGCCGCCACCGATGCTCAATCCATCTAGCGCACCATCAAAGAACTGATACTTCGCCCAAGCAGAACCAATCATATCGGCCACTTGTGCTGGCGTTTTACCGACTTGATTCTGATCTTGGTCTTTAGTGATTTCAGAGTCTACAAACGCTAGGTTACCGATCAGCGTCAGTGATTCAGTCACGTTAGCTACAGCGCCCAATTCAACGCCGCGGTTACGGATTTCACCAATTTGATTGACTTGGTTGCTGCCAGTAATTACATCGACAACGTCTTTCTTAGTCGCCTCATATACCGCGACATTAAACTGCCCTTCAAAACTCTTAGGTAGGTATTTCACACCCGCTTCGTAGCTCTCACCACGTTCTGGTTTCGCCGCTTGATTGGCAACGGAGGTTTTGATGATAGGCTCAAAAGACTGTGCATAACTAAAGTAAGGTGTGAACCCTGCCGACGTTACATACGCGACACCTAGATTGGTTGTCCACTCCTCGTAATCCGCTTTAACTGTATTACCAGTGGTCTTATTAGATTGCTCATTTGATGTGTCGTCGTAACGAAGCCCAGCTTGAACAATCAAATCATTAAATCGAATTTGGTCTTGAATGTAGAAGCCTAACTGACGATTCTTAGTGACTGAATTTTGCAGGTCAGCATCAGACACAGGAGATAGAGTCGGTGAACTTGGGTCAAGCAAGATAATGTTGTTTGTATAACTTGGGTTGTAAACATTGAAGGTTGGATCATAGACACCTAGCCCAGTTAGTACATTGCCATCGGCAACAATCGGATCCGCGGCATAATCATTACTATCAATGTCGATCATTTGGTAGTCAACACCCGTTAGTAGGGTATGCTCGACAGATCCAGTTCTGAAGTTAAACACTAATCGATTATCGGTATTAAAGGCATCTGAATGTCCTTCCTCTGTAGACGCCTGACGAAGCACCGTTTGTCTCGACCCTGTAGGATCTAAAGCTGCACCAAATGTTGGGTGATCCGCGGCATACATCAGTGAATAAATCTGCTTTAAGTTAATATCCATACGGCTATAGCGTGCTGACTGACCAAAGCTCAATGCTGAATTAAACTCATGGTTAAACTCATACCCTAAAGAGAGCTGCTCACGTTCGAAGGTTTCCCAATCTGGGTTACCCACTGCCGTATCATCCGAGATTTTACCGTTAGGGTTATCGGTTAATGTCCCTTCCATAGGCAAGAACTGTAAGTATGGGTCCGAATCATCTTCTTGGTAACTGGCTAGGAATGTGATGTCTGTTTTGTCACTCATTCTCCAAGTGAGTGATGGCGCGATCATCAATCGTTCCGCTTCTACATCATCCACCTTGGTGCCGTTCTTTCGGCCAAGCGCCACTAAGCGGAATGCCACATCATCACTCACCTCTGTATTCACATCCAGAGTCACCTGTGTACGGTCAAAAGAACCAACATCAATGCCCACTTGACCTGAACCCCCATCAAACTGTGGGCGCTTACTGACAACATTAATCAGACCACCCGGTGGGTTTTGTCCATATAGCACAGACGCGGGACCACGGAGTACTTCTACACGTTCTAAAGCGAACGGGTCAATTTGCCAACTGTAGAAACCCGCAGAGTAAAGGCGTGTCCCGTCTTGGTATAAACCCGTACCTGCTTGCTGGAAGCCACGCACAACAAACCAGTCTTGTTTGTTATCTTCGCCAAAATAGTTAGTTTGAATACCCGGAGTATATTGCAAAGCGTCTGAGATACTGATCGACGCTCGATCATCCATTTGCTCACGAGTGACTACAGAGATAGCTCTCGGGGTTTCATGGATAGCCAACGGTGTTTTGGTTGCGGTTTGGCTTTTCTCGCCGACATAACTAAAGTCCGGGCCAACAGCAGTGTCATCAACTTGTTGTCCAATCACGATGACGGTTTCGTCTTCTTCTGCATGAGCAACTCCTCCACTCAGCAGTGCAGTCACTGCAATTGAAAGCGGGGTGAGCTTAAATTGCCACTTCATTCCTTTCTCCTTAACGAAATCCACACAAATAAATGTTGAATGCAAATTATTATCATTAATATTCATAAGCGAGAGATAGTAATCAGTGAAATAGCGAATGGGAATTTATAAATCAAACAGATACCAATAAAGTGATCGATAGCACATGTAAATGGTTGACTATGTGGTTAATTGCATTGGGAGAACGTTGAATAGCCCTGTAAGTAAGATGCTAAGGAGCTAAGAAAAAGACGTGGTTAACGGGAGGGATAAGATCTACAAGAAATAAAAAAGCAAGCTAAGTATTGCTACTCAACTTGCTCTATCGATTCGCTTCAGTAAACATCAGTGCTAAAAACTGATTTGTCGCTACACTACTCCGCTGAAGCGGTACAAATGCCTTTCACTGCTAGGTCTGTTTTAGCGACTTCTGCTTTGCCTTTCTCTTCATCAACTGGCTCTAGTGCCGCACCGCCGACAAACACACCCATTTTGATGTACTGCTGAACAAAGTAGTTGCGGCCTTCTTCTGTGTACAGAGTGATGTCGTTAGCGGAAAATTCTGATTCTGTACTGATGGTGTGCTCTTTATCACCCGCAACTTCTTGGTAGAAGAATACGCCCGGAGCCGTTTCGCCAATACACTCACCATTGATGTAAACATCTTTCTTCAAAGCACCGCCAAGGTGTGAATTGTCACGATACACGTAGACGCCAGATTTACCCTCAGATGGTGCATCAAACTGTTTAAGTTGATTCGATTCTGATTTATCAGCCGTTGGAACTGTTGCACAACCAGACAGAATAGACAGTGCAAATGCACTTAAAATAAGTTTAGTTTTCATTATGTTACCTTTGCCAAATTACGTATTTGTATAATTCATCGAGATAATATATTTCTAACATTATAAAATCCTGCAGTTTTATAAACCCACGCGACTTGGGTAACAGAATGGGTAAAGAGGCTGTTTAAATTTTTAGGTTGCCTCACAAAAAGTGAAGGTGTTTTATCTCCATTTTCAGTTGTAGTTAGTTGTTTTTCATAAAAAAAGCCAGCTATGCGCTGGCTCTTTGGATTAGATTTAATGGGGTCGATTATCCGTTTTTAGGTGGGACAAACGCCGTTAGCTCTAATGCTGGTCCTGTGTATTTCTCGATCTTCACTAGCGCGGAGTTCGCTGCACAGCCATTTGCTAGGCGTGACGTTGGAATGTCTAGCGTCAACACGTTAGCACCACCGTTTTTACATAGACCTGTCTCTTTATCAAGATCTGGCCAGCCACCCTCGTGAATACAAACAGCACCTTGCTTAATACCATCTGTTACCAAGGCACCGACAAGTACCTGACCACGGTCATTGAATGCGCGTACTAGGTCACCAGTTTTGATACCGCGTGCTTTCGCATCTTCGGTGTTGATCGAAATAGGTTCACGGTTCGCAATCGCGTACTCATCACGGATCTTCGCGTAGTTGAACTGGCTGTGTAGACGGTGCGCCGCGTGCGCTGTCATCAGTTGCAATTCACCATCTTTTGATTTGCCGAAGAACTCTGTTGGCTCCATCCATGTTGGGTGAGCCGGACAATCTTCCAGTTTGTAACCTTCAATCGTCTTAGAGTAGATCTCAATCTTACCTGACGGTGTGCCTAGCGGATTCATTACTGGGTCTTTACGGAAGTCTGCATGACGAACGAATTGAGCTGCCTTCTTATTGAACTTCATCTCAATCAGTTGGTTGTCATCCCAGAACTTACCGAATTTAGGCATACGAACGCGCGCTTTCTTACCCGCTTGCTGAGCTGCATCGTAGAAGCCTTTCAGCCAACCCATTTCATCTTTGCCTTCAGTAAAGACATCACGGCCACCCGGTTTGATCATCTCTGCCATATCAGCAAATACGTCAAAGTCATTACGCGCTTCACCTTGAGGCTCAACCACTTGCTTCATTGGAACTAGGTGTTGGTTTGAGTAGTCACCAGTCATCGTCATATCATTACGCTCAAATGAGGTCGTGATTGGTAGGACGATATCGCCGTGTTTCGCTGCCGCAGTCCAGTAAATTTCAGAGATAACCACCAGCTCAGGTTTCTGCCATGCATCGATTAGACGGTTAGTGTCTTGGTGGTGAGTAAAGTTACCACCGCCTGCCCACCAGATCATCTTGATATCAGGGAATGTAAGTTCATGACCATTGTGCATGAATTTAGCACCTGGATTCTCTAGCGCTTCAACAATACGTGCCACAGGGAATGAGTTCACTGCGCCTGAAACTGCCCAATCGTTACCCGCAGAAGAACCACCACCGATAGAAGCAGAAATGGCAGGAAGTACACCCGCATCGCGAGTTGGGTTACCACCGTTTGAGTAGTGGTAAGAAAGACCAAAACCACCGCCTGGTAGACCGATCTGACCCAGCATAGCGGCTAGCGTTACTACCATCCAGTGACGTTGCTCACCGAACTGTTGACGTTGAATACCCCAACCTGCCATCAGCATAGTGCGGTTTTCGCTAAAGATGTCAGCCAACACTTCCATCTGCTTAGCCGGTACGCCAGTGATCTCTTCAGCCCAAGCCGGAGTCTTCTCAATTCCGTCTTCTTTACCCATCAGGTACGCTTCAAACTTGTCGTAGCCTGCTGTGTACTTGTTTAGGAAATCTACATCGTGTTTGCCTTTCTTAACCAACGAGTGAGCAATACCCATCATCATCGCCACGTCAGTCATTGGACGTGGTGCAATCCACTGAACAGCGTCACCAAAGAATTCGATGGTTTCCGACTTCATTGGGTCAATCGCAATGATAGTCTTGCCTGATTTTTTCAGCTGGTTGAAGAACTCTAAGCCAGAGCAGTCCGTTGAGCTCCATGCGATCTTAAGCGTGTTCAGAGGGTTCATACCCCAAAGAACGACCACATCAGAACTCTCTAGAACAACTGGGTGTGTCGTTTGCTGCTCGTACACCTCAATCGAGCCCATAACGTGAGGCATGATCACTTGTGCAGCACCTGTCGAGTAATCACCTAGGTGACCCGAGTAACCGCCCGCCATACTCATGTAACGTTGTAGAAGAGTTTGCGCCTTGTGCAGCACGCCACTTGAACGCCAGCCGTAAGAGCCTGCAAATACAGACTCAGCGCCGCTCTCTTTACGAATACGCATATGCTGTTCGTGGATCAGCTTGTACGCTTCATCCCAAGAAACACGAACAAACTCATCATCACCACGCTTGCCTGTTGGCGCAGCTGGATTCTCTAAGAACCCTTTACGAACCATAGGGTATTTGATTCGAGCTTTAGTATGAACTTGATCTGGGCCTGTTGTTTGTAGGCTGTTTGGCACTGTTTGAGCAAGTGCATTGGTCGTTGATACCAGTTTGCCATCTTTCACTTCACAGAGCATTGGCCCCATACGACCAGCGGTTAGAACGCCTTTGCCACGCTTGTTTGCAGCTGCGGCTGTCATTGGTGTGAGCGATGTGAAGGCTAGAGCCCCGGCTGCCATGCCTGTTCCTTTAAGGAACCCGCGACGAGTAATATCAGTCATTATTGTTATCCTTTCGTTTCTAATTTAATGGCCAGCCACATCTTTGGCGTGGTTCTGGAAGAATTTGGTTAGAAGTTCTAAGTCTTCAGAGGAGATATCGGTGCGGTCACCCATGCCTTTCGCAACTGGGCCCCATGCGTTAACCGTAAAGTGGCCTGCTGGAATTTTTGCGTGACACGTAGCGCAGTACACGTTGTCGAGCTCTTCTGCGTAGTCCCAGATAGGCTCAAGAGAGTCCAATACATCTGCATCGATCTGCGCTGTAATTGCTGCTGTACGCCACTCATTGCCGTATTCATCAGCGTGGTATTCACCGGCTTCTACAGCGTTTTGGCCCGCTTCTGTCAGCATTGCGACGATAGCGCGTTGGCCTTCACCGTAGTAAAGCACTTGTTCGGCACCTTTCATTTGGTAAGCATGCAGCTCTACTGTGCGTTGCGTGCCTTCTGTCGAAACAACATCCAGTTTCGCCGTCGGGTTAATCGTGCCAAGCTCACCCATCTCGATGGTTTCAACTGGGTAAACCACTTTTGCATCTGGTGATGTTTTCTCTGTGAACGCCATTAAGTTATCGAACGCTTCGCTGTCCATTTCTGGCTCTGGAGCAAAGTGCGCCACGCCTTTATGACAATCAATACAGGTTTGCTTGTTCTCTTGAGCGTAAGCGTGCATTTTGGCTGCGTCTTCAGATTGCTCGTAGCTGTCCATCGCATCAAAGGTGTGGCAAGAACGACACGTTGCTGAGTCATTTTCACGCAGTTGTGCCCATACCGTTTCGGCCATCGCCATACGGTGTTCTTCGTACTTCTCTTCGGTATCAATTTTGCCCGTCACAAATTCGTGATAGATGTCCTTAGAGGCTCTGATTTTTGTGATTACGTAGTCAATAGGATCCGAAGGAATGTGGCAATCTGAGCATTCTGCTCGAATCCCTTTGGCGTTACTGAAGTGAATAGAACCTTCATATTCTTCGTATGGGATCTGCATGGTGTGACAAGAAACGCAGAACTCTGTGCTTGATGTGTAGTGCATGACCGCAGCCGTGCCCCCTAACGTCAACCAGCCGATTCCTATACCTACAGCGGCGATAACAGCGATGTAACGTTTTTTAATAGACATATTTAGTAATCATCTTTAACAATTAGTTGCAATTGCGATCAGACTAATACTTTAGGGCTACCCCTTATTGATTTGAGTCATAAATTGTCATTATTCATAATAAATATGGCGTACAGTGGGAGCTAGATTCAAGATTTCATAACCTCTGAATGCGCACCCAATATAAATATCAATAGGTATATGCGAATCCTATAAACAACCCAAATAAATCCAAATTAACTGCGCGCCTAAAAAGCCATCTTTTCAGGGGTTATATCAAGTTAAAATTCCGTTAATTGAGTTAAAGTCATCGACAATTTCTGAACCATGAGACGATGATGAGTCAAACTGAACTTCTGCAAAAAATTGCTGGTTTTACCCGTATTGAACAGGCGCTTGATTATTTTGAGATTGGCTTTGATAGCCGATTTATAGAAGAGAACTGTACAGAGTTAGTAAAACGCTTTAACGGCTACCTGATTTTGACCAAACCTGATGATTGGTTTTCAGGCCGAAGAGCACTCAAAAACGCCTACTGTAAGGTTCAGCGGAGTAAGTTAGACAAACATACGCGCTCAGCGTGTCGCGGTTGTACATCCTGCCAGCGTCGTTAGGCCAGTTCAGAGTAGTTTGGTTGAAATGAAGTGTGCTAATCTTAGTGCAACTCAACCACGAGATAATAACTACAATGAAAATTTTCAGTAATTTCGAAAGCGGCAACATCAATGTCGTTAACGCAGATTCACCACAAAACATCCAACTGACCATTCCAGCAGATAAACACACCGATATTGCGCAGTGGTTTCACTTCCGCCTAGAAAGTGAGGCGCAACTTGCTCACCACTTTGAAATTCAAGGCCTAGCAAAATCGGCATACCCTGAAGGTTGGAAAGACTACGATGTGGTTGCTTCTTACGATCGCGAAGAGTGGTTCCGCATTCCTGCAGACTTCGATGGCGACACTGTAAAGTTCGACATCATCCCTGAACATGAGTCAATGTTCTTTGCTTACTTTGCGCCTTATTCTTACGATCGCCACCAAGACCTGCTGCACAGCGCACAAACACACCCTGCATGTAAGCTAGAAACACTTGGTGTGACTAACGACAACAATGACATCAGCCTGCTGACGATTGGTGAACCAAGCCCAGAGAAAAAGAACATCTGGATCATTGGCCGCCAACACCCGGGTGAGACAATGGCAGAATGGTTCATTGAGGGCTTCTTACAGCGTCTTCTCGATGAAACTGACACGGTTGGTCGCGCGCTGCTGGATAACGTAGTGATCCGAGCGGTACCAAACATGAACCCAGATGGCAGCATCCGTGGTCACTTGCGTACCAATGGCTTAGGCGTCAACCTAAACCGTGAATGGCAAACACCATCAATGGAGCGCAGCCCAGAGGTTTACTTAGTGCGTGAGCGTATGCTGGAAACCGGCGTTGATATGTTCCTAGACATTCACGGTGATGAGGCTATCCCTTATAACTTTGTTGCAGGTAGCGAAGGTATCCCATCTTACGATGCGCGCCTGAAAGGCCTTGAAGATCACTTCAAACAAGCTCTATTCACGATCACACCTGAGTTCCAAGACGAGATTGGCTACGATAAAGATGAGCCGGGCAAAGCGAACCTGACTGTAGGCTCTAACTGGGTAGGCGAACAATTTAAGTGTCTTTCTTACACGGTTGAAATGCCATTTAAAGATCACATTAGCCACGCAGATGAACTTTACGGCTGGTCGCCAGATCGCAGTGTCGCGTTTGGTCACGACATGCTAGCAGCTGTTTGGGCGACAGTGCCAAAACTGTAACCCCTCAAACCATCTGCAGGTAGCTTAATACCATCTACAGTTAGCTTTACAGAGTTATCATCACTGTAAATACAAAAAGCCCGAGAGTTCTTTCACTCTCGGGCTTTTTAATGTTCTCAACGACTTTAATCGACTCAGCTACTTTAATCTACTCGCCTATGCCGCTCTTAAACTTGCGAAAAATGCGGGGTAGCGTTGGCGAATGTGGCGTTGTTCCGACACCATGTCTTTAAAGCTTGGGCCACGAGATAATTGAATAATGACTTCATTACCATCAAAGCGTAATACCGCGCCAGTGACATCGACCTGCTTTTCATCATGTAGATCGAGTGTACCCGCCATCGAGAGTCCACGATAAAAGTGACTGACATTTCGTGTCATGACACGCACGCCCTTCTCCGAGACCTCACTGACCTGAAACAGCTCATCTTTAATGCGCATGATCGGCCTAGCCCCCTTCGGGTATTTTAAGCGGTAGTACTGACGTTTTTGGGTAAATGCCCCGTCACTCATTTATCTGTCTCCCTGCCTGTGATGTTGTGTACCAATAAACATCAACTCAATATCCATTCAGCCAACATCCATTCCATCAATCAACCAGTGAATGAAGATAGCACAAATCATAACTCTATTTAATTATCGGCCACGCTAGTCAGACCTTTAGCGCGAATATCCATGCGTTAGAAAATTTATAACTCACTGAAATTATAGCTGAAACAAAGCCAGTTGTACGCTGAACCCCACGAACAGGCATCCACAGACTAAATTCAACATTTGCGACGTACGTTTTTGTGTCAGCAGTTTTTTGAAGGTATCGGCCATAACAATCACCACCAAAAACCAAGCCGCTACGACTGTTGCTTGTAAGCCACCTAATATTAAGCTCTGTGTGATCACGTGCTCAGGAGAGACAAACTGAGGAAAAATCGATAGGTAGAAAAGCACAATTTTAGGGTTAAGCAGATTCGTTAACAGCCCTTTGGTGAACTGCTGGTACAGATGTTGCCCCGAATTTTTGACCACAGCGAGCACACCATCTTGAGCAAACCTTGCTGCCTTAAAGTGGTTGTAACCAAGCCAAATAAGGTAACAGACACCAAGCCACTTCAATCCTTGGAACGCCACTGGTGTTTGCGTTAGAAGCAGGCTCATCCCATTTGCTGAGATAAATGCGTGGAACAGAAATCCTAGCGAAACACCCAAGATATTAACAAAAGCGAATAGCTTTCTTTGAGTCAATGCGGTGCTTAAAACCAAAAGTGCATTAGGCCCCGGGATCACAGCAATAAAAAACACGATGACGACAAACAGCCAGATACTTTCACCGCTCATGGAGATCTTTTTCCTACTCTAATTAAGAGCCCGCATTGTACGACGATAAATGGCTATTACAATACAACCTGCGATTAAATCAGAACGATTCTGAGAACTTAACTGTGATACGCTAAAATGGTTCACTAAGCCGATCACCGCTGTTAGACTCCTCGTCCATTTTCAATTGGTTCACACTATGACGTTCAACTCATTAAACCTGCATTTAGAACTTATCGATGCCCTACCACCAGCGTTACAAAAGCCAACCGAAATCCAATCTAAAGCGATTCCCGCGATTTTGGAAAAAAGAGATGTGTTGGCTCTGGCTCAAACTGGCAGCGGTAAAACGCTCGCATTTGGCCTAGGTGGGTTACACAACATTGAACGTCAGTTAGAGACACTGCAGTGCCTTGTCATGGTGCCAACTCGTGAACTGGCTACCCAAGTAACCAAAGCGCTGCAACCCTTCGCAAGTGCCTGCTCGATTCGTATGGCGACACTCATCGGCGGCATGAACCAAAAAGATATTGACGATGTTGTTAACTCATCACCACAGATAGTCGTTGCCACACCCGGACGTTTGGTGTCCCTAGTTGAGCAAGGCTCACTTTCGCTAAAAGATTGTCAAACCTTGATACTGGATGAAGCTGATCGCCTTGTGGACATGGGATTCTGGCCAGATGTTCAAGCGGTCAAAAAGTCACTACCCGCGAAGCATCAAACGTTATTTTTCTCTGCGACACTGCCGAAAGAGTTAGAACAGCAAACCGATGATCTGTTGTTCAAACCAGTCAAGATAACCGTCCACCCAGAAAACAGCGTCGCTGAAAACATCCAAGAGACCTTGTATCTGGTGAACAAAGGTAGCAAACCGCAAGCGCTGATCAGTCTGTTGCAGCAAAACCAAAGCACTCAGACACTCGTTTTTATCGGAGCAAAGGATAATGCCGATGCCCTAACCAAACGACTAAAGAAAGCGAAACTGAGCGTTGAGGCACTACACGGAAATAAGAGCCAAGAAGAGCGTAATCAGATCCTTGACGATTTTAAACAGGGGCGCATTGAAACCCTGATCGCCACTGATGTGATGGCGCGTGGCATCCATATTGATGCATTACCACTGGTGATTAACTTTGAACTCCCAATGCACTCTGCAAGCTATGTGCATCGAGTGGGTCGTACTGCCCGTGCTGGCGCGAGTGGTCAAGCTATCTCTTTAGTTAGCCATAGTGAAACAGACACCCTAGAAGCAATACGTAAGCTCACTGGCAGAGCGTTACCTGTTCAGTCACTTGACAGCTTTCCCGTGACCGATAAGCCGGCTACGGAAGGAGCACAGCGCAAGCGTCCGCCAAAAGACAAACAAGCGAACCGCCGTACAGCGAAGAAGAAAAGCATCAAACAATTTAAGAGTAAGCCTTCTCGCTAACCTTGATGTGATACCAAAACAGACATTCACCAACCTGTTTTCGAATTAATCACGCTTTCGATTAAATCGCGTTTTCGTTTAAATAGCGTTTTTGAGTAAATAGTGTTTTCGAGTAAAAATAACACTTTCAGCCAAAGCCCGGTTAATAACTGGGCTTTTTCACACCTGACACTCTTCAAATAATCACCTGAACACATATTAAACAGCCTATTTTACCGCTTGCTCCCTAACGCATTTAGATGACATTTTTATGAATAACGCGTCCAACTGATTGATTCCTCGTTGCTCAAAAAAAATACTTCAAAATCGCGTTGACGGTCACAAAACCGCCAACTAGATTTTTCTATTAGTGTCTATAACCAGGAGGTCATTGAAATGAAACGTGCTAGCTCTGCATACCGATTACAACTGATAAAAGAAGTAGCGACCCGACGCGATCGTCAACGTTCAAATGACCCGATGGCCAACTACATTCAAACGCTACTAGACAACAAAGACGAGAGTGATAATTCCGTAGAACGAAATCATCGATTCAGTGGTAATCATTTTGATGAGCATATAGGTGGTTGGGTAAGCGACCACTGGGGTTCGAAATAGCTAAACGGTCGAAAAAGGCCAATCAAGCCAGCAAATACGTAAAAGCCACCCAATTGGTGGCTTTTTTAGTGCTTCGATTTTTGAGCGTAGGCGTGTCACTGTTTAATGGCAGCTATGGGAATATTCCATAGCACTATTGGAAAGGCATATCGGACAAGTGAGACAGCACTTCCATCTGCTCTTCTTCCGTCATACTGTGCCAATCACGCGGGACTTTCTCTGGATCGTCCTTATCTTCAATGCGTTTCTTATCGAGCGCGTTTATGGGTTTGCTCTTTATTTTTCTCTCTTTCTTACTCATACCAACATCATCCCTTCTGGCATCGTATTCTCTTTAATATTACACCCGCCGAATGATGTAAAGAGTTTGTTAATGATCGAGCTAAATACGTCGCAGTTATCCAAAAAGATCTTGTTGCGGACTGTTTGTCTCTTCTGCTGGTTGATCCGGTTTCGCCCCACTATTTAGCTGAGCAAGGCGTTTTCGTCTGTAGCGTTGTCGACATAACTTAATCACATGCAACTGCTGAGAGGGTGTCATCGACATCCAATTGAAGCGCTCTTCACGCTTGCGCATACATCCGTTGCAATAGCCCTTTTCATCGGTTGAACATACGCCAACACAGGGGCTTGGAACTTGAAAAAACTCTAACTGCTCCACGACTCCTCCTGAGTATTCCATGTGCCTAAAACAATGATTATTAAATCATCGAACCTAACGAAAACATACTAAACTATGACCGTATACTGACACATATAGCGTTTTGTTAACTATACTTTTCACCAATCAAGTTACGCATATTTGGTAACTTCGTTTATTCCTTTGGAGCCATATTATATGAAGTTTAGTTCAAAAAAATTACTAGCAGTAGCCGCTTTACCTATCATGTTAGCTGCATGTACAACAACAGGTGATGACGCAATGCAAGTAACAGCTACCGATCTACAGCACCATAATTGGGAACTGGCACAAATCGACGGCAAAGACATTGAGAAAAGCGAACATCAAGCAGCACCTCGTCTAGAAATTGGCGAAAAGATGACGGCGAACGGCATCGCAGGTTGTAATAATTTCTTCGGTCAGGGTGAACTGAAAGACGGTCAGTTCCGCATTAAGCAAATGGGCATGACGATGAAGATGTGTCACGGTGCAGCAATGGACATCGAACAGTCTGTATCTGCAACACTTGCTGAATGGAGTGACGTAACACTGACTAAAGACACGTTGGTACTGAAAAATGACGTACACACTCTGACTTACACACTGAGCGATTGGAAAAACTAATCCAATCAGTATTTCAGTGACTGCTAGCCTAGAGTAGGCAACAAGTCAGACAGCCACCACGGCTGACGTGATAAGAACCCTTTAAAAGGAGCCAATTGGCTCCTTTTTTCGTATCTGATGGTTATTTCCGGCCTATTTGAAAAATTTACGATTTGTTCTGTAATTATTTACGGTAAAACACGGTCATAGGTAAGGTCACAGAATTTAAGTAGTAATTGGTTGAATTTACTATTGAATTAGAAATTATTTCAGAAATAGATAGAATAACCTTAAGGAAGTAACAAATGCACTGCCCTCACTCGTTCACAAAAATATGGAAAGCTTTATGAACAAACTAGTTAGTACGATTGGAATTTTGGCCACAACTGCCTATAGCGCAACACTTTATGCAGACAACACAAACACTCAGGAGTGGAGTCAAATCGAACGTGAAGCAGAAGGACAAACTGTCTACTTTCACGCTTGGGGTGGTAGCCAAGAGATCAACCGCTACATTCAATGGGCAGGCAAACAGCTGCAACAAAACCATGGTGTAACACTCAAACACGTTAAAGTGACTGACATAGCGGAGACGACCACTCGTCTGGTCGCTGAAAAAGCCGCAGGTAAAAACAGTGGCGGTAGTGTTGATATGGTCTGGATCAACGGTGAGAACTTCCGTTCTATGAAAGACAACGCGCTACTGTTTGGTCCTTTCACGCAAACACTGCCTAACTGGCAATATGTCGACAAATCACTTCCGATTGATGTCGACTTCTCAGAGCCAACCGAGGGCTTAGAAGCACCTTGGGGCGTTGGTCAACTGGTCTTCATTCACGACCAAGAGACATTAAACAATCCGCCTAATTCATTCTCAGAGATGTTGAGCTACGCGCAAGCTTACCCAAATCGTCTGAGCTACCCTCGCCCACCGGAGTTTCATGGTACAAGCTTTGTTAAGTCTCTGCTGATTGAGCTGACCAAGAATAACCCTGCTCTGTCTAAGCCGGTCGATGAGAAAACCTTCCAAGCCATCACTCAACCGCTTTGGGCCTATCTTGATGAGTTCCATAAGGTCGCATGGCGTGGTGGTAAGCAATTCCCAGCCGGTACCTCAGAGAGTATCCAACTTCTTGATGACGGCCAGATTGATCTAGCAATCACCTTCAACCCAAATGCGGTTTTCTCAGCGCAAGCCAACGGTACACTGGCAGAGAGCACCAAGGCATTTGCTTTTGAAAGTGGCGCTCTATCGAACATTCACTTCTTAGCGATTCCGTGGAATGCCAATGCCTCAGCAGGCGCACAAGTGGCCATTAACTACCTTCTGAGCCCAGAAGCACAATCACGTAAAGGCGACCTCAATATTTGGGGTGACCCATCTGTGCTGAGCAGTAAGTACCTAACCGGAAGCGCTCGCAATACACAGCAGTTCAAATCTGTTGACGAACCACATCCAAGCTGGCAAACCGCACTCGAGTCTGAGTGGTTAAAGCGTTACGGTAACTAGGTTTGATTCTTCACGCTCTATATTTTGTTGTTATAGCGGTGTGCATTCTCCCAACTATCCCCGGGGTAGTTGGGGTTATTGCCTCATCACTCAGTTATATACCACCACTGGGTTTAGACGAGTTTTCTGCGACAGGCTTTCAACAGGTGTTCGCTTGGGAAGGCGTTTTCCATTCGATTGGTTTAACCCTTAGCTCTGCAGTCATCAGCAGTTACCTAGCCTGTTTTCTTACTTTCTGTATTCTGCAAGCGAGTTGGGACAAGCCTTTCTGGCGCAAGATTGAATTAACACTGTCACCGATGCTGGCCATCCCTCACGTTGCTTTTGCTATCGGCTTCGCCTTTCTATTTAGCCCAAGCGGCCTTGGCATGCGTGCATTGCAAGGCGTCTTTGGTGAACCTTCAACAAACAGTGAATTAGCACTACTTATCAAAGATCCATACGCGCTTGGTTTGATCGTGATGCTAGCATTAAAAGAGATCCCATTTCTATTGCTGATGAGTATCTCTATCTTGCAGCAGTTAGATATTCCCAAAATCTCCAAGGTCAGCGCATCGCTCGGTTATAGCCGCTCACAAATATGGTGGAAATGTATCTTCCCACAATGGTTCAACAAGCTGCGTTTCCCAATGCTAGCCGTGCTGGCTTATAGCTTATCTGTGGTCGATATTGCGCTCATCATTGGCCCTACCAATCCACCCACGTTTGCCGTGTTAGTGTGGCAGTGGTTCAACGACCCAGACCTCAACCTACTGCCAAGAGCGGCAGCCGGTGCCATGGTATTATTTGGATTAGCCAGCCTTCTGATTGCCTTCGCTCGATTCGTAGAATGGGCAGTGTTGAAATACTTCCGTCAATGGCAATTCTCTGGTCGTCGTGGCATTACCCTTCCAGGTCGCAGTCTGTTTTCTTTCCTTGCACTACTGACCGCTGCGATGTTCCCACTAATGTTGTTATGGAGTGTCGCACAACGTTGGCGTTTTCCTGATCTGCTTCCAAGCCGCTACAGCACCCGCTTTTGGGAGTATGAGTGGGATGCGATCACCAGCACTATTGGTCAAAGTTTATGGATAGCGCTGATCTCTGCCACCATCGCCTTGGCACTGGCCTTGATTGCGCACGAATATCGTATTAAGCATCGCTGGCAGGTTCCGGGATATATTATCGCGATTCCAATGCTTATCCCTCAACTATCTGTACTGTTTGGATTGCAGGTTACCACTCTCTACCTCAATAGCACCGCTTATGAGTTTTGGGTAATTTGGTCGCATGTGTTTTTTGCTTTTCCCTTCGTCTACCTGTCATTGGACGGCCCTTGGCGCAGTTTCGAACCTGGCTTGATCAAAGCGGCGCTCAGCCTTGGAAAATCGCCACTTCAAAGCTGGCTCACGGTTAAATTACCGATTCTGTTACCAGCAATGGTTTTTGCATGGGCTGTCGGCATTAGTGTTAGCCTTGCTCAGTATTTACCAACCTTGATGTTAGGTGCAGGTAGAATCAGTACCATCACCACAGAAGCGGTTGCACTAACCAGCGGATTTGATCGTCGGGTCACTGCGATTTACGCCATTTGGCAAGCCTTGTTGCCTCTGTTCTTTTTCTCTTTTGCGATTCTTATCAGCCGCTTACAGGTGAAGTATCGCCGTCTTTCATTCAAAGGTTTATTGCCTAATGAGTCTATCTCTCAACGACCTCGCCATCCATAAGCTCGATGGAAGCGAGTTATTCTCATCGCTCAGTCTTCATTTAGAATCCGGCGAAGTGCTGGCATTAATGGGGCCAAGTGGCTGTGGCAAGTCGACTCTGCTCGACGTGATCGCAGGTCACCTTAGCAACGAGTTTGAATACACAGGACAAGTCCACGTCAACGACATGCGAATTGATCAAATCGCTCCGCACCAACGTGAGGTGGGAATCCTGTTTCAAGACGATCTGCTCTTTCCCCACCTAAAAGTGTGGGAAAACCTTGCTTTTGCTCTACCGAATCACATCAAGGGCAAAGAGCGCCAACAACGCGCGTTCGATGCTTTGAAAGATATTGAATTAACTCGACTTGCCGACTCTTTTCCCGACCAGATCTCGGGCGGGCAACGAGCGCGTGTCAGCTTAACCAGAATGTTACTGGCAAAGCCTAAGGTCGCCCTGTTAGACGAACCGTTCAGTAAGCTTGATCCTGAACTTCGTGTGCAATTTCGGGATTGGGTATTTGAGCAGCTATCTAAGGCGAATATTCCAACCTTAATGGTGACTCATGACGAGGCGGATATTCCGACCTCAGCACGTGTACTGACTTGGCCATGGAGTGTTGAGCATGCTTGATAAATATTCGATTAAGGTGATTCGCTGGCCGCTCACTCAGTCAGCCAAGGTACTAAATAAAGCGGGTGTCACTGCCAACCAAACCACTTTTTTTGGTTTCTTGATTGGTTGTTTGGCCTTCCCATCACTTGCATTTCAACAATATGAATTGGCACTGCTATTCATTGTTCTAAATCGTGTTTGCGATGGGCTTGATGGTGCACTTGCGCGTATCCAAGGGATTACCGATGCTGGCGGATTTCTCGATATCAGCCTCGATTTCTTGTTCTATTCATTGATTCCGTTTGGCTTCGTGATTGCCAACCCTGAGGCCAATGCCGTCGCAGGCGCCTTTCTGATTTTCTCCTTCATTGGTACAGGCAGCAGCTTCTTAGCGTTTGCGGTAATGGCTGGAAAACAAGGCATCGAGAACCCGGTTTATAAGCACAAATCGCTCTATTACATGTCGGGATTAACTGAAGGGACAGAAACCATCGCCAGCTTTATCGCTTTCTGCATCTGGCCGCAACACTTTGCTATGATTGCTTACGCATTTGGCGCCGCGTGTTGGCTAACGACGTTCATGCGCATCTATTTTGGTTTCCAAACCCTCAACAACGCAAACGCCTAGAGCCAGAGCATCTAGTTCATTAGCCTGTTGCTCTATTCAACTATTGATTTGGATTTGGCTAATCGCTTTCTGTAGATACAAAAACGCCGCACTGTGATGATGCGGCGTTTTTATTGATATCGGTAAACGATATTACTCAGCAGATTCCAGCTTGAAGCGAAGTACTTTTAGACTCGATTCTGTATCCACATCGACAAACTCAGGCGGATTAGCTAAACGCTCTAGGAACTTAACGTTTGGTGCCTCTTCTGCCATGGTATCAATCAAGAAGTTTGGTGACACCATTGGAGAGTTAACACAAGCAATCACTTCACCGCCCTCTGTAAGAAGCTCAGGGAGACGACGCAGAATCCTTTTATAGTCTTTGGTTAGAGCAAAACTGCCTTTTTGGAAAGAAGGTGGGTCAATGATCACCAAGTCGTAAGCTCCTCCCTTCTTGATTTTTCCCCAACACTTGAAGATGTCATAACCAAGAAAGTTCACTGAACGCATGTCATGTTCATTTAAGCGGTGGTTATCACGGCCTTTGCTTAGCGAACCACGAGACATGTCCACATTAAGACACTGACGTGCGCCACCTGCTAGAGCGGCTACAGAGAAGCCACAAGTGTATGCAAACAGGTTTAGTACGTTCTTACCTTTCGAGTTCTCTTGTACCCACTGACGGCCATTGCGCATGTCTAAGAACAAACCAAAGTTCTGGTTACGACCAATATTCAACTGATATTTAAGACCATGCTCAACAACCACTGGTGATGAGTCTAGCTCACCCCAAATCACTTCTGATGGGCTACCTTCAGCATAACGATGTTGCAAAACGACACTGGTACCTTGCTTCTGTTGCCAAATAGGTTGTGCTGTCAGGTTTAGAAGCCCTTCCTTCAAACCCGCTAGGAATTCCTCATCAACCTGTTTAAAAATGTTGACTAATAGCTGACCATCAACCCAGTCACACGTTAACTGTTCTAGCCCAGGCCAGTATTTACCACGACCGTGAAAAATACGACGTAGTTCGTTAGGCACTTCGTTTAACTGTTGTTCAATATGTTCAAAAAAGACCGGTAAAGCAGATGCTTCCATTATATCTCTCACTTAATGTTTAGCTTTGGCCACGCCAGTGACCAAGGTTCAAGCCAAGTATCCAACCCTGTTGATACGATCTCATGCGACCACTTTTGGCCTAGCGACTGATGTGTTCTCGGGTCACACACGTGCTCAAATACTTGAGATTGATAGGTGAATCGGATCGCAAAGGCATGCAGATAGCCACGATCAGATTGACTCGATGAATTATAAATTGGGTCGCCGACGATAGCAGAGCCTATAGACTTCATCGCCACGCGAATTTGATGAGTGCGCCCAGTATAAGGCTTGCAGAGTAGTAGTCTTTCACCCGGCTCTGCCGCTGCAGATAAAAACTGCGTTACCGCTGGGTTCTGTTTGGTGTTGATCAGCTTCCAGCTAGAGCGTCGCGAACGCTCCATGTCACCCACGATCAGCCCCTGCTTCTTCTTCGGCTTTTTAGAGCCAATCGCAAGGTAGTACTTTTCTACCTCTCTATTCGCAAACAACTGAGACAGCTCACTGGCCGCTGCTGCATGTTTGGCGAGTAATAGAATGCCTGATGTCATTTTATCTAAGCGATGCACAAGGTAGAGCTTTTCAATGTCGAGTGATCTAGCCACCTCTTGAAGCAGCATCGTATCACCGTCATCCTTATGGACACTAACGCCCGGATGCTTATTGATAAGTAAAAAATCTGAGTGGTTTACAAGAATGTCGAACATGAAAAGGCTTACTCCGTAATCGAGCGTGAAGTATACCTTGTCTAACACCAGATAACAGTAATGAAAAAGCCCACGACTGATTGTTCAACAGTCGTGGGCTCAATAATGCCTTCCCCCATCTTTACGATGGTTTAAGCAAGTTTAAATTGACCAAGTAAGGTTTCTAGCTCTTTAACCTTAGCGTTCAAGCTCATTGTGCTCTCTGAGCTACGCGTTGCCAGTTGCAAAGAAGATTCAGAGATATCACTGATTGCAGTGATGTCAGCAGCAATCTCTTTAGTTACGGCTGTCTGCTCTTCTGCCGCGGTTGCAATTGAGTTAACCATGCTTTGTACATTGGCTGCTCCGTTTACAATCGCTTCTAGAGCCTGAACTGCACCTGAGCTCTGCTCAACACCAATGTCCACCAATCGGCAGTTATCTTGAGTATAAGTCACCGCTTCTTGCGTACCCGATTGAATCGCTTGAATGATGCCCGAAACCTCTTGAGTCGCTTTGGTCGTACGCTCAGCTAGCGCTCGAACCTCATCCGCTACCACTGCAAAGCCACGACCAAATTCACCGGCACGCGCCGCTTCAATCGCCGCATTCAATGCTAATAGGTTAGTTTGCTCAGCAATATCTTCGATCACTTTAATCACGCTGCCAATCTGCTCACCGTGAGAGCCAAGCGTATTCATCTGCTCTGACATCTCACCCATTTGCGTCGATACTTGCTGGATGCTCGTCACCATATCTACGATCACCGAGCGACCATCTTCTGCTGAAGTCTCTGAACGACGTGCTTCTTCATAGGTGGATGTACCCTGCTGAGCAACTTCTGAAATCGTCAAGCTAAGCTCTTCAGCTGCCGTTGCAATCAGCGTCGCTTTATCAGCTTGTGCAGAAGCACCAGATACAATGTCACGGCTGATAGAAGAGAGCTCACCCGTCGCTGTTTGAACTTGGTTTGTCACAGAGGAAATAGATCCGATCAGGCCGACGAGCGATTTCTGCATCTGATTGATCGACTGACCTAAGTACGCCAGTTCGTCATCAGAACTATCCACAATATCTTCCGCAGTCAGGTCGCCACTCGCCACTTTGCGTGCAACCTGCTCCACTTTTGTCAGACGACTCGTAATTGAGTTCGACAATAGGTAAGCGATAACCGCACCTGTCACGATTGATACTGCCGTCAGGATTAGAATCATACGTTCCATTGACGTAAATGAGTCTGTAAGTGTTAGTAGCGCCTTGTCCGTCTGAACTTCCTCAGCAATAGATGCTTCGTCAAGTAGGGCTTCGATGGGCACTAGGTACTGCTCATAAAGGCTACGTAAATCGCGGATATTATCTAAGAATGCACTCTCTTGGTTGGCTCTAGGCGCTATTTGATTCTCAAATGCTGCCGAGAAGTCTTTCATTAAGCTCTCAACACGCTCAATTCGACGGTAATCTGGAGTCCCTACGCTCTCTAGTGCCTTGACCTTATTAATCGCTTCAAAGAACTGACCTTTGTTTGCGCGGTAGTCGTTAATCGCACCATTCACATGGGTAATCGTACCCATTGCGTCACGGTATACGTCCGCTGTTTCGTCAACCAGAACGAGGTAGTTCACCAACTCTGGTACGTCATCCATTCGGATCTCGTCCGCGACACGGTGAGAACTGGTCACTTCAATCCAGACAAAAGACACCAATACAATCATTAGCGCCAAAATAGAGCTAAAGCCTGCATACAGTTTTTTTCTTACAGACAATTTCACGTTTCACCTTCCTAAGGGAGTCAATATTCACTTCGCATATCTTTATGCTAAATATATATCGACAACTATACGAATAACTTTAGAAAAAACAGAACGAGAAACTATTAAAAATATTAAGGAGTTGGTAATGGGCACAAAAAAACGAGAGTCCTAAGACTCTCGCTTTCGATTCGTTTGACTTTGAAGGTCGTGATTACAATTTCTTAGAAATTAGCGCTGAACCTGCAATGATACCGATACCTAGAAGCATGATTGCACCTTTACCGCTATCGAAACCAGAAGAGATACCCATGAATGCAACGATTGCGATTGCTACTGGGATAACAAACTTAACTAGGTTGTACCATAGACCGAATAGTGGGAAAGATACTTCACCGTCGTTAGTGATTTCTTTCTCTAGGTCTGCACGGTTTAGTCTCCAACCAGCGAAGATACATACCAACATACCGCCAACTGCTAGGAAGATCTTGTCAGTTAGTAGGTCGAAGATGTCGAATGCGCCAGTGTCGAATAGTGTTGGACCTACGCCGCCTAGTGATAGAGAAGCGAAGATACACAGTGTCGCCATTACTACACTTGCAGACAGTACAGCTGTTACACGCTTCATGCCCTTCTCGTCGATTAGGTAAGAAACCACAACCTCAAGTAGAGATACTGAAGATGTTAGAGCCGCAACACTTAGACCGATGAAGAACATCAGTGCAAACAGAAGACCGATTACGCCGCCCATTTCAGCAAATAGCTGAGGAACAACAACGAATACTAGACCAGGGCCTGCTGCTGGCTCCATGCCGAATGCGAACATTGCAGGGAACATTGCAACACCAGCTAGGATAGCAACACCTGTATCCATTGCTGTAACCATTGCTGTTGTTTGAACTAGGTTTTCTTTCTTCTTAAGGTAAGAACCGTAAGTCAACATACAACCCATACCTAGAGATAGAGAGAAGAATGCTTGACCAAGTGCAGCAAGAATTACATTGCTGTCTACCTTAGAGAAATCAGGGCTGAATAGGAATTCTAGACCCGCCATCGCGCCCGGAAGCATGATGCCTTTGATAGATACTACGATAAGGATGATGAACAGAAGTGGCATCAGGATCTTACCTGCTTTCTCGATACCGCCCGAGATACCTTTCATAACAATAACAATGTTTAGAAGTAGGTATAGGCCCATCCACATTAGTGGTTGAACAGGGTTCGAGATGAAGCCACCGAAGCTGTCGCCGATTGCTTCAGGTGCGTCTAGAAGACCACCAGCAATCTTACCGATGTATGCGATAGACCAGCCACCTACTACAGGGTAGAAACCCATGATAAGTAGACCACTTACTACGCCGATAACACCAGCGAACGTCCAACGACGGTCTGTTGTTTTGAATGCACCTACTGCTGATTTTTGCGTATGACGGCCAATAGCAAATTCAGTCAGCATGACGCTGAAACCAATGAAGATTACAAAGAATAGGTAGATTGCAACGAACGCACCGCCGCCACTCTCACCTGCTGTGTAAGGAAATTTCCAGATGTTACCTAGACCAACAGCAGAACCTGCTGCAGCCATTACGAATCCAAGTTTCGAACCCCAGGTATCACGAGGTTTTGTGGTTGTATTACTAGTAGCCACTTTAACTCCAAAATTTGTATGTTGTGTAATGTTGTGTGTTGCTTTGGGTGGCGTCTTATTAAAAGAAAGGTGTAAATCTTTGTTTACATCCTCAAGAATTTGATTGACGCTCAATGTATAGCAAGTAAACCAGTTTAAGATTAAAATTGGAAGCCCGAACCGTACATATTTCGTTACCAATGTAAAATTTTATGGTTAAATGCCGACTTTTCATACAAAACAATCGTTTTCTTCTTAAGTTAACTTAAACTTAACAACTTTCACCTATTTACAGCTTTAGCTCTAATTTGTAAATAGTTGTTCTCTTAAATTCCCATATTGTCAAAATAGCATTACTATCTAAGTGTCTCTTTTTTCGAGTATTAGATGTGGAAAAGCTCTATCACTTTTTGACTTTGGCAGCCGTTGTACTCTATTGGGTACTGGTCGCCGGTGTTACGCTACGAGTTGTACTGAAAAGACGCTCTGTTAGCGTATCGTTATCTTGGCTTCTCGTCATTTACATAGTCCCAATTGTGGGCGTTGCCTGCTATTTTTTATTCGGTGAACTCAATCTAGGAAGAAAAAGAGCGGAACGTGCCCAGCGTATGTTTACTCCTTTCGGCGACTGGTTCCGTCAACTCAATCATTGCCAAGTGCATTTGCCTGGCAAAGTAGGCTCACCGATCCATAAAATCGATGAGCTGTGTAATAACCGTATGGGCATTCCAGCGCTCAGCGGCAATACCCTCTCTCTTCAATCTTCACCGAATGAAATCTTACATTCGATCATTGAGGACATCGAAAACGCGCAAACCAGCATCAAGATGGTCTTCTATATTTGGCACCCTGGCGGACTTACTGATTCTGTTGCTTCAGCATTAATCCGAGCGGCTAAACGTGGAGTGGATGTCAAAGTATTATTGGACTCAGCGGGGTCACCACGTTTCTTCAAAAGTCATTGGCGTTCAATGATGAGAGATGCGGGTGTTCAAGTCGTTCAAGCTCTTGAGGTAAGCCCTTGGCGTATGTTCCTTCGCCGCCTCGACCTCAGACAGCACCGTAAAATCATCGTCATCGACGAAGCCGTTGCCTATACAGGCTCAATGAACATGGTCGATCCAGCGCACTTCAAGCAAGGCGCTGGTGTTGGACAATGGATCGATGTCATGGTGCGCGTTACAGGCCCAACCGTAAATGTGCTATCAGCAATCCACGGTTGGGACTGGGAAGTAGAAACTGGCGAACGTATTCTGCCTGCGCTCCCGGAATGCAAAGTCGAAGACTCTGAGGTTAGACACCCGGTACAAGTAGTACCATCGGGCCCTGGCATGCCTGAATACCTCATTCTTCAGGTATTGAGTATTGCAATCAATCAAGCTAACCGTTCGGTTCGTATCACTACTCCTTACTTTGTTCCGAGTGCTGATTTGCTTGAGACCCTGAAAATGACCGCGCAGCGAGGCGTCAATTTTGAGCTGGTGATCCCACAAAGCAACGATTCGCTAATGGTGAAATGGGCCTCTCGCGCCTTTTATACGGAATTGCTCGAAGCGGGTGTGAAGATCTATGAATTCTATGGCGGCTTGCTGCACACCAAGTCCGTAGTGATCGATGAGGAGTTCTGCTTGATCGGTACGGTCAACATAGACATGCGCAGCTTCTGGCTCAACTTTGAGGTGACGTTAGCCGTCGATGACGTCAGCTTCACGCGCCAACTGGCTGATCTTCAGGAATCGTACATCGAAACGTCTCACCCTGTTAGCCTAGAGAAGTGGCAAGAGCGAAGCTTACAATCTCGCTTCTTCGAGCGTCTATTTTACCTGTTCAATCCATTACTCTAGGTTTTGAATTCCTTCCTCTATAGTTTTCCTAGACCCTTTTTCAACAAAGGGTCTGTATACCAATCGTAGTAAATAATTGCTCATTCTAGCTTGTTAAAAGGCTTGATAACTGCGTTAGAATTTTTGATTGTAGGGCTACTACTTATCGAAGCTTCCCTATTGTAGAAAAGCTGCCTTGTTCTCAAGCCTTTTCCCTGCGCTATCTCTGCTCACTTACTTACTGTGATTGGTATTAATTACAAAAACTCTTTAACTCCCCTTGCTTTCGTACCCAATGGCATGTTTTAAATAGAGCATAATAGATAGATAAGGAATTCAGAGTATGTCCGAAAGCAAAACAACCAAATTGATCACGGCGGGCCGCGATAAGAAGTGGACCAATGGTGTGGTAAACCCACCCGTTCAACGTGCATCAACCGTTGTGTTTGATACCGTTGCTGAAAAGCACAAAGCAACCGTAAACCGTGCCAACAAGACCCTCTTCTACGGCCGCCGTGGCACAAACACACACTTTGCTTTCCAAGATGCAATGGTCGACCTTGAAGGTGGTGCGGGTTGTGCCCTATATCCATGTGGTACGGCGGCGATTTCTAATGCCATCCTTTCGTTTGTAGAAACTGGCGACCATATTCTGATGGTCGACACTTGTTACGAACCAACACGTGACTTCTGTGACACCATCATGAAGAAGATGGGCGTTGAAACAACCTACTATGAGCCAACCATTGGCGAAGGCATTAAAGACCTAATTCAGCCGAACACTAAGGTGCTATTTACCGAGTCTCCGGGTTCTATCACCATGGAAGTGCAAGACATCCCAACGCTTGCACGTATCGCGCATCAACACGATATTATTGTCATGCTTGATAATACGTGGGCAGCAGGTTTGAACTTCTCGCCGTTTGACTACGGTGTCGATATCTCAATTCAGGCAGCAACCAAATACATCGTTGGCCACTCTGATGTGATGCTTGGTACAGCTGTCGCGAACGAAAAGCACTGGGATCAACTGCGTGAACAAAGCTACCTAATGGGTCAATGTGTATCACCAGATGATGCATACCTAGGGCTACGCGGTATTCGAACGCTGGATGTACGCCTGCGTCAACATGCCGAGAACAGCTTGAAAGTGGCTCAATGGCTACAGAGTCGTCCAGAGGTTGATCATGTTCGTCACCCTGCTTTAGAAAGCTGCCCAGGTCATGAATTCTTTGAACGCGACTTCACAGGCGGTAACGGCCTATTTTCATTCGTGCTTAAAACTACCTACCCTCGTGCAACCACAGCACTGCTCGATGGTATGAAACATTTCAGCATGGGTTACTCATGGGGTGGCTTTGAGAGCCTGATTCTTGCGAACGAGCCGAAGAGCTTTGATAGCCTGCGAACAGTTGCTAACCCGAACTTTGAAGGCACACTTATCCGCCTACATATCGGTCTTGAAGACGTTGAAGATTTGATTGCAGATTTAGAAGCTGGCTTTGAGCGTTACAACGCGCTACTTTAATCGAAGTGCTCAGATTGAGCATACCGAGATAACCAATGAAGAAGGCAGCCAATGAGCTGCCTTTTTTGTGCGGAAAGCCTACTAATTCACTTGATAACACGTCGAGTTAAATATCTCTGAGCGGCTGTCATTAAACAGATAGAGGAAGTTATCTTTGAGCTGATAATTGTAGTCAATCGTGACACCTTGATACTCACTATACTCTTTGTTGATCACCAAGTCTGGATGCTCTACCAAGGTGCGCACATCATCAACCGTCACCGAGATGTGATCGCCACTCTTCTTATAGTGTCCGCTATATAGGTTTTCGACATCGTGCCTCGACTGGTCTTTGCCAGTTATGGTGACAAACTCTTTGATGCTAAACGTTTCATCAGATTGAAAAGTGAAGATCATCCTCTCATACATAGACTGATAGGGCTGATAGGCTTGAGAAAGAAAATCGGTTTTCATGGTTTTACAGTGCCAACGCGTGCCAGAAAGAGACTCTGTATCTAGGGTAAAGCTCATCCCTGCAACCAACATCAACACCACTAATATTACAATCCGCATAGGTAATCTCTTGTCACTACATACTCTGAAAGCGAATCAAAGGACGTTTTGGGGTCAAAGATAGAGGCAGAGTAATTAAACGAATGCCCACTCCCATTAAGTATGAACAGGCTCAAGGCATCGTCGTCCGGTGAGTCAACCGATGGGTAGATACGCATAAACACACTCAATTGGCATGGCTTTGGCAACAGCCTCGCGAGTACAAGCTTTAACTCTTCAATGGAGTAACGCCCCTCTCTCACCACATGTAGATAGTGATGGTTACTGCCATCTACTTGGCTATATTTATAATTGGACTTGTCGACGAAATAAGGCAATGAAGAGTCAAAAGTTCGATACAAGTTAAATACCACCACCGCTAGGCACAGTGCGACTGCCACAAAAAATCCAACATTGAGATAACCACGAGATTGCTCTTCTAAAGCCACTGTTTTTGGATTTACACTCGATGTCGCGGATTGTTCTGGTGTTTGTTCAGACTGCTGTGATTGAGTAGGTTGCGATTGAGTCTCAAAATCTGCATTCTGGCTTGCGTTTTCTGTGCCAATTGAAGGCTCATCTGACTTATCTAGCTCATTGGGTTTTAGTGATGAGACCTCAAGTAAGTAGCCTGTCTTGCTGACCGTTCGAATCGTTGCACAATCACAGGTTACTTTGGCGAGCGTTTTACGCAGCTTTGAAACAACGTTGGTCAGCGCTTGCTCGGAGACAATCACATCCCCCCAGCATTCATTAAAAAGTACGCTGCGTTCGACACAATCGCCTAGGTTCTGTAATAAGAAAAGGAAGACTTTTCCTTCAAGTGGAGAAAGGGTTTCAACCTCACCATCATTGAAGTGAAACTGCCTACGTAGTGGATCATAGGTGGCCTCACATATTTGATAATTTTGTCTTTTCACAATCTTTTATAAATATTACGCATCAGCCGTATATAATATTGAAAAGTATAGAAAAGACTAGTCCATTTTCCACTAGAGACTAAATAGGCTGTGTTTGGTGATGCCCCTTCCTAGTGTCAAACAAGCTATTTGGTTACCTCTTTGGGCAATCAACCAAATGGTCGTTTACCATGCCTACAGCTTGCATAAACGCATAACAGATCGTCTCTCCAACAAACTTAAAGCCGCGCTTCTTGAGAAACTTGCTCATTGCCTTCGACTGCTCGGTTGACGCCGGAACTTCCGACATCTCTTTCCAATGATTCATCACGACTTGATGGTCGACAAATTGCCACAGTGCATTGGAAATTGAGCCGAACTCTTTCTGCAACTCTAACGCTGCTCGAGCATTGCCAAACACAGAGGCAATTTTCCCTTTATGCTTCACCACATCGTACTGTTCGATAATGCCGGCTACATGTGATTCATCCATCGCAGCCAGTGCCTCTAAATCGTATCCTTTAAACGCAGCGCGGTAGCCCTCTCTCTTTTTCAAGATGGTAATCCAGCTTAAGCCAGCCTGTGCTCCCTCAAGAGTTATAAACTCAAACAGAACCTTATCATCATGAACCGGAATGCCCCACTCGTTATCGTGATACTCCCTTTCCAGTTCATGTTTCAATGCCCATGCGCAGGTCTGTTCAGCTTGTTGTGATGTCATTATTCTTCTCCAGTGTGGTCAAACGGCCGACCAAACAAATAGTGCCCCAGCTAGGGGCACTATAGTGATTAACTCCAACCTAAAATGTTAGGCAACTTTGATTTTGTGGAATAGGCGATACAAAACTGGCACTACGATTAGCGTAAGTACGGTTGCAAAACCCAAACCAAACATGATGGTTACCGCCATCGGCTTGAAGAAGATATCAGGAAGCAGCGGAATCATACCCAGAATCGTGGTGATTGCAGCCATACATACTGGTCTTACACGGCTTAAAGCCGCGTCGACTACCGCAACGTATGGGTCTTTACCTGACTTCATTTCAATATCAATTTGATCGAGCAGTACGATACCATTCTTCAAAAGCATGCCTGATAAACTCAAGAAACCAAGCAGTGCCATAAAGCCAAACGGCGTATTAAGCGCCAGCAAGCCCGTGGTAACACCAATGAGGGCAAGCGGTACGGTACACCAGACGATCAACGGCTCTTTGACCGAGTTGAACAGGAATACCGTGATCAAGAACATAAACAGGTAACCCAATGGCATGGTGGTAAACAGTGAAGCTTGCGCGTCAGTAGAAGACTCATATTCCCCACCCCACTCTAGTGAATAACCCGGTGGCATCTCAATCGCTTCAATCTCTGGCATTAAGCGTTTTTGAAGCGTAGAAGCGGTCTCTTCACCTAGCAAATCGGGGTCAGCAAAAACCGTCAGCATACGCTTACGGTTCTTACGAATGATAAGTGGATCTTCCCATTGCAGTTCATAACCCAAAGTCACTTGTTGCAAAGGGATAAACTCGCTCAATGCTGGGCTCCAGATTTTCATCCCTTCGATATTACGAATATCGATACGCTCATCATCAGGGAGACGTGCCACGATAGGCATCAGCGTAGTACCGTCACGATATACACCAATTGATTTACCAGAGAACGACATCGCAAGGAAATCATCCACATCGGATTTGGTAATACCGTAACGACGCGCTTGGCTCTCATTGAACTGAGGCTCTAAGACCTTGGTTCTTTCACGCCAATCGTGACGAACGTTAAAGGCACCCGGATCAGCGTGCATAATGTCCATCACCTGCGCAGCAATAGAACGCAGCACGGTTGGATCAGAACCCACAATGCGCGCTTCAATCTTCGCACCGCCACCAGGACCAAGTTCAATCTGCTTCAACTTGTAGTTAATTTCAGGGAAGCTAGCGTCCACATACTCTCTAAAGCGAACCATCAGCGGAGCAAGCACTTCATAACTTTTCACACGTGTCGTGATCTCACCATAAGCACTGTAGCTCTTCTCTGGCGAGTACGTCAGCATGAAACGTTGTAAACCCTTACCGGCGGTCGTCGTGATATGTTCGACCTCTTCTTGCTCAGACAGCCAGTTTTCCAACACTTTTAGTTTAGTGTTGGTTGCTCGGATATCCGTACCTTCTGGCATCCAAACATCCACTTGGAACATCGGTGTCGTCGACGATGGGAAGAAAGCTTGCTTAACAAAGCCAAAACCATACACGCTCGCACCAAGACCAACGATCAATACAACAACCGTCAACCATGCGCGTTTCATACAAAACTCTAAGAATTTCTTATAGATAACAAACACCATACCTTTGTATGGGTCGTTATCTTCACCCTCTCCGCTCAGCTTTTGTCCTCTAAAGAAGATGTCTGCAAAGAAAGGCGTGATAGAAATCGCGGTGAACCAACTCAGCATCAGAGAAATCAGCAGAACCGTAAACAAGGTACCACAGTACTCACCCGTCGCATCTTCTGATAAACCGATCGGTGCAAACGCTGTTACGGCTATCACCGTCGCCCCTAATAGTGGCCATTTGGTTTGGGTAACGATGTCTGTGGCGGCTTGCATACGCGTTCGGCCTTTTTGGGTGCCTATGAGTATGCCTTCCACCACCACAATGGCATTGTCCACCAGCATCCCCAGTGCGATAACCAAGGCCCCCAATGAGATACGCTGTAGATCAATCTTGAAGTACTGCATGAAAATGAAGGTACCAAACACGGTGAGCAGCAGAATCAGACCAATCAACAAACCCGAGCGCAGTCCCATAAAGAACAGCAGTACCACAATTACGATAGCTACCGCTTGACCGAGACTGACCACAAAGCCACTAACTGATTTATCCACCTCTTTCGGCTGGTTGTATACCTCGGAGATATCAATACCGACAGGTTGTTGATATTTCAACTCAGCAAGGCGTCGGTCGAACGCTTCACCCACCGCCACTACGTTAACCCCTTGTGCAAAGGAGATCCCCAAGTTAAGCGCGAGTTTGCCATTGTAGCCAATGATATTGGTTGGTACTTCGATGTAGCCGCGCTTCACTTCGGCTACGTCTTTTAGGTAGATGAGACCCTGTGCGTCTCCCTCGGTTAAGATTAAGTCGCCCAACTGTTCGACATTTTCGAATTCGCCGGTTGGGTGAATACGGATATATTCGTCACCAATTCGAACCGCACCAGCATCCGAAACCACATTCTGGGTGGAAAGTAAGTTAAACACCGTATTGGGAGAAATACCCAAGGAGCTGATCTTTTTCATCGAGATCTCGATAAAGACTTGCTCTTGCTGCTCCCCAGAGACCGAAACCTTACTCACCCCTTCCACCAGCTCTAATTCTCGACGCAGATAGTCAATATAATCAAGCAATTCTCGGTAGGAGTACCCTTCACCGGTAACGGCAAGTAAAATCCCGTACACATCACCAAAGTCATCTATTACTTGAGGGTCGTTTACACCCGGAGGCAATTGCCCCTTCAGGTCATTGACTTTACGACGCAATTCATCCCAGATCTGAGGAAGATCATCTGGGCCATAGTTATTTTTCATGGTCACCGTGACTTGAGATAAACCACGACTCGAAATCGAGTTCACCTCATCCACATAAGTCAGCTGCTGAATCGCTTTCTCAAGTGGGTAGGTCACCTCTTCTTCAACTTGTTGCGGCGTAGCCCCCGGATAAGAGGTAACAACCATAGCATCTTTGATGGTGAAGGCTGGGTCTTCTAAACGCCCCAAACCAAAGAAGGCAGAAACACCACCAATCAAGAAAATAAGGGATAGCATCCAACTGATCACCTTATTGCGAATGAAATAGGCGGCAACGCCCGTTACTTCATCGTCGCTTTGAGGCTTGCTATTCACTTCACTCATTATTCGTCTCCTGAGACAATACGTCCACTGTCATCCCATCTCTTAGCTTTGAAACGCCGGCTATTACAATGCGCTGCCCAATCTCCAGACCTTTGATAACTTGTAGTGTCTTTTGGTTGGCCTTGCCGAGTTCAATCTGCTGTTTTGATACTGTGTTGTCTTCGTTAAGCACCCACACATAAGAGTCTTTATTATCGAGTGGATCCCCATCGGCATTAAATACTGCCTCAATCGGGATAAGCACACCGGCTTTCAATTCAAGACCGATATCTCGTCCATAAGAGGTCACTTCCACCGCCATGCCATCGAGAATTAAATCATCTGCTGGCATCGGCAGCGCCAGCGTTACTGTAAAGGTTCCAGTACTTGGATCTGGCTCTGTTGTGAACTCTTTAATCCCTGCTTCATACTCATTACCACTTGGTACACGAACCAGAGCGCGGATATCGGAAACGAGAGTTTCGGTGGGTTGATTCACATAAATACGGTCAGGTAGCTGGATAATGACTTCAACATCTTCAACGCTGTGAATATTGACAATCTGTTGCCCAACTTGAATATTCTCAAACTGGTCAACACTGACGCGTGAAATGATGCCATCTACTGGTGCACGTAACTTGGTGAAAGACAGGCGCAGTTTTGCCAGCTCCAACTCAGAAAACGCAATTTGACGTTGCGCGGCAATTTCATCGAACTGCGACTTTGCCAATAAGCCTTTCTTGACCAAAGGGCTAGAACGCTTGTATTGGTTGTTCACCACCGTGTAGCGGGCGCGAGCATTATCCACTTCTAACTGGTAATCGGTTGGGTCTAACTCAGCAATGATGTCGCCTTTCTCAACACGCTCACCTTCTTTAACAGTCAGCCTATTAATCTCTCCAGCAACGCGAAAACTCAAACGCGCTTTTTCTGCTGCATTCGCCACCGCAGGGAAATACAACTTATCGTGAAAATCGAGCACTTTCACTTCCATCGCACCGACCAGAGGCACATAAGTTTCAGGAGTCACAACGGCACGCTCACAACCTGCTAGCAATGCGATACAAGAGAGCCCAACAACCTTTTTTAGATTATTCATATTACAGACCTCTCTCTTTAACCCATTCGCGAACTTTTTCGCCGGATTGCAATTCGTTGACACCTGACGTCACGATACGGTCACCGTCATTAAGGCCCGACACAATATGTCTTTTCTCATCTATCACAATCGCGACTTTTTCAACGATGCCGTTATTGTTAACCCGCCATACATAGGTATTGTCGTTCTCTGAGATCATCGCAGCGGTCGGGATCTTGGTTGCCGCACCACGGTTCGAAGAGAGGTAGACGTTACCCGACATGCCCGGCAAAATCCCGATATCACTTGGACGCTCCATTACCATGGTGACTTTGTATGAGCCCGTTTTAGGGTCAGCCTCCGTATCAACCTCTTGGAAGGTCAACGGATAGGAATAGTCAGGGAAGGCATCAAAGATCATCTTTGCTTCAGTTTCAAAACCGGCAGAATATCGAGTAATTAACTGGTCAGGGAGTAGAAAGACTACCTTCATGATCTGGTTAGTCTGGATGTTCATGATCCCTTCTTTGGCCGCGATGTATTCATGATTTTCAGCTGGGATAATGGAAATCGTACCGTCATATGGAGCAACAAGTGTGGTATAGCGAAGGTTCGCTTGAGCCTGGTCTAAAACCGCTCTAGCGGAGTTATGATTAGCTTTAGCTTCATCGAAGTCTTGCTCAGAAACGACGCGGTCTTTGCGCAGTTTTTTTGCTCGCTCATATTGAACATCAGCCAATAGATAGTTCGCCCGCGCCTGTTTCTCTAAAAGTTGGTATTCGTCAGGGTTTAGCACCGCCAATGGATCACCTTTGGTAACTTCCTGGCCTGCGTTCACCTCAATACTTTGTAAGAGTCCGGGAACTCGGAATGCTAGAACGGCTTTGTCACCGGCTTCTGTTGTGGCTGGGAAATCGCGTTTAAAAGAGTTGTTGCCTACAGAAACGGTGAAGAGTTTGGCTGGACGTGATTCGGGTTCGGGGACAGGAGGGAGCTCCTTACCGCACCCAGACAGCCCTGCTAATGCTGTCACAAGGACAAGGGAGGCTTTGTACATTTGAGATCATCCATATCTATAAATATTTTATTAACATAGATGAATCGCATCTAACTTACCAGTTAATGCCCGGATTTCTTTTGAGAAAATATCCAAAAAAAATAACGGCTTGGATAGAATTCATCCAAGCCGTTATCTTCAATTAAAGGTGTGGCGACCTATATGTTTTTAAAGGCGCGATTTACTTTAAAAGTATCGGATGTGACATACGCTTCGATATTGCGCACATCGCGCTCTAACTTTTCAAAATCACCCTCTAAGGTGTTGAGAAGGGACTCTGGTGTTTGCCCCTGCTCCCACGGTTTTTGCTTGAGGGTGTGCTCCTGTTTTGACTTTAATTCGTCGACATAATGCCTTGGTTGCTTTTCTAGCATGAAGGTCATTGCCAAGTAAGCCAGAATCACGAGGAAGCTGCCGCCCAACAGTGCCGCTGAGATCACCATGATGCGAACCAACCACACTTCTAACCCAAAGTAGTTTGCCAAGCCTGCACAGACACCAGACAACTTGCCGTTTATTGGGTCTCGATACAGTTCTCTACTCATAAGTTCGTCTCCAGCTTGGGGACTCCGCGTCTAGAATCTTCTCTAAGGTTTTAACACGCTCTTGCATAGACTCAGCCTGTTGCGACAGCGTATGCAAGCGTTGTAAATCTGTTTCCGATAAACCGTTGCTCGACTTCTTCTTACTGCGGTAGTGCAAAAATAACCATAGCGGAGCAACAAAAATCAGAAAGACAATCAGTGGGCCAGCTATTAGAAATGATGACATAGATAACTCCTAGGTTATTTATCGCGGTTTTCGACTTGCTCTTTTAGTTTTGCGAGCTCTTTTTCAATCTCGTCTTGAGCTTGCAGTTCAGCAAATTCTTGGTCGAGGGATTTCGCACTACCTGTTTTAGCATACAGATCCGCTTCTGCCTCAAGTTCATCAACTTTACGTGACATTTGCTGGAATTTCGCCATTGCTTCATCGGTTTTGCCTGAATGAAGGTGTCTTTGAACATCACGGCGGTTGCTCGCTGCAGTATTACGAATCGCTAGAGCCTGCTGCTTTGCACGTGTCTCTGCAATCTTGGTTTCTAACTTACCAATTTCGCTGGTTAACTTCTCGATGGTCTCTTCAACCAGAGTTTGCTCAGTGTGAAGGCTCTTGATGACATCTTCTAGTTTTTGCTTCTCGATTAGAGCCGCTCTTGCTAGATCTTCACGTTGCTTTGTTAGCGCCAGCGTCGCTTTTTGTTGCCAATCAGAGATTTGGTTCTCGATTGATTCAACTTTACGAGCCAACTCTTTTTTGTCCGCAATGGCTTTTGCTGAGTTAGTGCGTACTTCGACTAGCGTATCTTCCATCTCTTGGATGATAAGGCGAATCATTTTTTCTGGATCTTCAGCCTTGTCGAGAAGTGCGCTGATGTTTGAATTTACGATGTCTGCAAAGCGAGAAAAAATACCCATAAGGAACTCCTTAAATAATCAACTTAGCCAATGGTATAACCATGGATACTGTGCGAATGGTGTTATCACTCGCGGATAAACTTACTCTTAGTAATCCAAATTACGTGCCAAATTTATACCCATTAAAAATCAACAACTTAATATTATATGGTGATTATACCAACAGATGCTATGATGAATTTAACCAAGAGTTGGTATTTTTCACCACTGATAAAACAGCATCACATTAAGAAGGTCGTCCATGCAGCAAAACTTAATTGGAGAGTCTCCGAGTTTCCTTTCTGTTCTCGATAAAGTGTCACAGCTTGCCCCAATCGAAAGGCCAGTTTTAATTATCGGTGAACGTGGTACCGGTAAAGAGTTGATTGCACAGCGTCTTCACTACTTATCAAGACGTTGGGATCAGCCACTCATCTCGCTCAACTGCTCAACGTTGAGCGAAGGCCTGATTGATTCTGAGCTGTTTGGTCATGAGTCCGGCTCATTTACTGGCTCGAAGGGTCGCCATCAAGGTCGATTTGAGCGAGCGGAAGGTGGCACTCTATTTCTTGATGAGTTAGCCACCACGCCACTTGCCGTCCAAGAGAAGCTGCTGCGAGTGATTGAATATGGGCAGTATGAGCGTGTGGGTGGTCAAAAAGCGCTGAATGCGAATGTTAGATTGGTGTGTGCAACGAACGCCGACCTTCCCGATATGGCAAGCAAAGGGGAATTTAGAGCCGACCTGCTCGACCGCTTGGCGTTTGACGTGATTACCCTGCCACCACTTCGAGAACGAAAAGAGGACATCACACTCCTTGCTGAGTACTACGCCATCAAGATGTGTCGCGAGCTAGAACTTGAACTGTTTGTCGGTTTCTCCCCAGAAGCAGCCCAAGCTCTGTTGGACTACCCATGGCCGGGTAACGTGCGTGAATTGAAGAACGTCATTGAAAGAGCAATCTACCAACATGGTCGTAATCCTAACCCGATTGAATCATTGGTGTTTAATCCATTCCAACCAACGTGGGATGAGACTTCCATCGAAACTGACAATGAGGCATCAAGCGACCATACTTCTAATGAGCGTACATTTTCTCTGCCACTGGATTACAAGGCGTGGCAGGAAGAACAAGACATAGCCCTTCTTAATCAGGCACTAAAAACAAGCAAGTACAATCAAAAACACGCCGCTGAACTGCTTGGCCTCACTTACAACCAACTGAGAGGGATGGTGAGGAAGTATTCGATAGTCGGGCAAAACAGCGATAAATAACTGCTAGCACTGGATTATTATTTGGAGCGCAATAAATAAAATGTTAAATTGTCCGGATCTTGAGGCACCTCTTCCGCCTCGTTTCGAAAAGTATTTCTTTTTATGAAAGCACTATTAAGACTGTCACTAGGTATCTTCACTCTTGGCTTTTTAGCTGGATGCGGAGAGAGCGTCGATCACGACCAAATCCGAGAAAAAGGCTTTATTTATTGCGGCCAAGGAAACCCGAGTACCTTCAATCCACAACTGGTGGATAGTGGTATCACCGCTGAATCTTTAAGCCCTCAGATTTTCGATACCTTGCTGCAACTTGACCCAGAGACTTATCGTCCACAGCCAAATATCGCTACCGAATGGTCAGTGAACAAGGCGGGTACCGAGTACACCTTCAAACTGCGTCCTGATGTGAATTTCCAGACAACAGACTGGTTCACCCCAACACGTACCTTAAACGCACAAGACATCGTATTCAGCTTCGAGCGTATTACCAACAGCAGCCACCCATTCCACTATGTGGGCGGCGGTCTTTACCCTTGGTTCGCCGGGATCGACTTTCAAAATTTGGTAGAAAACATTGAAGCGCTCGACGAGCTGACGGTTAAATTTACATTAACGCGCCCTGACAACTCTTTTCTGACCAATATCGCCACCAGCTATGCGGTGATCCATTCAAAAGAGTACGCTAATCAACTCATTGAGCTGGATGAAAAAAACCGTCTCGATTCAAACCCTGTCGGAACCGGTCCTTTTTATCTCGATGATTATCAGATCAACGATCTTGTTCGTCTGAAAAAGCACGCTGGTTACTGGAAGAGCGACGTAAAGATGGATCAAGTGGTATTTGATACCTCTCAGCGTGGTACAGGTACACTCGCCAAGTTGCTGCGTAATGAGTGTGATGTGTTGAATTCTCCAATCTCCAGTCAGATTCCGATCATTCAAGCTCAAGAAGAGCTAGAGATCACGGCAACACCCGCTGTGAATGTGTCGTTTATTGCCCTAAACACTGAGCACCCTGCCCTGCGCGATGCTCGCGTGCGTAAAGCGTTGAATCTAGCGATCAACCGCCAGAATATTTTGGATTCGGTTTACTACGGCACAGGCAGCAAAGCTTATACCTTATTGCCGCCAACCTCTTGGGCATATCAAAAAGACCAAGTACAGGTGCGTTACGACCGAAACTACGCTGTCGCTCTTCTAAAAGATGCAGGCGTAGAACCGGGGCTTGAGCTTTCAATGTGGGTTCCACTTGAACCAAGAGCCTACAACCCAAGTCCGCGTAAGACGGCGGAGCTTATTCAAGCCAACCTCGCTGATATCGGCATTAGCTTAAAGCTCTACACAGACGATCGATTCGATCGTACTCAGCTCTCTTCAATCGCATCGACCGACCTATTGCTCACCGGTTGGATTGGTCACACTGGTGACCCAGACAACTTCTTGCGTCCGCTGCTCTCTTGTCAGTCTGAACGCGCAGGGTTGAACGTTTCGATGTGGTGTAATTCCGATTTCGATTTTCTTCTCGACCTCGCTTTAGAGATTAATCAACAGAGACACCGTGTGAACCTGTACCACCAAGCTCAGAATATTCTTAATGAAGAGTTCCCTGTGATTCCACTGGCTCATGGCGTGCAATTCCGTGTACACGATCGTTCGTTAACGGGCTTCAAGCAAAGCCCATTCAACGCACAGCCTTTCGACCAAGTTCGTAGAGAGGTGCAGCCGTAATGTTTTGGTATACGTTAAGACGCATCAACCTCTTTGTTATTACGCTAGCGATTCTGACGATTGTTGGTTTTGCTCTGCTGCGATTGGATCAAACTTCCCCTTGGGCAATTCAAGATTTCTGGCCGGGGTGGCTTAGCTATATCGGTGAACTGTCGACGCTGAACTTTGGTATCAGCAAGCACGGTGTGCCGATTTATGATGAGCTGGTTGTAGTGTTCCCTGCCACTCTTGAGTTGTGCTTCTTTGCCTTCGTACTGGCGCTACTGATCGGTATACCACTTGGTACGGTAGCGGGCATGCGTCAGGGTAAATTTGTTGATACTACGATCTCATTTACTTCAATGGCCGGCTATTCAGCGCCTATCTTTTGGGTTGCGCTGTTGATGATCATGATTTTCTCTCTGCACTTTGAGATGTTCCCTGTCGGCGGTCGTTACGACCTGCTTTATCAAATTGAGCCCGTTACAGGTTTCGCGATCATTGATGCCTTCTTTGCTGAAGGTAAATACAAGGCGCACGCACTGCAAAGTGTGATTGAGCATATGGCACTGCCATGTTTGGTGTTAGCCCTCGCTCCAACCACACAAGTTATTCGTTTGATGCGTGCTTCTGTAGCAGAAGTCATGACCCAAAACTACATTCGAGCGGCTCGTATTAAGGGTCTATCAACTCGCGAGATCGTGACGCAACACGTACTGCGCAATGCGATTCCACCGATTGTTCCTAAAGTCGGTGTTCAGTTATCCAGTATGTTAACGCTCGCTATCATCACAGAGTCCATCTTTAACTGGCCGGGCATTGGCCGCTGGCTACTTGATGCACTGTCGAATCAAGATTATGTCTCGATTCAGGCAGGCGTTATCGTAGTGGCAACGCTGGTTTTAACAGCCAATATCCTATCGGATTTGATCGGCGCGATGATTAATCCTCTAGTAAGGAAAGAGTGGTATGCTAACAAGTAACGTTTACCAAGAAGAGCGCATCCCGACTCAGTTTGAGCGTTTCTGGCGCAGTTTCCGCAATAACAACCTAGCGATGTTTGGTCTGTGGTGCTTGGTACTGATTATCTTCGTCACTATCACCGCGCCTTGGCTAGCACCTCATGATGCCCAAGAACAAACAGGCCACTTGTTGACGCCACCATCGTGGGATCCAGCGGGTACTGTTGAATACTTCTTAGGTACAGATGACCTTGGACGAGATATCCTGTCACGGCTGATCATTGGTTCACAATTAACCTTCGGCGCAGCGGTGGTGATTACTTTCATTGCGGCTGTCATTGGTTGTTTGATTGGCGTATTGGCGGGTATGACTCGAGGCTTGTTATCAAGTACCCTAAACCACCTGCTTGATACAGTGATGTCTATTCCTTCACTGCTACTGGCGATCATCTTTGTCGCATTCCTTGGCTTTGGTGAATTCAACATTCTGCTCGCGATCTGCTTAGCGCTGATCCCGCGTTTTATCCGCTCGGTTTATATCGCTGTGCACGCAGAGGTTGAGAAAGACTACATCATGGCATCTCGTCTGGATGGCGCGAACGACTTCTACCTGCTGTGGAACTCGATATTGCCGAACATCCTTACCGTGGTCGCGTTAGAAGTGACGTTGGCACTGTCCGTTGCCATTCTCGATATTACTGCTCTGGGCTTCCTAGGATTAGGCGCTCAGGCTCCAAGTACAGAATGGGGCTCAATCCTTGGTGACTCTGTAGAGCTTATCTACCTTGCGCCTTGGACCGTAACCCTGCCCGGCCTTGCCATTATGTTTACAGTTATTGTCATCAACTTAGTCGGTGAAGGCGTACGCCAAGCACTTAACGCAGGAATCGAATAATGCCGTTACTAGATATTCGACATCTGACTATTGAAATCGAAACACCACAAGGCCTAGTGAAGGCTGTGGACCGCATGAGTATTACCCTTAATGAAGGGGAAATTCGCGGTCTAGTGGGTGAATCAGGTTCAGGTAAGAGCTTGGTTGCTAAAGCGATCGTTGGCGTATGTAAAGAGAACTGGAAAGTCTCCGCCGACCGTATGCGCTTGGGCAATATTGACCTACTACAGCTGACACCGAAAGAACGTCGTCGAGTAATTGCCCGTGATATCGCGATGATATTTCAGGAGCCTTCTACCTGTCTCGACCCTTCTGAGAAGGTTGGACACCAGCTGATTGAAGCGATTCCGTCGCACGCCTTTGAAGGCAAATGGTGGCAACGCTTCAAATGGCGGAAGAAACAAGCCATTGCGCTGCTGCATAAAGTCGGCATTAAAGACCACTCACGTCTCATGGACAGCTATTCCTATGAGTTAACCGATGGTGAGTGTCAGAAAGTCATGATCGCAATGGCGATCGCAGCCAAGCCGAAGGTATTGATTGCCGATGAACCAACCAACGACTTAGACCCAATCACTCAGTCTCAGATTCTACGTCTGTTGAGCCGAATGAATCAGCTCCACAACACCACCATCATTCTGATCGGGCACGACTTAACAACGATCACTCAATGGGCTACACGAATCACGGTAATGTACTGTGGACAATCGGTTGAATCAGCGGATACGCCTAAGCTGCTCGACGCGCCTAAGCACCCGTATACCGTGGCTCTGCTCAAGGCGATGCCAGATTTTAACGACTGGATACCGCACAAAGAAAAACTGCAATCTCTACCGGGTTCAATACCGCCACTGCAACATTTACCGATTGGCTGTCGCCTTGGTCCTCGCTGCCCTTACGCGCAAAGACAGTGTGTTGAGATCCCGCACACCAGTCGCGTTAAGAATCATAAGTTTAGTTGTCACTTCCCGCTGAATATGGAGAAGAAAAAGAAATCATGAGTGCATTATTAGAAGTCAGCGATCTTTCCAAAGATTTCACGACACGCTCTGGGCTTTTTCGTAAGAAGATTCATCAGGCGGTGAAACCGGTGAGTTTTACTCTAGAAGCGGGTCAAACCATTGGATTTATCGGTCAAAACGGCTCGGGTAAATCGACACTTGCCCGTATGTTGGCTGGCATGGTTGAACCAACCTCCGGCGAAATTCGCGTAAACGGCGAAAAGCTCGAGCACAAAGACTACTCAACACGTTGTAAGCTGATCAGGATGATCTTCCAAGATCCCAATACGTCACTGAATCCACGAATTCAGATCGGTCGTATTCTTGAAGGTCCACTCAAGCGAAACACCAATATGCCGCCAGAAGCGCGTATGAAGCGTGTAAAAGACACTCTACTGCGTGTGGGTCTGTTACCCGAGCACGCTTACTTCTACCCGCAGATGCTTGCGGCAGGACAAAAGCAGAGGGTTTGTTTGGCGCGAGCATTGATTCTGCAGCCTTCCATCATCGTTGCTGATGAGGCGTTGAACGGTCTTGATATGGCAATGCGCTCACAGATCATCAATCTGTTCCTAGAGTTGCAAGAAGAGATGGGCGTTTCATTCGTTTACGTGTCTCAACATATCGGCATCGTAAAGCACATCACCGACAAAATCATCGTCATGCATGAGGGGGATGTCGTAGAAGCGGGAGAAACCCACGAAGTGCTATCGAACCCTTCTCACCAAATCACACAACGTTTGGTAGAGAGTCACTTCTTCAAAGCACCAAACTACTAGTCACAGTCGTTAAGCACTCAAACAATTAAGGGAATAAATGAAACAATACCGGTTCTACATTTATTCCCTTTTTTTGGCGTGCTGTTCAATACCAGTTCAAGCGGCAGGGTTGACTTGGCTTGACCCAAGCTTTGTTGAGCGGGCCTTCTACAGCGTTGCGCTTGAGCGCGAATATACGAAAGGAAGCCATCCCCTTGCCAAGTGGAGCCAACCCATACGTATTTGGGTAGATCACAAAGTTGGCGACCAAGACCTTCACCAAGAGCTCGCTGAGCTGCACGTCCAACACTTAGCGAACATCACCGGGTTTTCAATTGAATTTGTCACCAATCGATCAGAGGCGAATGTCGTCTGGGTATACACGCGTGAATCACGCTGGATAAAAGATGCCAAATCAACGCTCAATCTAAAATCCACTCAACACTTACGAACGGCAATATGTACTGCTGGTTATAAAACCGATTCGAGCGGTCACATCGTATCTGCAGGTATCGTAATACCCGTCGATTTAGCGAGATCCCGAGGAAAGTTATTGGCATGTGTGGTTGAGGAGATCACACAAGCACTAGGGCTTCCTAATGATTCAGAGCACGCTTACCCTTCAATATTTAACGATCACACACCAGAAGAGCTCCTAGCGCCTTTAGATGTGGTTTTATTAAAGCTGCTCTATGAACCAGAGTTGCAAGCGGGAATGTCTCTCTCGGAGGTGAAACCAATCGTAAAGCGACTGGTGAGGAAGTATCAAATAGAAGGGAAATTAAACAGCGCCACAAAGGAAGCCAGACAGGCTCCCTTATATGAACTGTTTCGTTAGCAACGCAGATTAGCGCTTAGCTGCTTGCTTCTTTAGTTCGAAATCAAACTCATCAGGGAAAAGTACAACGCCCTCTTCCTGCTCATTTGGGAACACAACAACAGCCAATTCGTCATCTTCTAGGCCCATTGTCCAACGGCTGTGCCACTTGTTCAGCGAAATAGCTTCTGCTTTACATTCAGACCATTCACCCGTTGCCCAAGACTCAGCAAACTCTTTGTTTGGCCAAACAGGAACACAGTCTTCGTCTTCTGTGTTCAACATTACACAACCGTGTTCGTCAGTTAAGATCCACACTTCACGGTTAGCTACAATTTCTTTTACACAGTATTTTAAGCGTTGCTCACCTGTGTACTTGTTGATTTCTGCGATTTTTTGCTCGTCTAGAGGTGTAGTCATTGTTGTTTCCTACTTTTGTCAGTGCGTCGCTCTCATACAGTGTATCCCGAGCTTTTCGAACTGCAAATACTTCTATTCAAAGAAATAGTCTAATGAGATGCAATTTATTGCCAAAGAAATAGTCTAATGAGATGCAATTTATTGCCAAAGAAAAACGCCTGCTAAAAAGCAGGCGTTTATTAAGTCAGCGGCTTGATTAAGCAAGCTCACCTTGAAGCCAAGGCCAACCTTGCTTCTTACGGCTTAGTGTATTTTCCATCATCAATACACCGTCTTGCTCGTGCTTAACTAGCTTCTCAGCCCACTCACCTTTGTAAAGAAGGCGAGTTTGAGCCGTTGTGATATCAGTCAGCATTACTGCAGCAAATGCTAAACCGTCTTTCTCACAACGAGCTTCTAGGTCAGCTTCAAGTGCTTCAATCATGCCGTCTACTTGCTCAAGAGTTGCAAGCTCAACTTGACCAACAACAACATCACGACCGTTGAACGGGTAACCTTTCAGGTCTTTTTCTACTAGCTCAGCTGCAGATAGACCTTCAATGTTTGTTTTCGCGATAAGTAGTGCTTTGATGAAAGCATCTACGTCAGTTACGCCAGCGATTTCTGCTAGTTCAGCAACTGCATCTTTGTCTTTTTGAGTACAAGTTGGAGATGCGAAACCTACAGTGTCAGACAGGATAGCAGACATCATAAGCTTAGCGATTGTCTCGCTGATCTCGTGACCTTCAATCTTGAACATGTTGAATAGTACAGTGTTTGTACAACCTACAGGCCAGATCCACGCTTCCATTGGGTTTACTGTCATCACGTCACCTAGACGGTGGTGGTCAACAATACCAAGGATTTCTGCGTCAGCAACGTCGTCTGGTGCTTGAGCTAGGTCTGAGTAGTCTACTAGCCAAATTTTTTCACCAGCAACAGAAGTACGAAGCTCTGGCATGTCAGCGCCAGCTACTTCTAGAATGTGTTGAGTTTCGCGGTTGATCTCGCCTTGGCGAATTGGTGTCGCTTCTTCGCCACGAGCTTTAAGAAGCTCAGTTGCAACTAGCGCGCTACAAATACTGTCACTATCAGGGTTTTTGTGACCAACAACTAAAATCATGTTTCTTCCTATTACACTAAAATTACAGCTCTACCTAATAGAGCATCTCTTTATTCCGCCTACTTTACCCTATTTTTTGACAATGATCATCGCTTCGTTGCTGCCTGTTAGACTATTTGCGTATGCGAAGTGGTAAGAAAACCACCCAATACAATTGATAATCATTCTTATTCGTATATAGTTGTATCTAAGCCTTTATATACTGGGTATATTGTTATGAATCGAAGAATCCAATTCGCACCAGAACATCACAACACGGAATCAATGCCATCATCCCTATTTCGTAAGCGAATATTTCTTACCGTTCCACTTGCTGCTCTGATTGTGACTGCCTTGCTATTGGATCTCACGGTCATAACGATGACAGACTTCGCTTTTGCCTCCTTGCTCTACACACTCTTGAGCTTAGTGGGCTACCAATGGCTAACTCTCAACGCCGATGACGAGCAATTACTCACACATCAATGCCGCTCCAATCAAATCGTTTGTGCTTCTGTGATGGCCGCAATCCCGGGTTGTGGCGGTATGGTGTCAGTCATGTCTCAGTTTGTTTCTGGGAAGCTAGGCATTGGTGCGCTTGTCGCAGCCCTAATCAGCACACTGGGTAACGCGACTTTCTTGTTCGTTGCCAGCGACGTTAGTACCGGCATCGCCGCGATCGCATTGAGTGTGATTGTGGGAAGTGCTTTGGGCAAAATTATCAATCTATCTCATGTCGATGACTTACTCCGTCTGAACAAGCTTTAAGAGCAAATCATCTCGGTCTTCAATTATCCATTTCCGCGTTTCCGTTCGTTCCAAGGTTGCCAGTCAGGATTACTGGTGACCTTGGAGCGTTCTCCATAGCCCCTGCTTATACGCATAGAATGCCTTCAAAGGCTCGTAGACGATTCCAAATAATAAAAGCTCTAACAACCTCAAATGTAAAAAAGCCCCTGTGAGCATCGCTTACAGGGGCGTTTAATTATCTTTCAGTGTTTGATATCGATCGCATTAAGCGACTTCGATTGGACCACCGAATGAAGTAACTGGAGGCAGCTTGCCAGTGAACTTCTCAAAGTCGACTAGACATGTGTTTGCAGATGTCGCCTGAGCCAGTTCAGAACTTGGAATATCCTGAGTCAGTGTGTTTGGATCGCCGTATGTATCTAGCGCGCCCACTTTCTCGTTCATTGGACCGTACCAAGCACCTTCTTCGATACGTACAACGCCCGGAGCGTAGCTATCCATAAGAACAGCACCCGCCAGAAGTTGACCACGATCGTTGAACACACGTACTACGTCACCGTCTTTGATGCCTTTCTTCTTAGCATCTGTTGGGTTGATGTAGATTGGCTCACGACCTTGTACCGCGTAAGTCGCACGCCACTCTTCAGATTCACACATCTGAGAGTGAAGACGCTTATCTGGGTGACAAGATTGTAGCCAGTACGGGTGTTTGTCAGAGCCTGGACCACCGTGTGAACGTTCAGATTTCTCGAACCACATTGGGTGTTCTTGACAGTGCTCGTAGCCCATGTTGCCAACAGTACGGCTTGTGATTTCGATGAAACCAGAAGGTGTACCTAGTGCGTTGATCTCTGGATCTTCACGGAATGAAGCGTGACGAGTCCATGGCTTACCTTTACCGAAATCTAGGAAACCTTTCTCCCAGAACTCAGCGAACTCAGGCATCTCGAAGCTGCCTTCGTTTGAAGCGCGACATTCGTCGTACAGTGATTTAACCCACTGCATCTCATCCATACCACGCGTGTAATCGTCGTAACGACCCCAACGCTTGGTCAGGCTAGACATGATCTCAAAGTCAGTCTTAGACTGGAATAGAGGATCCACTAGCTTGTGCATCGCGATCAAACCGCGACCAGAGTACGCGCCGTAACCATCAATATCGTTACGTTCCCACTGAGTACATGCTGGAAGCACGATATCAGAGTGACGACAAGTTGCAGTCCAAGCGAAATCAACAGCCACTACAGTTTGTAGGCTCTTGAATGCTTTACGCATCTTGTTGCGATCTTGGTGGTGATGCCACGGGTTGTTACCACTGAATACCATCATCTTGATATCTGGCAGTGTTACCGTTGCGCCATTCGCTTTAATCTTCTTACCTGGTTCAACTAGGCTGTCTACCCAACGTGCCACTGGGATTACGCGGCTGTAGCCGTTGTAATCTGTATTCGTGTACTTAGGCTTCTGACCTTGGTCGATGTTCAATGGGAATGAACCCGGAGCTGAGAAGCCCGTTGAAGAAACACCGATACCAGAGTAGTGGTGACCGTAAGAGATACCACCGCCCGGTAGACCAATTTGACCAACCATTGCTGCGATAACTGCACACATCCAGTAAGGCTGTTCACCGTGCTCTTGACGTTGAATACTCCAACCAACAAGAATCTGTGTACGACCGTTTACTAGCATCTTAGCGAAGTCACGGATAGAGTCTGCGCTTGCGCCACAGATAGCCGCAGCCCACTCAGGTGTCTTCTCAACTTTATCTTTCGTTTCACCTTGAACGTACTTGATGAAGTCTTCAAAACCTAGACAGTAAGTCTCAATGAACTTCTTGTCGTATAGGCCTTCGTTGTAAAGAACGTGAGCCACACCTAGCATGAACGCCACGTCAGTTTGTGGGTTGATGTAGAACTGTTCGTTCTCTAGGTAGCGACCTGTTTTGTTCTTAACCGGGTCAACCGAAACAACGTTGATCTCTTTGTTAGCAACTTTTTCTTTCAGTTGTTCTAGGTATGCGAAAGACTCGTGAGTTTCACATGTCCAACCTACCTGCAGGTTCTTAACTGGATCGTTACCCCAAAGGATAATGTTGTCACTGTTTTCTAGGATAAGTTCCCAAGATGTACCTTGTGCGTAAACTTCAGTAGAACCTAGCACGTAAGGCATGATCGTTTGACCAGCACCTGTTGAGTAGTCACCGATTTTCTTCACAGAGTAGCCGTGAAGCGCCATTGCACGTTGCATGTGGTTAGTACAGCTGTGGAACTGACCAGTTTGTCTCCAACCAGTTTGACCTGTGTGAAGCGCCCATGGACCGTAATCTTTCTGTACGCGCTCAAGCTCGCGGTAAACAAGGTCTAGTGCCTCATCCCAAGTCACACGGATAAAGCGGTTGTTACCACGTGTGTCTGCGCTGTACTTGTGCTTCTTCAACCAATCTAGGCGAACCATTGGGTAACGCACACGAGATGGGCTGTAAATAATACCTTTGATACCTTTCAACATCTCTGTTGGGTGGTTATCGATTTCTAGCGGCTTAATTTCTTGAACTTTACCAGCGTAAACACGTGCACGGAATGCACCCCAGTGAGAACCTGATACTTTCCAAGTGCCGTCAGTTTCTGCTGCAGATGCAGACGCCGACACTAATAGGCTTGGGCCCATAACCGATGCCGCACCTGTTGTCGCGACACCTTTCAGAAAACTTCTTCTTGTAATTGCCATTGTGTTACTCCAATTGACGTCTTATTAGTGATGGCCTTCAGAAAAATCTGATGAGTGCTTCTGTAGATACTTAAGAACAAGTGCTTCTGTATCAGTGTCGAAGTTAACGAATGCGATCATACCATCTAGCATGCCTACCCAGCCGTTTGCACTGAAGTGTGCTTCGTCTGGCTGTGAGTGACACGTTGAACAGTTAGACTGGTAAGCCTGACCTGCTGCATTCCAGATTGGATCGAAGTTATCAACCATAGACTCTTTCTTCATCCATAGCGCTAGGTTAACTTCTTCCCATGGAAGACCTGTTAGCTCATCTTCTTTCTTCTCACCAATAGTGATAACGTCGCTTTGAGACACTTCTTTGGTCAAGATTGCAGTAGAGATGTTCATACCGAAATCTTCTTGGATTACACGACCGAAGCCTTTCGCTTTACGCCAGCCATCGATCTGAACCTTGATCATGTCGCCTTTTTCGTCGATCACTGCCACTTTACTTGCAGGGCTTAGTAGACCGGCTTCAACTTCACCCGTTTCGTCTGTGTACATTGGTAGGTGACGGATTGAAATCACATCAGAACCATTTGCGTAAGACGTGCTACCTGCAACTTGCTCTAGCTCACCAACGATGCCGCTCGCCGATTCCATATCTAGAGGAAGGTTGTGCGCGATACCTTTGTGACAGTCAACACAGCTCTGGTCACGCTCTGCTGCATTCTTCATTTGAATACGCGCAGTAGGACGCATGTTGTCGAAGTCCATAGAGTCGTAGTTGTGACAGTTTTTACACTCTAGAGATTTGTTTGCAGAGAAACGATCCCATTCGTGTTTTGCTAGCTCGATACGACGTGCTTCGAATTTCTCTGGTGTATCTAGGTCACCAAATACTTGTGCGAATACTTCTTTAGATGCTTGCATCTTACGAGCGATTTTAGCTGTCCATTCGTGAGGAACGTGACAGTCTGGACAAGTAGCACGAACACCAGATGTGTTTTTCCAGTGAACTGTTTCTTGTAGTTCTACGTATACATTGTCACGCATGGTGTGACAGCTGATACAAAATTCTTCAGTGTTTGTTGCTTCTAACGCGGTGTTGAAACCACCCCAGAAGATAACACCCGCGATAAAACCACCCATGGTTAGTACACCAAGGCTGATGTGTACTGCAGGGCGAGTCATAGTGCGCCACAGTTTAACTAAAAATGACTTCATGATTAGCTCTCTTAAATATTTGGTCTAAAAAATGTTGTTACTAGAGGGCATTACATGCCGCCGTGAGCACCTGGAGGTCCGAATACGAACACTTGCAGAGCCCAAACTATGAAGCCATAGCCGCCTACAAAAGCAACACTCAATATAGGAAAGAGAACCACTGCGATGAAGAGGAATGACTTCCACTCCAACGAGCGTTTTTCGCCAGTTTCAATTTTATTAACATCACTCATACATTTTGCCTATTTTGTATTTAGTAATTTCGATAAGCCCATTCTAAGGGGCTAAAGTTCATCAGTATCTAACACCAAATTTTAGACCATACTCAAAGTAGGGTTCAATCAAATCCCCCCTCTTAACCCTTGCTAATCAATACTTTTTTGAGCTCATCCAGAGTTGTTTTCAGTTAAAGAAACATATTAAAAAGTATTAACAAATGTGAAGAATTAAGCAGATCTGCAATTTGTTAAAATGACACTAAATGCTTACATTAAGGCAACAATTTGTAACCTTTTACCTACTAAGTAGTAGCCAAATTAGACGAAAACAGCGAGATTTATGTGCAAATTTTGTTAAATTTTTGGTGTCAAAGCACAGTGCAATATGGCTCAGAGAAAATGAATTCAAACTCGGTTTCAGATATGATGGAGGGATAAAAAAAGGAAGCTTTATGCAAGACGTAATCGATATCTCATGGTGGCAATTGCTGCTCTTCAGCTCGCTACTGATTCTTCCCTTCGGCATTAATCATCACTTTAAACTCGGCCTAGCGAAAGAGGCCAGTATCAGCATAATTAGAATGGCAGTGCAGCTGTTCTTGGTCGGATTATATCTTGAATATCTTTTTGAGCTTGATAGTGCATGGATAAACCTTCTTTGGTTAACCATCATGATCGTGGTGGGTGCCAGTTCCATCGTCGATAAAGCAAAACTGCCCAAAAAGCTGATTTTAGTGCCCGTCGCAACAGGATTAACCGTTACCTGCATTCCAATTGTCCTTTTCATCAGCTTCTTTATTATCAAGCCTACTCCACTGCTAGGTGCGCAGTACTTAATCCCGATTGCAGGGATGTTACTCGGTAACAGCTTGAGCAGTAACATTGTTGCGTTGCAGAACCTGTTTGGTTCGTTCGAGACGCAAAAGTCAGAGTATGAAGCGGCAATCGCCTTAGGTGCCTCTCCTAGGTATGCATCTGCACCATTTGTACGTAATGCTATGCAAAAGGCAATGTCACCCATTATGGCCTCTATGGCGACGACAGGCCTAGTGACGCTGCCAGGTATGATGACAGGCCAGATCTTGGGAGGAGCTTCTCCAATGATCGCCATAAAGTATCAGTTGATGATCATGCTCGCCATCTTCATTATGATGAGCTGCTCATTAGCCGTTGCTTTGAACCTCTCGTTAAAAGCTTCTGTAACCAAAGAAGGTCGCGTAAAAGCAAAGATCCAAAATAATGCTTGATCACGCTTTTGATCCTTATAAATAGGGTTACTCACGGAATTTAAGACAGGTTATCCACAGAAATTGTGGATAACCAAATGCAACAAAGGTGACCCAGTCACATTCGACTTATCAACAGGTCAAGTCAACCTCATCTCTCCCCTTTTCAAGGATATATAAACACCCTTTACCGGATAGCTGATTTTTCAAGCAACTTTAGGGCTTGGTGAGAAGTCTTGGTTGTCCACAATCGAAAACGGCCCACTGAAGTGAGCCGTTAAAACTATCAATAAATTGGTCAGGATCAGTCTCGTAAGTAGATCAGCCAGTACCACATGCCAACGAAAATACCGCCACCAATAATGTTACCTAGAGTCACAGGCAATAAGTTGTTCATTAAGAAGTCCAGCATATTCAAGTCTACGTAATCTGCAGGGTTCGCGCCTGTCATCGTCCAAAATTCTGCCGGAGCAAATGTTTTGATACCAATCGCTAGCGGTACTTGGAACATGTTAGCAATACAGTGTTCAAAACCCGCCGAAACAAACATGGCAACCGGAAGGATCATCACGGCAATTTTATCTGTCAGTGTTCGACCGCTAAAAGTCATCCATACAGCAATACACACCAATACGTTACACATAATGCCCAAGGCAACAGCTTGAATAAAATCATGGTGAAGTTTGTGCTGAGAAATCGCCATAGCATTCAGGCCAACCTGACCATGGTCAAACATGTATTGCTTGGTCAACAGCATACAAGCCACCAGCAACAATGCACCAATCAAGTTACCGATATAAACTGTCGCCCAATTTTTGATTAAGGTTTTCCAAGAAATCTTACCGCTTGCTCGTGCGACGAGCGTCAGTACCGAACTGGTAAACAGTTCACCACCGGTTACAACCACTAAGATAAGACCCAAGCTAAAAGCAAGGCCACCAATCAAGCGTGTGATACCCCAAGGTAAATCACCCGCTCCTGTCGTCACTATGGTATAGAAAACAAAGGCGATACCGATATGAATACCTGCTGAGATAGCCAGTAAGAAAGATTTGATCGGATCTTTAGTTGCTTTACCTACGCCGATATCTGCAGCGCGCTCAGCCATTTGAGGCGGTAATAATGAGTCAAATTGATTTAGGTTCATGGTTGTTTACATTTTGAAACATGTCGTCGGGAGCGCGATAATCCTCTCTTTTATTTTGTATTTCAAGTGCTATTTTTGATGCTAATTATAGTGATCCAGATCTCATTGAAAAAATGCATAGAATTTTGCTAAAAACATACGACTTTAGGATTAGACCACATCGAACTACTCTTTTAGCCTGTTGATCTTAGAGATAGACAACTTATTAAAATTCAATAGATTAGCTAAAAACACTAAAGCGAACCCTCTTAAGAAGGCGTTGATTCATTGTCCAAAAGATAAATTTTGACATAGATCAACAGAAAGCAAAAAAGCGCCGTTAGGCGCTTTTTGTCTAATGAAACGGTCGTGACTTGTGGTTATGAATTTTCAACATCCACAGCCGTTTCCGTATCGGCTTGAGGCTGTGTCACTTCCGTTACTGGATCAGCCACTGCATCAACCGCCGGTTGCTCAACAGATTCAGACGATGCCGTGTTAGCTTGAATCTTTAAGCTCGACACAAGGTCTTCTAAGCTCTTGATATGCGCATCACTTTTCGAAACTTGTTCGGTCAGTAGCTCACTCTGCTTACTTGTATCAATCAATTGCTGTGCTTGCTTCTGGTTCTCAGTCTCTAACTTAGCCAGTTTCGCGGTAAGCGATTCAATTTCCTGCGTCAGTTCAGAGGTTAAATCAGAGCTTTTTAACTTCTTCACGCTATCGACAATCTTCTGAGACTGAATACGTAACACAACGTCGCGATAATCTTGGTCGTTGATCGCTTTAGAGATGCTCAGTAGCTGATTCTCTGCACTTAATACCGCTTGTTCAAACTTGTCGTCTTCAATACTCGCAAGCAGCTTCACTTCATGAGCAACACTACGAACGTGGTTTAGCTCGAACTCAGCTGCTGTTACCGCATCTTCAATAATCGACTTTTCACGTGGGCTCGCTTTGATTTTGTTCTCAGCCAATTCGATTTGCGAATTCGCTTTAGCAAACGTCAAAGGCACCACTTCATGGAAGTCTTCATCTTCTAGCAACTCTAGCTTCTCTTTCAGCGGCGTAATGTACTTCTTATGCGCGACTTTCACTTCAAGCACGCGAGCGTTGTTCAAAAACTCGACCTGCGCTTCTTGAGCATCTTCCAGCTCATCTACTAATACATAATTAAAGAGCTCGCTGTACTCTGAATAAAGTCGCTCGTAGTTCGACTTAAACATGGTGTCAGCACCGAGCAGCTTCAGATAATCCATCTGTGCGATAGAATCTGCTAATACTTGGTCTGCTTTTTCCTTAAGTACAAGAATCGCGTCGTAGTTAGACTGTACTGTCTCTACTTTTTCATCGAATGCTTGCGCGTATGTCTGACTTGAAAAGATCGAGTAACTGTCCGTAATCAACGTGTGATCTTTTGCGATGTCGGCATAAATCTCCTGAGCATCTGCCCATGCACCCTTCAACTCTTTATAGTTTTCAGGGGCATACAGTGCGTATTGTGAGTGCTCTTCTAGCTTAGTTTCCCATTGGGTATACGTTGATTGAATAGAATCAAACGAACGTACTTCACTGGATACTTGAACATCCTTATTCGTCGCTTCGCTATTACCACTTTGCTCCGCAGGCGTACTTTGACACCCCGCAACACCCAGTAGCATACCGACCACTAATGCTATCTTCTTGGCTCTCACTGACATTTTCCTTTTTATATAATTCACACCATCTCGGTGCCATTAGATTTTTGTGACATCAAATATATTACAAGCGTCTTTAAATGAACATCACTCATTGCTCGAGAGAATATAATTCATCCAATTTAATTCAAACAACAAAGCTATTCGTTGATTAAACACCCAATTTGGTATCAGTTATCAATTCTCTTGATTTTCTATTGCCTGCATTATCATTGCGCACTATTGTGAAAACAGAAGACATCAAAATTTATAGGTCAATTATGAAGTACACCACTGAACACATTGCAGATTTAAACCTTCTTCTTCAATTTGATGTAAGCAGTGCCGCAACGGGCATTAAGGTACATCAAGAAGCATCTCCGGAAATGAGAGATGCGGTACAGCGTTTGTTCGATAAAGGTCTATGTACTCAGCCAGACGGCGGCTACCTCACTGATGAAGGTATTGAAACTGCAGAACGTGCTGACAAACTGCTTCGTATTCTAAAATAGGCGTCACTTAAGCAAAGTAAGCCACTTTCTATCTCTTAAAACTCCATTCGCTTCGGCAATGGAGTTTTTTCGTTTTGAGGATTTTCATTTTTAGACAAAGGTTTGTTAGGCTTAAGAGAGTGATTGAGACCAACAGTTTGGTCCATTAAGCGATTCATCATTGATGACGATAACGAGGGATTTATGGCATCTATATTGATAGTAGGCGCAGGATGGGTAGGCGCTCCCTTAGCAGCGCATTTATCAAGGCACGGACACAGTGTGGTGGCGACTAAGACTAGCCAGCAAGGTGTCGATGCGCTCCAAGAGCAACAACTAAACGGACATGCCTTTCACTTTGGTGAGCAAACAGACACGGTTTCTCAGCTCTATTCCCTGATGTTAGAAAACCATATTGAAATAGTGATTGGCAGTTTTCCACCCGGTTTCAGAAAGGGCTCTGGACAAGCCTATGCTCAACACTGGCACCAACTCGCAGAGGCCAGTCAAAAAGCCAACATTAAAAAGCTGATCATGGTCAGCTCGACGACAGTGTATCCAGAAAAACCTGGCACCATTGATGAAAACGACGCTGCATTGCATTTAGCCAAGCAAGACTCCCCTTACGCTTTTTCTGATAACGCAACCATTATGCTAACCGCAGAACAAGCGGTCATTGATTCTGGCATCGACTACACGATTCTTCGTTTCAGTGGGTTGATTGGCCCTAACCGCCATCCATCACGTTTTGCGAGCAAGTTAAAGCAGGTTAGTTCGCAGGCTCCCGCCAACATGCTTCACTTAGATGATGCGATTCGTGCGGTTGATTTCGCAATAACCCAGCTGCACAACCAAGTCGTCAACGTCACCACACCCAACACCGTAAGCAAGGCGGAGTTTTATGCTGCGGCACTCAAGAGCGCCAACAGCAAAGAGCCATTACCACCGATTGTCGATACACCTGACAAGAGAGTCTCATCTGAGAAGATCATTAATTTAGGTTTCTCCTTCAAATACAACTCAACCTTGGATGCATTAGATGACTAAATTACATCGAGCGATTGATACCTTGTGGGATTACATGAAGGTCGGTGATACGCCATCAAAGTCTGACTGTCTGTTTGTATTATGCAGTAACGACACCCGTGTTGCTGAGTATGCCGCGCAGCTCTATAAACAAGGTATTGCGCCCTACATCGTATTTTCTGGTGGCGTAGGTCGATTTACTGAAGGCCAGTTCAACCGAAGTGAGGCAGAAGCCTTTGCCGCAGTGGCGCGCGATTGTGGGGTTCCCGATTCGGCTATATTGCTAGAAACACAGGCAAGCAATACTGGCGAAAATGTCCGTTTTACTTATGAACTGTTAAACAATCGCGGCAAGGTGCCAAAGCGCTTAACTCTGGTTCAAAAGCCATTTATGGAGAAGCGAACCTATGCAACGTTTAAGCAGCAATGGCCTGATGAGGATGCCGAAATCACCGTGACCTCTCAATGGCGACACTGGATAGACTATTGTAATGAAGATCTGCCGCTGGACATGGTTTTAGGCGCCCTGCTTGCAGACTTTGAACGCATTAAAGATTACCCAGAACGCGGCTTTCAAATCGCACTTCCTATCCCAGATAATGTGGAATCAGCTTACCAGCAACTCAAAGCGGTTGGGTTTGAGTCTTAAGAAGACAGTACGCGTCTAATAGCTCTTTATCGAGCAAATAAAAAAACGGTGGCCTATCACAGACCACCGTTTCCTATTCTTAGCGCTAACGTTTCTATTCTTAGACCTAAGGTTACTTGCCGAGCGCTTCTTTGTAGTGCAGACGACACACAGAGACATATTTGTCATTGCCACCAATTGCAACTTGGTCACCCTCTGCAATCGCTACACCGTGCTCATCGGTACGAATTACCATGTTCGCTTTACGACCACAGTGACAAATCGTTTTCAGTTCCACCAGCTTATCAGCCCAAGACAGTAGATACTTACTGCCTTCAAACAATTCACCAAGGAAGTCTGTTCTTAGTCCGTAACAAAGCACAGGAATATGCAGTTTATCCACTACCTCAGTTAACTGATATACCTGCTCTTTCGATAAGAACTGGCACTCATCAATCAGAACACAGTGGCGCTTTTCTTCTTCATTCAGCGCTGCAATCGCTTGGAATAGATCCGTATCACTTTTGAACAGCTGAGCTTCTGACTGAAGACCAATACGAGAACTTACCTTCCCTACACCGTAACGGTCGTCTAGGGCTGCGGTAAAGATGACGGGAGTCATGCCACGCTCTTGATAATTAAAAGAAGACTGTAGGAGCGTTGTTGATTTACCCGCGTTCATCGCAGAGTAATAAAAATACATCTGAGCCACAGAAATATTCCTGTTTAGTATAAATTGAATATGGAATTAAAGGTGTATATAGATTTTTGCTAGAAAAAAGGGCTGAAAATCAGCCCTTTTTATAAGATTACTTACGACGCCAAGTTGTGCCTTCTGGCCCGTCTTCTAGGATGATTCCTAGCTCGTTCAGCTTGTCACGTGCAAGGTCGGCGTTAGCCCAGTCCTTAGAGGCACGAGAGTCATTACGCAGCTTGATTAGTGCTTCAATTTCAGCCACTTCATCGTCATCACCCGCTTCACCTTGAAGGAAAGACTCAGGCTCTTGGTGAAGGATACCGATCACGTCAGCCAGCTCACGCATTAGCGCACCAAGCTCGCTCGCTTTCTCTAGGTTTTCTGTTTTCAGGCGGTTCACTTCGCGCGCCATGTCGAACAGAACTGAGTATGCTTCAGGCGTGTTAAAGTCATCGTTCATCGCAGTTGTAAAGCGAGTCACGTACTCTTCGCCACCCGCAGGTGCAACCGTTAGGTCAAGACCACGTAGTGATGTATATAGACGCTCTAGTGCAGAACGCGCTTGGTTTAGGTTATCTTCGCTGTAGTTCAGTTGGCTACGGTAGTGACCAGACATCAGGAAGTAACGAACCGTTTCAGCATCGTAGTGACCAAGAACGTCACGAATCGTGAAGAAGTTACCCAGAGATTTAGACATCTTCTCTTTATCAACCATCACCATACCGCTGTGCATCCAAGTGTTTACATAGTCAGTACCGTGAGCACAGCAGGATTGTGCGATTTCGTTCTCGTGGTGCGGGAACTGAAGGTCAGAACCACCGCCATGAATGTCAAAATGGTTACCTAGAATTGAAGAGTTCATTGCAGAACATTCAATGTGCCAACCTGGACGACCTGGGCCCCATGGAGATTCCCATGTTGGTTCGCCTGGCTTAGACATTTTCCAAAGAACGAAGTCTAGTGGGCTGCGTTTTGCTGATTCGATATCAACACGAGCGCCCGCTTGCAGTTGGTCAAGGTCTTGTTTAGACAGTTTGCCGTACTCTTCAAACTTCTTCACTTCGAACATCACGTCACCGTTGCTTGCTACATAAGCAAAGCCACGAGCGATCAGAGTCTCTACCAACTCGATGATCTCGGTAATGAATTCTGTAGCGCGTGGTTCAACGTCTGGACGCTTCATGTTCAGCGCATCAAAGTCCGCGTGCATCTCACCGATTAGACGCTCAGTTAGCGAGTCACAAGATTCACCGTTTTCGTTCGCACGTTTGATGATTTTGTCGTCGATGTCAGTGATGTTGCGAACAAACGTTAGGTCATAGCCAAGGTAACGCAGGTAGCGTGATACTACGTCGAAAGAGACGAAAGTACGGCCATGACCGATGTGACAGAGATCGTAAATGGTTACCCCACAGACGTACATGCCGACTTTGCCAGCTGTAATTGGTTTGAATTCCTCTTTCTGTCTTGTGAGTGTGTTATATATCTTCAACATGATCTCTATCTATATTGTGGATGAATCGAAATAAGACTCGCAGTATAACAAGTCATTACTTAATAGGTAATACCTTTAGCCGCCAAATCGGCTAAACTCCTTGTTATCTATTGGTGATTTCGTATTTTGAAACTCAATCAAACTAGGCTAGAATCGCCTTTCATATTAAAAAAGACAGTAAGGTAACAATCATGATCATCCTTCACACAAATTTTGGTGACATCAAAGTTCAACTAAATGAAGAGAAAGCACCAGAAACAAGCGCAAACTTCCTACAGTATTGCCGTGACGGTTTCTACGACAACACACTATTCCACCGTGTTATCGATGGTTTCATGATTCAAGGCGGCGGCATGACTTCTGGCCTTAAAGAAAAAGCAACTCGTGCAACAATCAAGAACGAAGCAAACAACGGCCTAAGCAACAAAGTAGGTACGCTAGCAATGGCTCGCACAATGGAACCGCATTCTGCAAGCTCTCAGTTCTTCATCAACGTTAACGACAACACATTCCTAGATTTCCGTAGCGAAAGCCTAGACGGTTGGGGTTACTGTGTATTCGCTGAAGTTGTAGAAGGCATGGACGTTGTAAACCAAATTAAAGGTGTTAGCACTGGCTCTATGGGTATGCACCAAGACGTACCACTAGAAGAAGTGATCATCACTGGTACAACAATCGAAGCTTAATCAGCCTCCGATTCGTATTCACCATTGATACATCAATAATTAGGACAAGGGAGCACTCGCTCCCTTTTTTTAAAACTGTATGAAAACATATTTTATCTCAGACCTGCACCTCACCCCTTCTCGCCCAGACATTACCGACTGCTTTTTTACTTTTATGGAAAATGAAGCGGTAGAGGCTGATGCGCTTTATGTACTCGGTGATCTTTTCGAATTCTGGATCGGAGATGATGATAAGAGTGACTTTGCACAATCTATCCGCCAAGCATTCATCGATCTGATTGCCAAAGGCGTCCCTTGTTACTTCACTCAAGGTAATCGAGATTTCTTGGTTGGCAAAAGGTTCGCTAAGCAGACGGGTGTTCAACTGCTCGATGAAGTTGAAGTCATCGACATCTATGGTAAGAAAGCCGTCGTTCTTCATGGCGATACGCTCTGTACTGAGGATGTTAAGTACCTCGCATTCAGAGAAAAAGTCCATCAGCCATGGCTACAATGGGTTTTCAACCGTATTCCATTTTTCGTTAAGAAGAAGATCGTCTCTAAGGTTCAGTCTGATATCAAAGACGACAAACAGACCAAGTCACTAGACATCATGGATGTGACGCAGTCGGAAGTTGAAAAGGTGATGCAAGACAACCGTGTTGACCTAATGATTCATGGCCACACCCATAGACCCAACGTTCACTACTTTGATAACGATAAACAAGAGCAACAAACCCGAATCGTATTGGGTGATTGGTACACACAAGGCTCTGTTTTAGTTATGACTCCAGAAGGGTTTGAACTAGAAAGCAGAAAGTTTAGCAACCGATTTCATAACTAAACCCGCTGTTTCATACGGTTTATTATTATGGGTCAGACTTTCTATGATTGTATATGGTAATTTCCTCAGAATTAGCTATTATCAGTCTATTAAAACTAAACCGAACGCAATACTAAGTGAAATATTCATACGTAGCACGCCAGCCAATACTCGATATTGATAAGAAAACCATAGGTTACGAGTTACTTTTTAGAGACGGTCCCAAAAACACGTTTCCAGAAGTCGAGCCTGAGCTTGCTACTAGTCGCTTACTGTCCGATCACTTCTTATCTACCCACTATAACACCCTTGGGGATAAGCTCGGTTTCGTTAACTTTCCTTACGCTAGTCTCATCAACTTAGTCCCAACCCTATTCCCAAAAGAGAGTTTGGTGGTTGAAATTCTCGAAGACTGTGAACCAACAGACGAGTTACTTCACGCCATCCAAACCATCTATGACGCGGGTTACACGATTGCGTTGGATGATTTTGTGCCGAGCAAAGCTTGGAAACGATTCCTTCCTTACGTCTCAATCATTAAGTTTGATATCCGACTTGTGCCGATCGCAAAGGCATCAATGTTTATGAGTACCCTTCGTGGTCTCGACATTAAGTTCCTTGCTGAAAAAGTCGAAACGCACGAAGAATATGAACAAGCAAAAGCCGCCGGTTTCTGTTATTTCCAAGGCTATTTCTTTAGCAAGCCTGAGATGATTCAAACGCGCGCTTTAAACCCAGCGTTTCTCACCACCATTCAATTGTGCAAAGAAATTGCTAACGACCCGATCGATTTTAATGAGGTCGAGCGACTGATCACCTTAGATGTGACGCTATCTTATAAATTACTCACCTATGTAAACTCTGCTGGCGGCGCAGTGACAACCATTCGCTCCTTCCGACAAGCTCTGGTTTATTTGGGTGAACAGAAACTACGTAAGTTTGTCTCTTTGGTGGCGATTGCCTCTGCCAAGGAAGATAAGCCAGATTCGCTTTACGGATTAGCCGTTATCAGAGCAAGACAATGCGAGCTCCTTATCGAGAAAATGCGCGTTAAGGAAGAGCCCGGACAAGCGTTCTTAACCGGTATGTTCTCACTGCTTGACTCATTGCTGGATCAGCCTCTGCATGAAGTGCTGGATGCAGTGCCTATTGACGAAGAGATCAAGCAAGCCTTAGTTAATCGCAAAGGGGTTCTCGGTGCGATCTTAGCGATGGTTGTCGCTTATGAGCAAGCTCGCTGGGATGAAGCAACACGAATTCGTAATCTACTTAAGCTAACAGAGGCGCAATTGGGTCAAACTTACGACGAGGCGACGAACTGGGCTCAGGACCTGCTCTCCCCTACAACAGCGTAAATGAGTTTATTGCTCACAATAGTTTTTGTTAAACTACCCGCAATGTTCATCCAAACAACGTTTATGGCCTCTTAGAGGCCATTTTTATAGGACTCGATTCATGTCTCAATGCCCTTGCGGTAGTAAACAATGCTACGCTACGTGCTGTGAAATAGCACATAACGACCACCACAGTGTAACCACCCCTGAGCAACTAATGCGTTCTCGATACAGCGCACACGTACTTGGTCTCGTAGATTATGTGGTGAATACCTATCATCCAAGCTGCCACGCTGAAGAGCAACGCGAAGGTATTGCTGAGTCGATTGATAGTGATTGGGCTGGGCTTGAGGTAGTAAACGCAGAGCCGGGTGCTAATAACGACGAAGGGTATGTGGAATTTAAGGCTTACTTTAATGAAGACGGCGCACAATACTGCATGCAAGAGCGTTCCCGTTTTGTGCGTGAAGACGGCCTGTGGTTCTATATCGATGGTGAATTCCCAGAGCAAAGTCAACCAGAGCCAGAGATTGACCCTCGCCTCAACCAAACGGTAGAGAGCTTTAAAATTGGCCGCAACGATCCATGTATCTGTGGCAGTGGTAAGAAGTATAAAAAGTGCTGCGGATAACTCGTACGACGAAGAGATTAGATTAAGAGAAGAGATTCCTGATGTCGCTCTGGCTCCTCGGAATGACAAATAATCAGGGGTTAGAAAAGCAACACAGGAACTTAGAAGTCTTGAAGCTTTAAAGCTCTGAGGTTTGGAAAACTAAAAGCCCCATAAACATGTTTGTTTACGGGGCTTTTATCTACCTTTATGTGGTTCGATTAATCCAAAGAGAGCTTACTTATGACGCTCTTTTAGCTTGTTCACCACATCGTTCATCGATAACCCTTGGTCTTGAAGCAGAACCATTAGGTGGTAAATCAAATCCGCAGATTCGCAAACTAGCTCCGCCTTATCGCCCGACGTCGCCGCAAGCGCGACTTCAACGCCTTCTTCGCCCACTTTTTGCGAAATACGCTTGGTGCCACGGGCATATAAGCTGGCAGTATAAGAAGATTCAGGGTCTGAATCCTTGCGGGCAGCCAATAGCTGCTCAAGTTGATGAAGCCACACCATCTGTGTCTCTTCTTGTGGATCCACATCCCAACAGGTGGTATTGCCGAGGTGGCACGTTGGACCAATCGGGTTCACTTTTACCAGTAACGTATCGTTGTCACAATCGAGTGACATATTCACCAATTGAAGAACGTTGCCCGACGTCTCGCCTTTTGTCCACAGACGCTCTTTGGTGCGTGAGAAGAAAGTCACTTGACCCGTTTCACCCGTTTTCGCTAACGCATCTTGGTTCATGTAACCCATCATCAGCACTTGGCTTGATTGAAAATCTTGTACAATCGCAGGAACGAGACCGTCCACTTTATCCCAATTGATACGTTCAGCTAGCGTGTTTACTTCTGTCGCTGCGAAACTCATAGACGCACCTCTACACCTTGTTGTTTTAGATATTGCTTCAGTTCACCAATATTGATGACTTGCTTGTGGAATACAGAAGCTGCCAGAGCTCCGTCCACGTTTGTTTTGTTGTAAGCTTCAGCAAAGTGCTCCATAGCACCCGCGCCGCCTGATGCGATGAGTGGTACCTTACAAACCTCACGAACCATGTTCAGCTGCTCTAAGTCGTAGCCGTTACGCACACCATCTTGGTTCATCATGTTTAGTACGATTTCACCCGCACCACGCTTTTGCACTTCCTGAACCCAATCTTTGGTTTCCCATTGAGTCGCCTTAGTACGCGCTTCATCACCAGTGAATTGGTAGACCTGATACTTACCCGTCTCTTTGTCGTAGTAAGAGTCAATACCAACAACAATACACTGCACCCCGAATTTATCAGCAAGGTCAGTGATGAGCTGAGGGTTAGCCAGTGCAGGCGAGTTAATCGATACCTTGTCAGCACCGAACTCTAAAATACGCGCGGCATCTTCAGCCGACTTAATACCACCAGCGACACAGAAAGGAATATCAATCACCTCTGCAACACGCTTTACCCAGCTCTTATCAACAACACGGCCATCGCTTGATGCTGTGATGTCATAGAACACAAGCTCGTCTGCGCCCTCTTCTGCATAGCGCTGTGCTAGTGGAACAATGTCGCCAATGATCTCGTGGTTACGAAACTGAACGCCTTTGACCACCTGTCCATCACGAACGTCTAAACAAGGAATTATTCGCTTTGCCAACATGCAAATGCCTCCTCTGCTGTGAACTTGCCATCCAGAAGCGCTCGGCCAACGATAACGCCAGCGACGCCGCTTCCCTTAAGTGCTTCGATATCGGCTAGGCTGCCAATGCCACCTGATGATTGGAACTGAACCTGTGGATACTGCTTACAAAGATCAACGTATAGTTCAACGTTAGAGCCTTCAAGCGTGCCATCACGTGAAATATCGGTACACAGCACGTGTTTAAGGCCAACAGTTAGGTAGTCTTCAATCAGGGCTTCAATCGTGACACCTGAATCTTCTTGCCAACCTGAAATCGCCACTTTACGTGTGCCGCTTTCGTCAATATTGATGTCCAAAGCCAATACGATTTTTTCAGCGCCGTACTTTTCCATCCAGCCTTTAACAAGCTCAGGCTGCTTAACCGCTGTTGAACCTACCACTACGCGCTGAGCGCCAGCTTCAAGCAGGTCAACTACGTCTTGTTCATTACGAACACCGCCGCCAATTTGAATGTTAGCTGGGGTGCTAGCAAGCAGCTTTGCAATCAAGTCAAGTTGACGTGCTGTGGTGTCTTTAGCGCCTGTAAGATCAACAAGGTGCAGCCAGCCTGCACCCGCTTGGTGGTATAGGTTGAACTGCTCTGCTGGGTCAACTTTGTATTCGGTTACTTGCCCGTAGTCACCTTGGAATAAGCGAACTACTTGGCCTTCAATTAAATCTAATGCGGGAATAATCATGTGCATTCCTTTTATGGCAGCCTTAGCGACTGCCTAATCCTTTATTACAATTCCAAGAAATTCTGAATCAGTTTTGAGCCAGCTTTTGAAGAACGCTCTGGGTGGAACTGAACACCATAGTAGTTTCCACTCTGTACTGCTGCCGTGAACGGGTTGCCATAATCACACTGAGCGACAGTGTAGTCACCGACTGGCATAGCAAAGCTGTGTACGAAGTAGAAGTACTCACCCTCTTCAATATCTTTGAATAACGGGTGTTCTGGTGTTGATTTCACCGTGTTCCAGCCCATGTGAGGAAGTGGTAAATCACCGGTATCCATCAGGCGAACTTCGCCTTCACACAGCCCCAAACACTCAACCAATTCGTCCGCTTTCTGACCTTTCTCTTGCGAGAGTTTACCCAGAAGCTGCATACCTAAACAGATACCCAGAAGCGGCTTTTCAACCTGCTTTACCAACGTAATCAGATCACGTTCAGCTAGGTTTTTCATCGCCTCACTTGCAGTACCAACGCCCGGTAAAAAGAGTTTGTCGGCTGCTAGTACGACCGCAGGATCTTTTGAAATCTCAACGGCATAACCAAGGCGTTCAATAGCAAACTTTACTGAAGAGACGTTGGCACAACCGGTATCAATAATAACGACTTTCTGCTCTTTCATGCTCATTCCTTAGAGTACGCCCTTGCTGCTTGGTAGCTCATTGCCTTCGACTTTGATCGCTTGACGTAGAGTACGGCCGAATGCTTTAAACAAACTTTCGATAATGTGGTGATCGTTATCACCTGCTGAAGATAGGTGCAGCGTACACGCCAATGTATCTGTCAATGAGCGGAAGAAGTGAACCACCATTTCGGTAGATAGGTCACCTACTTGCTCACGGCTAAACTTGGCATCGAATTTAAGGTATGGACGACCAGATAGGTCCAGTGCACATTGAGCTAGACACTCGTCCATCGGAAGGCTGAAACCAAAGCGGCCAATACCACGCTTATCGCCCAACGCATCCTTCAATGCTTGGCCTAGAGCCAGTGCTGTGTCTTCTACCGTGTGGTGGTCATCGATGTGTAGGTCACCCTTCACCGATAGGTTCATCTGGAAACCACCGTGTGTCGCGATTTGATCTAGCATGTGGTCAAAGAAACCCATGCCTGTTTCAATCTTATTTCCACCCGTCTCATCAAGATTTACCGCTACTTTAATGTCGGTTTCTTTGGTGGTGCGAACCACTTCAGCAACACGAGCTTTAACTGTTAGATCTTTCAGGATCTGTGGCCAGTTCATCATGCCTTCTGCATTTGGATCTGGGTTATACTGAATACCACGAATAGCCATGTTTTCAGCCAACTGAAGGTCTGTAATACGGTCGCCAATCACAACAGAGTTTTGGAAATCAACCTTACCCGCCTGTAGGTATTCTTTAACCAGACCTAGCTTAGGCTTGCGGCACGAACAGTTGTCTTCATCAAAGTGAGGACAAATAAGCACGTCATCAAACTTCACGCCTTGAGATTCGAAGAAGTCCATCATCATATTGTGTGGTGCATCGAAATCTGCCTGCGGGTAACTGTCGGTACCTAAACCATCTTGGTTAGTGACCATCACTAGGCGGTAGCCAGCGTCTTGCAGTGCTAATAGACTTGGGATAACAAGCGGTTCAAATTTAAGTTTATCTAAACGGTCTACTTGGAAATCGACAGGTGGCTCAACAATTAAGGTGCCGTCACGGTCGATGAATAATATTTTCTGTTGTTTACTCACTGGAACTTCCTTTTAAATTTAAATCTTGTGGCTTAGACAATCGCGTCTAAGCCAAATCAATCTAGTTACTTCGCGTAATAAAGAGCCGTTCTCTATTGGTAAAAGTTTCGAATAAAGCCAAGTGTCTTTTCGCACTCTTCTCTATTACCAACACTGATTCGAACGCAGTCTTCAATTGGAGAATTACGTAAGATAATGCCGTTGTCCCATGCTGCTTTAAACAATGCATCACCGTCAGGGAATTTAACCAATAAGTAGTTACCCCAACCGTCAAATACCGTCAATTGTGGCATCCCCATCAGCCCAGCTTGTAAGTAAGCGCGATTGGCATTGAGATCAAGAACTTGGAACTTAGCACGCGCCAACCCTTCTTGAGACAGTGCTTGAGTCGCAATCTCTGCGACAGGAACAGGCACTGGGTATGGAGCAATCACTTTAAGCAGCACATCGATAAGCTCTTTGTTGGCCAGAGTAAAACCACAGCGCAGGCCAGCGAGTGCAAAAGCTTTTGATAGCGTTCTTAGAATCGCCAGATTTGGATACTGTTCAAGCAGATCAACCGTTGACGCTTCAGGACAGAAATCGATATACGCTTCGTCCATCACCACAATCGCTTTGTCTTGAGTCATCTCAAGCAGTTTCACGATGTCTTTGCGCTCAACTAGGTTACCCGTTGGGTTGTTTGGACTACACACAAATACGACTTTTACGTCATCAAGCTGCGCTTCAATCGCATCGAGATCCAGCTGCCAATCAGGCGTCAGTGGCACAACTTTGCGCTCAACACCTATGGTTTCAGCGCTGATAGCATACATGCCGTAGGTTGGTGGACAGTAAAGAATCGCATCCTCACCCGGCTCACAGAAAGCACGAATCAGAAGTTCAATGCCTTCATCTGCACCACGTGTTGTGATGGTCTGCTCTGCCTTAACACCCGCGTATTGCGCGTAGGCTTCGACCACCTCTTTTGGTTGGCACTCACTGTAGCGATTGAGACGCGCTAAGTTAAGCGAGTACTCGTTATCAAAAGGCGATTCATTAGCGTTTAGCCACACATCACCGCTACCACCAATACGTCGAGCCGACAAATAAGGGGTTAATGCTTGAACTTGTTTTCTTGCTAGCTTTTCCATGAACGACTTACTCTTATTAATTCAATTTGTCAGCGCGACTTAGCTTTTCAACTCGGATGGTAACAGCGCGTTTGTGGGCATCTAGCCCTTCTGCTTCTGCCATTGTCACTACCGTTGGTGCTAGACCTTTCAGACCATCTGCAGACAGCTCTTGTACCGTCATTCTCTTCGAAAAATCAGCTAAGCCTAGGCTAGAGTAGGTTTTGGTGTAACCGTAAGTAGGCAGAACGTGATTAGTACCCGAAGCGTAATCACCCGCGGATTCTGGTGACCAGTCACCCAAGAAGATTGAGCCCGCATTATCCAGCAATGGAAGCAATTCACGTGGGTTCTTAGTCTGAACGATTAAGTGTTCTGGACCGTAGAAGTTCGAAATTGCCACTGCTTGGGTAATAGACTCAGCGATAATGATCAAACTAGACGCTAATGCCTGCTGTGCGATATCAGCTCGAGATAGCTCTTTAAGTTGCTTTTGCACCGCTTCTGTCACTTGGTCAGCAATCACTGGTGAAGGCGTTACCAAAACAACTTGAGAATCTGGACCGTGCTCCGCTTGGCTTAGCAAATCCGCAGCAATGAAATCTGCATCTGCGGTTTCATCAGCAATAACCAAAACCTCAGAAGGACCTGCTGGCATATCGATTGCCGCGCCGCGGAAGTCGTTGCTTACTTGACGCTTAGCTTCAGTTACATAAGCGTTGCCCGGGCCGAAAATCTTATCTACCTTTGACACCGTCTCAGTACCGTAAGCCATCGCAGCAACCGCTTGGCCGCCACCCACATTGTAAACTTCATCAATATTACAAAGCTTAGCGACATACAGAATTTCGTCAGCGATTGGCGGAGGCGAACAAAGTACAACTTTGCGACAACCTGCGATCTGAGCTGGTACACCCAACATTAGAACCGTTGAAGGAAGCGGTGCGCTGCCTCCAGGAATGTACAAACCAACCGTATTGATGGCGCGAGTTACTTGCTCACAGACAACACCCGGTTGTGTCTCGACCTTAATAGGTTGAGGCTTCTGAGCTTCGTGGAACTTTGCAATGTTGCTATATGCCTGTTCTAGAGCTTGCTTCATTTCAGGTGTAAGTCGTGCGCTTGCTTCTTCGATTTCGCTTTTCGATACTCGAATAGACTTTGGCGTTACTCGGTCGAACTTTTCAGTTAACTCAGTAATTGCAGCATCGCCTTCATTACGTACCTTTGCGATAACCTCAGAGACAGCCGCAGTGATGTTCGCTCCCTCACTAATCGCAGGACGCTCTAGTACAGAGTCCTGCTGAGATTCACTTAAAGATTGCCAAACAACGGTTCTCATGCGGATTACCCCATCATTTTTTCGATTGGTAATACTAGGATTGAGCTCGCACCTAGTTCTTTTAGCTGCTCCATTGTTTCCCAGAACAGGTTCTCTGTACTTACTAGGTGAATAGCAACTTTGTCTTTGTCTGTAGAAAGAGGCAGAACCGTTGGATCTTCAGCACCTGGTAGTAGCGCTTTGATTTGCTCAAGCTGAGATGTTGGCGCGTGTAGCATGATGTACTTTGACTCTTTCGCCTGTTGAACGCCTTGCATACGCGTTAACAGTTTTTCAATCAGAGCTGTCTTGTCAGCATCAAACTCGCCAGTACGTTGAATCAGTGTCGCTTTAGATTGGAAGATAACTTCTGCTTCTTTTAGGCCGTTCGCTTCTAGCGTCGCACCGGTAGAAACCAAGTCGGCAATGGCGTCAGCTAGGCCAGCGCGAGGAGCCACTTCAACCGAGCCTGTTAGCATACAAGTGCTGAAATCAACACCCTGCTCGTCCATGTAGGCTTTAAGTAGCTGAGGGTAAGTCGTTGCGATGCGTTTGCCCGCTAGGTCTTGTGGTCCGTTGTACTCTTCATCTTTGTTGATGGCGATAGATAAACGGCAACCACCGAAATCAAGACGACGTAGTGTACGGAACTCTGCAGGCTCTTTTAGTGCAAGGCGATCAAGGCGAACTTCTTCTAGCTCGTTCTCACCAATGAAGCCAAGGTCAACGACACCGTCCATGATCAATCCTGGGATATCATCATCACGAACTAATAATAAGTCGATTGGCATATTTAGTGAGTGTACAACTAGACGCTCACCCATGATGTTGAACTTAACACCACATTTTTTTAGGAGGTCTTGGCACTCTTTACTAAGGCGACCTTTCTTTTGAATTGCGATTCTTAGGCGTTGTGTCTGCATTGCTTTATCCCTGTGCAAATATTTGAATTTATTAAATAATTTAAAGTGCTAAAACTAAAAAACCCTCGGAAGACTCTGTCATCCCGAGGGTTTAAATCTAAATTCTTTTGACTTAACCTCCGGGAGTAATCTTGCTCCCGGGTACGCGTAAATCTCCCCGAAAGACTAGATAGGGTGATGATGGTGATGAATGTTCATTACTAATTTACGCATACTTATCAGCTCTTAGGTTGTTTGCTGTCTTGTCTCCACACTAACTAAGGTGAGACCCTTTTTCAACCATTTATTCGAACTTTTTTCACGAAACTTAAAATTAATTTAACAGGCACAAAAAAGGGAGGCTAATGCCTCCCTGATAGTTTACTGATTAACTTTCGTTTTTAGCTTTTGCACGTCGCCATTTTGCAACGAGAGAAGTAAGCCAGAGCGAAACACACACCAACAAACGTCACCGCTGCAGCGCTGAATGCGATACCGATAGAAGCCGTCATACCTAGGGTAATGAAGCCAATGCACGATACAAACGCAACTGAAAGCGCGTAAGGAAGCTGTGTCGATACGTGGTCGATATGATTACAACGAGCACCTGTCGAAGAGAGGATCGTTGTATCTGAAATTGGAGAACAGTGGTCACCAAATACTGCACCCGCAAGAACCGCACTTAGCATAGGTAGAATCAGCGCGATGTCTGACGCCGCAGCCATGTCACCCGCGATAGGCAGCATGATACCGAACGTACCCCAAGATGTACCTGTTGAGAACGCCATAACGCCAGCAAGAAGGAACAAGATAACTGGTAGCCAGTGGTAATCAATGCTGCCGGTTACTAGAGACGATAGGTACGAACCTGTTTTCATGTCGCCGATTACAGAACCGATAGTCCAAGCGAATACAAGAATTAGGATTGCGCCAAACATAGAGCTTGCACCGATCCACATTGTTCTTGCGATCTCTGCCATAGGCAGTTTCTGCTTAAATACAGTCGCAAGTGCAACTAATAGGCCGATTACGCCACCGTAAACAAGAGACTTACCTACATCCGTATTCTCGAAAGCACCAAGTAGGTTGAACGCTTCACCATCAGCAGCCAATGCTTGACCACCTGTGTATAGCATTGCAGTAACGGTTGCCACGATTAGAGATACGATTGGCATCACTAAGTCAGAAACCGAACCGTTTTCGCTCTCTTCGATATCCAGCTCTTCGTTTAGATCGTGAGCTTGTTGGCTGTCGTTGTCGCCTTCAAAACCACGGCCTTGAGACGCTTCGATTTCGTGATCGCGCATCTTACCAACATCTAGACCAAACCATGCAACTGCAAATACCATAAGCAGTGCGAACACAGCGTAGAAGTTCATTGGAATAAGACGAACGTAAGCACCCAGTGCTGAATACTCTGTTACACCGTGTGTTACTAAGATGCCACCGATAATGGTAATAATGTATGCACCCCAGCTAGAAGCCGGCATGATTACACACATTGGCGCAGCAGTAGAATCCAGAATATAAGCCAGCTTAGCGCGAGATACGTAGAAACGGTCGGTAACAGGACGGGAGATTGCACCAACGGCTAGACTGTTGAAGTAATCATCAACAAAGATGAATACACCTAGGAAAGCTGCAAGTAGTTTTGAACCGCGCTTGCTTTTAACACGAGACTGCGCCCACTCAGCGAATGCACGAGTACCACCAGACAGTGTTAAAAGTGCGGTTGTCATTCCAAGGATAATAAGGAAGGCAACGATGCTCATGTTCCAAGTGTTGATGCCACCATCTTCGATGAAAACACCAGATGCTTTAGTAAATACATAGCTTGCTGCGTTACCTAGTGAGTAATCAGCAAGTAAAATAGCACCCATAACGATACCAACACCCAAAGAAACCAATACACGGCGGGTGACAATAGCAAGGCTTAAAGCCACAAGGGGCGGAAGCAATGATAAAGGCGATGTTGCAAAATCTATTAAATTCATGATCTTCAAAAACCAGTTATTTTTATTTGGCTAGAGATCTACTGCAGACAAACTCGGTACTGACGACCAAGCTCATGTTGAACTAAGCGAAAGGGAAGTGAACACTTCACCCAACCCTACAGTAGCGCTCCATAGTTTAAAATTAAGACTATGGCAGTGTTGTACCTATTTAGCACAACCCCAGCAAGCTGCTTAGATATACAACTTACTTCGGCAATTACACCTTTTGCTCCCATTCATTGGCATCACCCCAATGAGAGTTACTCTTTGCAATTGCACCTCTACGTGCGATAACACTTTTAACTGTTGTTAGCTTAATTTAACAACAATTTAACCAGCGTAGCGCATCAGGTAGCCGCAATTGTACTCAACAAAAGCAACATTGCAACATATCATTCCGAGAAAACTAACTTTTTTGTCAGTAAAATAGTCAAGGTGCTCACAACATAACCACCACCCTATTCCATTAGTCACATATCACATTTATAGAGTAGTACTAGAATTATTATATCTTAAACTTAGCTTTCCATCGGGTTTTCTAAACTTTCTGCCCTCTTTTTAATATTTAAATAACTTCGATAAAAAATACTATTTGTTTTCTTTTATACCTCTGTTTATTATTAGGAGGATTAATTAGTTTATCTTGATGGGAAATATCATGTCTGAATTAACAAAAACACTATTAAATATCCGCAGCCTTCGTGCATTCTCACGTGAATTAACTCTTGAGCAACTAGAGGAAGCATTAGACAAACTGACTACTGTTGTACAAGAACGTCAAGAATCTGAAGCTGAAGAACGTGCTGCGCGTGCTGAACAAGAAGCAAAATTGGCAGCAATCGCTGACCAAATTGCAAAAGACGGTATCGACGTTGCTGATCTAATTGCTGCCCTTTCTGGTGAATCAAAAGCAAAAGGCACTAAATCTAAGCGTGCTCCACGTCCTGCTAAATACAAGTACGTTGATGCAAACGGCGAAGAAAAAACTTGGACTGGTCAAGGTCGTACACCTTCTGCAATCCAACAAGAACTTGATTCTGGTAAATCTCTAGAAGATTTCGCTATCTAATAATTAGCAATCAAATTCATATAATAAAGGCCTATCTCGATAGGCCTTTATTTTTATCTGTACCAAGCAAAGCAGTTATATCTCGCACCAGTTGATTACCTCACATTCCTCTTAACGTCCGATTGCTGTTGCCCCCTAAGTGCTATTTACGCCGATGACCTCTAGAGCTTTTCCTTAGCCAGCGAGACTAGGCCAAAGCACTCTTGTTCATACCCTTCTGTTCAGGCAAGTGTATGTAACCTTAAGGTCGAGGCACCCGATAATCATCCGAGACATCTTCCGTTAAATAGATAATGCACCCATACGTCACTTTCTCTATGTGCTACAGACTCAGTTGTTAGTATTTATATTAAGAGACGACTCCAAATTGACGCTAAACCTTTTGGGGTGAGTAAAGTCCAGATGTGTAAGCCCCTATTCGATAGTTAAGAGCAAATCGATAGTTAATAGCGGTTCGATGATTAAAAGCAACAATTACGAAAATGTTTCGATTATCAAGTTGCCGAAGCTTATCAATAAACTGACGACAAATACTGTTAATTAGAGTCCTCAGTTCATACCCTTTCTGTTATCCAACCTTGATTGATATTCCAAAGCAAACGCCATCTGTGAACAGCGTTCCATTTACCACCATTTAGAATAATGCACTCATCAATAAGTCACTTTAGCTCTAAATACTCCTATTAATATTATGTATATACACGCACATAATAATCACTTGAAGGCTGCATGCTATATCTGAGTGAAATGAGGCTTTTGAAACTTAAGTGTCAATACAAAACATCGTCACATTATTGAGATTCTGCTTTATTTTTATTTCCCGCACCATTGGCTAAGCCAATTCGGCAATTTGATTGTTTATAAAAATAAAAAAACCTCAAGCGAGTGCTTGAGGTTTTATAGATAGGATTTGGCGACTTTAGTAGCCAGCGATTAACGCTCCCAGTATGCTTCTTCTAAGCTGTCTTCGCGCTCAGGGAGGCCGCGAGATAAACGTGGGGAGTGCTGAACCAACACTTCATAACTCGCGCGGTTTGAATACTTACAAACTTGAGAGAATGAAGAATAGGTTAAGAATGAGTGTTGGTGCTTGCTGGAGTTTGGCACGTTCTCTTTATGGTACTTGTTAGCAGCCATATCGTGCAGTAAAGCAGAAAGAGCAGCATCGCCCGCACCATTGGTGTTCTTGATCTTCTCAGGACCGCCCATGTAAGGCGCAATATGAGAGTAAACTTTCACTGGCGACTCACACAGTGCTTTATGTGCTGGACGACTAAACTCGAAACGGTTGAACTCAGCAATAGAGCCAGGAAGTAGTGGTAGTGTTGTTTCACGCTTAGCCGCTTCTTCTGTATAACCCGCCATAAACAGACCAACTGGGCCTGCTGTACATAGTACTAGGTCTACCCAGTCCAACGCTTTATCAGAAGCAGCTAGTGGATCGCTCTCGCCCGTTAGAGCTTCAGCTTCATCTTCGTTCATCGCAACCACGGTCACGTGCTGCTCTAGGAAATCTTTCCAGAACTCAGGGTCGTCTTGAATCACAAACTTAGTACCCAGTGTCAGAACGACTGGCACATCGTATTTCTTCGCGTACTCGATCGCTTTCATTGTTGCTTCTGGCATTGGATCGCCAGGCTTACAACGCACTAAGTAAGCAGTCAGAACCAAGGCAGATGCACTCTTGAAGATTTTCTCTGGAATGCTGTCTGGGTTTAATTGGTTCATTTGACCTTCACTGATTGCAAAGGTACGTTCGCCATCTTCAGTGATCAAAGCAAAACAACGACCAATTGCGCCATCTACCCCTTGTAAATGGTTCAGATCCATTCTGCTTGATGTGTTACATAGGTAACGGTAGCCGTAGCTGCCAATTTTGATGTCTTGGCTCATAACACCTAATAGTGTTGAGCGGTCATCGGCCAATACTGAATAGTTGTGTAGCGTATTACCAATGGTGCCACCCGCATATTCATTAGTAATAAGGCACTGTTCTTTTAGCTCTTGGTATAGAGACTCTGCCGCTTCATCATTGATAACTAATGAATGGCCTTTACTTAAACCGTACTTCTCAATCAGTTCTGAACTTACTTTCGCTTCAATATCCACCAGAGTTTGGTCAATACCGATAATATGAGTGCGAGACATCTTCTTGCTGTTCTGAGATTGACTCACTAATGGGTCACGAGCGTGAACCGGAAAATAGTGCTTTGATTTACGTTGTCCAGGAAATTTCATAAGGCTAGTCTAAGTCAAGGGGAAATAGGGGGCGGATTCTACCGCGCTATATTTAGCGCGGCAATCATTCAAACTATAGCAAACGTTTGCACGCCTATTTTTTTATTCGCCTTCCATAAAGCTTAGATCTGGCAGCATATCTAGATGCTCTGAGTAACGCTTCTGGTTAAATTCAGCATTGTTCTTCATCACATCAAATACTTCGATAGCAAGCGCACATGCCATTGCAGCAATAGCATCTTCGCGAGAGTGACCTGTCATCATCAGACGCATTAACGTCTCTTTTACTTTGATCGGTTGGCCATCTTCCAGCTGATTTTCAATAATCTCGATCAACTGCTCTTCTTGCATAAATTCATCTTGTTCAGACATTTTTTCATCTCAGGTCTTGGATTTTGAGCGACTATGCCACATATAGGTCTGACATCCTAGCGACTCGCCTCGCTTTCATCAGATTCATCCAAAAAGTCAGCACACTTCTTGTGCAAAAGAAACTGTGATTCCGGTCTCGGATCTGTCACGTTGTTTCTCTTTCTGTTAGAATCTGCGACCAAGTAATAGTAACGGTGTTTAGACATGTCAGATATCAGCTCTGGAAACAGCCAAAAGAAAGTAATTGTCGGTATGTCCGGCGGTGTAGATTCGTCAGTTTCGGCGTATCTTCTCCAGCAACAAGGCTATCAGGTAGAAGGCCTTTTCATGAAAAACTGGGAAGAAGACGATAACGAAGAGTACTGTACGGCAGCTGAAGATCTTGCGGATGCACAAGCGGTTTGTGACAAGCTAGGTATCCACCTTCACACCATTAACTTTGCAGCAGAGTACTGGGACAACGTATTCGAATACTTCCTTGCAGAATACAAAGCAGGTCGTACGCCAAACCCAGACATTCTTTGTAACAAAGAAATCAAATTCAAAGCCTTTCTTGAATTTGCGGATGAAGTACTAGACGCAGACTACATTGCAATGGGTCACTATGTTCGTCGTACTTTCCCAACTCAAGAAGAGCTAGATGCAGGTAAAAAGCCTGAAATGCTTCGTGGTCTAGATAGCAATAAAGACCAAAGCTACTTCCTATACACGCTTAGCTCAGACCAAGTTGCACGCAGCCTATTCCCTGTAGGTGAGTTAGAAAAGCCAGAAGTACGTAAGATCGCTGAAGAGCAAGATCTGATCACTGCTAAGAAGAAAGATTCAACAGGTATCTGCTTCATCGGTGAACGTAAATTTACAGAATTCTTAGGCAAGTACCTACCAGCACAACCAGGTGACATTGAAACACCAGAAGGCAAAGTGATTGGTAAGCACAACGGTCTGATGTACCACACACTAGGTCAACGTAAAGGCCTGCACATCGGTGGCACTAAAGGCGGCGGCGGCAACGAAGCACCATGGTTCGTTGGCGAGAAAGATCTTAAGCGCAACGTATTGATTGCGGTACAAGGTAAAGACCACCCTCTTCTAAAATCTGAAGGTTTAATTGCGTCGCAACTGCACTGGGTAGACCGCGCACCAATTACTGATGTTTTGAAGTGCACAGTAAAAACTCGTTACCGCCAAACAGATATTCCTTGTACAATCATTCCAATTGACGATGAGAACATCAAGGTTATCTTCGACGCGCCTCAAATTGCAGTGACTCCAGGTCAGTCAGCAGTATTCTACCAAGGCGAAGTTTGTCTTGGTGGCGGCATCATCGAAAAACGCATCTAACTGATCGAACGACAAACGATAGAAGACAACTAGGAGTTACTACGTGGCCAACACACTTTATGACCGTACAATCGCTTTCGCTGGAATCTGCCAAGCAGTCGCTTTGGTTCAACAGGTAGCAAAAGACGGCTATTGTGATAAAGATGCCTTTGAAGCTTCACTCAGTGCGATTTTAAATACCAACCCAGCGAATACTGTGGGTGTATTTGGTCGCGAATCCAACTTAAAGCTTGGTTTAGAGTGCCTAGTAAAAGGTATCGATAGTACTCCTGCAGGCAGCGACATCACGCGTTACATCATTAGTTTGATGGCACTTGAGCGTAAGCTGTCAGGTCGCAATGATGCAATGTCTCAGCTAGGCGACCGCATCCAAACCGCAGAGCGCCAAGCTGAGCACTTTGATCTTTTTGATGAGCAGATGGTAAGCAACCTAGCGAGTATCTATCTTGACGTGGTAAGCCCGATTGGCCCACGTATTCAGGTCTCAGGTACACCTTCAGTTCTTCAACAGACATCAAATCAACACAAAGTACGTGCCCTGCTTCTTTCTGGGATCCGCAGTGCAGTTCTTTGGCGTCAAGTAGGAGGCAAACGTCGCCACCTAATCTTCGGACGCAAGAAGATGGTTGAGCAAGCTCAAATCCTCTTAGCAAGAATGTAATACACCAGCTCGCGCACTGTCGCGAGCTTATTCTTTGTACCAAAACAATCCTCACGCAAACGTTTGCGCAATATGCGTGACAAACAGCAAAGTTACTGGTATAAAGCTCACAAAATTTAGAAACTCAATTCAGGAGAACACCATGGAACTGTCAGCATTGACTGCTGTTTCACCAGTAGACGGCCGTTACGGAAGCAAGACAACTGCACTTCGCAGCATCTTTAGTGAGTTTGGTCTACTAAAGTACCGCTCTATCGTTGAAATTCGTTGGCTACAAAAGCTTGCGGCAACAGACGCAATCGCAGAAGTACCGGCATTCAGTGCAGAAGCAAACAAGTTTCTAGATGAACTAGCAGCAAACTTCTCTGAAGAAGATGCAGCACGCATCAAAGAGATCGAGCGTACGACTAACCACGACGTTAAAGCGGTTGAGTACTTCCTAAAAGAGAAAGTAGCTGGTGTTCCTGAGCTTCACGCTGTAAACGAGTTCATCCACTTCGCATGTACTTCAGAAGACATCAACAACACGTCTCACGCTCTAATGCTAAAAGAAGCTCGTGACGAAGTGATTCTTCCTGAAATTCAAAACATCATCGATGCTATCAAAGCACTTGCTGTTGAGTACCGCGACATCCCTCTTCTATCTCGTACACACGGTCAGCCTGCTTCTCCATCAACAATGGGTAAAGAGATGGCAAACGTGGCGTACCGTATGGAGCGTCAATACAAGCAAATCGCGAACGTTGAAATCCTTGGTAAGATCAACGGTGCTGTAGGTAACTACAACGCTCACCTTTCTGCTTACCCAGAAGTTGATTGGCACCAGTTCTCTGAAGAGTTCATCACTGAGTCTCTAGGCGTAACTTGGAACCCATACACAACTCAAATCGAACCACACGATTACATCGCTGAACTATTCGATGCAGTTGCACGTTTCAACACAATCCTAATCGACTTCGACCGTGACGTTTGGGGCTACATCGCTCTAGGTCACTTCAAGCAGAAGACAATTGCTGGTGAGATCGGTTCTTCTACTATGCCTCACAAAGTTAACCCAATCGACTTTGAAAACTCTGAAGGTAACCTAGGTCTAGCGAACGCAGTATTTGGCCACCTAGCACAAAAACTTCCTGTTTCTCGTTGGCAACGTGACCTAACTGACTCTACGGTTCTTCGTAACCTAGGTGTTGGTGTTGGCTACGCGATCATCGCATACACTTCTACTCTGAAAGGTATCAGCAAGCTAGAAGTTAACCGTGAAGCACTGCTTGCAGAGCTAGACCAAAACTGGGAAGTTCTTGCAGAACCAGTACAAACAGTAATGCGCCGCTATGGTATCGAAAAGCCATACGAGAAGCTAAAAGAGCTAACTCGTGGTAAGCGTGTAGACGGCGAAGCAATGCGTAACTTCATCGACGGTCTTGAGCTTCCAGAGCACGAGAAAGCACGTCTGAAAGAGATGACGCCGGCTAACTACATCGGTCAAGCAATCGAACTGACTGACAAGCTGTAATTCGAGATTCGAGAT
>NZ_JAHGAJ010000042.1 GCF_030248535.1 Vibrio sp. D404a | reverse complement strand
GCTTACTCGCTTACTCGCTACAGAATCACAGTCTTATTGCCGTAAACAAACACATGATCGTTGATCACCTTGTTTAGTGCTTTGCTCAACACGTTCTTCTCAACGTCACGACCCGCTTGAGCCATATCTTTCGCACTGAAGTTGTGATCCACCGGGATTACGTCTTGCTTAATAATTGGACCTTCATCCAAGTCATTAGTCACGAAGTGTGCCGTTGCACCAATGATCTTCACGCCGCGTTCATACGCTTGCTGATATGGCTTGGCACCAATGAAAGCAGGCAAGAAGCTGTGGTGAATGTTGATGATCTTATGGTTGTATTTTTCAACAAATCCCGGAGTCAGTACACGCATGTACTTAGCTAAAACTAGGTAGTCCGCTTGATACTGGTCAATCACTTCCAACATTTTCTGTTCATGCTCTTCACGATTAAGACCTTCGTGTGAAACGTGGTGGTATGGGATATCGAAGCGCTCGGTGAGGCTTTGCAAAATGTCGTAGTTACCGACAACCGCGGCAATTTCAACATCTAAGCTACCATCGAAATTCTTCATCAGAATATCACCTAGACAGTGCGCTTCTTTGGTCACTAGCACTACAATACGTTTGCGTGATGAACCCATTAGCTTGCGCTTAGCATTTTCTGGCAGAGCTTGGTCTAAATCGGCAAGAAAGGTTTCGTCATTGAAATACCCTTCAAGCTCAGTACGCATAAAGAAGTGGCCGCTGGTGTTATCTACGAACTCGTTGTTGTGTACGATGTTGAGTTGGTGTTTATAACAAATGTTGGTGATCTTAGAGATCAGACCCGGCGCATCCGTGCAATGCGTGAGCAGTGTTTTCTTTTCCATTTCCATCTTACTTCCATGAAATATTTTTATTCTTCAAAAATTTATACAGCCTGTCGAACGGTGAACTGAGCCGCAATATCACCGTTATAATTAATCTATTATCAAGTTGGTTTCAACAAAATATACCGATGAATTATCGCTTTCATAAATATCTACCAAGATAACCATCGGCATGGTTTGTCTCTAACTCCAGCCGCCGTTCTTGATACGCTGGGGTTGAACATCCGCTTTACACCAACAGAGGTAAGACTTATGGACAAAGAGCTATTGGCAAAAAAACTCTACTGTAAACGCGTTAGTTCACTAATGGGTGATGCTCAACTTGATGACAACGTACTGGACGAAATGTGGGACAGTAAGACGTCGCCATCGAATGCCGTTAAGACCTTACAAACGCCAGAGCCCGCATTTGAAGGCGCGCCATGGCTCTCTCGTTATCTGAATCGTAAATAGATTTCTTTGGGCTTAATCTCGGATCATTCTCGAGCCTAAACGAAACACCTCCGGTGCGGATGCATTCTTGATTCGCGCCGGCTCACCAAACCTGCCATACTTCGCTCTCTGAATTTCTCAACTCGTACACGGTTTTCTTCAAGCTCGTAAATTATGATATCCAAAACGTTTTCTGCTGATGGCGCGCTAGGTAAAGCGATTCCGGGGTTTCAGCCACGACAAGCTCAGCTTGATATGGCTGAGGCGGTTTCCAATGCAATCAAAGATCAAAGCCAGCTGGTGGTCGAAGCTGGGACGGGTACCGGCAAAACTTTTGCTTACTTGGTGCCGGCGTTATTGAGCGGCAAGAAAACCATCATTAGTACGGGTTCCAAAAACCTCCAAGAGCAGCTTTTTCACCGTGACCTTCCGTTAATGACCGATGCGCTCGGTTTCTACGGGCAAGTTGCATTGCTAAAAGGTCGCTCTAACTATCTGTGTTTGGACAGACTCAGTCGTCAGATGGTTGAAAGCCACGGCACCCATACCGACCCAACGCTACTTGCACAGTTGGTGAAAGTGCGCAGTTGGTCGTCGTCAACGCAAACGGGTGACCTTGGCGATTGTGATGATATCGCTGAAGACAGCCCAATTATCCCGACAATTACCTCAACTAACGACAACTGCTTGGGTAAAGAGTGCCCAAGTTATACCGACTGTTTTGTGCTTAAAGCGCGTAAAAAAGCCATGGATTCCGATGTGGTGGTGGTAAACCATCACCTGTTTTTGGCAGATTTAGCAATTAGAGAAACCGGCTTCGGTGAGCTGATCCCTGATGCAGACGTGTTTATTTTCGATGAAGCCCATCAACTGCCAGATATTGCGAGTGAGTATTTTGGTCAGTCAGTATCGAGCCGTCAGATCCACGAACTCGCAAAAGACATTGAGATTGGCTATCGCACTGAAGCCAAGGATATGCGCCAGCTACAAAAAGTGGGTGATAGGCTTGTCCAGGCAGCATCTGACTTGAGGATTGTTTTGGGTGATACTGGCTTTCGAGGCAATTGGCGTGAAGCTCTGAAGTCTGAATCGATTGCTCGTGAACTGGTGCGCATGCAAGACGCTCTGCAGTTGGCGGTTGATGTTCTTAAGCTGGCTCTTGGGCGTAGCCAATTATTAGATACCGCGTTTGAGCGTGCCACTTTGATTAAGGCTCGTATCGAGCGAGTTTGTGATGTCTCAATTACCGGTTATTCATATTGGTACGATACGACTCCTCGTCATTTTGCACTGCACATTACACCGCTGTCAGTGGCGGATAAGTTCCATGAACAGATTGAGCTCAAACCCGGAGCATGGATCTTCACATCGGCAACGCTCGCGGTATCGGATGACTTTGACCACTTTACCTCTCGTCTTGGTTTAAAACCGAGTCAGCAGTTTTCGCTGCCAAGCCCGTTTGATTATCCGAAACAAGCGCGTTTGTGTGTGCCTCGCTACTTACCTGAGCCTAATAGTCCGGGACTCGCGGATAAACTGGTGCGCATGTTGGCTCCTGTGATTGAGCAGAACCAAGGTCGTTGTTTCTTCCTTTGTACCTCACACAGCATGATGCGCGAACTCGGCGAACGCTTTAGAGAAACGTTGAGCGTTCCAGTATTGCTACAAGGGGAAACCAGTAAGCAAAAAACCTTGGCTGAGTTTATGGAGTTGGGTAACGCGTTGCTGGTGGCGACTGGCGCATTCTGGGAGGGGATAGATGTTAGGGGCGACGCATTAAGCTGTGTTATCATCGATAAATTACCCTTTACCGCACCGGATGATCCCTTGCTTAAAGCGAGGATTGAAGATTGTAAGCTTAAAGGGGGCGATCCGTTTGCTCAGGTACAATTGCCTGATGCGGTGATCACCCTAAAGCAAGGTGTGGGGCGATTGATCCGAGATAAGAGCGACAGCGGCGCACTGATCATTTGTGATAATCGCTTAGTGACTCGGGATTATGGTGGCATTTTCCTTGGGAGTTTACCTCCTATTCCACGCACCCGAGACTTAGGGATAATTAAAGAATTTCTAGCCAAAGCAAGCGAATCCTAGCTGAGCTTTGGACACTGTTTTTAGATTTAGATAACGATATTTGAGACACAAATGAGCGCAAAAATTCTTGCAGTAGATACAGCAACGGAAAACTGTTCAGTAGCATTGATGGTGGGAGAGCAGGTTTTCTCTCGCAGTGAAGTAGCACCACGTGACCATACTAAGAAAGTCCTACCTATGGTTGATGAAGTACTGAAAGAAGCGGGTTTAACCTTAGCTGAGGTTGATGCGATTGCATTTGGTCAAGGTCCAGGTAGTTTCACTGGTGTTCGTATCGGTATCGGTATTGCACAAGGCTTGGCGTTCGGCGCTGACCTGCCAATGATTGGTGTTTCGACACTTGAGGCCATGGCGCAATCAAGCTACCGCCAGTTTGGGGATACCCACGTCGCAAGTGCGATTGATGCTCGTATGAGCGAAGTATACTGGGCTCGCTACAGTCGTGAGCAAGATGGTCGCTGGTCTTTGGTTGACGAAGAGTGTGTTATTCCGCCACAAGAGCTTGTAAACCAAATCGAAAAAGACCAAAACACTTGGGCAAAAGTGGGTACAGGTTGGGCGGCGTACGCAGAACACATGGATACGCTATCATTAACAACAAAGCAGAGCGAAGTGCTTTACCCAGAAGCGCAAGATATGGCGTTTATCGCTCAGTTTGCCTTTGCAGCAGGCAAAGCGGTTCCAGTTGAAGAGTCTGAGCCTGTTTATCTGCGTGATAAAGTGGCGTGGAAAAAGCTTCCTGGTCGTGAATAGTTTCTCGAGCTGTAAATAAGCTTTTGAGTTATTAATAAAAAAACGTCATAACTTTTACAAGGTTCTGATAACCCATGACTCTAAATAGCGCATATTTAGAGTCATACCGAGGCAGAGATTGAGTGAATGGTATCAATTAATGGTTTACCTCCTTCAGCGATAGGCAATACATCTAAGACCAATCGCACCAACAAGAAGAATCAGGTAAAGAAAACCGATGCAAAGACCTCAGTGGGGCAACCCAGTAAGGTCGCCAATGCTGTCTCGCACTCTATTCGTCACGTTCAAGAATCGGATATTCACCGTGCTCAAGTCCAGTACGACCTTCCAGAAGGGCGTGGGCGAAAAGCGATGGAAGAGTATATGGATGTTATGAATCAGGCGAAAAAAGAGGAACTTGCAAGACTCATCGGTGTCGATATTTATATATAAAAACACCAATTTATCTTCTATTTAAGGGTTAGAACCATGTCGATTTCCCCTGCAAAGCTACGCCTTTTTGCTCTTGGCTTATTCTCAGTCTTATTGGTTGGGTGTTCATCGCTACCGACCGAACTTGAAGCCTCTTCAGAACCAGTCATTACAGATTATCAACAGTGGGTAGATCAACTTCCTGATGCCAAAGACGTGCGTTTGGGCGGTGTGATTGCCAAGGTAACTAACCTTAAAGATAAATCACGTGTAGAAGTGGTTAACATGCCAATTTCTAGCAGCGGTAAGCCTGATCTCGATGCAGAGCCAAGCGGTCGTTTTGTTGCTTACGTAGATGGCTATGTCGAGCCACTGAGTTTTGCTGAAGGTCGTTTGGTGACGTTTGTTGGCCAATCTGCAGGTTCAGAAGACGGCAAGATTGGTGAGTTCCCATATACTTTCCCAGTAATGAATGTCGATAATCAGCGCCTATGGCAAATCACAGAGCGTGTGATTGTGAACGATTTCGCACCGACTTATTACTCGTGCCGCAGCCTACATTGTCGTAGCTTCCACACCATGCCAAGACAAGGCCGAGTGGTACAAGACGTCGAGTAATCCGGTGATTTAACATCTCATCTGGATATTTAAGATTAAGGACTGATCACAACGGATGATTGAAAAATCTTATTCACTTCCGAGTGGCACTATGGTGTACCAAGAGCTTGGAAACCTCGAAACGGCCGCATTGACGGTCGTTTTTGTTCATGGGTGGCTAGATAACGCTGCCAGTTTCACCTCCTTAATGCAGGCAATGCATACTCAATCGAACCACTATCACCTCGTGGCTATCGACCTGTTTGGGCATGGACACTCCTCGCACAAAGCCGGCAGTTATTACCCTTTTCATGACTACATCGATGATTTACATCAGTTGGTGGGTAAATTATCGCCAAACAGACTGGTACTAGTAGGACATTCGCTTGGTGCATTGATCGCAAGTTGCTATAGTGCCGCCTTTCCTGAAATGGTGTCGGGATTAATCCAAATTGAAGGTCATGGACCTCTTTCTGAAGCTCCCCAAGCAGCAGTCTCTCGTTTGCGAGATGGGGTACTCAGTCGTCAAAGACAGCGACGAAAGCCTTCACGTCCATTAGCCAGTCTAGAGGACGCCATTAAACTGAGATCTCATGCTAATCAAATTGCACCAAACTTGATCGCCCCTGTTGTGATTCGGGGAATTGAACAATTTGAGGGCGTTTGGCAGTGGCGCAGCGACCCAAAATTGAAGTGTGATTCGGTTTATAGGATGTCTCAGGCGCACGCCGATGCGATAAATGAGGCGATAGAATGCCCTCAATTGATAATTTTGGGGAATGAAGGATTTAAGGATTTACAGCATAATCGCTACAAATCTACTCAAAATCCCCCAATTATCGAGATGATTTCAGGCGGACATCATTGTCATTTAGAGAACCCAGAGTCAGTTTCTGAACTAATTCTTGGTGTAGTTAACAAAATTTAAACAAGTGTTTGAGCCTTTTAGTGCTCATGCACTAAAGCTGTGCTGTAATATCGCCATGATAAATAGCGGCGAAACAGTCGTCAGCTGATAAACGAGGAGTAACATCGTGGATAAACCTTGGCTTTCACGTTATCCAAGTGACGTACCAGAAACGATCAACCCAGATCAGTACCCATCTTTAGTTGAAATGTTCGAGCAGTCAGTACAGAAGTACGCTGACCAACCTGCATTCGAAAACATGGGCTCTATCATGACTTTCCGCAAGCTTGAAGAGCGCAGCCGCGCATTCGCCGCTTACCTACAAAATGATCTGAAGCTGAAGAAGGGCGATCGTGTCGCTCTGATGATGCCAAACCTGCTGCAATACCCAATTGCTCTATTTGGTGTGCTGCGTGCTGGTATGATTGCAGTTAACGTAAACCCTCTGTATACGCCACGTGAACTTGAGCATCAACTGAATGACTCTGGCGCAAAAGCGATTGTTATCGTCTCGAACTTTGCGAGCACACTGGAGAAAGTTGTCGATAACACGCCAGTGAAACACGTGGTACTGACGAGCCTTGGCCAAATGCTGCCGCGCGCGAAGGGTACGATTGTCGATTTCGTGGTGAAATACGTTAAAGGCATGGTACCTAAGTACGATCTGCCGGGTGCTATTTCGTTCCGTAAGGCGCTGCATAAAGGCCGCCGTCTACAGTATGTAAAACCATTTATGTCTGGTGATGATATCGCCTTCCTTCAGTACACAGGTGGTACAACGGGTGTGGCGAAAGGCGCAATCCTAACGCACCGCAATATGATCGCGAACGTTCTACAAGCGAAAGGGGCTTATGGTCCAGTTCTGCAAGAAGGTCGTGAGCTGGTTGTAACAGCACTGCCGCTTTACCACGTTTTCGCACTGACAGTGAACTGCTTACTGTTCGTAGAAATGGGTGGTCGTAACTTACTGATTACTAACCCTCGCGATATTCCGGGCTTCATCAAAGAGCTACAGAAAGTACCATTCACGGCGATTACGGGTGTAAATACGCTGTTCAATGCACTTGTGAACAACGAAGACTTCCATGAACTAGACTTCAGCAACCTGCGCTTATCTGTTGGTGGCGGTATGGCGGTTCAACGCGCTGTTGCCGAGCAATGGAAGAAAGCGACAGGTATTCACCTATTAGAAGGTTATGGCCTAACGGAGTGTTCTCCATTGGTGACAGGTAACCCTTACGATCTAAAAGATTACACCGGTGCTATCGGCTTGCCGGTACCTTCGACCGATGTTCGCATCATTGATGACGAAGGTAATGTGGTAGCCAACGACCAAGTCGGTGAACTGCAAGTTCGTGGTCCACAAGTGATGCAAGGCTACTGGCAGCGTCCTGAAGCGACTAAAGAAGTGATCGATCATGACGGTTGGTTATCAACAGGTGACATCGTGAAGTTTGACGATGAGGGCCTGCTACACATTGTTGACCGCAAGAAAGACATGATTCTTGTGTCTGGCTTTAACGTTTACCCGAACGAGATTGAAGATGTGGTTGCGCTACATGGTCAAGTGCTAGAAGTTGCGGCTATCGGTCAACCTCATGAAGTCTCGGGTGAATTGGTTAAGATCTACGTTGTGAAGCGCGACCCAAGCCTAACTAAAGAAGACGTGATTGCACATTGTCGCGAACACCTAACTGGTTACAAGGTGCCAAAATTGGTTGAGTTCCGTGATGAACTGCCTAAGACCAACGTAGGTAAGATCTTGCGTCGTGTATTACGTGAAGAGAACGATGCTGAGCTTGCGAAGCGTGCCAGCGAATAACTGATGGTCATACCGCTTAAACTAAGCGGTAGTCTTAAATTAGTGATAGAATGCCGACAGTGATTGTCGGCATTTTTGTATCCGGCAGATAAATTCAACCAGTGAGAGTTTTTGTGAACTATCAAATCATTACCCAATTGAAAGACCTTGAACGTGTATGTCAGCAAGCCCGTGAAGCCGATGTTGTTATGCTTGATACGGAGTTTGTTCGAACCCGAACGTATTACCCGCAATTAGGTTTGATTCAGTTATTTGATGGTGAAACCCTGTCTTTGATTGACCCAATCGCACTGGACGAGATGACGCCATTTGTCTCGCTACTTAAAGATGCTTCGGTGTTAAAAGTACTGCACGCATGTGGTGAAGACTTAGAAGTGTTCCAAAACGCGTTTGGCTGCACACCTACGCCAATGGTAGATACTCAGATCATGGCTGCATTCTTAGGTCATGGCTTGTCAACGGGCTTTGCCGCTCTAGTATCAGAGTTTGTCGGTATCGACCTTGATAAGAGTGAATCACGCACCGATTGGCTGGCACGCCCACTGTCACAAAAGCAGCTCGACTACGCAGCGGCGGATGTTTACTACCTAATGCCAATGTACAACAAGTTACTTGAGAAGGTGATGGAAGCAGGCTGGTGGGATGCCGCTCAGCAAGAGTCTGATCTGCAAGTGAGCAAGCGTATTCGCTCTGTAGAGCCAGAAAAAGCGTACCTTGATATCAAAGGCGCTTGGCAGTTGAAACCAAAGCAACTGGCGATCCTAAAGCCGCTAGCAACGTGGCGTCTAAAAGAAGCGATTAAGCGTGACCTAGCATTGAACTTCATCTTTAAAGAGCAAGATCTTTGGGCAGTGGCTCGCTTTGCGATTAAGAATCCAAAGCGCATGGAAGAAGAGGGCTTTGATTTCCGCTCTGTTCGTCGTCATGGTGCGAAAATCAGCTCGATTGTGAAGCTGGCAGAGCACACGCCAGAGGAAGAGTACCCAGCGGTTGTTGAGCGTCTGATGGACTTTCCAGGTTACAAGCAGGTGTTTAAGGTTCTAAAAGACGAAGTGAAGAAAGCGTCACAACACAGCGGTTTGGCAACGGAATTTATCGCTTCTAAGAAGCAGCTTAACCAAGTGTTAAGTTGGGTTTGGAAACACGATCGTAATCCAGAAAAAATGCCGGATGTGATGCAAGGCTGGCGTTTAGAGATTGCGGGTGAGAAATTGGATAAGCTGATTAAGTAGTCGGTTTTCTGATAATCAGATAGAGAAAGGGGTAAAGCACCGTCGCTTTACCCCTTTTTTTATCATTATGATTTGTCGTCGCTGTTAGACGTTTCTTTCTCTTTGGCTTCAGCCAGTTGCTGTTCCAATTCCATAATTCTTATTTCAGCTTCGAGTTCAGCGACGCGTTTTTCTGCATCACTACGGTTATCTTGTGAGTGACCATCCGCTAGAACCTGAGTGTTTTTACTTTGGCGAGAGTCATCAAGGTCTTTCATTGAGCCTGCAACACCACCGGTCACACCACCGGCTACAGCACCTTTTACCGCAAGGCTTGGCTCACCGGTTAATGCGCCTAAGGTTGCCCCAACTAACGCGCCTCCAGCTGCACCTCTATTTCGTGCCGCATTTTCATTGTCTGCATCCATTCCAGTTGAACTACATCCAGTAACAACAAATGCCGCGGTAAGAATGATGGCTTTAATTTTATTGTTTAGATAAGTCATAGTTGTGCTCTTCGTTTGTTGGGTACGGGATAAGAGTACAAAAAAACATCGACCTTGGATAATGACGACTACTTATATGAATAATAACCCCCAGTTATCATTCATAGTTGGAATGGGTGTGGGCTAGATATTAAAACGGCCCACTGCAAATCAGTGAGCCGTTTCGATAGGGAGTGATAACTAGAAGAGGAACTACTTATCGTCTTCAGGCAGTTTCACGTTAAGCTCAAGAACCGAGATGTCGTCGTCCTTGTGCTCAAAAGAGAGGTCAACCATCGATGGATCAACTTCCACGTACTTAGCGATACACTTTAAGATGTCTTCTTTAAGTTGTGGTAGGTACGAAGGTGCAGGATCGTCATGGCTGCGACGCTCTGCAACGATGATCTGCAAACGCTCTTTCGCTAGGTTAGCTGTGGTTTTCTTCTGTGGTCTAAAAAACTCTAGTAGTGACATAGTTGATTAGCCCCCGAATAGTCGTTTGAAGATGCCTTTCTTCTCTTCCGTTAGGAAGCGGAAGTCCACTTGGCTGCCTAGAAGGCGGTCTACAGTATCGCTGTAAGCCATGCCTGCGTCGGTCGCTTCGTCAAAGATAACTGGAACACCTTTGTTTGATGCGTTTAGTACCGCTTGGCTCTCTGGGATAACACCTAGCAGAGAAATATGCAGGATCTCTTCCACATCTTCTACACTCAACATCTCACCTTGGGTAACGCGTGCTGGGTTGTAGCGAGTTAGAAGTAAGTGCGTTTTCACTGGCTCTAAGCCTTCTTCAGAGCGGCGAGACTTAGAATCCAGAATACCTAGAATACGGTCTGAATCTCGTACCGAAGAAACCTCTGGGTTCGTTGTTACAATCGCTTCATCCGCAAAGTAAAGTGCCATCAAAGCACCTTGCTCGATACCTGCTGGTGAATCACAGATGATGAAGTCGAAGCCCATTTCATCTAACTCATCAAATACACGACGAACACCGTCTTTGGTCAGTGCGTCTTTATCACGAGTTTGAGAAGCCGGAAGAATGAACAGGTTCTCTGTGCGCTTATCTTTGATCATCGCTTGGTTAAGCGTAGCTTCGCCATTGATAACGTTAACGAAATCGTAAACGACACGACGCTCACAGCCCATGATAAGATCAAGGTTACGCAGACCAATATCAAAGTCGATAACTGCTGTTTTCTTTCCCTTCAAAGCTAAACCTGAGGCAATAGCTGCACTGGAGGTAGTTTTACCAACACCGCCTTTACCTGACGTTACAACGATAATGCGTGCCATTATTTTTTCCTTTTATTTCTTTATAGTGCGAGTACGTCAACACGTAGTACGTCGTTGTCCATGCTGAACATGGTCTTCTTCTGCCAGTACTCGCTTTCAATTTGATCGCTGAGCCAGTAGTTGCCTGCAATGGAAACCAGCTCGGCTTGTAAATCGTTACAGATAATCTTTGCTTCAGTTTGACCGCTTGCGCCTGCAATTGCGCGGCCGCGTAATGTGCCATGAATATGAATACTGCCATCCGCAATCACTTCCGCTCCAGCACTCACGTGACTCAAAATTAATAGGTCACCATCTTTAGCATAGACCTGTTGTCCAGAACGAATCGGAGTTCTTACCACTTTTGTGGGCGCCATCTTAGCCGGAGCCTGTGAAGGGGACTTGCTGGCCGTCATTACAGCGAAACCAGCTTCTTTTGCTAGGTTTTGCATGCGTTTATCAGAACAGCCCGTTACGCCGACAGGGATCATACCTGCTTGAGATATGCCGTTTTTAAGTTGGAGGAAGTCGATATCACCGGCAACTTGGCTGATGTTAATTACCACAGGAGCTGCAGCAAAAAAGTTTGGTGCTTGGTCGACTTTTTCTTGAAGGAATGACGCTGCATTTTCGACGTTATCATCGGATAAGTGCAAGACAGATAGCGTGAAGCTGCTACCTTTTAGATCTGGGTTACTAGACATCGAAAACTACAGGACCTCAATAACGGTTGGCTACAATTTCTTTCATCTTTACGATAAAGGGCATTGCCTGAAACTAGGTTTATCATGTTATATTCCCAGACCAAGCACAGCAAGTGATCTTGTTGTCAAATGGACGTTTTGTTCCCAATATTTCACCAACATAAACTATTGATCTCGCATGTGAGAGTTTTGTAGTCATAAACATTTAGAAAAGGTTTGTCATGCTGTGTTCTATATATAAAAGCTCAAAAAAAGAAGGAACATACCTTTATATCCCTAAGAAGGATGATTTTTCACAAGTTCCTGACGCATTGATGCAAATGTTTGGTAAACCTAGCTTCGTAATGGTCATCAAAATGGATGGTCGTAAATTGGCACAAGTGAACATCGATAAAGTTCGCGAGTCTCTATTAAATGACGGTTTCTTTTTACAAGTACCGCCACCACCAGTGAATGAACTTGAGCTGTATAAAGAGCGTAAGGCTCAACAAAACGCTCAAGATGAAGAGTAGTACTCATCAGATTCAGGGAGGAATGATCGTTGAGTAAATTATCGCAAACCCTAATTACCGTGTCGGCGTTGTTGGCCGGCAGTGCATTGGCTCCATTGCATGCTAACGAATTAAGCTTTGAACAGTTTGTTGAGAAGCTGAAAAAGCAAGGCTCAGAGCAAGGCATCTCTCAATCGATCATCGACCAAGCCTTTGACGGCGTGACGTTTAAACCGCGCGCGGTAAAAGCAGATAAAAATCAACCAGAGAAAAAGCTCACACTCGACGAGTATATCCCAAGAGCGGTTCCCGCTTGGAAGGTGAAGCAGGCGCAGTCGCTTTATGATAAGCACCACACTGAGCTGAAACGCATTGGCGATGAGTACGGTGTTCAACCGCGCTTTATTGTGGCGTTATGGGGTGTTGAGAGTAACTTCGGTACTTTTACTGGTAATTACCGCGTGATCGATGCGCTTACCACCATGGCTTACGAAGGGCGCCGTGAGGCTTTCTTTACCAAAGAAGCGATGGCAGCACTGACCATTCTAGAAGAGGGGCACATTAAGCCTCAGGACATGAAAGGGTCGTGGGCTGGCGCAATGGGGCAACCTCAGTTTATGCCAAGCTCGTTCTTAGCGTATGCTGCAGACGGGAATGGTGATGGTAAGAAGGATATTTGGAATACCGAAGCCGATGTTTTTGCCTCTGCGGCGAATTATCTGAGCCAGTCAGGTTGGGATGATAAGTACACATGGGGCAGACAGGTAAAAGTGCCGGCGAATATCTCTCTAGATATGCAGGGCCGCTCGGAAGAGAAAGGTAAGTACCTTCAAGAGTGGTCAAAGCTGGGTATTACGCGCTTTGATGGCAGCCCACTGCCCAAGCTTGATGAAGATATTAAAGCTTGGCTGATCATGCCGGATGACCAAACCGGGCGCTCTTACTTGGTTTACAACAACTACAATGTACTGATGAAGTGGAATCGTTCGTACTACTTTGCACTGGCAGTGAGTCACCTCGCTGATCGAATTAAGTTTAAATAGCTTAAGTTTAAAGAAAGCAACCAAGGCAAAGCGGCATAAGCCAACAGATTAAAAAGGACTCTTCGGAGTCCTTTTGTTTTTTTAGTAAATAGTGTTCCAGATTAATGGCTTATTTTAGATAGGCCGTTTTTAAGTTAGATAGAGGGCAAACGAGTGTTAACAGACAGAGCGGCACAAATGGTGATCTTCCACGCCTTGATTAAGCATGGCGGTTTTACCAGTGCAGCGAAGAGCTTAAATGTATCGGTATCGCACATCAGTAAGCAGATCGCACTGTTGGAAGACAACATTGGGATTAAGCTGGTTCAGCGTACGACGCGCAGCCTCACGTTGACCGAAGCGGGTGAAGTGTTTTATCAGCACTGTGAGCAGTTGTTTGGTACGCTCAAGGCCGCACAAATGGACATGGAAAGTCAGCGTGATGATGTCTCTGGTAAGTTGCGAGTTGGTATCTCACAATCGTTCGGTACTTTGCATGTCATTCCCGCTATTGATCAGTTACGTCAGCTCTATCCACAGCTCAAAGTTGAGGTTCACTTGTTCGATTACAAAGTGGATATGATCGAAGAACGCTTGGATCTTTGGATCACCAACAATGAAGAGTTGCCGGAAGGCTACATTGCTCAGCGATTAGCAGACAGCCAGTTTGTGGTTGCGGCATCACCGGACTACTTGATCAAAGCAGGTACGCCGAGTTGCCCTTCGGATCTGAGCGACCACAACTGCCTTATCTATCGTAGCCGTGAGCGTGATTATACCTCTTGGGCGTTCGATAACGGACAAGAAAGTTTATGTGTCACCGTTAGTGGTGATTACTCTGTCGATCTAGCAGAGGCGGTAAGAGACGCAGCTGTGGCAGGTTGGGGAATTGCCTATCTTGCGACTTATCTTGTTAAAGAGGAGTTTCGCAGTGGTCAGCTAATTCAGGTATTACCTGAGTGGAAAGCCAGTCAGATCATGCCATTTTTTGCTGTCTATCCAAGCCGCAAGAACATGCCAAAGAAGCTATCCACGGTGATTGAGTTCCTGAAACAGCACATTGGTTCTCCGACGTATTGGGATAAAAATCTGAAAACTTGCGTTGAATTACACCGCTAACTGTCGCTGTTTTTGAAAATATAGTTTCCATATGGAAAAAGTATTAAAAATAATCAATAAAATTTTAATTAATTCAATGAGTTATATATTTGGTGCTTAAATGGACTGTTAAGCCAACATCCATGTAACAACCGCTGCTTGTCGCAAACGGTTTCCTCTATACAATGCGTCGCCTTTCCTACTACAACTTTTCAGGTTTGACGTATATGGCATCTCTAATTGGAATTATTACTCTTCTAGTAATCGCTTGGTTACTATCTACGGACAGAAAAAATATTCAGCTAAGAACGGTGTCTCTTGCTTTCATACTTCAGGTTTCATTTGCACTGCTTGTGCTTTACGTACCTATGGGCAAAGACGTTCTTAACGGCGTGACGGGTGCGGTTTCGAGCTTAATCAACTACGGCCAAGAGGGCATTGGTTTCCTATTTGGTGGCCTAACCAACAGTGGCTTTGTATTTGCGATTAACGTACTCGGCATCATCATTTTCTTTTCGGCTCTGATTTCAGGTCTGTACCATATTGGTTTCATGCCAAAAGTGATCAACTTGATTGGCGGCGCATTGCAAAAGCTGTTGGGCACTAGCCGAGCGGAATCACTGTCTGCAACGGCGAACATCTTCGTCGGCATGATTGAAGCGCCATTGGTGGTTAAGCCTTACCTAAAGCATATGACGGATTCTCAGCTGTTTGCTGTGATGACCTGTGGCCTAGCGTCTGTAGCGGGTGGCACACTAGTCGGCTACGCATCTCTGGGCGTTGATCTAAATTATCTGATTGCAGCCGCGTTCATGTCTGCGCCTGCGGGTCTACTAATGGCTAAGATTTTGGTTCCAGGTAGTGCAAATGAAACTCAAGAGAGCATCGAGTCTGATGTCGAAATTCCACGAGCAACTAACGTAGTTGAGGCAATGGCAGATGGGGCTATGTCTGGACTTCGTATTGCAGTCGCAGTGGGTGCAACACTTCTTGCTTTTGTCAGCGTGATTGCAATGCTGAATGGCATGCTAGGTGCAGTTGGTGACTGGTTCGGCGTGGACCTGAGCTTCGAACTTATCCTAGGTTATGTGTTTGCACCCGTTGCATGGCTGATTGGTGTGCCGTGGAACGAAGCGATTGTGGCGGGCTCACTGATTGGTAATAAGATCGTTGTGAATGAGTTTGTTGCCTTCATTCAGCTAATGGAAGCCAAAGAAGCACTGAGCGAACACTCACAAGCTATCGTCACCTTTGCACTGTGTGGTTTTGCGAATATCTCAACCATGGCGATCCTGATCGGTGGTTTAGGTAGCTTAGTACCAGAGCGTCGCTCATTCATCTCTCAATACGGCTTCCGTGCAATTTGTGCTGGCGTGTTGGCGAACTTGATGAGCGCTTCGATTGCGGGTGTGGCTCTGTCGCTGTAACTCTTATTTATATTGCGATAATTCTTATCTATTATCGACAGATACCTAACTGATAAGTCACAACAATTCTCAGTTGATGTGACAATGAGAGCCTATAATTCAAAAACATAGGCTTTCATATTCAGATTAAGCCTGTGCCACGGATGTGGTGCAGGCTTTAGGGGATCAAATGGACTTATCCATCGCTTCGTCTTTGGCTCTAATAGGGCTTCTCTCCTTGGCTTGTCAGCTGCTCGGCTGGCGCTTAAAGCTTCCTGCTATTCTTCCTCTGCTTGTTGTTGGATTGCTGCTTGGTCCTGGACTCGGCGTGATTGATCCAGACGCCATCTTTGGTGACGTACTGTTCCCACTTATCTCATTGGGTGTCGCCATTATCCTGTTTGAAGGCGCCTTAACGCTCAACTTTAAAGAGATCCGTGGTCATGGGCGCATGGTGACCCATCTTGTCAGTATCGGCACTCTGATCACTTGGGTATGTATCGTCTTAGCGGCGCATTGGTTTGTTGGCTTTAGTTGGCCCTTAGCTTGTCTGTTTGCCGCATTAGTTGTGGTGACAGGCCCTACTGTTATTGTTCCCATGCTCAGAAGTATTCAGCCCAAATCAGAGCTAGGCAGTATTCTTCGTTGGGAAGGGATCGTTATCGACCCAATAGGCGCGCTATTTGCCGTGTTGGTGTATGAATTTATCGTCTCATCCGCGGATCCAACAGGTCATGTGCTGTCAGCCCTAGGTTTGACCCTAGTGATTGGTTTGGGCTTTGGGTCTATCGTAGGCTATTTGATTGCAAAGATGCTGCAGGGGCATTGGATCCCACACTATTTAAGAAATGTCGCGGTATTAACATTGATGCTGGGCGCATTCTCTTTTTCGAATGACATGGTCGAAGAATCCGGATTATTGACGGTGACGATTATGGGGATTTGGCTCGCCAACGTTAAAGGGCTTGATCTGGATGACATCATCGAGTTCAAAGAGACGCTAACCGTACTGCTCATTTCAGCGCTGTTTATCTTGCTTGCTAGTCGTTTGGACTCTTCGGCATTTTTGTCTGTAGGCTGGGGAGGATTAGGTTTGCTGGCGGTGGTGATGTTGATTGCTCGACCACTCAGCGTGTGGGTGAGCGGGATTGGCACCGATCTGACTTCCGCCGATAAGTGGTTCTTAAGCTGGATGGCACCTCGCGGGATAGTCGCGGCGGCGGTCTCGTCATTATTTGCGATAAAGCTGCAAGAGAAAGGTATTCTCTCTGGGGCCGATTTGTTGGTACCTATGGTGTTTTTGGTGATCATTGGTACCGTGGTGATTCAAAGCCTGACGGCCAGTTGGTGGGCTAAGAAACTTGGTGTGACTCAGGGAAAAGCAGAAGGGGTACTATTTTTTGGTGCGACCCATTTTGCTAGGGAGCTGGCGAAGGTATTGCAGCAACATGAGATAAATAGTGTCTTGGCCGATACCAACTGGGAAAGCATCCGTTTGGCGCGAATGGATAACCTCAATACCTACTTTGGCAACCCAGCATCGGCCCACGCTGAAAACTATTTGGAGCTTGATGGAGTAGGGCGAGCAATGATCGTGTCGCCTTATAGGCAGATGAACCCTTTGGTCAGTCGACACTATCGCGATGAGTTTGGTGACAACAAGGTATTTGAGCTTGAGTATTCTCAATCAAAACATGAAAGGCACCTAATCAACAGTAGCGATAATACACCGCTGTTCTTTGAAGGCGTGACTTATTCGAAACTTAGCTCATTGATGGCTCAGGGAAGTCAAATAAAGAGCACAGGATTAACAGACGCGTTCACCTATGAACAATTTCAGGCGCATTACCCTAAGGCTATTCCGTTGTGTGTTGTGAGTGATGGCAGGTTGCGCCTTATCACGCAAGGGAGTGACATCAGTAAACTAATCCAACCTCCTTGCGAGGTGATCAGCCTATTACCACCAGACAGCGAAATTTGATTTGCCAATAAAAAAGCCGCGACAGATGGCGCGGCTTTGATGATTCTGAGTGTGTCCCGTCCTGAAGTGTGTTTACACATTAAGGACGTATTATGACTACTTCTTAGAGTGGAATTGCTCACAAGCGATCATGGTGTTTTCAATCAGGCTGGCTACCGTCATTGGGCCAACGCCACCAGGAACAGGGGTGATGAAGCTTGCGCTCTCTTTTGCGACATCATATTCCACGTCGCCAACCAGTTTGCCTGATTCTAGGCGGTTGATACCAACATCGACCACAACTGCACCCTTCTTGATCCACGCACCCGGGATGAAGTTAGGTTTACCCACGGCAACCACCACAACATCAGCTTGGCGAACGTGACCTTCTAGGTCTTTGGTAAAACGGTGACAAGTCGTCGTAGTGCAGCCCGCTAGAAGCAGTTCTAGAGTCATAGGGCGACCCACGATGTTTGATGCGCCAACAACTACAGCGTGCTTACCACGCAGATCGATGTTGTAGCGGTCAAGCAGCGTAATGATACCTTTTGGTGTACAAGAACGTAACTTAGGAATACGTTGCGCTAGACGGCCAACATTGTATGGGTGGAAGCCATCAACGTCTTTTTCTGGCGTGATTCGCTCAAGTACGTGTGTGCTGTCGATACCTGCAGGCAGTGGCAGTTGAACAAGAATGCCGTCGATCTCTGGATCTTCGTTCAATTGGTCAACTAGCGTTAATAGCTCTTCTTCTGTTGCGGTCGCTGGTAAGTCAAAAGACTTAGACACAAAACCTACTTCTTCACACGCTTTGCGTTTGCTTCCTACATAAACTTGAGAAGCTGGGTCTTCACCCACTAAAACAACCGCTAGGCCCGGAGCGCGCAAACCTGCTTCAGTACGTGCTTTTACACGCGCAGCAACTTCAGAACGAACGGTTTGAGAAATTAGCTTTCCATCAATATTTTGAGCAGTCATGAATTTCCTTAGTATTGATATTCAAGTTAGTGGCTGATGTTTTTGGCGCATTATTCCAGAAAACGTTTTTGATTTCCATCAAGCAAACGTTTGCTTTGGTCTAATTTTCAACACTTGTAATGGCTTTGCCCTTTTTTTACTCACTTAGATCAGAATGTTAGATAAAGCCGTTGCTTTACTGATTCGAATTCGTATAATTCTTCCCTGTAGCGCGCCCTTAGCTCAGCTGGATAGAGCACGTCCCTTCTAAGGATGTGGTCGTAGGTTCGAATCCTACAGGGCGTGCCATTTATTTAGAGAAACCCGATAGCTCATTGAGTTGTCGGGTTTTTTGCATTCTGGGCTCTAGTATATTTGTGCCTTAGCGGTTCGTCACTTTGTTATTGTTCAAATCAATGATAAAAACAACATTTCTTTTCAAGAGCCTACAAACTGTATCAAGTTATTTCCCCGCAATTGATAGGGTTAAAAGTTCTGGGATATAAAACCAGTGGCTATAACAACTGATACTTAAAATGGACTTTAACCTCAGTAGTACCCAACTCTTCTATCAATTGATTGATAAATGCACTCTAGAGCGAAACTCTGCTCTTACTGATATCCGAAATCACTCCCCTGAACTGGCCCAGAAGGTTGATCAGTTGCTCAAGTGCGCGAACGGCGACTCGGTCATTGACGCGCTAGAAGAACATTTATCTTCAAGTACTCCAATACCCACTTCTTTTGAAGGCGAATACATCGATCGTTATCTCATCGGCCACGAGTTAGGAAGGGGCGGATTCGCATCGGTTTACTACGCCAAACGGCATGATTCACTGTTCCATCATCAGTATGCGATAAAGTTTTTTCACCCCGAAGTCTTGGGGCTTTTAGGAAAGGAGACGCTTTTTTCGGAGGCCCAATTGTTGGCAAGTCTTAGTCACTCCAACATTGCTAAGGTCTATGACGCTGGTATCTATCAAGGTTCCGTATACATAGTGATGGAGTTTGTGGATGGGATCAGTCTGAATCACTACCTGAAAACTCAAGCGCTAAGCTTTGATCAAAAACTGATGTTGTTTCGAGACATCTGTTTAGCCATTGAACATGCGCACCAGAATCGAGTGCTGCATGGTGATCTGAAACCTGAAAATATACTGGTATGCAGAGATGGTACGCCGAAAATTATCGATTTTAACATTGCTCAGAAAGTACAAGGTCTGACTGCCCACTCAAGTGGAGATTCGGAGCATGGCGTGATAGCGCTTACCCGTGCGTATGCTAGCCCAGAGCAGATACAAGGAGAGTCGATTGATAGGCGATCGGATGTCTACGCTCTAGGACGAGTTTTGTATCTGGATATACTTCGAGCTCACCCTCGTGGCGATATTACGAAAGTGGTGGCGTTGGCGACGCATTCCGACCCCAATTGCCGCTATAGCAGAGTGAAAGAGCTCGCCCAAGATATTGAAAATGTTCGCTGTCTGTTCCCTTTGCATCGCGACTCAAGGGTGGGTGTCGAGATAATTAAAAAAACGCTGCTTCGCTCCCCGAGCATAACCATTTTGAACACAGTCGTGTTGTTCACTATGGTCAGCACCATTGTGGCCTTGTCTATGGCAACCCAAGATCTCAATCAACAAAAATTGAATTTGGATACCGTTCTTAATGACGTCACGGCCAGTGTCTACCCACTCAACAATCCGTTTACGGATTGGGAAGTGGTGATGGAAAATCGAGAAGATCAGCGCCGATTGTTGTTAGAGCCTCCCTCTCGTTCTTTTGGCGAATTTAAGATCAGTGAGCAGCCTTCCTCTTTAATCCAATTTGCCAGTGACATTACGATAAATGAGAACCCACTAACTCTGGCCGAGCCAATAAGCTCACCACCGGAGCAATCATATGGAGACATCAATAATGGCGAGAGTCGTTCTGCCGAAGAGGTTCTTTCCTCAAGTGAGTCCGTGGGGTAGAAACAAGTGATTTCAACCGACGATGCACGTATACAAAGCGAGAACCTCACCGAACTCATTGCCAAATGGCAGGTTGGTTGTAAGGTGTCAGAAGCAGAAATATTCCGTTTTGCCTACCGTAGGCTAAAAGAGCTGGCACAACAGCGACGAAAGAAATCTGTCTATGGGGTGAGCGAGGATCTAGACTCAACCAACACCACGGCGTTGATACATGAGTCCTATTTAAAAGTGACTGCGTTAGATAAAGGGACGATTGAGAAAACACGAGACTTTTATCTGATGGCAGCCAAAGCTATGCAGCACATTCTGATCAATCAAGCTTGGGCGAAAAAAGCGGATAAGCGCCAACAAGATCAGTCAATTTCAATGGAACAAGCCCTGTCGATTGAAATTTTACCCATAGAGAGAAGAGTGGCTCTTGAGCAGTCTTTGGTTGAGTTTACTCATCACTATCCGCGTCAATCCAACGTGTTAAAACTCAAATATTATATTGGTCTAAGACACACCGAAATTTGCCAACTTTTGGATTGCAGTTCTAGCTTGGTTGAAAAAGATCTCAAGTTCGCCAAAAGCTGGCTCCACAATAGACTCGCGGCCTAAGTTGATGAAAATGTCTCAATTTATTAATAAATTCATAAAATATTTTACGTTTTTTCTCGTATTCCCTGTGTCTTGTTAATCCGCACTGATACCTCTAAAAATAACGCCGACTTGATGAGGCTGTGGCTCAACACAGCGGTGATTCAAACATTAAAAGGCTTATAAAGGGAATATCAATGAAAAAGCAAGGCTTACTGGCAGCGTCAATTGCAATGGCTCTGGTTGGGTGTGGTTCAGACAGCGATTCGTCGAACGGTCCAACGACGTTTTCGATCACGGCTATTGATGGCTATTTGGCCAATGCCAATGTTTTCGTAGACAGCACACAAGATGGCGTATGTGATCTATCTCAAGGACAAACCGACGACAAAGGTCAAGCAAGCCTGAGCTTAGACCATCGTAATGCAGTTGTCTGTGTGAATGCGGTCGCTGGGCAAACGGTAGATAGCAACCGTGGTCTAGTTCAACATGACTTCACGCTGGCAAATGCGGGCAGCGGCACAATCATCAATCCAATGACGAACATGGTCAACAAGCTTCTTGCTGAAGACTCGGAGCTGACAGTAGCTGACGCTGAGGAACAAGTCGTTGCTGCTATCACTGGTGACGCAGGTCTTGAGGTGTCACAAGCACTTATCTTTGGTGATTACATCGCAGATACCACAGAGCAAGCAGAAGCCCTGAATTTGATTGGCGAAGTGCTGGTCGATCATTCTGACGAAGATATCGAAACCAAGCTGAAGTTGGCTGAAGCTATGGCAGAAGCAACACAAGAGATCATTGAAGACGATAACCAAACGCTTGATGATTACTCGCCAATTGTTGATATTCCACAGAATGGTGGAGATATCACCGTGACGCCAAACACCCGACCAAAAGTTGTCGGTACCACGGAACCCGTTGAATTAACGCTGGGTGAAGCTTGGGAACCATACGATGTCAGCGATAAATTCGAAGATGCTGAAGATGATCAAATGACCTTCACTATGATGGTCGTTGACGGTGATGGTAATAATGGCCTGTCTATCGACTCGGAAACAGGCATGATTACGGGTGAAGCAGAGGGTGCCGGCAGCTTTGTTTACCATATCTTTGCAACCGATGAGCACGATGCACGCTCATACCCACTGACCTTTGAAGTAACCGTGTTGACGGATAACCAGCCTCCAGTTGTCGATGAGGGCGAGCTTGCAAACTTGCAGTCGACGATGAATACATGGATGCTGACAGAAGGCGAGTTGTTGACGGATACGCTTGATGTAAGCGCGCTGTTCACAGACCAAGATGGTGACGCCCTAACTTACAAGGTAGAAACGACGCTATCAACAGCGGCTCGCACAGGTTTCAACGCTCTAGTAAGCGAAGAGGGTGTGGTGAGTTTCTCTGGTTTACTTCCACGCTCAGCAGCAGCTGGTGCAGAAACACTGACGGTTTCAGTCAATGATGGTGTAAACAGTGAATGGGTCGAGGCAACTCTAAGCTTCCCGATTATCGAAGAAGCACCGCTACCACCGGGCGATACACATCCGCTAGAAGACAACACTTGGTACTTTCTAGAGCGAGGCTCTAACGGTACAAACTACGCTCAAGTGTGGTGTGACACCGTGCGCTTTGAAGATGGTGAGATCTTCTACAATGATCGTGACCTAAGCAATAAGACAGAATGTACAACAGAGGCGACGCTAAAAGTGGGAACTTATGTTGTCGAAGGTGACACTTTGGTCGGTTCATTTGTCGATGACGACGAAGTGATGACCATGAGTTACGACCTAACCAATGATTATGATAGTAACTTAATCTCACAGGGCGCCCTGACTATGCTCTGGACTGAGGATGGTGAATCTAGTCGTTATGTTGGCTTTAGTAACAAAGCTGATGCAGAAAAGCGCATCCAAGTGAAATCAAGTGATGGTCCTGAGTTAAGAGATGCTTATCTCTACTGGCCTGGTGAACAAGATCACCAATACGAATTAATTTCGACGTCACTACAGATGAATACAGCCGAGCTTTCACCTGGTCATTCACATGACTATATCAAGGTGTGGATGAATGGGATTAGCTGTGATGGACTGTTGACCTCGCACAATGGCGATGCGGCTATTTTTGAACGATTCACTGTGACATCGGAGTCGCTTTCTGCCGACAGTGGTTACAGCTTGTCCCCATATTTTTGTGATGTAGTAGAAGAGGATGGGGCACCGAATGCGGTACTTTCTTTCCTATTCGGACTACAAGATAGTCACTCACTTGAGTTAGACGAGACTTACAGCATCATTGGCAAAATCAGTGATGACTGGAGCGAGTACATTACTGATTTGAACTTCAATATGGTGTGGGATGGTTCGTCGAACGACGACTAATCTGAGATTAGATTGACGCATATAGTACAAAGTCTGTGAATCAAAGACTGTAAAACAAGGAAGCCTAGCAATAGGCTTCCTTTTTTATTTTTCGATAAACTGACAATTGTTCCCTATTTGGGGTTTACATCATTTGGTAATAAAGCCACTATGAATCCACGAAGAATAGACAAGTAAAGCCGCTAGGAAGAAGGTTTACTTACCCAAACCGCTCACTAGCTGCTAATTCAGAGGAAGCAATGGCAGGAAACAGTATCGGACAACACTTTCGAGTGACCACATTCGGAGAGAGTCACGGTATCGCACTAGGATGTATCGTAGACGGGTGCCCACCAGGATTACAAATTACCGAAGAAGATCTGCAGAAAGATCTGGACCGTCGTCGTCCGGGTACTTCTCGCTATACCACAGCTCGCCGTGAAGCGGATGAAGTAAAGATCTTATCGGGTGTTTTTGAAGGTCAAACCACGGGTACATCTATTGGTCTACTGATTGAAAATACAGACCAACGCTCTAAAGACTATTCAGAAATTAAAGACAAGTTCCGTCCGGGTCATGCGGATTACACATACCATCAGAAATATGGTGTGCGTGACTACCGTGGTGGCGGTCGCTCTTCTGCACGTGAAACCGCAATGCGTGTTGCAGCGGGTGCAATTGCGAAGAAATATCTTAAGCAAGAGTTCGGTGTTGAGATTCAAGCATACCTATCTCAGATGGGCGATATCGCTATCGAGAAGGTAGATTGGAACGAAATCGAGAACAACGCGTTCTTCTGCCCAGACGCAGACAAAGTGCCAGAATTCGATCAGATGATTCGTGATCTTCTTAAAGAAGGTAACTCGATTGGTGCGAAGATCCAAGTTGTGGCGAAGCAAGTGCCAGTCGGCCTTGGCGAGCCAATCTTTGATCGTCTAGACGCTGACATCGCGCACGCGCTAATGAGCATCAACGCAGTGAAAGGTGTTGAGATTGGCGATGGCTTTGATGTCGTTAACCAAAAGGGCAGTGAGCACCGCGACCCACTAACGCCAGAAGGGTTCACAAGTAATCACGCTGGTGGCATCTTGGGTGGTATTTCAACGGGCCAAGATATCGTAGCAAGCATTGCGCTTAAGCCTACATCAAGTATCACAGTACCGGGCGACACCATCACAAAAGATGGCGAACCGACTCAGCTAATCACTAAAGGTCGTCACGATCCATGTGTTGGTATTCGTGCAGTGCCAATTGCAGAAGCTATGTTAGCGATTGTATTGCTTGATCACCTATTGCGTCATCGTGGACAAAACCACGGCGTGACAACTAATACACCTCAGATCTAACGGCTGAGTGTATTGAGAATTGATAAAAAAAGGGTTGCTTCCTGTTGGAGCAACCTTTTTTGTTTTCTCGTTAAAGCGTAATACTAAATTAATGCACAGAGCTTTCTGGATCTAGGTGGAACGATGGTAGACGCCACTTAAAGCGCACGGCTGCCATTCGTAATAGATAACCAACAACCAGTGTTGAGATGGTTGCTGTTACATCGTTAATACCAAACTCAAGTAATGCGAGGTATAGGCCTGATGCGATAAGAGCAATAGACGCGTAAAGTTCTTCATGCAGCACTAGCGGTGTTTGGCGACAGATAAGATCGCGAAGCAGACCACCAAAGACACCTGTAACCAGTGCAGACACCATACAGATCATTGGGTGCAAGCCCATGTTCATTGCCACTTTCGTGCCGATGATGCTAAATACGATCAAGCCAAGCGCGTCTAAACGAATAAACAAGCCTTTGAGTTTAATCACCCACTTTGCAAGACCCGTAGTGATGACGCCCGCAATGCACGTAATAGCAAGAAACTCGGGGTTTTCTACCCAACCTAGAGGGTAGTGTCCAAGTAGAATGTCTCGCACGGTACCGCCACCGATTGCGGTCGCACTTGCAACCAGCATGACGCCAAACCAATCCATTTTTTGTTTGCCAGCGCTGAGAGCGCCAGTCATGGCTTCTGCCGTGATGCCAATGATATACAAAACACTTAGTAGCATTGCTGTAACTCTATAATTTAGGTCTATAAAATGGCAATTTATAGGCCGTGAGATATAAAAATGAAGCGCGAGTTTAGTGCGAAAAGTCACATTTTACGAATGAATATTTGTACCGTGAACAGGTATTTCAGATTAGCTAAACTAATCCTTCACCGTAAAGTGGTGTAATCTGGGAGTGGCAATCGATTATCATGCTTAGGAGATGGGTTTAGTATAATGACATTGCGTTGAATAGGGCTTTACCGAGCGCCGAAAAAACCGCAAAATGCGCCTGTAATTCTTATTTAGTTTTAATCTTATGACGCACCAATACCCAGACATCATCAATATCTTCAATCAAACCTTTTTCGAGAGCTTCAATACCAAGCTAGAGCTGGGTGAAGATGAGCCGATTTACCTGCCTGCTGATGACGATATTCCTCATCATCGTATCGTTTTTGCGCGTGGTTTCTATGCGTCTGCTTTGCACGAAATCGCCCACTGGTGTGTGGCTGGCCCAGAGCGTCGTCTATTGGAGGACTTTGGCTATTGGTATGAGCCTGATGGTCGTACTGAAGCTGTGCAAGCGGAATTTGAGAAGGTAGAAATTCGACCTCAAGCATACGAATGGATCTTGGCATTGAGCGCGGGCTTTCCTTTTAATGTCAGCTGTGACAATCTACACGGCGATTTTGAGCCAGATCGTTTGGCCTTTATGCAAAAGGTTCATAACGAAGTAATGGGTATTTTAGAAGTTGGCCTGCCACCGCGCGTGAAAATGCTGTCAGAGGCGTTGCGAGACTTCTACAACATCACACCATTATCGGCTAACCAATTTATTGTGAAATAAGAGAAAACTATGATTATCGAATTTGAAGAAAAACTACTTGAAGTAATTGATGCGCGTATCGAAAACGCATCAGACGATGAACTGTTTGCTGGTGGTTACTTACGTGGTCATATTTCTCTTTCAGTGGCTTCATGTGAAGAAGAAGGCATTGAAGATATTGCTGAAGTGAAAGTGCGTATCGAGCAAAGCCTAGAAGAGGCACGTTCAGAACTAACACCAGCTGATCGCACTATTGTAAATGACCTATGGGTTGAGCTACAAAACCTCGCTTAATACCTCTCCAGTGTGTGCTCATTTTCTCTTCCCTATCGCATACACTGAGCTGAAAGCAGACTTATTCGAATTATTTGAATAAGTCTGTACAAATCTTGTGATTGTTCCATTTTCTGTCTAGGTTAATCTAACACCACTTACCGAGATTAACGAAAGGACATCATCATGAAAGTTATCGCATTTGGCGCAAGCACCAGCTCTACTTCTATCAATAAAGCTCTAGCAACTTACGCAGCTAACTTGATTGAAGGAGCCGAAGTAAAAATCTTAGACCTTAACGACTATCAAGTTCCAATGTTCAGTGAAGATACTGAAAAAGAGATTGGCCAAGCAGAAGGCGCTCAAGCATTCTTGCGTGACCTAGCTGAAGCGGATGCTTACGTTATCTCTTTCGCTGAGCACAATGGCCATCACCCTGCAGCATTCAAAAACCTATTTGACTGGGCAACACGAATTGAACGCTCTGTGTATGGCGAAAAACCAGCGGTATACCTAGCGACGTCTCCAGGCCCTGGCGGTGCACAGAATGTCCTTGGCGCAGCGACGGGTTCAGCACCTTATTTCGGTGGCAATGTGAAGGCATCGGTTTCTGTACCAAGCTTCTACGATAACTTTGATTTTGAGACCGGCGGCATCAGCAATGATGAGATCGCAACTCAAATTAAAGATGCGATAGCCAAGCTGTAAGTCATACTTACTAGAAATTAAAAAAGCCCAAGCTTTTAACGAAGCTTGGGCTTTTTGCTATGTCCATTCTCACTCTCTGTTGTGAGCGACTTACTGGTTGCGGCCTGCCTGCTTATCGGCAACCCAACCTGCGGTCAATGCTTTGCCTTTACGCAACCTTCTTACCCACATACGGCTTGGGTGAATGGCTTCAAGTACATCTGCGGGAAGTGGCATTGGGTCACCACAGATTTGTGAAGCTAAAATCTCTGCGAGCAATGGCGCTGAACTTAAACCGCGCGAGCCTAAGCCAATAAAACAGTAGAGGTTAGGGTAGCTCGCAACGGTATCTACGCTGCTGAGTTCATCACGCTGCGGGTTGAAGTTATGCAGGTTCTGGTATTGAGCTTTAATGGCTTCAAAATTACCAACATTGCCAACAAATGGCAGGTGGTCGCGACTCACACTACGAATGCCTTGGCGCGATAGGTTACCAGTAGTGTCGACATCTTGAGTCCAAGCTTGGTCTGGCAGCGAGCCATGTAGGCGTTCGCCATTATGCTTTTGAACCTCAGCATCAAACTCTTGGTTGATATTGGTTTTATCGTAGTTTGCGCCAATGCAGTGACGACCGTTGTTAGGGTTCTGTGGTGTCATGTAACCATCGAAGCAGAGTACGGTTTTGAGCTTACTTAGATTCTCAGTGGTTGGGATATGACTCACTTGGCCTTTAACCGGTGTAAGTGGCACTGGTGCAGTTTGCTCAAACTGAGTAAATTTATGCCCGTTAGCAACCACCACTTGGCTATGTTGTTTAGTGATTTCGCCCTGTGGCGTGTCGATGGTTAGCTGCCATTTATTCTCAGCATCGAGCCATTCTAACTTGGTTACTTGATGCTGATAGTGAGCTTGAACGAGACCATTTGCTTCCAACTGAGCGATCAGGCCTTGCGTAAGCTGGCGCGGACTTAACCAACCACCTAGTGGGAAGTAAACACTCTCTTTATCAACAGGTAAGCCAATCTTTTCGTTCGCTTGCTCTGGAGAAAGGCGTTGAATGAGGTCTGTATGGAAATTGCCTTCCAACATTCGGTTGAGCTTTTTGGTTGAAGCTTCGTCCCACATCAAAATGTTCACGCCACACCAATCATGATCAAACTCTACCGATTGCGCTGCTTGGCCGATGAACTGACGAGCAAACAGTAACCCCGGGCCAAATACTCGCGATACATTAGAGCGTGTTTCACTCAGTAGCGGGTAGATTGCGCCTTGGTGGTTCCCCGAGGCATTCTCGGCAGGCTGTGCGTGTTCACAGTAGAGTGATACGTGTTTTCCGCGACGAGTCAGCGTTTTCGCGAGGGAAGCACTCGCTACACCGCCACCAATGATCGCAATATCGTCCGCTTGGCTATGAGGTGCTAGGCCAAACCATGGTTTGATGTTAGTAAAAGCTTGTTTCTCGGTTAGGCGACCCGCAATCATCTCGCGCTTAGTGCCAAAGCCTTTGACTTTCTTCATTTCAAAGCCTGCTTCAATCAGACCACGACGTACAAAGCCTGCTGCTGTAAAGGTTGCGCAGCTGCAATCTTGTTTCGCCAGTTTTGCCATGCCATTGAAGAGGTTCTGATTCCACATCTCTGGGTTCTTGCTTGGTGCAAAACCATCAAGGAACCAAGCGTCGACTAACCCATGCTCTGGGGTCGGGACAAGTGGCATGCAGTCTTTAATATCACCAAACCATAAATCGAGGGTAATTTTGCCATCACCGAGTACAATTCGGTGACATTCCGGCACTGCTATCGGATAGTGCTCTTGAAGCTGAGCTGCATATTCAGCAAGTTCTGGCCAAGCTTGATGCGCTTTGATGAGATCGTCTTTATTTAACGGGTATTTCTCAAAACTGATGAAATGTAACTCTTTGGTAATGGCTTGTGGGTTATCTTTTAGGAATGCGTCAAACCACTGCCAAACCGCAAGGAAGTTTAGGCCAGTACCAAAGCCAGTTTCTGCAATTACAAAGCGGCGTTGGTCGTGTTCTAGCCAGCGCTCTGGAAGGTGGTTTTGTTTTAAGAACACGTAACGAGTCTCTTCTAAACCGTTCACGTTTGAGAAGTAAACGTCGTCGAATTGGTCGGAAACTGGCGTGCCAGACTCGTTCCAATCCAGTTCAGCGTTAGTAATTGAAGTCATAAAATCTATCATTTTGTGATTTGAAGCGATATGTTGATAGGGATTGTACGAATTTCTAGGAAAGCTGACCACTTTTGTTGGCCTTCTTGGTTATCATCTAGCTGAATTTTGAATTATAGGAATGTCACATGAAACGAGTCGTAATCACCGGTATGGGTATTGTTTCAAGTATCGGTAACAACGTCGAAGAAGTTTTAGCATCATTAAAAGCGGGTAAATCAGGTATTACCGCTTCAGAGCAGTTCAAGGAACAAGGCCTTCGCTCTCAAGTTTGGGGTAACCTAAAAATGAACCCAGCTGACCATATCGATCGCAAAAAAATGCGCTTTATGGGTGATGCAGCGGCATTTGCATACCTTTCAATGGAACAAGCAATCGCAGACTCTGGCCTAACAGAAGACCAAGTATCAAACGACCGTACAGGTATCGTTGCTGGTTCTGGTGGTGCTTCGTCTCTAAACCAAGTAAACGCGGTTGATATCCTGCGTGAAAAAGGCGTTAAGCGTGTTGGTCCTTACATGGTTCCACGTACAATGGCGTCAACGGTTTCTGCTTGTCTAGCGACTCCTTTCAAAATCCGTGGTGTGAACTACTCAATGAGCTCTGCATGTGCGACATCAGCACACTGTATTGGTCATGCAATGGAACTTATTCAACTGGGTAAACAAGACGTAGTATTCGCTGGTGGCGGTGAAGAACTAGATTGGTCTCTGACTATGATGTTCGACGCGATGGGCGCACTATCGACTAAATACAATGACACTCCAGAGCAAGCATCTCGTACCTATGATGCAGACCGTGACGGTTTCGTAATCTCTGGTGGCGGCGGCATGCTAGTTATCGAAGAACTTGAGCACGCTGTTGCTCGTGGCGCGAAAATCTACGGTGAGATCGTAGGCTACGGCGCAACTTCAGATGGCTACGACATGGTTGCTCCTTCTGGTGAAGGCGCGGTTCGCTGTATGAAGATGGCAATGCAAAACGTTGATGGCGTTGACTACGTGAACACACACGGTACTTCAACTCCAGTTGGTGACGTGAAAGAGCTAGGCGCTATCCAAGAAGTATTTGGTGGTAATAGTCCTGCAATTTCAGCAACTAAAGCGATGACAGGTCACGCTCTAGGTGCAGCTGGTGTACACGAAGCGATTTACTCAACACTGATGCTAGACAATGGTTTCATTGCGCCAAGCATTAACGTTGCAAACCTAGACGAAGCTGCAGCTGGCCTAGACATCGTAACTGAAGCTCGTGAGCAAGAACTAACAACAGTAATGTCGAACAGCTTTGGCTTCGGCGGTACTAACGCAACACTAGTGATCAAGAAGTACCAAGACTAAGTCTTTACTTCCATCACACATAAACAGAATAGGTCTGTCGATAGACATATAGATTACTAGATTTATAGGTTTCCAGAGCTTGATCAGTACTGGCTTTGGTTAGTCACTGATCGAACAGACGCAGACTCTGTCTCCTGGAGAGCGAGACAGGATCCTTTTGTTCTGGGTATTGCCCGATTGTTTATTCAATCGGGCATTTTTCTTTTAGAGCGTCCTAAACGTCGCAAGCTGAGGTCGTTTCTCTATTTACCCTCGACAGCCGCTGTCTAATTTTGCACAATCATTTCAATCCTCATTTTAGGTCGATGGACCGTAACTAAAGTACCCGCGTAATGAAAATCTTAATCGATGAAAATATGCCATATGCTGAAGATCTATTTAGTCAGCTGGGCGAAGTGATTTTAAAGTCAGGCCGTACACTTACCGCTGATGATCTTGTAGACGTTGATGCATTAATGATTCGCTCTGTAACTAAAGTGAATGAGTCACTGATCAGTAAAGCCAACAAGCTGAAGTTCGTTGGTACCGCGACCGCTGGTATGGACCATGTTGATCAGGAACTGATGAAAGAGCGTGGTATTTTCTTCACAGCAGCACCGGGCTGTAACAAAGTGGGTGTGGCTGAGTATGTGTTTAGCTCGATGATGGTATTGGCTCAGCAACAAGGCTTCTCTGTATTCGACAAAACAGTGGGCATTATCGGTTGTGGTCAAGTGGGTAGCTACCTTGCGAAGTGCCTAGAAGGTATCGGTATTAAGGTGCTTTTGAACGATCCTCTGAAACAGCAAGAGGGTGACACTCGCCAGTTCACCGAGCTTGAGACGCTACTTGAGCAAGCTGACATCATTACTACGCATACGCCAATTACCAAAACGGGTGATTTCCCAACGCATCACTTGATCAATGAAATGGTGCTGAACAACTTCCGTGCAGATCAGATTCTGATTAACGCGGCGCGTGGCCCTGTGGTGGATAACCAAGCATTGAAAACTCGCCTGCAGAAGGCCGATGGCTTCACTGCGGTACTGGACGTATTTGAGTTCGAACCAGAAGTGGATATGGAATTGCTTCCTTTGCTTGCGTTCGCGACACCGCATGTTGCTGGCTATGGTTTAGAGGGTAAAGCACGTGGTACCACTATGATTTTTAACAGCTATTGTGAGTTCTTGGGCCGAGAAGAGCGTGCGTATGCGAGTGACTTATTGCCAACAGCGCCAGTGCCACAAATGAAATTAGATAGAGCATGGGACGAAGCAACACTGCACAATTTGACTCAGTTGATCTATGATGTGCGCAAAGACGACGCCTTATTCCGTCGTAATATTGCTACGCCGGGCTCTTTTGACCGTATGCGTAAAGAATATTGGGACCGCAGAGAATACAGTGCAGTCGAACTAACGGGTGATGAATCATGTAATTTAGCGCCGTTAGCGAAACTCGGTTTTATGGTAAAGCCAACTTTATAAAAGAGAGAAACAATGAGCCAAGAATTTAATATTGCTGTTTTGGGTGCGACGGGTGCGGTTGGCGAAACCATTATCGAAGTACTTGAAGAGCGTAAATTCCCTGTCGGTGAACTGCACTTACTAGCAAGTGAACGTAGTGAAGGCAAAACCTACCGTTTCAATGGTAAAACGGTAAAAGTGCAGAATGTGGAAGACTTTGATTGGTCTCAAGTGCACATCGCATTTTTCTCTGCTGGTGGCGACCTGTCTGAGAAGTGGGCTCCGATTGCAGCTGACGAAGGCGTGGTTGTTATCGATAACACCTCTAAGTTCCGCTACGAGTACGATGTTCCTCTGGTTGTTCCTGAAGTGAACCCAGAAGCGATCGCAGAGTTCCGTAACCGCAACATCATTGCAAACCCAAACTGCTCAACGATTCAAATGGTTGTCGCACTTAAACCGATTCACGATGAAGTAGGCCTGGAGCGTATCAACGTTTCAACTTACCAATCTGTATCAGGTGCAGGCAAACCGGGTATCGATGAGCTAGCGGGTCAAACGGCGAAGCTTCTAAACGGCATGCCAGCAGAAAACTCAGCGTTCCCACAACAGATCGCATTCAACTGTATCCCACAGATTGACGAGTTCACAGAAAACGGCTACACCCGTGAAGAGATGAAGATGGTTTGGGAAACTCAAAAAATCTTTGCTGACTCTTCAATCACAGTGAACCCAACGTGTGTTCGCGTGCCGGTATTCTACGGTCACGCCGAATCTCTACACATTGAAACACGCTCTCCAATCGGTGCAGAACAAGTGGTTCAATTGCTAGAGAACACAGAAGGCGTTGAAGTGTTCCACGGTGCAGAGTTCCCAACTCAAGTTCGTGACGCGGGCGGTAAAGACCATGTAATGGTGGGTCGTATTCGCGGTGATATCAGTCACCACAGTGGCGTTAATATGTGGGTTGTTGCTGACAACGTTCGTAAAGGCGCAGCGACCAACGCAGTTCAAATCGGTGAAGTACTGATTCGCGATTACTTCTAATCGACGCTGCTACTGTTTATTGAAGCCTCACTCATTAGTGGGGCTTTTTTAATCAATCAAAAATACATCCCTGAAAATTGTGTGAAATTGCTGCGAATATTGTCGTCGCAACACATTTTTTGTTTTCATCCCTATAGTTTTGCTCCTGTTATCCGATATATTTAGTAGATCGTTATTTTTCCGAATTTAAGCACCTAACTGAGCCTTTTATGTTTCAAATTTTCAAGCAGTGGTGGATGCCTTTAGCGTTTGTCATTGCGACTCAGATTTCCGTAGTTCGTGCAGATACTATTCGAGTAGTTGGCCCCGATGGACAAATCAAATCCTCGCCAACATTCTCAGAGCCAGTTCGCGCTCAGTCACTCAATCAAGCGGATGAGCCTTCTCGATTTTATGGACCAACCAATGGCAACGAAACCTTGTGGTCTATTGCATCTCGACTACGCCCTGATAACTCAGTGTCAGTGCAGCAAACGCTTTTGGCGATCTACCGATTAAACCCTCAGGCTTTTGAAAATCAAAACATCCACAGTTTGGTACCATCAAGCTATTTGCGTGTGCCGTCTTTAGAGCAGGCTCGTGCAAGTTCAACGCAGCAAGCGATCCGCATTATGGACTCGCACCAAGCTAAGCTGAACGCAGCATCTAGCCAGCCAGTCGCTCCCGCTAAACCTGAAGTAGCAAAGACACCAAAACCAGCTCCAGTCGTAAAACCAGAAAAGGTTGAACCCAAGGTAACGACTGAGACCAAACCTACAGCGTCATCAAAGCCTATGGTGTCGCCACAAGAAAACGAAGTTAACCTGCTCGAAAAGCAGCTAGAGATGTCAGAGTCTGAGCTGCTATCGCTTGAAGAGAAGAATCATCAGCTGCGCCTGATGCTGTCGAACGTTCAATCTGAAGTCGAAGTACTAAAAACAGAGCTGAGCGATGAAGACCGCATTCGCAACGAAGTAGAAAAACTGCTTGAAGAAGAGCGTCAGAAAAACGCTGAAATTGAGAAAATGGCGCCAAGCACCATGGACCAACTGTTATCAAACGGTTGGTTGGTTGCGGCTATGGCCATTATCCCGGGACTGCTTATCGGCTTAATCATTGTTCTACTCATGGGCAGAAAGTCGAAGAAAGAAGAGCCTGAGCAAGCGGCGCAAGAATCGAATAATCTGCCAGAGCAAAGCAATGTTGTGCCAATGCCACTTGATCAAGAGATGGCTGAGCTTGATAACGAGCTTTCTCTTGAGGATGAGCTGTTTGGTGCCGACGATGATACCGAAAAGCTGTTTGACGATGAGAATACCAATGAGCAAGACGATGTCTTTGCTGGCTTAGACGACGCTGATCTTGATTTCAACCTTGATGGTGAAGATGACGACCCATTTGCGGGTATCGGTGATGACGGCGATCTAGATGGAAACTTCGACGATATCGATCTGGATAGCAATAACGGCATCAGCGTCAACGGTGAAGAGAAAGCGCTAGGCTTAGAAGAGATGGAGCGTGCACTCGACGAAACCGTAGAGAGCGCACTCGATTCAGATGAAGGTGATTTCGATCTCTCTGATGATAACCCAATGTCAGCAGATGATATTGAAGCTTTACTATCTCAAGACGCTCAAACTGAAGATCTCGGCTCAAGCGAGCTGGATCAGTCGATGCTTGATGATCTATTTGCATCCACCGACGATGATGACGATAGTTTCGACCTTGATACGTTAATGTCGGAAGATGATAAGCCTGCGACACCGGGTGTGAGTGATGATTTCGATATCGATGCTCTGATCTCGGAGCAACAGTCTGACACGACGACTGAGCCTACAGATCTGTCTGATGACTTTGACATCGACGCGCTGATTTCGGAACAGCAAGACTCTACAGCGCCGTCTTCAGACGCGAGTGATGACTTTGATATTGATACCCTGATCTCTGAGCAACAAACATCAGAGTCAGAAGCGCCGACGAGCAACGATGATATCGACGATATCTTTGCGCAAGCGACTCAACAACTTGAAACACCAGCAGAGGAAGAGCCATCATTCAATCTTGACGATGATGATCTGACATCGCAATTTACCAATGAACTGGCTTCTGACGACGACATCGAAAGCATTTTGTCTAAGTTTGACCAACCCGTGCCAGAAGGCGAAGAGTTGATTGGTGATGACCTGCTTGATTCAGCGGTTGAAACACCATCTGAAGAGAGCACGGACTTACTCGATGAGCTGTTGGATGGTGACGATGTTGATCTAAGTAACTCGACGGATCTTCTTGATGAGATGCTAGGAGACGATGATGCGAACGCTGAGTCGGAGCAAGAACACCTCGACCTTGATCCTCTTAATGAGTTAGAAGAGCTATCAGGCCTATCTGAAGAGAACGAAGACGACTTCACTCTAGATGAAAGCAGCACTGATCTGTTAGATGACTTCTTAGACGATGACGACAGCTCGCTCTCGCTTGAAGATGACGAAACACTGGATGAACTGCTGAGTAATGATTTCTCAGAATCTGCATTATCTGACGATCAGAGTGATGAAGAATCAGCATCACTGGACCCGTTTGATGATCTGCTGACTAGTGGTATTGACGATTTGGATTCAGCGCAAGAATCAGAGTTAGCCAAAGAAGCAGAGCCTGCACAAATGCCAGAGCCAGAAGCTGTTACAACTGAAGAGGTGAGCTTTGAGCAATCACTGTCTTCGGCACTTGAAGAGACATCTGAGACAACTGATAAGGTAGAGCCGGCTTCACAAGATGTTGACTCATTTGAAGAGCAGCAAGAGCCTGAACTTAGCCAAGAGCCTCAAGTTGAAGCTGAGCCTATCGCACCAGAAGCGCTGCAGACAGACAACGATGTCGACGTTCAAGATGAAGTAGTGCCGCCAAGTGAGCCTGCGAACAAAGATTTCAATCGCAATGATTTCATGGATGACATGTTTGATATTGCGCCTCAGGCAGACGCACTGTTTGATGAGCATAATACTCAAGAGCCTATGGTTGAATCTGATGATACGAGCTCAGATTCACCGCAAGCTAGCACCTCGGAGCAAACTGAACCGCTTGAAGAGCTACAAGGTGAGCTGGAACAACAAAGTGAATCAGCCGAAGAAGTGTCACCTGAGTTAAACAAACAGTCAGGTGATTTAGAAGAGGTTGAGTCTCTGCTGTCTCAACAAGAGCCGGACCTTGTACCGACTCAAAATGATCTGGAGCGAGCGCTGGCTCCTGAACAAGATACGTTGACTTCGATGCTTGAAGACGACATCGACCCATTTGAACAAGTAGAAGCATCGCCACAGCAAGCCACCGAAGAGCAAGTTGAACTAGAGGATGATTGGCTCTCTTGTGCGATCGATGATGTTGAATCTCCACAAGAGATGGACTCGGACTTTGACTTTTTGCCACAAATTGAGGCTAGCGAACCTCAATTAGATGTGGATGAATCCTTGCCAGAGCCAGAGCCAGAG
>NZ_JAHGAJ010000041.1 GCF_030248535.1 Vibrio sp. D404a | reverse complement strand
GATTCGAGATTCGAGATAAAACTTTAAAGGGTTGGCCTACTGGGTCAACCCTTTTTATTTATGTCGGAGGGAGCACTATGGTTTGAGCGCTTTACGACTGAAACCTTTACCGCCACATTTGATGCATGGAATGATGGTAGTTGGGTGGTTGTATTCTGTTTGGTGACCACAATCGTCACAAATCAGACGACCTAAACCGATCACCTCTCCTGCCTGATAAAGCCCTTGATGCTCCAGATCTTGGAACAGCTCTACCCACTCCACCTTAGTTCGGTCGGTGATTTCCAGCAAGCCATGCCAGATAGAATCTGCAATCATCAAGTAAAACGGTCCACTTTTACTCTCTTCGTAGTTTTCAGAGAACTCTTTTAGATCCGATTTAACGTAAGCCGAGATCAAGGATAACTCGTCTTTCGTCATATCATTCGCGGCTTTTGCAAGCTTGCCTGACGTTTCAATCTTATTGTTGATCTCTTCAGGGCTATGCTTGAGTGTTTCGATGACATCTTCTACCAGCTCTTCATAGAGTGCTTTTTTCTTTGGCATAAGTCCTCCTCAAGATTGCAGACCTAAATCAATACCCGAGATAATGAGAGTATGACAGGTATAACTATTGTTGTAGTTCGTTCCTTTAGGTATTCTATGACGATCTATTGAAGTCTGATCAAACCAGACTCACAAATTCCAAGATAACCGGACATCATCGATGCAAGAACAATACAATCCGCAAGAAATTGAACAAAAAGTTCAACAGCACTGGGATAACAACAAGACCTTTGTTGTAAGTGAAGACCCAAATAAAGAAAAATTCTACTGTCTATCCATGTTCCCATACCCAAGTGGTCGACTGCACATGGGTCACGTGCGTAACTACACAATCGGTGATGTGGTATCTCGTTTCCAACGCCTGCAAGGCAAAAACGTAATGCAACCAATCGGTTGGGATGCATTTGGTCTACCGGCAGAAAACGCAGCGGTTAAGAACAACACAGCACCTGCACCATGGACTTACGAAAACATCGAGTACATGAAGAACCAACTTAAAATGCTTGGTTTAGGCTACGACTGGGATCGTGAATTCGCGACTTGTACACCAGAGTACTACCGTTGGGAACAAGAGTTCTTTACTAAGCTTTACGAAAAAGGTCTAGTTTACAAGAAGATGTCTACAGTTAACTGGGATCCAGTTGACCAAACAGTTCTTGCAAACGAACAGGTTGTTGACGGCCGCGGCTGGCGCTCAGGCGCAATCGTTGAGCAGAAAGAGATCCCTCAATGGTTCATCAAAATTACTGAATACGCTCAAGAGCTAATCGACGATCTAGACACTCTAGATGGCTGGCCTGAAATGGTTAAGACCATGCAGCGCAACTGGATTGGTCGCTCTGAAGGTGTAGAGCTGAAGTTTGAAGTGAAAGGTCAAGCAGACCTAGAAGTTTACACAACTCGCCCAGACACACTAATGGGTGTGACTTACGTAGGTATCGCAGCAGGTCACCCTCTAGCAGCAGAAGCAGCTAAGACAAACCCTGAGCTAGCAGCCTTCGTCGAAGAGTGTAAGAACAACAAAGTAGCAGAAGCTGAAATGGCGACAATGGAGAAGAAAGGTATGGCGACTGGCCTTACTGCTATTCACCCATTGAACGGCCGTGAGGTTCCTGTTTACGTAGCTAACTTTGTACTTATGGACTACGGTACAGGCGCTGTAATGGCAGTACCTGCACACGACCAACGTGACTACGAGTTCGCGACTAAATATGGTCTAGACATCATCCCAGTGATCAAGCCAGCTGACGGCAGCGAACTAAACATCTCTGAAGAAGCATACACTGAGAAAGGTGTACTATTCGATTCAGGTGAGTTCGATGGCCTAGAATTCCAAGCAGCATTTGATGCAATCGCAGCGAAGCTAGAAGCGGAAGGCAAAGGTACTAAGACAGTTAACTTCCGTCTACGTGACTGGGGTGTATCTCGTCAACGTTACTGGGGTGCGCCAATCCCAATGGTAACCACTGAAGATGGTGAAGTTCACCCAGTACCAGCGGACCAACTACCAGTCATTCTTCCAGAAGACGTGGTAATGGACGGCGTAACTAGCCCAATTAAATCTGACAAAGAGTGGGCGAAGACTACATTCAACGGCGAACCTGCTCTACGTGAGACAGATACGTTCGATACGTTCATGGAGTCTTCTTGGTACTACGCGCGTTACTGTTCACCACAAGCTGACGACATCCTAGATCCAGAAAAAGCAAACTACTGGCTACCAGTAGACCAGTACATCGGTGGTATCGAGCACGCTTGTATGCACCTACTGTACTCTCGCTTCTTCCACAAGCTTCTACGTGATGCAGGCTATGTAACGTCTGACGAACCGTTCAAGCAGCTACTATGTCAAGGCATGGTACTGGCTGACGCATTCTCTTACGAGAACGAGAAAGGCGGCACAGAGTGGGTTGCACCTACTGATGTAACCGTTGAGCGTGATGGCAAAGGCCGCATCGTTTCAGCAAAAGACAACACAGGTCGTGACGTTGAGCACTCAGGCATGATCAAAATGTCTAAGTCGAAAAACAACGGTATCGACCCACAAGAGATGGTCGACAAGTTCGGTGCTGACACAGTACGTCTATTCATGATGTTTGCATCACCAGCTGACATGACACTTGAATGGCAAGAGTCTGGCGTTGAAGGTGCGAACCGCTTCCTGAAACGTGTTTGGAAACTGGTTAACGAGCACGCATCGAAAGGCGCAGCAGAAGCTGTTGATACATCGGCACTGTCTGGCGACCAAAAAGCACTTCGTCGCGATGTTCACAAGACTATCGCAAAAGTGACTGATGATGTTGCACGTCGTCAAACGTTCAACACCGCTATCGCAGCTATCATGGAACTAATGAACAAGCTAGCGAAAGCACCACAAGAATCTGCGCAAGACCGTGCAATCCTTGATGAAGCACTTAAAGCAGTTGTTGCAATGCTTTACCCAATCACTCCGCACATCTCTTACGAAATGTGGGCGGGTCTTGGTGAATCAGACATCGACAATGCTTCATGGCCAACGTTTGATGAGAAAGCGCTGGTTGAAGACGAGAAACTAATCATCGTTCAAGTTAACGGTAAGCTACGTGCGAAACTGACGGTTGCTGCAGATATCTCTAAAGAAGAGATTGAAGAAATCGGTCTAAACGATGAGAACGTGACTAAGTTCACCGATGGCCTAACTGTACGTAAAGTTATCTACGTACCAGGTAAGCTTCTAAACATCGTTGCGAACTAATCGTTAGTCCTCTCGAGACTAAGCCTTTGAGTTAACACTCACAATGCGATAAGAATTAGAGAACTTAATTTTTAATTCGCAGTCAATAGACAGGGTGCACACCACCCTGTCTACTTATTTAAGCGCTTTTCCTTTGATCACACCTCAATTTGATCAAACCTCAAGCCGTAAAGCCCTTAAATAAGTAATCCATTTTATGAGAGCCATCAAATAATGCGCCTGATTTCACTGTCTTCGTTAAAAGCTATGTTCGTTATTCTTACCGTCAGCCTGTTGTCTGCGTGTGGTTTTCACCTGCGTGGTGACTACTCAGTACCGGAAGAGCTGAACAAGATCTCGGTATCAAGTTACGACCAGTACAGTACGTTTACGCGCATGGTAAAAAGCCAACTGCGCATGAACAACGTAGACATTGTGGCACCTACCAGCAAAACACCGAACCTGCATCTGCTGAGTGAAAGCATTAACGAACGTACGCTTTCTCTTTACCAAAACACGCGTGCCGCTGAGAAAGAACTTACCTTCGATGCCTCTTACCGAGTAACAATCCCAGAGCTGGGCGATAAAACCTTTACCACCAGCGTGACACGTAGCTACCTGGATAACCCGCTGACTGCACTTGCGAAGTCGGTTGAACGTGACATGATCGAAGATGAAATGCGCAAGCTTGCGGCAACCCAAATCCTTCGTCAAATGGCACGCCTAAAAGCCAACATCGCGGCAAACAGCATGAACATTGAAGACCTAGAAGAAGTTCAGGTAAAAGAGCTAGAGAAGCAGTACAACATCAAGAATGTTGAAGTAACACCAAGCTCAACTGAGTCTGCTCAATAAGGTTAACCGATGCGTATTTTTGCAGACCGCTTATCAGAGCAATTAAATAAGCAGCTTAGCCGCGTTTATTTGATCTTTGGTAACGAACCGCTATTGCTTCAAGAAAGCCGTGAATCGATTCAAAAAGCGGCGAAAGAGCAAGGCTTTGAAGAGCGTCACCGCTTTGCGATTGATAGCAGCCTAGATTGGAATGACGTTTACGATTGCACTCAAGCATTGAGCCTATTCTCTAGTCGCCAAATCATCGAACTGGAGCTGCCTGAGTCGGGTGTAAACGCGGCTATCGCCAAAGAGCTACTGGCACTATCCGATCAGCTGCACGACGACATCATGCTGGTATTGATTGGCACAAAGCTGACCAAGGCGCAGGAAAACGCCAAATGGTTTAAAGCGCTATCGAGCCAAGGCCACTGGGTGAGCTGCCTGACACCCGATGTCGCACGTTTACCGCAATTTGTTCAAGCACGTTGCCGTCAAATTGGTTTACAGCCGGATGCCGAAGCCACACAAATGTTGGCTCAATGGCACGAAGGTAACCTATTTGCATTGACACAGAGCCTAGAAAAGCTGGCGCTGCAATATCCTGATGGCAAGCTAACACTCGTTCGACTTGAAGAGTCGCTAAGCCGCCACAACCACTTTACCCCTTTCCATTGGGTCGATGCCCTGCTGGCAGGCAAAGGTAATCGAGCACAGCGCATTCTACGCCAACTGGAAGCGGAAGGTGTGGAAGCGGTGATTCTACTGCGTAGCATTCAGCGTGAGCTCGCGCTGCTGTTACAAATGCAACAACAGATGCAGCAGATGCCTATCGGCCAAGTGTTTGAAAAACACCGCATCTGGCAATCAAAGAAGCCCCTTTATAACGCAGCGCTAACACGAGTCTCGGTAACCCAGTTACACTCTCTGTTTGCACTGCTTACTCAAGCTGAATTGCTCTCTAAAACCCAATACGAGCAATCACCTTGGCCACTCATTCACCAGTTGAGTGTTGAGTTTTGTATCCCCTCGGCTTCAATACCATTTCCCGCATAAAAGCGTGTTATGATTTTGAGTCGCGAAATTAAGATTTAAGGAACACCCAGTGTTACGTGAAGAACTAAGAGATTTTCTTGCAGATAAAGCCGACGACATGAAAGCAGAGTCGATCATCACCATCGACGTTGAAGGTAAATCCAGTGTGACAGACTACATGATCGTCTGCACTGGTACGTCAAAGCGCCACGTTGCTTCTATCGCAGAACATGTCGCAAGCGAAGTGAAAAAAGTCGGTCTTGAGCCTCTAGGTATGGATGGGGAACAAGAAGGTGAATGGGTTGTCCTAGATATGGGCACCAGCATGCTTCACGTTATGCAAGAAGAGCAACGCGAGCTTTACCAACTAGAAAAGCTGTGGGGCTAATCTGTGAAGATCCAATTAATTGCCGTTGGCACTAAAATGCCAAAATGGGTTGAGGAAGGCTTTCAAGAGTATAAGCGCCGCTTCCCACACGATATGCCACTGGAATTGGTCGAGATCCCAGCAGGCAAACGCGGCAAAAACGCAGACATTGCTCGTATCCTTCAGAAAGAAGGCGAAGCGATGTTAGCAGCGGTGCCAAAAGGGAGCCGCATTGTTACGCTCGATATCCCAGGAAGAAAATGGGATACACCACAGCTTGCCGAGCAACTTGAGAGCTGGAAGCTGGATGGACGTGATGTTTCTATCCTAATTGGTGGACCAGAAGGCCTAGCTCCAGCATGTAAAGCTGCAGCTGACCAAAGCTGGTCGCTGTCTGCCCTAACGCTACCACACCCTCTTGTGCGCGTTATTATGGCAGAAAGCCTGTACCGAGCTTGGAGCATCACAGCTAATCACCCGTATCACCGAGAATAAGCGTTAATGTTACGTAAACGTAGCCAGATCCGTGATTACAAAGAAGAAGCACGACTATTTACTAGTCGTGCTTTTATTGCGTTTATAGGCATTGTAATCATGATGGGCATTTTGGTTGCCAACCTGTACAACATTCAGGTTAACCAATTCCAAGACTATAAAACTCGTTCGAACGACAACCGCATCAAGGTTGTCCCTATCGCGCCGAACCGCGGTCTGATCTATGACCGAAATGGGGTATTGCTGGCGGAAAACCGCCCAGTATTCAACCTAGAGATCACGCCTGAAAAGATAAAGAACATGGATGACACCATTACTCGTCTCCAAACTTTATTAGAAATCAGCCCTGAGCGTGTTGAACGATTTAATCGAGATCGCCGTAATACGCGCCGTTTTAAATCCGTTCCTATTCTCAACCAACTTACTGAAGAGCAAGTTGCGGTTTTCTCTGTTAACCAGCATAAGTTTCCAGGTGTCGAGGTAACTGGCACGCTCAAACGTTTTTACCCTTACGGTGACGTTCTTACTCATGTTATTGGTTACGTATCGCGTATTAACGACCGCGATATGCGCCGTCTGGTACGTGAGGAGAAAGATGCCAACTATCAAGCGACACGTGACATTGGTAAGTTAGGTATTGAACGCTACTACGAAGACATGCTCCATGGCACCGCTGGCTACCAAGAGGTAGAAGTGAATAGCCGAGGTCGCGTTATTCGTACATTGAAATTTGTGCCAGCGATTCCGGGTAAAGACATCGTTCTTAACCTTGATATCAACCTACAGCTTTACGTACATAAACTGCTTGATGGACGACGCGGCTCTGCTGTCGTATTAGACCCGAAAGACAACGGCGTGTTAGCGATGGTTTCTAGCCCGAGTTACGATCCGAACGCCTTTGTACACGGAATCTCATCTAAGGGTTATAACGCCCTACTTCAAGATAAGAATAGACCTCTGGTAAACCGAGCAACTCTGGGTATCTATCCACCAGCGTCAACTATTAAGCCATTTATTGCTGTGGCAGCACTGCAAGAGGGCGTGATCACACCAAATACCACGCGTAATGATCCAGGTTATTGGAAGATCCCTAACTCGAAAACCAAGCCATTCCGTGACTGGCTACGTTGGGGACATGGCACTGTAGATATCGTCAAGGCGATTGAAGAGTCGGTAGATACCTTCTTCTATCAGATTGCTTTCGACATGGGTATCGACCGTCTATCAAGCTGGATGATGATGTTCGGCTTTGGTGACTACACAGGTATCGACATTTACGAAGAGAGCAAAGCCAACATGCCAACCCGAGATTGGAAGATGGCTCGCCACCGTGTGCCTTGGTATCAGGGTGACACGATTCCTGTTGGTATCGGCCAAGGTTACTGGACAGCAACACCAATGCAGATCGCCAAAGCGACCTCTGTGTTGGTTCATGAAGGTGAAGTTATTGCACCTCACCTACTGCGTTCAACGATTGAAAATGGCCAACCATTAGAGACACAATCACTGTCTGACATCGAAACCTATCCGCCGATTACCGGTGTAAAACAACGATTCTGGGATATAGGTAAAGAAGGGATGAAGCTGGTAAACCACGGCCGAAAAGGTACGGCGCGACGCTCGTTCCAAGGCATGTCGTATGTCACAGCAGGTAAGTCAGGAACGGCGCAGGTATTCGGCTTGAAAGAAGACGAAGAGTACAACGCTGATGAGATTGCAGAACACCTTCGTGACCACGCACTATTTACAGGCTTTGCGCCATTGGACGATCCACAAGCGATCGTGACCATCGTACTTGAGAACGCCGGTGGTGGTTCATCAAACGGTGGTCCTGTTGTGAGACGTATCTTCGACCATATTATTCTGGGCGACGAATATAAGAGTAAGGCAACACAATAATGAAACTCGATCCCTCTACTGGACAGAATCGCGCCCTATTTGAGCGATTCCATATCGATTTGCCACTCCTACTTGGCATCTTAGTGCTAATGGGATTTGCGCTGTTAATCATGTACAGCGCGAGTGGCCAAAGCTTGGCGATGATGGATCGCCAAGCAATGCGCATGGCGTTATCGCTGGGCGTGATGATTTTCCTCGCGCAGATCTCGCCACGTACGTACGAAACACTCGCGCCAGTCCTGTTTGCTGGCGGAGTGATCTTACTGCTCGGTGTGCTCTTCTTTGGTGAAGCATCCAAAGGTGCTCAGCGTTGGCTGAATTTCGGTTTTGTCCGCTTCCAACCCTCTGAGCTACTTAAACTGGCTGTGCCACTGATGCTAGCTCGCTATATCGGTAAGCGTTCACTACCCCCCACATTCCAAACCTTGGTTATCTCGCTAGTCATGGTGTTTGTGCCGACGATCCTTATCGCCAAACAACCCGACCTTGGTACCTCTATTTTGATTGCTGCGTCGGGTATCTTCGTCATTTTCTTGGCCGGTATCAGCTGGAAGATCATCGCAAGTGCGGCATTGGCGCTAGGTGCATTCATTCCAATCCTATGGTTCTTCTTGATGCGTGAGTACCAGAAGGTTCGTGTACGTACTCTGTTTGACCCAGAGTCGGATCCACTGGGTGCGGGCTACCATATTATTCAGAGTAAAATTGCGATTGGCTCTGGCGGTATCTCAGGTAAAGGCTGGCTGCAAGGGACTCAATCTCAGCTGGAGTTTATTCCCGAGCGTCACACTGACTTTATCTTTGCCGTTATCGCCGAAGAATGGGGCATGATTGGCATTTTATTCCTGCTCTCTATCTACCTATTTATTATTGGTCGTGGACTGATTCTCGCGAGCCAAGCGCAAACAGCGTTTGGTCGGATGATGGGTGGCAGTATCGTTTTAAGCTTCTTCGTATATATCTTTGTAAACATTGGTATGGTGAGTGGCATTCTACCCGTGGTAGGCGTACCTCTACCGCTTGTCAGCTATGGCGGTACTTCCATGGTTACATTGATGGCTGGTTTTGGTATTTTGATGTCTATCCACACTCACCGTAAAGCATTCTCAAAGGCGACGTAAGTGATAATTAACACAATGAACAATGGCACACAGACCTCCGACAAATCATCATCGCACCTCAAGCAGCTGATGTTAGTTGGGAGCTTAGTGGTGCTGATCAACGGTTGTTCGTCGCAACCAGAGTCACCATCGGGTCGCTACGACATTAACGATGATATTGCCCCTGATGTGCCGATTTCGGTTGAGCATTTAGAAGATGCACACCCAAAATATGAACCTTACAGCCTAGGGGGTAACAGTGATTACACCCTACGTGGTGCAGACTACAAAATCGTTCGCGATAGCAAAGGATTCACAGAGAAAGGTAAGGCTTCTTGGTACGGCAAGAAGTTTCATGGTCACCTGACCTCTAATGGTGAGGTTTATGACATGTATTCGATGTCGGCGGCACACAAGACGTTGCCAATCCCAAGCTACGTTAAGGTCACCAATACAGACAACAACAAGAGCACCATCGTTCGCGTCAACGACCGTGGTCCGTTTCATGAAGGTCGCATCATTGATTTAAGCTACGCTGCTGCCTACAAGCTGGATGTGATTCGCACCGGAACGGCCAATGTCGAGATTGAAGTGATCACCGTGGATATCCCAACCGATGAGAACAAGAAAGCGGCATTGCCTCAGTACATCATCCAAGTTGCGACTTCTCAGCATCAAGACCGCAGTGAGAAACTTGCGAGTGAACTGAGTAAAGAACTGTCGGTCAAAACATTTCTTCAGCCCGTAGATGACAAATACCGACTGATGCTTGGGCCATTTCATGACTATGCTCTGACTCAAGAGAAATTAGAACAGGTTAAGCTAATGGGTTACCCGTCAGCTTATATAAAGAAGCACACCTTAACTCGCTAGAATCTTACCGGAATTTATGACAATCACTGCACTGGTTTGAAACAGTGATTCTGTTAAGATATGGATAGTTAACCAAATAATTGCATTCAAAATGAATAAATCTAATAAACTTATCAAATCGATTTTTGCTACTTCTGTTGCGCTTTCTGCAACGCTAGCTTCTTCGTCATTCGCCGCGCCTATCGTTGTTCCAGACGCTCCGCAAATTGCTGCTAAAGGCTTCGTCCTAATGGATTACCATTCAGGCAAAGTATTGGCAGAAAAAGAGATGAACACTCAGCTTTCTCCAGCTAGCTTGACCAAAATGATGACCAGCTACGTTATCGGTCAAGAGCTTGATCGCGGCAACATCAACCTAACTGACGACGTTGTAATTAGCGAAAACGCTTGGGCGAAGAACTTCCCAGACTCTTCAAAGATGTTTATTGAAGTTGGTACTACCGTTAAAGTTGAAGAACTTAACCGCGGTATCATCATTCAGTCAGGTAACGATGCATGTGTCGCTATGGCAGAGCACATTGCAGGCTCAGAAGACGCTTTCGTTGACCTAATGAACGCATGGGCAAGCTCTATTGGCATGAAAGATACGCATTTTGCTAACGTTCATGGCCTAGACAACCCAAACCTATACTCAACGCCTTACGATATGGCACTTCTAGGTCAAGCACTTATCCGTGACGTACCTGAAGAGTACCGTATCTACTCAGAGAAGAAGTTCACTTACAACGGTATTACTCAATACAACCGTAACGGCCTGTTATGGGATAAGAGCATGAACGTGGATGGCATTAAAACTGGCCACACAAGTAATGCAGGCTACAGCCTAGTAAGTTCGGCAACTGAAGGTAAAATGCGCCTTGTTGCTGTCGTAATGGGCACCAAGAATGCAAACGCTCGTAAAACAGAAAGCAAAAAGCTACTAAGCTACGGCTTCCGCTTCTTCGAAACAGTGGCACCACACACAGCGGGTGAGACATTCGTTGAAGAAAAAATCTGGATGGGTAGCAAAGACACTGTCGCTCTAGGTGTTGATGAAGATACATTCGTAACCCTTCCTCGCGGCCAAGCGAAGAACCTGAAAGCAAGCTTTGTTCTAGAGAAAGAGCTTGAAGCACCGATCAGCAAAGGTGACCAAGTTGGTAAACTGTTCTACCAAATCGACGGTCAAGACGTTGCTGAATACCCACTACTGGCTCTAGAAGACGTAGAGCAAGGCAGCCTATTTAGCCGCCTATGGGATTACCTGGTTCTTCTGTTCAAAGGTTTGTTCTAAGAACGTCAAACGTGAGCAAATAACACTAATCGCATGATCCTGTTCGTTATTTGCTGATAACCCTAATAGAGCTTTTCTATTAAGGAATCAAAAGCCGCACAGTGCGGCTTTTGTTGATCTTGAGTTCGGCGATATTTAGCAGTAATATTCCGCTCTTATTAATGGTCAATTGACCAACACGCTTTTATCGGTATTTTGCCCAAAAAGCGAAATATCTACCATTTTGGAGCCAATCATGAACATCAATTCTGATGCAAAACTTAAAGACCTTTTAGAGTTCCCTTGTTCATTTACTTACAAGGTTATGGGTTACGCGAAACCAGAACTGCCTGAGCTTGTACTGGAAGTGATCCAACGCCACGCTCCTGGTGACTACAGCCCAACCGTTAAGCCAAGTGCAAAAGGCAACTACCACTCTGTTTCAATCAACATCACAGCGACGTCGATTGAACAAGTAGAAACGCTTTACAAAGAGCTAGGCGAGATCGAAATCGTTCGTATGGTTCTGTAATCGTCGACGATAAAGAGAAAACAGCGGCTTTTGGCCGCTGTTTTCGTTTTTACTACCCCATTTTTAGTCCTTGTTATTCAAATTAATTTTCAATAAATACAAAGAAAGTTGAAAAACCTTGCAGTCCGTCTGTAGTTAGAATCAAATTTCGCGTTTATAATGCGTTCACTTTATTAATCCTTGAGGGAGTCCTGCTTTGCAAAATAAGCTAATCGTAAAAAAATTAGGCCGTCAGGATTACGAACCCGTATGGAAAGCCATGCATGAGTTCACCGATACGCGCACGGAAGAAGACGTCGACCAAATTTGGCTAGTAGAGCACAACCCGGTCTTCACTCAAGGACAAGCAGGTAAAGCAGAGCATGTACTTAATGCTGGCGATATCCCTGTTATTCAAAGCGATCGCGGCGGACAGGTCACCTACCACGGCCCAGGCCAGTTGGTAGCTTACTTCCTGATTAACATTCGCCGTAAGAAATTTGGAGTGCGAGATCTAGTTACTCACATAGAGAACCTCGTAATCAACACCCTGAAAGCATACAATATCGAATCAGCGGCTCGACCTGACGCTCCCGGTGTTTATGTCGATGGCAAAAAGATCTGTTCACTCGGCCTACGTATTCGACGTGGCTGCTCGTTCCACGGGCTAGCACTGAACGTTGATATGGACCTCTCACCGTTCCTACGCATTAACCCATGTGGTTATCAAGGAATGGAAATGGCTCAAGTGAGCCAATTAGGTGGCCCTTCGGATCTAGAGACCGTTGAGCAACAGCTAATACAAGAGCTTGTCGAACTATTGGGTTACGACCAAGTAGACATTCAAGCCAACAGTAACACTACAGCAGAAGCATAAAATCATGAGCAAACCAATCCAAATGGAAAAAGGCGTTAAATATCGTGACGCTGACAAAATGGCATTAATTCCCGTAAAGAATATGCCTGCTGAACAGAAAGAAGTTCTACGTAAGCCAGACTGGATGAAGATTAAACTTCCTTCAGACAGCCATCGTATCCAAGAAATCAAATCAGCAATGCGCAAAAACAACCTTCACTCAGTTTGTGAAGAAGCGTCTTGCCCTAACCTAGCCGAGTGTTTCAACCACGGTACGGCAACGTTTATGATTCTTGGCGCTATCTGTACTCGTCGCTGCCCGTTCTGTGATGTTGCCCATGGTCGTCCAGTTGCTCCTGAAGCAGAAGAGCCACAAAAGCTGGCTAAAACAATCCAAGACATGAAACTGAAGTACGTGGTTATTACTTCTGTTGACCGTGATGATCTACGTGACGGTGGTGCTAAGCACTTCGCTGACTGTAACCGCGAGATCCGCGCACTAAACCCAAATATTCGTATTGAAACTCTGGTTCCAGACTTCCGCGGTCGTATGGACGTAGCGCTTGATCTGTTAAAAGACAATCCGCCAGATGTATTCAACCACAACCTAGAGACAGCACCGCGTCTTTACCGTAAAGCGCGCCCAGGTGCGAACTACAAATGGTCTTTGAACCTTCTTAAGAAATTCAAAGAACAGCACCCAGACGTTCCAACAAAATCGGGCGTCATGATGGGTCTTGGTGAAACCAAGGAAGAGATCGTTCAGGTACTAAAAGACCTACGTGAACACGGCGTGACTATGCTGACTCTGGGCCAATACTTAGCGCCTAGCCGTCACCACTTGCCAGTTGAGCGCTACGTGCCGCCTTCTGAGTTTGATGAACTGAAAGAGATCGCACTAGAGCTTGGCTTCACACACGCTGCGTGTGGCCCGTTCGTGCGTTCTTCTTACCACGCGGATCTGCAAGCACAAGGTATGGAAATTAAGTAATTCATACTTAACCTCCAAAGCTTTCAAAGGCGCATAACCTCAGGTTGTGCGCCTTTTTTATTACTTAAATCATTGGGCTTTAATCACTATCGTCTTGCTCCGAATATAACAAAGCCGCTCTCGAGGAGCGGCTTTGTTGTGTTTGGATCTAAGCTAACACTAAGTAAGAATCTAAATCGAGACGCGCAGTTAGCCGAAAGAAGCCCAGATAACCGTAATCACCAGAATCGGGCACACAAACTTCACATATGCAGGCCAAACCTTACCGAACCAACCTAATTGGAAATCAGGACAGCCCTGCTCTAGCTCTTTTACCTTCGACGCACGGCTCCAAACCCAACCACCAAACAAGCAGAACATTAGCGCAGCGATAGGTTGCAGGTATTGAGTGGCGATCATTGCAACTAGACCAAACATAGCAGCAAAGTTATAAACGATGATCACGCTGAACAGTGCAATCAGGCCACCGATGGCCCAGCTGGTCGGCGTACGTGGTGTATTAAAACGCTCACTCACTAGAGATACCGGTGCTTCCAGCATCGAGATAGACGATGTAAGCGCAGCAATCGTCAGTAGCAAGAAGAAAACAATGGCAAAGATCTGACCTAAGAAACCTAGGCTATCAAACATCAGTGGCAAAACTGTAAATACCAATGTGTCTGAGCTCAATAGCGAACCATCTTCTGCGTAGATTTGTACACCTTTTTGCATTGCAACAAACATTGCTGGCATAACGACCAAGCCTGCAATAAAAGCCACCGCTGTGTCGACTAGAGTCACGTTCATCGCCATCTTCGGTAGGTTCTCTTTCTTACTCAGGTAAGAGCCATAGATCAGCATTGAACAGCCACCAATGGTCAGAGAGAAGAAACCTTGTCCCATTGCCGCAAGAATCAGCTTTCTGTCCCATACCTTTTCAAAATCAGGTACTAGGTAGTGCTTAAGTCCTTCAACCGCGCCTTGCTGTGTCATGATGTAGACAAAAAGCAGAGCAAATAGCACGAACAACGCTGGCATTAAGCGAGTCGACCATTTCTCAATACCCTGCTTGATACCACCTTGCACGATAAGAATGGTCAATACGTAAAACAGTACGGTACCAAACACATTGCGTTCAACACTGAAACCTTTAAACCATGCTGCAAGATCCGCTAGCCCAAACAGATCAGCCACCGCACCGAATAGGAAGCAGATCAACCAACCACCGACAATGCTGTAGAAGCCTAACACCGCACTCGGAACACTCAGACCAATCCACCCAGTCAGCGCACCGACCTTTTTCGCCAGTAGATTTGGGGTCAATGAGCGCATACTGTCGACTGGGTTAGCTTGACCATGACGACCAATCGCCATCTCAACCACCAGCATTGGGAAGGCAACCACAAAGATCAGCACCAAATATACGAGAAGAAATGCGCCGCCGCCATTGCTAGCAACTTGCGTAGGGAAACCCCAAATGTTTCCGAGGCCGACAGCTGCACCAGCCGCTGCGAGGATAAAGCCCAAACGAGAACTAAAAAGCTCCCTTGATGTAGAAGATTGTTGGTTCATACTGCCTGCATAAAATACCAATGAACTAGTAGGCTAGTACGATAATAAAAACCAGTAATTCATGCAATCAATTAGTAGATTAAATTCCTATTTAAAAGAAAAAACCAAACGGTAAAGCTGTAAATTTAACTATACATAGAATTACCAACCATGAATAAACAACATAACATTAACAATCACTAACCACCCACTCAAACAGCAGGCACAAAAAAGGGCACGCAAGGTGCCCTGTCAATCACTCAATTTATTACCTGTCCCTGCTTTATTACCTGTGCCTGCTAAATGGTAAACACTTGGTAGTCTTTCAGGTTTGGAATCTTTTCATGCAGCGATTTTTCTTGTTCTGCCATATCATCAAGCGAGTCACAGAATGCTTCGGCTTCTTCCTCAACCTGCTGTGAGTGCTCCTTAAAGCGCTCTTCAATTTTCAGCTTAAGCTCTGCCATACTGTCGGCCATCTCAGTTAGATTAAGACCACCTTCTTGCTTCATCTTTTCAGACATCGCATTAAACGCGCTAGAGATAAACTCCTCATTGAAGATCTCCATCGCCTTATCAAAATCTTCACTCCAACCATTCGCCATAGATTCGAAACTTTCCGCAGGAAGTACCAAGTCGCCATCTTTATAGTAGCGCGCTTCCATCTCAGCAAAGAAATCACTCATCGACTTTTTAACGTTATCAAACGCCTCAGGAGAATCTAGGCTGATTGCTATGTCGTCAATCACATCGTTGGCTAATGCTAAACCCTCTTTAGCCATCGCTTTCGCTTGTGGTAAGTATTCACTCATGCTTTCACGATAGCGCTCAATCGCAGCTTGTTGGTCAGCATCAAGTTCAACCTTTTCACCATGAATATAGAGATCGTTACCATCGAGCACAGCAGTGTCACCGTTGGTTTGGTGGATCTCGACCGTTTGCTGATCAATTCTCAACTCATTCTTGAGATCAACACGACATTGCGCCGCATACGCAGGCACACTTGCCGCTGCCAACACCATGGATAGTGATGCAATTAATACGTTTTTTTTCATAACATCCTCACATACATTGCTGTACTAACTATACCCTGAACCATTCACTCAATGTCATGGAAAGGTTTAGACCTTAACATACAGAAACGATTTCATAGATAAAGTGGCTGCCCGCTACGCTGAACTCCACCTCATCGCCGACTTCTTTATTCATTAACGCCGCTCCTAGTGGTGCATTTGGCGTCAGTACTGCGATATCTTTCTCATCCCACTTAACCGACAATCCACCGACTCTTGGACCAATAAAGAAGTGCTTGAGCTGATCTTGCTCATCGATAACAGAGAGGAAGCTGCTCATCTCTACTTTTTCACTATCACGCAGCACTAACTCACGATAGCACTGAATGTCTTCTTCACACTCTTGTACTCTCACGGCTTGGCCATGAGCCAAATACGATGCTTCTAATGCCAGTGTATCGTATTTGTGTTCTGGTACCGTCTCTTCGTCGGTCGCGGCATCAATCGCTCTCTGGGTCGCGGATTGGGCGATAGCCAGTCGAGATTCAAGCTGCTGGATAATTATTTGTCTAAGCTCGGCTTTATTCATACTTTTGAAGTGCTTTTCTTTAGGAGCTACAGAATAGAATTAGGTACAATCAGGTGCAAGCGCTTTGAGATAGCAAGTTGCTAACCCAGTGATTAATTTGGCACACTTGCTTGCAGCACACCACTCAGACTAAATCAGGCACATTTATGATTGAACAGAAGCTAAAACAGGTATTTGGATTCGACTCACTGCGTCATGGACAGAAACAGGTGATTGACCATGTGCTTGCAGGCCAATCAACGGCGGCAATTTTTCCGACGGGGTCTGGCAAATCGCTCTGTTATCAGCTTCCTGCGCTCGAGCTGCCACACCTTACGTTGGTTATTTCGCCACTGTTGGCACTGATGAAAGATCAACTGAGCTTCCTGCACAGCAAAGGTATTGCCGCTGCTGCCATCGAATCTAGCCAAGACAGACAAACCACTCAGCAAGTGATGCAGTCAGTTCGTAATGGCGAAACTAAGATTTTGATGATCTCAGTCGAACGTCTGAAAAATGAGCGCTTTCGTCAGTTCATCTCACAGGTGCCGATTTCACTGTTAGTGGTCGATGAGGCGCACTGTATTTCGGAATGGGGTCACAACTTCCGCCCTGATTACCTGAAACTGCCCCACTATCAAAAGCAGCTCAATATCCCTCAAGCACTTCTGCTCACGGCAACCGCGACGACCGAAGTCATCCAAGACATGCAGGCCAAGTTTAATATTGCGCCCGAGAATGTTGTTGTCACCGGTTTTTATCGACAGAACTTGGATTTATCCATCCAACCTTGTGCGCAAGAGACAAAACTAGAAGCGCTCAGTGCCGTAGTCAACCAAGCGCCCCAATCGCCTACCATTGTCTATGTCACACTGCAGCAAACCGCTGAAAATGTCGCGCAAGCACTGAGAAATGTCGGCATCAATGCGATTGCCTACCACGCGGGCCTCAAACCGGAAAACCGTGACATTATTCAGCAACAGTTTATGAATGATGAGATCAACTGCATCGTCGCTACCATTGCATTTGGGATGGGCGTAGACAAGTCCAATATTCGCCGCGTGATTCACTTTGACCTTCCCAAATCGATCGAGAACTACTCTCAGGAGATTGGACGCGCGGGTCGTGATGGCCAAAACTCTGAATGTATTCTGCTCGCCAACAAGCACGGTTTAAGTACATTAGAGAACTTCGTGTTTGGTGACACACCCGATAACATCGCCATTCAGACAGTGCTTCAAGAGATCTATGCCTGTCAGCCGACCGGCAACACCTATGGCACGCAGTGGGAAATCATGCTCAACCAGCTGTCTCGCGAATCCAACATCCGCCAGCTTCCACTCAAAACCTTGCTGGTATATCTAGAGCTCGAAGGCATTATTGAGCCAAAATACAGCTTCTTTGCCGACTACAAATTCAAGTTTGTAAGGCCAAAACCGCAGATTATCGACCAATTTCAGGGAGAGCGACGCGCTTTTGTTGAGTCAATTTTTCAATGCTCACCTCAAGCTCGTGTCTGGTGCCAAGTGGATTTTGATGCGCTTTGGGAACACTTTCAAGCCGACAGACAACGTGTGGTTGCTGCCATCGACTATTTCAATGAACAGGGTTGGATTGAGTTAGAGAGCAAACAGATCACCGATGTCTATGCCGTGCACAATACCAGTGAAAACGTCAGCGTGGTTGCCGAACGTCTGGCTACCCTATTCAAACACAAAGAGAATAATGAAATAGGCCGACTCAACCACATGCTAGAATTCTTTGAGTCCAGTTCATGTTTAAGCTCTCGCCTTGCCAGTTACTTTGGGGACACAAATGCGCCGAGTGAATGTGGGCACTGCTCCGTATGTCGTGGCAAAGTGGCACAACTACCAAATGTGCCGTTGGAACCGATTGATGAGAGCCACCTCCAAGCTTGGATCAATGAGTTCATCAGTAGCAGCCCGCAGTGGGTCACCGACGAAGCCATTACACGCTTCCTTTGTGGTATCGCAACGCCACTCTCAACCAAGCTCAAAGCCAGTAAGATGTCTGGATATGGCAAGCTTGAGCAGTACCCTTTCCGCGATACTCTAGCTTTGGTTCAGCAGACACCAAGATAGCGATATCAAGCGGCAGCTAGGTTGCTTATTTACCTTGAAGAAGCGGTTTACTTTAAACAAATGGTTTATTGCCAAGGAACGGTTTATTCAAAAGAAGCTGAGTTGTCGCATCTGATCTTTGGGCTGTAGCATCACGCTCAGCCCAAGCAGTCTAATCTCACGCCCTTGCTGGCGCTTAAGGATCTCACTCAATAGCTCTTTAAAGTGCTCTAAATCCAATGAGGTGTGGATGTGCTCAATCGTGGTTTGCTGAAAATCGGCAAACTTCAGCTTGATGCCCTGTTTGGTTATCGACTTCGAGGGGCTCGCCTTCTCAAGGCGCACCTCAAGCTCAGGAAAAAGACGCTCTTCAATCACCTTCCAACACTCTTGGTAGGTGGAAATATTTTCAGTGAAGGTACGCTCTACCCCGACCGATTTTCTCTCACGCTCGACCACTACTTCTCGCTCGTCAATGCCATGACTTCTCTTCCAGAGAGAAGCACCTTGTCGACCAAACTGAGTCAACAGCGCGCGGTAGTCTGTCTCTTTAATATCCTTGCAGGTGTAAAAGCCAGCTTGATGAAGCTTCTCGATGCTCACCTTACCTACACCGGGGATCTTCTCTAGTGGCAGTTCATCGATCACCCCTTGTACGTCTTGCGGTGGAATAACGAACTGACCATTAGGTTTATTCAAGTCTGATGCGACCTTGGCCAAAAACTTAATCGGCGCAACGCCTGCAGACGCAGTGAGCTGAAGTTCATTCCAGATATCACGACGAATGGCTTCCGCAATCAAAGTCGCCGAGCCGTGACATTGGGTGGAGTCCGTTACATCAAGATAGGCTTCATCAAGGGATAGCGGCTCAATCAAGGAGGTATAACGTGAAAAGATGGCTCGAATCTGTTTCGAGATATCTTTGTATACCTGCATTCGACCTGGTACCACAAGTAAGTTGGGGCATAGCTGCAGTGCCTTCGCTGTTGGCATTGCTGAGCGAATACCGAATTTACGCGCTTCGTAATTGCAGGTACTGAGCACACCGCGTTGCTTCTCATGACCGCCAACCGCCAAAGGGCGATTACGATAAGCGGGATTGTCACGCATTTCGACAGCCGCATAAAAACAGTCCATATCAACATGGATAATTTTTCGGACTCTCTCTTTATCAGAACCACACATGACAAAAGCACTCATTAATCACTGTATCTATAAACAGTATAATCATTTATTCAGCGAGAAAAAAGTGATCATTGATAAAGTCATCTTTCGCTTAGTGACTTGTTAACACTTCTGATAGTATGGTTAAAAGTATTTACTCGATAAGTAAGGATCGCTTTTGACTGAAAAAATACTGGTCGTTGAAGATAGCCGAGCCTTTAGAAACTACCTTTTCCAACAACTGACCAACAGTGGTTATGCAGTGACGCTCGCCGAATCAGTGCAACAGGCAAATGAAATTCTCGAACAAGAAACGGACTTTCTGTGTGCGATATTGGACTACTGCCTGCCAGATGGCCAAGACGGTGAAATCATTGACTTAGTGCTTGGTTATAAGCAAAAAATCATCGTACTCACTGGCATGTTCAGTGACGCCTTGCGTGAGCAAGTACTCGCAAAAGGGGTAATTGATTACATCCTAAAAGACAGCATGGCTTCAGTCAGCTATCTGCTTCCTCTCGTTCAACGCATCACCAACAACAAAAAGCATAAAGCGCTGGTTGTCGATGACTCTTCGGTGGTACGTCGTTATATCGTTCAGTTGTTAGAACACCAATACATACAGACGGTGCAGGCGGTAGATGGTGAGCAAGGGTTAGCACTGCTGCGCAACGATCCAGATATTACCTTTATCGTCACCGATCATGACATGCCAGGCAAAGATGGCATTTCAATGATTCGTGAAATACGTCAGCACTACACACGCAACGAGCTGGCTATCTTGGGGTTATCAGCCAGTGATGACCGCACCCTAACCGCACAGTTTCTTAAAGCAGGCGCGAACGATTTTCTCTATAAGCCATTCAATCAAGAAGAGTTCTTCTGTCGTATTCACCAACTGCTGGATATGAAAGAAGCCGCGAATGAACTGTTCCGCCATGCCAATGAAGATGCCCTAACCGGGTTATGGAATCGTCGCTTCTTGTTCAATCAGTCATGCAAAGGCTGCGATAAGCGCAACATTGCGATGATGGATATCGACTTCTTTAAAAAGGTTAATGATACCTACGGTCATGATGGAGGCGACGCAGTATTGATTGCTGTTGGCCAAACCATCAAATCCTTCTTCAAAGACGATGTGGCGGTTCGATTTGGCGGCGAAGAGTTTTGTATTCAAGCCTGTGGATCTTTTAAAGAGTTCGTTGTTCGCCTAGAGAAGATGAGAATTGCGATTGAGCAACAAATCATTACTCACGACGAACAGGCGATCAACGTGACTATGAGTATTGGTGTTACCGATATTGAAGCTGACCTAGATAGCCAAATCAAGGCCGCGGATGAGCTCTTATACAGAGCAAAAGAGCAAGGTCGGAATCAGCTAGTATTCGAAAGAAACAGCCAAGAAGTTATTAACGCCTAATGCTCTTTTGGCGAGAGCTACAGCGTGATGAGTATGTCGCGAAATCATCACAAACAAAAAAGCTCAAGGGTCACCTTGAGCTTTTCTTTATTCAATAACCAGAACCGATTAAGCGATACGGTCTTTTTCCCATGCCGCTAGCTTCTCTTCACGTTCAGCCAACTTCTCAGCACGGTACGCTTCACGAGCTTCACGCTTCTTACGTGCATCACACGGTTCAGGACAGTTACATACCTTGTCGATACCAACAGCACCAAGGCCACCACAACTGCCTTTTACCACTTTCTTCTGGATGATGTAGCCAATCGACATTGCTGCGATCACTGCTAGAAAAACGCCAAATGTAATAATAAATGTGTTCATAATGCTCTCGCTACCTTATTTCTTTAAGTATGGCTTGAACGCTTCAGAGGCGATCTCTTTAAAGCCATCGGCTGTTTTAACCACCATAAATGCTGGGATATTATGTTGATTCGCGATTTCCATACCTTTTACCTCACCTAAGACCATAAGGCCAGTAGATAAGCCATCTGCAGTCATTGAAGATGGGTCTAATACGGTTACTGACACCACTTTGTGGTGAATCGGTTTACCGGTTTCTGGGTTGATAATGTGCGAGTAACGAACACCATCACGCTCAAAGTAGTTTCTGTAATCGCCAGATGTTGCAATCGCCATATCACCTGGTTCAATGATCTCTTGAATTGTACGCTCTTCAACGCTTGGCTTTTCAATCGCAATGCGCCAGCCAACATTTTCACGGTTCAGACCTTTAAGGCGAATCTCACCACCGACTTCAACCATGTAGTTGTGAATACCAATAGAGTCTAGGTAGTCAGCCAGTACATCCACGCCCCAGCCTTTCGCAATTGTTGAAAGGTCAACGTAAAGCTTTGGCAGGTCTTTCGTCAGCTTGTTGCCCTCAACGCTTAAATGGTGGATACCAATTTTCTGTTTGCGTGCAGCCAACTCTTCATCTGTTGGAACCACTTCAGGGCGAGCTTCTGGACCAAAACCCCAAAGGTTAACCAAAGGCCCAACCGTCACATCCAATGCACCTTCAGTTAGACCGTTCAAACGAATCGCTTCTTTCACAACAATTGCGGTTTGTTCAGATACTTCGAATGCATCGCCACCTTCATATTCGTTGAAGCGGCTTAGCTCGGAATCTTTGCGGTACGTCGACATCTGATCGTTCACTTCTTCAAGAAGACGGTCGATCTCTGCATGCACCTTATCCGACGCTAGAAACTCATCACTATTGATGTACTTAATATTGTAGCTCGTGCCCATGGTTGGGCCGTTCAAATGTACCTGTTCACGTGGCTTTTCACAGCCCGCTAGAAACAGTAGAGAAGTTAATGCAACAAGCCAAATTCTCACTTGCTTACTCCCATTATTGTTAGTGATTTATATAAGAAAGAACAGTGTCTGCATAATTGCCAAATATGCTTTCTTATATAAGCCGTTGTATGGTGAACATAGCTTAGAAAAACAAATGGCTGACTCCTAAGAGCCAGCCATAATATCAGTCACTTAAGTGGATTAACCACCGAAGTCATCTAGAAGGATGTTCTCATCTTCTACACCAAGATCTTTCAGCATGCCGATAACAGCCGCGTTCATCATCGGTGGACCACACATGTAGTACTCACAATCTTCAGGAGCTTCGTGATCCTTCAGGTAGTTTTCGTACAGTACGTTGTGGATGAAGCCTGTGTAACCATCCCAGTTATCTTCTGGCATTGGATCAGACAGAGCACAGTGCCAAACGAAGTTATCGTTTTCAGCTTGTAGGCCGTCGAAGTCTTCTACGTAGAACATCTCACGCTTAGAACGTGCACCGTACCAGAAAGACATCTTACGAGTTGAGTTAAGACGCTTAAGCTGATCGAAGATGTGTGAACGCATTGGCGCCATACCAGCACCACCACCAACGAATACCATTTCGTTGTCTGTGTCTTTCGCGAAGAACTCACCAAATGGACCAGAGATAGTACACTTGTCGCCTTCTTTAAGAGACCAGATGAACGATGACATTTGACCCGGTGCAACATCAGGATTATTAGGCGGCGGCGTAGCGATACGCACGTTCAGCATAATAATACCGTGTTCTTCTGGGTAGTTAGCCATTGAGTATGCACGGATGATATCTTCATCAACCTTAGACTCGTAACGGAACAGGTTAAACTTGTCCCAGTCTTCGCGGTACTCTTCTGGTACATCGAAATCAGAGTATTTGATGTGGTGAGCAGGAGCTTCAATCTGAATGTAACCACCAGCACGGAAAGGTACTGATTCGCCATCAGGGATTTGCAGCTTAAGCTCTTTGATGAAGGTTGCTTTGTTATCGTTAGAGATAACTTCACATTCCCACTTCTTCACACCGAAGATCTCTTCAGGAAGTTCGATATCCATGTCAGTTTTCATAGCAACTTGACATGCAAGACGTTCACCTTCGCGCGCTTCACCTTTAGTAATGTGGTCAAGCTCAGTTGGAAGGATGTCGCCACCGCCTGATTTAACTTTTACGCGACACTGACCACAAGAGCCACCGCCACCACAAGCAGAAGATACGAATACGCCAGCGCCAGCTAGAGCACCAAGCAGTTTACCGCCCGGTTGCGTCGTGATTGCTAGAGTTGGGTCATCGTTTACAGCGATAGTGATGTCACCTGTAGGTACAAGCTTAGATTTAGCGAAAAGAATCACTAAAACCAGTGCAAGTACAATGATGGTAAACATCGCTACACCAAGAATAATGCTTTGCATTTGTTATTCCTTATTTCTGGGTGCTTACCCTACAGTTGAACACCAGAGAAAGACATAAAGCCTAACGCCATTAGACCAACACTGATGAACGTGATACCAAGACCACGAAGACCAGGAGGTACGTCAGAGTACTTCATCTTCTCACGGATACCCGCAAGTGCAACGATAGCTAACATCCAACCCACACCAGAACCGAAGCCGTAAACAACAGATTCTGCGAAGTTGTAGTCACGCGTTACCATGAAAGATACACCACCAAAGATTGCACAGTTAACTGTGATCAATGGTAGGAAGATACCTAGTGCGTTGTACAAAGGTGGGAAGAAACGGTCAAGAACCATCTCTAGGATTTGTACAAGTGCCGCGATAACACCGATGAATGCGATAAAGTTAAGGAAACTTAAATCGACACCTTCAACAAGCGCGTTCTCTTTTAGAATGTGTGTGTAAACAAGGTTGTTTACAGGTACAGCGATTGTAAGTACTACAACTACCGCAACACCAAGACCAAAAGAGGTTTTAACTTTCTTAGATACCGCTAGGAATGTACACATACCTAGGAAGAAAGAAAGCGCCATGTTTTCGATGAAAATCGATTTAACTAGCAGACTAATATAATGTTCCATGACTACCTTACCCCTTCGCTTCTACTTGCTCTGGCTTGAACGTACGAATCGCCCAAATCAAGAAGCCGATTAGGAAGAATGCAGAAGGTGCTAGAAGCATCAAGCCGTTTGGCTGATACCAACCACCGTTGCTCACTAGAGGTAGTACTTCCATACCAAATAGTTTGCCTGAGCCTAGAAGCTCACGGAAGAAACCTACAGTGATAAGAACGAAGCCGTAACCAAGACCGTTACCAAGACCATCGATTAGAGATGGGATTGGCTCAGACTTCATTGCGAATGCTTCAGCACGACCCATTACAATACAGTTAGTAATGATTAGGCCTACGAATACAGATAGCTGCTTAGAGATATCGTATAGGTATGCTTTAAGCACTTGGTCTACCACGATTACTAGTGATGCGATGATCGCCATCTGAACGATGATACGCACACTGTTAGGAATGTGGTTACGGATTAGAGATACAGAGAAGTTAGACAGAGCAGTAACGAACATTACCGCGATAGTCATAACAAATGCTGTTTCTAGTTTAGTGGTTACCGCAAGAGCAGAACACACACCAAGAACCTGTAGCGCGATTGGGTTGTTGTCCAATACTGGCGCTAAGATGCTCTTTTTAATATCTTTTGCACTAGACATTAGTTCAGACCTCCGTCACGAACTTTTGCTAGGAACGGACCAAAGCCCATTTCACCTAACCAGAAGTCAAATGTATGTTGAACACCAACGCTAGTTAGTGTTGCACCAGAAAGGCCATCAACACCATGCTCAGAACCTTCAGGAGCGCCACCTTTTACAACTTGGATAGCTGGCTTGTGGTTTTCGTCGAATAGTTTCTTACCAACGAATTGAGCACGCCATGTTGGGTTCTCAACTTCACCACCAAGTCCTGGAGTTTCACCTTGCTCGTAGTACGTGATGCCAGAAACTGTGTTGCCATCAGTCTCTACCGCAACGAATGCGTACATCATTGACCATAGGCCGTTACCGTGAACTGGGATGATAACTTTAGTCGTTTCTTCACCAGATTTAACTAGGTAAACCGTACCAGTGTTAGCACGACGAAGGATCTTAGCTACGTCTTCTTCAGCTGAAAGCTTGATAGACTGAGCAGGATCTTTTGCCGCTTTACGTTGATCGTATGCAGCTGCATCGCCATCAACGAAATCACCAGTAGCGAAATCAACTAGACGAGGTTCGATGTTCTCTGCGTATAACGCAGGAATGTCGCCTGCTAGGTCGATGCCTGCAACTTCTAGGATCTTAGTTTGCTGATCAAGAACTGCGTTAGCTTGTTGCTTAGGTTTAAGAACAACTGCAGCTGTTGAAACGATGATTGAGCACACTAGGCTCAATGCGATAACAACAAACAGCGTCTTTTTAATGCTATCGTTATTACTTGCCATAGCGAGCTAGTCTCCGCTTAATGTTCTTCTCGATTACAACGTGGTCAAACAGAGGAGCAAATAGGTTTGCGAATAGGATCGCAAGCATCATGCCTTCTGGGTATGCTGGGTTAACAACACGGATCATTACACACATTGCGCCGATTAGGATGCCGTACCACCACTTACCTTTGTTAGTAAATGATGCTGATACTGGGTCTGTTGCCATGAAGAACATACCGAATGCGAAGCCACCTAGAACTAGGTGCCAGTGCCAAGGCATGCTGAACATTGCATTAGTGTCAGAACCGATCACGTTGAATAGCGTAGACACAGCGATCATACCGATCATTACACCAGCAATGATGCGCCATGAAGCTATACGCATGTATACGATCATCGCAGCACCGATCATAAGTGCTAGAGTCGATACTTCACCGATAGAACCTGGGATGTTACCAATGAACGCATCCATCCAAGTGATTGCTTCACCAGATACAGTGTTCACTAGAGCGCTACCGCCGCCTTGAGCCCATTGGCTAAGTGCAGTTGCACCAGAGAAACCATCCGCTGCAGTCCATACTACGTCACCAGAAATCTGTGCAGGGTATGCAAAGAATAGGAACGCACGGCCAGCAAGTGCAGGGTTAAGGAAGTTACGACCCGTACCACCGAAGATCTCTTTAGCAACAACAACACCGAAGGTAATACCTAGTGCCGCTTGCCATAGAGGAAGTGTTGGCGGAACGATAAGTGCAAAAAGGATAGAAGTTACAAAGAAACCTTCGTTAACTTCGTGCTTGCGCACCATACAGAATAGAACTTCCCAGAAACCACCAACGATAAATACCGTTGCGTAGATAGGTAGGAAGTAAGTCGCACCTAGTAGCATTTTACTGCCAACACCTGCATCGGCTCCCAAGGAAGCGCCAAGCATTTGAGTCAGCCAGTAGTGCCAGTTACCATCGATTACAGATGCTAGTTCAGCGCCTGCGTACATGTGGTTAAGTGCAGCGATAGCTTGGCCACCCGCGTTGTACATACCCCAGAACATAGCTGGGAATACCGCGAACCAAACCATAATCATGATACGTTTTAGGTCAACGCTATCACGAACATGCGAGCTCTTCTTTGTAATAAGACCTGGCGTGTAGAACACAGTTGCCGCTGCTTCGTAAAGCGCGAACCACTTCTCGTGTTTACCACCTGGCTCAAAATGATGCTCGATGTCTTCAAGAAACTTTTTAAGGCCCATGAAAATTACCCTTCCTTCTCAATGGTATCTAGGCATTCACGAAGTAGTTGACCGTACTCGTACTTACCTGGACATACAAAGGTACACAATGCTACATCTTCTTCATCTAGCTCTAGCGCACCTAGTGCTTGAGCACTATCAACGTCGCCTGCACATAGATCACGAAGCAGCAGAGTAGGTTCCATATCTAGAGGCATTACGCGCTCGTAGTTACCGATTGGAACCATTGAGCGATCACTACCGTTCGTTGTTGTTGTCATGTTGAACAACTGACCTTTGAACAGGTGACCAAGGAATGAACGAGTAACAGAGAACTTGTTCTTACCAGGCATAGCCCAGCCGAATAGCTCTTTATCACGACCTTCACGTAGAACAGAAACTTGCTGATGGTAACGACCAAGGTAAGCGTGAGGACCTGTTGCTTGAGTACCAGTTAGTACTGAACCAGAGATCACACGAACTTCACCTGGCATCAACTCGCTGTCCGTAAGCTCATCAAGGCTAGCACCAAGTTGAGTACGAACTAGACGTGGGTTGTTTACTACTGGACCAGCCAGAGAAACAACGCGATCTGTGTAAATTTCACCAGTTAGGAAAAGTTTACCGAACGCGATAACGTCTTGATAGTTAATGCTCCACGCTACGTTTTGTGCATTTACCGGATATAGGTAATGCATATGCGTACCTGCAAGACCTGCAGGGTGTGGGCCATCGAAAACATGTTCTTCAACATTAGACTGAGACGAACGAGGTAGGCTTGTGCCTTTTTTACAAACGTAAACCTTGCCGCTCGTTAGAGTTGAAAGAATATCTAAACCAGCAACGAAAGCATCAGACTGCTCGTTAATGATCAATTCTGGCTCAGCAGCTAGAGGGTTCGTATCCATAGCAGTTACGAAAATAGCCTGAGTTTCAGAATCAACAGCTGGAACCTTGCTGAACGGACGAGTACGCAGAGCGGTCCATGCGCCAGACTCAACAAGCTGAGTTTTAACCGTATCACGGTCTAGACCTGCTAGTTGGTTAGCTTCATAGTTATTGAACGTGATTTGCTCATTGCCTGCTACTTCAATCACTACTGATTGAAGAACACGCTTAGCACCACGGTTCACTTCAATAACTTTACCGCTTGCTGGAGAAGTAAATACAACACCTGGGTTCTTTTTATCTGCAAAAAGAACTTGGCCTTTCTTCACTTCATCACCAACGCGAGCATGCATCGTAGGACGCATACCAACGTACTCTTCGCCAAGCAAGGCGACTTTAGTGATGGACTTACCATCATTAATCACCTGGGATGGAGTTCCTGCAATAGGAAGATCCAAGCCCTTCTTTATTGTAATCATACGCACTTGCACTACTTTATCGGGAAAAAGATTCTTTTAATTGCGTAAATTCAGGACGGTTTTTATGCGCCCTTAGACACGACATTAGAGTGTCCGGTTTTGGTAAAAATAAGCACCAAAATCGCAACATTATCTTAATAAACTCATCACAAAAATGAGGTGAGATTTATCAGGTGCCGTATTCTAGCATTTTTTGACGTCTTGATGCCATGACCAATAACTTGAATAAGGGCGATATTTGGTGAGAATTGAAGCATATGGTCTCTCAAATATGGATAAATTTGACGAGCCGCACAGATAAAAAGGCATTTTAACAGCGTTTTAAACAAGAGATTAATACTCTGTCACAAACTAATATTTTACAGAATTTGTTGAAACACTGTTAATAAAAACATTACTAATTATAGGTATTTTGAATCGTTCACGCTGACATCAACTTGGTCAATATAACAACGAAAAAACGATAGATTTGGCGATAAAAAAGGCGGCCAGCGCCGCCTTTCTAATTTAGGTCTGTTTAGGACTTGCTGCCGCCCATGCACATGGGGCTATCAGGCACACTATCAAACTGCTTCTGCCATTCATCTTTTGTATAAGTATGAATAGAGAGCGCATGGATATGATTGGCCAGTTCTTCAGCAAGAACCTGGTTGACTGCTCGGTGGCGAGCAATTAAGCGTAAGCCTTCAAATGCATCACTCACAACCACTACCTTAAAATGGCTTTCAGAACCTGCCGGTACATTGTGCATGTAGCTTTCATTCACGACGTTGAGATGGGTCGGCTCAAACTCATTGTGCAGCTTCGTTTCAATGGCTTCTTGGATCATCATGATTCCTTTATCGAACTCTTATCATTCACTATCAAACCAGTATAAACCCAAAGCGGGTTACTGTCTGGCTCTTTAATACATGACTCATAAAGGAATGTAGAGTTTTTTCTATCTTGTTTGGTCTGCTTTTGAGAGAATATCGCAGTTATTTCTCACATAAGTATCTAAGTATGAAAACCGAACTTACCCTACACGATAGAACCCTGACTCTACATCGTTTCCCTAAACGTTCTAGTGAAACCCTACAGGCGTGGGATGCTGGTGACGAATACATTATTAATCATCTCGAAGAGATGAACCTTGAACCGGGCAAGCATATTCTGATCCTCAATGATCACTTCGGCGCACTCTCTGCTTGGTTCTCGCAAGATCATGACGTGACCATGATGAGCGATTCTTTTATCTCTCACCGTGGTGCACTCAAAAACCTACAACGCAACCAGTGTAATCGCGTTCAATTCCTGAATACCATGGATGATATTCCAGCGGGTATCGACTTGGTTTTGATGCAACTGCCAAAGACTAATCGTCATCTCGTTTGGCAATTGAGCCAATTGCGCCAAGCTCTTCCTGAAGGATGCCAAGTGATTGGTGTCAACAAGGTCAAAGAGATCCACACCTCAACGTTGAATCTGTTTGAAAAATACCTTGGTGAAACCAAAACCTCTCTGGCGAAGAAAAAACACCGCTTGGTATTCTCATCACCAAACTGCCAGCCTATTCACAAGGTTGACCCCTTCGTTGAGTGGGATGTGGATGGTGAAGATATCCGCCTGAAAAATTTACCGAATGTTTACTCAGGGGAAGCACTCGATCAGGGCGCTCGCTATATGCTTGAGCACATCCCGCAAGATCCGGAGCTTCGCCACATTATCGATCTCGGCTGTGGCAACGGTGTCTTGAGTGTGAAAGCCGCTCAATTGAACCCACAGGCTCGCATTACCTGTGTTGACGAGAGCTTTATGGCGGTTGAGTCTGCCAAACAAAATATCAAGGACAACATTGGCGATGAAGGCAACTTCCAGTTTATCGCCAATAACTGTTTAGATGGATTTAAGAAGAACAGCACCTACTTGGTGATGTGTAATCCTCCTTTCCATCAGCAGCAAGCGATCACCGATCATATCGCATGGCAGATGTTCTGTGATGCAAAGCATGTTCTGAGCAATGGGGGCAAATTAATTGTTATTGGCAACCGACACCTCGGATACGATGTAAAGTTAGCGCGATTATTTGGCCAAGCAAACGTCGAAACGCTTGAATTGAACCAAAAATTTGAGATATTACAAGCAACAAGAGAACCCGCTAACTTTAATAAGTAATTGCGGTATTGCGCGTGCGGAGTGAAAGTGCCGTGCGTCTCGTGTGGATTTAGAAAGGATATAGGAATGAAAAAACTGATTTTAGCGGCTTCTATTATGGCACTGACGGCCTGTTCCGCGCCTCAACAAGAGCAGATCAACCTCGCTCCTGAAGCTTCTCTCAGTAATAGCAACCTAGTACAAGGTAAAACGTACACCCTGAGCAGTAAAGATGTACGCGCGGCACAATACGTCGCACTCGTAGATAGCGGCCGTTCTAACATTCAACCGATTCACGCTAAACAGAACATGCGCATTTCATTAGAGAATGCACTAGCACAGCAGCTAGAGTCTCAAGGTTTCCGCGCGAGTGTAAATAGCGAAAACTCTGTCGTGTTAGAAATTCAAGAAGCGTTAGTGACGGTAAAACACACCATCATGGAAAACCAGATGGATGGCAAAGTGACGCTTGAAGTAACGGCTGAAACACCTGAAGGTAAACTTGTTAAAACCTTCAACGGTACTGCGGTTCGCACTGGTGCCCTAAGCGCATCTAACAATGATATTGCACTGGTACTCAACGATGTCATCAATCTTGTTTTGACCGAAATCGCTAATGACCAAGAGCTGCAAACTTACATGAAGGATCGTTTCTAATGGGTCGCATTCTAACTTCTATTACCTTAGCAATGCTTAGTGCGAGCGTTTGGGCTGGTCCTAAAGTTGCTGTCGAAACTACACTCGGTAATTTCACCATCGAACTCAACGAAGAAAAAGCGCCAATCAGCTCTGAGAATTTCTTAAAGTATGTTGAAGACGGCAGTTACGTGGGCAGTCAATTTCACCGCGTGATCCCAGGCTTTATGGCACAAGGTGGCGGCTTTGACGAAGAGATGAACCGCCTACCAACTTATGCGCCAATCAAAAATGAAGGCAGCAATGGCCTTCAGAATAAAACAGCGACGATTGCAATGGCACGTACCAATGCGCCACACTCTGCAACTCGCCAGTTCTTCATCAACTATTCTGATAACACTTTCCTAAACGCAGGTGCGGGTAACCCGGGCTATGCAGTATTTGGTGAAGTTACGGAAGGTTTCGATGTCGTTCAGAAGATGGCGACTATCCCGACGAAGCGAATGGGCCGCATGTCTGATATTCCTGTAGACCCTATCGTTATCACTAGCGTCAAAGTTATTAAGTAACCTCCTCTCACGCCCTTAACTCATTAAGGGCGTTTTTCTATACAAGGACGCCCTATGTCATCAGGCTCTTCCACTCTCTCATGGACGCAAACCCTCCGTAGTTATTTAGACAAGCGTCTACTTTGGGTCTTTATGTTGGGTTGTTCCAGCGGTTTCCCTTGGGTACTTATTGGCTCCAATATGTCTGGCTGGCTGAAAGATGCAGGACTCACCCGTGCTGCCATTGGTTATTTCGGCAGTGTCTTCGCTGTTTACGCGATTAACTTTCTATGGGCGCCATTGGTAGACCGAGTCAAACTGCCAGTGCTTCATGCGATACTCGGGCAGCGACGCAGTTGGATCTTTTTCTGCCAAACCATTGTTTTAATCGGCACCTTATTCATCGCAGGCGTTAACCCCGCGGAAAATTTGGCGTTTACTTCAATGTTGGCGCTCGCGATTGCTATTGCTTCAGCCACGCAAGATATTGCGATTGATGCATTTCGTATTGATACCTTCCCTAAATCTGAAGCATCGAAACTTCCGCAAGCTTCCGCAATGGCGGTAGTTGGATGGTGGACCGGGTATTCCTTACCGGGGTATCTCGCATTCATCAACGCTGATGCCATCGGATGGAACGGTGTTTACTATGGAATGGCCGGAGTGGTTGTGGTTCTCATGCTGTTCACGCTATTTGTCGGAGAACCCAAAACAGAACGTGAACGTCTCCAACAACAGGCACAACAACGACACAGCAAAGTGGTCGACTCTAAGATAGTCGCTTGGTTTACGGTAACCGTTATCGAACCATTCTATGACTTCTTCAAACGCAATGGCGTCCAAGTTGCAATTACCCTGCTGCTGTTTGTGTTCTTGTTTAAGATTGGTGAAGCCTTCTTAGGAAGAATGTCGATCACCTTCTACAAAGAGATCGGCTTTAGTAATGAGCAGATTGGTCATTACTCTAAGTTGATCGGTTGGGGCGCGACTATTTTCTTCACTTTATTAGGCAGTGTGTTCAATGTGAAGTTTGGCATCGTGCGTGGCTTGATGATTGGCGGTATCGCCATGGCAGGCAGTAACCTGATGTTTGCATGGATAGCTAAAACTGGTCCAAGTGAAACCTTATTCCTTGCCACTATTATCGTTGACAACTTTACAACCGCGTTCTCTACCGTAGCGTTTGTCTCCTTCTTAACACTATTAACTGGACAAGCCTTCTCTGCCACACAGTATGCACTACTCGCATCCCTCGGTAACTTTGGCCGCACAACATTGGCTTCATTTAGTGGTGAATTGGTTGATTACCTCAATGACTGGTCGCTGTTTTTCATTATAACCGCACTCATGGTCGTACCGAGCTTGATCATGCTCTACTCTTTGAGGCATTTCTTCGCTCGATTATTAGAAGAAGCACGTCACCAAAAATAGTCATCCATTCAAAGAGAGCCAAACAGCTCTCTTTTTATTTTCCCCTCACACAATATGTATGACAAATAAATTAAAAATTTCCTCAAAATCTTCAAATTTTGAGTGTCAACTTCATAAATCCAATTCCTGTTGATAGTGCAACAAAGATCACCTTATCTTGCAAAAACGTTTGCTTCGTACATCAAATATTCAATTCATCTATAAAATAGGCAGCAATCGCTAAATCAATAGATTTTTAAATACATCCAGTTGCACTACACCCTTAAAGTTCCCTCATTTAGATCATTTGTGTGATCAAAGTCACTATATTATTTTAAGTTTGCACACTTTCTCACTTTTAATTGAGAGCAAAATCGCTATTATGCTCGGCATTCGGACATCACTAACACGCATGGATTAGCGAGTTACCTATTTATAACAGAGAGAGTTCCCTTATGCGTAAATCACTTCTAACTCTTGGTCTACTAGCTGCAACAGCAGCACCAGCGATGGCTGCAGACTACTCAGATGGCGACATCCACAAAAATGACTACAAGTGGATGCAATTTAACCTAATGGCTGCTGTCGATGAGCTTCCAGGTGAATCTACTCATGATTACTTAGAAATGGAATTCGGCGGCCGCTCTGGTATCTTCGATCTATACGGCTACGTTGATGTTTTCAATCTAGCTTCAGACCCTGGCAGTGACAAAGACGGGGCAGAAAAAATCTTCATGAAGTTCGCACCTCGTATGTCTCTAGATGCTGTTACAGGTAAAGACCTATCTTTTGGTCCTGTCCAAGAACTTTACGTTGCGTCTCTTATTGAATGGGGCGGCGGCGGTGCAACAAACTGCACTCCAGATCAATCAACATGTGTACCAAGCGAAACAACAAACACACAAAAAATTGGTCTAGGTTCTGATGTAATGGTTCCTTGGTTTGGTAAAGTTGGCCTAAACCTATACAGCACATACGACTCAAACAAAAAAGATTGGAATGGCTTCCAAATCTCGACGAACTGGTTCAAACCTTTCTACTTCTTCGAGAACGGTTCATTCATCTCTTACCAAGGTTACATTGATTACCAATTCGGCATGGACGATGACAACAAAGCACTAAACACTTCTAACGGTGGTGCAATGTTTAACGGTCTGTACTGGCACAGCGATCGTTTTGCTGTAGGTTACGGTCTTAAAGGCTACAAAGATGTATACGGCCTTAAAGATGATGGCTTAGCAGGTAAAACTACTGGCTTTGGTCACTACGTAGCAGTTACTTACAAGTTCTAATCAGAACTTTAAGAAAGTTTCCTAAATGGCACCCTCGGGTGCCATTTTTTATTGCTTTCATATATTGCCTCGCTATCCTTTAACCCTCTAGTTAAAACAGGTCAGTGCTGTGAATATTACTGTTGTTGGTCCCGGTGCCGTAGGATCCTTATGGGCAATCAAACTTCACCAAGCTGGGCATAATGTCTCGCTATGGAGTCGTTCGACTCATGCTATCTACCCTATTGCTATCGATACAGAATCAGAAATCGAGTTCAGCAATAACGATCTAAGTAAGCTATCAAAGAGCGACCTTGTTTTAGTGACAGTCAAAGCTTGGCAAGTTGAGCAAGCTATCCAACCACTGATTCCCAATCTAGATAAAGACACGATTTTGTTGTTCATGCATAACGGCATGGGCGCAGTCGATAACATCGCCTCATCTATTGAACCGTTTCCTGTAGTGCTAGCCACTACGACTCAAGCGGCTTACAAGAGTACCCAAAATCAGGTTCACCATACTGGGCAAGGGAATACACAACTTGGTGGCTACAACAGCAAAGGCAATCAGTGTAATTTTCTTACTGATGTGCTTAATCACGCACTCCCTGATGTCATTTGGAACGACGATATCCTGCAGGCATTGTGGAATAAGCTAGCAATAAATTGCGCGATAAACCCGTTAACGGGTCTGGAACAGGTTAAAAATGGACAGCTTGCTGAAGAGAGGTATCAACCTGTAATCAATGAGATCGTAACTGAGGTGGTTAAAGTCATGGTTGCAGAAAACGTACAAACCTCAACTGAATCACTTCGTTCAATCGTGGAGCAGGTTATTCATGCTACGGCAGCCAATAACTCGTCGATGAAGCAAGATATGTTCTATCAGAGAAAAACTGAGATCGACTTTATTACGGGTCATCTAGTCAATACTGCTCGCAAACATGGTATCGCAACGCCAGCCAACCAAACGCTTTTCAACCGAGTCAAACAACAAGAAGATTTATGGGATAAATAGACAGAGATAATTTGTCCCCAAGACCGCACAACTCACGATACAATTAATGGGGTGCTATCGATAAAGCGCCCTATTCGAACATCAACTCTTAGGTAATCTTAGATGCTAGACATCCAGCACATTCGCAATCAATTTCCAGCGCTCACTCAACAAGTCAATCAACAGCCTCTGATTTACTTAGATAGCGCGGCGACTACACAAAAACCACAAGTGGTTATCGATGCGATCAGTGACTATTACTCTAAGCAAAATGCCAATGTACACCGTGGTAGTCACAGCCTTACAGCCCATGCCACCAGCCAATTTGAAGCAGCTCGCGATAATGTCGCTGCATTCATTGGTGCAAGCTCAAGCAAAGAGATCATTTGGACACGTGGTGCGACGGAAGCATTGAACCTCATCGCTCAAACCTACGCTCGAAATACACTTCAATCTGGTGATGAAATCTTAGTGAGCGAGCTTGAGCACCACGCCAACATAGTTCCTTGGCAGATAGTCGCTGAGCAAACAGGAGCGAAGGTCGTCAAAGTACCTATGACCAAAGAGTGTCACTTCGATTTAACCGCTTTTGATTCGCTATTGAGTGAAAAAACCAAGATTGTGGCACTAGCACAGGTTACTAATGTCACGGGTACGCGCCAGCCTATCGAAGAAGTGATAGAAAAAACACACAACGTCGGGGCTATTGTTGTGGTAGATGGAGCACAAGGTGTGGTTCATGAGCCAGTCAATGTGGCTGACATGGATGCTGATTTCTACGTATTCTCTGGCCACAAACTCTATGCTCCTGCTGGAGTTGGCGTGCTTTACGGCAAATTAGCATTACTCGAAGCGATGCCCCCTTGGCATGGCGGCGGAAAGATGGTCGAGCGTGTTTCTTTCGAGGGCACGACGTACTCTGCACTACCCGGAAAGTTTGAAGCTGGAACACCCAATGTAGCAGGTGCGATCGCATTGGACACTGCTATTCAATGGCTAAACCAGTTTGAGCAATCCGAGGTTGAGGCTCACATTCATCACCTAGTAGATATGACCTATCGAGCTCTCTCACGATTGGATGATATTGAAGTGATTGGTCATCAGCCAAACTCAAGTATAGTGACCTTTTTGATGGATGGAGTGCACCACCAAGATATTGCTACGTTATTGGATCAGCAAGGCATTGCGGTAAGAGCAGGCCACCACTGTGCCCACCCTTTGATGGATGCTTTAGGCGTTAAGGGAACAGTACGAATTTCGTTTGGTATCTATAACAATACCGATGATGTTGAAATACTAATTGCCGCGATTGAAAAAGCGGTGGATATGCTATAGCGAGTAAGCGAGTAAGC
>NZ_JAHGAJ010000040.1 GCF_030248535.1 Vibrio sp. D404a | reverse complement strand
TGAGGTTCTGAGGTTCTGAAAGAATTGTATGGAATCAATGTTGATTCAAGCTAAAACAAACAAAACATCAAAATTACGGCCAACCTGATATTCGACCCAAGCGGACTAGTAGTAACGGAACAATGATCAAGGGCAGTCAAGGTTTCATCGTTCCACAAAATCAAAGTTTACGAAGCATGATCAAGGGATATTGGCCAAACGCTTTATCAACGAACAGTGCATTTCAATAAGATCCAAATACGGAAAAATGATCAAGTGTATATCGCTCCGGAAGCATGTAATTTTGAACCTAAATTACGGAGGAATGTAGACAGACTGGGGTTTGAGCCCAAATTTCTAGGTTTTGCCTGATAATTCAATCAACACATAATTGAAATACAAATGTCACCTTGTTTCGTGATCATGCTTCCCTATTATTATTGATACTTGCCTTGAACGCTCATTAAGCTTCTCATACACTAACTAAGGTGAAATATTCAGCAATAACGAGTAAAACGGCTCCAAATCCGCCTTTCCATGATCATCGTTCCTGCATCTATACCAAGAATCTTATTCACAAATCAGATCCATCGTTCATGATTTCATCAGCCGCTGTGGATAAGCTGTAGAGTGCTAATGATCATGCTTTCGGACCTATAATGATCATAGTTACAATGAGTTAGTGATCATCGTTCTGTCCATCATTGATCATGCTTTCTGGATTACGTTGATCATGTTTTCATAGTCTCTATGATCATGCTTTCCACGGCTGTATTTTTTTATTATTTACATTCAAGCACTTACGAGCAAACTTACGGCTAGATCATTAGATCACTTAATCATTTAAGATCAGATTAATCAGAAAGATCAGGTATTTAAAAGATAATAAATTCTCTTTATTTATGATCATTTTTTCTTTATTCTTCAGGAACTATAGTGAAATTACGGTTAGTGTGATACGGATCAAAAATGAAACCAGATGAAAAATTACTGATAAAGGCAAGAAGCCACAAAGATGGTCATTTATTTGAGGTATCAGAAAGTGCAGTTGAATGGATAGAGCAATACCAACACTTTAAAGGTGTAACTAAGAGTATCGTTGAACTCCTCAACCTCATTTCTCTCCGTGGTTTCAGCAGTAAAGATGGTTACGTATCAACAACCGAGATTATTGATGCTACAGATGGCCAAGTCACTCGTGCAGCGCTACAGCAACGGCTGAGAGCGGCAGTAAACATTGGACTTTTTAAGCAGATCCCAGTGCGTTTTGAAGAAGGGCTTGCAGGCAAAACCATGCTGCATCGCTTTGTTAACCCTAACCAACTGATCTCAGTGTTGGGTGCCACCAGCTTAGTCACTGAAAGCGTTAAACAAAGTGAAAAACAGAAGCGCTCTAAGGCGTTGGCTCAAACCAAAGTCAACAAGCGCTTACTCAACGAACATGGTTTAAATACGCCACCAACGATGAAGGATGAGGCGGATCAGTTCATCGTCTCACCAACCAACTGGGCGGGGATCATTGATCAAGCATTAGCCCCACCACGTACCCGTAAGAGTTACCAAAAATCAATGGTTTCGATCTCAGGTACTCGTGCAGTGATCGAGACAAGATCATCGAAAAACATCATGACCGTTGATGATCTCATGACCTTATTCGCTCTGTTCACTCTGACAGTGCAGTATCACGATCATCACCAAGACGATTATCATCTGGATGCGAAATCCACACCGAATAAAACACCGCTCTACATCACTGATATCCTTTCCCTGCGTGGCAAGAAAGACAGTGGTCCAGCGCGTGATTCAATTCGTGACAGTATTGATCGTATTGAATTCACCGATTTCCAATTGCATGAATTGACTGGCCGCTGGTTAAGCGAGAATATGCCTGAAGGCTTCAAAAGTGATCGCTTCCGATTCCTAGCACGCACGATCACCGCGTCTGAAGAAGCGCCAACAGAGGGGGCTGACGGTGAAATTCGCATTAAACCGAACTTGTACATTCTTGTATGGGAGCCATCGTTCTATGAAGAGTTGCTCACCCGCGACTATTTCTTCCTGTTTCCACCTGAAATTCTGAAACAGCATACTCTCGTGTTCCAGCTGTACTCTTACTTCAGAAGCCGTATGGCACGCCGTCACTCAGATTGCATGTTACTGAGCGAACTGAACCAAAAACTGGCGAGAAACATCGATTGGCGTCGTTTTTCGATGGATTTGATCCGAGAGCTAAGAAAGCTGGGTGAAGTGACTGATCAAGACGATACATTCCTTGTCAATTTATGGGGTTACCACCTGACGATCACCGCAATGATCGAAAAAGATAAAACCGTCGACTATCAAGTGGATATCAAGTGTAACGTTGAGGAAGTGTTGCGATACTCTCGTGCTCGTACGACCAATGCTGGTAAGCGAAATATGGCACCAACGTTGCCAAACCCACTGCGCAATGAAATGGTCTCGAAACAGAAGTTGGAAGAGCTCTCAGAGATCATCGATGGCGAGTTTGAGCCTATTCAGCGTAAAGCCCCGTCACCACGAGGTAAATTAGGGCGTCGCGTGAAGCTACGTAAACACTCGGTTGAGATCAACGCGGATGAAATCACCATTACTCTATCTAAATATACCTCACCAGAAGCTCTAGAACGCAGTATAACGGCTCTTTCTGCTATGACAGGGCACTCACATGCTTCAATCAAAGAAGAGTGCTCAGAGCTTGTTGAGAAGCTTGATTGGTTGAGAGTGGCAGATGAAGCGATTCCTTATGAGACACTGAGCCGTACCATTGAGCTTTACAATGATCGCGATACCAATAAGCACTTATCGATCGAGCGCTTGATCTCAGGCTTAGCGGTAAGACGCAAGGTGTGTAAACAGATCCACGAAGGACACCTGGATGAAAACGTTTTTCTAGCACTCGATGAGATGGCGATTGGCCACTAGCTAATGCCCAGTAAACAATAGTTTGATGAATCTGTTAATGAAATCGATTGGATATTGATGATAAACGGACTTAACGCTGACAATCTACTGACATTAATTATGGGGCCACTGGTTATTATTTATCCCGAATAGACAACCTTTTGTCCTTTCTTATGATTAATAGATTGGCTCATATTTTGTTACATCATACTGAATAGATTTTTTGCGAGTTCCACTGGAGCTCGCTTTTTTTTGCTTAAAAATCAGCATATAGCAAGAAATCCAATACTAGATAGATGGATCTTGCTCTGCAGGAAATGCGAAAGCATGATCAAGAATATCCTCACAGTTTAGGATCCAATTCCTTGATCATCTTTCCGGGATCAATGAGTGTAACTTGGGGAAGGGGGCTGATCGCCATTGTGTGGGTGACCAGTCATGAACCTGACGTGAGATTCAATTAAGCGTTCCGACTCACCTTGCCAGCGCGGATCATGTTGTTGATTCGCAAATTCAAGTGCCAACACACACAGATGCTGCATTCGTTTAGTGCACCACTCTTGGAGGTCTGGCTCTGCTGAGGTGTTGCTTGATACGGCTTGCAGCTTGCTATAAGCGAACATCACAAACTGGTAGGCTTTTTCAGTACGCTCTGCCATCGATTGGGTTATTTGGCCTTCTGCATCGCCAGAGGGTGCCACACTCGATTGTTTGTAGTGAGTGTAGATCCGCAAACAACCGTCCAACCAACAGGCAATCGCCTTACTCTGCTTATCACTGATCAGCGGCCCCCAGATCGCGTCTGGAGGCGTTAAGATCAACACTTCGAGCTTCTCTACTTGATCATGCTTTCGAGATCGATACCAATTTTCGATGCTCTCTAACCAAGTATCTAGTTCATTCATGCAACACTATCCCAATGTTTTACAAAGTGGTTTTCAGCAACTTTATTCACCTTGTGCTGAATGACACTGCTTCGCTCGCGTACGAGGTCGGCATCTACCGAATAGTTTGGTTCATTTTTTACCAGTTCGCCAAATGGAAGATCTGGATCCGGCACAGCTGAGATCAGCAGTTTAGTGTATGGGTGCTGTGGGTTAGTGAGGATCGATTGTGTCGAGCCCCATTCGACGATCTGTCCTTTATACATCACTGCGGTCTCTTCCGCGATGTAGTGGGCCGTCGCCAAATCATGGGTTATGTAGAGGAATCCGATACCGAGCTCTTTTTTCATTCTCTGCATCAGGTTCAGCACGCCCAGTCGAATCGAAACGTCGAGCATCGAGGTGGGTTCGTCGGCTAAGATCACCTGAGCACCGACACCAAGTGCTCTTGCTAGGTTAACACGCTGTCTTTGGCCCCCACTGAGCTCATGTGGGTATTTAGCCAGAGTTTCGATAGGAAGTTCCACTAGAGCCAACAACTCCTTGAGGCGGTTCTCAAGAGCTTGTTTAGAGTCGACCTGCTTGTGAATCTTAAGTGGACGCGTGAGATGATGCTCGATGGTGTGGGTCGGGTTGAGTGAGCCAAATGGGTCTTGGAACACCATCTGTACCTTGCTGCGGTAATCGAGAATCTCTTTTCGACTCTTGAGCGTGGAGATATCTTGGCCGTTAAAAAGAATCTCGCCTTCCGTTGCAGGATAGACCTTGGTCATCAACCTAGCACACGTACTCTTACCACAGCCCGATTCTCCCACCAGCGCCAGTGTCTTACCTGCGTATAGATCAAAGCTGACTCCGTGAAGGGCTCTAAATATCTCTTCCTTGCCTAGCCCACCGCCAACAGTGAACTCTTTAACGACGTTTTTTACCTGAATAATCGGTTGTTGCATCATCTTCTCCTAGCTCGCCATCGCGTGTGATTGTTCGTGAATATTTGGGAATGAACTCCACAGCTTCTGGGTGTATTCATGCTGAGGGTTATTGCGGATCTCATGTGCATCATTAACTTCCACAATCTGCCCATAGCGCATGATGGCAATGCGATCACACAGTTGACTCATCAGGGCCAGATCATGAGTAATGAACAGAATTGAGAAACCAAATTCTTCACGCAGCTGATGGATTTGCTGCAATATTTCACGCTGTACCACTACATCGAGTGCCGTTGTTGGCTCGTCCATGATGATCAGTTTCGGGTTGAGTGCCAGTGCAATCGCAATCACTAGACGCTGGCGCATGCCACCGGAGAACTGGTGCGGATACTCTGAGAGTCGATTGCGTGGAATGTTGACAAGGTCTAGGAGCTTTTCGGCACGGTCTTTGGCTTGCTCATCGCTCATACCTTTGTGGTGGCGAAGTACATCGGCGAACTGCTCTTGAATGGTTAATACTGGATTGAGGGAGTTCATGGCGCTTTGGAATACCATCGCAATCTCACTCCAGCGCAGGGTGTTGAGTTGGGAGTCGGACAGTTTCAGTAGATCTTGTCCATCAAATAAGATCTCACCGCCGGAGATAAACGCGGGCGGCTTGTGGAGACGATTAATGGCAAAGGCAATGGTACTTTTACCGCAGCCAGACTCACCGGCTAGGCCAAAGATTTCCCCTTTGCTAATTTGAAAGCTCACGGATTTTACCGCATTAAAATCACCATCGTCGGTGATGTAGTCGACGCAGAGGTTTTTCACCTCAATCAGTGGCGCGCCTTTTAGTTCACTGGACATAGTTATCGCTCATTATGATATTGATAATAATTATCATTAACATGTTGTGCGATTAGGGGAAGCAGAGAGCTTAGAAATGTTGAAGTGACTCGTAATTAATTTGTACTGGTTTGCAGGAAATTTCAGTTCAGAAAGTGGGGTGTGAGGTCGCGAAAGTGGGAGTTAGATCAAACCACATTTCTTATGGGGAATCTTTTAAATGTAATGGCATAAATTCGCCTTGGCAAAGTATAAATGAGGCATTTATTAATTAGCTTTGTGAAGCGTCGGAATCATCACATTTCAGTACAGAAATTCTTAACAACCGAAAGGGCATTTGCTACAGATTACCTGTCCATTACATGGTGCTTTTCGGAGGAAAACATGTCCATTAATTCAATCAACCATGATGAAATGACGAACATCGCAAACAAGTGGGACGGCGATGAAGAAGTAAACCTAAAACCAGAGAAACAGATGAAATCGGCTGAAGCTCGCCGTCGTATTGAGGCTCTTAGAGAAATTAGAGAAAGCGGTCTGAGCCTTGAAGAAGCGAGAGAACTGGGTTTGATTCACTGATCTTTGATTCATTCTTTTAGGGCGGCTCTGTGCCGCCCTAAATTTGTTTAGAACATCGACAACGGCACTCAATCCCTTCCTTTTAGTGAACCCCATTCACAGAGTTACTCTTCAGCACCGCACGCTATTTGACACCATGACAACGCAGCACTAATTTTAAAAGAAAAACATAAGCGCTGAGACGCAGTTGTTGGTGAGGAGTAGACGATGGCGAACTGCAAAGAGGTTCTATTTTACGAACCTGAAGATCCAAACGGTTACCTTTCAAATTTCGCGGCTTGTCCGATTCGTGTAGGCGATGAGGTATGGGCCACCAGCGAGCACTATTATCAAGCGATGAAATTTACCTGCGATGAACTAAGGCAGAGGATTTACAGCGCAAGTTCGCCTGCAGAAGCCTTCTCACTGAGCCGAGATTTTGATGCGCAGGTGCGCGATGATTGGTATGACATTCGCGTGGATGTGATGCGCTTTATCGTGACCGAGAAATTCAAACAGAACCCCTGCTTTGCTCTATTTCTGATCAATACCGGTGACTCTGTCATCAAAGAGCATTCACACAAAGACAGCTTTTGGGGCGATGGGGGAGACGGTACGGGCGAGAATCATCTTGGTAAGATTTTGATGAGTGTTCGTAGCCAGCTTAGTGCTCAACCGGTGTGCTTAAAGCCTGTGGCCACACAGAGTGAGCGTGACTTACTTGCGGTGCCACTGTTGTTTTCACGCCCCAGAGAAACCTTCAAGGTGCATCACTAAAAAAGCCCCAAGTCAGACTTGAGGCTCTTGCTAGATATAGACTGAGGTTAATGGGGTTAACTAGAGGTATTTATCAACGATATCATCAAGTTGCCCATTATCTCTCATTTCTACTAAACGCTGATTGATAAATGACTGCAGTTCAGGCTTCATTTGAGGGTCAAAGGCAAGATGAATAGGGTAGTCGTTGATCACGGAGCCAAATCTTTGTAACTGATAGTCATCGATGTTGAGATTTTGGTCTTTAAGGTTGTACTTAATTCGGGATTCCATCTCAACGAAGACTGTGTCACCTGGCGTTCGATTGAGTACGCGGAAAGCAGCAGTATAGTCTTTTACTCGAATCTCATTCAGTTTGCCTTCTTTGATGTAGGGTTCGAGGTTTGGGTATTCAAAGCCGAGTAGCAGTACCACAGCTTTGCCCTCTAAATCGTCTATGCTGTTAAACTCAAACGGCTTTTGACCACTGCTCAACAGCGAGTGTTTTACATTGTAAATTGGGATATCGGAGAGATTCTCTGCTTGGATATTTCCCCAACTCGGGCTGCCGTAGGTCACCCAGTTATCATTCTCGCGAGCTTCTAGTTTGGAGATCATTCGGTTGAAAGGGTAGGTGTGGTAGTTGATGTCGTATTCACTGTCCTGAAAGACGGCTTCAACGATATCGGTCACCATCCCCTCATGTGCTCCGCCTTCCTCTTCTATCTGAAAGGGCTGGGCTTGGCTAGAGATGATGTAGTAATGAAGTGGTTCAGATGAAACAGCGTAACCACTTGAAAATAAAGCTGCTATTGCAGTTGAAAGAAGATATTTTTTCATAACCTTCCCTGGTTATTTGTAGGACGACTACTATTATACTAGTTGAGTAATAGTAATTTACTAAACTTAAAAAAACGGAATTTATGTATGGTGAAACAAGGAAAGCGCTATATCGGACTATCTCGTCAATTGATTGGGATAATCATCGCTATCAGCACTTTGTTCACTGTTATTGTGACAGGGCTTAGCCTCTATGTTGAGTACCAAGATCGCGTTTCTTACATCAGTACTCAAATTGACCAAGTAAAAACAGGTTATCTTTCTGGATTAACCTCGAGCCTTTGGGTAGAAGACCGCGACCAATTAACGGTGCAGGCCGAGGGCGTATTTCAATTGCCTACGGTCAGCTATCTATTAATTGAAGACAGCAATCAAACCGTGATTGAGCTCGGTCAGCCGATTATTGGCCGAGCCTATTCAAAAACGTGGGACATGGTCTATCAGATGGGAGGGAAAGATTACCCTCTGGCAACACTGACGGTGCAGTCTGATCTTAATCTTATTCTTGATGACTTTGCCGACAGGGTACTCGTTTTAGCCATTTTTGAGGCCGTAAAAGTCTTCTTACTCTCACTCGTGTGTCTCACCGTGGTGTATCGCCTTGTCGTTAGACGTTTGATGACCATCTCTTCTCAAATCGATGAGCAAGACCAACAAGCCGGTCCACAAAAACTGGCGCCGATTGGTCATAGCTACTCTGACGAAATCACGACCCTAGAATACAGCTATAACCAGTCAATTGAGCGCATTCGTCAGCAGTACGAAGAGTTGAAGCAAGCCAAAGAGGTGGCAGAGGTTGCCAACCAGAATAAGAGTGAATTCTTGGCTAACATGAGCCACGAGATCCGAACCCCAATGAACGGGATTATTGGTTTGTCATCATTGCTGGCCGACATGGACATGCCTAAAGATCAGAAAGAGTATGTGCGCATGCTCAACACCTCATCGCTCACGCTACTGGACCTGATCAACGATATTCTCGATTACTCGAAAATTGAAGCGGGTCATCTTGATCTGCAGTCTGAGCCGTTCCGCATTGGCAATATTATTGATGACGTTGAGTCGACTTTCCGCATCAAGGCGGAGCAGAAAGGACTCAAATTCCAGTTGGTGGCCGATCCCCGTATTCCTTCTGTAATAAAAGGAGATGGAACTCAGCTGCGACAGGTGTTGAATAACTTAGTGGGCAACGCCATCAAATTCACTGAGCAAGGGCATGTCACCTTGTCCATTTCATTAGAGCCGTCGTTGAGTGGCGCGCCGAACGACGATAAAGCCCGTATTAAGTTTGAAGTGAAAGACAGCGGTATCGGTATTGCGGAAGATAAGCAGCGCACCATCTTCGAAAAATTCCAACAAGCCGATGGCAGTACCACACGCAACTATGGTGGTACTGGGCTTGGGTTAGCCATCTGCGAGAAGATTGTCACGCTTATGGGCTCGTCACTTGAGCTCTATAGCATCGAGGGTAAAGGCAGCTCGTTCTATTTCACCGCTGATTTTGACGTTTGTAGCGAAGCGACGCAAACCCACGTCGACATGAGTAAAATCTCGGTATTGCTGGTGGATGATAGCCAGCTAAATATGCGTATTACCTCTGCTCAGCTCAAAGCGTTTGGCTGTGAATCGGAGAGTTGCGATGGTGCTGAGAAGGCTATCGAGTTGGTGGCGTCCTCATTGGAGAAGAAACGCCCTTACGATTTGATATTGATCGATAAGGTGATGCCAGCTGTCGATGGTTTCCAACTCGCAGAGACCTTAACTCAGCGATTTAAAGCGCAGTGTCCTCTGTTGGTGATGATCTCCGCCGACCCACATCTTGAAGATGAACAAAAAGCCAAGAAGGTGGGCTTTGTCGCCTATATTGCACGCCCTTATCACGATAACCAGCTGAAATGGACGGTGAACCGTGTGCTCTCGAATAAGGCGTCTGAACAAGGTTTCACTTATGCCAACCGTGGAGAAGTGGCGTTTAAACAGGTAAATGCAGAGAAACCGAAAGCGGCTCTAGAGCCACAGGTTGAACAAGCACCTTTGCCGCAGTTTGGTGGTAAAGCGTTGGTGGTCGAAGACTCACGCGTGAATCAACAAGTAGCCAAGATGATGATCAAAAAGCTTGGGCTTGAGGTGGATATTGCTGAGAACGGTAAAATTGGTGTCGAGATGTATCAGAAGGCGGATTACAAAATCGTATTCATGGACTGCCAGATGCCAGTGCTAGACGGCTTTGAAGCAACCAAACTGATTCGTGCTATTGAAGAAGGGTCGGATCGACATGTACCTATTGTCGCCCTTACCGCTAACGTCGTGCAAAGGGATAAGCACCTCTGTTTCGAGGCTGGGATGGATGAGTTTATCGCTAAACCCGTTAACCAACATAAGCTGCTAGCGGCTGCTGAGAAGTTCTTGAGTCAGCCAAAGAAGGTTGAAGATAAGGGTGGGGTTGAGCAGCAGATGTCTAGTTAACCCTAGTATTGCGAGTTGCAGTTGGCATTTTCTGATAGCACTTTTTGAGACAAACTAGTCGATAAACGGGCCATACAAGTTCTCTTGTGTGGCCTGTTTTTTTGTGTGCCTTTTATTGATTGGTAGTGGTGAGCATGAGTTGAAGTAATTGCGCGATGTAATATTTCATTAACGTTTATCGCGCCGTGTAAACCTCGCTTTTTGCTCTCAATCACTGGATTGGCGTGACTTTATATCTACCTAGTTAGGGGTGTAACATCTTGTTTACAATTTAACCGTGATTAGCAGTATTTGCTGATTTTGCTGAGGATTTTCATTCTTTCTCGTTCTGTTCCAAGTTTAAGTTAAGCGCGTTCTACGTGCTTCAATTTTCACAAGGAGAGAAACATGGTGGACAGCTACAACCCATTGGGTACGGATGGTTTTGAATTCGTTGAGTACACAGCAGCCGATAATGAAGGAATTGAACAGCTGAAAGGGCTGTTTGTGTCACTGGGTTTTGCCGAGATTGCTAAGCACCGCTCTAAAGAGGCGTGGTTATACCGACAAGGGGACATCAGTTTTATCGTCAATGCGCAGCCTCACAGCCAAGCTGAAGAGTTTGCGAGAGTACATGGACCATCGGTATGTGGTATGGCATTTCGCGTGCATGATGCGAATGCGGCGTTGCAACAAGCATTGAACAATGGGGGAGAGGAGTACATTACAGATATCGGCCCTATGGAGCTGAGTATTCCTGCGATCTACGGTATTGGAGAGAGCCTTCTATACTTTGTCGACCGCTACGGTAAGCAGAGCATCTATGACGTTGATTTTCGTTTTTACGATGATGCCGACCAGAAATTAGCGGGGGCCGATGTTGGACTGTATGAGATTGACCATCTGACGCATAACGTTAAGCAGGGCAACATGGATCTGTGGTCGGGCTTTTATGAGCGTATCGGGAATTTCAAAGAGATCCGCTACTTCGATATTGAAGGTAAGCTGACAGGTCTTGTGAGCCGCGCGATGACAGCACCTTGTGGCAAGATCCGCATCCCAATCAATGAATCTTCCGATGATAAATCCCAGATTGAAGAATTCATTCGCGAATACAACGGTGAAGGGATTCAGCACATTGCTCTGAGCACCGACGATATATATCAAACCGTCTCTACCTTGCGAGCCCGTGGCATGGACTTTATGCCAACGCCAGATACCTACTACGAGAAAGTCGATGAGCGCGTTAAAGGTCACGGCGAAGACACCAATCAGCTGCGTGATCTGCGAATATTGATCGATGGCGCACCCACTAAAGACGGCATCTTGCTGCAAATCTTCACTCAAACCGTTATTGGTCCAGTGTTTTTTGAGATTATCCAGCGCAAAGGCAATGAAGGCTTTGGCGAAGGTAACTTCAAGGCACTGTTTGAATCGATTGAAGAAGACCAGATTCGTCGAGGAGTATTAGACGATGCATAAATGGATCTCGTTTCCTCATCGGGAGGGGGTGTGCTCCAAACAAGCGCATGCCGACTTTCCCGAAGAGGCCATCTATGAGCGAGAGGCGGGCCGAAGTGGTTTCTTCGGCCCTGCCGCGCACTTCCATCACCAACATGCACCAACGGGTTGGTCAGAGTGGGAGGGCGACTTACGCCCTCGCGCTTTCGATTTTACGCTGGTGGACAAAGCCAGCCAGATAACCCCTTGGGCAGTGCCTCATCTTTTACACAACGCAGACTGCAAAATCCGTGTTTGGCGAATGGATGAGAAGATGGATTTCTTGGTACGTAACTCCGATGGTGATGAGCTGCTGTTCATTCACCAAGGCAGCGCGGATCTCTATTGCGACTATGGTCATTTGCAAGTGAGTGAAGGGGATTACGTGATGATTCCACGCTCGACTAATTGGCGCTTGGAGCCAAGTGAGCCGATGTTCATTCTGATGATTGAGAACACCGACGCGGCTTACTCATTGCCAGAGAAGGGCATGGTCGGCAATCACGCTGTATTTGATCCGGCGGTTCTTGAAATCCCATCGATCAACGATCAATTCCGCGCTCAATATTCAGAAGATCAAACCCAAGTTCAGGTGAAACGCCACGACAAAGTCAGCGTGATCACTTATCCGTTCAATCCTTTGGATGCGATTGGCTGGCATGGTGATTTGGCCGTGGTGAAAGTGAACTGGCGCGATATCAGACCGCTGATGTCACATCGCTACCACTTGCCACCGTCTGCACACACCACCTTTGTTGGCGCAGGTTTTGTGGTGTGTACCTTTGTGCCGCGCCCGATTGAGAGCGATCCGGGTGCGCTGAAAGTGCCGTTTTATCACAACAACGATGACTACGACGAAGTGCTTTTCTATCACGCGGGAGACTTCTTTAGCCGTGACAATATTGAAGCGGGCATGGTGACTTTCCACCCTGCGGGCTTCACTCATGGGCCTCACCCGAAAGCCTTTAAGGCTGGGCAAGCGCATAAGAAAAAGTTCACTGATGAAGTCGCTGTGATGATCGATACTCGCCACGCGCTGCAGTTCTCTGACGAACTCGATAGCGTTGAGAACAAAGAGTATGTCTACAGTTGGCAAGAGAAGTAAGGGGCAACAAGGATGAAATTAGCAACCAAGAAAAATGGTACTCGTGATGGCCTATTGATGGTCGTGAGTAGAGACCTCAAACAGTGTGTGCCAGCGACTGAGATTTTCCACGCAATGCATCTGGCGCCAACCATGCAAGTAGCATTGGATAACTGGGACAGTGTTGCACCTCAGTTAGAGGAGCTATACAACTCGCTCAACACTGGCCATGTGACGGGCAGTGAAGTGTTTGCGCCTCAATATTGTGAATCGCCTCTGCCACGCGCTTATCAATGGGCGGATGGCAGCGCCTATGTAAACCACGTTGAACTGGTGCGTAAGGCGCGTGGTGCTGAAATGCCAGAAAGCTTCTGGGTTGACCCGCTTATGTATCAAGGTGGTTCAGATGCGTTTATCGGCCCTCGTGACAACATTGAATTTGCAAGTGACGAATGGGGTATCGATTTCGAGGGAGAAGTCGCGGTTGTCACCGGAGATGTGCCAATGGGAGCCAGCGCCAAGCAAGCGCATGATTCGATTCGTCTATTGATGTTAGTGAATGATGTGTCGCTGCGTGGTTTGATTCCTGCAGAGCTCGCCAAGGGCTTTGGTTTCTTCCAGTCTAAGCCCTCTTCAGCGTTCTCTCCGGTTGCGGTCACGCCTGATGAGTTGGGGGAACATTGGAAAGGGAGCAAGGTGCACCTGCCACTGACTTCAACCTACAACGACACACCTTTTGGTTGCCCAAATGCCGGTGTCGACATGACCTTCAATTTCGCGGAGCTGATTGTCCATGCTGCGAAGACTCGTCCACTGTCGGCTGGTGCGATCATTGGCTCTGGCACGGTATCGAACAAGCAAGGTACTGACCACGGCACCTCGATTGCGGAAGGCGGTGTGGGCTATTCCTGTATTGCTGAAGTACGCATGATAGAGACGATTCGTGATGGTAAGCCGTCGACTCAATTTATGTCGTTTGGTGATTCGATTCGTCTAGAGATGTTCGATGCTGCGGGTGACTCGATCTTTGGCGCGATTGACCAGAAAGTGAGTCAATACCGACAGTCATAAATAAGCTATCGAGAGGCACGATATGAACGAGGGCTCTTTATGAACAATAAGATCACACTCTATGGTTATTGGCGCTCTTCGGCAGCCTATCGAGTGCGTATTGGATTGAACCTCAAGCAGCTTAGCTATGAGTCGAAATCGGTGCATTTGGTCCGTAATGGCGGCGAGCAGCATGATCCGCAATATCGTGAGCTCAATGCCAGTGAACTAGTGCCAGTGCTGGTGGATGGTGACTTTAAACTCAATCAGTCGCTGACGATCTTGCAATACTTGGACGAAAGCTATTTGTGTGAGAGCAGCCCAGACACCCTGTTGATTCCTGATCAAACACCGCTGCGCTATCAAGCGTTGGCGATGGCTCAGGATATTGCGATGGAAATTCACCCTCTGAACAATCTGCGTGTGCTGCAGTATTTGGAGCGAGAATTGTCGTGCGAGCAAGAGGCGAAAATGGAATGGCTTCACTATTGGATGAGCCAAGGTTTCCATGCTCTCGAAGAGAAGCTGGTAAAGCACAGAAAAGCACATGGCGATTCAGTGTATAGCCTCATGGATTCACCCTGTATTGTCGATATCTGCTTGGTGCCACAGGTATATAACGCACAGCGTTTTAGCGTTGATATGTCACCTTACCCGCTGATTAACTCGATTGTCGAGGCGTGTAACCAGTTGCCTGCGTTCATTGATGCTATGCCAGAGAATCAGGCGGATGCTAACGTATAATTCAGGTTAAGATCTAACGGTTGCTAAGATCAAAAAGCCCTCCACGAATGAATATCGTAGAGGGCTTTTCGTTGGAAGTTACCCTCTTCTAATTGAGAGCTTGTGAGATAAGAGTGCTACAGCGAAATCACACGCTTGATCTCATGGAGCACATCTGCATTGGCTATCGCACCGATGTTCTCAACGGATTTGCCATTTACCACCTGTTTCACCGCCAACTCCACCAGTTTTCCTGAGCGTGTTTTTGGCACGTCGCTGATAGCAAAAATTTGGCTTGGCACATGCCTTGGTGAGCAAGATGACTTGAGCTTATCCTTGATGGCTGCCAGTAACGTCTCATTTAGAACCGCACCTTGCTGCAACTGAACGAACAGCCAAATCTGCTCATTGCGGTCGACATCTTTACCGACTGCGATGGAATCAATGATGCCGTCAATGGTGTTTACTTGCTGGTAGATCTCGGCAGTACCAATCCGCACGCCGCCGGGGTTGAGTGTAGTGTCACCTCGCCCGTAGAACAGATAACCGCCATGCACGCTCTGCGCGACTTCATCACCGTGATGCCATACATTTTCGAACCTATCCCAATAAGTGCTGTGATAGCGCTCTCCGGTGTCATTCCAGAAACCCACAGGGAAATTTGGGAGGGAATTTGTACACACCAGTTCACCACGTTCGTGATTGACCTTGTGACCTGACGAATTGAACACCTTGATGTCGACGCCAAGCCCTGCCTGCTGACACTCTCCGCGATACACTGGCGAGATCGGGTTCCCTAACACAAAACAGCCACAGATATCGGTGCCGCCAGAAATAGACGCCAAATGTAGATCTTGTTTGATGTGTTTATAAACGTAATCAAACTGCTCTGGGTAAAGCACAGAGCCTGTTGAGCACAATGTTCTTAAATGGGAAAGAGAATGGCTGTCGATAGGCGAGAGGTCGGCCTTCTCAATCGCCTCTAGATACTTGGCTGAGGTACCAAACAGCGACACATCGGTGCGTTGTGCCAAGTCCCACAGTACATCAGTTTGCGGGTAAACAGGGCTACCATCAAAGATCACCAAACAAGCGCCGCTGGCAAGCGCAGAGACGTGCCAGTTCCACATCATCCAACCACAGGTGGTGTAGTAGAAAACGCGATCGTTCTGCTTAACATCGCTATGCAGTTGATGCTCTTTTAGGTGATTGATGATGGTGCCACCAACAGAATGCACTATGCACTTTGGCTTGCCTGTGGTTCCAGAAGAGTAGAGCACAAACAGCGGATCATTGAAGCCGATACGCACAAATCGAACTGGCTGTGGCTGGTAATGATTGATGATGTTGTGCCAGCTTTGCAGCGACACATCATGCTCAAAATCATTCTTTTTTAAATAGCCGATCTGACACACCTGTTTTAGCTCACTGAGGTGCTCAATGATGGCGCTGTTCTTGTTCGTCATATCGAATGTTTTGCCGTTGAAGGTGTAGCCATCGCAGGTGAATAGCACTTTGGGTTTCACTTGCCCAAATCGTTCGATCACACTCTCGACACCAAAATCAGGCGAGGTTGATGTCCAAATTGCTCCCAAGCTGGTGGCCGCTAACATGGCTATCACGGTTTGCGGCAGGTACGGAGTATACGCAGCAACCACATCACCTTGCCCCACACCGCTATCGACAAGCCATTGTTGAATGCTAGAGACAGTTTCACACAGGGCTTTCCATGTATAACTCTGCTGCTCGCCACGCTCATTCTCAAACCAGATTGCACGCTCTTCAGGCATGGTTTGCGCCAAGCGCAGTAAGTTCTCGGCGTAGTTAATCTGAGCTTTCGGGAACCACACCTCATCGCGATTCGATTTAGGCTGCTGCCAGCGGCTCTCACCTTGCGTTTTTATCTCGTCCCCTTGTGTCCCGACCACGCCACAAAACTGCCACACGTTTTGCCAAAAAAGTTCCGGCTGATCCACAGACCATTGATGGAGTTCGGCGTAGTTTTTTATGGCGGTATCTCGGTTTAATTGAGACAGATTAAGGCTGTCGATAAATCGGGTTAGGTTGGCACCGGCGATGCGTTGCTCTCCTGGCTGCCAAACGGACTTATTGCTATCTTGCATTCCTTTACCTTTAACAAAAAGTTAACGATTTCAGTCTGGTATTTAGGTTTTACAAAGTCAAAAGATCAGCAAAATAAAGGGTTGAAGGAATTGTGTAAAAAAAATGTTACACGAATGGCGATTCTGAAAAGTCACGCAAATTGGCGCTTATGAGGAGGAGAGATAGGCTTAAAATGAGACATGCAAAAGGAGGTGTGTAATGACTCAATATCATTCTAAGCCCGTGAGCCAAGAGGGATGGGTTGAGTGGAGCCTCGAAGAAGACGCAATTTGGCACGACTTAGTGAAAAGGCAACTGGACGTCATTAGTGACCGTGCCTGTGATGCGTATTTGCACGGATTGACTCTGCTTGATTTGCCATTAGACAGAGTTCCTCAACTCCCCGAGATAAACAGAGTCCTCATGGAAACAACGGGTTGGCAGGTTGAACCGGTTCCAGCGCTGATCGATTTTGATCGCTTCTTTGATCTGCTCGCCAACAAACGATTTCCAGTGGCGACTTTTTTAAGAACGCGAGACGAGTTCGACTATCTACAAGAGCCTGATTTTTTCCATGAAATTTTTGGACATTGTGCAATGCTGACTAATGCGGATTTTGCGGCATTTACAGAGCACTATGGAAAGTTAGGCCAAGCGGCAACATCGAAACAACGCGCCTATCTTGCCCGTCTATATTGGTTTACGGTTGAGTTCGGTTTAGTGCAAGAGGGGCAGAAACTGAAAATTTATGGCGGCGGTATTCTTTCTTCGCCAGCGGAGACCCTTTACGCATTGGAAGGAGATCTTGCCGTTCGTGAGCGTTTCTATCTCCAGACGGTGCTCAGAACGCCTTATCGCATCGACATCATGCAGCCCAAATATTTCGTGCTCGATGAGTTGTCTGAACTCTTCAAAATCAGTCAGGAAAATCTGTTACAACAAGCTGATCTCGCAATGGAAGCGGGATTACTTCCCCCACTTTTTGAACCCAAGGAAACCACACATGTTGAATGAATTAAAATGCGAAGCTTGTACCAGTGATGCGGTGGCATTGACACCTGAGCAACAACAAACCTTGTTGTTAGAACTGTCAGACTGGGAAATCATCGTGAGAGACGATATCCCTCAATTGGAAAAAACGTACCGTTTCAAGAATTTCAAAATGGCGTGGGCATTCAGCAATCAAGTCGCAGAATTGGCGGAAGAGGAGTTTCATCACCCCTCGATATTATTGGAGTGGGGCAAAGTAACCGTGACATGGTGGAGTCACTCCATTAAGGGGCTCCATAACAACGATTTTATCTGTGCGGCCAAATGCGATGAGTTCAGACCGGATGTCTAACAACGATATTGTTGACGAGTTGCGTCAAGCATTTAGGGGATTTGTGATTTATTTGTGATGAGAGTGCCATCATCGCTTAAATAGGCAAGCTAGGGGCTCTGTGTGAGCCTCTTTCTTACTGAATTATTCTTATAATATTGGTTTTACTAGAGCCCTATATGCTATATTTCTCGGCCAAGTTTACTACAGACTGAGGCTGAAAATGTCTATCAACCTTTCACTCCTTCCACCCGGTGAGAAAAATAAGATCGAGCTGGATAAGCAGGCTTCATTCCTCGTATGGCAATTGAAGCAGGCAAAATGTGGCCCTGAAGCCATTGTTGAAGAAGCAATGAAGCTCACCGACCCGCAAGAGAAAGCTTGGTTTGATCAGTCTGTAGAGAAATACAAACAGGTAATGGGTGTCGCATAATTGCAGACCACGCTTACCCCAGCAATGCCGCAGAATTGAAATGATGCGGTTTTTTGCTAGAATTTGCCCCGTTAATTGAATCAGAGAGAAGATCCCGATGGGAAGAAGTTTTGAAGTGCGTAAAGCCTCTATGGCGAAAACAGCAGGCGCAAAAATTAAAGTTTATTCCAAGTACGGTAAAGAAATTTACATGTGTGCGAAGAATGGCGGTTCAGATCCAGATATGAACCTATCGCTTAAGCACCTGATTGCTAAAGCGAAAAAAGACCAAGTACCTGCACACGTTATCGACAAAGCGATCGATAAAGCAAACGGCGGTGGTGGTGAAGACTACGTACCAGCTCGTTATGAAGGTTTCGGCCCTGGCGGCACAAGCGTAATCGTTGACTGTCTAACAGATAACGGTAACCGTACTTTCCAAGACGTTCGCCAATGTTTCGTTAAGACTGGTGCGAAAATCGGTGTTGAAGGTTCTGTTTCTCACATGTTCGCTCACCAAGCGGTATTCCAATTCAAAGGCGAAGATGACGAGATCATCCTAGAAACGCTAATGATGGAAGACGTAGACGTAACTGACGTTGAGCTAGAAGACGGCGTAATCACTGTATTCGCTCCAACAACAGAGTTCTTCAAGACTAAGACTGCACTAACAGCTGCTTTCCCAGATCTAACACTAGACGTTGAAGAGATCACGTTCGTACCTCAAACTCACACGCCTGTAGCGGGTGATGATGCAGTGAAATTCCAGAAGTTCCTAGATCTTCTAGATGACTGTGATGACGTACAACAGGTTTACCACAACGCTGAGCTGTAATTTTTACAGTTACAACAGTTAATAAAAAACCGAGCCCAGTGCTCGGTTTTTTTATGCCTGCTATTTACCTTGATCATTGTTCCGCCGGAACGATGAAAAAATCGCTGCTTTTGGACTTTAATCATGACAAAAACCCATTCATCACAAAATCTTCTATCGCCGCTCTAGTCATCGCAAAGCTCCATTTGAGATTGTTGCGAGCCTCTTGGTTTGCATATCCATTCTGCTAACTTTTTTACTTGCGGTAACAGCGTCAGGCTTAAGGTCAATGCACATGGCCACGCAACCAAAAAGCTGTTGAACCAAACTGGTGGCCAATCGTGGCTGAAGCCCATCTTGGTGCCTGAAATTATCCCCGACATCAGCAGTGCCATGATCAATGATGAAAGTACTGCAGTGACATAGTGAAGTTTCTTATTCATCTCTGCTCCTAATGATTTTTCCTGTTCGTTGAGTTAATGTTACTCATATCCACTAATGAGAAAAATAGGCATATAAAGAACCATGAATTCCATATATGGAAACATTGATGATCTGTTTTTATTTTGTGCTGTGGTGGAGAAGGGCTCTTTGCTATCAGCTTCACGTTCGCTACAACTTCCTGTTTCGACTATGTCTCGCCGTTTGTCCGCGCTAGAAGAGCGCCTTGGTATTCGCCTGCTTGAGAAAAAAGGACGTGAGTTGGTGGCGACGAAAGACGGCGAAGCCGCATTCCAGTCGCTCAGTAGTGGTATGGAATCGCTGCAGGCGGGCTTTTTGGATTTGGTCAAAGGCAAAGATGTTATTCAAGGCAAAATTAAGCTGACTGTCCCGCACAACTTTTATGGCAGCTTTCTGAGTAACACTATCGAGAGCTTTCTGATTCAGTACCCTAAGGTACAGCTCGATCTGGTGTTAAGTCAGCAGCATTTAGTCCCAGAAACCGATCGGGATCTGTTGGTGACGTTTAACATCTCAAACCTTGAAGGGATGATTGCGCGCCCTCTGTTTAAGGCTAAACATGGTTTCTTTACTAGTGATAAATACTTGCAACGAAGAGGCGCAATTACCACACCAGAGCAGTTAGCACAGCAGGACTGGGTTAGTGTCGATCATGTAACAGATATCCCACTTTATAAAGACGATAAGTTAGATCAGAACATTACCATTCAACCTAAGTTTGTGGTCAATGATATTCACCGAGTCGCTGAAGCGGTGGAAAACGGTTTAGGTGTGGCTTCACTGCCTTTTCGTCATATCTCACCCAATATGGATCTCATTCAGCTGCTACCTGAGTATCACCGAGGTGACCGTCAGGCGTATTTAGTGTACAAAGAGAGAAAATATCAGCCTAAGGCGTTGACGCTACTGATTGATGCATTGATTGAGAGCATTCGATCTTTCCATCACGACGAGGCCGTCTTATAAAAAGGAGCAACAAATGAAAGTAAGTTTTATCGGACTGGGTGTTATGGGTTTCCCAATGGCAGGCCACCTAGTTAAAGCCGGTTTCGAGGTGACGGTATTTAACCGTACTCACAGCAAAGCACTAGATTGGGCTGATAAATACCAAGGCAAAGCCGCTGAGAGTGTATCGGAGTGTGTGGCTGAGGCGGATGTTGTTCTTGTGTGTGTCGGCAACGATGATGACGTACGCAGTATGACGACCAGCGAAACAGGCGCACTGGCGGCAATGAAGCCAAATGCGATTCTTGTCGACCATACTACGACGTCTGCACTGCTATCGGAAGAGCTTGAAGTAGCTGCTAGCAAAGTTGGCGTTCGCTTTATGGATGCGCCAGTTTCAGGCGGTCAAGCGGGCGCAGAAAATGGCGTGCTAACCATCATGTGTGGTGGTGAGCAAGAGCTATTCAACGACCTTCAACCTGTGTTCGAGGCTTACGGTAAGTCGTCAGTTCTTATGGGTAAAGTAGGCCAAGGTCAACGTGCGAAAATGGTTAACCAGATCTGTATCGCAGGTGTATTGAACGGCTTGTCTGAGGGCTTGGTGCTGGCTGAGAAATCAGGTTTGGATATTCAGACTCTGGTTGATTGCCTTAAAAACGGCGCTGCTGGCTCATGGCAGATGGAGAACCGCGCGGTGACGATGTCGGAAAACAAATTTGATTTCGGCTTCGCAATCGATTGGATGATCAAAGACTTAGGTTTCTGCTTAGATGAAGCGGAGCGCCAAGGCGTGAAACTCCCTTTGACGGAAAAGACCAACAACGCGTACAAAGCACTGTCAGCACAAGGCGAAGGCCGCATGGATACCTCGGTATTAATGAAAGCCGTGGTTGAAGAATCGAAGAAATAGAAAATTCGTTTAGATAACTAAAAATAGCCGCTGATTAGCGGCTATTTTTGTTTGCATGAAGCGATAACGAGCCTTTTAACTCGTTTAGGGGCGCTAACTATCTAGATTAAAGCCTATCGAGATTGAAGCATAACTCTCTTAACCACGTCATGAACCGCAAGATTAAGAGGACTTTGACGATCAACAAGACGCATGCAGGAGACAAGGTTTAAATCAATCCTAAGCTCTTTGGGTGGCTCTATTGTATTAAGCGAAGCGTCCTTCCAACTGTCGCTTAACACGCAGGTGTGCTCTCCTTGCTCGAGAATTTGCCTCGCAACGGAAAAATTGTCCACTGTGATACTGATATTGGGGTTAATACCACGGCTTCTCAACATTTCTAAATATCGGTAGCGGTCTTCATTCCAACCTTGACTTCGAATCTTGATAAAAGGCAACTGCAACGCCTCTTCCCATGTTAGTGGCCCCAATGATTTTGACACGGCGACCACCAGTTGGTCGGCCATGATGCGTTTCTGGAAGATATTGGTACTGCGGTCTTCGTTTAGAAAGTGCACACCCAAGGTGATATCACCCTCTTCTAATTTTTGCTCTGTATCTGATGTCCAAGTCTTGAGCTCTATTTGTGCTTTGGGGAATGTTTTCGAAAGTTCCTTAAATAAACTAAGACCTGAAAATTCGAGTGTGGAAGCGAAGAAAGCGAGGGTGATTGGCCCTTCATAGGTAGCAGGATCGAATGTTACTGGTGAGGTAGCGGAGTGCATTAAGGATAAGGCTTGCTCAATCTTGGGCAAAATAGATTTGCTGTAGTGCGTTGGCCTCAACCCTTCCGTGGTGCGCTCGAAAAGTGGTTGTCCCAATTGCTCTCTTAGCTTGGTCATTTGCTTGCTGACAGCGCTCTCGGAGATCCCCAACTTTATCCCAGCCCTTTTTAGGCTATTCGACTGACACAGCAATACAAAGGTACGAAGTAAGTTCAAATCTATACTTTCCACTTTGGCAAGTCCTATTTTCCACGCTTTCCATTTTGGAAGTATAAAGTGATCACTGTCGGCGGAGCAAACAATACTCTTCCAAATGACATTCACTTTGAAATATAAAGGTCGCTACTATGAAAACACTATTTCCCCTTACTGCTGTCGCTTTATTCTCAACCAGCGTTATTGCAGCGCCAACTATTGTCACGGAAGATAATTTTGCTCAGGCATACACGAATATGCGCCTCGGCGCTGTGGTAGAAAAAGCGGGTGGTATCAACACATTTTTTGAGATGCCAGTACCGAGCAGTGTTCCTGAAGAGCAGTTCGTTGTACGAATGAATCGAGACACTTTCTATTCTGTTTCTGTCATCGATATGTCGAATGATGATGTCTACGTGACAGTTCCAGAAACCGACCAATATGTGTCACTACAAATTGTTGATGAAAACCACGAAACACAATCAATGATCTACGGTTCAGGTCGTCATAAAATCAGCGCAAAAACCGACCATGCATTTGTTATTGTTCGTGCTCTTGAAGATGATGCGCGTCGTAACCTGAAGATAGAGACCAGCAGCGATAAGCCGTTTGTTTTAAAAGAGTGGGATATGGCGTCTTTTAAGGCCATGGATAGAGCTGGCAACATCGATTTCAGTGACGGCTATGATCAATCAAAAGCATTTGGTAACAAAGAAAGTGGTCAAACTGATTACATGAATTATGTGGGTGCAGCTGGTGGTTGGGGCGGCGCGATGGTCGAAGATAACATCTATCAAACCAGTCAGTACTTCGATGCGAATGCATGTTACGAGACGACTTTCAAAGACCCGAAGGCAGGGGCATTCTGGTCAGCGACGGTTTACAATGCTGATGGGCGTATGTTTAACGATAAGGCTAACATTTCGAGTGAAATGGAACCCGTGATGAACAGCGATGGCACTTATACTCTCCGTTTTGGATGTGACGGTCAACCAAACAATATCCCAACGATGGAAGGTAACAGTACGGGCAAATTTAATGTGCTTATGCGTCATTACAACCCTAGCGAGCCAGTCAGCAAAGGCGAGAAGGGTTACAACCCGGTGACGATGATTAAGAAAGTAGGCTAATTTAAGTCGTCGAATCTAAGAAGTAGATTTCGCCTAAACTCAACATTAAGCCCAATAGCCGCTGACCAGCGGCTATTTCTATAGTCACAATAGCTGCGCCTATCGTTAGCCACTCACGCACGGTTTTGACCATTCACGCCTCAGATTGACCGTTTGTCGCATTCACAAAATCCTTTTCATCACTCGGTTTAACCTTTCATCATCAAAACAGGAAAGGGAATACCATGATGAAAGCAAGTCACACTCCATTCAATGCACTGCAGTCGATTAAAACGTCTCTCTTTGTCTCGACACTCGCTTTTGGTTTAGCGGTAAGTGTGCCAGTATTGGCAAATCCAACGCCGCAAGCACTCTCTATGTACAACCAAGCAGCTCAAGGCGATGAAGATATGGTTGAAGCGGCGCATGATGCCCTTCAATCGATTCTCGACAAGGAAGGTGCAACACCGCTGACTTTAGTCTATTTGGGCAGCACTGAAACTCTTCAAGGGCGCGATGCCTTTCTGCCTTGGAATAAGATGAAGTATGTCGAGAAAGGACTCGCAACCATCGATAAGTCTTTAACTCTACTAAATAGCATCGAACAACCTGTGGCTGAGCAGGCGAGAGTACAAGGCTTGCCAGAAGCCTACTTGACCCGTGCAATGGCCGCGACCACTTACACCTCACTCCCAGATATATTTAACCACTTTGATCGTGGCTATGACCTCTATTTAGACCTGCTATCTGAAGACGAATTTGCACATCAGAACTTCGCCGCGACCGCGTGGATCTATCGCTACGCGATCACAGCTTCGATTCGAGCAGAAGACCTCGTACAAGCACAATCATGGCTAGCGGTTATGGAAGAGAAAGACAGCAGCAACATTGAAACCATGACGGCGAAGGCACTCGTCAGTCAGGCTCAATAATGTCCGCTCGAACAAGGGAGAGAACAAGATGATAGTGTTCGAAGCCATCAACAAGCGATACAAAACGGGTGAGCAGGTCGTGCATGCCCTGAATGGAGTATCAGGGCAGATTGAGCAAGGTGAGATGGTGGCGTTATGCGGCCCGTCAGGCTCAGGTAAAAGTACCCTACTCAATATCCTAGGCATGCTCGATCGTGACTACCAGGGGATGATTTCAATAGAGGGGCAGCCCTATCCTGAACAAGCGATTGAGTCTGCACGTTTCCGCCGCCACGGTTTGGGATTTGTGTTTCAAAAATTTAACTTAGTACCCGTTATGACGGCACTGGAAAACGTTGCTTACCCTTTGATGCTCAATGGTTTGAGTATCGAACAGCAACATAAACAAGCCAAGCAGATGTTGGTGCGTGTTGGCTTGGAACAATACATTCACCACCGACCAGATAACCTCTCAGGTGGCCAACAACAACGTGTCGCGATTGCTCGAGCCTTGGTTCATAAACCTAAGTTGGTGATCGCCGATGAGCCGACAGCGAGCTTAGACAGCCACACCGCTAATAACGTGATCGATATTATGCGCGAGCTTGGCCACGAGTTTGGCACCACCTTTATTGTTGCCACCCATGATCCAAGAATGGCTAACCGTTGTGATCGAGTGATTGAGTTAGTGGACGGCAATTTGGTCTCTTCAGTGTCAAACAAGGAGGCAATCTCATGGGCAAGTTAATGCAGTTTGGCTTTTTGCAGTCGCTTCGCTTGGCGTGGCTGAATTTGCTGCGCAATGGTCGTCGTAGCTTATTGTCGGTTTTGATCGTGGCGATTGCGGTGTTTGCGCTGACTTCGGCGGGTGGTTATGGGCTCTATACTTATGAGTCTTTGCGAGAGTCGACCGCGCGAGATACAGGGCATTTAACACTCAGCACTCCGGGCTATTTTGAGCAGGACGAAGATACGCCGCTGAGCAATGGTTTAGATAACGCAGATGAACTGACAAAGTTGATTATCGGCGACAGCGATGTGCGTGGTGTTCAGCCACGTGTCTACTTCAGTGGCCTTGTCTCCAATGGTTCGAAGTCGACCATCTTTATGGGCACTGGCGTGAATGAGCGCGAGTTCGATATGAAGGGGCCATTCTTGGATGTTCGACAAGGGCAAACACTCACCAGTATTGATTCACCAAGGTACGATGACACAGAGCCGCAAGTGATGTTGGGGAAAGACCTAGCGCGCAATCTCAAGGTGAGCATTGGTGACTGGGTGACTCTACTCGCGACCACCAGTGATGGCGCATTGAATGCCTTTGATTTTAAGGTGCAGGGTATCTACTCGACCGGTGTTCCTGAACTCGATAAACGTCAGCTTTACGTCCATATCAGCCAAGCACAAGAGCTGCTTGCATCAGACAGAGTCAGCACGCTCTCTGTATTTCTCTTTGAAACTGAAAAAACATCAGCCGTCCAGCAACGTATTCAGACCGCATTGGATAAGGGGAGCGATCAAGGTCGCGATATTGAGATCACCCCTTGGCAGGATCGCGCGTTTTTCTACACCAAAGTTAAGGATCTTTACGATCGGATCTTCGGCATCATGGGCGCGGTGATGGCTCTGGTGGTATTTGTGTCGCTGTTCAACACCATGACCATGTCGGTCACAGAGCGTACTCGAGAAATGGGGACGCTATCGGCATTAGGTAGCTACCCGTCTGAAATCATTGCCGGATTCTTGAAAGAGGCTGGTTTGTTGGCAGTCGTTGGTGGCTTGCTTGGCGCCTTTGCAAGTGCAGCTATGACGGTTCTCTTGTTGATTGTGGATGTACAAATGCCACCGCCTCCAGGTCGTACTGATGGCTATCCGTTAAATATCTACTTCTCATTTGAGCTGGTGGGCTACGCCATGCTCGGTGTAACCACTATATGCCTTATTGCCGCTTACTTTGCTGCACGCAAAGGCGTAAACAAACCCATCACGGAGGCGCTGACTTATGTTTAATTATCGAAATACTGTTATTAATCGCTGCTCAAATCAGTCTCTTTTCGTTCGCAGAGGAATGGCGTTTTTGTTGATGTTGTCATTGGTTTTCAGTGGCGCGAGTTGGGCGGTCGATGCCGAGCAAGTAACTGAGATGATTGCCAAAGCCGATCGCTACCGACTCAACAGCCAGCAAGCGTCTAAGGTGGTGTCTGTGGTGCATCTGTTTGAGAATGACCAATTGGATAAGACCCGTCAGTACAACGTCTATACGCGTCCGAACCGAGAATCATTGGTGATATTTAAATCGGCAGTCGAAGCAGGACAAAAAATGCTGATGATTGAGGATAACTACTGGTTGCTCATGCCTAAGTCGCGCCGACCGATCCGAATCACACCAATGCAGAAACTCTTGGGTGAAGCCTCGGTGGGTGACATCTCAACACTGACTTGGAGCGAGGATTACCAAGGAGAGTGGGTGCAGCAAGAGAGTGTTGAGTTAGACAATGGTGAGCAGGTGGTGACACATAAATTAAAACTCACCGCCAAAACCAAAGGAGCCAGTTATCAGTCGATTGACTTGTGGTTAACCACCGACCGCGCGTTCCCAATCAAGGCTGACCTCTACTTGAGATCAGGGAAACTGGCGAAACAGGCGTGGTTTGATGAGGGAGAGCGTAATGGGCTGCCAAGTGTAGTGGCGATGAGTCTGCTTGATAAGATTCAACCAAGTAAGCGTACCCTGATTGAGTACCAAGAGATCACAGAGCAAGCCCTCGCTGACAAGTATTACAACCCTGCGTATCTGTCTCGCAACAGCGTGTCTGGGCTATAGGTGGGTGGTGATGAACACTTTGGCTTGTTTGAAAACGAGAGATAGGAGCCTCAAACGCTGGTGTGCGCGAGCTGTCGTAATAAGCACCGCTGCTGCTTCTGTAGTGAGCGCGAGCGTATTGGCAGATGATAGCCAACTGAGCCTAGCTTGGGACTGGCAGGTCAGCGCTGAAACGGTGCAATCACGGGAAACGCCATGGTTGAATGAGCCTGAATATCATCGCCAGTCGGTCAATGCATTACTCGATCTTGAAGTGAACTACGCGCATTGGCTAGGGCTGTTCTCGATTAAGGGCGATGATCTCTATCATGCGCAAAGCCGACATCAGGTACCCGACAGTCACAGCGATACGCAGTTGATCGTACGTGAGCTGTTTTGGCAGCACAGTGTCGAGTTCTCATCATCCATCACCGGAGAGCACTATCTGGATATTACCCTAGGCAAAATGCGTCTCGATTGGGGGGTCGGTTACGGCTACCGCCCATTGGATGTGATTAAACCTTACCGACAAAACCCCGTAGGGATTGTTGCCGAAGAAGGGGCCGGCGTGGCTTCGTTATCTCTATTTGATAGTAGTGGTGAATGGACTCTGCTCTACAGCGACTCTTCATGGGGCTCGCAAGAAGTAAACCAGCTAGAAGAGGCAAGTGAGCAGCAAGGTATAGGGATTAAACGCTACAACATGGTCGGTGACCACGAGTATCAATGGCTCGCCTACTACGATGATGTCAGACATGGATTGTTTGGCGCGAGTTTGGTGTCCGTGCTTAACCTAGCGTGGGAGTTTCATGGTTCGATGGTTTATCAACGCCACAGCCTTGGTTATAGCTTGCCTGATGATCCATATCAGCCAGTTCAGTTAGAGGAACAAGGTGATGCCTTCCAAGCTCTGGCAGGGCTGACATGGGCTAACGATACCGGGCACAACATTGTGCTTGAATATTGGTATGACAGCCGAGCATGGAGTAATTCTGAGTGGCAAACGGCGTTAGACCGAGCTCAAGATCTATCGCAAATGCCTGCAGCTCAACCTCTAGCAAGTGCTTATGCGCAGGGGTATCAGCATGCAAACATCGTTGAACACAATCTGATGTTTCATTGGTCATTGGACTCAAGTGGTTGGCGTCACCTGTTTGCTGATGGCATTTCAACATGGGCGTGGCTGGACGATGTTACGCCGACACTGGATGTGATGGTCGCGCCTCAAGATGGTGGCGTCATCGCTACTCAATGGATCAACTATCAAGCATTGGATAACGGTGATGCATCGGTTGAAGTGGAACTTGCTGCACGCTTTTTGGGCGGAAACAAGGAATCTGCTTACGCTAATTTGCCGGATAGTCATATGATTCTATTAAATATTAAAGGACGATTTTAATGAGTGAATCTGGATGTAAACAGTACTCTTGGTTTAAGAGTTGGTTAGTGACCACCCTGTTTTGTATCGTGATTAGCGTGACAACCCAAAGCATTTGGGGAGGGCCACTATTCACCAACGCCATGATCAGTTTTGGCTTTGGTTATAGCGCGGTATTTTCTTCTTTTGTCCTCATTAAGTTGTTTCCCGATACGTCACGCTTATTAGAGATCGCCATCTCAATGGTATTTGCTCTGACAGTCGGAACACTCAACGCGCACTATTGGCTAAATGGCTTTTTTGGTGAGGGGATATCCGAGCTTAAGTCGGTGATCTTTCTCGGTGTCATTTTCTGTTCGGTCAGTTACTACTATTTCTACACCAGAGAGCAAAAGCTGCGTGCAGACAATGAATTAGAAGTGGCTAAACGTCGCCAAGCCGACCAAGAGAAAGTGGTGGTACTCAGTCAGTTAAAGCAGCTGCAGAGCCAAATTGAGCCGCATTTCTTGTTCAACACGTTGGCAACGGTTAGTGCTTTGATTGAGACTGATAGTGATAAGGCAAAACTGATGCTGGATAAGCTTACTGAGCTTTTGCGAGTCACATTGCGTAATAGTCGAAGTGAGCAATCAACCATTGCCCAAGAGAGTGATCTGTTGGATGCGTATCTGAATATTCAGAAAATTCGTTTGGGTGAGCGCCTGACTTTCAACATAGATAAGAGCCAAGTCAATTCAACACAAGTGATCCCGCCATTTTTGATTCAGCCCTTGGTTGAGAATGCCCTCACTCATGGGATAGAACCTAAGGCTGCCGGTGGTGAGCTTATGATCCGATTCAGTGTCGAACAAGAGTGGTTGACGATCGACGTAGTTGATAATGGCTTAGGGTTGTCTAGCTCGTCCAATAGCGGAGGCCATGGTGTGGGGTTGAATAATATCCGCCAGCGCATCGCGATGTTATTTGATGAACAGGCGAGCTTATCCATCAAAGAACAAGCTGCGGGTGGTGTGGTGGCTCAATTAAGACTACCGCTCTCAGGCCAATAGAAATGGCGATTTACAGTGTGAATTTTAAGGAAGAATAATGGCGAATATGGCAAACAATAACGGCTTTACTGCCATCATAGCGGACGATGAGCCTTTGCTTCGCCATCACTTAGATAAGAGCTTGGCTGACGTTTGGCCAGAGCTCGACATCCTTGGTCGGGCACAAAATGGTACCGAGGCGAAACAGATGATTGAGGCGCACCAACCGGATGTGGTGTTCCTTGATATTCGAATGCCTGAGCTTGATGGTATGGCGCTCGCAAAACAGTTGCAGAAGCTGCCTGACGCGCCCCTCGTGGTCTTTATCACGGCTTACGATGAGTATGCCGTGCAAGCCTTTGAGCGCAACGCCGCAGACTATTTGCTTAAACCTATCAATGAAGACCGTTTATTAGCGTGTTGTGAAAAGCTAAAACAGCGCTTATTGGCACGTCAGCCCGAGCCCCCTGTTGATATGGGTTCTCTGATGCAACACATTCAACAACTTTCCCAAACCGTCGCCACACCACAATACCTTACTTGGCTTAAGGCACATTCGGGCGATGATATTCATCTTATCGCAGTAGATGAGGTGCTCTACTTCAAAGCAGAGGATAAATACGTCTCGCTGTTTAAGGTCGGAGAGGCAGACAATGTTGAAGAGTTCATTCTACGTACGTCTCTCAAAGAGCTGCTTGGTCAGTTAGAGCCAGATACATTCTGGCAGATACACCGATCGGTGGTGGTGCGTGTTGCAGCAATCGATAAGGTCAGTAAGAGCTTTTCAGGACAGATGTCCGCCTATGTATCAGGGGTAAAGTTACCGGTAAGTCGTTCATCACAAAGCCTTTTTAAAGGCATGTAAAGATAAAGAGCCAAGTGCTGGATTTACAACTTCTACTAATAGTTCTCAATATTGAAAGGCTAACGCACTGAAATTTATAAAATAAAGATCGCGATCACAAAGATATTCATGTGATTTAGTATTAAGCAGGAATTATTCACCCGATCTGTATATTGTCACGCAGTGGCATATAAGAGGTTGTTATGAAAAATTATTGTTTAGTGGTTGCGTTGGGCGCGACCTTAATGGGTTGTAGCTCGATACCCAACCAGAGCCCCATTCAATCCGATCCATCTTGGGCGACAGGTCAGCTTGATAATGGGCTGACCTACCATGTCTATCGTGACCGTGAAGCGCCTGTGTCGGTTAGGCTAGTGGTCCACGCGGGTTCTTTCCAAGAAACAGATCAGCAGAAAGGCTACGCACACTTCGTTGAGCATATGGCGTTTAACGGCAGTGAGAATTTTTCGCAAAATGATGTGATCCGCCTATTTGAAGACGCTGGCGTCAGTTTTGGTGCCGATTTAAATGCTTACACCTCTTACCAAGAGACGGTTTACCTACTCGACTTACCCGACAATAGCCAATTGACTCAAGCTCTAACTTGGATGCGTGATATTGGTGACGGCCTAGAGATCGCCAGCTCTGAAGTGGAAAAAGAGAAGGGTGTGATTCTTGGTGAATTTCGCTACGCACAGCTTGAAGATAAGCAGCTCGCCGATAATTTTTATGACTACTTTATCCAAGGTGGTCAGTATCAATCTAAGGATGCACTCGGCACCAAAGATTCGGTAATGGCCGCTGATCAACAAGGGCTGAGAGGCTTTTATCAAACCTGGTATCAACCTCAGTTGGTTGAGGTCGTGGTGGCCGGTGATATCAATAAAGAAGAGGCGGTTGCACTAATCGACGAGACGTTTGCAGACTGGGAGCGTGGCCAAACCGTTAGGCCTGAAAAGCAGAGAATCACCTCCTTTAATGAAGACGATTTTGTTGAGTATGTGAAAGGTGGCGAATCACCGAGTATCACCTTGATGTTTAATCGTGGTCTTGAAGTAGTAGAGACTCATGAGCAGCAGCATCAACGTTGGTTAGATGGCCTCTCTCAACGCATTATAGAGCAGCGTCTCAACTCAGTATTTAATGAGGCCGCACTGCCTACTCAGTGGATTATTTCTGAAAGATATTCGATGGAGTATCAGCGCTACTCGTTAACCAGCGTGGCGTTTCCTGTTGGGTCTCGTGAAGTTTCCCAACAACAACTTATCTCTACACTGGCGTCGCTGCGTGATTACGGTGTCTCTGAGAATGAGATCGCAAGTGAAGTACAGTATTACGTAGATTGGCTGCAAAATGTTGAGCGCGAATGGGACAACATGAATGGGCTTGATTTTGCGAACTACAAGGTGGGCAACTTGGTGGTTGAGAGCACAATGCAATCGCCTCGTGATGAGAAAGCAAGCCTAGAGGTGTTCGTTGAACAGCTTAACCTCGACACGATCAACACCAATATTCGTGACTTGCTCTCTAGCGACTACTTCTTAGTATTAGGCGTTGATAGAAGCGAAGATAAAGATGCGATCGAGCAGACGACGACAAACTTAAAGGCGGCGTATGCTGCGCCAGGTGTGCAAACCATTCAATCTACCAGTGATCAAAGTTTTGCTGTGCCGATTACACAAGGTGAAGTGGTGCTGGTTGAGCAGATGTATGCTGATCCTTACATTCAAAAGTGGACGCTGAGTAACGGCGTTGATATGTGGTACCTACGCGATACTTATGCTAATGATGAAGTCGGGATGTACTACACCAGCTTAGGTGGAAAAATGGCGTTGGACCCGAGTTTGTACCCTGCAGCGGAGGTGGCGATTGCAACCATAGCACGAAGCGGCGTGGGTAATTTCAATGGGTCTGAGCTGGAAGCGCACCTCGATCGTGAGAGTATTGAGCTTTACTCGTTTATTGACTCAACGCGTCATGGCATTGAATTCAAGTTCTATCAAGATGAAATTAAAGAGGCCTTTGGCGCACTTAACGCAATTGCGACCTCTCCCAATGTCTCGCCTAAGCAATTAGAAGCGGTGAAACAAGAGTTTAATCAGGGCAGAACGGCTTATCTTGACGGTTCTATGGGGCAGTTCGAACAAGCGATGAACCACAATACTTTTCAAGAAAATAGTAGTCACTATTTGATTGATGGAAGTGCTGTAGCGCAGGTCTCAGTCGAACAAGTGCGCCGCGTTCACCAAGCTCTGTTTGACCAAGATCGCCATACACAGTTGGTGATTGTTGGTGACATTGACCCAAGCATCTTGAAACCGTTAGTTAGTCAGTATGTGGCTTCTATTCCGCTGAAAGAGTCTGAGATTCCAGAGTTTTCTGTGGCTTATCGATTGAACAATCAAAAGCGTGTCGATCTCTCTGTGAATACTGAGCAGAGCTCAGAATACATCTTGCGCGTGGTTTCAGAGCTCCCTCCTTCATCTCAGGGTGACAGCGCCAAAGAGGTGTTTATGTCGGACTTGATGCAGCGCATCCTGACCACTCGCTTAGATGCGTATGTTCGTGAAGAGCTGAGCTTGGATTATTCACCTTACGCTTACGCGGTTTCACAAGATGGTGAGCGCAGCAGTGACTGGTTTATTGGGGCAAACATTACACCGACTAACGCTGAAAAAGTTGAGGCTGCCATCGATAAGGTGATGGCTGACCTGCTCAATGGCATCACCGAAGAAGAGGTGAGGGCGGTCGGTAAACAGTTGGAGAATGACTTTGCGCCACTCGATGCCAACCCTGTAGATCAGGCGTGGTTTGTCTCTCGTTATATTATTCATGATTTTGGTGTCGAGGCACTGTTTGATGTGAAGGGCATGGTAAATTCCATCTCCAGTAAAGATATGAACGAGCACGCTCAGCGCCTATTCGGTGAAAACAGTCGTTACTATAAGAACATTCTACGCCCAGCACAGTAGAGACCTGCTGGCGTTTCGCCATAAAGGATGTGTCACCAAAGCCAAGCCAATCGCGCTTGGCTTTTTTATTGGTTTGAGATTGTCAGCGTTGTGTCAAATATGAATAAGGCAGCTTTTAAATCAATTGTATCTTTCATTGCTGTTATATATTGTCGACGTTTCTATCATTTGAGATTGTTTTGAGTTGTTGAAGTTAGGCGCGCGTTTAGTGTTGATGTTGTTTGTACTGAGCTTTGGCTTAGTGAACAGTCACGGCTATTCGTTACCAGTCAAGCCATTTCAAACGGCAACGTCAACCAGCCAATTGTGTCAGCAACTAGCTGAATCTCATCAAAAAATATCTTCAGCAACGCTGCAAGCGTGTGAGCAAACCAAGCTCATTCCTCCTATGGAAGACAGCTCGCACTATCACGATTCCGAGTCTAGTCTACAAGCCAGCACGTTTCGTCGAATACTCAGCAATGAGCAGGATGGCTCGGCCGATATAGAGCCGGTTTATCACCTGCTGATTGACTTCTCTCCCCCTTCATTGCTTGCGTCTTTGTTGCTTAGCGATCCCCTTATGGATGTAAAACAGCACTGGACCAGCGTGATCGCCTCGCCCCCATCTAGGCTTGCCGGATGGAAAGAGGGCAATATTCAATATTCACACTTCCGAGAACTTCTTAGCTAATCGTTTGACCCTGATTGGTCGTATCGATGGTCCCTTACGTCCATTGATCTCGCCAATCCCCAAAACAATTCGCGAATGTGCTCTGCTGCCGTTCAATCAGTTTGCTCTGGTTGCGGTTAGCCATCGATCTCGTTCGCAAGATATTAGCCAAAATAAGAGATCTTGACTGTGAATAAACGCATTCCAAGAAAACAAATCAACCACTACGCAAAGTGGAAATACGTGGTGCTTATCACCACCATCATCATCATGATTCTGAGCGCTTTACCTTCTTGGTTTGGTGAAGATGCTTCGGTTCAAATCAACAACCGTTCTGAGCAGACAATCGACGCCACTCAGGTAACTCAATACCTCGCCAGTGAAGGCATCCAAGCCAAGTCGGCCTATCAAAAAGACAACCGCTTAGTGGTGATTCTAGAAGATGCCGAGCAGCAAGCGAAAGCCAAAGAAGTGCTTAATGAACGCCTTCTAGACAACGCGACGGTAGCGCTAGCAATGGAGCCAGCAGCACCAAAATGGTTGACTGACATGGGCTTTGCACCGATTCAGCTTGGCCTTGACCTACGTGGTGGTGTGCAGTTCTTACTCGAAGTAGACATGGAGCCGGTCTACAACGCGCAAGCTCAAGCGGTAGTCGACGATATTACCAGCCAAGTGCGCTACGCTCGCGGCAAAGTGGTCAACAACCAAGTGGAATTCAACTTCCGTACTGATGCCGATTTTGAAAAAGCGCAAAAGCTGATTCGTGAAGAGTTTCCGCAATGGTTGCGTGACAGCTCAGACAAAAAGCTGACTCTGACTCAATCTGAAGACGAACAAAGAACGCTACGCAACCTAACGGTTCAACAGAACCTGCAAATCATGCGCAGCCGTATTGAAGAACTGGGCATTACAGAAGCTTCCATTCAGCGCCAAGGCGAAAGTCGTATTCGTATCGAATTGCCGGGTGTCCAAGACCCTGCAGCTGCGAAAGACGTAATTGGTGCGACGGCTTCACTGGCGTTCTACTCTGTCTACGATAACCCAACACGTACCACTCAAACGCTAAAAGACACTGACGGCAATCGTGTTGTTGTCGCTCGCAAAGCCGTACTTAGTGGCGAACACATTATCGATGCACGCAGCGGCATTGGTGAGATGGGTAGCGCAGAAGTCAACATCACGCTGGATTCAGCCGGCGGTAAGAAAATGTCTGAGTTCTCTCGTCACAACATCGGTAAGCCAATGGCGACTGTGTACAGCGAATACAGCCGCGACCGAGCCGGTAACAGCGAACAGACCAGCGAAGTAATCAGCGTAGCGAATATCCAATCTCAATTGGGCAGCCGCTTTAGAATCACAGGTGCAGGCACCATGGCTGAAGCGCAAGAGCTGGCTCTGTTGCTTCGTGCTGGGTCATTGACTGCGCCTGTGACCATCATTGAAGAGCGTACCATTGGCCCATCTTTGGGTGCAGAAAACGTGACTAATGGTTTCGCTGCTCTAGCTCTTGGCCTTGGTCTTACTCTTACGTTTATGGCGTTATGGTACCGCCGTCTTGGTTGGGTTGCGAACGGTGCACTTATCTTAAACATGGTGACGCTGTTTGGTTTGATTGCGCTGCTACCGGGCGCGGTATTAACGCTGCCGGGTATTGCTGGCTTGGTATTAACCGTTGGTATGGCGGTAGACACCAACGTACTTATCTTCGAACGTATTCGAGACAAAATGAAAGAAGGACGCAGCTTTGCTAGCTCCATCGATCGTGGTTTCGATAGCGCATTCTCGTCAATCTTCGATGCTAACTTCACCACCATGATTGTTGCTATCGCCCTTTACACCATTGGTAACGGACCAATTCAAGGGTTTGCTTTGACTCTGGGCTTAGGTCTTCTAACCAGTATGTTTACGGGCATTTTTGCTTCACGAGCGATCATCAATTTGGTTTGGGGGCGTGACCAACGCCACGATGTAAGGATTTAAGCATGAGTACTTCAACGAAAATGACTATTTCAGACCGCTATCTTTCAGACAGCAACATGACTCGTCTTCGCAAGGTGATGTCGGTGATCTCTATTGTCCTGTTCATGAGCTCTGTGATGCTGGTGGCAGTGAAAGGGTTTAACTGGGGCTTGGACTTTACAGGTGGTGTGGTTGCTGAAGTTCAACTTTCTGACCAAGTGACCAAAGAGGCATTAAAAACAAAACTTGATACGGCTTTCCAACAAGATGTTCAAGTGGTTGGCATGGCCGAGCAAGACCGCTGGACCATTCGTTACAGCCAATTGACGGATGCACCACAAACTAGCCTAGTTGATGCCTTGGCATCGGTCAGCGATCAAGTGCAGGTGCTTAACAGCAGTGTGGTTGGCCCGCAAGTCGGTCAAGACATGGTTGACCAAGGTGGCTTGGCAGTATTGGTGTGTTTCATCATGATCATGCTCTACCTAAGCGTACGCTTTGAGTGGCGCCTAGCACTGGGCGCTCTGGCTGCAATCATCTACGACGTAACGATTATCCTAGGCTTGTTCGCTTTTACTCAGTTTGAGTTCAACCTAACGGTATTGGCGGCCGTGTTAGCGATTCTCGGTTACTCACTCAATGACTCGATCATCATTGCCGACCGTGTTCGTGAGATGCTGCGTGGTAATCCAAACGGTGAAACCGATAACCTGCTCAACGAATCGGTAAAAGCGACCTTCTCGCGTACTATGGTGACCTCAGGTACTACTTTGTTGACGGTATCTGCACTTTGGTTGCTTGGTGGTGCTGCACTGCAAGGCTTTGCGATTGCGTTGGTTGTCGGGATTCTCAGCGGTACTTGGTCTTCAATCTCGGTCGGTATCACGCTACCTAAGTTGCTTGGATTACTGCCTTGCCACTACCAAATCAAAGTTGTCGATGAGTTGGAAGACAGTCGCCCTTAGACGACTCCCATACTTGATCATGGCTGAGCTTCATTATTGAAAGTTCAACACAATAAATGGCCCCAAGACTGATTTCAGTTTTGGGGCCTTATTTTTAGTGTGGTCAATAAGTTAGAGAAAGTGACTCTATTTCAAAAATCTGCATATTGACGCAGCACCTCTATCCAATATGACTTATGTTTATAAGATGTTAGTTGGAAATGAGGCAAAGCAATGGAATATCGACACCAATGTCATGTGGGCGATCATGGGGATGCACTCAAGCACCCAGTATTGAGTGAGTTTGTTAAAATGCTCATGCAGCAACACTCAACTTTGACCGTGATTGACACGCACTCAGGGACCGCGCGATACGACCTCACTACAGCGCCGAGTAATCATGCTGGTGAGTTTGCCGAAGGGGTTGGGTATCTATGGCGCAATAAGGGGTATCTCCCACATGCCTTCTCATCGTTTATTTCGATCTTAGAGTATTACAATCCTAATCAACTGATCACTGACTATCCGGGTTCCGCCGCGATTGCGTATCAACATGGTCGCAGCCAAGACAGCTTCTATTTTTCGGATATTCAGCAATCTGAGGCGGATTTACTGCGCGCCAACATTGAAGAGATTCAGCAGCAGCGTGGCGTTTCAAGCGCGTTGCATGTGAGTGCCGGAGATGGACTCAAAGCACTTCCTGATGTGGTCGCAAAGAGCGACAGACATCAATTGGTGGTCATCGATCCTCCCTATGAGAGTGACGAAGAGTACCTCGCGGTGATAGATGCATTGGCTAAGGCTTATAAGCAATCTGACAAAGTGTCAGCACTTATTTGGTACCCACTCTATACCGAAGATAAGAGCTCGCTGATCCTCAGCCACTGTTTCGATGCGATGCAAGCGGAAGAGTTGCCAAACCCAATTAAGGCTGAACTGAGATTACGAGATCCAAAAGGAGATGACCGCCTTATCGGTAGCGGATTGTTGCTGTTTAACCCGCCACAAGGGCTTGCAGGCAAGGTCGCCGATATCTTGGAATTTCTGCACCGAGATCTGGCCACCCATGGCGAAGGGTATTGGCAAATGCGTGGCTTAGCATAACGAAGTTGGCATAGTTAAGCGAACAGCGTGTTAACAAGTCATTGTAAAGGATAGGGTTTTTAATTGACCTGACCCTAACTTATAAATGTTGATTAATTCTCGTCAATCATTTAAAACTGAGACTAACAAGCGGAGAGTCGCCCAAATTCAGCTTTGAATTGCGACACACTTAAACAAATAATCTCCATTTTAATCTATGCGGTTTACCCCCTAAACAGCATTAGGCTCGCACTAGTCACGCGAGCCTTTCTTTTGCCTGAAGAAAATTCTTATAGCAAGTTCTCTTCAATCTTCAGTGCTTTCTCGATGAGCTGTGAGTTGAATTCAGTGGCGTTTATAGAGTAGTGCGCTTTTCGGTGGCAATTAGGGCAGAGAGCAATCACGTTTTCAGGACAATCAGCACCACCATCCGCTAATCGTGTCAGGTGATGTACTTCTAGGTAGGGACCAGATTTTGCCTCAAAGGGCGATGCTATTTCACAGCCTTCACAATTTCCATCTGCTCGTTTCTTTGCATAAAGCTTGATAGCGTCACTACGATACTTCACGTGCGTGAGTTGCTCTTTAGGGCTAGCTTTAAGTGGCGTTGAAGCTAAAGCGATGTCTCGCAACTGCTTCAGTGATTTACTTTTAGTTGGCTTGGTAAGGTATGACATTTTTGGAGTTTGAATTGTATCTCCAATACTTTGCGGGACTATATCTAAATGGAAAATTATTGCGTCGCGCAGTTGGTCGTTCTTGTCGGGGCGTTGCTCGATGTGATGACAGATGTAGTTACAAACACCGACGAATCTAACAAGACCAGTTGAGACAGATTCAAATAAGAGAATCTCTTTGAGGTTGTTTTGGTGCTCAAAGATGGCCAAGTTACCTTTAACCATTTTCATGTCACCTTCTTGCCCTTCTCCTGTATATCGGAAAGTGCCGTCTGCACTAAAACCATCAGAGTAGCCAAACTCTTCGCCCGCATCGCTAGTGAAGATAAATACATACGGGTGAGCAGCCGGCGTAGCTATACCACCATATTGCTGACCTTTGTAGCGGCCGTGTATATCTGTGCGTCGATTGTAAACCTGTCCTACGTTGAACAATGGAGAGTCCTCGTTTATTCGTTTAAATTCTAAATATTATTGATATTTTTGTGATTTAAATTTCATATAAAGTTCAAATATAACAGTGGTTTAAATTAAAATATGCAAGTGGATTCTTGGGTATGAAAAGGTATCGGATCGGTCACGTTTCTAAAGAGGCAAGCCTGCTGGGCTCATGCAGGCTTGGTGTTTGTTTAATGCTTTATCATTACAAAGCTGGATAATCGATGTAGCCTTTTTCGTTGCCGCCGAATAGGGTCGTGCCATCGAGTTGTGCTAGCTCATTACCGTTTTGCAGGCGTGATACGAGATCTGGATTTGCTACAAATGGGCGACCAAATGCGACGAGATCGGCGTAGCCTTTGCTTAATACTTCTTCGGCGCGCTGTGGCGTGTAGCCGCCTGCGACGATAATGGTGTTAGAGAATAATTCTCTTAGCTCGACTCGGAAGCTTTCAGGGATAACCGGTGCATCATCCCAGTCGGCTTCTGACAAGTGGAGATAAGCGATATCACGAGCTTGCAGTGCTTTTGCAGCCTCTAAAATCGTTGGCACGATGTCTGGGCAGTTCATGTCTTTGAAGGTGATGAAAGGCGCCAAGCGTACGCCCACTTTGTCTGCACCAATTGCATTAACGACGGCATCCACTACTTCAATTAAAAAGCGAAGTCGCTTCTCGCGGCTGCCACCGTAGTTGTCGGTGCGCTTGTTTGAGTTGGTTCTTAGGAATTGATCAATGAGGTAACCATTACCACCGTGGATCTCGACACCATTAAACCCTGCCGCGATGGCTTTCTTTGCTGCGTTCGCAAAATCTTGAACCACGCGATCGATGTCAGCTTGGGTCATCTCTCTTGGCTGGATGCAATCCACCATATTGCCGTTGCCATTCTCATCTGCAATCCAAACCTGAGTTTCTGTCGGAGCCAAAGCTGACGGTGCAATCGGCAGCTCGCCCTTTTGAAAGGTAGGGTGAGACACGCGGCCGACATGCCAGAGCTGACAAAATATTGCTGCGCCTTGTGCTTTAGCCGCGGTGGTTACTGACTTCCAACCTTCGATTTGTGCATCGGTGTAAACACCGGGAGTGAATGAGTAACCTTGAGAGTCATCAGAGATCTGCGTCGCTTCAGTGATGATAAGCCCAGCGCTAGCACGTTGTCGGTAATAGGTCGCCATCATGTCGTTTGGTACATTGCCCGGTTGACTGGTACGAGCGCGAGTCATAGGTGCCATAACGACACGGTTTTGTAGGTCTAACTCTTTTAATTGCGTCTTGTTGAATAATTTAGTCATGTTGAGAATTCCTATTTTCTGTTGATAGGGACTATTTTATTTATTCGACTGAATTTGATAATTGGCTAAAATATGAATTCATTATTCGGTTTTAGTGAATTGTTGGGGCAGGGTGGATAAGTTTTCAGACATGGCGATGTTCGTTAGCATCGTGAAGCATCAAGGTTTAGCGGCGGCAGGGCGTGAGCTAGGCTTATCACCAGCGACCATGACGGCAAGGTTGCAAGCACTCGAAGAGCGGTATGGCGTGAAGCTGTTGAATCGAAGTACTCGACATGTGTCTTTGACCGACTCTGGCGAGCTATATCACAAGGCGTGCTTGGAGATATTGGATAACGTTAGCGAAGCCGAAAACTTGATTCAAAATGGCGTCAAAGAGGTTAAAGGCCCTTTAAAGATCGCCGCACCGAAAGACATCGGCAAGCAGTACATTCTTCCTATTCTCTCTGAGTTCTGTCAGCAATACCCCGACGTGATCCCTTACCTGTATTTGAACGATAACCTGTCTAATATTGCAGAGTCGGGCATGGATGTGGTGATTCGCTACGGAGAGTTAGTCGACAGCAGTTTGATATCAAGGCGCTTATCCCCGAGCCGACGTGTGCTGTGTGCCTCTCCTGAATACCTTGCCAAGCATGGAACGCCGTTAACGCCTCAAGACTTAACAGACCATGACTGCTTGGCAATGCTGCGTAGTAATGAAGAACTCAAGACTTGGCACTTTCAAGATCACGATATGAAGAAGTCGATTACCGTTGTGCCAAAGCGATTCTCAGACGATGGCGAAGTGATTCGCTACTGGGCATTAAAAGGCGAGGGTATTGCGCTTAAATCAGTGTTGGATGTGCAAGATGACATCAATAACCAACGCCTTGTCACTCTGCTCAACGGCTATATGAAAAACTTCAATACCTCGACCTCTGTGTCGAGTGCTGACTTGAATGTGGTGTACATCAGCAAGAAGTATCAACCTAAGCGAATTCGACTGTTTTTGGATTTCCTAATCGATAATTTTGGTCGTTTGACCGATAAATCAATTAATTAACTCGATATGACAAAACTCTCGAACTGAAAACGGGACTGCGGACAGAACTGACTGAACTGGTTATGATGTGAGCAATACATGGATGTTACTGGAGAGAACAATGAAAATAGTTGGCAATACGGTGATCAAACCATTTCATAAAGCGACCTGTCACTGCGGTGCGGTGGAGTTAGAGCTCAGCCTGCCTAACGGAATCGAAAAGCCACGCCGTTGTGATTGCTCTATCTGTCGTCGCAAAGGGGCGATTGTTGGCTCTGTTGCCTTGGATGGCATCAAGATCATTAAGGGCGCAGAATATCTGAAGTTATATCAATTCAATACCAACACCGCGAAGCACTACTTCTGCTCGAACTGCGGTATCTATACCCACCATCAACGTCGCTCTAGCCCAAATGAGTATGGATTCAACATTGGTTGTTTAGAAGGGGTGAACCCTTTTGATATTGGTGATGTAGTGACCAACGACGGTGTGAACCATCCTGCGGATCGCTAAGGAGAAAAGTATGTCTGATTATGCTGCCCTGATTCGCTGGCAGAAAGGCGACGATGAGGTATTTAGCGATAACCAATACAGTCGCGGGCATACGTGGGAGTTTGATGGTGGCGTTATTGTACCTGCGTCATCATCGCCTCATGTGGTGCCACTACCACTCTCTGTTGAAGAAAATGTTGATCCTGAAGAAGCCTTTATTGCGGCGATTGCCAGTTGTCATATGCTGACGTTTTTGGGGATTGCAGCTAAGCGTAAGTACGTGATCGAGTCTTACGTTGATGATGCGATAGGTGTTCTTGAAGAGGATAAAGCGGGGCGTGCTTGGGTGAGTCATGTTACGCTTAGACCCCAAATTCAATTTATTGGTGATAAGCGCCCAACGGATAAACAGCTCGAAAAGCTGCACCATCTGGCGCACAGTAACTGCTTCATTGCCAATTCTGTAAAAACCGAGATCACGGTAGAGATAGACTCGTAATCCACACTATGTTTTCAGTTGTACTAAATAGTTTTGTCCACCGCGTGCCAGATAAGGCGCAGGTGATTGCCTTGGCAGCCGAGAGTGGCTGTCAGTTAAAACGCATTCGACGCTCTCGGAATTGGATGCTGACGGGTGAAGAAGCGCAGCTACATAAATTAAGGGAGCAACTTAGCGATGCTCCCTTACTTTGGGTGGTAACTGCGATTGACAAGGTATTACCTAAGCCAACGGTTTGCTTACAACAACTGCTTCAAAACACGCCTTCGATGACCGTCGCTCAACTAGTCAGTGAATCTGGCTGTTCACTCGCAGAAGCGCGCATCGCTATTGATGAGTTTGAAGGGCTGTAAGCTCTCGATTTCCAGCCCATACTGTCTTTTTGTCACTGATTGAGTGTACAGTTAACCCAAGCCCCATTTTGATTGTGCGATTCTACCGTTGCGTCAGAGAAGCGAACGCCTTTGGCTCCGGCTTCAACGTGCGGAAACTGAAGCCAATCTGCAGGCGTATCTAAACCATCTTTATGCGCAGCGACAGCAAGCGCAAATTCAGTGTAAAGGTTTGCCCAGGCTTCTAATGCACCTTCAGAGAAACCACGAGCCAGACGGGTTAAACGCTCTACTTCTGGGAAAAGCTCGCCGCCCTGACCGCGTGTTAGTACTTTATCTGCATCGCCAAACTTACTGTATTTGAGGCGCTCTGGGTATTCCATATCCCACTCTAATCCACCTTGATCACCAAACACACGTAGCCTCAGGCCGCCGCGATTACCTGAAGCAAGGCGTGTTGCCATTAAGGTACCCGGAATTGCACCATCGTATTTGGTCATCATAATGACGGTATCTTCGAGCTGTTTTGGGGCACCACAGACGTGCATTTGCGCCAAAATATCGGTCATTTCGAGTCCTGTTACGAAGTTAGCGAGATTCTGGGCATGAGTGCCGATGTCACCAGTACAGCTTGTTGAACCACTCTTTTTCGGGTCTAGGCGCCACTTAACATGTTCTGCCTGAGAGATATCTTCGTTCATCATCCAGTCTTGCATGAACTCAACATGCACTTGATTGATTTTGCCGATGTAACCCTTTTCGACCATTGCCTTTGCTTGACGAATCATCGGGAATGCCGTGTTGACGAAGGATACGCCAAATACCAAACCTGTTTGTTGTGTTAAGCGCATAAGATCCATTGCCTGATCAATCTCGTTGGTCAGCGGCTTATCGCACAATACGTGGATCCCAACCTCTAAGAATGCTTTGGCAGCATCGTAGTGCAGGTGGTTTGGGGTGGTTATCATTACAGCATCAATCCCATCTTCACGTTGAGACTCTTTCTCGGCCATCTCAGAAAAAGAGCTGTAACAACGATCTTCATCGAGGTACCACTGTTGCCCTTTCTGTTTGGCTTTAACTGGGTCGGATGAGAGTGCTCCTGCACAAATCTCCCAGTAATCGCTCAAACGAGCAGCCGAAGATTGAGTTACTGATATTCGACCGCCACCCACGATACCGAGGCGAAGTCGTCGAGATAGTTTTGGAAATGGGCCTGCAAAAGTTAAATCGCTCGGTAGCAATTTAGACGTCATGGTGTTCTCCTATGCGCTGATCGCGTCTTGTTGTGATTGCTGTTCTTTCGTCGGTTCAAGTTCCATCTCTATTGCCATGAATACGCCAGGAGTGATGGTTTCGTACTGATGCCAAGGATATTGACCTTCTTGGTTGTACATCGGCTTGTGGCTTGCTCCCGGTGCGAGAGTATCCTCTAAATAGAGGGTTGAGATATCTTTCTCAAAGCATTGTTGCATCTTGCCGAAGCCGACGATTTGAGTATGAATCTCGCGTAGGTGATTGAAGCCGACGTGCGTCTGATGCAAGCCGACTGTCAGTGGGACGCTGCCTGCGTGATACATCGAGAAAGCGAAGTTGCCAACTTTCTCTTTAGGCGACATCCAAAACTGAATGCCCTTCAAACGTTCTTCTTTGCGCACATCGTAGGCAAGAGGCCAAGTTTGCTGGATGTCTGAAAGCAGAGCTTGTTCATCCGCGTAGGCGTCAAATCCTTCAATCAAAATGACACGTTCGATATTGGTTAATGTAATGTTCTGTACAATTTTTGACTCATAAAAGTCCAGTGCTTGGGTGTTCACTGTAAACGGTGAGTCGGCAAGGTTGAGCAAAATTGCTGCATTATCAATAGCATGGGTGGCCTCATTCTCGACCAGTGTTGCTTTGAAGAAGGGTTTAGCAAAACTCATTTCTCTTATTGGCATGATTAAGATCCTTTTATTCTGTCGTGGCGTGTTGCTGTTTGTTTTGAACGCTAGTGGTTACGGCAACACTTTCTGAGTATGGAAAGTCGCTCGGTAGCGCAGCAGGCACATCACAACGAGTCTCGATATTCTTGAAGGCACGGCTGTCACTTGATTGAATTATGCTCTCCATCACTTCACAGACATGAAGGGCCAGCTCACCACTTGCGCGAGGTGCTCGTTGGTTGATAGCTGCATAAGCTAGGTCGACCAAGCCGAGTCCTCGAGAATCTTGATCGTGGTTATGGAGGTTTTCTGCAACTCGCCAGTTTTCAAGCCCTTGTACTCGTGGTCGATAGCTCCAGCGAGCATCTTGACGTGTTTTGTAAAGCACTTGTCCGCCAAAAATATTGGTCCCATCTGTCGGATCTGGGTCAGCAATGCAGATGGTACCTTCAGTGCCATAAATTTCTAAGCGAGGTAGCTGTGAATCCCAAATATCAAAGCTGGTCATCATGGCGCCAGATAAACCACTCTCGAAATCGAGCAAACTGGTGATGTGAGTATCAACTTCAACATCAATAAACTCACCAGCTCTAGGCTGTGACTCAATCTCACGCTGCGGGAAAGAGCGTTGAGCGAGACCTGCCACCTGCTTGATTGGACCAAGTAGCGCTATCATTGCCGTCAAATAGTATGGGCCAAGGTCGAAAAGTGGGCCGCCGCCTGGCTTGTAGTAGAAGTCAGGGTTAGGGTGGTGGCGCTCTACGCCATGAGTTCCTACAAATGCGTTTACCCCAATTGGTCGGCCAATCAGCCCCTCGTCAAGCAAACGCTTACAAGTCTGTACTCGGCTGCCAAGGAAGGTGTCAGGTGCATTGCCGACCAATACATTATTGCGCTTTGCTTCCTCAAGAATGAGTTGCCCTTCAGCTAAATCGGTAACGAATGGTTTTTCAGAGTAAACATGTTTTCCTGCACGAACCGCTGCTAGTGAAATCTCGCCGTGCACAGCGGGAATAGTCAGGTTGAGCACAGCATCAATGTTAGGGTCTTGAATGATTTCCTCTGGAGTACATACCTTCGCAATATCGTATTGTTGCGCTTTTGCTCGTGACTCTTCGATATTTAGGCTTGCACACGCAACAATATCGATAATATCGAAACGTTTGCTGGTTTTTAGGTAGATATCACTAATTACACCACAGCCGATTAGGCCAATACGCAGTGGGCGAACTTGTTTATTTGTCGTCATGATTCTGGCCTCGTGTTATTGGTTGGCTGTCGCAGATTCAACAGATTGTTGCGCTGAGTTCATCCACTGCTTGTCGATTTTGGTCGAGAGCCAAGAGATCATTTTTGGTTGTGATGCTTGGCGGAAGGCGTCTAGCTCTTCTGCTGTTAGCGTGGTGACTTGCATACCGTTCTTAGTTAAGGTCTCTAGACCCTGCGCAGAGTTAATCTGTTGAATGGCGCGGCCCACTGTCCCTGCAACTTTAGATGCTCGAGTGATGATGGCTTTGTCGCTGTCACTTAACCCTTGGAATAGGTCATCATTGATTACGAGGAAGTCGGCACTGTAAACATGGCCATCAAGTGTGATGTGATCTTGTAGCTCGTAGAGTTTCTTTTCGACAATGACGCTGACGGGATTCTCTTGACCATCAATCACGCCTGTTGTTAAGGCTGCTGGGAGCTCAGGAGCTGATATTGGCGTCGCATTTGCGTTCAGAATCTTCATGAACTCAATGAAAGACTGGTTTGGCATTACGCGAATTTTCATGCCAGCTAGGTCAGTCGGCTTCTTGATGACTTTCTTTGAGTTAGTGAAGTGACGAAAGCCAGTTTCGCCATAAGCTAGGGTTCGCAGGCCTGTCTGTTTTAAACAATGTTCAGCGAGCTTTTCGCCAAATTCACCGTCGAGCACTTCCCAAGCGACAGGTGAGGATGGGAATAGATAAGGAACTTCAAGTACAGCGGCTTCCGGACACACTTTAGAAAAAGATCCTGAAACGATCGTCATCCCTAGCATACCTTCCTGTACCGATTGCAGTAGTTCGGTTTCACCGCCTAGTTGCCCTGATGGGAATATTTTCACACTGATGTCACCACCAGATTCTGCCTCGACAAGATTTTTAAAGACCTGCGTTGCGGCCCCTTTTTTTGAGACTTGCCAGTTTTGCGAATCAACGTGGCCGATGCTGATTTCAGTTTTCGCTGCTAGAGCAGTATGAGAGAAGCTAAGTGTTGCAAGCAAAGACGCTGCGGTTGCTAGTGCTGTTTTGCGAAATTCCATTATTGAGTTCCTTATTATTTTGACAGCATTTCTATTTGTAGGGTTGTTAACGTTTGGTTAACAAAATCAATGTTGGGTAATTAAGCTGAAAATCGGAAATTCAAAAAAAGAGTCGGATATTCGGTTTGTGATTAGGCGTACTGCGTGAGGCCAGAAAAAACGGGGCACAAGGTGAGGAGAAGTGTGATAACCGGACTGGGAGTGGCTAATTTAGGTAGGGTATTCAGTTTTGTTGAAGTATTAAAAAAAGGGGCTCTTGAGCCCCTTGGAAATCTAGTTGGTATTACTTATCTAACAAAAAATCCAAAGCTAATTTGTAGCCTTTGGTACCCATACCAATGATGGTGCCTGCAGCAACAGGTGAGATGTACGAGTGATGACGGAAAGCTTCGCGTGCATGCACGTTAGAGATGTGTACTTCAACCACTGGTACCTCAACCCCTTTGATCGCATCGTGAAGAGCAATCGATGTATGCGTGTAAGCACCCGGGTTAAACACAACGCCAGCGCATTCACCTTGAGTAAACTCACGGCCCGCTTTGTGGATGGCATCAATTAGGCTGCCTTCGGTATTGCTTTGAAAACACTCAGAGTCATAACCGTACTCCGCTGCGACTTTACGGCAGTTTTCTTCTACGTCAGCCAGTGTTTCGTAGCCGTATTGTGCAGGCTCACGTGTGCCAAGTAGGTTCAGGTTAGGTCCGTTGAGTATTAAGATTTTTTTCATTGAGTCATTGTCCTTAACGTAAATTCGCAAGCTGTGTTTGCTTAAAAGTATTGAGTTGTTGAGTTGAAACTTGGGCACCAGTGAACAGGGTGAACGCGTCATGTGCTTGATGGAAAAAGAGTTCAAAGCCACTCAACGTATTGATCGATTTCTGCTGTGCGGCTTTTAGAAACTCTGTCTCCCGCGGTGTGTATACGGCATCAAAACACCAAGCCTGATCCTTCAACCAAGAGGCTTCAATTGGGCAACCGGGTGTTTGATAGTGACCGATGGGCGTGCAATTGAGGACACCTTCTGCTTTCTGTACCGCTGTTTCTAGCGTCGTTTCATTCAAACATACGGTATCTATATTCTCAGCCGCAAGCAGCTTCGCTAGGCTATTCATTTTTGTTAGATCCCGGTCATATATTGCGATCTCTGTCGCACCGAGATCGGCAAGTGAAAAGCAGATTGCTTTGCCGACACCACCACAACCAAGCACTACTACTTTGCCCGGCTTGCGCTGACCAAATTGGTTAAATGCAGCGATAAAGCCACTGTAGTCTGTGTTGTAAGCGATGACCTGTTGGTCACGTTTAACCAGCGTGTTAGCCGCACCAACTCGCTTGGCACAAGGCGCGAGCTGATCGGCGATCGATAGTATTTGTTCTTTGTAGGGGTAGGTAACGTTAGCTGAATCAATCTCGTTGTCGAACAAGTCAGTAGTGTGCTGGTGGAGTGCTTCTACGCTGTTTGTAGTCAGCTCTTCGAGTTGATAGTGCAGTTCAATATTAAGCTTTTTAGCAAGGGTATTGTGAAAATCTGGCGATTGAGAACGTTGGATGTTCTGCCCTATGAGTCGACATTGAATCATGATTCACTCCTTATCGTTATTTGTCACAACGCTAGCAAAACCCTCTTTCTCGCGATAATTGTTTTTTCCTAACACCCATTCAATTTTTGAAGAATACTGATAGCACAGGGCGCAGCACGCACGTGGTAACAGGCGCGATTGCACTCCCTATCTCAAAATCTTATACCTTACGAAATAATTGAAATATCACCTTTGTCAGCACCTCTTTATAGTGAATACATCAGCGAGCAGTAACCACCTTTGAAGGGATTCACCTGCCGAGATCTATTAAGAGGGAACACAAATGCAGAACAACGTCGTAGTACAAAATATCCAGCGCGCAGACAAAGAGCTTATTGAAGGCCTGCGTCAATGTGGTGTAGCTACTATTCATGAAGCTCAGGGCCGTAAAGGCTTATTGGCTCATTACATGCGCCCAATTTTCCAAGGCGATGCGGTTGCAGGTTCTGCGTTGACCATCTCAGGTGCAGCGGGTGATAACTGGATGATGCACGTAGCGATCGAGCAAGCAAAGTCGGGTGATTTCTTAGTATTCGCACCGACTTCCCCTTCTAATCACGGCTTCTTTGGCGACTTGCTAGCGACATCGGCGCAAGCGCGTGGTGTGGTCGGTCTCATCATCGAAGGTGGCGTACGTGATACTCGTGACCTGCGTGAAATGAACTTCCCAGTATGGTCTAAGGCGATCTTCAGTGAAGGTACCATCAAGGAGACACTAGGCTCGGTAAACGTGCCAATGAACTGTGCCGGCGCTCTGGTTTATCCAGGTGATGTGATGGTTGCGGATGAAGACGGCGTTGTGGTTGTGCGTCGCGAGGAGGCGGAAGAGGTTCTGCATGAATCATTAGCACGTATTGAACGTGAAGAAGCAAAGCGTGTTCGATTAGCGAACGGCGAGTTGGGTCTGGACATCTATCAAATGCGCGGCCGTCTAGAAGAGAAAGGGCTGAAATATGTCTAGTCATCCCTTCAGTGCACCTTGCATGTGGATGCGCTCTGGTACATCAAAGGGAGCCTATTTCCTGCGCAAGGATTTACCAGAGAGCGAGCAAGCATGTGAGCAGTTTTTACTGTCGATGATGGGCACCCCCGACCCAAGACAGATCGACGGAATTGGCGGCGCAGACCCGCTTGCCTCCAAGGTTGCGATAGTGGAATCGTCAAAACGTGAAGGCGTCGACGTTGACTACCTATTTCAACAGGTATTTGTTGACCAAAAGCTTATTAGTGGCAAGCAAAACTGTGGCAATATTTTAGCGGGTGTTGCACCGTTTGCGATTGAACGTGGGCTAGTAGAAGCACAAGAGGGTCAAACCTCGGTTCGCATCTTCATGGAGAACACACAGCAGGTAGCAACGGTTACCGTGCAAACCCCAAACAAGCAAGTGACCTATGCTGGTGACTGCCATATTGATGGAGTCCCTAATACAGCGGCTCCGCTAGCGGTCTGCTTCGAAGATACGGCTGGCTCTACCTGCGGTGCTTTATTGCCAACGGGGAATGAAATCGACGTGATTGATGGCGTGAGCGTAACCCTGATTGATAACGGTATGCCTGTCGTGGTGCTAAGAGCGCAAGATTTTGGCCTTACTGGTGACGAGTCTCGCGAGCAATTGGACGACAACGCAGAACTTAAGCAACGTCTGGAGTCGATACGCCTGCAAGCTGGTCCAATGATGAATCTCGGCGATGTTCGTGAGCTAAGCGTGCCGAAAATGACACTGGTGAGCGCACCTCAATATGGTGGTGGTATTTCAACGCGTACTTTTATCCCTCATCGCTGCCATGCGTCGATCGGTGTGTTGGGCGCAGTGAGTGTCGCGAGTGCCTGCATCTTGAATGACGCGCCAGCAAAGCAACTTGCTGAAGTCGAAATAGAAAAACAAATACATATCGATGTTGAACACCCAATCGGAAAGATGAGCGTGGTGCTAGACGTTGAACAAAATCAAGTGAAGTCCGCCGCGATCCTTCGCACAGCAAGAAAGCTGTTCGATGGCACCGTATTTGGACTGTAAGCCTGCTGAAAATAACAAGGAAGAAACATGGACGCTGATTACCTACCGTTCCACCCAAATCCAAGCAAGCCGAAGTTTGTGGTGCCAGAAGGCGCAGTGGATAGCCACTGTCACGTTTTTGGTCCTGCGGCTAAATTCCCTTACTCTCCGGCGCGTAAGTACACCCCGTGCGACGCGTCAAAAGAGCAGCTTTTTGCCCTGCGTGATCACTTAGGCTTTAGCCGTAATGTGATTGTTCAGGCTTCTTGCCACAGTACCGATAATCGCGCGCTTGTTGATGCGCTAGAGACCGCTGGTGAGTTAGCTCGTGGCATTGCATTCGTTGACGAAACTGTCACAGACGAAGAGCTACAAGCGATGGACAAAGCTGGCGTTCGTGGTGTTCGCTTTAACTTTGTGAAGCGCTTGGTTGATACGGTACCAACTGAAAAGCTTAAAGCGATTGCTGAAAAAATCCGCCCATTGGGCTGGCATGTTGTGGTCTACTTTGAAGCGCAAGATATCGATGATGTAACGCCGTTTTTAGAAGAGCTCAACATGACGGTAGTGATTGACCACATGGGTCGTCCTGACGTGACAAAAGGTGTTGATAGCCAAGAGTTTGGTAAGTTTATTTCGCTGATGGAGCGTAACCCAGATATCTGGTGCAAAGTGAGCTGCCCAGAGCGTTTGACTCAAACGCCGCCTGACTACTCTGATGTAGTGCCGTTTGCTAAAACCTTGGTTGATCTGTTTCCAAACCGCGTACTTTGGGGCACCGACTGGCCACACCCAAATATGAAGTCTCATACTCCAGATGATGGCCACCTAGTGGATGTGATCCCACAAATCGCTACTACTGTTGAGCAGCAGCAAGCACTACTTGTTACTAACCCTATGAAACTTTACTGGCCGGAGAGCGTGTAACATGACTTACCTAAATAATAAGCCGATCCCCGGCACAACCATGTTTGATGGCGCGATGGCGCGTAAAGGCTATGGCTTGAACAAGATGTGTCATTCACTTAACGAACAAGCGGGGCGTGATGCATTTTCAGCCGATGAAATGGCTTACTGTGACAAGTATGGACTGACGGAAGCTCAAAAGACCGCGATCAAAGAGCGTGACGTTCTAGGGTTGATCGCAGAAGGTGGCAGTATCTATTACCTGGCCAAATTCGTCGGTATGTTGGGACTTAACATGCAAGACATTGGTGCGATGCAAACGGGTATGACAGTTGAAGAATTTAAACAGATGTTAGTAGAGGCAGGGAAATAGTTATGGCAAAGATCGTTGGCGGAATTACCACTTCCCACATTCCTTCAATTGGTAAAGCAATTGAGAACAATCTACAACAAACTGAATATTGGAAGCCTCTGTTTGATGCGTATCCACCGATTCACCACTGGCTAGATGAAGTTCAACCTGATGTTGCGGTCGTTTTTTATAACGATCACGGCCTAGAGTTCTTCCTCGATAAGAAACCGACTTTCGCGATTGGTGCAGCACAAACTTATAAGAATGCCGATGAAGGCTGGGGTATTCCGACTATTCCAGAAATCAACGGTGACCCAGAGTTGTCATGGCATATCTGTAACGAACTGGTAGAGAACGAGTTCGATATTACCATCTGCCAAGAGATGAAAGTTGACCACGGTCTAACTGTACCAATGCAGCTGATGTGGCCAAACTTCAGCTACGGTCACATGAAGGTGATTCCGGTATGTATCAACGTAGAGCAGCACCCAATGCCATCACCTAAACGTTGTTACGACTTAGGTAAAGCGATTGGTAAAGCAGTAGAAAGCTACGATAAAGACTTGAAGGTTGTTGTGCTTGGCACTGGTGGTCTTTCTCATCAGTTGGACGGTGAGCGTGCTGGCTTTATCAATAAAGAGTTCGACCTTTACTGCATGAAGAAGCTGATCGACAACCCAGAAGAGCTGACTAAGCTTTCGATCTACGACCTAGTAGAGCAGGGCGGTGCGCAAGGTGCGGAATTCATTATGTGGCTTGGTATGCGTGGTGCATTGACGGGCGAGCTTAATGTGCTGAAAAGCAGCTATCACGCCCCCGTGTCGAATACCGGTGCTGGCACCATGTTGATAGAAAACCGTTAGATCAATTTCAGATTTAAGCTTTCTAAAGCCCCAGAGTGTCATGCTCTGGGGCTTTTTTTTGCCTTGACTACAAAGATCCCAAACTATTTTCGGTTCTGATACAGCACTACAAGGCCCCCTTTAATCCTCTGCTTTGGTCTCAATCCCAAACGATAAGTCATGAGACTCTGCGTTTTTCGGTGCTTAGTTTATATCAGTAGCTGAGTCACTACTTAGATTACCTACCCAGTGATAAGCATACTCTGGACGAAGTCGCGCAACAATTTGCTATGAGTCGTGCGACCATGATTCGTAAATTAAAACGAGAAGGCACTCAATTTCGTGAGGTGCTTACCGAAGTTCGCTTGGCTCATGCCTTGTATTTGATACAGAGTGGCTACAGCAATGTTGCTCAGTTGGCCTTGGCGTGTGGCTATCAATCTGAGGGGCGATTTAGCCAGCGTTTTAAGGACAAATTTGGCCTAACGCCTACGGATTATTTCAGAACGATAACGGCTTAGGTTAGGCGTTTGCTGTGCTCAGCGAAGAGTAGATGATTACCGATAATAAAAAGCCCCGCAGCGTTGCGGGGCTTTGCCTCGTTTATCGGTCGAGATAATTATTTAAAGGCTTTACAGCGAATCAACACACTGTGGGAAGATAGCTTGGAAGCCTTCAGCGTGTTGGCAGCTTCTGCCGCCCGCTTGGCCACCTGAGTTACGTCTAAAGTGGTTGCCACGGTTTTCTGCTAGGTTCTCGTAGAAGGTCCATAGGTGTTCTTGACCTTGCATGCATTCAATAGCTGCTTTCTTGCTTTCCCACACTTCAGAGATGTCTAGGAAGGTATTTGGTTTCCATTCCATTTGCTCACTTTGGTGCGGTTCGAATAGGTAAACCTGAGGTGCGCCTAGTACTTTCTCACCTGGGTTATGACCCCAAGCTTGTGCGATCATGCGGCACTGAAGAGTGATCTCAGTTGCGTACATGTGGTCTGTATTGTACGGGTCCCATTTAGAGTGCGTCATGATGAACTCTGGTTGAATCTCACGGATCAGGTCGACGATCTGGTACTTACCTCCTTTGTCGATTTCCAGTGGGTAATCACCGAAGTCAAAGAAACGAATGTCGCTTACGCCAAGCGCTGCCGCTGCTGCTGTCGCTTCTTCATGACGAATACGTTTTACGTCTTCAAGTGTCATGCCCTCTTGCTTCCATAACTTTGCAGACTCGCCACGCTCACCGTATGAAAGACATGCAATGGTCACTTCGTAGCCCAGCTTTTGGTGAAGGGCGATGGCACCACCACAACGCCATACAAAGTCTGCTGAATGGGCACTGATTACTAAAGCTGTTTTCTTTGTTGTCATGTTATTAATCCTTTATTTACTCTTGAGCTCGTCTGATGAGCGTGTCTTCTATGTTCTTTATTCGGTTAAAATTGTTCGGTATCGATTTCGGCTTGAGTAGGCGCGTTGTAGCGACCGCCAACAAATGCCTTTTGCGGAACCGTGCGCTCAATTAGCTCTAGAAGGGCGTTCGAAACCGTGTAGTGCTGCGCGTTCAAGTTGTCTTCTAGATGTTTAAAGTTAGTGGTGCCTGGAAGTGCAATCGAGTGAGGCGCTTTAGCCAGCGTCCATGCTAAGGCAAATTGAGCCAGAGTTGGTGCAGGTAGTGATACATTCTCTTCAGCAAAAATCGGCAGTAGAGAAGCGAATTTATTCACGGCCGATAAGTTAGATTCAAAGTTTTCTGCATTAAATCTCGGCATCGCATTACGGATATCGCCATCGACAAATTGATTGCTTTGCAGCTCGCCACTCAGGATGCCGCGCCCTACAGGGCTGAAAGACACAAAGGTACTTCCCAACTCTTGGCATTTATCAATTACTGCGATCTCTGCGTTGCGTGACCACAATGAATACTCCGACTGAACCGCTGCTATTGGGTGGATTTGGTGCGCCTTTTCCAACGTGGTTGCCGATACTTCAGATAAGCCGAGGTGTTTGATTTTGCCTTCATCAACCAGTCTCGAAAGTTCACCAATACTCTCTTCAATTGGTACTGATTTATCCCAGCGGTGCAGGTAGTAGAGGTCAATCACATCGGTATTGAGACGTTGCAGCGCCTCTTCGCAGGTTTGACGAATGGTTTGTGGGCGACCATCAATTGCGCGTTTACCATTCGGGCCTTTAAACATGCCGCACTTGCTGGCGAGGAAGAATTCATCACGGCGATGACCTACCGCTTTAGCGAGTAGTTTCTCGTTGTTACCAAACCCATAAAGAGCTGCGGTATCCAGCATGTTGTAGCCAAGATCCAGCGCCTTATTAAGTAACTTGATGCTGTGCTCTTCACTTGGAGGTGTGCCGTATGCGTGAGAAACGTTCATACATCCAAGAGCGACTGGCGCAAGTGAGTGCTCACCTATAGTAATCATCGCCGGGCTCCTTACTCTTGCTCTAGCAGTTGTTCTAATGCGTGCAGTGTCTCCATTGCTGGTAGGCAGCTTGCGACACTTGAGTTTGGCTCACGGCCTGTACGAATCGCATCGAAGAACTCACGGTCGATCAGCTCGATGCCGTTGTTTGAAACCGCGACACCTTCCAGTGAAATCGGGTTCTCTTTGCCATCGAATAGATCATCGTAGCGAGCGATGTAGGTGCCTTCGTCACAGATGTAGCGGAAGAAGGTGCCAAATGGACCGTCGTTATTGAATGAGAGTGATAGCGTGCATAGCGCGCCAGATGGCGTTTTCATACCAATGCTCATGTCCATTGCGATGTTGAGCTCTGGGTGAATAGGGCCTTGCAGCGCTTGAATCTTTGATGCCTTCTCACCAGTTTGATATTGGAAAAGATCAACAGTGTGACAAGCGTGATGCCATAGTAGGTGATCAGTCCAAGTGCGCGGTTCACCTTTGGCGTTGGTGTTGGTGCGACGGAAGAAGTAGGTTTGAACATCCATTTGTTGAATGTTTAGCTCGCCCGCTGCGATCTTGTTGTGGATCCACTGGTGGCTTGGATTAAATCGGCGAGTGTGACCAGCCATAGCGACAACGCCAGTTTTCTTTTGAGTCTCAACCACTTTGTAGCTGTCTTCAATGTTGTCTGCCATTGGGATTTCAACCAGAACATGCTTGCCAGCTTCCATACATGCGATAGCTTGCTCAGCATGCATTTGAGTTGGCGTTGCTAGAATCACAGCATCGACGTTGTCAGATTTCAGTGCTTCTTCAAGTGAAGAGAAACCTTGAGCTGTTTGATTGTAATCTGTGATGAGTTGATCAAGCTTGTCCGCTTCAGGGGCAACCATTGCTGTAACGGTAACGTCGTCGATATTACGTAGTGCCTCTAAATGTTTTTGGCCGAATGCACCCGTAGCGCCTACTACACACACTTTCATAATCATTCCTTTTGTATTCAAGCGATTAAACTATTGGATATTTTGTAATTTCGTTGCGGTCGATTCAGTATCCGCGACCTGCAGTTGTTCTATGATCTGGTCAGACAGTTGAGCGAGAGGTTGCTCTGACGCTTCGATGTTGAGTTCACCGAGCGATTGATGCCAGTTCATTGCACCCTCGACCATCGAGTGACTCATGCCTAACTCGTTTAATGTCGTAGCGACCTCTTTTAATTCTGCGTGGCGTCTCTGACCGTGGTTGAGCATACGTTCCATGTGGTAACGACTTAGGTGACTCAGCTCTAACCCTGGGTAGGTGTGACTTAATGACTTGAGTACGTGATGTTCAACACCTGATTTACGAGCTGCCAGAACGCACTCTGTGGTTAGCGCCTCTAAGCCTTTGACCATGACTGAGCGCATCATTTTTATGCTTGATGCATCACCAACGTTTTCTGAGATAACCTCAACGTCGAAACCCAGCAGACCTAGGTATTCCGCGACCTTGTCGGCTTTTTGTCCGGATAGGTAGAGCGGAATATTAGGCTGTGATGTCAATACTGGCGCCATGATGGCAATGTCGATGTACTCAGCGCCTTGCGCTTTAACCAGTTTTGCCAGTCTTTGTTTGGCTTGTGGTGAACAAGAGTTGCAGTCGAGTACAATCTGTTTTTCCGTCAGAGAGCCTACGATCTGCTGCAGTGCTTGTTCAGCTTGGTCAGCGGTGACTAAGGAAAAAATAAGTTGCGCACCGTGAATGGCTTCTTCAGGGCGAAATGTCCCTTGTACACCTTGGTCAATATATTCGAGGAGTTTATTTTCTCGGGTGAATACATTGTTTGTTTTTATATCAAAGGCGTTAATTATTTCTGGCGCTTTATTGTTCCAGCTTGAAATAAATGTTTTTGCTGCTTCGCCAAAACCAATAAATGCAATCCTACTGATTTTCACCATAACCACCTTTTTGTTCGTTAATTATCTTTGGCTATGGTCAAACACTATCATTTGGTATTGGGTGCGGATAATCAAATTAATTCAAAGGGTATTCAATTTTGAAAAAAATAGGGTTATTAAAGAGACATCTTTACCCCGTTTGTTCGCAATAATTTTAAAAAGTGAGTTTGTACAGAAGTGGCAAACCAGTTTTTACGTACCGTTAAACCAATGGGTCTGGATTGTTCTTCGCCTTCATAGGGAAGAGCAACTAAATGCCCCTCATCGAGATCGCGTCTGATTTGATGTTGAGAAAGAAGGGTTAATCGATCACTGCCCAGTAATAGCTCTTTGACTAGCATCTGAGAGCTTGCCTCAATCAAACGACTCGGTACTTCAAGGGAGGCCTTGGTAAACATATCTTCGAACATCTTGCGGGCAGGTGTTGCACTGGAGGAGACAACCCAGCTCGATTCTTGAAGTTCTTTCATACTGACTTTCTCTTTAGTCGCTAAAGGATGATCAGCTCGCGATAAAATGGTGTTCTTCGATTCAAATAGCGTTTCTTGGCGAATATCGGTACTAGGAACGGGAAAGCGCAGAGCGCCAATTAGAATATCAATTTCGCCATATTTTAGGTGGTTGAGCAGGTCTTTATATGGGCCATCAATCACGTGTATTTGGCAGTCAGGATAGGCGTTAGAAAATTCATTAATGGTACTTGGAAGCAAGCAGGTTCTCGCGAGAGGTAAACAGCCAACTGTGATCACTGAACTGTGTCGATTACTGAGTAGGTTTACTTCATCAAGTCCTTGTTTTATCTCAACAAAAGCGAGTTTGCTCGCCTTGTCTAATGCCGCTCCTGCCTTAGAGAGGGCAATGCCAGTACTGGTCTTTTCAAACAGCGTAAACCCGAGTATTTCTTCAAGATCTTTTGATGCTCGGTAGACCGATGATTGAGACACTTCAAGTAACCGGCTCGCCTCGGTAAAGCTTTGTCCGTTGGCGACAGCAACGAGCGCTTTTAGTTGAGTGGTGGTGATATTAAACAGATAACGCTGCACACTATTTTTGCGTTGCTTCGTGGCAATCTTGAGCGCATTTGAGATGCCTTGGCTGATGTTTTCTAGCGCACGGTCAATTCGGAAAGCGAAGGCTTCGCCCTGTTTTGTTGGTGTCATACCATCACTGGTACGTTCAAACAGCTCACTATTCATACTCTTTTCAAGCTTGGATATAGCCTGTGTAATGGCGGGTTGAGAGAGGAAAACCGTGTCAGATGCTTTGCTGATACTTCCGGTGTGAACGACTTCTGAGATCGCCCTAAGGTGGCGCAAATTGGGGATATTAAACATACGGTTTCCTTACCACTGATTGCTAGTTACGGTACGAAATATGAAATAAATCACAGTTTGAGTTTTTAGAGTTACAACTCTATTTATGAGCTAGCTCGAAATAGCTGATGCCCTTATCAATGGACATATTAGTAACGGAATTCAAACGCTCTATGAAGTAGCGAATGATATATTGTTTCTAAAGTGTGACTTCATTCTCCAAATTTAACCAATTTGTAAAATATGGGATTTAACCATTTATTGATGGTGATTATGTTTATATTTTGGTTTTAAGTTTATGATTTTATGTGTTTATTTTTTATGGATTGCGACCTTTTGATAACGAGGGTTATCTAATTTTTGAATAATGCTTTCAGTAAGTGAATTTTGATTTGTTAATTCCTAGTGTTAGTTTTATCGGCAATGAAACAGGAGGTTCCATAGAATGAAAACTATAAAGACACTATCACTGGCTGTATCACTGGCATTTGCTGCAAACACATCAGCTGCGGATATCGATATCACAATAGGTCATGTCGACTCTCAGGATTGGACGATCTCTAAGAAAGGGGCCGCGACACAGGTATTTAAAAATATCGTAGAAGCGGAATCTGGTGGTCGTATTGCGGTTAACATCTACCCATCAGGTCAACTTGGTGGTGAAACAGAACTGCTTCAGTCAACGCAAGAGGGAATGCTGACCATGACGATGGTGTCTGGCGCTTACTCTAAATTGTGTAAAGAAGCCAATGTTCTTGAAATTCCTTACCTTTTCCCTTCAGCACCTGTTGCTTGGGAAGTGTTGGATGGCGAGTTTGGCCAACAACTTAATGAGCAATGTTTAAAACAGACAGGTCTGCGTAACCTGGCTTACGGTGAGACAGGCTTCCGTCACTTCACTAACTCTAAACGTGAAATCAAATCTCCTGATGACCTAAAAGGTCTGAAAATTCGTGTAATGACAACCCCGCTTTATGTTGAGTTGCTGAAATCTTTAGGCGCTGAGCCAACGCCTATTGCATTCCCGGAAGTACCAGCTGCTTTAACAACCGGTGTTATTGATGGTCAAGAAAACCCAGTGAGCGTTATTAGCGCGAATAAGTTCTACGAGCTGCAAGAGTACATCACACTGGATGGCCACGTTTATGGCACCGATTTCTTATTAATGAATGACGATTTTTACCAAGGTTTATCCGACGCAGACCGCGCGATCATCGACCGTGCAGCGCAAGTTGCAGGTACAGTTGGCCGAGCTGTTCAGCAGGTTAACTCTGCAGAAGGTCTAGAAACTCTAGGTAAGAAAGGCATGAAGATCACGTCATTGACAGCAGAGCAGCAGAAGCAATTCCGCGACAAAACTCAGCCTGCGGTAATCAAATGGCTTGAAGGTACCGTAGATTCGAAATGGATCGATGGCGCACTTCAAGCGGTTGAGACTGCAACGAAGTAACTCTGATGTTCGCAGCATTGATGGTCTCAATGCTGCGCTTTCCCAAGGAGATAGGGAACTATGATGGAACAATATAAAAAACTATTGGCATTCTGCGCAGGTTCGTCTCTGTTTGTACTGTTTGCAGTTATGCTAGTCACGACCATCTCGCGCTATTTTTTCAATACCTCAATTCTATGGGGTGAAGAGCTGTGTAAGTACTCAATGATCTACGGTGTGATGTTTGGTACCTCTCTCTGTTACCTAGAAGGGCTGCACATTAAATTTGCGGTTCTAGATTCAGTCAAGTCGGCCATTTTCCAAAAGGTATTGGCGATTGTGGTTGATATCGCAGTGCTAGTATCGGCGGGCATCATGACTTACTCAGGCTACTTATTTGTCATGAAACGCGGTGGTATCGAATCACCAGGTATTGGCTTGAGTATGTACTACTTCCAGTCTGCGTTAGTTGTTGGTGGTATCTGTCTGTTTGTAGCCGCTCTATTACGTCTCGCACAACACGTCACGCTATCTCGACGCGCCAATGCGCCAGTCTCTTCTCTCACTCAAGGCGATGTATAAGGATCTACTATGCCATCAATAGCTTTAATGGGCGGTATGCTCGTATTTGGTGTTCCGCTAGTGTTTGCCATTATTTTGGCTATGTCGTTCTACGTAACGAGCACTCCAATCTCAATCAGCCTTGTTGCACAACGAATTTTTAGCGGATTAGACTCATACTCTATTCTGGCTGTTCCACTGTTTGTTCTGGCTGGTGAGCTGATGAACAAGAGTGGTATTACGAATCGTATTATCGATTTTGCTAACGCCTTGGTTGGACACTTCCGTGGTGGCTTAGCACAAGTAAACATCTGGTCTTCGGTGATGTTTGCCGGGATCTCAGGTTCAGCGGTAGCAGATACTTCTGCACTGGGCCGAGTGTTTATCCCTCAGATGGAAAAAGAGGGCTACAGCAAAGAGTTTTCATCGGCACTGACGGCTGCCTCTTCAGTGATTGGTCCTATGATCCCACCGAGCATTCCGGTGATCATCTACGCGCTTATCGCTAGTGGTGTCTCGGTTCCTGCTCTGTTCTTAGCGGGTATTGTTCCGGGTGTCTTGTCAGCAATTGCCCTATCAGTGTTTGTTTTCTTCTATGCGACTAAGCATAAGATTGTGAATACCGGTGTGCGCACCAGCCGTCGCAAAGCTTTGGTTAAAGCCTTTGTACCGTTAACGATGCCAATCTTTATCCTGGGCTCAATTCTAATGGGTATCGTGACGCCTACGGAAGCGGCTGCTTTTGCTGCATTCTATGCGCTGTCGGTAGGCATGTTCATGTACAAATCGATCAAAGTCAGTGACTTACCTGAAGTGTTTATGCGTTCAATGCGAGACTCTTCTATCGTATTGATTCTGATTGCTGTTGTCTCTGTAGCAAACTGGCTGCTGACATTCTCGCGTGTACCTCAATACATCAGTCAACAGGTGCTTAGCACTATCTCAGACCCGATTATGTTCCTAATCATGGTGAACTTGATCCTACTGGCAGTCGGCCTGTTCCTTGAAGGCATTGCAGCCATGCTGATTTTGATTCCAATCTTCCATCCGATTGCGATGAGCTTTGGTATCGACCCTGTTCACTTTGGCATTGTGGTTATTTTCAACCTAATGATTGGTTTGATTACACCACCAATGGGTATCTGTCTGTTTGTCTCCAATACCATTTCCAAGGTCGGGATTGCCGCGATATCTAAGCAAGTTATTCCTCTATTCCTACTGGAAGTCGTGGTGCTGTTCTTCATTACTTTCGTACCACAAAGCGTGCTCTTCCTACCGAAGTTATTCGGCTACTAGAGAAAAACAATGTTTGTATTTGAAGTGTTGCTGCCACTGATTTTTATCGTGGCAGTAGGGTTCCTCTCGACCAAAAAAGGCTTTTTTAGCCAACAATTCGTCGCTGAGGTGAGCAAGTTCGTGCTGTATGTATCGCTGCCAGCAGTGATCATCAGCAGCTTGAGTAGTATTGAGTTAGGGCAAGTCATCCACGTCAACTTCATGTTGGTGTACGCCATTGCTGGCTTGAGTGCGATGAGCGTGGCGATATTGGTGAGCAAGGGCCTGCTCAAGTCCACATGGACGGAAAGCTTCATTAATGGTTTAGGCAGCGGTATGCCAAACAGTGCGTTCGTTGGCTTTCCTGTGGTGCTATCGCTGTACGACGGTCAGTTCATTGAAGCATTTTTAATGTGTGTGCTGATTGAGAATCTGGTGTTTATCCCGCTGAGTTTGATTTCACTGGAGTTTGCTCAAGGTCGTTCGTCAAGCATCAGTGAGCAGCTAAAGATTGTTGCGGGTCGTATTAGTCGCAACCCGATTATCTTAGCGATCAGCTTTGCCTTAGTCGTGAATATCACGGGGATTCGCTTGCCAGAATTCGTGACTGAAGGGGTATCCATTTTTGCGAAAACATCGGTCGCATTGGCGCTATTTGCTATTGGTGGAGCACTGGGGCAGTCACTGAAATTTGAGCAGTTCAGACGAATCGCTTTTGTGACATCGATGAAGCTGGTGTTCTTCCCATTGGTGGTTGTTGCACTGCTGATGACGCTGCCCGTTGAAGGTGACCTCAAGTATGTCTTACTGATCTTTGCTGCGTCTCCTATGTTGTCCATCTACCCGATTTTAGGTGGGCTCTATCAACAACAACGCTTCTGTTTAAACACTCTAATTATAACGACGGTGGCCTCCGGACTCTCGCTGTCCGTCGTAATTGCTATCACAACATCATCATAAAAATAGACGCCTTTAGAGCGTGAATGAAAAATAAGGTCATAACATGGAACAAGTTAAAATTGCTGTCGCTGGGGCAGGTCTGATCGGAAAAACACACATCAAACTGGTTTCTGAAAACGCGCAATGTCAGTTGGCGTCGATTGTTGATCCTTCTCCGGGTGCTAAAGAGGTTGCGGAAGAGTATGGCGTTAAGGTCTACGCCAGCCTAGAAGAGCTGTTTGCACAAGATAAGCCGGACGGTGTGATCTTGGCGACACCAAATCGCCTGCATGCTATTCAAGCGCACGAGTGTATCAACGCTGGCGTGCCTGCCATTGTCGAGAAGCCTGTTACCGATTCGATCGAAGATGCCATTGAGCTTCTTAAACACGCAAATCGTGAAGAAGCGAAAATGCTGGTTGGCCACCACCGTGCTTACAGCCCATTGCTTGAGACTGCTAAGTCGATCATCGACAGCGGCGAACTGGGTAAGACGGTATCTATCATGGGCAGCGCGATGTTCTACAAACCCGATTACTACTACAACGAAGGCGAGTGGCGCAAAGTTAAAGGCGGCGGTCCGATCCTAATTAACATGATTCATGAGATTGGCAATCTGCGTCATTTGGTTGGTGACATTGTTGGTGTCCAAGCTCTGAATTCAAGCGCGACCCGCGAGTTCGAAGTGGAAGATACCACCGCAATCTCACTGCGATTTGCCAATGGCACACTGGGTTCATTCATGTTGTCTGATGCCTCGGCAAGCCCGCGCAGCTGGGAACAAACCTCGCAAGAAAACAAGACCTACGCGACTTACGAAACAGAAGATTGTTACCACGTGGCAGGTACCAACGGTTCGCTATCGATCCCGACAATGCAGATTAAGTCGTTTAAAGAGGGTGTGACGCCTTCTTGGTGGAATGCGATGGAAGAGCGCCAAGAGCCAGTAACGCGTGAAGATCCACTTAAGCGTCAACTTGAGCATTTTTGCGCCCTAATTCGTGGCGAAGAACAGACACCAAAAGTCAGCATTTACGATGGCTTGCAAAATCTGTTGGTGATCGACGCCATTATCAAAGCGACAGAAACGGAGCAATACGTTCCGGTTCAAGACGTTACTGCACTGGTTAATTAAGGGAGTTTAGAATGAAGTATTCAATCGCGACCGTTTGTCTATCTGGCACTCTTGAACAGAAGATGCATGCAGCGGCAAAAGCCGGTTTTCATGCCATCGAAATTTTTGAAAATGATTTAACTCAGTACCGTGGTTCTGCTGCCGATGTGAAACGCATCGCTGACAGCATGGGGCTTGAGATCTTGGTTCTGCAACCTTTCCGAGACATGGAAGGGATGCCAAATGGCTTGCGCGAAAAGAAATACAAGATGATGGAGCGCAAGATGGATCTAGCACACCAACTGGGCACAAAACGCCTAATGATGTGCAGTAACGTGAATCCGCTTTCGACCAATAATCTTGACCGCTGCGCTGAAGATTTGCATGCCTTGGCAGAATTGGCCAAGCGTGAAGATATGGAACTGGGTTACGAAGCGCTGGCATGGGGTCGCCATATTGCTGACTACGATGACGCTTGGAACTTGGTGAAGATGGTCGACCATCCGAATCTTGGCGTGGTATTAGACACTTTCCACATGTTTGCGCGTGGCAATACGTTAGATACGCTGCGTGAAGATATTCCAGTGGAAAAGATTGCTCTAGTGCAGGTCGCCGATGCGCCGAAAATGCAGATGGATATTTTGCAATACAGCCGTCACTACCGATGCTTCCCGGGTCAAGGTGATTTCCCTGTAATCGACTTTGTGAAAACACTTAAAGATAAAGGCTACGATGATTACCTCTCTCATGAAGTGTTTAACGATGAGTTCCGCGCCTCTTCTCCAAGAGAAAAAGCGGTGGATGGCGTACGTTCACTGAAATGGCTAGAAGACCAGACCAACAACCTGTTTGAAATGCCGAGCGTGTCTGATTTGAGCTTCATTGAATTTGCGGTGAAAGAGCGTGAAGACAATCCATTTACCGATGTGATTGAGTCATTGGGCTTTAGCAAAACACACAGCCATAAGAGTAAGAATGTCGACCTATACCAAATGGGTGATATTAACTTCGTCTTTAACTACGAGAAAAACAGCAACGCTCAGGCTTACTTAGAAGGGCATGGTGAATCTGTGTGCGCGCTAGGCGTATTGACTAAAGATTCAGATCGTTTGGTTGAACTGGCAAAGCGCTACAACAGCCCAGCAATTTTCCAAGCTCGCCAAGAGAATGAGCTGGATATCCCAACGCTTAAGAGTTCTAGCAACTTGATGATTCATCTTTTGGATGAGAACCAAGCAGACAAGTTCTACGACGTCGATTTTAAGCCGGTAGAGCAGCAACCAGCAGTGAACGATAACTTGATTCGCGTTGACCACATTGGTCAGGTGGTGTCGCCAGAGACCTTGCTGTCGAACATGTTCTTCTATAAATCGATCTTTGGTTTTGTTCCTGAAGAGAGCTTCGATCTTCCAGACATCAACGGCCTGATCACCAGTCGCACGATTAAGAGTCCGAACGAGAACATTAAGATCGCACTCAACAGCACCAGCGCTAAGCGCACTTCGGCTCAACGATTCTTAAACGACTCTAATGGTGCGAGCATCAACCAGATTGCGATCGAGTGTAGAGACATCTTCAAAGCAGCGGCTAACCTATCGCCTATCTACCAATTGAAGATCCCGAATAACTACTACCTAGACATTCAGGCACAGTTTGATTTGGAAGATGAGTCGATTGAACAGCTCCAGCAAAACAACATTCTTTACACCGAAGATGATACGGGTGCGTTTTTCCACTTCTACACCAAGGAAGTGAATGGCTTGTTTTTTGAAGTGGTGCAGCGAGTGGGTGAGTATAAAAAATACGGTGAAACCAACGCCTTTATTCGCTTGGCTTCTCAGTCTTATCAGGATTAAAGAGAAGTTTTATAAACTTATTTTATTAATCACAAAAAAGCCACCACTGAGTTCAGTGGTGGCTTTCTATTTTGTTAGGCTTGCAGCGTTATTTGATTACGCTACTTCTGCCACTTTTTTAGCGACTGGCGCTGGGTTGCGGATTAAGTGGTCGAATGCACCTAGGCTTGCTTTTGCACCTTCACCCATCGCGATGATGATCTGCTTGTAAGGTACGGTTGTTACGTCACCTGCTGCAAATACACCCTTCATAGACGTTGCGCCGTGTGCGTCAATCTCGATTTCGCCACGTGGTGATAGCTCAACCTTAGTGCCTTTCAACCATTCGCTGTTCGGCATCAGACCGATTTGAACAAAGATACCCGCTAGGTCGATACGCTTGATCTCATCAGTGTTGCGGTCTTTGTACTCAAGACCTGTTACTCGGTTGCCATCGCCAAGCACTTGTGTTGTTTGTGCCATCTTGATGATTTCGATGTTTGGCGTTGCGTTCGCTTTGTCGATAAGCACTTGGTCAGCACGCAGTGTGTCTGCAAATTCAAGAACCGTTACGTGTTCAACAATACCCGCTAGGTCGATTGCTGCTTCAATACCCGAGTTACCACCACCGATTACAGCTGTTTTCTTGCCTTTGAACAGTGGACCGTCACAGTGTGGGCAGTACGCTACGCCTTTGTTGCGATACTCTTGCTCACCCGGTACGTTCATTTCACGCCAGCGTGCACCTGTACTTGTGATAACCGTGCGAGCTCGCAGTGTTGCTCCGCTCTCTAGCTCAACGTGGATGTAACCGTCTTCTGTGTCTTCCGCGTCGATGATGTTAGCCGCGCGTTGCTCGGTCATCACTTCAACACCGTACTCTTTTACGTGCTCTTCAAGGCTAGCCACTAGTTTAGGGCCTGTTGTCGCTTTCACTGAGATGAAGTTCTCAATCGCCATTGTGTCCATTACTTGGCCGCCAAAGCGGTCTGCAACCACACCTGTGCGAATGCCTTTACGTGCTGCGTAGATTGCTGCAGAAGAGCCAGCAGGGCCACCACCAACAACAAGAACATCGAATGGTGCTTGTTTGCTTAGGCTCGCCGCTTTTTTCTCAGCTGCACCAGAATCTACTTTGTTTAAGATCTCTGCCAGAGACATACGGCCCTGGCCGAACAGTTCACCGTTGATGAATACGCTTGGTACCGCCATGATGTCGCGTGATTTCACTTCGTCTTGGAAGGCTGCGCCATCAATCATGGTTGTTTTGATTAGCGGGTTGATTGCCGACATCATGTTGAACGCTTGCACAACCTCAGGACAGTTTTGGCAAGAAAGCGAAATGAAGATTTCAACATTCAGTGGCTCACCTAGGTTTTTAATCTGCTCAATCACGTCGTCTTCAAGCTTGATTGGGTGACCGCCACTGTGTAGCAGTGCCAATACCAATGAAGTGAACTCATGACCCATAGGTAGGCCAGCGAAACCGATGCTTGTGCCTTTCTCTGTGTTAAGCACCTGCATGATTGGCTTGCGGTCACTTGCGCTATCGTCACGGATAACCACAACTTTGTCAGAGAGTTCTGAGATGTCGTTCGCCAGCTTCTCTAGTTTGCTTGCTGTTTCGCTTTCATCCAGGCTAAGAACGAGCTTAACGTCATTTTTTAGGAATTCTAAGTATGTTTGCAGTTGCTGCTTCATTGCTTGGTCTAACATGATATGCCTACTTTTCTTTTCTGTTCGGGGGCGCTCTCTTGCGCTGATGGAGTTATATTGCCTTGACCATCACAATTGGTAAATTCGGACGTTTCTATTAGTTTGGTAGGTAAAACCTATCAATAATCGGTAAAACTTATCGCACAGATAAATTCCATTTAACTATCTGAATAAAAACAAAAAAACCACATCGTATGGATGTGGTTTTGAGTATTAAAGCGGCGCGCCAAAGCCCTTTAGGAGGCAGGCTAAGGCACGCCTGTAGAACGGGTTAGCAGATGCTTAGATCTTACCTACTAGGTCTAGAGATGGTGCTAGTGTCTCTTCGCCTTCTTTCCATTTAGCTGGGCAAACTTCACCTGGGTTGTTTGCAACGTACTGAGCCGCTTTCACTTTGCGTAGTAGGTCTTC
>NZ_JAHGAJ010000004.1 GCF_030248535.1 Vibrio sp. D404a | reverse complement strand
GAGCTAACCTGTACTAATTGCCCGTGAGGCTTAACCATACAACACCCAAGGGGTTTTGATGGACTCAAAGATATAAGCACTTGAATGAGTTTTAGAGAATAAACAGCTTTCCGAATTTTAAGAATTTGCTTGGCGACCATAGCGTTGTGGACCCACCTGATTCCATGCCGAACTCAGAAGTGAAACGCAATAGCGCCGATGGTAGTGTGGGGCTTCCCCATGTGAGAGTAGGACATCGCCAGGCTTCAAATTTATTTTCACTTTTTAAAAGTGAAGACAAATAGTTGGAACCACGTCTAAAGACGTGTTTACCACTGCGGAGTGGTAGTTCAGTTGGTTAGAATACCGGCCTGTCACGCCGGGGGTCGCGGGTTCGAGTCCCGTCCACTCCGCCACTTATTCAGAGTTTCAGCTCTATAAAACTGAAAATAGGGGTGTAGCTCCAATTGGCAGAGCAGCGGATTCCAAATCCGCGTGTTGGGAGTTCGAATCTCTCCACCCCTGCCATATACAAAGCCTCAGCAGAAATGCTGGGGCTTTTTTACGTCTGTTGCTTCTGCAAAGCAATGCTGGGGCTTTTTATGTCTGTTGCATCTGCGCTTGTTAATTCTTCCTATAACGATTTCAAATCATCGCCGTCAAATATGATTCTGATCGTCTCACTTTGTTACTACTTTTAGATTTGTGTTTAGGTGTGCTGCTTAACTGAATTACCGGTATCTATCGTTTTGAAAATTCGTGCAATATTCAGCGTGGTGAATTAACTATATTCAGCTATGCTCATAATTGAGGGCGGTGTTGAACTGGAAGATTAGAGAGGGCTAAGGAATGCAAATCAAATGGGGGAGCTTATTATTCTTGCTCTGTATGCCTGTGTTAGCCGCGCCTACACAGTGGGAAGGTGTGGATAGCCCTACTAAGAACCCGACCAACCCAATAGGTTCATATGCGAATGGCTGTTTAGATGGTGCGCAGGCATTGCCTTTAGATGGCATTGGCTATCAGGTTATACGCCCACAAAGAAAACGCTATTACGGCCATACAGATGCCATAAAGTTCGTTCAAACACTTGGAAAGACGGTTAACGATAATCTCAAACGCACATTGATGGTCGGGGATATCTCCTTACCAAGGGGAGGTCGATTTTCGTCAGGTCACTCCAGTCATCAAACAGGTTTAGATATTGATATATGGTTAAGGCTGAACGATAGAAGACTCTCCCTTAATCAACTTGCTGTCCCAACCCCACTTAGTGTCGTCGATCTAAAAAACTATCGATTACGAACAGAAAAATGGGAGACAAACCATTTTGAAGTGCTTCGCTTTGCGGCAAAAGACCCAAATGTTGCACGTATCTTCGTTCACCCTGTTATAAAGCAAGCGTTGTGCGATCAAGAAGTCACGCAACAGACTGAGCGCGAATGGCTTGGCAAGATACGGCCGTGGTGGGGACATCATTCTCATTTTCATGTTCGACTGCATTGCCCGAAAGATGCGACGAACTGCGTCGAGCAAAAAGCGCCACCCAAAGGCGATGGCTGTGGATATGAGCTAGCAAGTTGGACACCTCAACAGATCCCTGTACCACCTCCAACAAAAGTCGCTAAATCTAAGCCTAGAAAGAAAAAGGTGATGCCGGATCAATGCTCAACAGTCATCACTTATTGATCGTTTTGGTTTTAGATCTTCGTTTTTAATGAAGATCAGAAACTGGAGAAATGTCACACTTTTGTCTAGAGTGAGTAAAGAGTAAATAAGAATATCGTTTGATATTTCACTTTCACAATCCGACAAAAACAAAAACAGAGTCGAAGTGGCATAGTTGGGTCATAACAAGAATGTTTTTGGGGTGACAAATAGGACTTACACGCCGTACATAAGAATTAAAGTCTTGATACCCGTCGATATGTAATTCGAGGACAAAACCATGACAATGATTTGTGCGAAGGAGTTTTCCGAGTGGTTGAGGCATAGATTTAGCAGTGAGGTTTCTGGTGTTTCTTTAACACGAGAAGATTTAAACAGCCTAACAGGGCGACAGCGCGTTGACCCGGGTTTCATTAACGATGTGCATTATGAGTTGATGCAATATGGGATGGCCTTTGTAACAGACACAAGTCGAGAGAACTTTTATCTTGTTCACGTATCTCAAGCATCCAATTGGCGAGAGCGGTTGGAGTATCAATTTGAAAAGGACTTGTTCTGTAATATTTACCCGATAGAGAAATCAGGATAAAAAAAAGGTTCAGCTTAGAGTAAGTTGAACCTTTCTATTTTAGGTGAGGCCTTGAATGATGACGAACTTCTCGAGGAGTTGATCATCGGTTTCGATGTGATTCGGGTCTGTAATGATACATTTTGTTATCGGACATACAGACTGACACGTCGGCTTTTCGTAGTGACCTTTACATTCAGTACAGAGATCGGGGTCGATCTCGAAGATCGTGTCACCCATAGTGATTGCGCCATTAGGGCACTCAGGGTCACACATATCACAGTTAATGCACTTGTCAGTTATTAGCAGAGCCATTACTTACTTCTCAGTTTTTTAAGTACAGTTACTTACCTGATGCGTTGCGTGTGTCTTGGCCTTCGCTCAAGTTACGCATCAACAAACCGTACTCTAAGTCTAGATCGGCTGGTACAGGAATAAATACAAAGTGACCGTTACCTTTTGCGTCTTCAACTGCTTCAGACTTACGGTTTTCCATCATCTCTAGTGTGAAAACAACGTTACCTTTCGGTGTCATCATTTCTAAGCTGTCGCCTACTAGGAACTTGTTCTTCACTTCTACTTCCGCTAGATCGCCACGGCGTTTACCTGTGAATTCACCAACAAATTGTTGAGTGTCAGAGATAGAGTAACCGTACTCGTAGTTCTGGTAAGTATCGTGAGTGTGACGACGTAGGAAGCCTTCAGTGTAGCCACGGTGCGCTAGGCTCTCTAGTGTACCCATTAAGCTTTCATCAAATGGCTTGCCTGCTACAGCGTCATCGATCGCCTTGCGGTAAACTTGTGCAGTACGAGCACAGTAGTAGAAAGACTTAGTACGACCTTCGATTTTCAGTGAGTGAACACCCATCTTCGTTAGACGCTCAACGTGTTGGATAGCACGTAGGTCTTTTGAGTTCATGATGTAAGTGCCATGCTCATCTTCAAACGCAGCCATTTTCTCTTCTGGCTTGTGTGACTCTGAAAGTAGAACCACTTCGTCTGTTGGTTTACCTAGACCTAGTGTGTTGTCTGGACGTTCGTCTTGAACTTCGACGTTTTGAATCTCGACACCAGTAGGGTTTGCTTCAACGATCTGACCGTTCTCGTCTTCTTTTGCCGCTTCTGTCTTGTATTCCCAGCGACAAGCGTTAGTGCAAGTACCTTGGTTAGGATCGCGTTTGTTCATGTAACCAGAAAGTAGGCAGCGACCAGAGTACGCCATGCAAAGTGCACCGTGAACAAAGATCTCTAGTTCTGTTTCTGGACAGTGTTCGCGGATCTCTTCGATCTCTTCCAGTGATAGTTCACGAGATAGAATTACACGCTCCACGCCTTGCGTCGCCCAGAATTTTACCGTAGCCCAGTTAACAGCATTAGCTTGAACTGAAAGGTGAATTGGCATTTCAGGGAATGCTTCGCGAACCATCATGATAAGACCAGGATCAGACATGATTAGGGCATCAGGGCCCATGTCTACAACTGGTTTAAGGTCGCGGATAAATGTCTTCAGTTTAGAGTTGTGCGGCTGAATGTTACACACAACGTATAGCTTCTTGCCTTGAGCATGAGCTTCGTTGATACCAATTTGTAGGTTTTCGTGGTTAAACTCGTTGTTACGAACACGAAGGCTGTAACGAGGTTGGCCTGCATATACCGCATCTGCGCCGTAGGCAAATGCATAACGCATGTTTTTAAGGCTACCAGCTGGTGATAATAGTTCTGGTACAAATGGTTTTTGTGTTGTCATTGCTTCTTTCTCTAATCTGATCTCAAGTCAGGTTGACATCACCATGTGATATCAAAGGGGCGCAAATTTTACGCTAAAATGAGATCCAACACTAGTTATTTAGGGTAGAAGACAATAATAAAAGAAGGGGTATTAGCTAGCTCTCAAGATACTAGACCTTGAGAGCCCAGTTTGATTAAGCTTCAGGGTGAGGTAGACCACCTAAAGAATCAAATAGATTTGGTAGGAAAGCGCTGAATTCACCACACAGTAGAGAGAAGTCTGCATCGAAGCGTGCGGCTTGATCTTCACGTGGAATATCGTCGTTTTCGTCTTTAAGATCATCGCTGAATTTCAGGCGCTTGATGCTGCCGTCTTCGCCAAGAATGAACTCAATACGATCTTGCCAGTTAATAGCAAGCTTAGTCACAACCTTATTGGCTTCGATGTGATTCTTGATCTCGTCAGCTTCTAGTTCCTGTTTCTTCACACGAACGATGCCGCCATCTTCTTGGATTGATTTAAGCTCCGCTTCATCTAGCATGTTGATGCCTTGTGGAGTGTCGCCTGTTTTAACCCATTCTGTTAGGGTTTCATCAATCGCGCGTTCTGGAATCGCAGGCACAACAGGCAAGCTACCCATGGTTTTACGTAGTAGTGCTAGTACATCTTCAGCTTTTTTGTAGCTGCTCGCATCAACGACAATGTAACCTTCTTTTGGCATGATCAAAGCGTAAGTGAAGTTGCTGCGGCTGAAAGCACGAGGAAGAAGATCAATAATGATGTCTTCTTTGATGCTGTCTTTCTCTTTTTTCTTAACCGGTTGACCCGATTCTACTTCGAGAGCTTCTACTTTAGCGTTCAGTGTTTCTTTGATCACTGAAGCAGGTAGCATCTTCTCTTCTTTCTTAGCGCAAATCAGAATGCGGTTCTCAGAAACATGCGTCATCATGTCGCCGTGCTTACCCATTGCATGAACCCAACCAAACTTCTGTTTGTCTTGGCTACCGCAAGGTGTGAAGCGAAATTCTTCTAGCTGCTTCTCTAGCTTGTCTGCATTGAACTCAATATCACGATTGAAGCGATACACTAGGCAATTTTTAAACCACATATACTTTTTCTCATACCTTTTTAGAAGTGCTTCATCATAGGGGATTTGATCGAATTTGTCGTTAATTCGGTATCAAAACTTCTAAAGTGAAACGATTGAGACAGTTATATTAAAATTTGTTTTCAAAGGTCACAAAAGTGTCATAATTAACTCTGATAATGCAATGCGTTGATTAAATACAAAGGCTATTCAATTATGTCGAGAAGGATTCTGGTTGTAGAGGATGAAGCACCGATTCGCGAGATGCTGTGTTTTGTACTTGAACAAAAAGGCTACCAAGCAGTAGAAGCTGAAGATTACGATACAGCGGTAAACAAGCTATGTGAACCTTTCCCAGATCTAGTATTACTAGATTGGATGCTACCGGGTGGTAGCGGTATTAATTTCATCAAGCACATGAAGCGTGAAGAGTTAACACGCAACATCCCAGTTGTGATGCTGACAGCGCGTGGTGAGGAAGAAGACAAGGTTCGTGGCCTAGAAGTGGGTGCGGATGACTACATCACCAAACCATTCTCACCAAAAGAGTTGGTTGCTCGCCTTAAAGCGGTGATTCGTCGTGTAACACCGACCGCTCTAGAAGATGTGATTGATGTACAAGGTCTAAAACTTGACCCTGTTTCTCACCGTGTTACCGCGAGTGATGGCCCTGTTGATATGGGACCAACTGAGTTCAAAATGCTGCACTTCTTCATGACGCACCAAGAGCGTGTGTACAGCCGTGAACAACTACTGAATAACGTTTGGGGTACTAACGTTTACGTAGAAGACCGTACTGTTGATGTACATATCCGTCGTCTGCGTAAGGCCCTTGAAGCGGCAGGTCACGATAAACTGATTCAAACAGTTCGTGGTGCTGGCTACCGTTTCTCTACAAAAGCTTAATATATGGCTTCGATGCCCGATTTACGGAGTCCTGAATGGTTGAAAAGTTAACCTGGAAGAAGCTGGCTTGGGAGCTGGCTTTTTTTTACGCACCTTGGTTTGTGATTGGCTGGATATTCGGTTACCTACCTTGGTTATTGTTAGCAGCAACGATATTGCAGCTGGCATGGCATCTACATAACCAAATGCGTCTTTCGGCGTGGTTGTGGGATGAGAAGCGCTTAACGCCACCATCAGGTTCAGGAAATTGGGAGTCTCTGTTTAACGGTATCTACCGCATGCAGCAGAGGCAGCGTCGCAAGCGCAAAGAGCTGACTAATCTGATTCGTCGTTTCCGCAATGGTGCTGAATCCCTGCCGGATGCCGTTGTGGTATTCCGCAGTGAGGGCAACATTGTATGGTGCAACAAGCTTGCTCAATACCTATTGGGCTTTCGTTGGCCTGATGATTCGGGGCAGCCCATTTCGAATCTAATTCGTACTCCAGATTTTATTAAATACCTCAATAAGCAAGACTTCTCTGAGCCACTTGAGATGCCATCACCACTGAATGTGGAGCGTATGCTTGAACTGCGTATCGTGCCATACACTGAGGGTGAACACCTGATGGTGGTACGTGATGTGACTCAGCTGAAACAGCTTGAGGGCATGCGTCGTAACTTCTTTGCCAACGTTTCTCATGAGCTACGAACGCCAATGACGGTGCTTCAAGGTTATCTAGAGATGACTGAAGACCCAGATATGGTTGTCGGCCCAATGTGGAGTAAAGCACATGGTGTGATGACGGAACAATTGAATCGCATGAATAGCCTAGTGAATCAATTGCTGACGTTATCAAAGATTGAAGCGGCGCCAATGCACGAGTTGGATGAAGTAGTCAATGTCCCTGCTATGTTGGAAGTGCTTGAGAAAGAGGCTACCAGCTTGAGCGGCGATAAAGAGCACAAGTTGGAGTTTGATATTGATAAGAGCCTGCGCGTTCTCGCCGATGAAGATCAGTTGCGCAGTGCTATCTCTAATCTCGTATACAACGCAGTGAAGTACACACCGGCAGGAGCCACAGTCAAAGTACGTTGGTATCAAACCAGTCAAGGTGCCTGTTTGGATGTTTCTGATACTGGAGACGGTATTGAGCCTCAGCACTTACACCGATTGACCGAGCGTTTCTATCGTGTTGATAAAGCTCGCTCGCGAGATACCGGCGGCAGTGGATTGGGCTTAGCCATCGTGAAGCATGCTCTTAGCCATCACGACTCACATCTTGAAATTCAGAGTGAGGTTGGCGTGGGTAGCCGGTTCTCCTTTACGCTACCGAGTCGCCTAACTGTTTAATGAGTCGATTGATGAGAAAACTATCTATCTCTAGCCTTCTAATTGCCACTCTAACCATGAGTGGCATTGTTCGTTCTGAGCAAACTATAGAATCTCTTCCTGACTACAGTAAAGTTCACGGTATCTCAGGAAGCCTGTTGTCGGTCGGATCCGATACCTTGGCGGGCATGACAACATTATGGATGCAAGAGTTTAAGACTTACTACCCTAACGTGAATGCCCAAGTTCAGGCATCAGGTTCATCGACCGCGCCACCTGCTCTGACAGAAGGGACGGCACACTTAGGGCCAATGAGCCGACCAATGCGTCTGCGCGAGATTGAAGCCTTTGAGCGGGAGCATGGCTATAAGCCGACAGCACTCAAGGTAGCGATCGATGCTATTGGTATCTTTGTGCATCGTGATAACCCGATTGAGGGGCTTAACTTCCGTCAAATTGATGGAATCTTTTCACAGACTTTGCGTTGTGGTGCCAATCAATCTTATGAGACTTGGCAAGATCTCGGTATTCAGAAGAGTTGGGCGAAGCACCCGTTTCAGCTATTTGGTCGAAATTCTGTTTCAGGGACTTACGGTTACTTCAAAATGAACGCCCTGTGTGGAGGTGATTTCAAGAATCGCGTTAATGAACAACCGGGCTCAGCGTCGGTAGTGCAGTCGGTCTCTTCTTCGATCAGTGGAGTTGGTTATTCTGGAATTGGTTACCGAGTTGCGGGTGTAAAGCTGATCCCTGTTGCCACTCAAGGCGTCGATTATGTGGATGCGACGCGCGAGAACATCATCAATGGTAATTATCCCTTGTCTCGATTCCTCTATGTGTACGTCAATAAACACCCAGAGAAGCCTTTATCACCAGTTGAGCAAGAGTTCTTAACCTTTGTCTTCTCTAAGCAAGGGCAGGAGTTGGTTGAAAAGGATGGCTATGTTGCGATTCCAAGAGAGTTTGCCCAACAAGAGCTGGCTAAAGTTGGGCTGTAATTGGTAGGCTAAAACAACTAAATGTTAGGCCGGTTGAGTGTCGATCTCTGGGTCAAAACTCAACTGCCAATCCGCTTGCTGCCAAAGCTCTTGTTCTTGAGCTAAATCGGCGGCGAGAAGCTTATTCTCAATCAACCAATCTGGATTATCGCAATTGAGCTTCCAGTGATCTTTCTCGATAGGCTCAATGGTGATATTGAGAAGAGGGGCATCATTACGCTGACCATTTAATAGGATCGCCAAGCGTAATATTCTGATTAAGCCAATAATCTGCTTCTTCTTAAACAGGTTGAACTCAGGCAGTTCTTGCAGTTTTAATGCTTTGCGCTGGAAGCGTGCCAAAGTCGCCATTACCGCTTGTTGCTCACTGTTAAAGCCTGGCATATTGGTGTGGTTTAACAAATAAGCGGAGTGGCGGTGGAACCCTTGGAAGCTAATACTAAGACCTACCTCATGAAGCAGTGCACTCCAACTCAACAGGTCAAACAGTTGGCTTTTCTTTTTAATACACAGAGCATCTTGTAGCTGATGTATGAACTCTAAGGCTTGACCTTTGACTCGTGCCGCGTGTTCTAAATCGACCTGATGTTTGATGGCCAAATTCTCTGTGGTGCGCATACGAATATCGGAGCGTTGGAAGCGCTCTTCCATCTCATACAGTAGCCCTTCTCGCAGCGCCCCATCGGAAAAGTGCATCTCTTTGATCGAGAGCGCTTTGAAGATACCGGTAAGAATAGCGACGCCCGCTGCGAATACAGGTTGTCGCTCAACGGTTAAGCCCTTGATATCGATATATTCAATCGTTTTGTGTTCACACAATGTGTCGATAAGGTGTTCAAGGCGTTTCTCTGTAATGATGGCATCTTCGTATCCTAGACCAATCAATACCTCTTTGATGGCCTTGATGGTGCCTGAAGAGCCGAGTGCTGCATCCCAACCTTTCTTCTTATATTGAATGGTAATGGGCTCTAGACGTTGCTGAGCGGCGATGATTGCCTTAGCGAAGTTCTTTTTGTTCAATTTGTCGTTGGCAAAATAGCGATGTGTAAAGCTGACGCACCCCATCTGTTTACTATTGACCAGTTGTGCCTCAAAGCCTTCGCCAATAATAAGTTCAGTACTACCACCACCGATATCCACCACCAACTTGGAATCCGATTCAGGCTGTGTATGAGCCACACCAAGATAGATCAGTCGGGCTTCTTCTTGTCCGGGTATGACCTCGATTGGAAAGGGGAGGATCTCTTTGGCTCGTTGAATAAAAATATGCGCGTTGTTGGCTTGACGCAGTGTATGAGTGGCAGCGATACGGACGTTGTCCAGTTCAAAGCCTTGTAAGCGTTCAGCAAACATGGCTAAACACTCTAGGCCTCTCTCCATGGCACTGTTACTAAGATTAAGTTGGCTATCTAGCCCAGAGCCCAAACGTACGCGCTGCTTGTGTCGGCTAACTAGCTGCAGCTCTTGGCCGATGACTTTCGCCACCACCATATGGAAACTGTTCGAGCCTAAATCAATGGCGGCAACGTTTTTGATTGGTGTAGATACCGCCTCGATTGAGGCGGTATCTAGGGTTATATCGTGTTCTGACTTACGGGATTCGTCGTTATTTTTGCTCATCGTCTGGCTTTGGTTCCCTGGCTTTTCTGGTACTTTTCTCGACCTGCTTAAGGTAGTCATAGATGGCGACTTGTGAGCGCAGTTTTTTACGATTTCCGCGAGGGACGTAAGTATTGCTCATCTCTTTATCAATCCATCTTGCTTTAACTGTATCGGTAAAATGGATATTTACAATATCAATGATGCGTTGTTTCAAACGTTCATCACGGATTGGAGTGGCAACCTCGATGCGATGGTCAATATTTCGGGTCATCCAGTCTGCTGAAGAGATGTAGACCTGTGGGTCACCATCATTGTGTGTGAGCAGAACGCGAGGGTGCTCAAGGAAGCGGTCAATGATGCTGATGATCTCAATGTTCTCGCTCACCCCTTCAACGCCCGGAACCAAGGAGCACATGCCACGAATGACCATTCTGATCTTCACACCGGCATTACTTGCGCCATAGAGTTTGTTGATCAGTCCTTTATCGACAAGGTTATTCACCTTGAGTGTGATTTGAGCTTGTTTGCCTGCTTTTGCATTCGCAATCTCACCATCAATTAATCGATAGAGCTTTTTGCGCGAGTTGCGCGGTGACACAATGAGGTGATCAAAGCGTACTGGGCGGTAAGGATTTTCAATATAACCAAATACATTCCTCACCTCGTTAGTGAGGTCGGGATCAGCGGTTAGTAGCGAGAAATCGGTATAGATACGAGCGGTTTTCTCATGGAAGTTACCTGTACCAATGTGTGCGTAGCGATTGATCTCTTCGCCCTCACGACGGCTAATCAATAGCAGCTTAGAGTGGATTTTCAGGCCTGGAGCGCCAAAGATAACGTGCACGCCAGCCTCAGTCAGGACCTTTGCCCACTCAATGTTTGCCTCTTCATCGAATCGTGCTTGCAGCTCTACCACTACCGTGACGTTTTTTCCGTTGTGTACCGCATCAATGATGGAGTTCATCAGTTTCGAGTTTTTCGCGACTCGATAGATATTGATCTTAATGCTCAATACTTTCGGATCAAAAGAGGCCTGACGTACCAGCTCAGAGATATGATCGAAGGTGTGATACGGGTAATAGAGTAAGATGTCCTTCTCTTTGATGGCATCAAAAGCGTTATCAAAGTGATCAAAGTCAGCACACTTCATTGGTGGTAGTGGCTTGTTTTCCAAGTACTCGCGCCCTACGTTAGGGAAGCCAATGAAATCTTTGAAATTATGGTAGCGGCCACCTGGGATTAAGCTGTCATAGTTGGACATCCCTAGCTTGTCACATAAGAAACTCAACATGTTTTCAGGCATGGTATGTTCATAGACAAAGCGTACCGGCATGGCACTCAGTCGCTGTGCGACACCTTCTGACATCTGTTCAAGTAGGCTGTGTTCAACCTCATGACTGAGATCGTATTCTGCATCTCGCGTCATTTTCATCGCGTAGCAGTTAAGAGAGTCATACTCGAAGAAGCCTTTGAATAGGTCATCAATACAGTAACGAATGATGTTGTCGAGTAGGATGATGGTCTTGCGACGCTTACCTTTTTGCTCTGGAACCATCACAAAGCGAGGTAGGTGGTCGGTTGGGATTTCGATTAAGGCGTAGCTCGATTGCTGATCTTTTTGCAGTTCAACCGTGAGGTAGGCGTACTCATCTTTGAGGAACTGAAGTACATCGATCTCTTCGGTCATCAGTAGGGGAGTAATGTGGGGCAGAACTTCCTTTCTAAAGTATTTTCGAATCCATTTTATTTGTGATTCATTCAGTTGAGTTTCGTTGACTAGAAAGATACGTCGCCTTGCCATTTCTAGAATCAACTCATTATAAAGTTCATCAAACTTTTGATTGAGTTTTAACGCTTTGGTCTGCATTTTTGTTAGCAGGTGTTTTGAATTGTCATTAATGCCGCGTTCTTGATTGATCAAAATACGGCGTTTGACATCAGCAAAGCGAACTTTGTAAAACTCGTCTAAATTATTGGAGAATATACCCAAAAAACGGATTCGCTCAATCAAGGGTACACTCTTATCTGCAGACTCTTGCAGCACCCTCTCGTTAAAAGAGAGCCAACTAAGTTCTTTTTCTATGTAGAGTTTTTCTGCGCTCATGAGGTTCTCCTAGATGGACTGACCAGTTTTCTGGGGCTTAAATTATAAAAAATAGGCAGCGTATTCCCATTTTGTTACGGTATTATTGCAATTGGAAGTTTATGCAAAAGTTACTACTAGTTTCAGTTATTTAATGTGACCTGTAATATAATTGTCATCTAATCGAAATATTATGATATCCACTCAAAAAAGGTAGAGAAAGAGATGACCCCTAGCCAATTTTCACTGAAAGAGAAAGACAAGAAACGATGGTTGAAAGACCGTCTTGTCCGCTTTTCTGTGACATGCGGTGGAGTAAGTGTTCTTGCGGCTTTGGTCCTGATTTTTATTTACCTTGCGATGGTCATTCTTCCTATCTTCTCTGATGCGGATATTCAGACTAATCAGGTCAACAAGTCTGTCACAGTGACTGAACCGATTGCTCTAGCTGTTGATGAGTACGGGCAGCATGCGTTTACTATTGAAAACTCAGGGAAAGTCCAATTCTGGGATTTAGACGCACAAAACTCCGATTCTTATTTCTCGGAACAGATCACAACTGAGCCATCGGCCTTTGCTCGAAATACGCCATCAGAAAACTGGTTTGCCTTCGCCACTGAGCTCGGAGATATCTCCCTGTTTTCTCCACAATTTAGTGCGCCGCTCTACAAACCGGACAGTGTTGCTGAGCCCAAGGTACAGCACCTTAATGTGGCAGAGTCTTTCTTAACTCCAGCTGAGAGTGAAGGAGCTCACATTGAACGCTTTGCTTTCTCGCTGCATTCCGCCCAACTCACCATTACCGCCCAATTGAGTGACCAGCGTTTGTTGGTGAAGTGGTATCAGACCGACCTTCTTGGGAATTATCGCTTACAGGGGAAACAATGGCTCTCTGATAAGTTTAGCCAACAAGATCAGATTTTGATGACCCCAGATGGCAAGACACTCTATATGCGAACTTCTTCAGAGCTTGCGGTTCTGACGTTGAATCAGGGGCGATTCTCAGTACGTGAGCTGGTGGATTTGAGCTTGAATGATGTAAAGCATGGTGTGAAGAGCGTCGACCTCTTATCTGGTGCCTATTCTCTGTTGGTGACTCATCAAGATGGTCAAGTCTCGCAATGGTTTGATGTGCTACAAAATAAAGAGCGCCGTTTAACCCATATTCGAGACTTCCAGCTTGCGGAGGAAGTTCAGTACATTTTGCCGGACACTTACCGTAAAGGTTTCTACAGCTTCTATAAAAATGGCACCTTACAAAGTCACTATACCACCAGTGAAAAACTCTCCCTGTTTGAGCGTGCTTTTGATAGAGCGCCTCAATTGGCAGCAATGTCAGCGAATGAACTGCATCTCGCGACGCTCATCGACAACGAAATTAGCGTTGCGGCTGTCGATAATGAATATCCTCAGATCTCACTTTCGTCACTTTGGCAAAAAGTCTGGTACGAGAGTTACCCAGAGCCAGCTTATGTATGGCAGTCCACATCAGCCAATGATGATTTTGAAGAGAAATTCAGTTTAATCCCGATCACCTTCGGTACGATTAAGGCTGCACTGTTTGCAATGTTGTTTGCGACGCCAATTGCAGTACTTGGCGCTATCTACACCGCCTATTTCATGTCACCAAGAATGCGTCGAGTGGTGAAGCCGTCGATTGAGCTCATGGAGGCCTTGCCTACGGTTATCATAGGTTTCCTTGCGGGATTATGGTTTGCACCCATTGTTGAAACCCACCTGACTGCGGTGTTCTCACTGATGCTTCTATTGCCACTCAGCGCGCTGCTGACGGGATTGGTTTGGTTTGTACTGCCGAAAGGCTTTACGCGTCGTTTCTCCAACGGTTGGCATGCCTTGATACTGATTCCGGTATTGGTACTAACGGTTATTGGTGTCTTTGTTCTGGGAAGTGACATTGAATCGCTGCTGTTTGGTGGTGATATCCGAACCTACCTTGCGGGTTACGGAATTGGTTTCGACCAGCGTAATGCGCTGGTTGTCGGTTTTGCCATGGGTTTCGCGGTGATTCCAACTATCTTCACTATTGCCGAAGACGCAATATTCTCGGTTCCCAAGCACCTTTCTGATGGCTCTTTGGCTTTGGGAGCAACAGCTTGGCAGACCCTGATTTATGTGGTGTTACTGACGGCTAGCCCAGGTATTTTCTCGGCCATTATGATGGGATTGGGGCGTGCGGTTGGCGAAACAATGATCGTGCTAATGGCGACCGGAAACACGCCGATACTGGATTGGAATATTCTTGAAGGAATGAGAACACTGTCAGCCACGATTGCTGTAGAACTACCAGAGTCTGAGGTTGGTGGGTCGCATTTCCGTTTACTATTTTTAGCAGCGCTGTTGCTGTTTGTCTTTACCTTTGCCGTGAACTCTTTAGCAGAGTGGGTAAGACAAAGGCTGCGTGACAAATATCGTGCGTTATAGGTTTAAAGGTAGAGCATGAAACTTATGACCAATAAATTTACATCTCTTTTTTACTGGGTAAAGTTGGGCTCTCCGTGGATCTGGCTGACTGGTGGTGCAGTGAGCATCAGTATGCTTTCTGTATTGGGATTAATGTTACTGATTGGCTGGAAAGGCTTAACTTACTTCTGGCCTGCGCCTCTTTATCAATGGCAGTTAGATGACGCCAAGGTCACTCAAATGGAGCTCAATGATACACCTGAGCGTTTGATCGGCCAGCTCTATGAGAGTAAATACATCCCTACTGCGCAAATTCCTCAATCGCACGAACATTTATCTGAGCAGCAATTGAAGAGTGGTTTGGTTAAGCGCCTGAGTATCAAGGTTGCCAACCGAGAGTTGTACCCAGCTGATTTCGTCTCCATTTTAGATATCGATTTGCAAGAGCCAACGACACCTAAAGAGTGGGCGGTGATTGAACGTAGTCGTGGCGGATATTTTTTCGGTAAGCCAGTGAGCTTTAAGAGCGCGGCAGGCACGACATATACGGATATCGACAGTTCGCTGGTGGATGGTCTCGCATTTGCTGATGTGTTGCGTGAGGAGACCTCACGAATTGTAAATCAAGAGATCAGCGGGATCAGTTGGCAACTTGAAAAACTCAGATTAGAAAAGAGAAAGCTTGAGCTTAATGAAACCGTTAGTGAGGGTTATCTTAAAAGCTACAATGACACGCGACGTGCGTTAAATGAACAACTTGATGATGCAGAGCTTCGCTTAGAGCAGCTACGAACTCAACTTAATATCGAGAGCGTAATCGTTGAGGATATGACAGGACAGCAAGTGGAGATTCCGCTCAGTCATATTTTAGATTATTGGTATCCAAACAAGATGAACTATGCTGAAAAGGTAACGCATTGGTTCAAGCAAGTTTGGAAATTCTTATCGGAAAACCCAAGAGAATCTAACTCTGAAGGCGGAGTGTTCCCTGCCATATTCGGTACCGTGTTGCTGGTTATTTTAATGTCGATCGTGGTGATGCCTCTTGGGGTTATTGCTGCCATTTATCTACATGAGTATGCTAAAACGAACGCACTGACGCGCTTGATCCGCATTGCCGTGATCAACCTTGCGGGCGTACCCTCGATTGTATATGGAGTATTTGGTCTCGGTTTCTTTGTGTATACAATTGGTGGCTCGATTGATACCTTGTTTTATGCCGAGCGCTTACCTGCTCCAACCTTTGGTACCCCGGGGTTGTTATGGTCTTCATTGACGCTAGCGGTTTTGACATTGCCAGTGGTTATCGTCACCACCGAGGAAGGTCTAACTCGAATTCCAAGCGCGGTTCGTCATGGTTCTTTGGCGTTAGGTGCCACTCAGTTTGAGACGCTATGGCGCATCGTATTACCGATGGCCAGCCCAGCGATCATTACTGGTTTGATTCTCGCGATTGCACGTGCAGCAGGCGAGGTAGCTCCTTTGATGCTGGTGGGTGTCGTTAAGTTGGCATCAAGCCTGCCTGTCGACGGTCAATTCCCTTATGTGCATCTAGATAGAAAATTCATGCACTTGGGCTTCCACATTTATGATGTTGGCTTTCAGACGTCCAATATTGAGGCGGCAAGGCCGCTGGTGTACGCCACGTCGTTTCTTTTGGTGACTGTCATTGTTGGGTTAAATCTAACAGCGATTAACATCCGCAATAACCTGCGAGAGAAGTACCGAACCTTAGGACAAGATTAGATGTTTTCAATTAATGAAACCTTGGGTTACTACGCCCCACTTGATGTTCACAATTTGACGGATGAGCAGACCGCCATCTCTATTGAGGGCTTGAATCTTTATTATAAAGATAGCCAAGCGCTGGATGACATCTCAATGAAAATCCCTAAGGGCCAGGTGACGGCATTTATCGGCCCATCGGGTTGTGGTAAGTCCACGCTGCTACGCTGTATCAATCGCATGAACGATCTGGTTGAAGGGTGTCGCGTTTCAGGGAAGGTAAAGCTGTACGGTCACAACGTCTATGACCCTCAGGTTGATGTTGCAACCCTTCGCCGTCGTGTCGGAATGGTATTCCAAAGACCAAACCCTTTTCCCAAGTCAATCTATGAGAACGTGGTTTACGGCTTGAGGTTACAAGGCATGAGTAACAGCCGAGATCTTGATGATGCTGTGGAGCGGTCTCTTCGCGCAGCTGCTTTGTGGGATGAGGTGAAAGACCGCCTGCATGAAAATGCGTTTGGTTTATCTGGTGGTCAGCAGCAGCGTTTAGTGATTGCACGTGCTGTCGCGATTGAACCTGAGGTTCTTTTGTTGGACGAGCCGACATCGGCTCTGGATCCGATATCTACACTTACTATTGAAGAGTTGATTAATGATCTGAAGGCGCAATATACGGTTGTTATTGTCACCCACAACATGCAACAGGCAGCGCGAGTTAGTGACCACACTGCTTTTATTCATATGGGAAAGTTGATCGAGTACTCAGATACAGATTCAATCTTTACGTCACCATTGAAAAATCAAACAGAAGACTACATTACAGGAAGATACGGTTAACGTTACCACATTCGTGGTGATGCATCATACAGGAGCAGACATGCATTTCGGTCGTCATATATCTGGACAATTTAATGTGGAACTTGAGTCAATTCGTACTCATGTTCTAACTATGGGCGGTTTAGTGGAGCAGCAGCTCTCTTTTGCTATGCAAGCGCTCCATAAAGACGATATTGAACTGGCCAAGAAAGTCATCCGTGACGACCACAAAGTAAATGCAATGGAAGTCTCTATCGATGAAGCCTGTACTCGTATTATCGCGAAGCGACAACCTACCGCGAAAGACCTACGCTTGATCATGGCGATCATCAAGACGATTACTGATCTTGAGCGTATTGGTGATGTAGCCTCGAAGATCGCGCAAGGTGCGATTGATATTCCTTCGACCAAAGATCAGAAATTTCATGTCTCACTAGAGCCACTGTGTCGTCATGCGATTGCGATGCTTCATCAAGTACTTGATGCTTTTGCTCGTATGGATGTGGATGCTGCAGCCGAAGTCCATAAGCTCGATGATAAATTGGATTCAGAGTACGAAGCGGTGATTCGTCAGTTGATGACTTATATGATGGAAGATCCAAAAAATATTCCTAACATCTTGCAAGTAATGTGGTCAGCGCGAGCTATAGAGCGTGTTGGCGACCGATGCCAGAATATTTGTGAATACATCATCTATTTTGTGAAAGGCAAAGACGTACGCCACCTAGGTGATCAAAGCCTAGATGACGCGCTGAAGTAGGTTCGAATTTTAAGCTATAGGATAAGAGCTTAGAACTTATAGCCAAACGTGATCGACAGTTGGTCGATATCGTAGTCGTCTAACATCATGAAGTTGAAACGAAGATCACTGTAGAGGCCAAAGTCGAAGTTTGCGCGCACCCCTGCTCCCATCAGAATAGAGGTATCGTTTCTTGAAATGGTGTAGCTACCTTGTGAGTCGCTAACTGTTTGTTTATCAATGATGCGAGCTAAACCAATCGCGCCATAAGGTTTAAGATTGAACCCATCTAAGTCAAACGTATAACCAATGTCTGAGTCTAACTTAATGGTTGTTACCTTAGATTCATAGTCGTAATTCAAAAGCTTGTAATCATCTGTAACGTAATCCATCGAAACGTTGAAGCCAAAGATGCGGTTTAGGTCGTAACCATATTCCAGCTTGAGTCCACTACCTAGATCAGCACTATGGCCGTCTGTATAGACATAATCGATTTGAGCACTAGAGAAGCCTGCACCTATACGGTGGCCTGAAAAGGCGTCTTGGACTGCAAAGCTAGCGGTTGAAAAAAAGGCGGTTGTTAAAGCGATTGTTTTTAAGATATTCATGACACTCTCATTAATAATTGAAGTAAGCGCATCCGGCACTTACGTTAATAAAGCTCCCTGAAGAAAAGGTTCCCCCACCATCCTTAGTAGGGGAGAGAGTGTTACTTGAAGTTAAACTGAACACCCACACCACCAGATACATCTGATGATGAGTACTTGCCTGAGGTTTCATAGTTGAATGTGCCTGATACGCTCAGCTGCTCGCTGATACCGTAAGCACCACCCAGTGCAATAGCTTCTTTAGAGCCTGCAAAACCAACACCCGCACCAACAGCAAACTCACCGTTAGTTACGAATGGGCGTGCGTTCGTCACCGCGTGTAAGCTTGCACGGATACCATCCATCTGCTCTTGGTGCTCGTTAAATTTTTGGTTGTACTCTTCAGCCATCGCTTGGAAGCCAAGTTCTAATGCAGAGGTACGCTCAGCTTCTGATGGACCAGAGATATCAGGAGCGTAATCGCCATCCTGAATTGGGTGCTCTGGTTGGATCTCGATTGGTTGAGATGGTGCTCCTTCAATTGGATTGCTAGGGAACTGAGGTGTCGGACGCTCAGGTGAATTGTCGACAGGCGGCTGTACCGGTTTTACCGGTGGCTGTGGACGGTCTGGCGTATTATCAACTGGTGGTTGAGTTGGTACTTGTGGTTGCGGTCTTTCTGGTACACCCGGAACACCATTGTCAATCTCAGGCAAAACAGGTTGCTCTGGTGCTGCCTCAATTGGTGGCTGCACGTGGACAGGTGGTTGTGGGCGGTCCGGTACACCAGGAACACTATTGTCGATACCTGGAAGTACAGGTTGCTCAGGAACTGCTTCGATTGGGTTCGTTGGTTCTGACCAAATTGGATTAGTTGCATTGTCAGCTGCGATTGCTGGCACAGAAAATAGCGTAGCTAAAGACACTGCAAGAATTGACTTATTCATAAATACACTCTCAATAAACGGAATATTGAGCATCCTTACTATGGTTTAATGATTGACTCCTTGTCGATGGAGATAATATTAAACAGTGTTTTATTTTTAGGCTAAGTAGCTTTGGTTATTTGAATAATAAGCCATGCTTATTGACTTGATGTTGTAGAGCCTCTTCAACGATGTTAGTTAACCAACCATGCAGCGGGTTGTTTTTATTCTTAGAGTGGATGTGAGTAAAAAGAGGGTAGTGGTATTCTTTGCCTTCTACTAAGACTTTAACTGCTCTGAGGTTTGGGTAGTTCTCAACAGGGAAAAGATTGGAGTGGGGCATGTACATATCAGTGTGTTGAATGATATCAATCACGGCCATCAACATCTCGGAGCGAAAACCAATGCTATGCTCAATATCATACTTCTCTAATAGTCGAGAGGCGTAACTGAAGTTGTCATTCCATCCGGGGCTAATCAATGAAGCGATGTCATAACCAGCCATATCTACAGGCGTAATGACCGTTTTTTTTATTGGATGATCTTTTCGAACAAAAATACAGCCAGTTAAATCAAGCACCTTTCGAGTATAAACCTCCTTACTACTGTTCTCTAACAAGTAATTGACGCCAAGGTGGATTGAATCTTTTCTTATCTCTTCGGGAGTCGTAGTACTCCAACCGATTAGTTCTAGCTTTGCATTCGGGGCTTGGCGCTTGATCTCCTGATAAAGAGGTCCGCATAAACATGCCATAGTGACAGGGGAGAGAGCGATTCGAATATTTGAAGTTATCTGGCTTGGGTCGAATGCATTGGCGGTATTGAGAGCGACTGCCAAGCCATCCAAATGAGGGGTTATTTCATTGGCAAGGCTTTCTGCAAAGTAAGTTGCTTGAAGACCACCATGAACCTTCACAAACAACTCATCATCAAAGTGATGGCGAAGTTTCTGCAGTGCTTGGCTGACTGCTGGTTGTGAGACAAACAAGCGCTCAGCGGCTTTACGAGTGTTCTTTTCCTGATGAACAATTAAAAAGGTTCGTAGCAAGTTTAGATCGAGTGTGCCAAATAAATCCTTTGCCATATCTGTCCGTGAGTATCGTTGACTGGTTTAAACAATATACGCGACTCTAATCGATAAACCAGTCTTACTCGGTAAAGCTTTATGAATCAGTTGAACAGTTAACCAGTTAAATGTGCTTGAGGATAATGGTTTTAACTGCTCTTATTTTGTCTGAACTGGTGACAGGAATAAGGTAATCATCGATATCCTGATTTCCCATTTTTGCCTCTGATGTTTTATTCATTAAGCTATCACGAGTAGTTTTCCCTGATAGATGCAGTGCATTGACCTTCGATGATTGTAAAAGAAGAGAAGCGTTTTCTGCATTAACACCAGCCCCAGCCATAATATCGATACGCCCTTTAGCAAACTTTACCATGTCCTCTAAAACATCTATTCCGTGCTCGGCCGTTGGAGCAAGCCCTGAGGTCAGTACTCGTTCAAAGCCAAGCTCAATGGCTTGTTGTAGCGTAAGTGTATAGTCAGGAGAGACATCAATTGCTCGGTGAAGAGTCATACCGAGGTTTAAGCCTTTCGCTTTTTGAGTCAATCTCTCCATAGCATTCAAATCTAAACTGCCATCGGTATTGGTAACACCCAAAACGACACCAGTTAGCCCCGCGATAGAGGCGGCTTCAATATCCTCAAGCATGCACTCAATATCCTCTTGCCCGAAGATGAAGTCCCCTTGCCTTAGTCGGATCATCGCATAAACAGGAACTGAAGAGAGCTTTGCGGCTTTTTTCATAAACCCAAAGCTTGGGGTTAACCCGCCTAACGCGAGAGATGAGCACAGCTCTATGCGATCTGCGCCGCCTTCGATAGCAAGGTGAAGAGACTCGAGGTTATCGATACATACTTCTAATTCAGGTTTCATTCTTTCATTCCAAAGAGGGGATAACTGGATGATAGCAATAGCAAGTGATGAAAAGGTAGAGGGAAAGGGGGCAAAATAGGGGTAAATCTTTTCGGTAACTGTTGCCTCAATTTAGAAACAGGGGAGAAATCGACAACAAGGTTGCTGACCGATATAAGAAAAGCCCGAAGCGTTAACTTCGGGCTTTTATAAAGACTTTACTTCTTAACTGATTGGCGTTGCACTTTGTGCTATTGCTTTACGCTTCTTGTGCCTTTGGCTACTAAGAGAGCTTCCAACCATTCACCCGAGTTGAGCGCGGGCTTAAGAATGTAATTACTTGCTTAGGTCGTCTGCGTGCTCAGATAGGAATGCTGCAACACCTTTTGGAGATGCGTCCATACCTGATTTACCTTCTTCCCATTGTGCAGGACAAACTTCACCGTTCTTCTCGTGGAAGTTTAGTGCGTCAACCATGCGTAGCATTTCGTCGATGTTACGACCTAGTGGTAGGTCGTTAACTACTTGGTGACGTACAAGACCGTCAGCGTCGATTAGGAAAGAACCACGGAAAGCAACGCCAGCTTCTGGGTGCTCAACGTCGTATGCTTTACAGATTTCGTGCTTAACGTCAGCTACTAGTGGGTACTTAACTTGACCGATACCGCCATCTTCGATAGCAGTGTTACGCCATGCGTTGTGAGAGAATTGAGAATCGATAGAAACACCGATTACTTCAACGCCTTTAGCTTGGAAATCTTCTAGACGGTTGTCGAAAGCGATTAGCTCTGAAGGACAAACGAATGTGAAGTCTAGTGGGTAGAAGAAAACAACCGCTTTCTTACCTTTTGTGAATTCTGCGAAGTTGAAGTTGTCAACGATTTCGCCGTTACCTAGAACAGCTGCTGCAGTAAAGTCAGGGGCTTGACGACCTACTAGTACCATTTTGGAATCTCCTAAAAAATTAGTTGGCCCAATACTTCTTTGATTGGGCTCCGTTTCTACGCGACAAACTATAGTACAATCGGTACTATAGAAAAAAGCGAATTAAATAGATTGAGTTCATCGAAAAAAGCGATAAACCCTCTCTTTGTCCTTTCCAAGTCTGTTGACCATTCCAGGTGGGTAGACTCCAACTTATCTTACTCATATTACAAAGTAATTTCATGAATAAATGGCCAAGTCTTAAGCAACTTCACTATCTAGTGACACTACATGAAACACGCCACTTCGGTGATGCGGCCGAGCGCTGTTTCGTGAGTCAATCAACCCTAAGTAAAGGTATACAAAACCTAGAAGAGTTGATTGGGTGTCCTCTCTATGAAAAGAAAGATAAGAAGAGCCCACTGGTATTTACGCATGCTGGTGAGCAAGTGGTGGAGCATGGAAGAGAGTTGCTAGCCAAGGGTCAAGACTTAGTCGAGCTTGGGCGTTTGTGCCAAGGTGGCGACATGCAAGGTCAATTAAAAGTGGGTTGTATTCCGACGATTGCCCCTTTTCTTCTATGTAACCTCGTTCAAGAGGTTAATGTTCGCTTCCCTGAATTGAATATGCTGCTTCGCGAAGACACGACCACCAACCTGCTAGCAGCACTCCGTCAAGGAGAGTTGGATGTATTGATATTGGCATTGCCAGTCGATATTGATGGAATGGAAAGCCAAATTGTCGGCAGTGACCCGTTCCGAATGATCATCAGTCGTAATCAAGCCGACGCGATTCGCACGCCAATTAAATATGCAGACCTTCCAGATGAGTCGGTGTTCCTTTTAGAAAAAGAGCATTGTTTAACGGAGCATGCGGTGTCAGCATGTCAATTGACAGATAGAGAGAAGATCAATCCGTTCTCCGCAACTAGCCTTCATACTCTCGTACAAATGGTTGCCAATGGCTTAGGCACTACCTTCATTCCTCAGATGGCGATTGATCATGGCTTGATTGAAAACCAGAACTTGGTGGTGGTTGATGCGCCGGGGCAGCAAGCGCATCGTCATATTGGCTTAGTTTGGCGCCCTAGCTCTTCACGAGTAAGCACATTCAGCCAGCTAGCAGAAGTTGTTTCTGAATTACTTTAATCTTTTTTCTATTCACAATAGCAATAAGTATTAAGTTAAATTATTGGCAGTTCGATAAAAAGCACACTGCATCTGGTGTGCTTTTTAGTATTTTATTCTGTTGATGTGCTTTTATTCGACGGTAAACAATAGAGATCTTGTTAAGTAGCTTTCATTAATTTGTGAAATTTCACACGCTTAGTTTTACACATTCTTTTTTGCTCCTTGTTTAATTTCCTTGATGTATATACTTCTCAGTAGTTAAAGACTAACGACATTCTTACGCTTACTCTAAATCAAACGGTTGTTTTAAACTGGGTGCTGCTCAATTTTTCAACGTAATAAAATTACGTAAATCCTCGAATAGTAAGCAGTGAAATAGCCACTGAGATCACAACGATATAAAGCTTTGAATTTAACTTTTTATTAACTTTAGACCTTTTGCTCTATGTTAGTTTGAGTTAGATTAACTACATGAAGATTAAGACTTATGTCTAGCTATAGTGCGCTTGTAATCGATTTCAAATTTGGAGATGGTAATAAGCGAAAGCAACATGGAGCGACATAAAGCGACGAGCAATCCCCCATAATATTAATTAGCTTGTCGACGCAAAATGCAGTTTTTGAGTTACAAACGTTTTTAGCGTTTTAGCTCGTATTTAATTTGATAGAGATAGTGTCGAAACAGGGAAGTATGTTCGCTACATAAAAACCAAAGCAGAGCATACCTTACGCCACAGGCAAGCTTGAGGGATTAGGTACCCTTTCACCTAGCCCTTAAGTTATTTTCCCGAAATGAAGCCCAAACTTTTTTATCCGTGTTCTATGAGCATAATGTCAAATTGAGGAGTGCAGTGATAAGCGAAGCAATAAGGAAGGCCGCCTACCTATATAAGAATGAAAAATCAGATCGAGCAATAACAAGATTCCTTACTGTTTACAGGAACGCATGAAACCCTGACCTTCGAGCGGCCCAATCCAGCCGCTCATTTTTTTGCCTGTCATCTATGTAAAAGTCTAGGCTCACTTTGCGAGATGAACGGAATCACGCTGCGGCCGTTGACTCTTGCCATACGCCAAATATTGAATCTTATGAATTAGGCCTCAATCTCTTCCGGTTCACTCTCTTCTTGCAGTTCCAAAAGGTTGATTGCAATAGTCACGAAGTCACTGTCTGTAATGATGCCAACCAACTCGCCGTGTTCTACAACTGGCAGACAACCCACTTTGTGCTTCTGCATATAAATAGCAGACTCTTTCAGTCCCGCTCTTGGTTCAACGGACATAACGTTTTTATGCATGATCTCATTGAGCGGTGTCGCGAGAGTATATGACTGAGCTTGAGGGATGTTTTGTAGGCTAGATTCTTGAGCAGCGAGTACATCACGTTGAGTTACCACACCAAGCAGTTTTCTGTCTGCATCTACAACGGGAATATGTCGGATATCAAGCGCTTCCATGGTGTGCTTGGCATCGGCGAGTGAGTGTGAGCGCAATAGGGTATGAGGGTTGCGAGTCATCATGTCTTCAACCTTGATCATACAGACCTCCTTATTATTTTATTTTACTTTCTCTACTATAGATTTATCTCCCTAAAATATCTGAGAGCTAACTCATTTTTGGGTGACTTTTATGCAACAAATGTCGCTAAACTTTTGCAGTATTTCTAGGCGATTTTTTACGCCTATTTACAATAATCAAGCACTGTAATCCTTGCTATTGAGCCCTGTGTGCCTATACTAGCCCACTGCGAAAAATTTAGTCGCGGCTTCGTGTCGTCTACTGAATTGACCTCATCCAACTAAACAAGACTAGAAGAATGCAAGTTTCAGATTTTCACTTTGACCTACCCGATGAACTCATTGCTCGCTACCCACAAGAGGAGCGCACAGCAAGCCGCCTATTAAAGCTGGATGGCAATACGGGTAACCTAAATGATGGCTCATTTAAAGACGTTCTAGACTTGGTTGAACCAGGCGACTTGGTGGTGTTCAACAATACACGCGTTATTCCTGCACGTGTGTTTGGTCGTAAAGCCTCTGGCGGCAGGCTAGAAGTGCTGGTTGAGCGTATGTTGGATGAGAAAACGATTCTTGCACACGTTCGTTGTTCTAAATCTCCAAAGCCGGGCACACAACTGTTCCTTGGTGAGAACGATGAATATGAAGCTGAAATGGTTGCACGTCATGATGCGTTGTTTGAGATTCGTTTCACTTCTGAAGAGAGCGTTCTTGATATCTTGAATAGCGTTGGCCACATGCCACTGCCGCCTTACATCGATCGCCCAGATGAAGATGCAGATAAAGAGCGCTACCAAACGGTTTACAACGAAAAGCCGGGTGCAGTCGCAGCACCAACCGCTGGCCTTCACTTTGATGACAAGCTCATGGCTGACATGAAAGAAAAAGGTGTTGAGTTTGCTTACGTGACGCTTCACGTTGGCGCAGGTACGTTCCAGCCAGTCAAAGTAGACAACATCAACGATCACCACATGCACGCTGAGTACGTTGAAGTACCGCAAGAGGTAGTCGATGCAATCGCGGCAACCAAAGCACGAGGTGGTCGTATCATTGCTGTTGGCACAACGTCAGTTCGCTCTCTTGAGAGTGCTGCACAAGATGCTTTGAAGAAAGGCACTGAACTCGTCCCATTTTTCGGTGACACAGAGATCTTCATCTTCCCAGGTTATGAATACCAGCTGGTGGATTGCCTTATCACTAACTTCCACCTGCCTGAATCGACACTGATCATGCTAGTGAGTGCCTTTGCAGGCTACGACAATGTGATGGGTGCATACGACCACGCAGTGAAGAGTGAATATCGCTTCTTCAGCTATGGTGACGCGATGTTCATCAACAAGAAAACTAGCTAATTTAAGCTGGTAATAAACGATATAAACAGAATTTACGGGTGCTAGCAGTAAGCTAGGAGAAAGGTTGAACAATCAGCCTCATCTCTCGCAAGGAATCCGCGACCGCTCCTCATAGAGACTTAAGCAACTCTTAAGCTCTGAATTAACAGTCAGATTGTTTCTCTGGCATATTGGAGGCTTCGTGAAATTAAAATACGAACTTAAAAAAACAAACGCTGGTGCACGTCGTGGTCAACTTCAGTTTGAACGCGGTACCGTTGAAACACCAGCATTCATGCCTGTAGGTACTTACGGTACTGTAAAAGGTATGACTCCTGAAGAAGTAAAAGACACAGGTGCTGAAATCCTACTGGGTAACACTTTCCACCTATGGCTACGTCCTGGTCAAGAAATCATGAAAATGCACGGTGACCTGCACGATTTCATGAACTGGCAAGGTCCTATTCTTACCGATTCAGGCGGCTTCCAAGTATTCAGCTTAGGTGCAATGCGTAAAATCACTGAAGAGGGTGTACATTTCCGTAACCCTGTAAACGGTGACAAGATCTTCATGGACGCTGAAAAGTCTATGGAAATCCAAAAAGACCTAGGTTCAGACATCGTTATGATCTTCGACGAGTGTACGCCTTACCCTGCGACACACAAAGAAGCAAAAGACTCTATGGAGATGTCTCTGCGTTGGGCTGAACGTTCACGTAACCACTTCGACAAACTTGAAAACCCGAACTCTCTATTCGGTATCGTTCAAGGTGGTGTGTACGAAGACCTACGTGATGTTTCTGTAAAAGGCCTGACTGAAATCGGCTTTGACGGTTACGCGGTTGGTGGTCTAGCAGTAGGCGAACCAAAAGAAGACATGCACCGTATTCTTGAACACACATGTCCTCAACTTCCTGAAGATAAGCCACGCTACCTAATGGGTGTGGGTAAACCTGAAGACCTAGTTGAAGGTGTTCGTCGTGGTATCGACATGTTTGACTGTGTAATGCCAACGCGAAATGCACGTAACGGCCACCTATTTGTGACCGAAGGTGTGATCAAGATCCGTAATGCGAAGCATAAAACCGATACAACGCCACTAGATTCAGAGTGTGACTGTTACACTTGTAAGAACTACAGCAAGTCTTACCTACACCATCTAGACCGTTGTAACGAAATCCTAGGTGCGCGCCTGAACACTATTCACAACCTGCGCTTCTACCAACGTGTGATGTCTGATATCCGTAAAGCGATTGATGAAGACCGTTTTGAAGAGTTTGTGGAAGAGTTCTACGCACGAATGGGACGCGAAGTTCCACCACTAGGTAAAGAATCTTAGTATTTCTTTTGCGAGCCCCGTCTCTATTCATAGGGATGGGGCTTGAAATTAAAGGGATGCAACCCAATTAGACAAACAATTACGAAAATATAAATAGAGGATGTTTTAATGTTTATTTCTCAAGCACATGCAGCAGCAGAAGGTGCACCAGCTGGCGGCGGTTTCGAAATGCTAATCATGCTAGGTATGTTCGCGGTGATCTTCTACTTCATGATCTACCGTCCACAAGCTAAGCGTGTTAAAGAACACAAGAACCTAATGGCTTCTATGGGTAAAGGCGACGAAGTTCTAACAAGCGGTGGTCTAATCGGTAAGATTACTAAAATCGCTGAAGACAACGACTACGTTGCAATCGAGCTGAACCCAAACAACGAAGTAGTGATCAAGAAAGACTTCGTTACAGCAGTGCTACCAAAAGGTACTCTGAAATCTCTATAAACAGCTAGAGGATCCTCGCTGTGCTAAACCGTTATCCGTTATGGAAGTACCTGATGGTGATGTTTACCATTGCTATCGCCGCGTTGTACGCACTTCCAAATCTATACGGTGAAGATCCGGCAGTTCAAGTTACAGGGGCGCGTGGCGCCTCTGTAGATATGTCTACGCTGGATACTGTCACCAAAGCTCTTGAAGCAGAGAGCCTTTCTACTAAATCCGTTGCTCTAGAAAACGGTTCTATTCTTGTACGCTTTAACGATACCGATACTCAAATCAGTGCGCGTGATGTGATCACTGAAGCTTTGAATGAAGATGTTATCGTTGCCTTAAACTTAGCGGCTTCTACTCCTGACTGGCTTGAATCAATTGGTGCGGCACCAATGAAGCTGGGTCTTGACCTGCGTGGCGGTGTTCACTTCTTGATGGAAGTGGATATGGACGCTGCGATGGAAAAACTTGTAGGCCAACAAGAAGAAGCGTTCCGTAGCGAACTTCGTGAAGAGAAAATCCGTTACCGTGCAATTCGCCCATCAGGTAAAGATGCGGTTGAAGTATTGCTACGTAATGAAGAACAACTAGCAGCGGCAAAATCATTGCTAGAATCTCTACACCCAGATATGACGTTTGTCGATTCTGAGTCGAATAGTCGTTTCTCCCTTATCGCTAACTTTACTGAAACGCGTCTTCAAGAGATCCGTAATTACGCTGTAGAGCAGAACATTACTATCCTACGTAACCGTGTTAACGAATTGGGTGTTGCTGAGCCGTTGGTTCAACGTCAAGGCGCTAGCCGTATCGTAGTTGAGCTACCAGGTGTTCAAGATACTGCGCGTGCTAAAGAGATTCTTGGTGCGACTGCAACGCTTGAATTCCGTGAAGTCGATAGCTCTGCGGATCTTGCTGCAGCTGCGGCAGGTCGTGCTCCAGCAGGTAGCGAAATCAAGCAAGACCGTGATGGTCGCCCTGTTGTTCTTAAGAAGCGCGTTATCCTAGGTGGTTCGAGCATTACAGATGCAAGCTCAAGTGTTGATGAATATGGTCGTCCTCAAGTTAACATCTCGCTAGACAGCGAAGGTGGTAGCAAGATGTCTGCGTTCTCTCGTCAAAATATCGGTAAGCTAATGGCAACCGTATTTGCAGAGTACAAAGACAGCGGTCGTAAGACACCTGAAGGCAAAGTGATTCTGACTAAGCATGAAGAAGTGATTAACCAAGCAACGATTCAATCTGCGCTAGGCCGTAACTTCCGTATTACTGGTATCGATTCTGCTGCTGAAGCACACAACCTTGCACTTCTTCTACGTGCCGGTGCTCTGATTGCTCCTATCTCGATTGTTGAAGAACGTACCATCGGTCCATCTATGGGTCAGCAGAACATTGACATGGGTATCATGGCGATGATCTGGGGTATGGCTGCAGTAATGCTATTTACGCTTATTTATTACCGTCGCTTTGGCTTGATTGCTAACGTAGCGCTAATGGCGAACTTGGTGTTGATTATTGGTGTGATGTCGATGATCCCAGGTGCAACCATGACGCTACCGGGTATCGCAGGTATCGTACTGACGGTTGGTATGGCGGTCGATGCCAACGTTCTGATCTTTGAGCGTATACGTGAAGAGCTTCGAGAGGGACGCAGTCCACAACAAGCGATTCACCAAGGTTATGCGAACGCATTCAGCACGATTGCCGATGCGAACATCACCACGCTCCTAACAGCTATCATTCTGTTCGCTGTTGGTACAGGTGCGATTAAAGGCTTCGCGGTAACGCTGTCTATCGGTATTCTGACCTCTATGTTTACAGCTATCGTAGGTACACGTTGTATCGTGAACCTGATGTATGGCGGTAAGCGTGTAAACAAACTGTCGATCTAAGGCTAGGAATTAATATGTTTCAGATTCTAAAAGCAGACAAATTGATCGACTTTATGCGTTGGTCAAAGGTAGCTTTTGTTCTTTCTATCTTAATGATTGGTACAGCAATCTTTACTCTATCAACCAAGTCGTTGAACTGGGGTTTAGACTTTACTGGCGGTACCCTGATTGAAGTCGGTTTTGAGCAACCAGCGAACCTTGAAAACATCCGTGCGGCACTAGAAGCAAAAGGCTTTGGTGACGCGACCGTGCAGAACTTCGGCTCTGCTCGTGATGTTATGGTTCGTCTACGTCCACGTGAAGGTGTAGCGGGCGAAACGCTAGGCAACCAGATCCTATCAGCTATCGAACAAGGTACAGGTGAGCAAGTTGAAATGCGCCGTATCGAGTTCGTTGGTCCAAACGTAGGTGATGAGCTAACAGAAGCGGGTGGCCTGGCTATCCTTGTTTCTCTTATCTGTATCTTGATCTACGTATCGGTACGATTTGAATGGCGTTTGGCTGCAGGTGCGGTACTCGCATTGGCGCACGACGTTATCATCACGCTGGGTGTTTTCTCTTTGATGCAAATCGAAGTGGACTTAACCATCGTAGCGGCATTGCTAACGGTTGTCGGTTACTCACTCAACGATACCATTGTTGTATTCGACCGTATCCGTGAAAACTTCCGTAAGATGCGTAAAGGCGAAGCGCCTGAAGTATTGAATAGCTCAATCACTCAAACACTGAGCCGTACATTGATCACTTCTGGTACAACTTTGTTCGTAGTTATCGCTCTATTTGTACAGGGCGGCGCGATGATTCACGGTTTCGCTACAGCACTTCTACTGGGTATCACAGTAGGTACTTACTCTTCTATCTATGTTGCTTCGGCACTAGCAATGAAGTTGGGTATCACTCGTGAACACCTAATGCCACCTCAAGTGGAAAAAGAAGGCGAAGAGTTTGACGAAATGCCATAGGCGCTATGCTGAATGACATTTACAAACCAAAAAAACCGCTAGGCAACTAGCGGTTTTTTTATGCCTGCATTTTGTGGGTAAGATAAAGGCAAAGTACGTTCGAAGTGAGTTGTATTAAATATCACCAAGCGCCATCCTACTCGCATCTCTGATTAACGGATACAAAAAAGCCCCGCATGTGCGAGGCTTTGAATTTTCCAGCTCTCTATTTAATAGAGGCTATCTACGTAAGGCCTGAATTACTTCAGCATACTTTCGTTTGCGTTCTCACGAACGTGCTTAAGAATTGCTTTAACACCGCGTGCGCTTGAAGCAACAACGTTACCAGACTTCATGTAGTCAGTACCGCCAGCGAAATCAGTCAGGATTGCGCCTGCTTCACGTGCGATTAGATCACCTGCAGCCATATCCCATGGTTTTAGGTCTAGCTCTAGGTAGCCGTCAACACGGCCAGCTGCTAGGTAACATAGGTCTAGTGCTGGAGAACCAGTACGACGGAAGTCAGAACAATCAACGAATAGACCAGAGATGATCTTCATGAAAGATTCAGAGTGTTGCTTAGCTTTGAATGGGAAGCCTGCAGCTAGGATAGAACCTTGTAGGTCTTTCAGCTGAGTTACACGCATACGAGCGTTGTTTAGTTGAGCGCCAGCGCCACGTTGAGCTGTGAATAGCTCGTTTAGCATTGGGTCGTAAACACACGCTACTTCAGTACGGCCGTTCATGCGAACAGCGATAGATACTGCGAAGTGTGGGAAGCCTTTAACGAAGTTGTTCGTGCCATCTAGTGGGTCAACGATCCATTGAACATCAGAGTCTTTACCTTCAGTAAGACCGTTCTCTTCAGAAACAATGCTGTGCTCTGGGTAAGAAGCTTTGATTGTTTCAATAATCATGTATTCAGCTTCTTTAGCAATATTTACAACGTAGTCGTTGTTGCCTTTCAAAGATGTTTCGATCTTATCAGTTGTTTCTAGAGATTTAGCAATGTGATTGCCTGCTTTACGCGCAGCGCGAATAGCAATGTTTAGCATTGGATGCATATGGAAATTCCCACAAGATGTTAAAGAACGATTTAAAGCGGCGGCGAGTATACCAAAGTTTTTGCAAAAGGGAAGTGGTTATTTTTTGAACTCTTGAAATCACATTCCTGTTAGGGTCTGACCATTTTACTTTGTGATGTGTTAATATCTCGCGATTATTTTTAAAGTGGTGTCATATAGCATGTTAGACAATGTAAAAGTCGTTCTCGTTGGTACTTCTCACTCGGGTAATATCGGCTCTGCCGCTCGTGCGATGAAAGTTATGGGTTTAAGCCAATTAGTATTGGTGGATCCTCAGTGTGAAGTAGATGAGCAAACAATGGCTTTGGCTGCAGGTGCTGGTGACATCGCAGAGAACGCGGTCATCGTATCGACGTTAGAAGAAGCGGTAAAAGATTGTGGTCTAGTTGTAGGCTCTAGTGCTCGTTCTCGCACGCTAGAGTGGCCGATGCTAGAACCACGTGAGTGTGGTGAGAAGTTCGCTATCGAAGGACAAAAACACCCAGTAGCGCTGATCTTTGGCCGTGAACGTACCGGTTTAACAAATGAAGAGCTACAAAAGTGTCACTACCACGTTTGTATTCCAGCGAACCCAGAATACAGCTCATTGAACCTCGCGATGGCGGTACAGACATTGAGTTATGAAGTTCGTGTTGCGCACCTAAATCAAGAGGCGAGCCAGTACCCTCCACAAGCTGAAGATGAGTACCCACGTCACGAAGAGCTCGAAATGTTCTACGAGCACCTTGAAAAAGTGATTACTGATACCCAATTTATCTCTAAGGACAAACCAGGTCAGGTGATGAATAAACTTCGTCGTCTGTTTAGCCGTGCACGCCCTGAAATCCAAGAAATTAATACCCTTCGTGGTATTTTGACCTCGGTTGAGAAGTCTCAAAAGGGCGAATAAGTACCCACAAATTCCGTAAGGGTGAATACCTGACTAAAATAGTCAACTAAATACTTGACCAATTTAGTCGGGTATGGGAAGATTCCAACCACATAAACAATGTGGATACGGTGTGATATGAAACTTACATCTAAAGGAAGATATGCGGTCACAGCTATGCTAGATGTAGCACTGCATTCGCAAAAAAGCCCTGTACCTTTGGCTGACATCTCTGAACGTCAAGGTATTTCGTTATCTTACTTAGAACAACTTTTTTCTAAGTTGCGCAAAGCTGGCCTAGTGGCAAGTGTGCGTGGTCCTGGTGGTGGTTACCGCTTGGGCGCAGAAGCCGGTGACATTGCTGTCGGAACAGTGATCGCCGCCGTTGATGAATCGGTTGACGCTACCAAGTGTCACGGTCGTGGTGATTGCCAAGGTGGCACACGTTGCCTTACGCACACGCTGTGGCGTGATCTAAGCTCCCGCATCAGCAGCTTCTTAAACGACATTACGCTCGGTGAGCTAATGAAAGACAACGAAGTTTTAGAAATTTCTGATCGTCAAGACATCGATCTTGCGGTTAATAATGGTTTTGCACATAAAAATACGAGCACTACAACGATTAGTGCAGCACCTCACGGTGTTAATGCCCGCTCTTAGCGGTCAGTTTTTACATTGGAGTAGAAAATGAAACTGCCTATTTACTTTGACTATTCAGCTACTTGCCCAGTTGATTCTCGTGTTGCTGAAAAAATGGTTCAGTGTATGACGATGGACGGTAACTTCGGTAACCCAGCATCTCGTTCACACCGTTACGGCTGGCAAGCAGAAGAGTCAGTAGATAATGCTCGTGAGCAAATTGCCGATCTCCTGAATGCAGACCCACGTGAAATCGTATTCACGTCTGGTGCAACAGAATCTGACAACCTTGCTATTAAAGGTGCTGCGCACTTTTACGAGAAGAAAGGTAAGCACGTAATCACGTGCAAAACAGAACACAAAGCGGTTCTTGATCCATGTCGCCAACTTGAGCGTGAAGGCTACGAGGTAACTTACCTAGAGCCAGAATCAAACGGCATCATCGATCTAGACAAGCTACAAGCTGCAATGCGTGAAGATACAGTGCTTGTTTCTATCATGCACGTAAACAACGAAATCGGCGTTATCCAAGATATCAATGCAATCGGCGAACTATGTCGTTCACGCAAGATCATCTTCCACGTTGATGCAGCTCAGTCTGCGGGTAAAATTCCACTAGACGTACAAGAGACTAAAGTTGACCTAATCTCACTTTCAGCTCACAAAATGTACGGCCCTAAAGGTATCGGTGCACTTTACGTTCGTCGTAAGCCTCGTATTCGTCTTGAAGCTCAAATGCACGGTGGTGGTCATGAGCGTGGTTTCCGCTCTGGTACACTAGCGACCCATCAAATCGTTGGTATGGGTGAAGCGTGTGCTATCGCTAAACAAGATATGCAGAAAGACTACGACCACGCACTAGCGTTACGTGAGCGTCTATTGAAAGGTGTTCAAGACCTTGAAGCAGTAACGGTAAACGGTGATCTAGACCAGCGTGTTCCGCACAACCTAAACGTGAGCTTTGCTTTCGTTGAAGGCGAGTCTCTGCTTATGTCTTTAAAAGACCTAGCAGTATCATCTGGCTCTGCATGTACATCTGCTAGCCTTGAGCCATCGTACGTTCTACGTGCTCTTGGTCTGAACGATGAACTGGCACACAGCTCAGTACGTTTCTCATTCGGCCGTTTTACAACGGAAGAAGAAGTTGACTACGCAATCGCACAGATTCGTGTAGCAGTAAACAAATTACGCGACATGTCTCCTCTATGGGATATGTATAAAGAAGGGATTGATCTGGACACTGTTGAGTGGGCACATCACTAATCTCACGGATATAGAGGATACGAGGTAACTATCATGGCATATAGCGAAAAAGTAATTGATCACTACGAAAACCCACGTAACGTAGGTTCGTTTGATAAAGAAGATCCAAGTGTAGGTAGCGGCATGGTTGGCGCACCAGCATGTGGTGACGTAATGAAACTGCAAATCAAGGTAACACCAGAAGGTATTATCGAAGATGCAAAATTCAAGACATACGGTTGCGGTAGTGCAATCGCGTCTAGCTCACTAGTTACTGAGTGGGTTAAAGGCAAGAGTATCGATGAAGCAGCAGCAATCAAAAACTCTGAAATTGCAGAAGAGCTAGAGCTTCCACCAGTGAAAGTTCACTGTTCGATTCTTGCTGAAGATGCAATTAAAGCAGCCGTTGCGGATTACAAAAAGAAACGTTAATCGTACCCCGTAGCGAATCGTTGCAAAAAAATAGTAATATTAGGGAGTGCGTTTTGCACTCCCACTGAGTTCTCAAATTATTAAAACAAGGTTGTAGTATGGCCATCACCATGACAGAGACGGCGGCAAGCCGAGTTCAAGCATTCCTAGATAACCGAGGTAAAGGTATCGGGTTACGTTTGGGCGTAAAAACCACTGGCTGTTCAGGTATGGCATATGTACTTGAGTTCGTTGACGAACTTAATGAAGAAGACCAAGTATTTGAGCACTCAGGTGTTAAGGTCATCATTGATCCTAAGAGCTTGGTTTACCTAGACGGCACTGAGCTTGATTATGTAAAAGAAGGCCTAAACGAAGGTTTTGAATTCAACAACCCAAATGCGAAAGGCGAGTGTGGTTGTGGTGAGAGCTTTAATGTATAAGTGCTTCAATGGCTAAGCATCTATTGTAAGCGCATCGATTGTAAGCAACGTACAATTAGGCTCTGCATCAGGGCCTAAAATTAGGACCACCTTTACATGAATCATTTCGAATTATTTGGGCTACCACTTCAGTTTCAACTGGATGGTAGCCTTCTTGCTTCTCAGTTTAGAGATCTGCAGCGTCAATTTCACCCTGACAACTTTGCTACTGCCTCCGAGCGTGATCGCTTGCTAGCGGTGCAAAAAGCTTCTCAAATCAATGACGCTTATCAGGTACTTAAGAACCCAATTAGTCGCGCAGAGCACCTATTAGTGCAGAATGGCGTTGATATTCGTGGTGAACAGCAAACCATGCAAGATCCCATGTTCCTTATGGAGCAGATGGAACTGCGTGAAGAATTAGAGCATATCGCAGCAAGCCCAGATGGTGCTGACGAGCTGTTCGACTTCGATACTAAAGTCGGCAAAATGTACACACAACACCTTGCGCAGATCGAGCAACAGCTGGATCAAGCCGCATGGGAAGAAGCCGCCGACAGTGTTCGTAAACTGAAATTCATCGCAAAACTCAAGAAAGAAATAGAACAAGTCGAAGATCACCTGCTCGACTAGCGACTAGATAAAAGGAATCCTCATGGCATTACTTCAAATTGCAGAACCAGGACAAAGCTCAGCACCGCATGAGCATAAGCTGGCTGTGGGTATCGACCTAGGTACCACCAACTCTCTTGTTGCCTCGGTTCGCAGTGGTGAAGCGACGACTTTAGCGGATGCTCAAGGCCGCTCAATTTTGCCTTCTGTGGTTCACTATCAAGCTGATTCTCACACTACTGGCCAAGAGGCTCGTGATTGTGCACAGACTGATCCACAGAACACCATCATTTCAGTGAAACGTCTTATTGGTCGTTCATTGGCTGATATTCAGCAGCGTTACCCATCACTGCCTTATCAATTTGAAGAGAGCGACAATGGCTTACCAGTTATTCGTACTGAACAAGGCACTAAGAACCCAATTCAAGTATCGGCTGATATCTTGCGTACTTTGGGTCAACGTGCCGAGTCTACGCTAGGCGGTGAACTTGCAGGTGCGGTAATTACTGTTCCAGCATACTTCGATGATGCGCAGCGTGCTGGTACAAAAGATGCGGCGCAACTGGCAGGTCTTCATGTTCTTCGCCTTTTGAATGAGCCGACGGCTGCTGCGATTGCTTATGGCCTAGATTCAGGTCAAGAAGGCGTGATTGCGGTATACGATTTAGGTGGTGGTACGTTTGATATCTCTATCCTGCGTCTATCAAAAGGCGTATTTGAAGTATTAGCAACAGGTGGTGACTCTGCGCTGGGTGGCGACGATTTTGACCATTTAGTCGCTGAGCACTTCCAACAGCAAGCCGGTTTGACTGAGCTGACTGCTGAACAAAGCCGTGTTCTGCTAGATGCTGCGACGGATGCAAAAATCCGCCTTTCTGTAGAAGAGCAAGTTGACGTCGAAGTTCTTGGCTGGAATGGAACCCTGACTCGTGATGAGTTTAACGACATCATCAAGCCTTTGGTTAAGAAAACTCTGATGTCTTGTCGTCGTGCATTGAAAGATGCTGATGTAGACGCCGATGAAGTGCTTGAAGTTGTTATGGTAGGTGGTTCAACTCGTACTTTGTTTGTTCGTGAAATGGTCGGTGACTTCTTTGGTCGCACACCGCTGACGAGCATTAACCCTGATGAAGTGGTTGCGATTGGTGCTTCAATTCAAGCGGATATCCTAGCGGGCAACAAGCCAGATGCTGAAATGCTGCTATTGGACGTAATCCCGCTTTCACTGGGCATCGAAACCATGGGTGGTCTAGTAGAGAAGATCATTCCTCGTAACACCACTATTCCTGTTGCTCGTGCGCAAGAGTTTACGACCTTTAAAGATGGTCAAACGGCAATGACGGTTCATACTGTTCAAGGTGAACGTGAGATGGTTGATGACTGTCGTTCATTAGCTCGTTTTGCTCTTAAAGGTATTCCGCCTATGGCTGCGGGTGCAGCGCATATTCGCGTAACTTACCAAGTGGATGCAGACGGTCTTTTGTCTGTGACAGCAATGGAAAAGAGCACGGGCGTTCAAGCGGAAATCCAAGTTAAGCCATCATACGGTCTAAGCGATGATGAAGTGGCTAACATGCTCAAAGACTCAATGACATACGCAAAAGAAGACATGCAAGCTCGTGCACTAGCTGAGCAGCGTGTAGAAGCGGATCGTGTGATTGAAGGTCTAATTGCAGCAATGCAGGCTGATGGCGACGAGCTGCTTAACGAACAAGAGAAACAACAGCTACTACAAGCGATTGAGTCTTTGATCGAAAAGCGTAACGGTGATGACGTTGATGCCATTGAGCTAGAGATTAAGAATACAGACAAAGCGAGCCAAGACTTTGCTTCTCGTCGTATGGATAAATCAATTCGTGCTGCACTGTCAGGTCAGTCAGTCGATAATATTTAATAGTTAGAGAATAGATAAACATGCCAAAGATTATTGTTTTACCTCACGAAGATCTATGTCCAGAAGGCGCAGTGCTAGAAGCAGAAACTGGCGAGACGGTACTTGATGTTGCACTAAAGGCAGGCATTGGTATTGAGCATGCATGTGAAAAGTCGTGCGCATGTACAACGTGTCACGTTGTGATTCGTGAAGGTTTCGATTCACTAGAAGAGAGCGACGATCTTGAAGATGACATGCTAGATAAAGCATGGGGCCTAGAGATGGAATCTCGTCTAGGTTGTCAGGCAAAAGTTGCGGATGAAGATCTCGTTGTTGAGATTCCAAAATACACGCTAAACCTAGCTTCTGAAGATCACTAAAACTCAAGCCGAATGGCGAAGATTTTAGTAAAACTGGCTTAGAATAATAGTGTATTAGAGGCGCATGAGTGCCTTTAACTAATAAGGAAATGATATGAGCTTAAAGTGGATTGACTCGCGAGATATCGCGATTGAACTATGCGACTTATACCCTGATACGGATCCAAAAACAGTACGTTTTACCGATCTGCACCAATGGATATTAGATCTTGAAGACTTCGATGATGAACCAAATCACTCGAATGAGAAGATCCTTGAGGCCATCATTCTATGCTGGATGGATGAGATGGACTAACGTTCTACGCTCATTTTTAACTTGGTGATAGAGATAAGCTCTCTGAAAACACAGCCAAGTTAACAATTCTTACTAAAAAAAGCGGACCTTATGGTCCGTTTTTTTATCAAAATGACATTTTACTCCTACATAATGCTAACATCAGTTCGCTAATAAAAAATAATCTGAATCACTAAGGTAACGTGGTTCAAAGACAAGGAGAAATCATGTCTACACAGATGTCAGTATTTTTAAGTCAAGAGCCTGCCCAGCCTCAGTGGGGAGATAAGGCTATCCTTTCGTTTTCAGAAGCAGGTGCGACAATCCACCTAGCAGGAGGTCACGATCTAGGTGCAGTTCAACGTGCTGGTCGTAAACTTGACGGACAAGGTATTTCGTTCATTTCACTGCAAGGCGAAGGTTGGGATCTGGAGAGCGTTTGGGCTTTCCACCAAGGTTATCGCGGCCCTAAAAAGCAAACCACGCTAGAGTGGGGCGAGCTACCAGAAGCGGACCAAGCTGAGCTAGAAGCTCGTATTCGCGCGACAGACTGGACTCGTGACATCATCAACAAAACGGCAGAAGAAGTTGCACCGCGTCAGCTGGCAACGATGGCTGCTGAATACATCAAATCTATCGCGCCAGAAGGCACTGTAAAAGCGAAGATCGTTAAAGACAAAGACCTACTTACTGAAGGTTGGGAAGGCATCTACGCTGTTGGTCGCGGTTCTGAGCGCACGTCAGCAATGCTACAACTAGACTTCAACCCAACGGGTGATGAAAACGCGCCAGTATTTGCGTGTCTAGTAGGTAAAGGTATTACTTTCGATTCAGGCGGTTACAGCATTAAACCTGGCCAATTCATGACTGCGATGAAAGCTGACATGGGCGGCGCAGCGACGATCACTGGTGGTCTAGGTCTGGCGATTGAGCGTGGTCTGAACAAGCGTATCAAGCTAATTCTATGTTGTGCAGAGAACATGATCTCGGGTCGTGCTCTTAAGCTTGGCGATATCATCACTTACAAAAACGGAACCACGGTAGAGATCATGAATACCGACGCGGAAGGTCGCTTGGTTTTGGCTGATGGTCTGATGTACGCAAGTGAGCAAAACCCAGAGCTTATCATCGACTGTGCGACGCTAACGGGCGCTGCGAAGAATGCACTAGGTAATGATTACCACGCACTGATGAGCTTTGACGATGAGCTTTCTCATCAAGCACTAACGGCGGCAAACCAAGAGAAAGAAGGTCTATGGCCACTGCCTCTAGCTGATTTCCACCGTGGCATGCTGCCATCAAACTTTGCTGACCTTTCAAACATCAGCACTGGCGACTACACACCGGGCGCGAGCACTGCAGCGGCATTCCTGTCTTACTTTGTAGACGACTACAAGAAAGGCTGGTTACATATGGATTGCGCGGGCACTTACCGTAAGTCTCCAAGTGATAAATGGGCGGCGGGCGCAACAGGCATGGGTGTACGCACTCTGGCTCGTCTGCTGACTGAGCAAGCAAAATAATTATAAAATCAGGCAGCTATCGGCTGCCTGATTGTTACCTAAACTCAGATAATGAGGGCAGGTGTCGTTTTTAATAACAAAAAAAATGAAGTGAAGGAAACCCTATGGCTCTAGAAAGAACGTTCTCAATTGTTAAGCCAGATGCTGTTAAACGTAACTTGATCGGCGAAATCTACCACCGCATTGAAAAAGCGGGCCTACAAATCGTTGCAGCTAAAATGGTGCACCTAACAGAAGAACAGGCGAGCGGTTTTTACGCAGAACACGAAGGCAAAGAATTCTTCCCAGCTCTTAAAGAGTTTATGACGTCTGGTCCTATCATGGTTCAGGTACTAGAAGGCGAAGACGCGATCTGTCGTTACCGCGAACTGATGGGTAAAACAAACCCTGAAGAAGCGGCGTGCGGTACTATCCGTGCAGACTACGCAATTAGCATGCGTTACAACTCAGTACACGGCAGCGATAGCCCAGAATCGGCAGCGCGCGAGATTGAGTTCTTCTTCCCAGAATCTGAAATCTGCCCACGTCCTGCTGAATAAGCGACGGGCTCACGATTCTCAAGGCTTCACTTCGGTGAGGCCTTTTTTGTAAGTGGGTTTTACGCTGTTTGAGATTCCAGATATCTCGTGCCTCGACTCTGGAATGACGAGAAAGGAGCGGTTAGTCGCACCGTCATTCCCGATAGCGACGAAGGAGTATAGTCGGGAATCTTGCGCTTATTTCTATAATTGTAAGTAGCGAAAGATGGTTGTGTAATTTTTAATCACTTAACTTTGAATGTCTTAGTAAAGACAGGGTTTTACAGCTCTTGTTGAAGATGCGTAAAGGCTGTACAATTCGCGCCCTTAATTATTGTTCCGTCATTGAGAGGCACCATGACCACAGCTAAAGTCAATCTACTCGATTTTGATCGTAAAGGTCTTCGTAAATTTTTCACAGAAGAATTGAATGAGAAAGCTTTTCGAGCAGATCAAGTAATGAAGTGGATGTACCACTTTGGTGTCGATGACTTCGAAAACATGAACAACATCAACAAAAAGCTGCGTGAGAAACTCCAACGCCGCTGTGAGATCGTTGCACCTGTTGTTTCTGAAGCTCAACACTCTTCTGACGGTACCATTAAATGGGCAATGCGCGTTGGCGACCAAGACGTTGAAACGGTATACATCCCAGACGGTGACCGTGCGACGCTGTGTGTATCATCACAGGTGGGTTGTGCCCTAGAATGTAAATTCTGTTCAACCGCGCAACAAGGCTTCAACCGTAACCTAAAAGTATCTGAGATTGTGGGCCAAATCTGGCGTGCATCTCGTGAGATCGGTCTTGAGAAAGAGACAGGTCGTCGTCCAATTACTAACGTCGTAATGATGGGTATGGGTGAGCCACTACTGAACATGAAAAACCTAATGCCATCATTAGAGATCATGTTAGACGATCTTGGTTTTGCTCTGTCTAAGCGCCGCGTAACCGTATCGACGTCAGGTGTTGTATCTGGCCTTGATCAAATGACGGGTAACATCGACGTAGCACTGGCAATCTCGCTGCACGCGCCAAACGACAAGCTGCGTAGCGAAATCATGCCGATCAATGACCGTTGGGATATCGAAGACTTCCTAGCATCGGTTCGTCGTTACATTGCTTCTTCAAATGCAAACCGCGGTAAAGTAACGGTTGAGTACGTGCTCTTGGATCATGTGAATGATGACATGAACCACGCTCGTGAACTTGCTGAGCTAATGAAAGATACGCCATGTAAAGTTAACTTGATTCCGTTTAACCCGTACCCAGGTTCGCCATACAAGAAGCCAAGCAACTCTCGTATTGACCGTTTCCAGAAAACACTGATGGAATACGATTACACAGTAACAGTACGTAAGACGCGTGGTGACGATATCGATGCCGCATGTGGTCAGCTGGTGGGTGATGTTATCGACCGTACCAAACGTACTAAGCAGAAATCGGCTGCGGAAACTATCCCAGTTAAAGCGCTTTAATTCGCTCCCGCTTTTTTAACAAGCCAGAAGTTTACTTCTGGCTTGTTTGTTTTTGACCGTTTATCACCGTTTCCCGAGCGCGAATGCCACGCTTTTTTACATTTTTCGTTAAATTTTGTACAAAACCATGAGCTAACGGTAAATTTTGTCGAAAGTGTTTTTGCCTTGTCATGGCATTGGCTTATGATTAAATCAGCTTAAACTCATTTTAAGTGCTTACTCGCGACTCGCATCATCAATATGTCTATTTACTAGGTTGGCATTGAGCAGATGGCGCCTGAGAAAACCCTTATGCATAGCAGTGTGTAGTTTTCGATTTCAAAAGGTTTTTGATACGAGTTACGGGACAAATTCAACAAAGAGTGGGTTGTAAGATTGAGCGTAAACGATAATAAAAAATGGCTCTCGACAACCGACGATAATATTTAGAAGTTCAACTTTATGAACACAGAACAAGATACACAAACTCCACAAGCGGCGGCTCCTGTACTAGAAGCAGGAACGATACTGAAAAACCGACGCGAAGCGTTAGGTTTAACCCAACAACAAGTCTCCTCTCGTTTGAAGCTACGCGTTAGCTTGATCCAACAGATTGAAGACAACCAATTTGATTCAGACCAAGTCGCGACCTTTATGCGCGGCTACGTTCGTTCGTATGCAAAGTATGTGAACTTGGATGAAAAGGTTGTTTTAGAAGCCCTAGAACACGCAGGTGATGTTCAACATCAAGAACAAGAGATGATGAGCTTCTCGCGTAAAACCAAAACAGAAAAGCACAATAGCCGTATTATGCTACTGACTTGGAGCATCTTCGCGGTGATTGCCGGAATTTCATCGCTTTGGTGGTGGCAGAATCAGCAGCAAGATACCCTGTCTCAATCCCTGATTGCCGAAGAGAGCGCCGAAGAGCTTGTTGTCGATGAGTTAAACGATGATCAACTCACAACCTCACTAGACCTAATTGAAGCGGAAACAGCAGCTGTTGATGTACCAGAAGTAGTCGACAGCGAAGTAATGGCAGACGCTAATGTTACAGCAGAAGTAGAAATCACCCCAGAGATGGAAGCACCTACTGAGACACAAGTTGCCGCAGTAGAAACGCAAGCTGCAGTAGAAGAAGCTGCGCCAGAAGTGGTGACGCCTGAGCCGCTTGTTAACGAATTGGTGATGCAGTTCAGTGCTGATTGCTGGATTCAAGTGAAAGATGCGACAGGCAGAACCTTGTCTACCGGTATTAAAAAAGCGGGTCAATCACTGAATTTATCAGGCGAAACCCCGTATAAAGTGGTTATCGGTGCTCCAGAAGCGGTCTCAATGACATTTGCGAGTGAACCTGTCGACCTTTCTGGGTATACTTCAGGCAAAGTAGCTAGAATAACCTTACCTTAGAGTTAATATGCAACACGAATCTCCTATTATTCGTCGCAAGTCGACCCGTATTTATGTGGGCGACGTGCCGATCGGTGATGGTGCACCAATTGCCGTGCAATCCATGACAAATACTCGAACAACAGACGTTGCGGCGACTGTTGCTCAAATTAAAGCGCTAGAAAATGTGGGTGCTGACATTGTACGTGTCTCTGTTCCAACGATGGATGCAGCAGAAGCGTTTAAACAGATCAAACAGCAAGTTTCGGTACCTTTGGTAGCGGACATCCACTTCGACTACCGTATCGCACTAAAAGTGGCAGAGTACGGTGTTGACTGTCTACGTATCAATCCAGGCAACATCGGCAACGAGAGCCGTATTCGCTCAGTGGTGGATTGCGCTCGCGACAAAAATATTCCGATTCGTATTGGTGTTAACGGTGGTTCTCTAGAGAAAGACATTCAAGAGAAATACACAGAGCCAACAGCAGAAGCCCTAGTGGAGTCTGCAATGCGCCACGTGGATATCCTTGATCGACTCAACTTCGACCAGTTCAAAGTCAGTGTGAAAGCATCAGACGTTTTCTTAGCAGTAGGCTCATACCGCCTATTAGCGCAGAAGATTGATCAGCCTCTGCACTTGGGTATCACAGAAGCGGGCGGTGCTCGTGCCGGTGCAGTAAAATCATCGGTTGGTCTTGGCATGCTTCTATCTGAAGGTATCGGCGATACACTGCGTATTTCCCTTGCGGCAGACCCAGTAGAAGAGATCAAAGTAGGCTTTGATATTCTGAAGTCTTTGCGTATTCGCTCGCGTGGTATCAACTTTATCGCTTGCCCAAGCTGCTCTCGCCAAGAATTTGATGTTATTAATACCGTTAATGCATTAGAAGAGCGCCTAGAAGATGTCATTACGCCAATGGATGTGTCCATCATCGGTTGTGTAGTAAATGGCCCTGGTGAAGCGGAAGTGTCGCATTTAGGCCTTGCGGGTAGTGCACGTAAGAGTGCGTTCTACGAAGACGGTAAGCGTCAGAAAGAGCGTTTCGACAACAATGACCTTGTCGACCAGCTAGAAGCGAAGATCAGAGCGAAAGCGTCTGTGATGGATAAATCCAATCGCATCGACCTTAAGAACCTAGAAGATTAATTAAACATGATGAGGTAGGGCGTAAGGCCGTGCCTTGTTGTGCAGAATGACGGAAAAAATTGTGGCTAAAAATATTCAAGCAATCCGAGGCATGAACGACTGCCTTCCAACTCAATCACCACTGTGGCAGAAAGTAGAAAACGCAGTAAAAAGCGTGGTGAGCGCATACGGTTACAACGAAGTACGTATGCCTATCGTTGAAGAAACGAACCTATTTAGCCGTGCTGTTGGTGAAGAGACAGACGTAGTTTCAAAAGAGATGTACACCTTTGAAGACCGCAATGGTGACAGCCTAACGCTACGCCCTGAGGGTACAGCGGGTTGTGTACGTTCTTGCATTCAAAACAGCCTAATTAACCGTGACGAACAGCGTCTGTGGTACATGGGTCCAATGTTCCGTCACGAGCGTCCTCAAAAAGGTCGTTACCGTCAATTCCACCAATGTGGTGTGGAAGTATTTGGTCTAGATGGTCCAGACGTTGACGCAGAACTTATCATGATGACAGCGCGTCTATGGCGTGAGCTAGGCATCGACAAACACGTACGTCTAGAGCTGAACTCAATCGGTTCTACTGAAGACCGTGCAAACTACCGTACAGCACTTGTGGCGTTCCTTGAGCAACACATCGACGTACTGGATGAAGATTGTAAGCGTCGCATGCACACCAACCCACTGCGTGTTCTAGATACTAAGAACCCAGACGTTCAGGCTATTCTTGGTGACGCACCTCGCCTTTCTGAATATTTAGGTGAAGAGTCTCAGCAACATTTTGCAGGTTTGTGTGAACTTCTTGATGCTGTTGGTATCGAATACCAAGTTAACGAGCGTCTAGTTCGTGGTCTTGACTACTACAACCGCACCGTATTTGAGTGGATCACCGATAGCCTAGGTGCACAAGGCACTGTGTGTGGCGGTGGTCGTTACGATGGTCTAGTAGAGCAACTGGGTGGCAAACCAACGAATGCTGTTGGTTTTGCAATGGGCCTAGAGCGTCTAGTACTGATGATGGAAACACTAGAGCTTACAGAAGTTCGTCGCAGCGTTGATGTTTACATGGTTGCAGCTGGTGAAGGCACGATGATCGCAGGTATGCAACTGGCGAACGAACTACGTGACAACATCGAAGGTGTGCGCGTAATGAACCACTTCGGTGGTGGTAGCTTCAAAAAACAATTTAAGCGTGCTGACAAAGTAGGCGCAGTGGTTGCACTGGTACTGGGTGAAAACGAAGTAGCAGACAACACTGTAGTATTGAAAGATCTGGTTGGTGGTGAACAAGAAGTTGTTGCCCAATCAGAGGTTGCAGCAAAAGTTGCAGCACTTATCTAAGTCGCCGCTGAGCAAGTAAACGCTCAATATGAATATACAACGCCAGCCCTTTGCTGGCGTTTAAAAGAATCAAAGAGGACAGGAAGTGGAACTTTACGATAGCGAAGAGCAACAAGTTGAAGCCATTAAAGACTGGTGGAAAGAGAACGGCAAAGCTGTGATCTTTGGTGCTGTGATTGGTTTAGGTGGTCTATTTGGCTGGCGCTATTACCAAGACTCAGTGATCCAAGCTCGTGAAGCGGCTTCTGAAAGCTACACCACAGCTATCTCTGCACTGGATGCAAAAGGCCTTGATGCACAAGCTGACATTCAAGCCTTTATCGACAGCAACAAAGACGCAGAGTACTCAGTACTCGCGGCAATGCAGCTAGCAAAAGCGCAAGTAGAAGCGGGCGATCTCGCAGCAGCTCTTGAGCAACTAGAATGGGCACAGTCTGCAACGAAAGATGCAGCGCTTGCGCCTTTACTAGGCTACCGTGTTGCTCGCGTAAAAGCAGAGCAAGGCGAGTTTGATGCGGCGCTGAGCGATCTAGCGGCGATTACTGATGAGTCGTGGAAAGGTCGAGTGGCTGAGCTACGTGGTGATATCTCACTTCGTAAAGGCGACAGCGACGCGGCATACGCGGCTTACACAGAAGCACAACAAGCGGTTGATGCTAGCCAAACGCTTCAAATCAAACTTGACGACCTAGCTAAATAAGGCGCTTTGAATGAAGAAGATGTTTCCCAAAGCGACACTGTGTGCATTAGCTCTTGGACTTCTTGCTGGCTGTGCGAGTGAAGAAGACACGGTGATCATGGCTCCTGTGCCAACCGTGACCAGCGAATTTACGCCTTCTCAAGAGTGGTCTGCATCTGTGGGTGATGGCGTTGGTCATTACTTCTCAAAGCTCACGCCTGAATACGCATACGACAAAGTATTTGTGGCTAGTCGTGACGGCATGCTTAAAGCACTTGACCCAGAAACGGGTAAAGAGATCTGGAAAACCGACCTAGAGAAAGACGTGATTGCGCGTATCTCTGGTGGTTTGACGGCAGGCTACGGTAAGGTTTTCCTTGGTTCAGAAAATGGCGAGATGATCGCGGTTGATGAAGAAACCGGTGAAGAGCTTTGGCGTGTATCTGTGAATGGTGAAGTGTTAGCGGCACCAGCAACAGAGAACAACATGGTTCTAGTTCACACTAGCCGTGGCATGATGGTCGCGCTTGACCAAGCAACGGGTGAGGAAAAGTGGACCATCAGTACTGAAGTTCCTAGCCTAACCCTGCGTGGTGACAGTGCACCTGTTACTGTTTCTGGCGGTGTATTCTGGGGAACAGCGAACGGTCGACTTGCAGCGGCAATCGTAGATCGTGGCCAACTTATCTGGCAACAGCCGGTAGGCACACCGAAAGGGGCAACCGAGATTGACCGTTTGGTTGATGTTGACTCTTCTCCAGTGGTACTGGGTGGCACGCTGTACACCGTTGGTGTTAATGGTCAGCTGATTGCGATCGACCTACGTTCTGGTAAGCCAGTGTGGAAGCGTAACTACTCTTCTGCAATTGATTTAGCGAGCGATGGTAGCCGTCTATTTGTTGTGACAGACAACGATCACTTAGCGGCAGTTGATGCACGAAGTGGTACAGAGATCTGGAGTACATCACTGCTTGAAAACCGCTTACTGACGGCACCTGCTATCATTAACGGATACGTAGTGGTCGGTGACACAGAAGGTTACCTACACTGGCTAGATCGTGCGACGGGTGACTTTGTGGCACAACAGCTGGTGGACGACAGCGGCTTTGCCGTTGCACCAATTGAGCTTTCTGGTGGCTACCTTGTCGTGACTCGCAACGGCGATGTAAAGAAACTGACGATTAGCCAATAAAAGCGTGATATAATTCACAGTCGGCTCCTGGTTGGTAACAGCCAGGAGCCGTTTTGTTGTTGTAAAATTAATAAAGCGTGTGGTTATAGGTAAGAGTTTAAACTTGCGAACAAGTGTTTACCTATAACTACATTAAGAAAAGAAATTGTAGAGGTTGTTATGGTACCTGTTGTTGCTCTAGTAGGGCGTCCGAACGTAGGTAAGTCTACGTTGTTTAACCGATTGACTCGAACTCGCGATGCATTGGTTGCGGATTTTCCTGGCTTAACGCGTGACCGTAAATATGGCCAAGCTCAGCTTGGTGAACATGAATTTATTGTAATCGACACTGGCGGTATCGACGGTACTGAAGAAGGTGTTGAAACAAAAATGGCAGAACAATCATTGGCGGCGATCGACGAAGCTGATGTAGTACTGTTCATGGTAGATGGCCGTGCTGGTCTAACACCGTCTGACGTTGCTATCGCGAAGCACCTTCGTCAACTAGAAAAGCCATCAATGCTGGTAGTAAACAAGGTTGATGGTATCGACCCTGATGCAGCAAGCGCTGACTTCTGGCAGCTTGGTGTAGAAGACATGTACCAAATCGCAGCGGCGCACGGTCGTGGTGTAACAGCACTGATCGACCTAGCACTTAACCCATTTGCTGAAGCGCTAAAAGCAGAAGCAGGTGAAGTAAGCGATCTGACTGAGTTTGAAGACGAAGAAGCTGAGCAAATTGATTTCACTGAAGAAGAAGCGGAAGCAGAATTCCAACGTCTTCAAGATCAACCAATTAAGCTGGCTATCATTGGTCGTCCAAACGTAGGTAAATCAACGCTAACGAACCGTATCCTTGGCGAAGAGCGTGTGGTTGTTTACGATATGCCGGGTACAACGCGTGACTCTATCTACATTCCAATGAGCCGTGATGAGCGTGAATACGTTCTGATCGATACTGCGGGTGTACGTCGTCGTAAGAACATCAACGAAACGGTTGAGAAGTTCTCGGTAGTAAAAACGCTGAAGGCAGTTGAAGACGCAAACGTAGTACTGCTTGTTATCGATGCTCGCGAAAACATCTCTGACCAAGATTTGAGCCTACTAGGCTTTGCATTGAACGCAGGTCGTTCAATCGTGATCGCGGTAAACAAGTGGGATGGTCTAGATAACGACGTGAAAGAGCGCGTTAAGAAAGAGCTAGATCGTCGTCTTGGTTTCGTTGACTTTGCACGTATCCACTTCATCTCTGCACTGCACGGTACTGGTGTTGGTCACTTGTTTGAGTCTGTTCAAGAAGCTTACAAGTCAGCGACAACACGTGTAGGTACTTCAGTACTGACGCGTATCATGAAGATGGCGACGGATGATCACCAACCACCTATGGTTCGTGGTCGTCGTGTGAAGCTCAAGTACGCGCACGCGGGTGGTTATAACCCACCAATCGTGGTTATTCACGGTAACCAAGTACGTGAGCTGCCAGATTCATACAAGCGTTACTTGATGAACTACTACCGTCGTTCTCTAGAGATCATGGGTACGCCAATTCGTATTCAGTTCCAGAACAGTGAGAACCCGTTTGAAGGTAAGACAAACAAGCTAACTATCTCTCAAGAGCGTAAACGTAAGCGCATGATGAGCATGATGAAAGGCCGTAAGTAACCTTTACTCCTGATTTGATACCCGAGCCGAGCTCGGGTATTTTTTTAAGCAAAATTTATTCGAACGAAAATAATATGACCACATCGACTCAAATCACTCCAACTATCACTCAATTTTGTCATCAAATCTGGAGCCTAACTGCGACAGTGCAGTACGTAGAACAGCAAGCGGATAAGACTTACCTCGTCGTTGACAAAACACCGTTTCATCCAGTTAGCCATATTTGGCCAGATCATCCTGCGGATCAGGGTTATGTGACCATTGAACAACAGCGTGTGGACGTTGAAGATTGTCTGGTTGGTGCAATAGAACAATCCACTGGAAAACTCTACGTGTCAGCAGATATTCCTGTTAAGCGTGATACGGAAGGCTGGATTTTTGTGGTGGTGCATCAGTTACCTGCTTCGGCTGAAATGCTTAAGGTTGGTGATGCGGTTGAGCTCAATGTCAATCAAGCCTACCAAGATAGCCTTAGCCGTGGCCACAGTGCGGGGCACGTCGCGTATCTGGCGCTTAACCAAGTGCTTGCTGCACACTACTGGCGTAAGGATGCTGACAGAAAAGATCCACTCGGGCACTATGATTTCAATAGTTACGCTCAAGTGACCAGTTTCGTTACCCCTGATTTATGCACCGATAAATATCGCTTAGGGAAAACCCTTAAAAAGCGCGGTCTCAATGTTGCGAATATGCTAGAAAATCTTGCTGAGATTGAAGCATCAGTCAATCAAACGATCGCAGAGTGGCTGGCCGTTGAAACTCAGGTTTCGATGAAACTCGAAGGCGAATGCTTGACCGATTCTCGATACTGGCAATGGCAGAAAAATGAAACTTCTTTAGTTTCAATACCTTGTGGTGGTACTCATATCACTAGCTCCACTCAGCTAGGCCGTTTGTCGGTAAAACTGACCAAACTAGATGACCAACACATTGAAATGCAGACGCATGTAATTAGACATTAATCGACAACAGATCGAGATGAGATGTTCTGACAAGCCTTGATTTAATACGTCAATTTGGTTTTATATGCTGTTTAAAATCCAAATGCAGCACATGTAACTTATGCTTTCGGTGTGTGGTGATATAAATATTCTTTTTGGGGTAGATCGCTGATCAAAATAGATAAAGCAAAAGATCAAGCTTTGATCTCGGGATGTGCGCCTCGGTTGGTTAGTGTGTTATTATCGAACAAAAAGTAGACTTGCATAAGAACAGGTTGCTGTTAATACACTTAATAAAGCTGTAGTGAATGGAAAAAGAATTTTTATTGGAAGCTCATCGATCCGTAAATAGCCTGTTACGTAGGCTTGCGCTTGGCATGGATCGAAAGGAGCTGAATGAGAAGATCATTCAGCTTACTGAACATCTTTTTGGCGAGCGCATGGCTTCAATCTTGTTGCTCAATACCGAGACTCAAACCCTACACCTTGAATATGCGCCGAACTTACCTCAGTTTTATAATGAAAAAATTGAGGGAGTTTCGATTGGCAAGGGGATAGGTTCATGTGGCGAATCAGCGGCCTTAAAAAAGGCGGTGATTGTCTCAGATATTAACCATCACCCAAACTGGGCGGCTTTCTTACCGTTAACTCAGCAAGCGAATCTGCATGCCTGCTGGTCTGTTCCTATTCTCTCTTCTAATGACTTGGTGCTTGGCACTTTTGCTATTTATAGTCAGTTCCCCTCTGAGCCCCATGAGTTCGAGGTTGAAATCCTTGAGCTGTTGGCATCACTCTACTCTGTTGCTTTAGAGAAATATGAACTCGAGGATCAACTGCAATATCACGCTACTCGTGACTCATTAACTCGATGTCTTAATCGTCGAGCACTGCTATGTGAAGCTCAGAAAGTTCTCGAAAAGCGCTGCTTTGGAGAAAAGATCATGGGATGCATGTTTGTCGATGTCGACAAGTTCAAGGCGATCAATGATACCTATGGTCACCGCTTTGGTGATGAAATCTTAGAGCGAGTTGCCAAGGTTCTCGACGACGCGACGACTGCGTGCGCTAAAGTAGGGCGTTACGGTGGAGACGAGTTTGTGGTGTTCTCTTGTTTCAATTCGGAAGAGAGTTTTTCTCAGACTTATCGAGTACTTAACAGTACGCTGCAAGAAGCGTTATATATCGATGGAACTCAGTTTTCAGTCAGTGTGGGGATGGCGTTTGAGAAAAATCCAAACGGTTTAAGTGGTTTGATTGCGCAAGCAGACAAGAACATGTATCAAATCAAGCAATCGAAAGTACACTAAGCGTAGAGTTAGCCCTAGTTGATGATTTAGGAATGCGATATGAGCGAAAATATCTGCCCTCAGTGTCAGTCTGAATTAAGTTGGGACGGACAATACCACTGCGAAACCTGTGCAATGCATTTTACCAAGATTGGTTATTGCCCTGACTGTCAAAGTCAGCTCGAGAAGCTTCAGGCATGCGGTGCCGCCAGCTACTTTTGTAATGATAAATGCAATGAACTCAAGTCTAAGTCGAGAGTGACATTTGAGTTTAAGCCGACGGCATAGCTTTGATATAGCCTGTCTAATCAATTTATCTCGGCCCAAAATATCGTCTCACCCCAAAATACTGGCGCGTCCTAAAGTACGTTTCAATGTTTAAGCCCAGCTTTTAGCGAGTTGGGCTTTTTTATTGTGGTCATGTTTCATATTGGTTCATTCCTGAGACAACTGCACCACCATGAATCAGCTTACATAGTGCATACTGCACCAAAGTTGTACTCTATGAATTTAAATCTCTAAAAATCAATTGTTTAATTTATTTTTTACTTTATCGATAGCTTGGCACTCTTCTTGTAATTCTGTAATTGGATAACAAATAACAATTATGGAGTAACAACTATGAACAAGGTGTTCAAATTATCGTTAGCTGCACTATGTACTTCACTCTCTTTCTCTTCGGCAAGCGTGCTTGCAGCAGAAGACACCATTAAGGTTGGTGTTCTGCACTCATTGTCAGGCACCATGGCGATCAGTGAGACCACGCTAAAAGACACGGTTCTTATGCTAATCGAAGAGCAGAACAAAAAAGGCGGGCTACTGGGTAAGAAGCTTGAGCCTGTGGTTGTCGATCCTGCGTCAAACTGGCCTCTATTCGCAGAAAAGGCGCGTGAATTGATCGAAAAAGAGCAAGTCGATGTGGTCTTCGGTGGTTGGACATCTGTTTCTCGAAAATCCATGCTTCCAGTATTTGAAGAGCTCAACAGCATCCTTTTCTACCCTGTTCAGTATGAAGGTGAAGAGTCTTCGAAAAACGTTTTCTACACGGGTGCCGCGCCAAACCAACAAGCGATTCCAGCGGTGGATTACCTGATGGAAGAGCTTGAAGTGGAACGCTGGGTTCTGGCGGGTACCGACTATGTTTACCCACGCACAACCAACAAAATCCTTGAAGCGTATTTGAAAGAGAAAGGTGTCGCGCAAGAAGACATCATGATCAACTACACGCCATTTGGTCACTCAGATTGGCAGTCCATCGTTTCAGACATCAAGAAGTTTGGCGACGCAGGCAAAAAGACAGCGGTAGTCTCTACGGTCAATGGTGATGCGAACGTCCCATTCTATAAAGAGCTGGGCGCACAAGGCATTTCATCAGAAGACATTCCAGTGATTGCGTTCTCGGTCGGTGAAGAAGAGCTTTCAGGTATGGATACCGAACCATTGGTTGGTCACCTTGCGGCTTGGAACTACTTCATGAGCGTGGATACTGAAGCCAACGAAGAGTTTGTTGAGACATGGCAATCCTTCATCAAGAGTGAAAAGCGTGTGACGAATGACCCAATGGAGGCGCACTACGTCGGCTTCAACATGTGGGCTCAAGCGGTAACCAACGCAGGCACGACAGATGCAGAAGCAGTCCAAGATGCATTGATCGGTGTTTCTGTTCCTAACCTTTCCGGTGGCTATTCAACCATGTTGCCTAACCACCACATCACGAAACCCGTATTGATCGGTGAGATCCAAGATGACGGTCAATTTGAAGTTGTTTGGGAAACCACAGGCCTTGTTGCGGGTGACGCATGGTCAAGCTACTTGCCGGAATCAGCCAAGCTTTACTCTAGCTGGTCTAAGCCGTTCTCGTGTGGTGCGTTCAACGTAGAAACGAAGAAGTGTTCAGGTAGTAACTAAGCAAACCTGGATACGTGCGCCCTTGGCATTTCAGTCAACTTCGCCGAGGGCGCCTTCGTTAATGAGTCCAAATCAGGATGAGTCTCCAAGCAGCAATCAGTTTTCAAAGAACAATCAGTTTCCGAGGAGCTATCAGTTTACAAGGAACAATCAGTTTCCAAACAACAATAAGTTTCCAAGGAACAATAACAATAGGCTGCGAACACGTGGCTTGAATAAAAACGTGCTTGGTGGGTTAAGGAACAATAAATGAAAAACGTATTAAACGTGTTTAAAGCACTGCTGCTTCTGGTAGTTAGTGCTCAGTTTGCGTGGGCCGATGTGTCCGACGACGCAAGCTTTACCAAGGCGCTAGTTGGTAAAAAAACGTCAGAAAAAGAGTCGGCGATTGAATGGCTTATTGCTTCGCAACCGGAAGGCGTCGCAAAACCGCTCTTAACTGGCTGGCTTAACGGTACGCTCTATTATGCTAGTGATAGAAAAAGCGACCACTATCAACAGCTGTATTTGATTGAAGGGATCAAGACAGCAACGCAGGCTCAATCTGCATGGAGTAACGAGACACTGGCAATCGAGTCGAGTAAGCAATTCAAGAAGGTACGTGTAAACAACAAACTGCGCGGAATACTGCGTATTGAAATCGCTTCAATGGGTCTCAACAGTGAAGAACCATCGGTGCGCTACCAATCAGTGAATAATCTGCTTGGTACTAAGGATCTCTCGATCATTGAGCGTATTAAGCAAATGCAGCCGAATGAGTCAGATGACGGTGTTGCCGATCTAATGGCACTGCTGTTGGCGGTTCATAGCTCTCTAGATACGCAAGCTAGTGTAGCGTCACGTATCGAAGCGATTGAAACACTTGGAGACTTTAAACAATCGGCTGTGCTCAAAACCTTAAACTCTCTGTTATCTAAGGAGAGCGAACCGGCCATTATCGAAGCCGCGAACCGTTCTCTCGATCAGTATCAGCAGAGCCAAGCCTTCTACTCGGGTGTCGAGACGGTGTTCTTTGGTTTGAGCTTAGGCTCGGTCTTAGTGCTGGCGGGTATCGGTCTTGCGATCACCTTTGGTGTGATGGGCGTGATCAACATGGCGCATGGCGAATTGATCATGATAGGCGCTTATACCACGTATGTGCTTCAACTCTTAATGCCGAATCATATCGGCGCTGCACTGCTTCTGTCGATCCCGGTTGCCTTCATCGTTTCGGGGTTGGTTGGGATTCTTATCGAACGCTCTGTGATTCGCCACCTTTACGGTCGTCCACTCGAAACGCTACTTGCGACCTTTGGTATTAGTCTGATCCTCCAACAAGCGGTGCGCAGTATTTTCTCTCCATTGAATCGTTCAGTGAGTACGCCAGAGTGGATGGCCGGTGCGCTTGAGCTCAACCCAATGTTGTCTCTGACTTACAACCGTCTCTATATCATCTTGTTCTGTGCCTTAGTCTTTATGGGATTGTTGATGATGCTAAAGAAAACACCTCTAGGTTTACAGGTACGTGCTGTCTCTCAAAACCGTGCAATGGCTCGTGCTATGGGTATTCGCTCTGAGCGTGTAGACGCAATGACCTTTGGTCTAGGCTCTGGTGTTGCGGGTGTTGCGGGTGTGGCGCTATCGCAACTCACCAACGTTGGTCCGAACATGGGGCAAGCCTACATCATAGATTCGTTCATGGTGGTGGTGTTTGGCGGTGTAGGTAACCTTTGGGGAACCCTAGTGGCGGGCTTAAGTTTGGGTCTGTTCAACAAGATACTCGAACCTTGGGCTGGCGCGGTGCTCGCCAAGATCCTAGTACTGGTTTTCATCATTCTATTTATTCAAAAACGACCACGTGGGCTATTCCCTCAGCGTGGACGCGCGGCTGAAGGTTAAGGAGAACATTATGCAGTCGAAATCTTTTGTTCTCTCAGCATTGAGAGGTGACAAGGGCGGTCAGTTGACGATCCTTATCTTGCTAGCAGCGGTGGTTTTGGTGCCTATGGCCAACACACTGTTACCTAGCGGTCATCCATTACACGTTGAAACCTTTACTATTTCATTGATGGGTAAGTATTTGAGCTACGCGATGCTGGCGTTGGCTCTCGATCTGGTATGGGGTTACCTAGGTATTCTCAGTCTTGGGCACGGTGCCTTCTTTGCCCTTGGTGGTTATGCGATGGGCATGTACCTGATGCGTCAGATTGGCGATCGTGGGGTGTATGGCGATCCGGTTCTCCCTGACTTTATGGTGTTCCTCGATTGGTCGGCACTGCCTTGGTTCTGGAACGGCTTTGACCAGTTCTGGTTTGCCTGCTTGATGGTGCTATTGGTGCCGGGCGCGTTGGCTTACCTGTTTGGCTACTTGGCATTTCGTTCACGAGTATCGGGCGTTTATCTTTCGATTATGACGCAGGCACTTACCTACGCTTTGATGCTGGCGTTTTTCCGTAACGAAATGGGCTTTGGTGGTAACAATGGTCTGACTGACTTTAAAGATATTATCGGCTTTAGCCTGCAGAGTGATGCGACCAAAATTGGTTTATTCGTATGCACGGGCTTAGCCTTGATTGTCAGCTACATCGTGTGTCGCATGGTGGTCACCAGCCGTTTAGGCCGTGTTGCGCTGGCGATCCGTGATACAGAGTCACGTACTCGCTTTATGGGCTATGACGTTGATGGCATTAAGTTGTGGGTGTTTGTGTTATCGGCGGTGATTGCTGGTATTGCAGGTGCTCTGTATGTGCCTCAAGTCGGTATCATCAACCCCGGTGAGTTTGCTCCACTTAACTCCATTGAAGTCGTGGTTTGGGTTGCCTTGGGCGGTCGTGCCACTCTGTTTGGTGCGATTGTTGGTGCGCTTATTATCAACTATGCCAAGAGTTGGTTTACGGTCGAATTCCCAGAGGTGTGGCTATTTGCTCTGGGTGGTCTGTTTGTGTTGTCGACCATGTATTTCCCGCAGGGTGTGATTGGCTTTGTGAGCGATAAATGGCAACAGCTGCGCAAGAAAACCAGCTCGTCAAAGTCTGATTCTTCCGATAATGATTCATCGAACAATACCCCTTCAAACCCGCGTTCAACGAGCGCAGATAACGCATCGATCAAGCCACAGGAGGTGACAGTATGAGTACATTGAATTCTCTAAAAGATTCGGTGAGTGCACTGACACGCCGCGATCAGGTCTTTGATTATCTCAAGCCAGATGTACACCCAGCTATCGATACCCGTCATAACATTTTGTTGTACGTAGAAGGGGTCAACAAGAGCTTTGATGGATTCCAAGCGATCAACGATCTGAACCTTTATATCAAAGAGGGTGAGTTGCGCTGCATCATTGGCCCTAATGGCGCGGGCAAAACCACCATGATGGACATCATCACCGGTAAAACCAAACCTGATACCGGTGAGGTGTGGCTTGGCTCTAACATCAACCTACTCAAGATGAACGAAGCAGAGATTGCCAATGCGGGTATTGGGCGTAAGTTCCAAAAGCCAACCGTGATTGAGTGTCTGACCGTATGGCAAAACTTAGAGCTTGCTATGTCTGGTGTTCGCTCAGTGTGGGGCACCTTTACCGCAGTAATGAATGGTGAGCAGAAAGATAAACTGCTCTCTGTACTTGAGTTGATTCATCTCCACGAAGAGGCTGCCAACTTAGCTGGGAACCTGTCTCATGGTCAGAAGCAGTGGTTGGAAATCGGCATGCTGCTGATGCAGAACCCTAAGCTGTTGCTGGTGGATGAGCCTGTTGCAGGCATGACTCACCAAGAGATGGACAGAACCTCAGAGCTGCTCAATTCTCTGGCGGGCAAGCATTCCGTGGTCGTGGTTGAGCACGATATGGATTTTGTGCGCTCGATTGCCAGTCATGTAACTGTATTGCACCAAGGTCATGTACTGGCGGAAGGCACCATGGATCAGGTGCAAGCGCATTCACAAGTGAAACAGGTTTATCTGGGAGAATAAGATGTTACAAGTGAAATCAGTTAACCAGTATTACGGTGAAAGCCACACCTTGTGGGATCTTGATATGCATATTCCAGAAGGGAAGTGCACCGTGCTTATGGGGCGCAATGGCGTCGGAAAAACAACATTACTGCAGTGCATTATGGGTCTCGTTAAAGTTGAGAGCGGTGATATCTCGCTCTCAGGACAATCACTATTAAAGTCAGATGCAGAAGAGCGCCCAAGACAAGGGATTGGTTATGTTCCCCAAGGGCGACAGATCTTTCCCATGCTCACGGTTCAAGAAAACTTAGAGGTTGGCTTGCCAATTAGAGACAAGGGCGATCGAAAGATCCCAGAGTTTATCTTTGATCTGTTTCCGGTATTGAAGGAGATGCTACATCGACGCGGTGGCGATTTGTCTGGCGGGCAACAGCAGCAGCTCGCGATCGGTCGAGCGTTGGTGGTGAACCCAAAGCTACTGATTCTCGATGAGCCAACCGAAGGGATTCAGCCCAATATCGTGCAAGAGATTGGCGACATTATTCGCATGCTCAACGAAAAGATGGGACTGACGGTACTGCTGGTTGAGCAGAAGCTGCCGTTTGCTCGAAAGGTTGGCGATCGTTTTTGTATTCTAGACCGAGGCCGACAAGTAGCAGAAGGCGAGATGGATGGCCTCGATGAGAAATTGATAAAGGAGTATCTCACGGTATGAGCGAAGTACTTAATGCGATCTTGGAAGACGCAATGCCATTAGGGGGAGCAATAGAGGAGGACGTTCGTGATGGTTGGCAAGCGAATCTTGATCTGACCTTTACTGACCGTGGTGACAAAACCGTGCTGAAACACCGTTACCAACTCGGGCCATTGGCGGTGCAAAGACCCTTGTATCCCGATGGGAAAACCTGTCACAGCTATCTGCTGCATCCTCCAGGTGGTGTCGTAGGTGGTGACTCGTTAAATATTGATATATCAGTAGAAAGTGGCGCTAATACCTTGATCACCACGCCGGGGGCGACCAAGTTCTACCGTTCAAATACCAAATACGCCAAGCAGAAACAGATGTTGCACGTTGCTAAAGATGCACGCCTCGAGTGGGTGCCACAAGAGAACATCTTTTTTCCTGATGCACACGTGCGTTTAGACACTGAAATTTACCTAGAAAAGGGTGCACAGTTTTGGGGTTGGGAGATGCACTGTTTTGGTCGGCCTGCACAAAATGAGGGATTTGAGCAAGGGCACCTCGTTGGCAAAACCGAAATCTACTTAGATAACAAGAAATTGCTTACCGAAGGTTTTAACTTTCATGGTGGTGATAAGTTAATGATAAATATAGGTTTATTAAACTATCCCATGATGGGAACCTTCTATATCACCGCGGACCAGCCACAAGATTTAGAGTTGGTACAGAGCTTGCTCTGCTCTATTACACAGCAAGCTTCACTGCAACCTGTTCATTTTGGTTCGTCGAGTAAGTCCTCATTAATTATGGGCGCGACACAGATTGAAGGGTTGATAGTGATCCGAGCTTTAGGTCATTGGAGTGAAGATATTCTCCAAGCCTTTGGACAGATATGGCAAGCAACGCGTTCACATCTTTGTGGCTCCACCCCTGATTTACCAAGGATTTGGGCGACTTAGCGACCTGCCCATTTTTGTACCGAGGGTAGACTTCCAGCCCTCGGTACTTTTTTTCGCTTGCTGTATAGAAACTTGGCTTAGCTCAGAAGGAAAACCTGACTAAGTATCTAGACGAACAGTGGGCAAATAAATGGAATTAACACCAAGAGAAAAAGACAAACTCCTCATTTTTTGCGCTGGCATGCTTGCTCAGCAGCGAAAAGATAAAGGCTTAAAACTCAATTACCCTGAGTCCATTGCATTGATCAGTAGCGCCATTTTAGAAGGTGCAAGAGAAGGTAAAACCGTCTCTGAGCTGATGGATTTCGGACGAACTCTTCTCACCGTCGATGATGTAATGGAAGGCATTCCATCAATGATCCCCGATGTACAGGTCGAGGCCACCTTTCCTGATGGCACCAAACTGGTGACCGTTCACGAACCGATTGTGTAAGGAGGGAGTTATGGCCAGTTCTAATACTAATTACAGCGGATTTGTACCGGGAAAAATCGAAACAGCACCCGGCAGTATCACCTTGAACGAAGGGCGAGATACTGTCTCTGTTAAGGTCAACAATATCGGTGACCGTCCGGTTCAAATTGGATCTCATTACCATTTCTACGAAGCGAACCCATCGCTGATTTTCGAACGCGAGTTAACCAAGGGCTATCGCCTAAATATTCCTGCAGGGACAGCAACCCGCTTTGAACCCGGCCAGTCGCGCACGGTTGAGTTGGTGAGCTACGCAGGCGCAAGGGAAGTGTACGGTTTTCAAGGAAAGGTAATGGGCAAGCTCTAAGCGCTCCCACGAAATAATGAAAATAACAAAGGATTGATAATGGCGACGATATCCAGACAGGCTTATGCCGAGATGTTTGGGCCAACAGTCGGTGACCGAGTGCGTCTTGCTGATACCGATTTATGGCTAGAAGTAGAAAAAGACTACACCGTTTACGGTGACGAAGTGAAGTTTGGTGGCGGTAAAGTGATTCGTGATGGCATGGGACAGAGCCAACGAGTCAGTGCGGAAACACCAGACCTTGTGATCACCAATGCCGTGGTACTTGATTATTGGGGCATCGTTAAAGCCGATGTTGCGATTAAAGATGGCCGCATTCAGTCGCTTGGTAAAGCAGGCAACCCAGACGTACAACCGGGCGTTGATATTGTGATTGGCCCGGGGACTGAGATCTTGGCGGGCGAGGGTTCAATCCTCACTGCTGGTGGTATCGATTCCCACATTCACTTTATCTGTCCGCAGCAGATTGAAGAGGCATTGGCGTCAGGTGTCACGACCATGATTGGTGGTGGTACTGGACCAAATACAGGTACTAACGCCACCACCTGTACGCCGGGTCCGTGGAACATGCACCGTATGTTGGAAGCCTTGGACGAGTACCCAATGAATTTTGGTTTACTCGGCAAGGGTAACGCCAGCCAACCAGAAGCACTGCGCGAGCAAGTGGCTGCGGGTGCAGTTGGCTTAAAGCTGCATGAAGACTGGGGGACAACACCTGCATCGATTGATACGTGTTTAAGTGTTGCCGATGAAATGGATGTACAGGTTGCTATTCATACTGACACCTTGAACGAATCAGGCTTTGTGGAATCGACACTCGGTGCAATTGGTGATCGCGTGATTCATACCTATCACACCGAAGGAGCAGGTGGCGGTCATGCGCCCGATATCATTCGTGCTGCAGGTGAACCAAATGTATTGCCGTCATCAACCAACCCAACAAGGCCTTACACCGTCAATACCGTTGATGAGCATTTAGATATGCTGATGGTGTGCCACCACTTGTCACCGTCGATTGCTGAAGATGTCGCGTTTGCTGAGTCTCGTATTCGTCGTGAAACCATCGCTGCCGAAGATATTCTTCATGATCTTGGCGCGTTCTCGATGATTGCATCGGATTCGCAAGCAATGGGGCGCGTAGGTGAGGTGGTCACTCGCACTTGGCAAACCGCGCACAAGATGAAAGTGCAGCGTGGCAGCCTGGAGGAGGATTCAGACTACAGCGATAACTTCCGTCTGCGTCGCTACATTGCAAAATACACCATCAACCCTGCTATCACTCACGGCATGGCGCATGAAATTGGCTCAATTGAAGAAGGAAAGTTGGCCGACCTTGTGTTGTGGAAACCAGCTTTCTTTGGTGTCAAACCAAGCGTGATTCTAAAAGGTGGCATGATCGCGATGGCACCGATGGGCGATCCTAATGCCTCTATCCCAACGCCACAGCCTGTGCACTACCGCTCTATGTTTGGTAGCTCGGGCAAGGCAAGTCAAAACACCTCAATGCTGTTTGTTTCTAAAGAAGCCAAGGCGCAAAACATTGATAAGCAGCTTGGGTTGAAGAGCCTGATTGGTGTGGTCAGTAATTGTCGCAACATCAGTAAAGCAGATATGAAGCTCAATGATTGGATGCCGAAGATCGAAGTGGATTCACAAACCTATCAAGTACGAGCCGATGGTCAGCTGCTTGAGTGTGAGCCGGCCAAAGAGTTGCCGATGGCACAGCGTTACTTTTTGTTTTAAAGAAAATTATTTTAGAGAGCTCTTGATTTGAACACTCTTGTTTTAAGAGCTCGGAATCTAATTCTACGCCTTACATAAGGTTATGAATCTCATATGGAGGTTGAGTAATAACATGATTGAACTAACTCAAATTCAAGCAGAGCAGAGCACGGCGCCCGACGGCTTTTTGAGCCTACCGATCGATAGTCGTATTAAGAGTCGTCTTAAAGTGACGCTCGATGATGGCCGTGATGCTGGTTTGTTTCTTCCGCGCGGACACATCCTACGTGGAGGCGAACAGCTCACCAGTGAGTGTGGCTTAACGGTTGAAGTCAAAGCGGCACCAGAAACTGTTTCTACGGTGTATTGCGATGATGCGCACCTGCTGACGCGCGTGGCTTATCACTTAGGTAATCGACATGTTCCCCTACAAGTAGAGGCAGGCTGGGTTCGCTATCAGCACGACCATGTACTGGATGAAATGGTAGAGGGCTTGGGCGCAACAGTAACCACTGAAAAACAACCCTTTGAACCAGAAGGTGGGGCTTATGGTGGGCGCTCTGGCGGTCATCACCACCATCACTAATCGAGTCACTTGAGACACATTAATTTATAAACACAACAACGATAAGAATAACGCAAGGATTACGCGATGAACTTTAAATACGCTACAGGCTTAACGACATTAACAATCGCTTCGCTAACAACATCAACATTGGCTCTGGCTCACTCGGGTCATGACCACGGCTCTCACTCACTGCTCTCTGGCCTAACGCACCCAGTGACCGGTGTCGATCACCTTATCATGCTGGTGGCATTTGGCATGTTGATTGGTGCGCTCTCTTATTCTAACAAGATTAAATCCGCTCTAGTCGGTGGCGGTCTTGTTTCTCTGATGGCGGGACTATTAGTTGGTCAAGCAATGGGCTTCTCTGTCGTGGTTGAGCCTGCGATCATCGCTTCTCTGTTTGTTGTAAGCCTGTGCTTGTGGCATGTGTTTTCACCTTCTACAACTAAGGTCAACAGCGTACTGGCGGTTTCTATCGGTTTCCTGTTCTTCCATGGTTACGCTCACGGCGTTGAAGCTGCGTCTGGTCTTGCACAGTTCGCGGCAGGCATGGGGGTAAGTGCTTTAGGGTTGATGGGCGTTGGCTATGTTGCCGGTAAGGCGCTGTATTCAAAATGGGCATCACTGGGTGTGGCTTCGCTAAGTGCGCTGTTTTTAATGGCGGCCTAAATAGCCCTTAGGGAGATAAGCATGCAAGCAACAGCAAATGTCGCGAGCTATCGCCTATTTCAATTAATTAGCCCTTCATTACCAATCGGTGGCTTCACCTACTCTCAAGGGCTGGAATATGCCGTGGAAGCGGGGTGGGTGACCAATCGCGGTACGATGGAGCAGTGGCTGAATTACATGGCGAACTCAAGCGTCGCCACCCTAGAGCTGCCAATTATCGATCGACTCTATCTGGCACTAGAACAAGGCGAGCTCGATCAGATTGAGTACTGGTGTAATTTTTTGTACGCAAGCCGTGAAACCAGCGAACTGCGTGCGGAGGAAAAGCAGCGTGGGTTGGCTCTGTTTACTTTGCTTAAGCGATTGGAGATTGATGTCTCTGTCATGGATTCAATCCAATCGCACCCCAATCAACTGTTGGGATTCTGCATAGCAGCAAGGCATTGGAAAATCAGTTTAGAGGATTTGAAGCAAGGCTACCTGTGGAGCTGGTTAGAGAATTTGGTCACTGCAGGCGTGAAGCTAGTGCCACTTGGTCAAACCGATGGTCAGCTTGCGTTACTGAATGTCACAGAACGATTCCCAGAGGTTATCAAACAGGCAGGTAAGATCGAAGAGTGGATGATTGGCAGTTTCACGCCCTCGTTGTCGATAGCCAGCTCACTGCATGAAACACAATACACAAGGCTATTTCGTTCATAGCGCAACGATGTAGTGGAAAGAATATAAGGAATAAGACTATGGAAAGTTATAAGCAACCGCTTCGAATTGGTATTGGCGGCCCGGTAGGCTCTGGTAAAACGGCACTGCTTGAGGTGCTGTGTAAGGCGATTCGTGACAAGCTGAATATCGCGGTCGTTACTAACGATATTTATACACAGGAAGATGCAAAGATCCTAACTCGCGCCGAAGCACTAGAGCCGGATCGCATCATCGGTGTTGAGACGGGCGGCTGCCCACACACTGCGATTCGTGAAGATGCGTCGATGAACCTCGCAGCCGTTGAAGAGCTGGCTAAGCTGCACAAAAACCTAGATGTGGTGTTTGTTGAAAGTGGCGGTGATAACCTGAGTGCGACGTTCAGCCCAGAGCTTGCTGACCTGACTATCTATGTAATTGATGTAGCGGAAGGGGAAAAGATCCCACGTAAAGGTGGCCCGGGTATTACTCGCTCGGATCTGCTGGTGATTAACAAGATTGATTTGGCACCTTATGTTGGCGCGTCGCTAGAAGTGATGGAACAAGATACGCAACGTATGCGTCCAACCAAGCCGTTTGTGTTTACCAACCTTAAAGAGAGCAAAGGCCTAGATACCATCATCGACTTTATCGTGACTGAAGGTATGCTTACTCTTAAAGATCCAGAGAAGGCAAGCTAGTCATTCGCAGCTTCTGATAATTCCCCCCATAAGCAAAAGCCCTATCAAATCTGATAGGGCTTTCTAGTTTAACGCTGCTTAGGCGCTTATGCTTTTGCAATCTTTTGGGTGACTTGAGATTCAATCACGCCATCTTCAACTTGCGTTTTGATAACTTCACCAACATTCACATCTTCAATTGAAGAGACCGTCTGTTTAGAGGCTGAATGAGTGATGCTGTAGCCACGCTTAAGCGTCGCGAGTGGGCTTACTGTTTCTAGCTTCTCTGCGGCCATTGTGAGCTGGTGGCGAGTGGTTAGCAATGTCTTATCCATCGCATCCAATAGCTTTTGCTCTGAACGTTGCAGATGCAGTTTTTGTTCGCCCAAACGCTTAACAGGCGAGTTCAATTGAAGTTGATGCTGCTTACGCTCGACACGCTGTGCATGCTGCTTTAGGTATTGAGCCATACCACGACGCAGACGCATGTCTAGATCATCCAGTTGCTGACTCTGTTTTTGTAACTGGTAGCTTGGATGCTGTTTCTCTAAGCGGAACTTAAGCGCATGTGTCGATTGTGCTTGTTTCATTAATAGGTGACGAATCGCGCTGACTAAGCGTGCACGCTTCGCAGAAAAAGCTTGTTCTTTATGACTGTTATCACGGCTCACTAATTCAGCCGCCGCTGATGGAGTAGGGGCGCGCATATCAGCAACAAAGTCAGCAATTGTAACATCCACCTCGTGGCCGACGGCACTGATGATTGGAATCTGGCTTGCGGCAATGGTGCGCGCAACGATCTCGTTGTTAAAGCACCATAGGTCTTCCAGTGAACCGCCGCCACGGCCCACAATTAACACGTCACACTCATTACGCTCATTGGCGCGTCCAATTGCTTGAGCAATCTGAATCGCTGCTTCTTCGCCTTGAACCATGGTTGGGTAAACCACAACAGGCAAAGATGGATCACGACGCTTTAGTACGTCCAAGATATCGTAGAGAGCGGCACCCGTTTTTGATGTGATGACACCAACACGCTTAGGGTGTTCTGGCAGAGGTTGCTTATTTGATTGAGCAAACAGACCTTCTGCAGCAAGGTTCATTTTGAGTTTTTCAAACTCTTGCTGAAGCCGACCATCGCCCTCTGGCTGCATGCTTTCGATGATCAGTTGATAGTCACCGCGTGGCTCATAGAGAGAGAGGCGGGCTTTGACTAATACTTGATTACCGTTTTGAGGCTTAAATGTCACTCGGCGGTTGTTGCCGCGGAACATGGCACATTTCACCTGAGCACGAGAGTCTTTAAGGGTGAGGTACCAGTGACCAGAGACAGGCGCTGAGAAATTGGAGATCTCTCCGACGAGCCAGACAATACCCATTTCATTTTCAAGAAGAAGTCGAACCTCTGCATTGAGGCGAGAAACAGTAAAGATGTTTGGATTGGTCATAGAGGCACTATCTTTGTAGGACGGTCTTATGTCGTATCTCACAGGGCGTGAGTATGGAAGATAGCGGCAATATAATACATATCAAGGGGGTAAATGCAAATAAAAAATACAAAAATGTGTAGCCAAGCGATTTCCCCGTGCGTATAATCCCTCCGCAATATCTAATCCTAAGAGCCTCATTATGCGAAACGATGAAGCGGGATTTTTCTTTCTACCCCTCAATTGTGAGATATTGCAAATGCTAAGAATTGCCAAAGAAGCGCTGACATTCGATGACGTACTACTTGTGCCAGCACACTCCACTGTTCTCCCAAACACAGCTGATCTTCGCACTCAGCTGACTAAAAACATTTCACTGAACATCCCTATGATTTCTGCGTCGATGGATACCGTGACGGAAGCTCGTCTGGCTATCGCACTCGCGCAAGAAGGTGGCATTGGCTTTATCCACAAGAACATGTCTATCGAGCAACAAGCTGAGATGGTTCGTCAGGTTAAAATCTACGAAGCAGGTGTGGTTTCTCACCCTGTAACAGTAAGTCCTGATGCAACAATCGCTGACGTTGTCGCTCTAACTGAGAAGCACGGCTTTGCTGGTTTCCCAGTTGTTACTGAAACAAACGAACTGGTTGGTATCATTACTGGTCGTGACGTTCGCTTCGTAACAGACTTGTCTAAGAAAGTAGACGTAGTGATGACGCCTAAGTCGCGTCTAGCTTCAGTTAAAGAAGGTGCAACACGTGAAGAAGTGCAAGAGAAAATGCACGAAGCACGCGTTGAGAAAGTACTGGTAGTGAACGATGAGTTCCAACTAACCGGTATGATCACAGCAAAAGATTTCCATAAAGCAGAACGTAAGCCAAACGCATGTAAAGATGAGCGCGGCAGTCTACGTGTTGGTGCCGCTGTTGGCGCTGGCGCTGGTAACGAAGAGCGCGTTGCTGCTCTTGTTGAAGCTGGTGTAGACGTTCTACTTATCGACTCTTCTCACGGTCACTCTGAAGGTGTCCTAAACCGTATCCGCGAAACTCGCGCAGCTTACCCAGATCTAGAGATCATTGGTGGTAACGTTGCAACGGGTGCAGGTGCTCGTGCACTTATCGAAGCTGGCGTAAGCGCAGTTAAAGTAGGTATCGGCCCTGGTTCTATCTGTACAACTCGTATCGTTACTGGTGTTGGTGTTCCTCAAGTAACAGCAATCGCAGACGCAGCAGAAGTTGCTAACGAATACGGCATCCCAGTTATCGCTGATGGCGGTATCCGTTTCTCTGGTGACATCTGTAAAGCAATCGTAGCTGGCGCATCTTGTGTGATGGTTGGTTCTATGTTCGCTGGTACTGAAGAAGCACCGGGCGAGGTTATCCTTTACAACGGTCGTTCTTACAAGTCTTACCGTGGTATGGGTTCTCTTGGCGCAATGTCTCAAGGTTCTTCTGACCGTTACTTCCAGTCTGACAACGCAGCAGACAAACTGGTACCAGAAGGTATCGAAGGTCGTATCGCATACAAAGGTCGCCTAAAAGAGATCGTTCACCAACAAATGGGTGGTCTTCGCTCAAGCATGGGCCTAACAGGTTCAGCAACAGTAGAAGATATGCGTACTAAAGCAGAGTTTGTTCGTATCTCTGGTGCAGGCATGAAAGAGTCTCACGTACACGACGTTCAAATTACTAAAGAAGCGCCTAACTACCGTCTAGGTTAATCGCCTCCTTTAAGCGTTTTATAGTGTGCCCATTAGAGGCACACTGTTTTATCTAGCTCTGTTTTTTCTCTATCTATATAGTGATTAAACATTGAGTAAGAGAAAATTGACGAAAACGTTTGCTTTATTTCTTGAAGAGTTAATGAGAGGTGAGTAAACTCGCCTCCGTTTCATCACATAGCCAATAAGACTGCTTACAATGACTAAAAATATTCATGACCAACGTATTCTAATTCTAGATTTCGGCTCTCAATACACGCAGCTAGTTGCTCGTCGTATTCGTGAAATCGGTGTTTACTGTGAACTTTGGAGCTGGGACGTAGAAGAAGCGGATATTCGTGAATTCAACCCAGACGGCATCATCCTTTCTGGTGGCCCTGAAAGTGTAACGGAAGAGAACTCTCCACGTGCACCTCAATATGTATTTGATTCAGGTGTTCCTGTATTCGGTATCTGCTACGGCATGCAAACTATGGCTGAGCAACTTGGCGGTAAAGTAGCAACGTCTACTGAGCGTGAGTTCGGCTACGCAGCAGTACAAGTAACAGGTGAATCTGCACTGTTTGCTGATCTAGAAGCATCTCAAGATGTTTGGATGAGCCACGGTGACAAAGTAGTAGAAATCCCAGCTGACTTCGTTAAAACAGGTGAAACAGACACTTGTCCTTACGCAGCAATGGCGAACGAAGAGAAGAAATACTACGGCGTTCAATTCCACCCAGAAGTAACGCACACTAAGAACGGCATGAAAATGCTAGAAAACTTCGTTCTTAATGTATGTGGTTGTGAAGGCCTTTGGACTTCTGCTTCAATCATTGAAGATGCAGTTGCACGCATTAAAGAACAAGTAGGTGACGACGAAGTTATCCTTGGTCTATCTGGTGGTGTTGATTCATCAGTCGTTGCGATGCTTGCGCACCGCGCTATCGGCGACAAACTAACGTGTGTATTCGTAGATAACGGCCTACTTCGTCTGAACGAAGCAGAGCAAGTTATGGATATGTTCGGCAACAAGTTTGGTCTAAACATCATCCACGTAAACGCTGAAGACCGTTTCCTAGAAGCGCTTAAAGGCGAGAACGATCCTGAAGCTAAGCGTAAGATCATCGGTCACGTATTCGTTGATATCTTCGACGAAGAGTCTAAGAAACTGAAAAATGCTAAGTGGCTAGCTCAGGGTACTATCTACCCAGACGTAATTGAGTCTGCGGCATCTAAGACTGGTAAAGCGCACGTTATCAAGTCTCACCACAACGTTGGTGGTCTTCCAGACGATATGGAAATGGGCCTTGTTGAGCCTCTACGTGAGCTGTTTAAAGATGAAGTACGTAAGATCGGTCTAGAGCTTGGTCTTCCATACAACATGCTTTACCGCCACCCATTCCCAGGCCCAGGTCTAGGTGTTCGTGTTCTTGGCGAAATCAAGAAAGAGTACTGTGACTTGCTACGTCGCGCAGATGCTATTTTCATTGAAGAGCTTCATGCTGCTGACCTATACCACAAAGTATCTCAAGCGTTCACGGTATTCCTACCAGTACGTTCTGTTGGTGTAATGGGCGATGGCCGTAAGTACGATTGGGTTGTGTCTCTACGTGCTGTAGAAACAATCGACTTCATGACTGCTCACTGGGCACATCTACCATACGACTTCCTAGGTAAGGTTTCTAACCGTATTATCAACGAAGTTGACGGCATTTCACGTGTTGTTTACGACATTTCTGGTAAGCCACCAGCAACAATCGAGTGGGAATAATCTCTCTCTGTTGATGTAATCGAGACAAATTTGTCTTAGATTCTAGAAGCCTCGAACTCTGTTCGGGGCTTTTTGTTTTTTTTTGGAGCCAATCGCCACAATGACTGAGACAAGATGAAGTCATTTATAAATTACTAGTAAGCGACTCGCACTTCTTTTCGATTTAACCGTTCGGCACTAGAGCCTTTTCATCGTGCCACATACTCTCTTATCGACGTTACTTATAAGAGAACAAACTATGTTAAACGTGAAACCAATAGCGCTTGTTTTGAGTGCGCTTTTTGTTGGCGGAAGCCATGCGGCGACCAACAGTCAACCAACGATGAATATCCAACCTGATCCGCAGAACCCAACAGGCTATCTTGTTTCGAGAGCCGATCTTGCCGCTGTTGAGCAATCTAAGGCCTCGGATCCTATGTATGCGATTTGGTCGCAGGCACTGCAAACTCGCTCCAATACGATTGTCGAAGCGATAGAGCCCGGTTCACCTTCCAACCCTGAAAACGTAAAGCGGGTTGAGCGTGTATTCCCTCAATCTGAATGGGATTTCCTTACTCAGATGGCTGCACCAGAATACACTTACACACGTTTCCTACGTGCGATTGGCAAATTCCCTGCATTCTGTGGAGAGTACACTGATGGCCGTGACTCTGATGCCATCTGTAAGAAATCCATCATCACCGCGTTTGCGCACTTCTCTCAAGAGACGGGCGGTCACATCGCGATAGACAACACCTCTGATAATCCATTGGCTCTCGAAGAGTGGCAGCAAGCGTTAGTCCATGTTCGCGAAATGGGCTGGTCTGAAGGGCAAGAAGGTTACACCACAGGTTGTGGTCAGAATGATTGGCAAAATGCGCGCTGGCCATGTGCGGCAGGGCAGGGTTACTTCGGTCGTGGTGCTAAACAGCTCTCTTACCATTTTAACTATGGCGCCTTCTCTGAGGTGATGTTCGATGGTGATGCAACGGTTCTTTTAAATAATCCCGGTTTAGTTGCTGATTCATGGTTGAACTTGGCTTCAGCTATTTGGTTCTTCTTAACTCCTCAAGCGCCGAAGCCAGCGATGCTGCATGTTATTGACCGTACTTGGACGCCATCTCAACGTGAACTGGATGCGGGCATTGGCTACGGGTTTGGCACCACAATTAATGTGATTAACGGCGGTATTGAGTGTGGTGAACAGAATAAAGACAAAGGCCAACCAGTTAACCGCATTCGTTACTGGGAAGGTTTAGCTGAACATTATCAGATCCCAATTGAAGCCGATGAGCAGAATACCTGTTGGCAGCAAACGCCTTACGGTAGTTTGAACCTTAACGGCGCAACCGATGTGCTTTACACCAACTGGGATGGTAACTGGAAATACTACGCCGATCGCCCAGAAGGTTTTTCATTTGAGTGTGAGTTAGTTGGTTTCCAAACCGCTTACTCTGCATTAGTACCGGGTGATTACGAGAAGTGTGTGACCAACTTTTATGGCTCTCATGCGAGCTGGCCAGAAGTGCGTGTGGTCGACAAGCTAGAACCGGTAGATCCTGGAACGAACCCGGGTGGTAATGGTTGGGATGCCAATAAGGTTTATAACACTGGCGATCAGGTGACCTTTAACGGCGCGACTTATGAGGCGAAGTGGTGGACACAAGGCGATGAGCCTTCCGCTGGCGGCCCTTGGAAACTGATCGCTGGCGAACCAACACCACCTGTAGAGCCCGATCCAACACCTGTAGATCCGCCAGTGACTGAGCCTCCGGTAACGAATCCTCCAGTCGAGCCACCAGTTACTGAACCGCTAGTCGTTCCAAGCGAATTTACCACTTGGGAGCCGGGTGTTACTCAGGTGAGTGACGGTGAGAAGGTGACATACCAAGGTAAGTGCTTTGTCGCGAAAAACGGCCCCGGTGTATGGGAGAGCCCAGTTCAATCAAACTGGTTCTGGGATGAGATTAGTTGTCAGTAGTAAGGTTCACACTTGATGAGTGAATGACGATCAAATAAGCCGGGCACATGCTCGGCTTTTTGGTGGTTAGGAATAGATGCGAGATGCGAGTAAACGAGTGGCGAAGAGCCTGTTTTTGATTGCTCCCAAACTCCGCGCATTTAAAAGTATAAGATTTTTTCGTATCTCTCATCTCGATACTCGTATCAATGATCAGATACGAGATGAGAGTAAACGAGTAGCGAAGAGCGCATTCTCTGTTGCTCTTCGTATCCCTAATCTCGCTTACTCGCATCTAACGAATCTTTTCGCATCTCTTATCTCGACACTCGTATCTTTATACAAGCGAGGCACGAGCGCAGTAGGGAATCTCTCGTCCAACTCATAGCTTATATGAATCTAATTTAATCGAAATGGTTTGTGATTCTCATAAGATCATTTACTCAACCTAAGTTTTCGATAACTGGATTACCTCAAATACGGTTTATAGATTAAAATTTTCTTACAATTTTTATTGGTTTTGTTTAACCCCCTATTTGATAAAGGTAAATTCGCAATGTCGACCAAACTAGCTAACCCAGCGCCACTTGGCTTAATGGGTTTCGGTATGACCACTATTCTTCTTAATATTCACAACGCAGGCTTCTTCCCGATTGATTCGATGATCCTAGCTATGGGTATTTTCTACGGTGGTTTGAGCCAAGTGATTGTCGGCACAATGTGCTTTAAGCGTGGTGACACTTTCGGTACGACAGCATTTACTTCTTACGGTCTATTTTGGCTGACACTGGTTGGTCTGATCGTAATGCCTTACATGGGGCTACCAGCAAGCCCAGCAAGCTTCATGGGTTGGTACCTACTGCTATGGGGCGTATTCACAGGCTTCATGTTCATTGGTTCTCTGTGCTACCCAGTAGCGAAGCAAGTGGTATTCGGCTCTCTAACAATTCTATTCTTCCTGCTAGCAGCTCGTGATTTCACTGGTAGTGAACTAATCGGCACCATCGCTGGTTTTGAAGGTATCTTCTGTGGCGCTTCTGCAATCTACTTTGCAATGGCTCAAGTGCTCAACAACGAATACGGTCGCACAGTACTGCCAATCGGTGAGAAGAAAGCACCGCAAGTTGCAGCGCAAGAGATCGCAGCTTAAGACTGATTTTTGGGAACAGCTCTTAAAAGCGCAGGAAAATAAAACGGGTTAGCCGAAATGGCTAACCCGTTTTTTATTGTCTCTGAATAGGCCTTACAGCATCTATTCAGCTCAGGAGTTTACTTACGCAGATGGCTGCTCAACTGGCTTGCTGTCAGCTGATTCAGCTTCAGGTGATTTACCTGTCTTACGCTTGTATTTACCTTCCCAGTAATCTGCACCTTTAATGCCAAGCTTAACTGGGTTAAATGTGTACTCAGTTACGCCTTTCTTCTGTTGCTCTTCGTAGTCTTTCAGCGCTTTCAGAGCTGGTTTAGACATGAAGAAGATAATCAGAATGCCGACGATGTTTAGCCAAGCCATCAGACCTACGCCCACATCACCCATTGCCCATGCAAGGTTGGCGGTTTTCACTGTACCGTAGAATACTGCAGTGATAAGAACCGCTTTCAGAGCAAACATCATACCTGGAATCTTAACTGTGCGACGTAGGTACGCGATGTTCGTTTCTGCAATGTAGTAGTAAGCAAGAATAGTTGTGAACGCGAAGAAGAACAGAGCGAACGCAATGAATGGCTTACCAACACCTGGTAGAGCACTTTCGATTGCAAGCTGTGTAAATACAGGGCCGTTCGCACCGATATCTGCAGCTAGGTTCTGTACTAGGAATGCGCCTTCAGCACCACCGTGTACGTTGTATGCACCAGTGATAAGAATCATGAACGCTGTTGCTGAACATACTAGTAGCGTATCGATGTAGATAGAGAAAGATTGAACCAGACCTTGCTGTGCTGGGTGATCAACACTTGCAGCCGCTGCAGCGTGAGGACCAGTACCTTGACCTGCTTCGTTAGAGTAAACACCACGTTTTACACCCCAACCGATAGCAGCACCAACACCAGCCATAGGCGTAAATGCGTCACCAACAATCATACCGAAGATGCGTGGCACCTCACCGATGTTTAGAAGAATGATAACGAAAGCAATCACGATGTAAGCCAGCGCCATGAAAGGAACCACGATTTGCGTGAAGTTCGCAATACGCTTAACACCACCGAAGATGATGAACGCTAGGATGATCGCAATAACAGTACCAGTGAAAACTTTAGCAAAACTGAACGTACCGATAGCTGTTTCGATCATGTCGCCTGTGCCAAACGCAGCTTCTACCGCATTACCAATGCTGTTTGACTGAACGCCTGGTAGTAGAACACCACAAGCAAAGATTGTCGCGATAGCGAAGATCCACGCGTACCATTTCTGACCCATCGCTTTTTCAATGTAGTAAGCTGGACCACCACGGAACTCGCCCTCATCTTCTTCTTTATAGATTTGAGCCAGTGTCGATTCTGCAAACGCAGTTGCCGCGCCAAAGAAGGCAACAACCCACATCCAGAATACAGCACCAGGACCACCGAAACCGATTGCGGCAGCAACACCAGCAATATTACCTGTACCTACGCGCCCAGAAAGCGAAACGGCAAGTGCTTGAAAAGACGAGATACCTTTACTTGAGCTTTTGCCAGATAACAACAAACGCCACATTTCAAAGAAGTGACGAACTTGAACAAATCGGGTCATTATGGAGTAGAACAAACCTGCGCCTAGACACAAGTAAATCAGTACCGGACTCCAGATTATTCCATTCAAAAAATCAACGAATGACTGCATGAGTATTTTTCCCTGTTAGTTGTACTTATGATTGTTTTTCGTACAACACAATACTTCACATGTAATGCTCTTGTTAAATTATTTATCTATCTAAGCTTAATAGTGTGATATATCGCATGTTCTGGAGGGCTTTTGTTAACGATAAGTTCTATTTTTCCGTTTGCCATTCGACATAGAAATGCAATTTAATGCATCTTTTTAGTTAGAGCTGGCTCGAAAGAATAGAAATTCATGATGTAAATGGCGTTGGTATTAAATTTCAATTTGCTGACTTGTTGCTGATGAAAACGTCAGGATTAGGTTATATTGTGGTTTTAATACGTAACCTTATCGATAGTTGTTCTGTTAATGTGATCTGTAAATCACATTTAGATTGCTGTGTTTGAGTTTTGGTGTGATCAAAATCACAATGGGTGGGTGTGGTATGAATCTCAGCCAATTACAGGTTTTTTGCCTAAGTTTGCAGATTTTACCAGAGTCATTGATTGTTACAGATGTGTTCCAGGTTCTATATGTTCTCCCCAAGTTCAAAAATCAAAGTTCAGAGTTTCGGTCGTGTTCTTGCGAACATGGTTATGCCTAGTATTGGTGCCTTTATTGCTTGGGGATTGATCTCCGCACTGTTCATACCAACGGGCTGGTGGCCGAATGAAGCTCTGGCTTCGATGGTTAGCCCAATGATCACCTTCTTGATTCCATTATTGATTGGCTACACTGGCGGCAAGATGACTGGGGGAGAGCGGGGCGCAATTGTTGGCTCTATCGCAACCATGGGCCTGATTGTTGGCACTGATGTTCCGATGCTAATGGGAGCGATGATCATTGGGCCATTAGGTGGCGCTGTGATTGCACGTTTTGACCGAGCTATTGAAGGCAAGGTTCGAAGTGGCTTTGAGATGCTGGTGAATAATTTCTCTGCGGGCATCATAGGAATGATGTGTGCCATCGTTGCCTTTTTGATTGTCGGGCCTGCTGTAAAAGTGGTTTCGACTATGTTGGCCGCAGGTGTCCAGGCCATGGTCGACACTGGCTCACTGGCTTTGGTTTCTATTCTGGTGGAACCTGCGAAAATTCTTTTCCTCAACAATGCGATTAACCATGGTGTGTTCTCACCAATCGGAATCCAGCAAGTTGAACAATATGGTCAGTCGCTAGTATTCCTTATTGAGTCTAACCCAGGCCCTGGTCTTGGGGTGTTATTGGCTTATATGGTGTTTGGCAAAGGCAGCACTAAACAAACAGCTGGTGGTGCATCCATCATTCACTTCTTCGGCGGTATTCAAGAGATCTACTTCCCTTACGTGTTAATGAAGCCTCGCCTGATTTTCGCTTTGATTGCTGGTGGTATGGCGGGCGTGACAACGTTGGTCTTGTTTGATGCGGGTTTGGTGTCAGCAGCCTCTCCGGGTTCGATCTTCGCTATTTTGGTGATGGCGCCTAAATCATCAATGTTGGGTGTCGCGCTTTCTATTGTTATCTCTACCTTAGTGTCGTTCTTATGCTCATCACTGATTCTAAAAACAGAGCAAAGTGCGGAAGCTGAGCAGGAAGAAGGCTATTTAACAGGTCGACCACGCTTTTCAAATCGAACGTCAGACTAATCACTTTAAAATGACGACGTTCTTACAGCGATAGACCAACGTCACTTTAGGCTTAGAGGTAAACATGAGAAACACGCGAGCAGAAAGCGCCATGCTTTCAAAGGCCATAGAGCCCATAGACTTGCCCAATGAAGCAGAACTGCTGGAAGTGATCTCGACTGCTGAGGACGCCAGTGCGGTGTTCTTAGCGGCCTATCATGCCTTGGACGATACTATTGGCGTGTTAATGCAAACTATCTTCTATAAAGACGATTACGCCGTGAAGTTTGTGGTTGATCCTCTGCTTAAGAATCAAGGTCCTTTAGGGGATGTGATGGTTCGCAGCAAGCTGCTGTATGGACTTGGTGTGATTAACCGTGAAATCTATGAAGATGTAGAGCGCTTTGTGACCCTGAAAGAGTGGGCAGACACGCCACAAAGCAGCATCTACTTTACCGACCCAGATGTGATTGAAGAGCTGCAAAAAGTCCACGTGGTGCAAAGTGTGATGCCTATCGATTACGATCAGCAAGCAGCCAACAACCTACCCGAAGAGATGCTGACGATGTTCATTGAACGTCATAACCAAAAGGTGCAATCCAGCGTCGTATTAGCCATCGCAGAACTTGTCAGACAGCTCTGCCACTGTGACACCTCGTTTCTGCCTTCTGGGGCACTATAGCAAACGAATCCTCTATGGGTTTGTTACGCTGTAGCCTCGCTTTTCAAGCACCTCAGCAAATACTTTCTGAGTTTTTGGCTCACCATGAATCAAATGGATCGATTTTGGTGGCGTGTCTATTCCTTCGATAAAGCGCAGCAAGTCACTTTGACCAGCATGAGCTGAGTAGCCTGACATAGTGTGTATTTGTGCGTTAACTGGGATGTTTTTCTGGTCGATGAGCACACTACTTTTCCCCTGCTGAAGCTCTCGCCCCAAGGTGCCGTGCGCTTGAAAACCAGCCAGAATCACATCAGTTCGTTTATCAGGTAACAGTGCCGACAGGTAATTCATAATTCGCCCGCCCTGACACATCCCCGATGCTGCGATCACGATGGCAGGCTCAGCGGTAGACTTGAGTCGATTTACCAGCTTTTTGTGAGTTCGATGATCATCAATCGTCACGCACTGCTCAAATGCCAAAGGGTGACGGTGCGCTTCGAGTCGCTGTTTCGCTTCTTCTCCCCATAGACTTTTAAAGTGACGATAAGAGCGGGTGATTTTTAGCGCCATTGGAGAATCAACAATGATAGGAAGTGCGTCACTCAGTGCTCGCTGTGCAATTAGATTTTCAATATCAAACAACAGCTCTTGAGTCCTACCCACACTGAATGCGGGAATCAATATACTGCCACCATCTAGCAATGCGCGATCAATGATGTGGTTTAACGTGTTGGCGCGTTCTGTGATATTTGAATGATCGCTCGCACCATAGGTTGATTCAATAAACAGATGATCCGCGCGTTGTGGCGATACCGGATCAGGAAGAAGGGGCGTGTTAATTGGGCCTAAATCGCCCGAGAAGACCACTACCTCTTCATTGGGTAATTTCACTTCGATGTAAGCAGAACCAAGGATATGACCTGCGGGTTGAAATCGAGCATAGAGAGTATTTGGCCTACCATGATCCTTATGCCCCTGAGGGCCAGTTCTGTGGGGAAGCGGGAACCATGTTTGATAGCTTTGAGGCTGAATAAGAGTGTGAATTCGCTTTAAGATTTGTTTGCGCTGTTTATGGCTGAATCCTTGTAGTTTCAAGCCATCATCAATCATCAGCGGCGCAATGGCTGCTGTGGCCTTAGTACAGAAGATGGGCTGATTGAAGCCACTCGCTAACAGCCAAGGAAGGCGACCAATATGATCAATATGGCTATGTGTCAGCAATAGGACGCTGAGTTGGTCAGTCTCAAAATCCACCTCTAGCGGGCGACTGCCTGCTCCTTGAAACAAGCCACAGTCTATCAAAACCGCTTGTCCTGCGGCTCTTAATTCATGACAAGAGCCAGTTACTGTCTCTTTTCCACCGTGATGAATGACCTGCATGCTGCGCTCCTAATAAAATCCAAGCTCAATTGTGCTAACAACATTCAAACAAGAAAACAGTAACAGTCAGAGTTGCGATCCTTTGCCCTGTTCAATGTAATTGATTAATAACTCAGCCAATGGTGAGCGAGACATCACTCGGCTTTGTGTTGAGCTTCACGAGCGTTGAGCTTTGATTCGGCCTCAGCTTCCAAGCGAACCACTTCGGCATCTAATTCCGCGATTTTTTCGTTCATCAATGCGTGGCAGTGATCGGCAAGGGCTCTTGCATCACTCAACTGATAGTTTGATACATCAATCGGCTCCAGCATTTCGGTGATTACAATGCCGTTATTGGTACGATTCAAATCGATCTTGTTGTGAGTAGTGCTAGTGCACATGGGTGTAATCGGCACGCCAGCGGCAATCGCCATACGAAAAGCGCCAGTTTTGAACGGCAGCAACCCACGACCTTTGCTACGCGTACCTTCTGGGTATACCCAAACGGATAAGTCACGTTGGTGAATGGCTTCGGCAACTTGCTGAATGGTGTCTCTGGCTTTTGACTTATCTTCACGGTTAATCAAAATATTACCCGTGATCCAATACAGCACGCCAAAGAACGGAACCCATAACAGGTCTCGCTTACCAAGTGACACGGTGCGTGGCCTCAGCATTCCTGGATCTGTCACGAAGTCAAACACACTCTGGTGGTTTGAGATATACACGCTATTACTCGGTGTGGGCGCATGCTCTAATCCGCGTTGAATCACCGTTAAACCGACAATCTTTTGCAGTTGATTAAACCAACGACAAAAGAAATAGACATGTTTGGGATTTTTCGGGCTAAACAAGCAGTAGACCAAAGCCGCGAGCGTGGTGAATACCACAAACACCGTAGCCAAAATAAGACGAAGAACAGTAAGCACAGCCAACTCCTTTGCATTGCATGACGCAGTATTCAAACCGTTAGAGATGATTAGAGTTTTAAGTCTATTTAACCAAATTGCAACAAAATCACAGTGCAAGACAGCCATTTTGAGATATGTATATAAAACAATGACTAACAAGGGTGTTTGGTAGAACAAAGTGAGCCTACAGGTGTTCACTGGAGAGATGATTCGATAAAAATGGCAAATTGGTTGCAGTAACCAAAGAGCAAAATTTAAGCGAAGGAAAATTCGTAAGTTTTGTATGGTTCGATAGTATTCTACTAACTGTCGACTTATCATTGAGTTAGAACCACTACTAACTGATTGAATATGGCATCGAAGACTGACTTTTATCACCAATATGCACAGCAACTGAGTACTCAGTATAATTCTATCGATTTTGAGTCAGTTCATCGCAGTTGGCAGCCTTATTGGCCCATGCAAGGTGACAAGGTTCTGGATATTGGCGCGGGCAGTGGTCGTGATGCACGTTGGATGCAGCAACAGGGCTGTGACGTTATCGCCATTGAACCAAGTCAAGGTTTAAGAGAGCTTGGAGCACAACACACTGGTGCTCAGGTTACTTGGATGGATGATTCTTTGCCGTCACTCAGTCGAACCGAAAATCTAGGTATGCGATTTGACCTTATATTGGTCAGTGCCGTTTGGATGCATTTACCAACTAGTTATCGTGAGCGCGCTTTTCGTAAACTCTCTAATCTATTGGCACCGAATGGAAGGCTCGTTATTACACTTCGTCATGGAGAGTTCAGCGATGAGCGACAAGGTTACCCTGTTTCAGTTCAAGAATTAGAGCAGTTTGCCAAGAATAGCGCTCTGCTCGTTCGCCATGTAGATGACAGTAAAGATTCGCTCAACCGTAGTGACGTCTGGTGGCAAACTGTTGTCATGACATTACCCGATGACGGCTCTGGGGATCTGAATAAGGTTCGTCATATCATCGTCAACGACAGTAAATCAGCTACGTATAAATTAGCCTTGTTGAGAACCCTATTGCGCGTTGCCGATGCACATTCTGGCGCGGTGCTTGATAGAAGTGACGGTAAAGTTCTATTGCCTGTTGGTATCGTTGCTTTGTATTGGATTCGTCAGTTCAAGCGCTTAATTGATATTGATATCGAAGGCTCGGGTATTCAGCAGAACAGTAATACCACTAAGGGGCTTGGTTTTGTTAAAGAAGACGGTTGGAATCAGTTAAAGCATTTAAGTGCTGATGATCTCGCGATTGGTGCGATGTTTTTAGGAGAAGAAGCAAAAGCATTACAGAAGCTGTTCTCACATACCATAAGCACCATAAAAGCTGGCCCCGTGACTTTTATCTATCAGGGAGCCAAAGAAAACAGGTTGTTCGAGATATTGCCTCCAGCGCAACGTCGAAAGTCACTCAACTCTTTAGTTATAGACAGTGAATTCTTAGCCAGCTTTGGCTACTTCACTTTGGATGAGAGCCTTTGGGAATGTTTTCGAATCTACCACTCTTGGATTGAACCGTTGGTCGTTAATCAGTGGGTGATGGAAATGCAGCGTTTCGAGACAAACCGTGAACGCAACATTTCATTGCAAACCTACCACGACTGCTTGGTATGGATTGATCATAACCACGATACGCGAGACGTGAGAAAGCGTGTTGAGCAGCTCAGAAAGGAGCAAACTGAGATCGTAAGTGTTTGGAGCGGTAAGGTACTCAAGCAGGAATACCATGTTGATCATTGTTTGCCGTTTGCTTACTGGCCGAATAACGACAAATGGAATCTTCTGCCGACAACAACCAAAGAAAACCTCAATAAAAGCGATAAAGTTCCTACGCCTGAAAAGCTTCACGCATCGAAACAGCGCATTGTGGATTGGTGGCGTTTGGCTTGGGATTATTCAGAACAGTCTCAGCAACGTTTCTTCTCGGAAGCTGCCCTGTCTTTACCGAACATTCCACCTCAATGTCGGGACTTTGAAGAGGTGTTCGATGCTATGGGGTTGCAGGTTCGTGGTGTGAAAAGCCGTTTGTTGATCAATGAGTGGCGTTAGGAATAGAACATGAAACACATCGGAATCGATGCCTGCAAAGTGGGGTGGGTGGTTTGGATTTGGCAGCACGATGAGGTGCAGCTTGAAGTAGTTGCGGAGCTATCCGAGATAACAGGACAGTTGTGTGATGCTCATACTCTGATTGATATCCCAATCGGCTTTAGTGATTCACAAACGCCAGATAGGCTGTGTGACAAAGCGGCTCGAAAATACCTAACGCGAACCCGCAGTGCTTCGGTGTTCCCTGTGCCTTGTCGTGAAGCGGCTTATGCTGAAAGCTATCCTCAGGCTTGTGAGATTAACTTCAAGTTGTGTGGACGTAAGCTCTCTAAACAGGCTTGGTATATTCTGCCAAAAGTGCGTGAGGTGGATGCGTTACTCAATCTTTATCCTGACCTCTATCTGCGAGAGTCGCACCCAGAGGTGGTGTTTGCTGCACTAAATGGCGCGCCGCTAGTGCATTCCAAAAAGAGCATTGAAGGCCAGCAGCAAAGGCTCGATTTGTTAGCGCAATACCTGCCTCAACATATCGATAAGCTCAAGCACCAAGTAGCAACCACCAAGAAATCAAAAGTGGCGCCGGATGATCTCATCGACGCGTTTGCCTTGATGTTGTGTGCACTGCACTCTGACCAACTCCGCTCCTTTCCTGAGAGTGAAGATAAGGATCCGCAAGGGCGAACCCGCGAGATTGTCTATTGGCTGTCGTTGTCTCACTAACTTTTTCATTTCTAAATAACCACTTACAGTACCTTAACTGCCGTTAGTTATCTTCATAACCCACGAGACGTATTTTTTGTTGCTCTAATTATCAATAAGGGCAGTCGTTATGAGAAATAACATCGCAGAAGATAACTCCTACACTATTGGTCATACACCGTTGGTACGCTTGAACCGAGTGAGTAACGGACGTGTGATGGCTAAGATTGAATCACGTAATCCAAGTTTTAGTGTGAAGTGCCGTATTGGCGCTAATATGATCTGGCAGGCGGCAAAGTTAGGCAAGTTAGTTCCGGGGATTGAACTTGTTGAACCGACCAGTGGTAATACGGGTATTGCGTTGGCTTACGTTGCTGCGGCTCGTGGCTACAAGCTGACTCTTACCATGCCTGAATCGATGAGCCTAGAGCGTCGCAAATTATTGAAAGCCTTGGGTGCGAACTTGGTTTTGACTGAAGCAGCAAAAGGCATGAAAGGCGCGATAGATAAAGCGCAACAGATCGTTGATTCCAACCCAAATAAATATCTGCTCCTTCAGCAGTTTGATAACCCTGCCAACCCTGAGATTCATGTAAAGACGACAGGGCCAGAAATCTGGGATGCCACTCAAGGCCAAATCGATGTGTTTGTCGCAGGCGTAGGTACAGGCGGTACCATCACAGGGGTGAGCCGTTACCTTAAGAACTATCAGAAAAAGCAGGTGTTGTCGGTGGCGGTTGAGCCTGCTGAATCACCCGTCATTTCTCAATCATTGGCAGGGGAAGAGATTCAACCTGCACCTCATAAAATCCAAGGCATTGGCGCTGGGTTTATTCCCGGTAATTTAGACCTCAGCCTGATCGACCACGTAGAACGTGTTACTTCTCAAGAAGCCATCGATATGGCCAATCGTCTTATGAAAGAAGAGGGCATTCTTGCAGGGATCTCTTCTGGCGCAGCAGTTGTTGCAGCGAATCGCATTGCTGAAATGCATGAATACCGAGGCAAGAATATTGTGACGGTTCTTCCTAGTTCAGGCGAGCGTTACCTAAGCTCAGCGTTGTTTGCAGGTATGTTCGATGAAAAAAGCAGTAACTAGCGCGATTATCCCTATTTTTTTGGGGCTGGTTGCCGCCTTGCTTCAACAAGTTGGCGTAAAAGCCCTACAAGAGCGCATCTCTGAGGAGGATGGAACCGCGATATTTTTCTACGTTGCGCTTTTCTATATCGCGACTTACTTAGGCTTAGTCACCCTTACTTTTTATATGTGACCAAGTCGATACCATTGCTACTGATAAGTTGCTCACTCTTATCGAAACAATCTTATAAAAAACAAATTGAAGGTAAATCATGTCAATCACTTTTCAAGGCGAAGCGGTTTCTGTTTCTGGTTCATTCCCACAAGCAGGCCAATCAGCACAAAACTTCACGTTATGCTCAGCAGAGCTTGCAGACATCACACTTGAGTCGATGAAAGGCCAGAAATTGGTACTCAATATCTTCCCAAGCATTGACACGCCAGTATGTGCGGCAAGCGTACGTGAGTTCCACCAAAAGCTAGCGAGCGTTCAAGGTGTTGCGGTATTGAACATCTCGGCAGACCTGCCGTTCGCAACGGGCCGCTTCTGTACATCTGAGTCTATCGATTCAGTACAAAACTTCTCTTTCTTCCGCTCACCAACTTTCACAGAAGACTACGGTGTGAACCTGAACGAAGGTGCGCTAAAAGGCCTAGCAACTCGCGCAGTGGTTGTGGTTGATGAAGAAGGTAAGGTGATGCACAGCGAACGAGTTTCTGAAATCACAGAAGAGCCAAACTACCAAGCGGTTCTTGACGTAGTAGGTGCTTAACATGAAAAAGTCACTGTTAGTTATGGCACTTTCTGCGCTGTTTTCTACTGTTGCTTCAGCGCAGTTTGACGTGACAGAGCAGCACGCTAACCTAGGTTCGGGCGAGATCGTTACACTAGAGAAAACCAACAAGTTTCATCTAACTGGTGAAGGTGTGAAAGTCGGCGACTACATGCCTTCTGTTCAGCTAATGACATCAAACCTAAAACCGTTCGATACCAGCGCAACCAACGGCAAAGTCAAGATCTACAGCGTACTGACGTCTGTTGATACTCCGGTATGTGTTCAGCAAGCGGCAGAGCTTTCTCAGTTTGTGAATGAGAATAAAGCGTCACTGAAAGATATCGAGTTTTACGCGATCAGTGCAGATACGCCATTTGCACAGCAGCGTTTTATTTCTGAGCATGAGCTAACGGGTGTTGAGTACCTGTCAGATTCGGTAGAGCATGCATTTGGTGAGAAGACTGGTGCGCTGATTAAAGAGCTTGGCCTACTGACGCGCAGCATCGTGGTAACGGATCAGAACAACAAGATCATTCTTGTACAACGTGTACCAGAACTGACGACACTGCCAGACCTTGCAGCCGCTGTTGAGCTAGCAAAGAAACAAGGCTAAGCCATTTCGGTATTAAAACACTGATTTTTAGGATAAGAGTTCTCTTGTAAATCAATTACTAAGCCCTTCTTTTATAGAGGGGCTTACATTATCTTAAAGAGTAAATTACCTCTTAGCCTTACACTGCCTCCCATTAGAGCAACGCAAACGTTGCCGTGATAAAAAGCGTTTATAATGTAAGAGAGTTAAAGCTTTGCTTTTATGAGATTTTGGCTTTAATGGCTAGGTTGGTTATTAATACTAATTTAAGTAGAGAATATTCAATGTCGGACGTTTTAATAGTGGAAGATGATCTGCAGCTCAGGGAGATGCTGTGTTACTTTTTGAGAAATGTAGAGGGATATTCGGTTGACTGTTTAAGCAGTGGTGAAGGTGCCACTGAGATAATTATGGATCGAGCGCCTAAGTTGGTCCTGCTTGATATCCAGCTTCCACATACTTCAGGGCTAAGCGTTCTTGAGAACCTGCGCCAACAAGGCTCTACTATTCCTGTGATCATCATGACGGCTAACGACAATGAGATCACAGAAACCAATGCGCTCACAATAGGGGCGAATGACTATATCACCAAGCCGGTTCGTACCAATGCGCTTCGCGAGCGAATCCGAAAGGTCCTAGAGCAGAAACCAAGTATCCACTCTCGTGTTGAAGAGGAGTTGATATTTAGGCTGTGTTCTAGAGATTCAACACTTCAATTTAAGCATATTATCGTTCCATTAATTCCCTCTGAATTCGAACTTCTCGAACTGCTTGCGAATGCAGACGAGCCCATGCTCGTACATGAGCTTTTTCAACATATTCACGGCTTTCCTTATCACATTGAAGACCGCTCTATTTACATGCGAGTGTCGACGCTTCGTAAAAAGCTCAGCACTTACCTACCGGATATGGAGCTGATTAGAAACAAGCGTAGCCGAGGTTTCTATCTCAACTATCAGGTTGTGGTTCGATGAAAACCTTTATCGGTCAGATCATCAGTTCACTCATTTTGGGTTACTTAGTCAGTACCATGTTGTCGTTGCTGTTACTTGCTCCTTATAAAGAACAGCTGCAGCAGGACCTGAACTTTCGTCGCTTAGAAATGGTGTTGAACGGCTTCCTTGCGCCACTAGTAACCAACAAGCCTGAAGAATCTCCGGTTTGGTTGTTCCAATGCGACGTCTCGTCGGGAGAGATGCAAAGGGTAGATGAGGGAGAGTACACACTGGCGAAGAAACGCGGCGATAAAGCGATTCTAGGAACGTTTAATAGCGAGGCTTACAATAACGATCCAGCGATACGTCACATCAAGCTGGTGGAGCTTTTGGAAGACGTATTGCAGCTTCTGTGTACCCTTATCATCTTGATCTTGTCGCTGCGCACTTGGACCAATGGCTTTAAGTCGCTTCATCACTTATCTTCTCAGTATGCGCGGGGCGACTTTAAGGCGCGTGTAGATGAAAGGGGCCCGGAAGCAGTGAAGACCCTGATCGCCAATCAACATCAGATGGCGGAAGCGATAGAGAGTTTGATGGCGCGGCAGAAGATGATCTTTGCTGCACTGCCTCATGATATTCGCACACCACTCTCATCAATCCAGTTAACCAGTGACATGCTAGTAGAGAGCCACAACAGTGATGCATTTCTGCTAACCAAGCTCGATGAGCAAGTGCGAAGCCTGAACATGTTGTGTGAGAACAGTCTCCACTTGCTAAAGATCTTAAACAAGCAGGTGCCGCTAGCCAGAGAAAAGGCGAACTTTGAAGCGATAGTACATAAGACTTTTTCGGCACTGAGTAACAAAAAAGGTTTGGAACTGGTTAACTGCGATCAAACGATCACGACCGATCATAAAGTGCTCAAAATATTGTTGTTTAACATTCTGAGTAATGCGTGCCGTTATACGCGCGAGAACATTAAGATTGTTTACGCCAACTACCCGAATTTCGATGTCGTGAAGATCAGCGACGACGGACGCGGCTTTCCACAACCTATCATTCAAGCATTCAATAATGGAGATATCGATAGCATCAAACCGCAAGATGGTTTTGGGATCGGGATGTTACTCATCTATGAGCTTACCACTCACTTGAATGGCAGAACCCTGTTATCGAATACTGATCACGGCGGACAAGTGACGCTCATTATGCAGCGCTGATTCCTCTCGTTCATGAAAGACAAAAAGCCCCCTTGTTGTGAAGAACACAAGGGGGCTTGTTTTTTGTGGGTGCTTAATGACTAGCGATGAATGACTAGTGATTAACGATTAGTGGTGATGGTGCACGTGCGCGTTTTCTTCAACCGCTAGCTCGACTTCTACTTTGCCTGCATTTTTAAATTGCAGCGTCATCGGGAAGCGCTCGCCTTTTTTGTAAGGCTTGTTTGGGTTGAAGATCATCAAGTGGTAGCCGCCCGGCTTGAACATCACCGTTTCTTGAGTCGCTAGGCGTACGTTATCGACTTTGATCATCTTCATCATTCCATCTTCCATTTCATGGGTATGGATTTCGACGCGATCAGCAATCGGAGTTGAAGCGCTGATTAAGAAGTCGTCTTTCTCTGCTAGGTTTTTCAATTGGAAAAAACCAGCAATCACAGTGGCATTCGGCGGCGCCTCTCGGCTCCATGGGTGATCTATTTGAATACTATCTGCTGTGTATTCGTGCGCAAAAACTTGAGCGGTGAAAAGTGTCGCAATAAATAGGATTAGAGTGTTGAGCTGTTTTTTCATAATAGTCTCTATCGGTTTTATCTGGTTGGCCAAATATTCATATTGGCCTGCATGCAAAGAGCGCAGTGAAGTTACACCCGCCTTTAATGATATAAGGCGTTGGTTTTTTGAGTTAAAAAATTGTCGTTAAACAAGTTTCGTTAACAGAGATAAACACAAGGCTTATCGATTTGTTTACGCAGAAAAACCAGAGGGTGGGGACTGCTTAGGCGCAAGTGTGAGATAGATTTTGCTAAAGCAATAGGTATGACTATAGTCAAGATAAGAGCTCGTGACACGGCACAGCCAAACAGCAATGGCAGCCAATACAAGAGCCATCATAACAATTGAGAATTGGCACATTTCCAGTAATGGACACTGGAATTTAAGAGGTTCATGGACGTCGTTTAGCGATACTGGTTGTTCGGCGTTATCACCAATCAGCTCTCTTATATCGACCCATTTAAAACCCTCTGCGGTACACAACAAGATCTTCTCTCCCTGTGCTTCTGACAGCCAGTTCTTGTTATTCACTTGTGATGGGTTGAGCGCCATCGTCGCCAATAAATATATCTGAAACAGCAAAGCAGCAATGACGTAAATCGCCATTACTTTTTGTTTTATCTGCTTATTTCTTGATATATGCATCACAACATTCAGTTCACTCATTTCGGCGCGGATACTACCAAAGAAATTAATGGGTTGTAATGCTAGGTTTATAAAATGGTGACATAAATACTTAAAATGAATGGTGAATTTGCTTCTATACTTTTAGTTGATTCGTTTAAATCGGCTGGCGTTTCTTGTTTAAGAGCCGTTACTTGTCAGCCTGAATGCTAGGTAGATCTTTCAATGAAAAATGGATGAGTAGTAAGTCAACAATTGATGAGGTTAAACCCTGTTAAGTCATCGATTTGTCATTGAAAAAGTCACCACGTAAACGTTATGTGAGAACCACTGCTGACGCAGGAACTTTAAACAAAAACGTCAGTATTATTAGTGAACTGATGACAACGGAACAACTAATGAAAAAGATACCTTTGGCTTTAACTCTAATAAGTACACTTGTTTTTTCGCACTATTCCATGGCAACGACTGACACTTCCCCTACTACTCAAAATCCAACTTATGAGCTGGACGGCAAATCGGTGCTTGGCCGTACTGAGAATGTCTATCTCTCGAAAGTGGAAGGGTTCAGCGATATTCCTTTTATTGGCAAAATCGATACCGGCGCTGAAACCACGTCGATGCACGCAGAAGATATTACAGTAACCAGTACTCATCCGGATTATAAGAACTTAAAAGACCAAGAGCTGATGCTGGCGCTAACAGAAGAGGTTCTGAACAACAGCGATGTGGCTTACAGTGATTGGGATGGCAGTACCTTTGAACCTTTTGAAGCACAGGTATCATTTAAGATTCAAAACCCTAGAACTGGAGAAATGGCGAAGATTGAGGCGCCTTTAGAGCGTGTCAGTATGATCCGCAGTCGAACCAGTAGCACGCCGATACTTCGCCCAACCATAAAAATGTCGCTCAAAATCGCGGACCAAGAGCTCACGACAGACGTTAACCTTACCGATAGAAGCCACTTTTCCGCGCCCATTTTGATCGGTAAAACCTTCTTAGCCGAAAACGCATTAGTATTCGCAGGTTACGATTATCTTCAAGAGCAAGAAAAGGCGACCGTAGTTGGCAGAAAAGAGATCGTTTCCATTAATGGTCTATCAATGAATGCCAGCTTCTCTCTTGCTAACCGCTACAGCAATCTACATGCTGAAGAGGTTGATATTGATAAGAAAAACAATCAAGTAACCTTTGACATGGTTAGCAATGATGGTCAAAAGAAAGAGGTGAGTTTACCTCTGGTACGTATGCTCAACGTGAGCGGTAAGCAAAGGCCTCTCGTGTACGTGCCTGTTCAATTAGGTAAAGACACTACGCGAGATATCTTGGTTTATTTACGTGACCGTTCAGGTAGCGACTCCCAGCTAAGAATTGGCACCATGACGGCCAGTGAACACTTCATGATCAACAGCAACGCAGAAAACTTACTTTCGTCTGGCGCTGAGAGCTTTCAAGATGCTACCAAGTCAGGTGAGGCTTTGATTATCTCGCCAGAAGAGGACATCACACTGGATCACTTCCCACTCAAAGCCGTTGCTTCGTTCAACGTGAGTACTCCGGTTCTAAAGGTGGAAAGTTTTGAAATGACGGGCTCGGGTGATGATGAAACCGTTGAGTTCTTTTTGATAGATGCGGATGGCGAGCAGCAAAAAGTCTCTAAAAAGGTGATTAAGAAGCTGAAAGTCGGCGAGGATGTTCGCCCAGTAGTGAGTGCAGATTTTGTTGTATCGGGTGAAGCTCATGAGCGAGAGTTTGCCCTTGATGTGTTAGACATGAGTGAAAAGGTGCCTTACTTCGTTCTAGGCAAAAAAATGGCTAAAGAGGGCGTGTATATCAACACTCGCGCCGACTACCTGTTGAACGCAGAACCTCTGTTTAAAGTCGGTCATGTTGAGCTTGTTGAAGTCAACGGCATGACATTCCCGGCTAAGCTAGACACAGGTGCAGACGTGAGCTCAATGAATGCGATTAACATTAAACGCTTCAAGAAAGACGGGCAAGATATGGTGACCTTTACCTACCAAAACAACCAAGGCGATAAACAAGAATTCACTAAGCCAGTGATTGATGTGATGCGCATTAAAGCTAAGAAAGGCGAGAAGGTAAACATTCGTCCTGTGGTAGAAATGAACGTCAAACTCGGTGATTTAGAGAAGAAGGTCAAGGTTAACCTACAAGACCGCTCTCGCTTTGAATACAGCATGATTCTAGGCAAGAACTTCTTGAAATACGGTGCGCTTGTGAGTAGTGACGAAGACTATGTATTGGGTAAGAAGGAGTAGCTTGCATTAAACTCCGGAAAAACAAAAAGGGCCAACTCTTGCGAGTTGGCCCTTTCCAAACGTTTGGTGCTAGCGTAAGTTGAATTGGTTTTTTAAGTATCTGTTTTTAATTAATTTGTCCCGGTTTGATTTTTTATGATGTACCTTGTGGTGTACCCATTCATTATTGTTAGTCGCTTTTTTGTTGAAATTAGTGCTCTTTGATGAATGCTTTAACGGCGCTGATACTCAGTACAACTTTTATGTTGTTTAGCTTTCTCGAGACAACTAAAGTGTTGTTTATTGTGAGCGTACAACATTGTAGTTGTTTGGAGTAAGGTGATGAGAAATGTAGAGGAGCTAGCCCTGCTGTTAATAGACCAACGGAAAAAGCTAGGTCTTGAACAAAAAGATATGTATATGCGGATCGGAATGAAGCAGCAACAGTACCAGCGTTTAGAAGCTGGTAACGATGTTAAGTTATCGACGCTGCTTAGGGTCCTTGAAGGTTTGGATCTAGAACTAGCAGTTACCCCGAAAGAAACCAAGAACCCATTGCGTGAAAAAGGTCAATGTGATGCCTTACCTGATGATCTTCGCGATGATACTGATGACCTAGATTTTTGGTTTAGCTTGGAGGACAAGGGCTAACTTTTAACCTGGCTGAGAACCATCAAAGATCGAGGCGTTTTTTAGCCTCTAGCAAAGCTTGGTTTTGTTTTTTTAGTTGATCTATTTCTGACTTCAATCTTCCATTCTCTGAAATGACCTCATCATGATAGGATTTGTGGTTGTCGATTTTATGCTTCAATAGGGCGTTTTTATTCATAGCGCCTTCCAGCTCTTGGCAAAGGTTCTCATTTTCTTCGGTTAACTGTTCAACGATTGGATCCCGATTAGATTGCGCTCTTTTTTTTAGCTCAGCCATTCTAGCATTACCAAAGTTGACTCTTTCATACCTCAATTTTTCAATTTCTTTTTCATGCTTTAGCTGTTTTTGGGCGAGACGTTCGATGCGTTTTCGATCAATTATTCCGTTATATGTGTCATGGATTAAATGCTCAATCACATCTGAATTTGAGAGTGGGATAGCTCTACTCTGTGCTTGTGAGAGAGTAGAGCGCAGCTTGTCTAGTTCGGTAATTGCTTGATTGCTCAACGTATAGCTTCTGCTTTTTGAAGAGCTAGATTTCCTGTATTTGAACTGCCTGTAGCTTTGTCTGATTTTCCTATATTCACCCTCAGAATTTATCGTCACCAAACGGTTGCAGGCATGCTCTTTCTTAGACAATCCGAAGCTTTGATTGCTGGAGTCGTAAGGGGATGAAATTCCCTTCTTGTCTAAATGAGCAATTAACCAATCAAGCTCGTTTTCAGTTAACTGGTCAATCCAACTCACATCCCATTTATCCAATGCTGTCATATGAAGACTCCCTATTTTTTAACTCAGTATATCTAAATGTGAGATGACCTGTAGGTGTCAATTTTTGAAGTGTGACATGTAGCCGTTATGTGTTATGTTACATGTCACTAAGTCTAAAATACCTATAGGTTTATTTGTGATTGAATTGCGGGTTATTGATAAATGGTTAAGTGGTTTGATGTCAAGAGATAAGCTATTTATGCTGAATTTATTGCATCATGAGGGCGCAAAATCTGAGTACATATTGTCGGTTAAAGGGCTATCGATAAAGTTTGCTTTTCCAGAAAGCATGATAAAAGCAAGCCTTACCTCACTCGTTAAACAAGGCGTGTTACAGAAGCATCGAATTGATACTAGACACTATTGCTACCGCTTTACTCGGTATACACCGTTGATGAAAAATGAGTTGAGATTTGCATCCTTCCAGGCTGGTGGAGAAGAGGCCGAACCGCTATCACTTTATTGTCTTTACTCAGTCGTCGATGATGGAAGAGGTGTTGATAAAAGCTGGATTGATGTCGTTGACAGTTTGAGTTATGCAGGGCGTTTGGTGCTCTTCTGGCTGATATCAAAATCATCAGCAGGTATTGTCACTCCTGGAACTAAAGAGCTAGCTAAGTTTTCCGGTGTAGGTGTCGACGGTGTTCGTAATCAGTTGCAGCGTTTGACAGGCTTAGGTGTTATCACGAAACTGAGCTCAGGTTTTACCGGTAAGTATTTGTATGGTGTTACTAGCAGTCGCTATGGACTTCTTTTCTCAGAAAAGGGTAAGAGGCTTGTGCATCACTCAAATCTACTACTAGAACGCTACCAATCAAACAGTGATTATGAAAAGGTGGTTGATTCAATAATTATGCAAAATCAGGAGGGGCGCAGCTATCAGTTACAACGAGCTTTGGTTGATATACGATCTGATTTATTGAAACCTGTCATTGCTAAGCATTTGCTGTTCAACTTATCTATACATTGTATTCAACATCCAGATTCCAATTTTCATTTGGAAACGATATGCCCATGGTCCAAGGCTTACCAGAGAAGCCTTGCAGAAGAATTTGATGGTGATGAGCAGCAAATTAAGGTGGAGCTCTCTGAAGTCATTGGTAAGGTAATAAAGGGACTCAAGTCTGATTTTGATGCATCGCTGACGTTTTCAGATAAGTGGTAAAGGATCGTCTGCTACCAATGGCTTTGATGTTTTATCAGAGTGCTACTCTTTCCAGTGTCCATGCTATAGCTATCAGGGAAACGTGCACATTGACGCTTATCCTTAGGTTTGGTGCAACATCAGTATGTTGGTTAAGTTAATATTAAATCACTGATTTATATCTAGTTATTATCCCTCCTTAAGAGGGAATTAATAAAAAATAAATATCTACCTTTCTCTATGTCATTCACTAGACTGAGAGAACACTGATGTACTCAACTCAAAAGCTAACCACACTAAATCAAACATCCTTTAACGGTTATTCGGTTATTCCGGGATACAACCTTTGTGTTGAATATTTGCAACGTATCAATGAGCTACTTGATCGTGCTATGGCCGAGAATGCTCGCAGTGTTGTACTGCGTTTCGATTTGCACCTTCCAGTAGCGTTAGACTGCCCTGATTACCCAATAGAGTATGACTCGACGGTCATCACTCGCTTTATTGAGTCGTTTAAGGCACAGGTGCAGGCTGATAAAGCAAAAAAAGAAAGAAGCGGTCAACGTTGGTACGGTTGTACTGTTCGTTACGTTTGGGCTAAAGAAATAAACCAGTCAGTTAACCCTCACTATCATGTTGCGCTTATTTTGAATCGTGATGCTTACTTTGGGTTTGGTCGATATAGTCGACTAGGTGACAACATTGCAGGGAAGATATACCGTGCTTGGGCGAGCGCACTAATGAGGTCTCCTGAAGAATCAATGTCTCTGGTTCATATACCTGAGAATCCAGTGTATAGCCTTGATAGGAATGCCTTGGATTATGCGGAGCAATGTGAAAGGGTGTTTTACAGGTTAAGCTATTTAGCAAAGCTTGAAACTAAGCAATACGGCACTCGCAGTAAAAATTTTGCAACTAGTCGTACCTAGCTGGGCTATGCGTAAATATGAAAGGTTGGGAGTGCTAGCTCCCAACTCAATTGAGCTAATGTGTCTTCAGCTCAGTAGTGGACCTAGAGCCGGGTCATGATTCTTTTCATCTTCAAGGCGTTGTCTAACTACTGTTTTGTCTTCACCGCGATTAACGCACTCTTCGATATATTGTTCCTCTTTTTCAACAAGGTCTTGTTCTGCTTGTTCAAGCTCGTAATCATTTGCCATTTGGTCGTGTCCTTTTACTGCATGTTATTGAGTATCAACACGTTAGCAAAAACCAGTCATGATAGGAACAGATTGCTCAAAAAAGGCCTTTTATTTTAATAATATATCTTTGAAAGTACTAGGAAACCAATCTCCCCAATACTTGATGTTAAAGCTCTGACCACCATAGATTCTCCTGTGGGTCAAAAACATCAGGCCAACCCAGAACTGAGGTGATGTTTTGAACTGAGTTTATCTCAACTTCAAAAATCATGTGTGGCTCTATTCCCGTAACTGATGATTGTAGAATGAAATCACAAATAAATGCATTTGGCTTGCCGCTTTGTGAATCTGCGATTATTGGCTGTTGACTCATCTGAACGATGGCACCTGCCTTTGGCATGTGAGTATCAAATTGATTCTTGGTAAATTCCAAGTTTGTTTCGAATACGGTCTCGCAGGCTTGTTTTCGAGCTCGCTCTCGAAGCTGAGAGGTTCGTTGTGAGTCAATGCTGGTGGATTTCTTTAGTTGTGGTTGAAGGCCATTAATTACGTTTTCTGTTCTAACGATATCACCATCATGGTCAAGTTTTACAATCGTAAATACGTTAATGCCTTTTGTATCAAAGTTGGCATCCAGTTCGTATGGGCAGGCAATAGCAGCGCCACTGTAGCCGCGCTCTGCGGTGATGAGCTCTTCGTTGACACTGTCAATTTGAATATTTCCTGGCTTGCTCAACTCGAACAGCCTTAGCTTTAACTGATTGTTGATATCATCTTTAGTATTACTCAGTACATCCTCACAGATGCCTACAAACTGATTCTTAAGCATAGCTTCTTCAGATGTATTGCCTGTAACAAGAGCCCATCCACCAATAATGATGGAAAGAGCTAGCCAACCCAGAATGACTTTTTTGATTAAACTCATGTAATTTCCTTATTTACTAGTTTGATTTTTTACCGCCAAACAAAATGATGGCCACGATGACGAGCCAAAATGGAAGGCTTTTTGAGCCGAGCAAAACAGACAGTCCGATACCGATTGCGATGAGAGCTTTCATTGTGTAGACCTTGAATTTAAAAAGAGAAAATAAAAAAGCAAGCTTGGCAGCCTGCTCTGTGTTGGGTTAGTTGGTACAGTCGGTCATGTCACGTTCTAAACTTGGATACGTACCGCATAATTTCTTTTTAGTACCATCTTCGAAGAAATAGGTAACGGTATAGTTGTCGTCTTGGTCACGCATGTGAACTTTCTGCCAACCTTGGTAATAGATTCCCTCATCAGCAAACTCATATTCATTCATGATGCGATAAAACCCATCAGAATCGACTTCATTTGGATTGTGGAAGTCTGTTTGAATGTAGTTAGTTCGACTATAGAGTCAGCCAGCCTCTAGATTATCGATGTCGTCACCAACACCAATAGCTTCAGGTATTTCAGCGGATAAAGAAGTGTTCCACCAATGGTTAGATTCAGTTCGATAAACTTCGTCTTTTACACTTTGGAAAGTGCGAGTAGTGATGGCCTGAGTAACATTGTTTGCAACACGATCCAAATCACTACATTGTGCAAAGCTTGTTGTCTCAGAGCTGAGTGCTCCGTTAGTGACGCCATATTGCCCGAGGCTTGTTAGATCTCGGTAACTTTCATTAATTGAGCAGTTGTATGAGAGGTTGTTTGGTGTCCAATCATCTGCAGCCGCATAACGAATAGTTTCTTCATATTCATAGATACCGTTGTCAAACGTGCGTTGGGATATATGTTCATGTGCGTTGCCTATGGTTTCTAAGTCTGAACTGACTAGATTAGTGACGTCTGTGTAGTTACCCGGTGTCGTTGCCACGTATTCACGGCGGTACCACTGTGAGTCATACTCTTCGGCCTGTTCATCGAACATACCTAAGAAATACTCAACAAACAGGTAATTTGCGTTAGGGTAAGAGGCTTCTAAAGCAAGAGTGGCTGAGTATGAAGCTTGTAGGCCAGGAACTAGGTTTTGGGCAAAACCATGAAGTGCAGAGTCGCCACTCTCTACATAGTCGCTATATAATTCATTTACCGTCACGTTATAACGTTGAGCAACTCGAATCTCTTGTTGCTCCATACGCGTAATGATGTCTTCGCGTAATTGTTGTTCTGCGATGATACTTTCACAGCTTAATGACTGCCCAGTACTAGCTAGTTCTTTTTCTACTGAATCCCAGACGATCGATGTTAGAGGAGTAAGGTTGAGAAGGTCTTGATTTGTGCTCATAGCAAAGCTAGGAGGCGCGACCATGGTGTAAGCTTTCTCAATCGGTTTATCTGGAAAGTCAGAGTCAATAGCGCCAACGGGTACATGAGTGACGGTAGGAACGTATTGAGAACATTCTGAAAGAGTCTCTGTAATTTCTAAGTCGAAGTTACCATTTTCGTCAGTTATAGCATTCGGTTCGCCATCTTCAAGTTTACCGTTAAAGTTCAAATCTAAAAAAACGGTCGCTCCAGAAATGTAGCCATCAATAACTTTGCCTGATATTGCGCTAGAAGTTTCCTCACTGCTAGAGTTTGAGCTTCCTCCTCCACAGCCAATAAGTGATAGGGCAATAGTGCTAGCCCATAACGTTTTGGTAAATGTCATATCTATATCCTTTCTTGTTTGTAATTTGAGCCCTACATGGCCGTAGGGCGGTTGTTATGTTCAATTGAGTTCTGGGGCTCAGTTGAAATTGTGAGTTGCTGTTTGATGTAAGTTTTAACTGAAAAGTCTTTTGGTCTGTTGAAGCTGAATGTCGACAGGTAGGCGTTAGCTATGTGTGTTACGTCAATGTGGTTAACCTGGTGATTTTGGGGCTCTTGGTAGATAACAAATAGTTCATGTTCAAGCATTGCCAGGCAAAGAGGTTCGATGGTTTTTTGGTCACTTGATAGTTCAATTTTGAGTTGACTGGTGCTCACCAGAGCCTTGCATATCAGTTCAAAGACTGAACTGAAGGTCGGGGTATAGCTAATGTTTGGTATCAAAGATTCGTTTATATAGACCAACTCTTGTAATGAAGCGGAGTCGTGCTTTTGGGTTTTGTGTTGTTGGATGTCTGTGAAGAGAGAGTTGATTATTGCCCGATACTCGATAGGAAAAGTGTTAGTCAACCACAGCTCAGCGAATGCCATAAGAACGGTCTCTCTGGGACCAAAACTATTTAGAGTTGAAGCTTCACGGCGATACCCATAAGGGCGGTCACGAGTGTCTTTGGAAACGTTGAGGTATTGGACAAGAATGTCGAGATTTCTTTGGATAGTTCGAATGTCTCGTTCGACTCCGATAGAAGAAAGTTGCTGTTGTAACTCCTGTGCGGTTATTGAGTGAGTTTGTGGAATGCGATTGTACAGCTCAAAAAGAAGCGATACGTGATCTCTCAAGTTGGGTTTAGTCGCCATAACTAACTGCTGTAGGTTAAGGCAGAGCAATGCTATTCAGGTGGAATGATTGAACTAACTTGCTGTGCTATCAGTAAATAATTTCTGATGCTACGGATTGAGTGGGCATTACTTGCCGGATGGATTTTATGGCTTGCTTTATTTGCTATCAGTCACAGTTGGTGCAATTGAAAGGTAAGGTTCAAAGCGCTAGATGTTGAACTGGTTAGTAGTAAATGATTGCAGCCGATTCACCTTAGTAATGTATGTTTGTGTTTCTTTTAAATTGACTTAATTGGTGCCTTAAAGACCTAACCAACACACTAGGGGACAGCAGCGAACAAAAATTAGCTCTACTAACTACTATCTTATGAGTGGACGATAGGAGGGGTGTCATGCGATTCATCAGGATGAAGCAGGTGATGGAAATGACGAGTTTGAGTCGATCTTCTATCAATCGTTATATCAAGGAAGAACGTTTCCCAAGATGCGTTCCGTTGGGCTGTCGAGCTGCAGTTTGGCTTGAAAGCGAAGTCCAAGATTGGATGCGTGATGTGTTAGGGCGACGTGATGAAAATGTTTTCTATGGTTATGATATAGACTGAGGTGTTAAATGGAGCAAGATGAATGGCTCAATGTTCGCGAGGTAATGAATCGTATTGCGTTGAGGCGAACTAGTCTCTATACCCTTATGGAACGCAGGCAATTTCCTCGCCTAATTAAAACGGGGACCAAATCGGTGAAGTGGCGTTTACAAGATATTGAAGCATGGATGAGACAAAAGATTTGTGAACGGGTGCGTTAATAAAGTAAGGCTTGGAAAACCCAAGCCTTACTTTTGCCGATTAGAAGCATTCAACCTTTATCTCATCAAAGCTTCCCATTTCCAGATAAGCAAGGAAATTTCCTTCCCAGAGCTTATACATTTCACGGACATCGTGACTATCAAGACATTGCCAACCAGAATAACGAGCAAAGAATGCATTGTTACCGATATCAAAGTCTAAATCGCGAGCAAGTTCAGGATAGTGGCCTCCAGAGAAACTGAAGTCTGTGATGTAAAGCAGGTGACAGTGATTGCCTTCAATTTTGTTAAAGCAAATTTCAACAGGATGAAATCCGCCAGCATCAGAAGAGTAACTGCTATCTCTAAAGTTGACAGTGACTGTTCTCGCCTGAGATATATCCTTTTTTGACACTGTTGTTATTAGCACATTAAGTAACTTATCTGAAACCCTTAGAGCGGAATTGGCGAAGGTTAATGGGTGGTGTGTAATCGTTTTGGCAGACATAAAGGCTCCTTACCGCTGTTGCGAAGCGGCAATCTATTCAAGAGGTTGTGGTTAAGGCAAAAGCGTTTTAAGAACGGAGAGAGTGAGTTGGTTGAAGCCTTTGTTATTTAGTAAGTTCACAAAGGCTTTGTCCCAAGACTGAAATAGCTCAATGACTTGCGGCTGGTCGAGATCACAGCGTTCAATGTCTGGTTGATAAAACCAGCCATGACGAAAGTTGAAGTAGAGCTGAACCTCCATTTCTGTGCTCTGTTTATCTGGGTAGGCAAAGCTCGCCATGACTGCGATGTGCCAAGGGCTCTCACTGGTATCTCTAGCGAGGTGAACTTCGATAGGGTGGGGCCCATTACCGTTTTGATAGTATTGAGTATCCCGAAAATTAATAGCGATACGTTTTGCTTCTTTGGGAATTGCACACAGTTCAAGAGAAGCGCAAAGTTTTACTTTAAGCTCGTTCGATAATGGCAAGATGTCGTTATCTAGGATTGGTAAGTTCATATAAGTCCCCTTTCAGCAAATGAGATACAACCCTCGCCAACGACAAAGTGATCAAGAACCCTGATATCAACCAGAGCTAATGCGTCTTTCAATCGAGATGTGATGCGCTTATCTGCTTGAGATGGCTCAGGTGAGCCGGAAGGGTGGTTATGGGCAAAGATGACAGCTGCAGCATTATGCTGCAGCGCCAGCTTTACGACTTCCCTTGGATAGATACTTGCGGCATCAATGGTGCCGAAAAACAACTCATTGTATTCAACCAACCGATGCTGGTTATCGAGCAATAGCACAGCAAACACCTCCCTTTCATGTTGAGCAAGCTTATAGGTTAGAAACTCCTTAGTTGCCTGAGGACTTGTGAATACGTCACCGCGCATGTACTTATCGGCAATGATTTGAGCCGCATGCTCCAGTATCTGATGTTCAGAGTATGTTTTCTCTATTGGTGGGTAGCTGGTGGATTGGCTTTTGTTAGTCATGTCTAATTCTCCAATTTAATTAATGCACTAATTCATCTGGATAATATGTGCTTGAGATTTTTTGGAATGGAGTCGACCTGAGAGCTGGCGGGACGGTGTAGGACGTTCTGAGAAAAAATACATGACGGGCTCCTTCTATGAATGAATAGAAGAGGATCGACTCATGAAACGACTAATACGCCTAAAAGAAGTAATGGATGTAACCGCGTTATCGCGCTCAGCGATTTACCGCAAGATGGATTCCGGCGATTTTCCGCAAAGTGTCAGCATTGGTGATAGAGCTGTTGCGTGGGTAGAGAAAGATGTAAGTGATTGGATTGATTCTGTAATTGCGGGTGGTTGCAATGATTAAAGAAGAAAGAGTAACTTATTGTCCTGAAACGTCTGGCCTCTACAGCAAAGATTACTTTAGAAAGATGCAGGTCAACCAAGAGAGAGGTCCGTTAATTGTTGATGCTATCGCTTTATTCAAAAAGCACTTTGATCAAATGACGAAATCAAGCAATTTACTGATTAGCTTTCATTTCACTATCCACTTGCCTGAAATTGGTCCTATCTTATCGGAGCCTGCCGCGGAGCGATGGCTCTCAATATTTTTAAAAGCTATAGAAGAATCTGCTCAATCAGCAGGTAAGACTAGTGATCTTGGTGAAAGCTTGTGTAACAGCAAAATTCGATGTTTTTGGGCTAGTCATTGTCGCTCCCCAGGCCCTAATACTGTCAAGGTTTATATGGTGGCGGGTTTGAATACTGTACTGGAAGACAGCTTTTGTAATCAGCTTAGGTTAGGAGTTGATAGTGTGTTAAGGGAAGCCGTTAAACGATGTACTAGAGAGCTTTACAATGGTGATGAACGGTTCCCTGTTGCCACCATTATTCCAGGAAAGTTAGCTCTGGACCTGATCAGTAAAGATGCCCCTGATTATGAAAGGGAAAAAGCGTTGCTTTTTTATAAACTAAGTATGCAAACAGCCAAGCCAGCAGGGATAGCTCAAGATGACCTTATTCATGTGTCAGTGCTAACACATGCATCAAGTACTCTAGATGTCATGTTTTCATCAGCAAAGAGTGGCGATAAGACTAAAGACAAATGGCAGACGCCGCCGGGAATTTTTTCTCAGCTCAATGGCCTATTTAACTTCACTCTTGATGCTGCTGCCGAACCAGAAACGGCTCTATGTAAGACGTATTTTACTGAAGAGGATGATGCACTGGTGCAAGACTGGAGTGGTCATGTGGTTTTCTGTAATCCGCCATATTCAAAGCTCGGTGCCTTTGCCAAGAAAGCGTACGAGGAGTCAAAAAGAGGAGCAACGGTTGTCATGTTAGTTCCTGCAAGGACAGATACTAAAGCATTTCATGAATACCTATCGAAAGGAGAGGTCAGTTTTATCAAGGGGCGCTTGAAGTTCCTCCAAAACGGACAGGAGCAGGATGCAGCTCCGTTTCCTAGTATGGTTTGTGTGTTAGGGGGTGGTGTTGATAAGAAGATGGATATAGTAAGCAAAGATGTGTTGAAGCAGACATAAGCATAAGGTCCAAGCAATGCCGCTTGGACCTTATGCCAGATGGGCTGAATTGGGTGCTTTTGAGTCAGTAGTTGCATAATCGAGGGTTAGTTATTGTCTATTCCCCAATTTTCTCATATTCTCCCATTATTAGGATTTCCGATAAAACTATCGAGAGCTAACGCGCTGAAATGACTGACCAAATTTTGACCTTGAAAGAAGTGGCAGAGTATCTGAAACTTGCTGAAAAAACTGCATACAGACTTGCCAGTGAAGGTAAGCTACCTGGCTTTAAAGTCGGTGGCTCATGGCGATTTAGACGTGAAGACCTAGAAGCATGGATTCAAGACCAAAAAGAGCTATGACTCTTTTGGGCGGCTTAAATTAACTAAACTTATCAGAATAATAATGGAATCATCGAATGAGTATTTTACACAGTTGTCAGCCTAGGGATGACATTATACAAGGTTCTTTTAACCCAGAAATCTTCACTGCATCTATTAGTCAGGTTGCCTCTGCATACTCAGGAAAAGGCAGCGCCATTGATTCAATCTATACTGATGCTGGCGCGTTCTTTACAGAGGCGACTTTCCCGACAGAAGGTTTACGTCGGGTTGTTAGAGATGTAATGGGGCGCTTGAACGGAGATAATAGCAAACCAGCGATTCATCGTTTAGAAACTGCTTTCGGTGGTGGTAAAACTCACACTTTAATTGCGTTGACTCACCTGAGTTACCGTGGTTGCGATATTGCTGACGCGGCCTCTGATGTAGTTGAACCAGAAGTTCTTCAGCCTCCTGGTAGCATTGATGTAGTGGCTATTGCCTGTGATGAAATGCCTGTTATTGCACCTAGTGGTGAGAAAGTGTTGGCTTATACTCTCTGGGGTGAGATTGCTCTCAAGCTTGGCGGTGAAAGTTTCTACAATGACAACATTAAAGAAGTGACCTCGTCAGCTTTCCCTGGTCAGTATTTCTTAGAGCGAATGTTTGAAGGTCGCAAAGTTCTTATCATGCTTGACGAGCTTGCACAATATGCGACGCGCTATGAAGCAGCTCATGTAGGTGGTGGTGAGCAGATTAGTGCTTTTTTAATGGCACTTCTAGGCTATGCCCGTACTCACAGTGGTATCAGTGTCGTGCTTACACTTGCTAGCCAAAGTGATGCATTCCAAGGTCAAACTAGCATGCTGCAAGGCGTTCTATCTACAACACTGGGCCGTGATGTTGATGAAGAAGAAGCTGCCGCGCTGGCACAGCGTGCCAGCCAAAGCATCATGAGCGTTGTAAAACGTGATGCAACCACGACCGTACCTGTACGACCGACTGAAATTTCTCGCGTATTGGCTCGTCGACTTTTCACGAAAATTGATGAGACAGAAGCAGCAACGACAGCAGCAGCTTATATGGAAATGTATAAGCGCAGTGGTTCGCAATTGCCCGATACCGCAACTCGGGACGATTACAACAAATCTATTGTTGCAAACTATCCATTCCACCCAAGCTTTATCGCGTATTTAACTAATAAACTTGCTTCTGCTGAAAGCTTCCAGGGTACGCGAGGTGTATTGCGTGTGCTAGCCATGGCCATTCGAAATATCTGGCAAAAGCGCATGATAACTCCCCTGGTGCATACCTGCCACTTAAATATGGCGAACCCAGACCTAGCAGATGAACTTATAGGGCGCACTGGCGCAAGTGATCTCTTGACTGTTCTCAATGCTGATGTGGGCGGGGCAGATTCAAGTAACTTGGAAATGGGTGTATCGGTTGCGCAAAACCTTGATCGAAATAATCCCCATCCTCAGGGATTACCACTTTACGAATGGACTTGGAAAGCAGTATTCCTTCATAGTCTTGTTGGCCGAGGTGAAGGATTGTCTTCCAACGTTTTCGGTATTACTTTTGCGGATGCACTACTTGAAGTAGCGATGCCTAACATTCCACCATCACAGGTTGAAGCTGCATTAAAAGCTATTTCAAACGAAGCCTATTACCTGCGTGCAAAAGATGGGCGTTTCTACGCTCATACTGACCCTACAGAGGCGCGTATCGTTTCTACGATTAAACAAGGTCTCCAACCAGATGATGTTGAAGAACAACTGACGGTAGTGGCACGTAAAGTCGTCAGTCACAACAGCCCAACCTTTCAAGTCGCACAAGACGTGTCTGCACCTGAACACGTGCCTGATAAAACTGGTCGTCCTGTTTTGGCCATTATTCGTCTAGATGTCCACAAAGTTGATCCAACGGAGATGACCACTACAGGAGGTAACGGTCAGCCTCGTTTAGAGCAAAATAATGTATTTATGCTGGTTCCTGAAACAGTTCAAGTCGCTGGCGACACCTGGAGTGAGGATCGAGTCAAAAAGTCACAGTACCGGAAAGAACGCTTAAACGATGTTGCTCGTACTGTTATTGCCATGCGTCGATTACAAAACAAGCCAGAAGACTATGGTATGTCAGCTAGTAAACTTCAAGAGAGTGGCTTTACAGCCAAGCTTAAAGAGCGAGAAATGGCACTACAAACTTCGATTGCGCAGGCTTATGACACTATTTTGTTTCCTGGAGCCTCTGGTCAAGTAGCTCAAAAGAGTATCAAGCAAGCTGGTGGTGAAGGCGGCATGTCCGTTGACGAAGAAATTCGTCGCGTCTTAACAGAAGAAGGCGAATTGATCACTGCTGAAGCCGCGGCGACACAATCCATGTTGCTTCAACTAGGCCAACTTATTTTTGGTAGCATTAGCCAAACCCCATCTTTGGAGCAAATCAGCAACCAGTTTAATCAAAACCGTCGCTGGCCAATTTTGGATAATCAGCGCGTACTGGAACAAATCATTCGCAGCGGTGTAGAGAAAGGCCAATGGTGTCTGTATCGCATGGAATCAAGCGAATCCACCAAACCGGAACACTTCCACAGCCGCGAAACCGGTGGAATCCCACTAGACGTTAACTTGTCCGAGAAAGGCTGGAAGTTGGTATCTGAGCAAGGCGCCAAGCAGCGTGGCTGGAACCCAGAAGCCGAACCGGCGGTAGAGCAAGTGACTCAGTGGGTTGAACAAGTGATGACCGAAGAGCCTTGCACCAAGGTCAAAGAAGTCATCGAAAAGGTTCAAGAAAAGCATGGCAGCGTGCAAAACAGCACTGTCTTGCAAGCGGTAGATAACATCGTCCAGACCGGCCGCGTGTATACCTATGAAGTACGTGGACCAAGCGATGAAGACAACCCGAACCTAATCTATGGCTCTTCTGCCATGTTCCACCAAACGCAGGAAGACGACATGCTCGTTACGCCTGCAACGGCAGCAGAGAAAGGTTGGGTACAACCGGAAGATACCCGCTACACAAAACAAGGCCATGGACTTGCAATAGCGCTGCATAAACAGCTCAATAAGATCAGCTCCCTATACAGCCGAGGAGCAACAACCGAGCCCGATACTTTGCGCCTGGCTTATTTACAATTACCAGGCGGTGGCAAGTTAAATCTTGACTTAATCAATGCCACCAGCAAAGACATGAAGGCATTAAGTGAATTGTTTGAGGTACTTGCCGATTTAACAACAGTAGGCGATGACAGTCAGGCAATGATCGACATTCAAAATGCACCTGAAGACTGTGCATTTTTAGATTTGGTAAAACAAGCTGATGACTAAAAAGAAACTGACGTTACAAGAGCTCTTCGACAAGACCTTAAAGAATCGCTGGCGCACAGCGCCTTTTGTCTTGCGCTTTACTGAGCTTGCTGATCACACCGGTACGGTTTTGGTGATCAAGGAACGCGTTGAAAAAGAAACCTCAGAAAGCGGTAAAAAACTTGGTAGCCTGCGTGATCGAGGCACCTTATACGGTGAAAACTTAAAAATACTTTCGCCGCGCCTCAAACCTATTTTAGAGCAAGTGGTTGATGATGGGGGCGTGCCCTTAGACCTACAACGCTTTATTAGCCAGGAAGGGTTCAAGCTACGAGATAACCTGCCTTTAGATGAAGAAGCCGGGGCAAAAATTGCATTGATTGTGAAGTTACAGTCTCGTCTTCACAACCCTGACCGCCTTGAACTGCTCGCCCGACGAGTACAGCGATTTAGCCGCGAAGAGGCTGCCTACTGGCTAGGCCGCACCACTCACTATGGTGTCGATGCCAACCGCTGGGCAGTCTCTGGGCTGCGTATCATGCTATGTGGCACAACAAATAATGATGTTGGCATTACTCGCCAGCTGAACAAATTAAGGTAATTGAACGTGATGACCGATAGACGACTGATTGAGGCAGGCTTTCCTTGCCACCAGGTAGGTGCCGAAACCGCTAGGGAGCGCGGCGCAAGTTCTGCCCTCCCACCATTGTATTTTTTACATGTGTGGTGGGCTCGTCGACCATTAACACCAAGCCGAGCAGCCATTGCAGGTTCACTACTACCTGAAAATACAAATGTTGAGGCATTTGTTAAAGAGTTAGGTATCGAAAAGCAGGTTGTCGAACTTACTGGTGGCCAGTGGGTGCTCACAGGTAAGCTACTGGAACGGATTGAAAAATCAGGCTCTATTGAATCACTAAAAGTAGACGCCGTTGTGTTGCGAGCTTTTGACAAAGAGGTTGCAAGAAGAGCGAAAAATTTAGACACCATTGCACAGCTTAAACAACACTCAGCAGAGCTTGCCAATAATCCTGTATTACACCGATGGGAACAAGAGTCTCAGTATCTTGGCCAATTACACAGCGGTGAGGTGTTAAGTGTTAAACGCGTTATGGGCGACCCATCTCATACCAACGAGCGTATCGAATTCGCTAAATCCAATGAAGTGAAAGAAGCTCTTGGCTCTACAATCAAATGGGATGCTCAAGACTTATACGGTTATGGCCGGGCTTATCAAAACGACCATGCGCCGCTACCTTCAGGTCTGACAGTCCTTGATCCCACCTCTGGCGGTGGCTCTATTCCATTTGAAGCTCTGCGCCTAGGTCATAACGTTATTGCCAATGAGTTGAATCCAGTTGCTAGCACCATATTGCATGCAACCTTAGACTTTCCTGCCAGATATGGAGAGTCCTTATATCAAGATATTGAGAGCTGGGGACATAAGCTGCTAGAGCGAGTTGAACGTGAAATGGCGCCATTCACGCCTTTTTCTCCCTTGCCAGAGCATGAGAAAAAGCGATTAAAAAATCATTTAGAAAATTGCCCAGATTTATTTGATCAATTTAATGCTCCTGAATTCGATCAAAGTGGGATTCTCTACTGCCGCCAAGTCACCTGTCCAAGTTGCAGCGCCAAAACACCGCTGTTGAATACACATTGGCTATCTAAAGAAGCGAAAGACCAGTGGGGCGTTAAAGTAGTTACTTCTGGTACAGGCTCATCTGCCACCTACCGCTTTGAAACCTATCAAGCAAAAAATGGCAAAGGCCCTAATGGTGAAGATCCTGAACAAGCAACGTGCAAGCGCGGTATCGGTCAATGTGTTCACTGCAAGCAGGCAATTGAAGCTGATGAAATCAAGTCTCAGGCGCGTGGTGAATCTATTCACGGCCAATGGAAAGATGAACTCTACGCAGTGGTTGCAGTTCGCCACCAGCCCAAATTAGACAAAAACGGTCTGCCGCAGTACTTCACTACAGGCCCAAGGAAAGGTGAAGTAAAAATAGAAAAAGTTCGCTTTTTCCGCTCACCAAACCAAATAGATTACGACGCGATTGAGGCGGCAAGTGCTGAGTTAAAAGCACAGTGGGATCGCTTCGATGAAAAAGGCTTAATACCAACGGAAAAATTCCCTGATGGGAACGACATGAGACCAGCTAAATATGGCATGGAGCGTTGGTACAAGCTATTTAATGATCGACAGCTGCTTGGCCATTTAACAGCGATGGAAACCCTTAGCCAGTTAAAGCCCCAGATCATATCTGAGTTAGGCCAAGAGCGCGGAAGAGCGGTGATAACGTACCTACAGTTTGCTATAGACAAAGTCGTCGATTACAGCAGTAAACAAACTCGTTGGCATTTTGGGCGCGGCGTAATTGTTGGCACTTTTGGCCGCCATGACTTTTCGTTGAAGTGGACTTATGGCGAAATAATTCTTTCTGGACCTAACTCCGGTTCAAAATGGGGATTGGCACAAGTTCTTGATGCGTATCAGGGTATTCAAGGCTTGGTTGAAAACTCTGTTAATTTAGAAAGGCAAAACCTTTCCATCATTAATGGTAGCGGAGTTCATATTGAGCCTGTGAAGGATAAAAGCGTTGACCTTGTCTGCATGGATCCTCCTTATTATGACAATGTTCAATATTCCGAATTATCGGATTACTACTATGTTTGGCAGAAGCGAACATTAAAAGATCTATATCCTGAATTATCCTGGTCACGATTAACGAATAAACAAGAAGAAGCCGTTGCCAACCCAGCTAGAGATGGCTCTGCAAAAAATGCCAAAGCCGAGTATGAAAAGCTGATGGGTGAAATATTTGCTGAGTCTCGCCGAGTCGTTAAAGATGACGGTGTGATGACTCTGATGTTCACCCATAAAGCGCAAGATGCCTGGGAAACCTTAACTCGCTCATTGATTGAATCAGGATGGGAAATTACGTCCTGCTTCCCAGTTGAATCTGAGAGTGGTTACTCGACCCACCAAATGAATATGGCCTCTGCAGCCAGTACAATTTTTATTACTTGCCGTAAGCGCGCTTTAAATAATCAGCAAGTCGCATTCTGGTCAGGCCTAGGCGGCACAGGCGTACAACACCAAATTCGCTCTGCTGTAGAAGCAGGCCTTGATGAATTTAGACCACTAAAACTCAACGCCGTTGACCAGATGATCGCCTGTTACGGCCGCGCCTTACAGGTATTAAGTGAAAACTGGCCTGTAATGGATGGCGATGAAGAGGTATCACCGATTCGCGCCATGAACGAAGCCAGTCGAGTCGTTGCAGAACACCAGATAAAAGTGATTACGGATGGCAATATCTCAGTTGACGATTTAGATACTGAAACCGCTATGGCGCTAACCATGTACGGTATTTGGGGGCATAACGACGCTTCCTTTACGGAAGTATTGAACTTGTCGCGCTCGCTTAATATTAGCCTAGAAACCCGCACCGGTGGTTACGGTATCGAAGGCCGCATGGTGGGCATTAACACCGAAATCAGTGGCCGTACTGCCGTTGCAGGTCAAGCTGCCGAGGACAAAGGCTACGCTGCACCACTTGTGAAGAAAGGCTCTAAGTTGCGTTTGACTAAGCCACATGAGCGCAGTGCTCGCCGGGTTGCTAAACCACAATCAGATTGGGATGTACTGCATGGCTTGTTGCTGAAGTTCCGCGAAGGTGATGTGCCGGTAGCACGCGCCTATTTAGATGAACAGCGTGAAGGCAATGACAACATCATTCTCGACTTACTTGAGGTTTGGGGAGAGGAAGCCGAAACGCCAGAGGCACGTAACGAAGCCCGAGCACTGCTATTTGGCTTAAGACAGTAAACAGAGAGGCCTAACAGAATTAGGCCTCAGTTAGCACAACACGGAATTTTTCATGCAAGCGTCTGAACAAACATTTTCAAAGATCATTCAGTCTGATAATGGCAATGAACACTACCATGTCCCTAAATACCAGCGAGCTTATAGTTGGCGACAGAACAATTGGACTCAGTTATTTGATGACATTGATGAAAATGAAGCTGGACACTTCATAGGCTCGATTATTTGCATTGACGAGAATAGCAAGCGCAAGCCTGGACACGACCTTGTATTTGAGTTGGTCGATGGCCAACAGCGTATGACTACTCTCTCTTTGTTGATTGCAGCTTTGTACCAGAAGTTAAGTCTCTGTGTAGACGCAGCAGAAAACGAAGAAGATTTTGATGAAGATGACTTTGATGAGATAAAAGCCAAACGTCGAGGCATAGGGTTACAGCTCGTAAGAAAAATTAAAGCTGACGTCGCAGATCAGCGCGGGGCAATCAAGTCAGGTAAGCGTGTTGTATTATTGCGGGTTCAACCATCCAGCCAAAATCATAATCTAGATGACTATCTGTATATTCTTTCAACCTCTGGTCTATTAGTCGATACCGTAAGGTGCCCAAGCCATTTTGGTAACAGGCTTATGGCGAAAGCTTATCGCTATTTTTTAGATCGTTTGCCGAATTCAATTGATGCATTAATGCTGTTGGCAGACAAAATCAACCAACTGCAATTAGTCCATATCTCTGTCAACTCTCACGCTAATGCCTTTCGCCTTTTTGAAACGCTTAACAACCGAGGCGTGCCTTTAACAGCTGTTGATATCATAAAAAACAAAATGCTGGCTGAAATGGAACGCCAACACGACGTTTCTATCGATGATGCGTATGAGTTTTGGCAAGAAATGCTAGAAGACATTGAAGATGTGGAGGACCGTTTTCTAAGACAGTTCTATAACGCCTTTAAGCATAGAGAGAAAATTGGCCAGCCATCTTTTACGGCCAAAGCAACTTCTTCAACTCTGATTGCTATTTACGAGAAAATCATTGAAAGCAATGCCAAGTTTATTTTTGATGATTTAGTAGCAAAAGCTAAAGTTTACGGAGAAATTACTCAGCCAGATGAGAGTACCCCGTTAGGGTTGGCACTCGTAGATCTAAACCGGATCGGCGCAGTGCCTTCAAATACCCTGCTGATGTACTTGATGACTCTGGATGAAAAGCACTTCGCTAGTGCTGATACCTTACTTAGTGTTGTAAATTTTTTGCAGAAGTATTTTGTTCGGAGAAATATTACAGACACCCCCAGTACGCGAGACCTTGATCAGTTACAAATTGATGTTGTTGAAGCTTGCGAATCAAGAATAAAGATAAACCAAACTATCGATTCTGACTTTGTTATTACCGCCTACTGCAAAGGCCGTGGAGAGCCCGCCTCACTTGAATCATTCGAATCTGCACTGAGCGACAATTTGTTCTATTACAATAAGCAAATGGCTCGTTATGTATTAGTAAAACTGGATGAACGAGCTCATAGTCGCGAATACAAACCAGATTTCTGGGCAAGGAACAACAAAGGGCAATATATTTGGACTGTAGAGCACATATTCCCTCAGGGTGAGAATATTCCAGCCCATTGGGTAGATATGATTGCAGGGGGAGATACCAGTTTAGCAAAAGAGATCCAAGATGAGAGCGTTCATTGCCTGGGTAATCTTACTTTAAGTGGTTACAACTCCCGCCTATCAAATCAAAGTTTCGACAGGAAGCAATCGAAAACTGAAATCACCGCTGCGGGCCATAAAATCGATATTGGCTACAAAAATGGTTTGTATTTGAACAACCTAAAATTCGAGTCGAATGGCAAAGATGTATCACTTTCAACGATCGAGCAGTGGCAAAAAGATGATATTGCCCAAAGAAATCAAATGATGGTACACCTACTTAGCAGTCAATATCGATTTAACCATGAGGTAAAAAATAATGAGGGTTGCGATTAAATGCCATTAAAGGACTTTTCCTGGGAGTACAGTTATAAAACATCTCAAGTGAGAGCGCCGGGAGAGCCTGCCGTAGATATTCTGCGGGAATTTTATGTGCCTTTGTTACAGCGAATTGTTCGCTATGACCGGGTAGCTGGTTTCTTCCGCTCATCGTCGCTTGCCCTTGCCAGTCGAGGCATGACCTCTTTTGTAAATCGTGATGGCAAAATGCGTCTGATTGCTGGCGTCGATATGACACCTAAAGATGTGCAAGCCATTATAAACGGCCAGCACGCCATTCTTGAATCTCATCTTGATCAGGAGCTTGCCGGCACAGAACAATGGCCAGAAGAAGCTGAACGCGGTGTGGAGTTACTTTCTTGGATGGTTGCCCATGGCCACTTAGAAATAAAAGTCGCCTTGCGAAAGCATGCTCAAACTGGTGAAGCGATAAGCCTAGATTCCAGTGAAGATGGCTACGTGCATGAAAAGTGGGCGTTGGGATATGACTTCGAAGAGGGGAAGGATGGAGAAACTCTTTATGCCAGTGGTTCCTGGAATGAATCAGAAACCGCGCTGAAACGTAATGCAGAGAATGTGGACGTTGATTGCTCTTGGGAAGGAAAAAAAGAGCGAGCAAAAATTGCAGATGCAGCGCGATCATTTGATGCAATGTGGAAGAATATCCATCCCGCATTTGTAGTTAAGGACTTGCCTTCAGCAGTGCGTGAAAAGCTACTGCGTTTTTCGGAAAGCATCACGGTTCCAGTAGAGATAGATAACCACCCTGCTGAGCTTGAACAACCTAAGATTTCCAGCAAGGATGCATTGCGTTTTACCGCACTGAAATACGCGCCTTTGATGCCTAATGGTGAGTATGTTGGCATGTATACAGCGCCAGTTGAGCCTTGGCCCCATCAAGAAGTGGTTGCTCGACGAATCATCGAGAACTTTCCAGCATCGCACCTGATGTGTGACGAGGTTGGATTGGGTAAAACCATTGAGGCAGGCCTAGCATTCCGCTCACTGTACTTGAGTATGCGCGCAAAACGTATCCTTATCGCAGCTCCAGCCAGCTTGACACGACAGTGGCAACGTGAAATGGCAACCAAGTTTTATCTTGGGTTTGACCGAGTAACAGCATCTCCATCACCGCAAACTGAATCGATCTTTCCTCTTGAAGAGAAAAAGTCCATCGGCAGTTTATATAGCCCCAACTTAACGATTGTATCGACAGGTTTAATGGCGAGAAAGGAAAGACGCCGATTGCTGGATCAAGCGGATAAATTCGATCTGGCCTTGGTGGATGAGGCTCACTATGCCCGTCGGCAAAACTCTCAGCGTGGGACGAGAGGCTTTCCCCGTTTTAATCAGCTGTATCAGACCATTGCCGATCACATGCGTGGCAACACTCACTCTTTGCTCTTAGCGACTGCAACACCCATGCAGCTTGATCCTGTGGAAGTGAGCGACTTGATTCGTTTAACCAATCGCGTTGGAGCATTTCAATACGATCCGTCCTTGATGCTAGCTTATTATCGCCTTGTTAATGCCGTTGCCTCTGGCGAAAAGTTAAAGCAGGAAGAATGGGACTTTATTCGTAAATCCGTTACGACGGTAGAAAACCTGGACCCGAAACTCTGGCGATACCTCAACGACGTAGTAATTGATCCTATGTCGAAGATTTCACTGGAGCAATGGTTAAATCGTGGCACGATCCCAATGCAACATGAGCTAGCCGCCTTAGCAAGACTATTGTTTGCTGCAGCCCCACTGTCACGAGTGATGCAGCGCCATACGCGTGATTTACTTAAAATTTATCGTCAGAAAGGCAAGCTTAGTGCAAATCTTGCCGATAGAACAGTTATTCCAACACCACGCATAACCTTTACCAAGAAAGAGGCTCGCGTAGATGGTCTGCTCGGTGAATATTGCGAAGGACTGAGAGAGCAGCTTCTGGCTAGTGGGCTCAATGAACCAGGTCAGGTTGCTTTAGGCTTCTATTTAAGCTTCTTGCGCTTACGATTTGCATCCAGCCTTAAGGCATTACAGCTGACACTCTCGCGCCGTAAAACAAAGGTGGAAGCAACGCTCATTGAGCAGCTGAAATACAGTATGGACCCTACCGATAATGAGGAGCTTCAGGAGTTACTTATTGACGGTGGTGACGATGACGTTGACGCCGTTGAAATGCTGCTCAACAACAGAACCAAAGATGATTTAAGGTGGGAACGCGATATGCTCGACTCATTACTAGGTGAGTTGGCTGATATCTATGAGGACTCGAATAAGTTTAGAGCGTTACTGACCGCACTCAAGCCTCGTATCGATGGCAAGCGCATTAAGCAAACCGTAATTTTTACCCGCTTTCTCGACACCCTTCATGACATCAGGGAGCGACTACAAGCCAAATTCCCTGAACTACTCATAGGTACCTATTCAGGTGAAGGTGGGCATTACTACGATCCAAACAAGAATCAAATGGTGGGTGTAGAACGTGATGTGATCAAGCATCGATTTGTTCAGGGCCATATCGATATTTTACTCTGTACCGACGCAGCCGCTGAGGGTCTTAACTTACAAACCTCTGACTTGCTTGTTAACTATGACCTGCCTTGGAACCCAATGAAGGTTGAACAGCGTATTGGTCGTATCGATCGTATCGGGCAGACTCATAAAGAGATTTTTGTTCTCAACCTATGTTTTGCGGACTCTGCAGAGCAATTTGTCTATGAACGCTTATTAAATCGCTTGGCTAGCGCAAATCTTGTGGTGGGAACACAACAGTTCTCAATGCTTCCTGTCACCACAGAAGAGTTCCAAAAATTGGCCGAAGGTACGATGACCGAAAAACAGGTAGAACAGGCTGCAATGGACCGAGCCAAAATCCAACAGGCTAACAATAAGCTTATGGAAGTGCCTGTGGAGGAAATGTTTAATGTGTATGTAAGGCTCAGCCAAACATATCGCAAAGAGCCGCTGCCGGTTTATTTAACTGAAATTTGGCAAACCCTAATTGAATCAGAATTCCTCAAAGAAATTGGCTGCAAGCTGAGTGATTGTGGAAAATACCTTATCTTAAATGGCATTGAATCGATCGTTGATGGCTCTGTATTAACTATCGATAGGTCTTTATTTGATACGGGTCTACCGGATGGCTCGCATGCGTACTTCGCCACCTATGGTGAGCCTATTTTTGAACGACTGCTTAACTTCGTAGTGGAGAAAATTGACAAACCAGTCTGCCAAGTTCTCCACTCAAAAGAAGACAACATTGAATGTGCAGCTATTGCGTATTTAGATCATAACAACCGAATGCAACTGGCAACCTCTGTGAAACAAGCTCTCGCAGCCGATGAAGCCAAGGCTTGTGACGATAAAACTAGCGTCCAACGCGCTCAGATGCAGATAGATAAGTTCGCCAAAGACACCCACCGAAACCAAAGCAAAATAGCAAATGTAGAGAGGAACAACCTACTTCAAGCTAAGGCTCAGGTGCTATTGAACAATCAGGTTGTTCGTTCACTGATGTCTTCAAAACTCAAAACCAGCAAACTCGATGATAATGCAACAGTGATACTTCGAGCACTAGAAGAACAATTTAGTAAGCGAGACACAGCAGTTAGAATTAGAGAGGTCCCTAGAGATATGAAGGTCTCGCTAACTGCCGGTATTATTGATGCAAAATTTCCTCGACAAGGCGATGGGCATGTTGATACACCAGTACTAATCGTGAATACCGCATTAGAGTCTCTTGCTCGAAGGGTTGATGGGAGCAAGGGGGGCGCACGCAGGCAAACAGCTAGTGCTATTATTCGAGGGATTGAAATAAATCCGGAAGAGATTAACTAATTCAACTTAACTGAATTAGTTACAACCAGTGTTTTGGAACTTCTAATTCGAAACTTTTAGCAGCGTACTGAAGCATCGTAATGATTTCACAATGCTTTTTTTCATCATAGGGTTGACCGTTTTGCTTTTTCTGAACAATGACTTTGAGTTCTACTAGATTAAACATTCCCAGCCTGTAGAAGTTTCCCTAGCTAGGTGTACCAAATAAGTTATATATGGTTTCGGTACTGTCACGCTCACTAGCAAGACGTTTGGGCTCATCGATTTTAGCTAATGCTGCTTCGCCTTCTTCTTTTGTATCGTAAGTGTTTAGTTGTTTCATTAGGACTCCTACCCAATCACTTTTAAAGTTCTAGTTCCCGTAACAGAGAGGCTGCCTTTGGCGGCCTCTTCTATATGCCCGCTCCACCAGCACATCATAGGGATTCGACGCTCTAAGTAGTCGGTACGGTTATAGGCACTGCGAACTTGGTTATCATCTACGTGAGCAAGAGCAGCTTCTATCAAGTCGGATTCAAAGCCTTGCTCATTAAGCGTCGTACTTGCTAGTGAACGAAGACCATGGCTAACAAGCCTTCCGGCAAATCCCATTCGTTTTAGTGCCATATTTGCTGTTTGGCTGTTACACGGCTTTTGAGGATCTCTGTCAGAAGGGAAGATGTAATCCCGATGTCCACTAATTGGTTTAATCACTTCTAATATAGCTAGCATCTGCTCTGTGAGCGGAATGCGATGCTCTCTTCGCTTTTTCATTCTCTCAGCGGGAATGATCCAAACCTTATTATCTAAATCTAGCTCATCCCAACGTGCACCAGCAGCCTCTGTTGGGCGTGTCATGGTGTGCAGTTGCCACTCCAACAAACAGCGTGTTGTTCGTTTGATGCTGGCGTTAGCAATTGCGCTCATGAGCTCTGGCAACTCAGTAGGAGCGAGTGCTGCCATGTTCTTTTTCTTCGGTTTTTTGAAAGCAGCTTTGATCCCAGTGAGGGGATTGGCTTTGATAAGTCCATAATTGGCAGCATAGTTCATTATCTCATTGAGCCTTTGAGCAAGGCGTTTGACGGTTTCAAGGCTACCTTTGGCTTCAATCGGTTTTAGAAGCTCAATAATCATGGGAGCATCGATATCTTTTACAGGGGTATTCGACAATGAAGGTAGTATGTGTAGTTTGAGTGAACGCCAGATATCTATAGCGTAATCAGCCGTAACCGAATCTTTTTTGATTTCAAACCACTTTGCCGCGATCAGACTGAAAGTGTGTTCATGAGTTGCTTTGTGTTCGTTTAATAATCTCTTTCTTTCTTCCTGAGGATCAATTCCTTGAGCGATCAGTTCTTTTGCCTCTAATGCACTTTTACGTGCATTTGCAAGAGAAAGGTCAGGATACTTGCCTAAGCTTAAGTTAGTACGCTTTCGATTGGTTGGTCTGTGATAGTTCAGTATCCAGTGTTTTGAGCCATTAGGCTTGATACGTAAGCGTAAGCCCTCTCCGTCAAAAAGGTTGTATTCTTTATCACCAGGTTTGGAGGCTTTGATTTCCTTGTCGGTCAGTCTTGTCGTGATCTTTGCCATAATGGGTACACCAAGTTAATGAACTAAATTCAGTGTACCTTGCAATGTACCTAAAAAGCAAAGAAGTGGTGGGATGTAATGGGACGCGATGATACGCTAAGTTGTTGATTTTACGTTGTCGTAGATACAAAAAAAGACGCCCTGGGACGTCTTTAAATGTAGAATTGGTGGAGCTGGCGGGAGTTGAACCCGCGTCCAGAAACCATTCATCCTTGGCACTACATGCTTAGTCGATCTTTAAATTCACCAGTAACCTGCGAACCGACACGCTAGTTAAAGGCTAACCTGAATTATAATTCGCCGTTCATCTCTCAGGTGGGAAAATCCGGGCTAGCGCGTTTGGGTTTGATCTCTCGTTATTCCCCGTCTTACGTGCGGAAGCTAGGGCGAGAGAGCTCTGAGCAGGTTATTAAGCTGCTAGTGCGTAGTTTTCGTCGTTTGCGACTATTTTTTTGCGGCTTTTTACGTGGCCAACCGCCCCACGGCATGCACCTCAGACTGCAAAATTCCTGTCGAATCCTAAATCAGCCCCAAAGTGTTCTTGCATAGTACCAGAAAAGCTATGCCTGTCTAGCACTGTGCAGTTCAAGTGCTCAAGATTAACGCAAATTACTCTTCATAATTCGTGCTTTATCGCGAGCCCAATCTTTTTCTTTCATATCAGTACGTTTGTCGTGCAGCTTCTTACCTTTTGCTACGCCAATTTTGATTTTCGCCCAAGAGCGAGACCAGTATAGCGATGTTGCAACTAGCGTCATGCCTTCACGGTTAATACGACCGAATAGGTTGTCGAGCTCTTTTCTCGACATTAGGAGTTTACGGACACGTGTTGGGTTCGCGACAATGTGCGTACTTGCTTGTGTTAGTGGAGTGATAGTCATGCCACTGATGAATGCTTCACCGTCTCGGATGTAGACGTAGCTTTCTGCGATGTTCGTTTTGCCTTCACGTAGGGATTTTACTTCCCAGCCTTGTAGCTCAAGCCCCGCTTCAATCTCATCGTCGATGAAATATTCGTGGCGAGCTTTCTTATTTAGCGCAATGGTATTACTACCCGCTTTTGATTTTGATTTTTTCTTTGCCATAATGGCCTCATTATACGGATTGCGCGAAAGATGGGGAATCCTTTTTATTTGCGCTCTGGCTCAATACCATTAAAATTGTGGTTTGTTTAATGTAACGCTGTCTTTAACAGGAGTCTATATGCCAAAGGTTACTCGTTCAGCATTAGTATCATTTAGTGCTGACCAGATGTTTGACTTGGTCAATGATGTTGCTCGTTATCCTGAGTTTTTGCCGGGTTGTTCTGGTTCTCGTGTGATCGAATCTTCAGATTCAGCAATGGTGGCTTCGGTTGATGTATCGAAAGCTGGTATTAGCAAAACATTTACAACATCAAATCGCCTCGCGGAAGGTGCAGAGATTTTAATGGAGCTGGTGGACGGCCCATTTAAGAAGCTGCAGGGCGGTTGGTACTTTACCCCTTTGGACGAGCAAGCGTGCAAAGTGGAATTGAAGCTTGAGTTTGAATTCTCTAGCCGCATGATTGAGATGGCTTTTGGTAAGATTTTCAATGAGCTCACCAGCAATATGGTGAACGCGTTTACGCAACGTGCTAAGCAGGTGTATTAAGCATGAGCATTGAATCAGACATGATCCACGTTGAAGTGGTGTACGCACTGCCACATGAGCAGCGTGTATTCACACTGGTAGTAAACAAGAACGCGACAGTTGAAGAGATCATTGGCCAGTCGGGCGTGCTTGAACTTTACCCAGAGATCGACCTATCTAAGAATAAGGTCGGCGTATACAGCCGCAACGTGAAACTCGATGCCACGGTTCGCGACAAAGACCGTATCGAGATTTACCGCGCACTGCTGGCTGATCCAAAAGAGATCCGCCGTAAGCGTGCAGAACAAGCAAAGGCTGCTGCATCTAAATAGCTACTGCTGCAATCGCTTAGTTGCGTTTAAAGCCGAAAATCAAATAGCAAAAAGCCTGCGTGATGCAGGCTTTTTAGTATCTGTTCAGCAGAAGTCGCTTTATCGAAGGCTCTCGAAAAACTCGTCACTCGCTTCAAAGTCACCGTTGATGCTCACAAGCGTGCCTGTCGCGTCAAAGTTAACTACGAGGTTTTTCTGGATCGCATCTTCGTGGCCTTTTTGATGGTGGTAGATGTAGTACCACGTGTCAGGGTAGCCGTTTTCAATCAGCATAGGTGAACCCATAACGTAACGAACTTGTGTTTTGGTCATACCAAATTTAAGTTGGTCGACCGCTTCTTGTTCAACGTAGTTACCCTGATTGATGTCAATTCGATAAACCAACTTTTCTAATAGAGAACAACCGGTCAACATTGTTAGTGCAAGTGGAACTGCAACTAACCACTTCTTAATTCGCATAGTCTGAGATCTTTCTTCGCTAAAATACTGCCTGATAATAAACAAGCTCCAGCAAGAAGTAAAAAGCTCCTTGCGCTTTGAACTTAATATGACTGGCAATTTTGAAATAAGTTGCAAAATTGCCAATCTTTTTCAGAAAACTATCAGGTATTTGGCGAAAGTTTAATCTAAGCGGCGATTAACAGCTCTTTTGCGTTAGCCAGTGTTGAATCGGTGATCTGGCTGCCGCCTAGCAATCTTGCAAGCTCTGAAATACGTTGTTGCTCATCAAGCGTGTGCATTTGCGTTTCTGTTTTGCCTGCTTTGGTGCTCTTAGCTACGAACAGCTGTTGGTGACCACAGCCAGCAACTTGCGGTAAGTGAGTCACACACATGACTTGTGTCGATTCACCCAGAGTACGCAGCATTTTACCAACGACTGCAGCCGTTGGGCCACTGATACCCACATCGACTTCATCGAAGATCAGGCTAGGGGTATCGACTTTCTGGGCGGTGATCACCTGAATCGCTAATGAAATACGTGACAGCTCACCACCAGAGGCCACTTTCGCGATCGGCTGCATTGGCTGTCCCGGGTTGGTGGAAACAATAAAGGTCACGTTGTCCATACCCAGTGGCGATGGGTGAGTATTGGTGTTGTTTACCTCTATTGCGAATTGCGCTTTTTCCATGCTCAGTTCGTGCATGCTTTGCGTGATCAGTTTATTGAGCTCTTTAGCATAGCGAACACGAGATTTGTGTAGCTTTTCTGCTTTTGCAACAAAACCTTGGTAGTGCTGTTCTACTTCATTCGCCAACTCATCCAGTTTTTCATCAGAACAATCCAACGCTTCGATCTGTTGTAGGAGATCTTGATGATGCTGATATAGCTCGTCTGGTAACACGTGGTGCTTACGCGACATCGACATCACCTTTGAGAAGCGCTCTTCTACAAATGCCATACGACCTGGGTCGACATCGATACTATCAAGGTAAGTTCTTAGCTCGCTGTTGGTCTCTTCAATCTGAATGATTGCTTCAGAGAGCATGTTCGGTAGTTCAGCCAGTCTTTCATCCAGTTCAGCCAATTGGATTAGGGAGTGATTGGCCGATTGCAGAATACCAAGCGCATTAACTTCTTCACCTTCGTAAATAAGCTCGATAGCTTGCTGACAGGTTGATGCAAGCTCACCACTGTTGGATAGGCGTTTGTGCTCTTGTTCAAGCTCTTCATATTCTTCCTCCCCAAGTGAGAGCTCGTTAAGCTCTTTGATTTGGTACTCAAGCAGCTGTTTTTGTGCTTGGTTTTGCTGGCTGTTTTCACGCAACTCTTTCAGGTGATTGTCTGCATGACGCCACGTTTGGTAAGCGTTGCGAGTCGACTTCAGCAGGTTAAGGTGGCCTGCGTATTGGTCAAGCATCGCCATCTGGTAGTCACTTTTCATCAACTGATGGTGTGCGTGCTGACCATGGATATTAATAAGCAGCTGTCCTAATGATTTTAGTTGTGAGAGCGGAACAGGGCTGCCATTAATGAAGGCGCGCGAACGGCCTTCTTTCGAGATGGTACGACGAAGAATACACTCGCTACCATCCAGTAGCTCGTTATCTTCTAGCCAACGAGTCGCGTGTAAGTTGTTATCCAGTAAAAATGCGGCACTGACTTCGGTTTTCTCTTCACCTTGTCGCACCATGCCTGCGTCGGCTCTACCGCCAAGGCATAAGCCCAACGCATCGATAGCAATAGATTTACCCGCACCGGTTTCACCGGTAATGGTTGTCATGCCTTTAGAAAGTTCTAGCTGTAAAGACTTAACAATAGCGAAATTATTAACACTTAGATGAGCCAGCATTTTTATTTACCTGTATAACTGAACAATACTGTATATAAGCTCAGTATATACTGTTTCTTTATACAGTAAAGTGAACAGGTGAATATTTTTTGTGAGATCGATCAAATCAAACTTCGTTTGTAGGTAACTGATATTGATGTCTATTTGCGAAAAGAGATTCCAGACACCTCGTCCCTCGGTTCTGGAATGACGGTGTGAAAAAGGCTTAAAAGGTGAGGGAGCGTTTGGATTTCAGGCAATAAAAAAGGCTGGCATGTCGCCAACCTTTCAAATTTTCTTCGTTGTGAGCTTAGAATAACTTACTCGACCATCCAAGTTTGTTACGTAGAACGTGGTAGTAGCTGTAATCCTTAGGGTGGATCAGCTTAAGCACGTTCGGGCTTTGGTAGATATGGATTTCGTCGCCCGGTGAAACAGGTAAAGAAATCTGGCCGTCACAGCTGACTTCTTGAGTGCCGCGATTGTCTGGGGAGACGATCAGTTTAATGTGGCGCTTGCCATCAACCACTAAAGGTCGGCTTGATAGCGTATGCGGGAACATTGGTACCAAAGAAATGGCATTCAAACTTGAAGAGAGGATAGGGCCGCCACCAGAGAGTGAATAGGCGGTAGAGCCAGTTGGTGTTGAGACAATCAAGCCATCTGAGCGTTGTGAGAAGGCGAAGCTATCATCAATGTAGACTTCAAACTCGATCATGTGAGCAACTTGGCCTGGGTGGAGTACCGCTTCGTTAAGTGCTGCGTTGTGGCTTTTGATCTGGCCGTGGCGGTGGATTTCCGTTTCAAGCAGGAAGCGCTCTTCCTCCATGAACTCGCCATTGAGTACATCGGTTAATGCAGATTGGAAGTTCTCGGGATTGAGATCGGTCAAAAAGCCGAGGTTGCCACGGTTTACACCGATCACTGAGATGTCGAAGCGAGACAAGATTCGAGCTGCACCGAGCATGTTGCCATCACCACCGACGACGATCGCCAAGTCTGCTCGTTTACCGAGTTCCACCAAACTAGAGAATCGATCTTTAGGAATGTCATCTAAGATAGTGGCTAATCGGTCATCAACAAAGACTTGATAGCCTTCGGTACTTAACCACTGATACAGCTCTCTATGAGTCTGAATTGCTTGTTGATCTCGAGGTTTACCGATAATGGCGATGACTTCAAATGGCTTTTTCATACGGTTTCCAAACGAATTAGGCTTGAATCAAAATTCTTCATCCCCATAATAAAGGCAAGTTGAATGACTATGCGAGTGTTTTATATCAAATTGGGCGCTAATACGCCGCTCACTGGCATAGAAAACTGAATTCTGGAGATATCATGAGCAACGAAGAAAACAAAGTAACGGAAGAAGAGCTAGATCAGATCATCGCTGAGGCAGAAAAAGTTGAAGCAGAAGCGCAAACTGAAGAAGCAGCGGATGAGCAAGAAGCAAAGATCGCTCAACTAGAAGCAGCTTTGTTGTCGAGCGAAGCGAAAGTAAAAGATCAGCAAGATTCTGTTCTACGTGCAAAAGCTGAAGTTGAAAACATGCGCCGCCGTACAGAGCAAGAGATCGATAAAGCGCGTAAATTTGCTCTAAACAAGTTTGCTGAAGAGCTGCTACCAGTTATCGACAACCTAGAGCGTGCTATGCAAGCAGCTGATGGTGAAAACGAAGTGGTTAAGCCTCTGTTTGAAGGTGTTGAGCTGACTCACAAAACGTTTGTAGACGTAGTGGCTAAGTTTGGTCTTAAAGAGATCAACCCTGAAGGCGAAGCGTTCAACCCAGAGCTGCACCAAGCAATGTCGATTCAAGAGAGCCCAGATCACGAGCCAAACACAGTAATGTTCGTGATGCAGAAAGGCTACGAGCTTAACGGTCGTGTGATTCGTCCAGCGATGGTTATGGTTTCAAAATAAATCACTAAACCATGTGAAATACAGAGAGAGGCTTCGACCTCTCTTTTTTTGTGTTTAAAACAGTGGCAGGCCAATAAACAGTCAAAAAAAGTGGTTTGGGTATGTCGTTCTTTTTATTTTAGAGATTTCAGGTGGTTAGTGTAATATTTTATGAAACCAGTTGTTTTTAAATAATTGCTCTGATGTCACATTTGTAATTAATATGTGAAATAATACTTTCAATTGTTACTTTGATATGTAAAATCTCCGGCCATATCGAGATATCACTCGTATATATAACTATAAAAGTACATTTTTCAAACATAACAGACTGGAGATAAACGATGGATAAATCGCTCTCAAGTAAAATATTTGTAGGTTTGTTTGCCGGCCTACTTATCGGTACTGCAATTCAGTACCTATTCAGCGGTATTGCGATCTTTGACACTTACCTACTTGGTGCTGCGGAAGGCGCTGGTGGTATGTTCGTTTCACTAATTAAACTTCTTGTTGTTCCACTTGTTTACGTATCTATCGTTTGCGGTATCGTTGAACTGAAAGATATCCGTTCATTTGGTCGTCTTGGTGGTAAAACCTTTGCTCTTTACATTATCAACACCATCATCGCGATTTCAGCTGCGCTAACTATCGGTTTGATCTTCCAACCGGGGGCGGGTGCAAACCTAGCGGGTACGGTTTCTGAGACGATTGCTCTAACTACAACAGAAACGCCAGACATCTTCTCTCTGGTTGTAAACATCGTTCCTAGTAACCCAGTACAAGCGTTCGCAAGTGGCGACATGCTTCAAATCATCTTCATGGCGATTCTGACTGGTCTTGCGATTCAAGCACTTGATTCTCGTGGTGGCCCAGCTATCAAGACGTTCAAGATGGCTAACGAAATCATGATGAAGCTTATCGGCCTTGTAATGAGCCTAGCGCCATACGGTGTATTCGCTCTTATGATTCAACTAGGCGCAACGCTTGACGCAAACACGTTAATGTCGGTAGCAGGTTACGTAGCACTTGTTGTTGCAATGCTAGTGTTCTGGATTTTCTTCTTCTACCCAGCAATGGTTGGTGCGTTCACAGGTATTTCTCCTAAGCAGTTCCTGCGTGCAACTCGTGAGCAAGTTCTGTTCTCACTATCTACTGCAAGCTCGAACGCGACAATTCCTGTAACAATGCGTACCCTTACAGAGAAGCTAAACGTTTCTAAATCTGTAGCAGGTTTCGGTGTGCCACTAGGTGCAACAATGAACATGTCTGGTGTATCTATCTACATCGCACTAGCAACAATGTTCGTAGCTAACGCATTTGGTCAGCCAATCAACACTGCAGACATCTTTACTCTTGGTCTAACTATCCTGCTACTGTCTATCGGTGCTGGTGGTGTTCCAGGTGGAGGTGTAGTAATGGTCGGTGTTCTATTGCACCAACTAGGTCTACCACCGGAAGGTCTAGCAATCGTTGCCGCAGTTGACCGTATTTGTGACATGTTCTGTACTTCTTCTAACGTAGTGGGTGACACAGCAGTAAACACAATTGTTGCTAAGTCTGAAAACGAAATTGGTGTAGAAGCAGACGAAGAAGTTGAACTGAAGAAAGCAGAAGCTTAATCAGAAAACTTGAAATTGAATCCTAAAAGCGAGGCCGAGTGCCTCGCTTTTTTTCGTCTGTCGTTTGTGCTTAAGAGGATGGGAATAGAGGGTGATACATAGAGCTGGCAACTTGATGTGGGTAGGTCATTGGTCAGTTTTGTGAATGGTAACGTGAAAATGATTCATGGCTCTGCAAATATCTAATATCGATCACATATAATAATACAATAGTATTTTATATTCTCTGGCAACCTACATTCAGACGACATTAAGGAAAATAAAATGAAGTTGTCCTACCTTAGCTTAATTACCGCTGCTGTTTTGGCGACACCTGCTCTTGCCGCTGATACTGATATGGCGAGCCAGTTCAACTTAGACCCTGCAAAGGCACCAGCGCAAAACTTTGACCTATCTAAATGGAAAATCAACCTGCCAGAGCTGACTACCGAAGGCCCTCGCAAAGGAAAAACGCTGGAGATCGCCAAGACTGAGCTTGCTAATGTAGAGACACCTTATGTTCACCCTGAATGGTTCTACACAGATAAGGAAACCGGTGCGATGGTGTTTGTTGCCCCGAATACCGCACCAACCACACCAAATAGTAAGAATACACGTAGTGAACTGCGCGCAATGTTAGCAGACAGCTATTCTGCTCCAGACAACAACTTTGCAGTATCAAGCCATAAAGATGCACAGGCGTTTGGTGCCATTGGTGGCCAAATGACGGCGACGCTTTCGGTTGATCAAGTAAGTACCAGTGGTAACTATAAGAAGACAGGTGCGTTTTCTGTCGTGATCGGTCAGATTCACGGCTCGGACAATGAGCCACTGAAGATTGTTTACCGTAAACTACCTGAGCATGAACATGGTTCATTGACGTGGAATTACGAATTAAACCCACCGAAAGAACTGAAAAATGCCAAAGATGAAAATGGTAAGAAGCTGCGTAAAGACATTCGTCATGATGTATTCGGCAAGTACAACCTGAAGAAGGGCAGTGCAGATCCAGCAGATGGCATCAAGCTAGGTGAAGTTTTCTCTTACGATGTGGATATCAAAGATACCATCATGCACCTGACATTCACTAAGAACCCAAATTCAGATTCACCAGTCGTGAAAACGTACGAAGTAGATTTAGCTGCGGGTAAATACCAAGGCCACGATGTGGACTTAGGTTACGGTCAGGATTGGATGTATTTTAAAGCGGGTGCTTACAACCAGTGCAACACTAAGAAGTCGAGCTCTGCCTGTGAATGGCGCGGCATGGATGCAGGTGATTACACCAAAACAAGCTTCTACCAGCTAGTTCTTAATCAGTAATATTGTTAATCAACACTCATCGATAAATATCTATTTTCAAAGGCCTTCTACATGAAGGTCTTTTTTATGGGTAGAGGATTAGAACAGGGTTTTAATCTAGTGCTAAATGCGAGGCTTTCTCAACTTTTGAGCCTTAACTGGCAAGGGAACGCTCACTTTTTACCTTTATGAAAAAAGATGGGGAAAAAAATAGATTTTTTTTACATATTCCCTTGAAAACCAGTTTGTCGCCCTTATCTATGGTGCATACGAAAGCAAATTACATTTGCACTTTAATTTTGTGTGTCGGGGTTGAATCCCCGGTAACCACCCCCACATATGTGGGTATAGCAAAAACTAAATAGAATTATTTCGGAGATAGCCTGATGGGTAAAATCATTGGTATTGATTTAGGTACTACTAACTCTTGTGTTGCTGTTCTTGACGGCGACAAACCACGCGTAATCGAGAATGCGGAAGGCGAACGCACAACTGCGTCAGTAATCGCATACACAGAAGGCGAGACGCTAGTTGGTCAACCTGCAAAACGTCAAGCTGTTACTAACCCTCAAAACACACTATTCGCTATCAAGCGTCTAATCGGTCGTCGTTTTGAAGATGAAGAAGTACAACGCGATATCGAAATCATGCCTTTCAACATTGTTAAGGCTGACAACGGTGATGCATGGGTAGAAGCGCAAGGCCAAAAAATGGCTGCTCCTCAAGTATCTGCTGAAGTACTTAAGAAGATGAAGAAAACAGCTGAAGACTTCCTAGGTGAAGAAGTAACTGGCGCTGTTGTAACAGTTCCTGCTTACTTCAACGATGCACAACGTCAAGCAACTAAAGATGCTGGCCGTATCGCTGGTCTAGACGTTAAGCGTATCATCAACGAACCAACTGCTGCTGCTCTAGCTTACGGCCTAGACAAGCAAGGTGGTGACCGCACTATCGCTGTATACGACCTTGGTGGTGGTACTTTCGATATCTCTATCATCGAGATCGACGAAGTTGAAGGCGAGAAGACATTTGAAGTTCTTTCTACTAACGGTGACACTCACCTAGGTGGTGAAGACTTCGATAACCGCATGATCAACTACCTAGTAGACGAGTTCAAGAAAGAGCAAGGCATCGATCTTAAGACTGATCCACTAGCAATGCAGCGTGTTAAAGAAGCAGCAGAAAAAGCGAAAATCGAGCTTTCTTCTACTACTCAAACTGACGTAAACCTACCTTACGTTACTGCTGATGCGACTGGTCCTAAGCACATGAACATCAAAGTTACTCGTGCGAAGCTTGAGTCTCTAGTTGAAGACCTAGTACAACGTTCTCTTGAGCCTCTAAAAGTTGCTCTAGCGGATGCTGACCTATCTGTAGGCGAAATCACTGACGTTATCCTAGTTGGTGGTCAAACTCGTATGCCTATGGTTCAAGCTAAAGTTGCTGAGTTCTTCGGTAAAGAAGCTCGTAAAGACGTAAACCCTGACGAAGCAGTAGCAATGGGTGCTGCAGTTCAAGGTGGTGTACTAGCTGGTGACGTTAAAGACGTACTACTTCTAGACGTTACTCCTCTATCTTTCGGTATCGAAACGATGGGCGGCGTAATGACTAAGCTAATCGAGAAAAACACAACTATCCCTACAAAAGCGGATCAAGTGTTCTCTACAGCTGAAGACAACCAAAGCGCGGTAACTATCCACGTACTACAAGGTGAGCGTAAGCAAGCGACTTACAACAAGTCTCTTGGTCAGTTCAACCTAGAAGGTATCCAACCAGCACCACGTGGCATGCCACAAATCGAAGTAACTTTCGACCTAGATGCTGACGGTATCCTAAACGTATCTGCGAAAGATAAAGCGACGGGTAAAGAGCAGAAGATCACTATCCAAGCATCAGGCGGTCTGTCTGAGGAAGAGATCGAAGCAATGGTACAAGAAGCAGAAGCTAACAAAGAAGCGGACAAGAAGTTCGAAGAGCTAGTAACTGCACGTAACCAAGCTGACCAAATGATTCACGGTACTAAGAAGCAAGTAGAAGAAGCTGGTGAAGCTCTACCTGCAGACGAGAAAGAGAAGATCGAAGCAGCTATCGCGGCACTAGAAGAAGTTAAGTCTGGTAACGACAAAGAAGCTATCGACGCTAAAGTTCAAGAACTTATGCAAGCAGCTCAGAAGCTAATGGAAATCGCTCAACAGCAAGCTCAAGCACAGCAAGCTGGCGCAGAAGCAGGTGAGCAACCTAAGCAAGACGACGATGTTGTTGACGCGGAGTTTGAAGAAGTTAAAGACGACAAGAAATAATTTCGTCGCAGAGTAGCCTGACTTCGTTGTCGGAAGTGCTCACCTACTAGCGTAGGCTCCGCGCTTCCTCCTAGAACTCAAGCTATCTGCTTAGAAATTTGTCTCGAAGACTTATTAATACGGGCGTCAGAGGTAACTCTCACGCCCGTAAATTTGTATTTAGGCTGTCAATCTAGATAATGGCTCTCGAATCTCGAA
>NZ_JAHGAJ010000039.1 GCF_030248535.1 Vibrio sp. D404a | reverse complement strand
CAGATCGAATCTCTGAGTAAGTCGAATACTCTGCCAGTTTTCGTTCTGGCTCTGGCTCTGGCTCTGGCTCTGGCTCTGGCTCTGGCTCTGGCTCTGGCTCTGGCTCTGGCTCTGGCTCTGGCTCTGGCTCTGGCTCTGGCTCTTTAGGCTGTTGTTGTTCGACCTCTTCGTCAACCAAAACTTCTTCGGTTTCGAAGCTTTCATCAAGCAAAGCCGTGAAATACTCATCCAGGGCTTGTTCGCTTGATAAGCTGCCTTGCTCGATAGCTGAATCTTTACTGGAGCTCATTAATACCCAGCCTCTCGAGATAAATAAGCAGCTGCTTATACGCAAACACGCCACGACTGCCTGATGCAAAGTGAGACGCAGGTAAACGCTTCAAACTTGCATCCCTGAACTTGGTGTCAATCGGTACTGCTGATGTCCACACCTGATTCGGATAGTCATGTTTTAACTGAGTTAATGTTTGCAGCGACGCCTTGGTACGCTTGTCATACATAGTAGGAACAATCGTGACCTTAAACGGCGCTTTGCGCGACTTTTGCATAATCGTCAGAGTACGGATCATTCGCTCAAGGCCTTTCATTGCCAAGAACTCAGTCTGCACTGGAATCAAGATACGATCGCTCGCTGCCAACGCATTCACCATCATCACACCCAAAATAGGCGGACAGTCGATCAATACGTAATCATAATCATCTTTTACTGCAGCCAGTGCGCGCTTTAAAATTAAGCCCATACCGCTACGGTTCCCCATTACTCTGTCTAAGGTCGCCAAAGACATGTGCGCAGGGATGATATCAATACCCTCAACTTCTGTTTGCAGAGTCAAAGGTGCGACCGTTTCAGGCGTAAAATCACGCAGTTGAAACAGGTCAAACAAACTGGATTCAACGGTATCTGAGTCGTAACCCAGATACGTTGTCAGTGATGCATGAGGGTCGGTATCCACCAGCAACACTCGATGACCTTTCTGGCTCAGTAATCCGGCCAAGGTTACGGTTGTCGTGGTTTTACCAACACCACCTTTTTGGTTTGCAACACTCCAAACAATCATGATGCGCTACCTAAGCTAAGCCAACTTCGACCAACATTCTCTCGGCGATGCGCTCAAGAGGAAGGTCTTCGGTTGAAATGCCTGCTTTCGCGACTGCTTGAGGCATACCATAAACTACACAGCTGTCTTCATCTTGTGCCCAGATCGTTGATCCGGCAGATTTAAGCATGCGTGCGCCTTCACGGCCATCTGCGCCCATTCCTGTCAGAACCATAGACAGTACTTTGTCGGCGTAGATTTTCGCTGCTGAGCCAAATGTCACATCCACACAAGGTTTGTAGTTCATACGATCACCACCGTCGATGATACGCAGACGAGCAGAACCAGGACGACCATCAACCATCATCTGTTTGCCACCGGGTGCAAGGTAAGCAACGCCCGGTTTCAAGACGTCACCATCTTGAGCTTCGCGTACTTCGATTTTACACAAGGTATTTAGGCGGCTTGCAAAAGCAGCGGTAAATGTTGCTGGCATATGCTGAATTAACACAATCGGATGTGGGTAGTTCGCAGGGATACGTGTCAGAATCTTCTGTAGTGCAACCGGACCACCCGTCGAGGTACCAATAGCCGTTAATTGATACTTCTTACCCGATGCGCGGAACTTAGCTGCAGCAGACTTAGCCGGAGCAGCAGGTTGACGCAACGACGAGGTCGCTGGAGCTGCCGTCGACGCAGCAGGCGTTACTGGACGCGAAATCGAAGCCGTACGTCGCAGAAGTGCACGCTTTGATGCAATCTCGATAACACGTTGTTGCAGCAATGACACAGCATCATCACGGTTACGTGCAATGTCTTCGAACTTTTTCGGTAGGAAGTCTAGTGCACCTGCGTCCAACGCATCCAGTGTTGCTTTCGCGCCATCATGTGTCAGCGAAGAGAACATCAGAATCGGCGTCGGTGTTGCAGCCATGATTTCACGGACGGCGGTAATGCCGTCCATAACTGGCATCTCAATATCCATTGTGATGACATCAGGTCTTAATCGTTTTGCTTTTTCGACTGCTTCTTTGCCGTTTACGGCAACATCAATAACTTCTAGGCGCGCCTCTGAATTGATGATCTCGCTTACACGACGACGGAAAAAGCTCGAATCATCAACGACTAATACTTTAATCGCCATATTTATCCTTAAATTAAATTCTAGACGCTGCTGCGTATTGCTTCAGTAGATCTGGTACATCTAGGATAAGAGCAATATGACCATCACTTGTGATTGTCGCTCCCGCCATACCCGGCGTGCCTTGCAGCAAATTATCCAGAGGTTTAATTACCACTTCTTCTTGGCCAATCAAAGTATCAACCACAAAGCCAACACGTTGACTTCCTAGTTGTACAATAACCACATGACCATGACCTTTACGCAACTCAACGATACCGGCTTTTGGTGCTAACCAGTTCTGTAGATAGAACAGCGGGATCGACTTTTCACGAACGATGATTGTCAGCTGGCCATCAACGACGTTGGTACGGCTTAGATCTAAGTGGAAGATCTCGTTTACTGATGCCAATGGCAGTGCAAATGGGTGACCCGCTACACCAACCATCAATGTTGGTAGAATCGCCAGAGTCAGTGGAACCTTGATAGTAATCTTGGTGCCCTTGCCCATTTCTGAGTCGATATCAATCGAACCATTTAGCGTGTTGATCGCAGTCTTAACTACGTCCATACCTACGCCACGGCCAGAGATATCTGAAATCTGTTCTTTACTTGAGAAGCCCGGAGCAAAAATCAGGTTGAAACACTCTTTGTTCGATAGACGAGATGCAGCATCTTCATCCATCAAACCGCGTTTCACCGCAATTGCACGCAGCTTATCTGGGTCCATACCGCCGCCATCATCAACGATAGCCAGTTCGATATGATCACCTTCTTGCGAAGCAGACAGAATCACTTTACCCGTACGAGATTTACCTGCAGCGACACGCGCTTCTGGCATCTCAATACCGTGGTCAACCGAGTTACGCACCAAGTGGATCAATGGATCCGCAAGAGCCTCTACTAGGTTTTTATCTAGATCTGTCTCTTCACCGCGCATTTCAAGCACAATGTCTTTCTTCAAGCTACGAGCCAAGTCACGAACAACGCGTGGGAAACGGCCAAATACTTTCTTGATTGGCTGCATACGCGTCTTCATCACTGCACCTTGTAGGTCGGCAGTGACAACGTCTAGGTTAGAAACGGCTTTCGACATCTCTTCGTCGTTGCTATTCAAACCTAAGCTCACCAGGCGGTTACGTACCAGTACTAACTCACCAACCATGTTCATGATGGTGTCTAGTGTTGAAGTATCAACACGTACCGTTGCTTCAGCTTGTTGCTTCTTAACAGCAGGCGCTTTTGCTTCTGACTTAACAGGTGCCGGTGCTTTAACTGGCTCCGGAGTCTGAATAGCGGTAGGCGCTGCCACGGGTTCAGGTGCACTCATTACTGGTGCAGGCTTAATTTCCGCTGGTTTGGTCGCCACATCTAGCTCTTCTGCTGATGGACCATTACCAGAGCCATGAAGCTGGTCTAGTAGTTTTTCAAACTCTTCATCCGTCATCAGGTCGTCGCCGTCTGAGCTCGCAGAGATTGGCGCGACAGGTGCTGCTGGCGGCGGAGGTGGTGGCGGAGCTACGCTCGCGGTCGATGGGCTGTTGCCAGCGCCATGCAATTCGTCGAGCAGCTTTTCAAATTCGTCATCGGTAATATCACCGCTATCTACCGCAGGTGCTGGGGCAGTTGGAGCTGGAGGCGGTGTCGCTTCTACTGTTGCAGCCGTTGGTGAACCACCCTTGCCGTGCAGTTCATCTAGCAGTCTTTCGAATTCATCTTGAGAGATTTCATCGACGGATGATGCATTAATATTGGTATCAGCTGGTGCTGCAGGTTCAGGTGCAACAACAGGTTCAATGACAGGTGCTGGAGCTTCAACAACCGGCGCTGGAGCTGCAGTCACTTCATCTTCTGACTCTGGCTTACATAGACGATGCAGTTCATCCAACAAAGATTGTTCTGCAGGCTCTAGTGGCTCTCGGTCTTGAACAGCTTGGAACTGTACATTAACGGTATCCAGAGCTTGAAGCATGGTATCCATCAAGCCTGAAGTTACGCTGCGTTGGCCATTTCTTAGAATGTCGAACACATTCTCTGCGCCATGACAGGTATCCACCAGTTCAGTAAGCGCTAGGAAGCCTGCGCCACCCTTAACGGTGTGGAAACCTCGGAAAATAGCATTTAATAGATCTTTATCATCAGGGTTGTTCTCTAACTCAACTAACTGTTCTGAAAGTAGTTCGAGAATCTCACCCGCTTCGACTAAAAAGTCCTGAAGAATGTCTTCGTCTAATTCGTAGCTCATACGTTACCTTTAAAATCCAAGACTGGATAACAAGTCATCGACTTCATCTTGAGATGCCACTGCGTCTTCTCGCTCTTCAGGGTTCATAATTGGACCCTCTGGTGCGGTTGACGCCTTTTTATCTGTCTCTTTATTCTGGCTAGCTTGATCCGCACCAAACGCGGTTAGGATCTCCACTAAACGACCTTCGACTTCATTAACAAGAGTGATAACTTTGCCAATGATTTGACCGGTTAAGTCTTGGAAGTCTTGAGCCATCAAGATTTCAGTCAGTTGTCCGCGCAGTTCGGTGCTATCACCTTCTACTTGAACAAGTAATCCATCAATGCGGTGACATAAAGCTTTAAATTGTGCCAGCTCAATGCGGCCATGCATCAGTTCATTCCATTGAGGCCTTACTTGAAGTAAACACTCGTGTAGGTTGTCTGCGATTGGCATACAACGATCGACTGCGTCCATCGTTTTATTTGCGGCAACCTCCGTCTTATCAATGACATACTGAAGGCGATCCCGAGCATCTGGGATTTCATCATTTGCGATCACGCTAATGCGCTCGTCGAAATTGAATTGTGTCAAAGAGTCATGGAGGTCGCGGGTCAGAGTACCTATTTCTTGAAGCATTGGATTGTCTTGAAGATCAAAATTCTCTTCATAAATGCTTCTAACAAGAGAATCAGCTTGTTGCTGCTCATCGCTTTCAAGCAGCTCTACTAATTTTTTTGCTTGTTCTAATGAAATCATCCTGAGTTCGGCCTTACTCCGCATATACTATGACGCTTCAATCTATGGGAAAAACGGGAAACCTAAAAAGTTATTGCTTCCCTAGAAGCGCCTAAATCTTTCGCTTTGAGGCTTATAAGCGCTCAAAAATCTTATCTAGTTTTTCTTTTAGCGTTGCTGCAGTGAAAGGCTTAACAATGTAACCATTAACACCCGCTTGCGCTGCTTCAATGATCTGCTCACGTTTCGCTTCCGCGGTGATCATAAGAACTGGCAAGTGCTTTAGCTCTGCATCAGCACGGATGTGTTTCAGCAGGTCAATACCTTGCATTCCAGGCATGTTCCAGTCAGTTACCACGAAATCAAATTCGCCTTTTTTCAGCATAGGAAGTGCGGTTAGACCGTCATCTGCTTCTTGAGTGTTGTTGAAACCTAGGTCACGAAGTAGGTTTTTAACAATACGGCGCATCGTTGAAAAATCATCAACAATGAGAATTTTCATGTTTTTGTTCAAATTAGCCTCCACTGAATAAAATCAGTGTTGTTAGTCGTTCTGTGTCCAGGCACTTAATTTAGTGCGCAGACGCTGCATAGATTGGCTCAATATCTGGCTGACACGAGATTCGCTGACACCTAATACTTCCCCAATCTCTTTTAAATTGAGTTCTTCGTCATAGTAAAGAGAGAGGACTAACCCTTCTCTTTCTGGAAGTTGTTTTATTGAATCGATCAAAGCTTGTCGAAACGACTCATCAGCAACACCTTGAAAAGGTAAGTTATCTTGAGAGTCTTCATTCGGAGATATTACATCATCTGAGACGCCTAAATCTTCGATTCCAACCAACTTTGAGCAATTTATATCCGTTAAAGCGCTATGGTACTGTTCTAAAGTCAATCCCATATGTTTTGCCACTTCAGAGTCGCTTGGATCTCGGTTCAAAATGGCTTCGAGTTCAGCAATCGCGTTACTGATCTCTCGGTTATTTTTATGAACCGATCTCGGCACCCAGTCGCCTCGTCGGATATCATCCAGCATCGCACCACGAATTCGAATGCCAGCGTAAGTTTCAAAACTTGCGCCTTTTGAACCATCGTAGTTCTGCTGTGCTTCAATCAAGCCGATCATACCAGCTTGAATCAAGTCATCCACCAATACATTAGGCGGCAATCGCCCCAACAAGTGATGAGCGATACGTTTAACCAGCACAGAATACTTCTCGAAGAAGGCTTGTTGCCCATCGAGGTTTCCGCGTTGGTTGTAGGTAAGCGCTTTATTCACCAAATGGTTCCTCTGCATATGTACTGCGATTTAACAGGCGTTCCACGAAAAATTCCAAGTGGCCACTCGGGGTTTTCGGAATCGGCCAAGTTAACGCTTTATTCGCCAATGAGCTAATTGCTAACGCAGCTGGAGAGCGTGGGAACGCATCCACTACGATTTTCTGTCTCTTGACTGATTGACGTACTTTATCATCTAGAGGAATACATGCTACGAGTTCGAGGCTCACATTCAAGAAACGCTCTGTGACCAGCGTCAATTTTGCAAATAATTCTCGCCCTTCTCGGTAACTTCTGACCATATTTGCGACAACTTTGAATCGCTGAACCTGATGTTCGCGACTTAAAAGCTTAATCAAGGCATATGCATCAGTGATCGACGTTGGTTCATCACAAACTACCACAACCACATCTTGCGCTGCTCTTGAAAAGCTAACAACCATGTCAGATATACCAGCTGCCGTATCGATTAGCAAGATATCCATTTCGTCTTCAAGCGTACCGAAAGCTCGAATCAAACCCGCGTGCTGTGCGTGTGACAGTTCGGTCATGCTTTGAGTACCCGATGTAGCTGGAATAATCTTGATTCCGTGTGGGCCCTCGACAATCGCGTCTTTCAGTTCACACTCTCCCGCCAACACATGGCCTAGGTTTCGCTTAGAACGAATACCCAGCATGATATCGACGTTGGCTAAGCCTAAGTCAGCATCCAGTACCATTACCTTCTTGCCCTGACGCGCCATACAGATCGCCAGTCCAAGAGTTACATTGGATTTACCTACACCACCTTTACCACCAGTTACCGCAATAACCTTGGTCAAAGAAGGCTTTGTTAAGCGACGGAGGCCGCTAGCTTGGTCATGTATCATATTTTCAGTCATATTTATCCGCCGCCTAGAGTCCTTCAGAATCGCTGTTCCAGTAGTGAGGTTCATTCTCTGTCGATTTCTCGAGTAGCTCGTTAGCCTTTGCAATCATGTACTTCGGCTGAGCGATAACGATATCTTCAGGAACTCGTTGACCATTTGCGATATACGCAACTGGCAATGCATTTTGTATTACTACGCTGATGAACTCACCCAAACTTAGCGATTCATCGAGCTTAGTCAGGATGCACCCCGACAGCGGGATTCTTCTAAAGTGTTCAATCGTCTCTTGCAGTACTTTGCGCTGCGCCGTTGCTGGCAACACCAAGTAACTGTGAATAACGGAGCCACTCTCTTGCATCAATGTGTCTAACTGCTCAGACAGGCGTACATCGCGCTGTCCCATACCTGCAGTATCCACCAGAATTAGGCGACGGTTACGCAGTTGATATATAACATCGGCCAATTCTTTAGAATCTTTAGCAACTCTTACGGGACAACCCATAATTCTTCCGTATATTGAGAGCTGCTCATGTGCACCAATACGATAAGTATCGGTGGTAACGAGTGCGACATTGTCTGCGCCGTACTCCATCGCAGCTCTCGCTGCGAGCTTCGCGACGGTCGTTGTTTTACCAACACCGGTTGGGCCTAATAGTGCTACAACACCACCACGCTTAAGAATGTCTTTTTGGGTCACTGAGATCTGATCAGCAACCAGCGCTAGCAATGCTTTCCATGCTCTTGCTGGCTTAGTGTCTTCAGGGATGTAGCACGCCATCTGATCAGCTAGCTCTGGTGATACACCCATACGCTCAAGGCGTTTAATCAACATGGCACGCAAAGGTTCACGGCGTTCCACCTCTTGCCACATAAGACCAGAGACTTGATGCTCAAGCAGACGACGAATCGAGGTCATCTCTTCACGCATGGTTTCCATTTCAGAATCCGAATTACGAGAAGCTTCAGGCTCGCGACCACGATCGTAACGCGTTGGGTCTAAGCGGTGCGGTGGACGCTCAACACGGCGGTCTTCCGCGATCAGCTTGGCTAAGCCTGATTCATGAGAAGAGAAAGCCGAATCGACGTTGTGCTTGCTGCCGGATTGACGATTCAGTAGCGCCGATAGCGAATCTTCATTTTCAGCGCGGTGTTGAGGCTCTTCCTCTGCACCATGGCTGTACTGCTTCAGCATATTCGCAAAGCGCTTGGTCATAGAACGACCGCTTTCAGAGCCACCACCAATACTGACCTTGTCATCATCAAGCTGACGCTGGCCCGGTTTAGGCGCAGCCATTTGCGTATATTGACTCTGCGAAGGCTGAGGCTTGTTGAGTCGTGGCGCCGCTGCTGGTTGATTAGACTCACCATCTATAGCGGCAACGATTTCAACGCCACCTGCGACCTTTTTGTTAGACATGATCACAGCATCGGAACCAAGTTCTTCTTTCACTTGGAGCAACGCTGTTCGCATATCTTTTGCAAAAAATCGTTTAATTTTCAATTCAATAGTCCGTTCTAATTACGCGGATTAGTTTCCAACAGCTTGTACAATTCGGATCTGCTTTTCGTCAGGGATCTCTTGGTAAGAGAGGACACGTAAGCTAGGGATCGTGTTCTTAACAAACTTGGCTAATGTAGATCGCAATACACCAGAAGTCAGCAGTACCGCTGGCTCTCCTTTGAGCTCTTGCTCTTGGGTTGCCTGACTCAACGAGGTCTGTAGACGCTCGGCCAAACCAGGTTCAATACCTGCCGATTCACCACCGGATGCTTGCATTGTTTGATGCAAGATTTGTTCCAGCTCAGGAATCAAAGTTATCACTGGCAACTCAGGCTCTATCCCATTGATTTCTTGAACAATTAGTCGTTTCAATGAGATACGAACCGCAGCCGTAAGAATGTCAGGTTCTTGACTCTTGCCTGAATATTCCGCCAAAGTTTGTACAATGGTACGAACATCACGAATTGGAATCGCTTCATTAAGCAGGTTCTGAAGCACTTTAACCACCACCCCCAATTGCAGCTGATCTGGTACGAAACCTTCAACCAACTTAGGTGCAGAGCGGCTCAGCATCTCTAGAAGGTTCTGAACCTCTTCATGACCAAGCAGTTGTGACGCGTTGTTAGTCAATAGTTGACTCAAGTGAGTCGCCAGTACCGTTGATGAGTCAACCACGGTATATCCAAGAGCTTGTGCATGTTCACGCTGCTCTTCACGGATCCAAACCGCTTCTAGGCCAAACGCTGGGTCAATGGTGGGTTCACCATCGATCATGCCGTAGACCTGCCCTGGGTTAATCGCCAGTTCCATGTCTGGCTTGATCTCCGCTTCACCTACCGCCACACCCATCAAGGTAATTCGGTAGCTGTTTGGGGTTAGCTCTAGGTTGTCTCGAATATGAACTGCAGGAATTAGGAAACCAAAGTCTTGAGACAGCTTTTTACGCACCCCTTTGACACGCTCCAACAATTCACCGCCTTGGTCTTTGTCAACCAAAGGAATCAAACGATAGCCCACTTCTAGGCCGATAGTATCAACAGGCTGAACATCATCCCAAGATAGCTCTTTTTGCGCTGGTGCTTCGCCACCTGGCTCCATCGCAGCGGGCAGTTTTGGTTCTTTGGCTTTTTGCTTCTGCTTTTTATCAATGAAATACGCGCCAGCTCCTGCTGCTATCGCTAGAGTCAAAAACGCAAAGTGAGGCATACCTGGCACAATACCCATCACACCAAGGATCGCCGCGGTGATCATCAGAGCTTTAGGGTTGTCGAACATCTGAAAGATCAGCTGTTGCCCCATGTCTTCATCAGTGTTCTGACGAGTCACCATCATCGCCGCTGCAATCGAGAGCAATAGCGATGGAATCTGTGCAACCAAGCCATCACCAATAGTTAGCAGGGTGTAGATCTCAATTGCTTCACCAAAGCCCAAACCAAATTGCGCCATACCGATGCTCAAACCACCGATGATGTTAATAAAGAGAATCAAGATACCGGCAATGGCATCACCTTTAACGAATTTTGACGCACCATCCATCGAGCCGTAGAAATCGGCTTCTTTAGTCACTTCAAAACGACGAGTACGTGCTTGCTCTTGGTCAATCAGCCCCGCATTCAAGTCGGCATCGATTGCCATCTGCTTACCCGGCAAGGCATCCAAGGTGAAGCGCGCACTTACTTCTGAAATACGACCAGCACCTTTGGTTACAACCATGAAGTTAATGATCATCAAGATAAGGAAGACCACAAGACCAACGGCATAGTTACCGCCAATTACCACGTTACCAAAGGCTTCGATTACGTTACCTGCAGCGTCTCCTCCTTCATGGCCGTAAAGAAGAACCACACGCGTTGATGCGACGTTCAACGCCAAACGCAATAGTGTTGCGATCAGCAGGACCGTTGGAAAGGCCGCGAAATCAAGAGGTCGACGGGTATAAACCGTGACTAATAGCACCACCATCGCCAATGCAATGTTGAAGGTGAAAAACATATCCAGTAGGAAAGCGGGGATCGGCAAGATCACCATAGCGAGCGTTGCCAAGACCATTACTGGCGCACCTATAGCTGGCATTGCGCGGTTTGGGATCTTGGGTAGCTTATCCGAGAAAGGGAGAGAGAATTTCATAAATCAGGACTGCATCGCTATCTTTGATGCCACTACTCAGCTGCAGCGACATCAGGGTTATCAAATCAAGCATTGATATAGCAAACACCATACCAATGTAGAGTCGTCAATTTATCGACACTGCATCAAAACGACATCGATTTTGTAAACGGCCATTATCCGCGTTCACTCGACTCAGCTCAAGTATTTGATCTAATGACGTAACTCAGGTGGGATCGGCATATTAGATTGCTGCAGTTTCGGGCGCTCACCGCCACGCTTACGGTACTGCTTAAGCTGGAATACATACGCAAGCACTTGCGCCACTGCGGTAAACAAGCCGTCAGGAATTTGTTGTTCAAGCTCTGTTGTATGGTACAAGGCACGTGCTAATGGTGGCGCTGGTACGATATAGATATCATGCTCTCGCGCCACTTCACGTATCTTCATCGCCATATGATCAACACCTTTCGCGACCACAACTGGGGCTTTGTCTTGGTCTTGTTTATAACGCAGCGCGACCGAGAAGTGCTCTGGGTTGGTGACGATAACGTCCGCTTGCGGCACATCGGCCATCATTCGACGCTGAGCGGCTTCACGTTGAAGCATTCGAATACGCCCTTTCACTTCAGGCTTACCTTCGGTGTCTTTAAACTCGTCTTTGACCTCTTGCTTGGTCATTTTCAGCTGATCAGCGTGTTGCCAAATTTGAAATGGAATATCGATCGCCACCACGATTAGCAAAGAGCAGCTGATCAATAAGATGAAATTAAGCAGAATATCGAGCGCGTGAAAGATGTTTTGTGGGTAGACATCCATACTCAGCTGCATCAAGTCCCCCTGAGAGGCTTGAATCAGATAGATAGCCATACCAGACACCAGAGCGACTTTAAGAATCGACTTAATCAGCTCTACCCAACTCTGCATACCAAACATACGCTTGATACCACTAAGCGGGTTTAACTTAGACGCCTTAGGCATCGCGGCCTGCATCGAAAAGTTAATACCACCGACGCCCGCGGCACCAATCACCGCAGCAACAAACAGTGTCACCAGAATTAATAGAAGTGGGAATAACAGGTTCACTAACGCCCCACCGGCTATCTCTAGCAACTTGGTGGTATCGAAAATCTCTTCACGACTGAGTGAAAAAAGGCGCTGCATCGCCTCAAACAGTGCTTTGGCCATAGACTCACCAAACCACATTAAAGCGACCGCTCCGATAATTAATACTGACGCTGACGCGAGCTCTTTTGACCTTGCAACCTGCCCTTTCTCTTTGGCCTGTTGCAAGCGTCTGGGCGTGGCGTCTTCTGTGCGTTCTTGACCGTCTGACTCTGCCAACTCAGTCTCCTGCTATTTATACCAATCGTAGTAAATAATTGCTCACCCTAGCTTGTTAAAACGCTCGATAACTGCGTTAAAATTTTTGATTGTAGGATAACTACTTATCGAAAAATTCTGCCTTGTTCTCAAGCCTTTTTCCTGCGCTATTTTTGATCACTTACTTACTGTGATTGGTATTACTAGGGTCTATTGACCTAACAATCCAACCGGATCAGACGACAGATTTGCTGCTCACCCTGCATCCAGAACAGTTCATAGTGACCGTAAAGGCCGCCCAAGATATACCAACATAATAGTAAACCCACTAGCAACGCAAACGCGAAACCCAGTGAGAAGATGTTCAGCTGAGGTGCAGCACGCGTCATTACACCAAACGACAGGTTAATCGTCAGTAGCGCAATAATGCCAGAGAGTGACATCGCCAACGCAGTTTTGAACATAATTCCAAGCCACAGAGCTAACTCTCTAAAATCAACAGCAGTCAGTGAACCACTCCCAATAGGTAGAGTTTTAAAGCTAAACACCACCAGCTGTAGCATCTTCAGATGGCCGTCGGTGACCAAGAAAAACATGGTCGCGAGGAACATAAACAGCTGACCAAGAACTGGAGTGTTTTGTCCATTGGCCGGGTCAACCATCGAGGCGAAGCCCAAGCTCGATTGCATACCGAGAATCTGGCCCAGCATTACGAATGTCTGAATCATAAACTGGGTCACAATCCCCATCGCAATACCAATTAACACCTGCTCAAACAGAGTCAAAAAGCCCTTAAACGAGAGCAGTTCAATATCTTGTGGGACAGCAGGAATGGCTGGCATCACTGCAAAAGTAATCGCAAGGCCAAGATAGAGGCGAATTCGAGGTGAAACAAAGCGCGCCCCAGTCACTGTCATCACCATCAGCATGGACGAGATGCGAGTGTAAGGCCAAAAGTAGTTTGCTAACCAATCGAGGACAACGGACGCCGGGTATTCCATAGGCGTTAATACAAAACTTGTGGCAGACGTTCAATGAGCTCGAAAAAGAACTCCATCATCATCTGCGTCATCCAGTGCGCAAACAGCATCAAAGCAAGAAGCGTCACGATCAAACGAGGTAAGAAACTTAGGGTCTGTTCGTTAATCGAGGTCGCTGCTTGGAAAACAGCCACCACCAAACCAATCAGCAGGCTGGGAATAATAATGGCACACACCATGATGAGTACCATCCATAGTGCGTCCCTAAATAACTCAACAAATATCTCTGGATTCATGCTTCCCCCAGCTACAAGGCAAAACTGCCGGCGAGGGTGGAGAGTATCAAGTTCCAACCATCAACTAACACGAACAGCATCAGCTTAAATGGCAGCGATACAATCATCGGAGAAAGCATCATCATACCCATTGCCATCAATACCGAGGCAACCACAAGGTCGATGATTAAAAACGGTAAGAACAACATAAAACCAATCTGGAATGCGGTTTTAAGCTCAGAAGTAATGAACGCAGGAATCAGTACCGCCATTGATACATCTTCTGGGTTTTGCACTTCAGCGCCCGAGATCTGCACAAAGGTTTCTAGATCCTTAATGCGTGTCTGTTTCAGCATGAAGGCTTTGATCGGCTCTTGCGCCACATCAAATGCCTGACGCGCACTGATTTGCTCGTTCAGATAGGGTTGAACGGCTTGCTCATTCACCTGATTGATCACGGGTGACATGATGAAGAAGGTCAAAAAGATAGCGATACCAATGATCACTTGGTTGGATGGCGTTTGTTGTAGACCCATCGCCTGACGCAGAATCGACATCACCACCACAATACGGGTAAATGACGTCATCAAGATAACCATGGCAGGCAAGAAGCCAAGCATGGTCATTAGCGCCAGAATCTGAAGGTTAATTGAGTAGTCTTCGCCACCTTCATCATTGGTAGTCATGGTAAAGGCAGGAATACCTCCACCGCTGCCAGTGAGGCTACCTGTGGTAATGGTTTGAGCAGACGCCTGATCCTGTTGCATGGTGCTGACAGTGACAGATTCAGCCCCTGCCGTGTTAGCCGGGATCGCGCCATCTTCGGCCTGCGCCATGACAGATTGACTCAGCAACAGAGACATCATCAACATGAGCGGTACCCACACTGAGTTCAGAGCTGAGATTAAATGATGACTCGTAGAGCGAGTGAATCCGTTACTTATTCGCATCTTTCTTCATTAGCTGAGAGAGTTGGTTAGAAAAGGGGCTTTTCTCTGACATCTCTTTTGATAAAGGCTCTTCCAGCTTCGAGATCAGCTGAATCGATTGACTGGTAATACCCACCAAGAACTGCTCTTCACCCGCTTGCACGATAGCAATACGCTCTTTGGTGCCGACCGGGATCTGACGAATGATCGACAGCCCCTGTTGGTTGGTCATCGCGGGCACTTGCATGCGCTTTAATAACCAAGCAAGAAATAAGATGAAGCCTATAACCAAAATTAGCGACCCAAAAGTGGTCGCTAAATCTAGGTCGGGAGCGGCGGCTAGTGCATAACAAGGCGCCATGAAAAGGGCCGTTGCCGCCAGTCCTTGCGTCCGCGTCATCATTAACGCAGTTTCTTAATACGTTCTGTCTGGCTAATTACGTCGGTCAAACGAATACCAAACTTGTCATTGACCACAACCACCTCACCGTGGGCGATCAGCGTGCCGTTAACCATCACATCTAGCGACTCACCAGCGATGCGATCCAGCTCTACAACCGAACCTTGGTTAAGTTGCAGTAGGTTACGAATACTGATTTGCGAACGCCCTACTTCCATCGAGATAGTCACTGGGATATCCATGATGGTGTCGAGCTTACGACGCTCATCTTCTGAGATTGGAGAGGATGAATCAGTCAGCTCATCCAGTGGCGCGGCTAAAACGTCATCCACATCAATCGAAGGTGCTGACGGATCTTCACCAAGTGCGGCAGCCCATTCGTCTGCCAACTTTTGATCTTCACTAGGTTCCATTACCAAATCCTATTTTCGTACTTATTATTCGTTGTCTTCATCATTCTCAAGCTCAGACATCAAGTCTTTACCTAGGAATGCTAGATCTGTTTTAACCACATGTGGTCGTTCAATTTTCTCTGAAATCTGAACCGCAAGCTTTTCACCAGAGCGACCCATCTTCACACGATATGTTGGTAGCTCTTCAACAAACATGGTCGCATGCTCTGGCATGTCCATTGGAATGACATCACCAGGACGCAACTCCATCAAATCACGCAGAGAGATATCTTGCTCAAGCAGGTTTACGCGGAAGTTTACCGGTACATCCATAATTTCATCGCGCAGAGCAGTGCTCCAACGAACGTCCGTTTCCATCTTATCCGATTGAACACCGGCATCGAGCAATTCACGGATCGGCTCTACCATGGAATATGGCATTACCACGTGGAAGTCACCGCCACCGCCATCCACTTCGATGTGGAAAGAGCTGACTACGATCACCTCGGTTGGGCTGACGATGTTCGCCATACTCGGGTTTACTTCAGAGTCTAGGTACTCAAACTCGACCCCCATCACAGGTGACCATGCTTCTTTGTAGTCTTCAAATACGATCTTAAGAAGCAGCTGGATAATACGACGCTCAGTCGGGGTAAATTCACGACCTTCAATTTTGGCGTGGAAGCGTCCATCACCACCAAAGAAGTTTTCTACCAGAATAAACACCAAACGAGCTTCCATGGTGATCAGCGCAGTACCTTTGAGTGGTCTAAAGCGCACCATGTTCAGACTCGTCGGCACGTACAAGGTGTTTTGGTATTCACCAAATTTCATCATTTGTACGCCGTTAATCGAGACTTCTGCCGTTTTTCTCAACATATTGAACAAGCTAATGCGCATATGACGCGCAAAACGCTCGTTAATAAGTTCAAGGGTCGGCATTCGACCACGGACGATTCGATCTTGTGAGGAGAAGTCAAAATTGACGGCATTATCCGTCTCCGTCTCTAAGACGTCTTCTACCTCTTCAACATCATCTACGCCGTGTAACAGCGCATCAATTTCGTCTTGGCTTAATAAATCGGTCACAGATTACCTACTGAATCACAAAGTCAGTGAATAACACTTTTTCAATAACAGGCTGTCCAACGGCTTGCGTTAGGCTCGCCTTGATGTCTTCTGTCGCTTTATCTCTGAGCTCTATACGCCCTGTCGGTGAACGCAATTGGTCAACGGTCGCAGACGCAAACGTCGCCAGCAATGTGCTTTCTACTAACGGAGAATGGTAACGAGCGAGCTCTTCATTTTTACTGCCACGCACCATCAATTGGGCTTTAATCTGCACCAGACGATCCTTTTTGTCTCCAGAGACATTGAATAGGAACGGCTGAGGAATATTCACATAAGCAACGGGCTCGGCAGCGGTCACTGGAGCCTGCGTTTGAGCTTCGGATTCTGCTGAGCTGTCATCAGAGCCCATTAGGAAAAATGCTGCGCCACCACCACCCAGTAGCAACACGACAACGGCAATAATAATGATCAGTAACTTACTTTTGCCTTTTGGTGCTTCTTGTTCTTCTGCCATGCTTATCTCTAATTATTGGTTAAAACCATCTAACTCTCTGATGTGCACCTAATATTAGGCGTAATAACTAATTCCATCACGCTTTGACGCGACATTCAATTCAAGATTGCTGCTGCTATCAAGGTTTTCGTCACCTTGACCATCATTTGCACTGCCTGAACCCGATTGTCCACCGCCTTCACCGCTGTTGTAGCGATCTTGGCCTTGCCCAGAACTTTGTTGTTGTACCGACGAATCAGCGAGCTGCATTCCTTGTTGAGCGAGCATTTCTCTCAAGCGTGGTAACGTCTGTTCAATCACATCACGTGCTTGTTGGTTAGTCACCGTGAAGTGAACGTTCGCCACGTCATTGTTCATCGTCATACGGATCTTCATTTGACCCAGCTCTGGTGGGTCGAGTCGAATATCCAAGTTCTTTAAGTTCTTGGACATCATCATCTGAACCTTTTCCGCCACCTGTTCATTGGCTAACTCTTTCGTTAGCTGAAGCGGGGCTTGTTGAGCCGCTTGGATTTCTGCTCTGGTTTGTGCAGAACCAACAGGTGCCGCCCCTTGAGCTCCGGCCGCTGACGCGATTTGTTGAGCAAAGCTGCTCTCTTTCGCATCATCCTTACCCGTAGTTCGTCCTAAACCCGCCAAGGCTGCTGCTCCCGCCCCTGCTTTTAGGATAGCGTCCTTAGAACCAGCCTTGGCAGCCAACATCTCTGCACTCATTGAGTTAGCCGCGACGTTCTGCGCCGCAGCAAGGTCAAGATCTGAAGATGTCATCGGCGTTGCTGCTTGTGCTTGCGCCGCTGCATTCGAAGCTTGATGTGCCGCTAACTGCTGAGCCTGTTGCATCTGAACAGCTTGGGCTTGATTTGATTGAGCTAACGCAGCCTGAGTTTTATCTGCTACAGCGCTCTGCTGTACTGCTTGATGAGCCGCTCCTGCAACCGCAGCGGTCGCCGCCCACTCTTCAACGCCATCGGTTGTTAGTTCAGGTGAGTCTACTGGTGCGTCCCAGTTGATTACTGCTGGGGCTTGACTATACAGCTGGCTCGCCTGATCAACTAACTGCGTACGCTGCTGTTGAAGCACGACTAGCTCAGACGACGCTTTTGCTAAAGTGGCCTTTTCGACGTCAGAAAGATCCTCACCACCTAACTGTTTAGTTTCTAGCTCATTAACAACCAATTCAGTTACTTCAATTTGGGTATTTAATTGATTAATGGCTTTAGTATGCATTTCTACTTCAGCAGCCAATTCCAACTCAGCTTGCGTCAACGCTTGTGAAGGCTGAGAAGGAGCGCTCATAGCACTCTGCTCTACGTTAGCCAATTGCTCAATTTGCTGTGGTGTAACGCCTTGTTGCATTAACTGCTGCAACTGAACTTCATTCAATTGGGAAACTGGAACGCCATTGGTCAATGCTGCCACTTTTTGCTCTAGCGCCGCTTGCTCTGCGCTAGCTTGAGAGTTTGCTGAGATTTTCCCTTGAGCCATCTCACCATCTTCAGCAATAACTTGAGCGCCTGCAGCCCCCATCATTGCCATATTGGGTGCCGACTGCGCACCGGTCAAAGCTTGAGTATTGATCGATTGAGTGTTGATCGGTTGAGGGTTTAACTGATTTGCTGCGACTGCGTCTTTAGGCGCCAGCTCAGATTTAATCGCTTGAGAAGACTGAGCGTTAAAACCCGCGATCGGAGTCGTGGCTGTTTGAGGCAAAGCTTTGCCGTTTGACGAGGCTTGTAAGGTTTTATTTGCCTCATCCAGCTGGCCAAGTAACTTATTGCCTTCACTCATTGCCGCGCTTGCTTTGGTCGCTTGGGCCGCATTTGAATCAACTGCGCTACCTTGTGCCTTCTGGGCTGTGCTCTGTTCAGGCGCTGTTTGATGTACCGATTTATTACTTTGATCTGTTTGCGTCCCCGGCACAGATTCACTGGCAGCTTGAGATTTACTCCCGCCAGCTTGCTGTGTCGTCTCAGCCTTAGTTAGCTCTTGAGCGCCATTAGCCTTTGCAGCCTTCGACTCGCTGACGTCATCGGTTTGTTCGCTGTGACGACCTTGAGTTGGTTTCTCACTTGAAACAGCAGCTTGCTCGCCCTGCTGAGCTTTTAATAAAGCCTCATCACTCTTTGAAGCTTCTTTTGAACTCGCAGGCTGTGCATCGCTATCTACATTCTTGGCGGCATTTTCTGATTTGTCGGTAGTCTCTGTTTTAGCTGATTTTTTCGCTTCGCCAGCTTCACTCGAGTCCGAAGCAACTTTGGCTTGCTCACTTGAGTCGGTATTTTTGCTCGTCTTGCTTGTCTCGGCTTTTGCCTCTTCTCCTAGCCCCAGTGCATCTTTCAAAGAGGCAAAGAACCCCTTAGACTCGCCGCCTTCCTCGGTTTTAGCCGCAGACGAACTAGGATCCAACAGTGAAGTGGCTTTGGTGGTGACTGAATTTGAAGAAGGGCTAACATTCATATTTACAAGCTCTATCTACTCGCTTTGACGCCAAAAGCAATTACCGAAGAAAGCAATGATCGGCAAAAGCGATGCTCTGCAAAGGCAATGGGCGGCAAAAAGAAAGTGAAGCTCCGAGTCCTAAAGACTCAAGAGCGTAATAACAGAACTAATAAAGCAAAAAACATGCCTGAGAAGAAGATAATGTGAGAAAGGTCAATAAAGTGTGATATTGAGGGAAAAACTATCGACGTTGACGGCTGTAGAGTAACGTTGAAAATTCATCCATCTGCTTCTGCTCTCGTTGGTCTTGCAGTTTCGCTTTTTCTTTTTGCTTCTTTTCCATTAGCCATTCGTACGACTTACGCTGCTTGCGCAGTTCCATCCAATACTCTTGGCAGTTATCGACTTGGCTCTTAAAGTGCCCTTCTGCCTCTTTTTGCTTAGATAGCGTGTCGTCTAACTGAGTTAGAAATCGATTTAAGTGGCCATATTGGCTGGCCGTTAGCCCAGCTTTGCCTCGGTCCACTAACTGCTGACAATAATCAAGTCGGTACTTTTCGATTTGAGCAACTTGCTCGTAATAACCTTGCAGCTCAGCGTTAGCCTTATTCAAGGCCAACACTGCTTGGTTTTCTTTCTCTTTCGCTTGTTCTAGCAAGAACTCGAGTGCGTTATCCATTAACAAACACCTTATTGAGCCAGACATCTTGGTTAATCAGTATTGTCATGGGATTAACCTCCTAACACGTGTTTTAACATGTTGACACACATGTCATAAGGCACGGTCTCTTTCATTTTCTGCTGTAGATACTCGTCCAGTCTAGGTTTAAGCGTAAAGGCGCTATCAATCGCCGGATCCGTTCCCGGTTTATAGGCACCAATCGACACCAGATCCTGATTCTTACGGCAAATCGACAATACTTGTCGTACCGCCTTCGACATTAGAACGTGCTCTTCAGAGGTGATTTGTGGCATTACACGACTCACCGACTTCTCAACGTCGATCGCTGGGTAGTGACCTGCATCGGCCATTTCACGTGACAACACAACGTGGCCATCTAGAATCGCACGCGACGCATCAGCGATTGGATCTTGCAGGTCATCACCTTCCGTAAGAACGGTGAAAAACGCGGTGATAGAACCTTGTTCATCGCTACCATTACCGGCACGTTCTACCAGCGCAGGAAGCTTTGCAAATACTGAAGGTGGATAGCCCTTGGTTGCTGGCGGCTCACCTACAGAAAGTGCAATTTCACGCTGCGCCTGAGCAAAACGCGTCAATGAATCCATCAGAAGCAATACATCCAGTCCCTGATCACGGAAGTATTCCGCAACAGTCAATGCCGTCTGACAGCCTTTCAATCGCATTAAAGGCGAGGCATCAGCAGGCGCGGCAACAACGACAGAACGTTTACGACCGTCTTCACCGAGGATCTCTTCGATAAATTCTTTTACTTCTCGTCCACGCTCACCAATCAGACCCACGACCACCACTTGTGCGGTTGTACCACGAGTCATCATACCGAGCGTTACCGACTTACCCACACCAGAACCAGCAAACAGACCGATACGCTGCCCTTTGCCGACAGTAAGAAGGCCATTGATCGCCTTTAGACCCACATCAAGGGGTTCTGAAATCGGCTTACGTGCTAATGGGTTAATGGGTTCAGCATTAAAAGAGGCGCGATGCTCGGTGTAGAGTGGACCCAAACCATCTAGAGGATTACCTACGCCGTCAATCACTCGGCCGAGTAGCTCCATGCCAACAGGAATACCACTTTCACTGGTCATCGGTGTCACGCGAGCGCCCGGTAAGATACCAGTGATCTGCTCACTCGGCATTAGGAATAGATTGTCGCCAGAGAACCCGACCACTTCCGCTTCCATCTGCCCTGACATGGTTTCAACCAAACACAGGCTGCCGATTGGCGCTTTACATCCCGTTGCTTCCAGCGTCAAACCGACCACTCGCACCAGTTTGCCTGACGCAATTGGGCGAGACTTGAGGCCATCAACTTTGTACTGCCCAAGGCGTTCTGCAAGCTCGAGCATTATTCGTTACCTTGGTGACGATTAGCACCGCAGAAATTCTGGATCACCTGACGAACGCGATCTTCCATACGGTAGTTTACGCTTGATTCGCCCGCTTCAATCTGCACATCACCGCGATTCAATGCAGGCTCAGCGACAAGCGTCCAGTTGCGACAATCCAGTTCCGTTTCACCGTAGGCTGAACGAATGATGGTCACATCTTCAGGGTGAAGTTTAAGTGTGATTGCGTGGCCAGAAATCGGCAGAGATTCGACGGATTCTTTCACCGTATCAAGAATGATCTGTGGATTGGTCTGCACTTCAACATGCACGACCTCTTTCACCATGGTCAGCACCATATCCACCAGCTGTTTTTCCACCTGAGCGTTCATGAGCTCTAAAGGTTGGGCAAACTGATTCGCCAACCCCATAAAAATGGCAACTTGTTGTTGGATATATTCTTGTCCAGCGGTCACGCCTTCTAGCTTGCCTGCTTCTGTGCCTTCAGCATGCCCCGCGGCAAAACCTTCTTCTTTGCCTTTCTCGTAACCTTGTTTAAAGCCCGCCTCTTGGCCTTGGTGCAAGCCTTCTTGATACGCGCCCTGCTTGATTAACTCAATCTGCTCTTCGGTTAATACCAGCTCTTCGTCTTCAATCGCTTCTTCGACCGTTGGCATCCAACTAGGGTCGTAATTGAAGGCGGTTTCTTTCGCTTGTTGGTTGGTTTCAGATGTGTAATCTGGCAACCCCCACTTCTGAGGTTGAGCTACCGTGTTGTCTTCATCGGGACGAAAAAAGCCGCGTTTTCTATCACCTGACATATTAAATACCTATCTAAATACACTCATGTTCTGCGTACACACCATCCAGTTCCAGTATGGCTTAGGGAGCAGTAAACAGCTCAACCTGTATAGGCACAACGAAAAATTACTGTGAGATTGATAAAGAAAAGCCCCATCAGCGTGGGGCTTTATCGTTTCTATATTATAGGAACTCGTCGGCACCACCAGACAGCATAATCTCACCGCTGTCGGCCATTTTCCTCGCAATGCCCAAGATCTCTTTCTGAGCCGCTTCTACATCAGAGACTTTAACAGGTGGCATTGCCTCTATGTCATCACGCATCATATCGGCAGCACGTTTAGACATGTTCTTAAAGATCTTCTCACGCAGACCTTCATCAGCACCTTTAAGGGCTTTCTGTAGAACGTCTTGTGGTACATCACGCAGCAGCTTCTGTACACCTTGGTCGTCGACTTCGATAAGGTTCTCGAATACGAACATAAGATCTTGAATCTGGGTTGCCATGTCTTCGTCTTGGTCGCGGATTTGATCCATCAGCACGCCCTCGACGTTGTTGTCCATGTAGTTCATGATCTCTGCCGCTGCCTTCAGGCCGCCAATCTTGGCCGCTTGTGCGCCCGCTTGACCTGCGAACTGTTTCTCCATGATTTCGTTCAGCTCAGCCAGTGCTGAAGGTTGAACTTCTTCAAGATTAGCAATACGCATCATCAGATCGAGACGTACACGCTCAGGGAACTGCGACAAGATTTCAGCCGACTGATCCGCTTCTAAATACGACAGTACAATGGTTTGGATCTGCGGGTGCTCGTTAATGATAATGCTAGCAACCTGACGCGGATCCATCCATTTCAATGAGTCTAGACCTTTCGAGCCTGTACCCAATAGGATTTGGTCAACAAGGTTGTTCGCCTTATCTTCACCCAGAGCGGCCACCAGCGCATTACGCATAAAGTCTTCGCTACCCATACCAATGTTGGTGTACTTCTGAATATCATCGAGGAATGCACGGTGCACTGCGCCTACCTTCTCTTGGGAGAGATCGGCGGCACGTGCCATTGCACTACCTACACGTTGAACTTGCTTCGGCTCTAAATGACGAATAATACCTGCGGCATCTTCTTCGTTAAGACTTAACAACAAGATCGCTGCGCGCTCGTCACCAGAAATCGTTGCAATGTCGACATTCGCAACTTCTGCTACTTCTCCACCTTCACCTTGTGGAACAATTTCGTTAGCCATCTGCCATCCAATTCTTAACTACTTGAGCCGCTAGCTCTGGTTCATTTGCTACCAGAGCACGTACTGCTTTCAACACATCTTCATCTTTATGAAGGTTTGGTAAGTCAATGCTCGAGCCAAACTCAAACAATTCGCCACCTTCAATATCGCTGCCAATCAGGCTGGTCTCGCCATCGGCGCCAATTGGTAATCCATCAGGGCCGTATGCTTGTTCATCGGTATCATCTGCTGGGTTAAGCAGTTTCTTCATGGCTGGGCGAACCAGAACAAGAACCACAACGATGATAACCAGCGCACTTGCAAACCAACGAACCCAGTCGTTAAAGTTCGGATGCTCCCAGATTGGAACATCTGGCATAACATCAGTAACTTGCGGTGCAAACTGAACACTCAATACATTCAGTAGGTCACCACGGCCTTCATCAAAACCAACAGTACCAATCAGAACCTGTCTGATGGCGTTAATTTCTGATTCGCTCAGTGGTGTATGAACCACTTCGCCAGTATCTGGATTCACAGACTGACGGTTTTTAATCGCGACTGAAACCGTTTGACGGTTCACTGTGCCACTCTGTTTGCGCTCATGGCTGATAGTAGTATCAAGCTCAAAGTTACGTGTAGCCTCTTTATGAACTGAACCTTGCCCCATTAGAGAGCCATCTTTCATTTGCGCCACATCTTGTGGAATTGACGCATCTGCTGGCGGTTGGTTGCTTAAAGCACCCGGAACGCCTGCTACAGTGCTGCCGTTATTGTAATCTTCCAGTGTGTACTCACTGCGAGTCGCTGGTGTATTCGGATCAAAACGCTTTCTGGTCTGCTCTACTGCACTGAAATCAAGTTGGATATCCACTTGTGCCGTGTAGTTGCCGAAACCAAGGATCGGAATCAACACCGAATCAATCTTCTCACGTAGAGCCTGCTCTTGATTTCGCTCTAATTCATGCTCTTTACGACGAGCCGCTGACGCAGGGTCTTGAGAACCCGAGCTCAACAAGCGGCCATGCTGGTCTGTTACAGTAATGCGCGACGTCTTCATCCCAGGCACGGCGCTCGCGACCATGTCCACAACAGAATCTACTTCTTGTTGCTTGAGATTAGTCCCCGTTTTAAGCGTCAAAAATACGGAAGCTGATGCTTCTTGATTGTGACGAACAAACACACTCTGTTTTGGCAACGCCAACAAAACTTGTGCCTTACGCACCTGTTTCATCTGTTCGATCGCTTTCGCTAGCTGACGCTCACGGCTTAACTTTAAACGCTCTTGTTCAAGACGTTGAGATACACCAAAGCCCATATCCTGCATTAGGATATCGTCACCTGCGTTTTTCTCTTGATTCAGACCGGCACGCACCATATCCAGCTTCAGCGAGTTGTATTCACTGGCTGGAACCGAGATGGTATTGCCTTCTAATGAGTATTCGATTTTTTGCTGATCAAGGTAATCAAGCACTGGGATCAATTCTTCAGTCTCATACGCGCCTAGCGGACGCATTTCTGGCTCTTTCACCCAGAAAAACAGCATCACGATTAATGCGACACATATAGAGATCGAAAGAACAAGTACAACCTGACGCAGGAGATCAAGATCACCTACTGCCATGTCGAACTTCGATGAACTGCGCTCACCTAGATCGGGATTTTGCCCTTCGTTATCGACGTCTGCCCCTGCAACAAGTGCATGGTCATTCGCATCACTAACGGCTAAATCTGTTGTTTGACTATTTTCTGCCACTATCTACTACCTAACACTATACCGGCATGTTCATCAGCTCTTTGTACGACTCAACCAGCTTGTTTCTGATCTGAATCGTCGCCTCAAAAGCCACACTAGATTTATTTCGAGCAATCATTACATCGGAGAGAGAAACACTCTCATCACCGCTATCAAAACGGGTTTGGAGTTCCCCTGAGGTTTTCTGTAATGAGTTCACATTATTGATGGCTTGCGTCAACATATTGCCGAAATCTGCACCGACCGTCTGCCCAGTAGCAGCCGGACGCGTATTGGCAGCCTCGACCATCATTGCCCGCATTTCGCCTTGTAAACCATCTATTCTCATTTACTACCTCAGAGTCAAATTTATGACTTAATTTGTTGCTGTACTATTGATAGAGCAATTAATGTGCCACTGTCGATATGTGCGGCACTTTAGAGTGATTAAATATCGTACTCTATGTCCACACTCAATTCAGGATTAATCGCATCTTAGTTTGGGATATCTATCCCAGCATCACGCATTTTCGCCAGTTTATAGCGCAGGGTACGAGGGCTGATGCCCAATTTTTCAGCCATGTCTTTACGACGGCCATTACAGGCAATCAGTGTCTCTAAGATAATCGCATACTCTTGATCACGTAGCTCATTACCTAGGCCTTCACCGGCTAAAGATACCTTAGTCGCTGGGTTAACTTCTGCGATAGGCTTAACCTCAGGCGTCGCCACATCATTGCCTTCAACGATCTGTTGCAGGCCGCTGGCGTCTTGCCAATCCACCCCTTCTAGCAAAATATGTTCGCCAGAGATGTTAGATTGTTCACTCAATATTAGCGCACGCTGTACCACATTGTCTAATTCTCGTACATTTCCTGGCCAAGGGTAGCTGATCAACTTACCGATAGCTTCAGCAGAAATCGTTGGCACAGGCATGCCCAGCTTAGTGCAGTGTCGCTCAATCAGGTGCTTAGCTAATGGCTCGATATCTCCTTGACGCTCACACAATGGAGGCCATGATATTGGGAATACATTCAGTCGGTAATACAAGTCTTCACGGAAATTACCTTCCGAGACATACTGTTTTAAGTCACGGTTACTGGTTGCCAACACACGTACATCGAGTTTGATGCTCTTACGGCTACCTAAACGCTCTACCTCTCGCTCTTGCAGAACACGCAATAGCTTGGCTTGAAGGTTAAGATCCATTTCACTGATCTCATCCAGCAAGATAGTACCGCCTTGAGCTTGTTCAAATTTACCTGGACACGCTTGGATTGCACCGGTAAATGCGCCCTTTTCGTAACCAAATAGGGTGGCTTCGAGCATGTTGTCTGGAATCGCAGCACAGTTAATCGCAACGAACGGTCCATCTTTACGATTTGACGCGTTATGGATATAGCGTGACATCACCTCTTTACCCGAGCCACTTGGCCCAAGTACCATCACGTTTGCGTCCGTTTTGGCGACCTTATCAGCCAGCATTAACAGCTTAAGGCTTTTTTCATCGGCGACGACAGCATCGCCATTGTCATCCGATTTCACCGGAGCATAACGACTGACCATATTCAGGAGAACTTCAGGCGCAAATGGCTTTGCCATGTAATCAATCGCGCCCTCTTTCATTGCCGCAACCGCATCTTCGATATTAGCGTAAGCTGTCATCAAGAGAACGGGCAGATTTGGCCAGTTTTGTTTGATGTTTCTCAGCAACGCTAAGCCGCCCATACCTGCCATCTGAACATCAGACACCACGATATCAACCGAGTTAGACTTCAACTTGACCAGAGCATCTTCCGCGCAGTCCGCTTCTAACCATTCGTAGCCAGCGAGTGCGAGTGTATCGACCAAGGCTTCACGTAGACCTTCATCGTCTTCTACGATTAACACTTTGCTTTGAGCCATGTGATTCTCCAGTGTAAATTCCGTTAATACTTAAATACTTTCAGCAGCAGAGGCGCGTTCTAGTGGTAAGCACATCGTAAAGCATGCGCCATCGCCCTCTTCTGATATTAATTCTAATCGCCCTTCATGAGCGCGGCACACCATCTGTACTACCGCCAAGCCAAGACCTGTGCCTTGTGAGCGAGTAGTGAAAAACGGTTCCATGATTTTTCCTTGCAGCTCTTTCGGGACCCCCGGGCCGCTATCTTGTACCGAAATTTTGAGCTCACCATTCACAGGTCGGAAAAATACGTCGATCTGTGACTCTTTACCTGCAATCTGCACGGCATTAAGCACCAGATTACTCAGAGCAGAGGCGATTGCATTGGCATTGCCAAACATCTGGGTCTCTTCGCCTTCGACTTCTTGGCAGTAATCTATGCTGTTGGTCTTGAGTGCCGTCTCAACCATGGGCTGATATTCCGCGATCAGTTCTGACACGGTAAATGGCTTTACGACCTTGTTGTCACCACCTTTGGCGAACAACAGCATATCATTAACCTGCTTCTCTAAGTCATGCAGTCTATCCATAAGCTTAGTTTGAAAGCGCGTTTTTGTGGCAGGTGGCAAATTTGGCGCGGCTAAATTGGAAGCGTAGAGCATAGCACTAGACAATGGCGTTCTGACTTGGTGTGCTAAAGAAGCGACCATTCGACCCAATGACGAGAGACGTTGCAGATCACTCACACGAGCTTGAAGCAGTCGAGTTTCTGTCAGATCGGTAATTAAGATCAGCTGACCGGTAGCGGATGCGGAGATCGCCAGACGCACCTTGCGACCATTTTTCAGTGAGATCTCGTGACCATCGTCATCTTTAGGATCAAACGCACTCTGGATCACAGAGAACCATTTCTCTCCCACCAGCTCTACGCCAAGAATACGATGCGCCTCAGGGTTGGCTTCTCTCACTTCACCGTGAGTATCTAACAAGATAACGCCCGCAGGCATTACGTCGAGCACCTGTTTATATCGCTCGACTTGTTGCTCAACGGAATCTAGGTGTGATTGGTTTTCTGGTTCGTCAGATACGTGCATATCGAAAGTTTGCCTCAAATACTAGAATAGCCTGACATGCACCACACACATCAGGCTATTCGTTATATTTATCACATAGTTAAGCCGTCAACAACTCGACTATCGCCGAATGAAAGGTAGATCAGGGTTATCTCTGAGCCACCGTATTCATAAGGGTTTAGCGCTGCAAATTGTATTTGCGCATTTTCTCAACAAGAGTTGTACGGCGCATACCCAACATGTCTGCTGCACGAGCAACCACACCACCTTGAGCTTCCAAAGCTTGGTTGATCATGTTGACTTCCATATCTGCAAGCAACTCTTTCAAGTTTACACCTTCTGGTGGTAACTCTTGTGGCGCATTGGCGTTGTCGTTGAGGTCGTCTTGCTGATCAAAACTGAAGTCTTCAGAGAACAGATCCGCGAGTGCATCACGCTCTTGCTCTTCCTCAGACACAAAGCTATTGAACTCAGGTTGGAACTCTGGGATATCACTATAACGATACTTGGTCGGTAGGTGATTCACATCCACCAAACTGTTTGGGTACAGGATCACCATACGCTCAACCAGATTAGCTAACTCACGAACATTGCCCGGCCATTCGTGCTCCATTAAAGAGTTCACAGCACGTGGCGTGAAGCAGATTGGCATACTGCCTTCCGCTTCCATGCGAGTCATCAGCTCTTGCAGAAGCAATGGAATGTCTTCTTTGCGATCTTGCAGTGCTGGCATCTCGATCGGGAACACATTCAGACGGTAATAGAGATCTTCTCGGAAGGCCTCATCGTCAATCATGTTCTCTAAGTTTCGATGGGTCGCAGCGATCACACGAACATTTGCCTGCAGTGTGGTATTGCCACCAACACGCTCAAAGCAGCGCTCTTGAAGGACACGCAGCAGTTTTACCTGCATCGCCATAGGCATGTCACCTACTTCGTCTAGAAACAGAGTGCCACCTTCGGCCAATTCAAAACGACCTTTACGTGCAGTAATCGCGCCCGTAAATGCTCCCTTCTCATGACCAAACAGTTCACTTTCTAGTAAGTCAGGCGGAATAGCACCACAGTTCACAGGAACAAATGGGCCACCACGGCGTTTTGAGTGATAGTGGATATTACGCGCCACCACCTCTTTACCCGTTCCAGATTCACCCAAAATCAATACGTTTGCTTCAGTCGAAGAGACCTGCTCGATAAGGTGACGGACCTCTTGAATACCAGAGCTTTGGCCAACTAGACTACGAAACAGCGTATTTTTACGTGCAGATGAAACAACATTAACGCCCTTACGACCTAAAAAGTCCTTACAGTGCCTTAATGCATCGCTGAGTTGCGGGTAATTCAATGGCAACTCTAGCTCACCAACATAATTGGTCAGCTCGTCCACAGAATGATTATGCTTACCCATCACTAACAGGGGAATATGGTTAGCGTGGATCAGCTGTTGATTGAGTAAAGAATTGAAGCCGTTGCCCTTAATAGAGCCAATAATGCACCCTGCCCACTGTTGAGACCAGTCGACCTTGTGCGCTTGTTCAGAGCTGACAACTTCGCAGCCCTCTCCTACAAACTCTAATATTGTGCTTAAATTGTGACGCTCTTGAGCATTATCGTCTACGACAAGCAGTTTTGACAAACCTTGCATAAGTAGGATGTATTGCCTTTATTATTGGTGTGATGCGGAAAACATTAAGCAACGTAATCTATAAAACGGAAAAAAGTATCATTGATAAGATTAACGATAGACAAATTATGAAAATCAGCAACGAAAAAAAGCCATTAGGCTATCTAATGGCTTCTATTTTATTTGATTAAAAAAATAAGGCAACCAACCAATTAGCTCATGTGAGCTTGGTTAGAACTTTGAAATACCTCTAAATACCCACTTCAGCAGAGGTTAAATTGTGATATTCATTCGGGATCTGGTCCCATGCGCTCTTAATCTCGCGGATGATATCAATCACATCGTCGATCGGTTGAGGATCATTTTTGTGATTCGCCGCAGAAATTTGCGTGATCATAAACTCGTAAAGTTGATCTAGGTTTTTCGCAATGTCACCGCCATCGTCCATTGATAGACAGCTACGAAGGCTAATAATGATGTCTAAAGCCTTACCAAGACGCTCACCCTTCACAGGAATGTTACCCGCTTGCATCGCCGCCTTGCCTTGAATAAGACGCTCGATAGCACCTGCCATCAACATTTGAACAATTTTATGGGGTGAGGCAGCCGTAAGCTGACTATCCACTGATACCTTTTTATATGCCTGTAAAGAACCGCGCATAGTAAACCTCTTCTATAAAAACTTTTTATACTGTTGAACTGACTTGTTTCCGTGACGGTACTTCTGCAAGTCTTTGCCGACTCGTGTAGTCTCAGTCTGCATCAATTCAACCAATTTTCTTGTTCTCGTAATGGCGTTATACCACTCCGAGCTTTGCTTAACGTCGGGGTGTGAATCCAATAAATGAAGCACGTTTTGCAATAACTGTTCTCTGTTATCGACAAGCGCCATTATTTCTTCAGTATTAATTTCACTTATTTCGAACTTAGCCATAATTTGTTGATCTAGTTCACAAAGCTTCTGAAGTTCATCCTTCATCTACTAACCCAACGCATTCATCATACTGCCCAACTGGGACTGCATTTTTCCGGTCGCTTCCTGCATGGCGGTAAAACGAGAGTGAGTACGGCTCTCTAGCCCCTCCATGCGACGATCCAGAGAAGCCTGATCATCGGCTATACGATAATTCTGTTCAACTAGGCTTCGCTCACGGGTTCGAATTGAGCCCGTCACACCTGTAATGCCTTGAATCGCATCTTCGACTTTTTTCGCAAAACCATTGTTACCACCAAAAAACTCGCCCAACTTATCAAAGTTGTTATTGAGCTGGCGGTCCAACATATCATAGTTAATCTCAAGCGTACCTTGACGTGTGGTCGTAATACCAAACTCCGTCAGTGAGCTTATCTCTGGTGGCGCATCCTTAATGCTGGTTGAGAACACACTCTTTAAACGCGAGTCTGCATTTCTGACTGTGCTATCGCCCGCCAATGGTCCTTTCTGACCTGTGGTTGGATCGACGCCAGACAGGCTCTGCGAAACTTGGTAGAACTGATTGTATGAGGCGACAAAGGATTCAATATCTTGACGAACACTACCACGGTCATACTCAACGCCAATCTCAGCCGGCGCTTTGTCTTTAGGTGTTTTGCCTTTTACTGTGATGTCGATACCTTCAATGGCATCTTCAATTACGTTGTTATTACTCGATAACTGTGCGACGCCGTCCAGTACCACCATCGAGTCTTGGCCTGCTTGTACTTCCGTCATACCGCTATAGGTATCAAAAGATTGCTGTGCACGTTCCAGATCTGCTTGAGCTTTATCGATTTTTTCTAGGTGCTCTCGCTCTTCTGGCGGCAGTTTAGCGCGCTCAATATCTTTCGCTTGCTCTTCAGTAATTTCACCTTTAGCAACACGTTCTGCCAGTGCCGCTTTTTCTTGCGCCGTTTTCTCTTCAATACGCGCTTGCTCAGCCTCAAGCTTTTGTTGAGCTTCTTTTGGCGTTACGTAAGAGTCGGTCAGTGTGCCGGACGCTGCGTTAGTCCAGCCCGGTACGTCCGGTGCTTTCTCAATGGCTTTCTCATCCAGCTCAAGTTCTGGTGTGTAATAGGAATCTAATAATGTGCCTGATGCGGTCTCAGTCCAACCAGGAATGTTGTCTTCTGGCATCACTGAAGACGACGCTTTTGCAGCATCTAAGGCTGCCTGTCCAGCTGCTGCTGCAGCTTCTCCATAGCTCATGCTACTTGGATCTTGAGCGACTTCTGGATCAAGCGGTAGGTTTTCAGAATCAGACGCCTCTTGTGGCACAGGGTTGCCATCGGCATCGAGTTCTTGTGAGGTATCTGTTGCCGCTTCAATTGGGGCAGTATCTTGCCCAGGAGCTGGCTCTGAAAGGATCTCTTGAGCAGCAAGGCGTGCCGTTTCTAAGGCTTTCACGCGCTCTTCAAGAGTCTTGTATTCAAGTTTTTTAAGGGGATTATCGGATTGAGCATCAACGTTGATGCTGATCTGTTGCTCAACGCCAGATAGGTTCGACGCGACGATAAGGCGAGGGCCCTCAACGTCATTAATCACCGAGGCACGAACGCCAGGGTTATTGCTTGCGCCATTGATGCCACGTACAACGTCGATAAGTTTCGATCGCTCACCGACTTGTACATCAAAGCTCTTCTCACCAAGCGAAACCTGCAGCTTACCTGGGCCAAATTTCATGTCTTCTGATAATACGTCAGAAGCCACTTTATGGCTTTGGGCAAGCTGCAACACATCGATGGCATATTTGCCTGCAATTGCATCCGTCGTAGCGGTTGCAGAGACCACCCCGTCATCGGTCGTTTCCACTGTTCTCACAGCGAAAGCTTTCTCCTGACGAAAATTGGTCATTAAGTCTTTCATCGAATCAAGCGATTCTCTGAGTCGTCCATAGGCACTGATGCTGGAGTCGATTCGCGCTCTTTCATTGTCGATACGTTGCTGCTTAGGCACACGCTCCGCATCTACAATTTTGCTGACCATGGAATTGATATCCATGCCAGACGACATCCCCAGTGGGCCTAAACTCATCAAATCACCTCAATAATACGACTTAAACCTTCGCCTCCAATAGTCCACTATTTGAGGTTTGGGCTGCTAGACGCCTTAAAATTTCCAGCATTTCTTCGTCGGGTATCTGCCGAATAATATCACCGGTTGTGGCTTCATATATCGTCACCACATCCCTACCCGATTCTTCATCCACCTTAAAAGCAACCCCCTTGTTGATAGAAGAGATAAACTCGTTCATCTTCTCTACCATTTTAACCCGCTCTTCTTTATTCAGCTCTTGTCTATCTTGAGCCAATTGAATCGCGGCTTCGGTAGCATCCTCTTTCGATTTATCTACCTTTTCTTTGGGCGTAACCTCTAACGTTTTAGAAACACTAGGCGCACTGCTACCTTCATCGAATGCAAATTTAATGCCATTAGGTGAGCCATAAGGCTGGACGTTCGATGCGCTGGATGATATTTCCATGACACTCTCCTTCCGACCTTATATGAGCCATGGCATAGAGCCCTACACACGTAGACCTCTATTACCGCCTACTAAGTAAGCTTAGCCCAATAAGCTTAGAGCTGCTGATGGCGATTGCTTCGCTTGAGCTAGGATTGAAGTACTCGCCTGTTGCAGGATTTGAGACTTCGTCATAGCTGTCGTTTCTTTCGCGTAATCAGTATCTTTGATACGGCTCTTAGATGCATTAACGTTTTCGTTGATGTTATCTAAGTTGCTGATTGCGTGATCAAAACGGTTTTGGAAAGCACCCAGAGAAGCACGTTGGCTGTCTACAGACTTAAGCGCACCATCAATGATAGATACCGCTTCGTTAGCACCTGCTACAGACGTAACATCGATATCGTTAACAGTCACTTCTTTGCCGCTACCAATACCTAGCTCGCCAGATAGGCTACCGCCAAACTCAACGTCGCCTTGTACTTTTTGGCTTGAAGCGAACAGTTGCAGTTTACCGCCTTCACCAACAGAAGCTTTAACGTCTTCACTTTGACCATTAATGTAAGTCGCAAGTTCTTCAATATCGTTACCCGCTTTTGCAGAGATATTTACTTCTTGCTCTTCACCAAACTTGTCTTTGTACTTCATCGTTAGGTCAGAACCTGCCGCTACTGTCCAAGAAGAGTCTTTACCTTCTTCAACTGTGTAGCTCTTACCACCCATGTCTTGAGTGTCAGTACGCATGTTACCCATAGATAGCATTACAGCTTCACCAGAATCCGCACCGATTTGGAAAGATTGGCTACCGTAAGTACCGTTTAGAAGCTTGTTACCACCGAAAGATGTTGTTTCAGCGATACGGTTTAGCTCGTCGTTAAGTGCTGTTACTTCTTCTTGGATTGCAACACGTTCAGCTTTACTGTTTGAACCGTTTGCAGATTGTAGAGAAAGGTCACGCATACGTTGCAGAATGTTTGTAGACTCATTCATTGCACCTTCAGCCGTTTGTGCAATAGAAATACCGTCGTTCGCATTCTTCACAGCCATGTCTAGGCCGCGGCTTTGAGACGTTAAGCGGTTCGAGATTTGTAGGCCTGCAGCATCGTCTTTTGCGCTATTGATTTTATAGCCAGAAGACAAACGCTCCATTGATTTTTGAGTACCTTCAGCCGCGCCATTTAGGTAGCGCTGAGCCGTCATTGCAGACACGTTAGTGTTTACATTAATTGCCATAGTTGATCTCCTTTAGGCATTTCTGATGCACGCCAGTGACTCTCACCTCACATAAAGCACACATCAATATTGTCTGATGTACCGCTGCGTCTCTCACCTCACATTGGCACATCTCATTTCTCTCAATCCCTTTAACGGCGCTTTGATTAGAAGCTTTAACAAAAAAATCGATTTTTTTGGTTTTATTTTCAATAACAAGAGAAAGTGTGATCGTAGTTCAATTAATCGGGCGATATTCGCTAAAGTTTCAACTATTGATGGATTTATAAGCACATGGTTACTTATTAATTTACTGTGAAAGCGTCGATATTTAACTGCGTTTGATATTGAGGTGGTGGTCATCACCTTTTATCAAAGAAATAGAACGCTTACTTTACAAGTGACAGTGGACTCCTTTATCTGTACCTGATCAAGACTGAGATCCCTGATGCCTATTTAGGACATTTAGAGTTAGTTACAAGTTGCCTATTTATCGTCATTCCCTACCGCGAGGAACGAGCGAGATAGGGAATCTCTCTCGCCACCAACGACACAATCAGATATCCCAAAACACTTTACCAAACACTAAAAACGCGAAAACCCAGCCGAAGCTGGGTTTGTTTAGCGCTCATCTCTCACCACGAGCTAATTTGTGGAAGAGGCACTGACAAATGCAATGCCACTTTTATTTGATTAACCTAGAAGGCTAAGTGCTGAGTTCGGTGCTTGCTTCGCTTGAGCAAGAATCGAGCTAGACGCTTGAGAAAGAATTTGCGACTTAGTCATTTGCGTCGTTTCTTTCGCGAAGTCTGTGTCTTTAATACGGCTCTTAGATGCATTCACGTTTTCGTTGATGTTATCTAAGTTGTTGATAGCGTGGTCGAAGCGGTTCTGGAATGCACCCAGCTCTGCACGGTGGCTATCTACGTACTTCAGTGCAGCATCGATGATAGCAACAGATTCTTGTGCGCCACCTACCGATGTTACGTCGATAGTATCAACCGTTACTTCTTTGCCACCTTGAATGCCAAGCTCACCCGCAAGACCACCAGAGAAGTCTACGTTGCCGTCTACTTTGTTGTTACCTGCGAACATTTGTAGCCTGCCATCTTCAGTTACAGACGCTTTTACAGAGTCTTGTTGACCGTTGATGTAAGTTGCTAGCTCTTCGATGTCGTCGCCTGCTTTTGCATTGATGTCGATTTCTTGAGCTTGACCAAAGTTATCTGTGAACGTCATTTTTAGGTCGTTAGAGCCCGCTTGAACGTTCCAGTTCTTGTCTTTTGCACTCTCAGTTTGGTAACTCTTACCACCCATTTGAGCGTTGTCTGAACGCATGTCTTTCAGCTCAAGCATTACAGCTTCACCATTGTCTGCACCGATTTGGAAAGACT
>NZ_JAHGAJ010000038.1 GCF_030248535.1 Vibrio sp. D404a | reverse complement strand
GAATCTCTCCACCCCTGCCATATTAAGGCTCTAGCAGAAATGCTAGAGCCTTTTTGCTTTCTGACACAAAGAAACCACAATTGGCAGAGCAGCGGATTCCCCTATTTACCAAAACTGCGCGTATTGCGATCTGGAGTGTCATCCCGCTTGGTAGCAAGTCCTATCAAATCTTGTAACGTTAGCCTTAATCTTCGTAATTTCAAAAGCTTACTGACTGATTGGTATTCACCTAATTGATGTTTTGATGTGCAATAAAGTGTGATCGATATATTAACTTTATTGCAATGTAATTAAGTTAAGTCTCAATAGTGATACATTTGTTCAAATTTATAAAATAGAGCTTAAAAATGAATGTGTTAAGTAGCTTTAAGGGAAGAGTGGTTACCGTTGTCATTCTCTTAATTACAATGTCATTAACGGTATCGAGTTACCTATCCTATAAACAACTCTCAGCATCAATTGAAGAACGGATTAATGAATATTCGATGCTGAAGATTGAGACCACTAGCGACACAATTACAACTTGGTTAGATACTATTAAATCTGGCTTAGTATCAAATGCCCCTGACTTCGTCTCAGTTAACAATGACCAACAAATTCTTCTGATGATCAGACAGATAGCTAATACTTCTCCGGCTTCAGATATTTTAGTTGGTTATGAAGATGGTCGTTCCTACGGCAATAATAGCGGTAAACGCGACGTGGCAAATTACGATCCAAGGTCTCGAGATTGGTATAAACAAGCAGTTGCCAAACGAGACACGATTGTTACCGATATCTACAGTGATGCTTTGACGAAAAGCTTAATGGTCAGTATTGCTGAGCCTTTTTATGCACAGGGTGAACTACAAGGCGTATTACTTGCAGATATCGAACTTACACTGCTTGATGAACTGGTAAGAAAAGCACCTTTCCCTGGGGCTATGATGGGTCTATATGACCAAACTAGTCTAACGATTGCCTCTAATGGTGAAGTTGATGTTCCTGGTGAGACAAAGCTCTATGATTTTGCTGATCTTAAGCCATTAACCGATTCTCTACTGTCTCTCCCATCTGGTATGCAAGACTACAGCCTAGGTGGGGTAGACAAAGTGGCCTTCTTCCAAACTATTCGAATTGATGATGCAGTGACTTGGCATCTACTCGTAGGTGTCGATAAGTCGATCGCTTATGCCGAAATGGATGAAGCATTAGAGACTGCTCTTTACTCTACCGTTATCCTGCTTGTGATTTCCTGTGCGATCTTTTTAGTGATTCTTAACTATGCATATCGACCTATTTTGGCCTTAAAGAGCACCATATTAGATTTATCGCAAGGGCATGGTGACTTAACCCGTCGACTAGAAGTCCACTCTCAAGACGACCTTGGTCAGATAGCACAAGCTGTGAATACCTTTATTAGCAACCTTCAAAGTATGATGCTTGAGGTAACCAGTGCTTCAAATCAGATCTCGCAAAACATCCATTTGCTTGAAGAGCAGACTCATAACAATGAAGCTGTATTGACCTCTCATGCGATGGAAACCACGCAGGTGGTTACTGCTATGGCAGAGATGAATTCAACGGCTGATAGTGTTGCAGAGAGCGCTTCTAAGACGGCTGAATTCACTAAGATGACGAACGATGAGGCTAGCCAATCGAAAGAGGTTGTCGCAAGCGCTGTTCGCAGTGTGGCTGAATTAGTCGGCGAAGTGGAAGCCATGGCGCAAAGCATTCAATCGATGAACGAAGACTCTCAAAAGATCGGTTCTGTTCTGACTGTTATTGGTGAGATTGCCGATCAAACTAACTTGCTTGCACTCAACGCAGCGATCGAGGCTGCTCGGGCAGGGGAGCAAGGTCGAGGCTTTGCCGTGGTTGCTGACGAAGTTCGTGCGCTTGCTGCGAGAACGCAACAGAGTACTTCTGAAATCAATAGTATGTTGGCAAATCTTAACGAGGGTACGAGAACGGTAGTCAAAGCAATGGACGACACTAAAGTGCGCTGTGAAGAGACCGCTCATACCACAGAGAATGTTAATCAGAGCTTAGACGTAATGGTTAACTCGATAGTGCGTATTAATGATCTTGGTCTTGAGATCGCTACAGCAGCGAGCCAGCAAAGTGCGGTGACCGATGAAGTGAGCCGCAATATGACAACGATTCAAGGGATGGTGAATGAACTGACTGACAATGGTGCTCAAGCCTCTGCAGGCACGGTTCAATTAACCAATAGCAACAAGCAACTGCTGGCGATTGTTGATCGCTTTAAGCTTCAATAGTTTGTAGTTGTCGTATTGTTTATATGGGAGGCGGAAACGTCTCCTTTTTTTATTTGTGTCATTCTAAGAACCGGTTAATTTCACAGGGTTATCTAAGACTCAAAATTGGCATCGTAATGAGAATTGTTATTAATAATCTGTTACATTTTGTTCAGGTTAATTTAAGAGTAGAACAGTATGGATATTTCTCGTCGTCAGTTTATTAAGTCTTCTATTGCTATATCAGCGCTATCAATTTTACCCGCTTGTAGTGTTACTCAATCTGTCGATGAAAAAGGACGATACGTGTATGACCTGACGGCGGAGCCTGCAACAGCTGAGCTAGTGCCAGGGTACACGACCAAAGTACTTGGCTTTGACGGTCAGATTCCTGCTCCTACTATCCGTTGTCGTCAGGGTGAAAAAGTGGTGATTCGTTTCACCAATAAGCTATTAGAGCCAACCACCATTCACTGGCATGGTCTCAGAATTCCGATTGAAATGGATGGCGTACCATTCCTAAGTCAGCCACAAATCATGCCGGGTGAGACCTTTGTTTATGAGTTCACGCCGCCAGATGCGGGTACCTTTTGGTATCACCCACACATGAATAGCGTCAAGCAGCTTGGTATGGGGCTAGTCGGACTGATTATTGTTGAAGAAGCACAACCAGTGGTTTTTGATGAAGAGCTACCACTGATGCTTAAACATTGGCATCTTGATAAGCAAGGGCAATGGAAAGATTTGATGATCCCACGAATGAGTGCTCGTATGGGTACTCCTGGTGAGTGGAGTAGCGTAAATGGTGTTCACGAGCCGAAATACCAAATCAAGCAACACGCGACAACACGTCTTAGAATCGCCAATGTCGATAATACGATTACTTATCCTATTGCGGTCGAAGGTGTAGAGGCTTGGGTTATTGCTATCGATGGTAATCCTGTCAAAACGCCTTATCGACTAACACAACACAAGATTGGCCCGGGTATGCGAGTGGATATCGGATTTGTGGCTCCAGCCAAGGGCAACACCATAGACGTCTTACAAATGAAAGGACGCTTTCCATTCTCGTTATGTTCATTAGAAGTCGTGGACTCGAACCTGCCTTCTGGACAGACATTACCTTCTTTACCACTCAATCCGGTTCCTAACCTAGACCTCGAGAATGCCACCGAAATCGATTTTCTGTTTGAGTGGGAAGGTGCGATCAGTCCAACAGGAAAAGATGGCAAGTCGATGCCTAAATTTTGGCTTACCAATAAACGCGCATGGGAAGGGATGAGTAAAGACAATATTCCTGAACCACTCGCGACTCTAGAGTTGGGTAAGACATACATTTTCGATCTCAAGAACGTGACTCAGTATCACCACCCGATCCATATTCATGGTCATACATTTACAGTGCTTGAGCTGGATGGAAAAAAAGTCGAAGAGCCATTCCATACTGATACGGTTTTACTCGGTAAAAATGGCAGTGCAAAAGCTGCGTTTGTTGCTGATAACCCGGGGCGTTGGATGTATCACTGTCATGTCATTGAGCACATGAAGACCGGTTTAATGGGTTATATCGAAGTAAAGTGACACCTGTAACTTTTTAATCTTGAAATTTATCCAAGTAATTTATTCACAAATTATCTCGAAAAAAAATCGAGTCCGGCTAGAATATCCTTAAGTCTTATGTGGGGGAATTATGGGTCAGTTTTCAATTTTAGGGTTTATCGCCATCGGCGGTGCATTTGGTGCGTGCTCTCGTTACTTAATTTCTGAGCTGTGTGTGGTGCTATTAGGGCGTGGTTTTCCGTACGGCACTCTGACAGTGAATGTTGTTGGTTCATTTATTATGGGTCTACTCATTGCTGCGTTTGAGAACGAAATGGTTGCAACGGAACCGTGGCGTCAGATTATTGGGTTAGGCTTTCTCGGAGCACTAACAACATTCTCGACTTTCTCTATGGATAATGTGTTGTTAATGCAGCAAGGGGCATTTTTCAAAATGGGACTCAATGTACTGTTGAATGTTGTATTAAGCATCTCAGCTGCATGGATCGGCTTTCAGTTATTAATTAAGAGTTAGTATTTCAGATCTAGTTCTCTATATTCACATCAAATTCACACAGGTCGGCTTGGTTTAACCAAGCCGATTTTATATACTGAATTCACTTGTCGGAGTGCCATAAGGCTGAGACCGTTCATTCGGGATCCGTTGAACCTGATCAGGTTAATACCTGCGAAGGGAACAAGAGAAGATATCCTTGCTGGAATTCTCTCTAGCAGACCTATCATTTAGCTAAGCATTAGGCCGCTTTTACCTGCCATAGGTATGCCGATGTTCAGCTCCTCTTGTCGCATCTTTCCGCCAAGCATTTTTATCCGAATTTATTATCTAGAATAACGAAGCAAGGAAAAATGCTATGTCGAATCGCAAGCAAGCGAGACTGGAAGCAAAACAGTTTATAGAAACTCTCTCGGTACAGCCGTACCCAAATTCAACCAAGGTTTACGTTGAAGGCTCCCGTGCCGATATTCGTGTCCCGATGCGTGAGATCTCTTTGGCAGACAGCCTCATTGGCGGCACCAAAGAAGCGCCTATCTTTGAGCCTAATGAGCCTATTCGAGTTTATGATACCTCAGGTGTGTACACTGACCCGGAGCATGAAATCGACCTATATCATGGCTTACCTAAGCTCAGAGAAGAGTGGATCGAAGAACGTGCTGACACAGAACTTTTAGATGACGTTAGCTCGGTATACACCAAAGAGCGCCTTGAAGATGAAACCTTAGACGAACTTCGTTACGGCAATCTACCACGTATTCGACGTGCTAAAGGTGGCCAGTGTGTAACTCAAATGCACTATGCGCGTAAGGGAATCATTACCCCAGAAATGGAGTACATTGCTCTTCGTGAGAACATGGGAAGAGCAATGTATCGTGATGAAGTCTTAACTCAGCAACACCCAGGTCAAAGCTTTGGGGCAAACCTACCGAAAGATATTACGCCTGAGTTTGTGCGTAAAGAAGTCGCTGAAGGCCGTGCAATTATCCCTTCAAACATCAATCACCCTGAATCTGAGCCGATGATTATTGGCCGTAATTTCCTTGTGAAAGTGAATGCCAATATTGGTAACTCTTCGGTGTCTTCATCAATTGAAGAAGAAGTCGAGAAACTGGTATGGGCGACGCGTTGGGGTGGAGACACGGTTATGGATCTCTCGACCGGTCGCAACATCCATGAGACGCGCGAGTGGATTCTGCGTAATAGCCCAGTGCCAATCGGCACGGTGCCTATGTATCAAGCGCTGGAGAAAGTGAATGGTGTTGCCGAAAACCTTAACTGGGAAGTGATGCGTGATACCTTAATTGAGCAAGCAGAGCAGGGCGTTGACTACTTCACTATTCATGCTGGCTTGCTGCTTCGTTATGTACCAATGACGGCAAAGCGTGTTACTGGCATTGTGTCGCGTGGTGGTTCTATCATTGCTAAGTGGTGTCTGGCTCATCACCAAGAGAGCTTCCTTTACACTAACTTCCGTGAGATCTGTGAGATCTGTGCTAAGTACGATGTCGCTCTATCATTGGGTGATGGTCTGCGTCCGGGTTCTGTTGCTGATGCGAATGATGAAGCCCAATTTGCTGAGCTTCGTACTCTAGGTGAGCTGACTAAGATTGCCTGGGAATATGACGTTCAGGTGATCATTGAAGGGCCGGGCCATGTACCAATGCATATGATCAAAGAGAACATGGATGAGCAGCTAGAGCACTGCCATGAAGCACCTTTCTATACTCTAGGTCCACTGACAACGGATATCGCACCGGGCTACGATCATATTACCTCGGGCATCGGGGCTGCCATGATTGGTTGGTATGGCTGTGCAATGCTGTGTTACGTAACACCAAAAGAGCACCTTGGTTTACCAAATAAAGAAGACGTTAAAACCGGTTTGATTACCTACAAGCTTGCCGCTCATGCTGGTGACTTAGCCAAAGGTCATCCGGGTGCACAAGTTCGTGATAACGCCTTATCTAAAGCCCGCTTTGAGTTCCGCTGGGAAGACCAATTCAATCTATCTCTCGACCCTGAAACGGCACGCGCTTTTCATGATGAAACCTTGCCGCAAGAGTCTGGCAAAGTTGCTCATTTCTGTTCTATGTGTGGACCTAAGTTCTGTTCTATGAAGATCTCACAAGAGGTGCGTGAGTACGCTAAAGATACGGAACAGGTTGCCGCTGACCAAGCAATATCGATCAAGACACTTGATGATCCGCTAGAGGGGATGCGTCAAAAGTCACAAGAGTTCCGCGACACTGGCTCGGAGCTTTATCACCCAGCTGCAACATCAGAGGTGGTTGAGTAATGAATAGAATCCTTATTCCGTCATCATTGATTGAGCTAACCGGTTTAGTTCAGCAATGTTTGTTGTTGGCGAAAGAGCAGGGTTTTAGTATCGACAGCATCGAGTTGGGTGTAAGCCCAACTCAATGTGTTGAACTTGTTCAAGACCAACTCATTACATCGATTTCTAGCGATATTATTCAAACGTCAGCGTTAGATAGCTCAACGGATTATCGCTTCCTCTATCGCTCAGAGCTCTCGATTAAGTCGTGCGCACAGCGAGCCGTTGGCTCAGTTTTCATAGGCGTTGCCGATCAACCTGAACACAGTGATGGCAAACACCTTGATATCTGGCGTCATCCCATCAACGGTGAAGTCAGAGCATTGTCCGTCACCTCTCAACAGGCCTCCAACCTTGTTGCTGGGAGTCACTTCGCGTGGGTGCTAACGCTGCTAATCCTCGATTTCCCTATTGAAGATACGCTAACTCTGGCGCGTGCAATGATGTCTCCGCAGGGAGATGTTTCACGTGAAACATCGGCTTTGTCTGACAGAACACGAACAGTGAATCATTCCATTGATTGGGCATACCACTTCTCAGCATTCCCGACTCCAGTTCTTGAGGATGCGCGGTTGGGCATTCAAGTCGGATGGTCTGCACAGGGGGAGTCCGTTAGCTTTCCTACACTGACAAAGCAGAGTCTTGGGCTGTACCCAGTAGTGGATGATGTGGATTGGATTGAGCGTTTATTGCCTATGGGGATTAACACCATCCAACTACGCATCAAGAATCCGCAACAAGCTGACTTAGAGCAACAGGTGCAAAGAGCGATTGAACTAGGTCGACAATACGATGCCCAAGTTTTCATCAATGACTATTGGCAGTTGGCGATCAAGCATGGCGCTTATGGTGTACATCTTGGTCAGGAAGATATTGAAGAATCCAATCTGGCACAATTGAGCCGGGCGGGTATTCGACTGGGTCTATCAACCCATGGTTACTATGAGCTACTACGTATTGTTCAGATCCACCCAAGCTACATTGCATTAGGACATATCTTCCCAACCACAACCAAAGATATGCCCTCTAAACCTCAAGGTCTTGTGCGTTTGGCTTTATATCAAAAGCTGATTGATACCATTCCTTATGGAGCAACTGGCCGTAAGGAAACGCAAGCCATTGAGCAACTGGGTTACCCAACAGTGGCAATTGGCGGTATCGACCAAAGCAATGCCGATCTGGTTTGGCAGTCTGGGGTAACAAGCTTAGCTGTGGTTAGAGCTATTACTTTATCTGACGACCCACAGGCTGTGATTGATTTCTTTAGCAACCTGATGCGAGAAAGACAGCAGACATTCACTGTGACTCAATCAAATGAAGTAGGGGAAGTGTGTGCTTAATGATAAGGAGTTTTTGCGCTATCAACGTCAAGTCGCTCTCCCAGAAGTCGGTGAAAAAGGCCAAGCCCAGCTTGGTCAATCTCACGTACTCATTATCGGCTGTGGTGGATTAGGTAGTGCAGCGAGTCTGTATTTAGCCGCAGCAGGTGTTGGGAAGCTTGTCGTCGTTGATGATGATGTTGTCGAGAGCAGCAATCTACAAAGGCAGATCATCTATCGTGAGCAAGATTTAAAACAAACCAAAACAGCAGCGACCGCAAAGCAATTGTTTGAGCTCAATCCGATGGTGCAGGTTCGTGCTATTGAAAAGCGCCTTGACCAGAATCAGCTGTCACTCGAGATCATGCTTGCCGACGTTGTGCTTGATTGCAGCGATAACATGCCAACGAGACAGATGATTAATCGAGCTTGTTATGAGCAAAAAACGCCGCTGATTTCCGCTGCAGCAATTGGATGGCAGGGGCAGTTTGCTGTCTTTGACTATCAAGACTTACAACCTACGTCGGCTTGTTATCGCTGCCTATATCCATTCGATGAACTGAGTCAGGCTCAAAAGTGCAGCGAAAGTGGCGTGATTGGTCCGGTCGTAGGGACGTTAGGAAATTACCAAGCACTGGCGGCGATTCAAAAACTCGCTACGGGCCAGTTTCATGTTGCGACAAGTAAGCTGCATATCTTTGATGGCTTGCGAATGCAGTGGCAACAGATGATGGTACCAAAAGACAACAACTGTCAGGTATGTCGTTAGTACCTGAACACCCAGAGCACATTGCTCCATGAGAGTGATGAAGCTATTGAGGCTCTGCTTGCAGTAGCAATAGCTTTCGATGCTCTGCTTAAGAAGCAATCGTCGAGAACATAGAGAATTAAAACAAATGACAACAGTACAACAAAGCCTGAGTGACGGGCTTGAAGGCGGTGAGATGATCACTGTCGCTATCAACGAACAACAGCAACAGGTCGCGAGTCAGTCCAATCTTCAGCAAGTGATTGTTCAATTTGAATTACCAGAAATGGGCTGCGTGTTTGCCATCAACAATAGCGTTGTTCCACGCAGCGAATGGGCAAGCACCGTATTATGTGAGGGAGATAGTATCTCTCTGTTTCAAGCAATTGCAGGGGGATAACTGAGATGCTACGTATTGGAGATAAGCAGTTCGAATCGAGACTGTTCACCGGAACAGGAAAATTCGCAAACAGTGGTTTAATGACAGAGGCGATTCAAGTTTCTGGTTCTCAACTGGCTACCATGGCTCTGAAACGAGTCGATGTTAACGACCAACAAGATGATATCTTACAGCCTCTCGTAGAGGCAGGTGTTAGCTTATTGCCGAACACCTCGGGCGCTAAAACGGCAAAAGACGCCGTATTTGCTGCCCAACTTGCACGCGAAGCTCTGGGGACCAACTGGCTCAAGCTAGAAATTCACCCAGATCCAAAATACTTAATGCCAGACCCAATCGAAACGCTAGCCGCAGCAGAACAACTTGTACGTGAAGGCTTTATCGTTCTTCCTTATTGCCATGCTGACCCAGTGTTGTGTAAACGCTTAGAAGAAGTAGGTTGTGCTGCGGTAATGCCATTGGGCGCACCAATCGGTTCGAATAAAGGCATCGTCTCCCACGACTTCCTCGAAATCATTATCGACCAAGCTAACGTGCCCGTAGTAGTTGATGCTGGGATAGGCGCGCCTTCTCATGCGGCGCGCGCAATGGAGATGGGTGCGGATGCGGTGCTAGTAAACACCGCGATTGCTGCTGCAAGCGATCCGGTTGCGATGGCAAGAGCTTTTAAGTTGGCTGTTGAATCTGGTCGTATGGCTTATGAAGCTGGATTAGCAGGTAAGGTATCTCACGCTGTGGCATCGAGCCCTTTGACGTCATTCTTAGATGAGCTTTAACTGATGAGCGAGGAGTGACCATGAGTTTTGTTGAACAATTTAAACAGCTCAATTGGGATGACATTTCGATGTCGATTTATGCCAAGACTGCGCAAGATGTAGAGCGTGCTTTGAACAAGCCTAAGCGCGACTTGGAAGATTTCAAAGCGTTAATCTCACCGGCTGCTGAGCCTTATCTAGAGCAAATGGCACAGCTGTCGTACTCACTGACGCGCAAGCGTTTCGGTAATACGATGTCGCTATACATACCTTTGTACCTGTCGAACTTGTGTGCCAACGCTTGTACCTATTGTGGCTTCTCAATGGAGAACCGCATCAAGCGCAAGACACTTGACCGTGATGAAGTCTCCGCAGAAATTGACGCCATCAAAGCGATGAAATTTGATAGCGTGTTGTTGGTAACTGGTGAGCATGAAACCAAAGTAGGGATGAAATACTTCCGTGAAATAGTGCCGATGATTAAGGACCAGTTTAACTACCTTGCGATGGAAGTGCAGCCACTCGACCAAGAGCAATATGTAGAGCTCAAGACTTTAGGTCTCGATGCGGTGATGGTGTATCAAGAGACCTATCATCCATCGACCTATGGTGAGCATCACTTGCGTGGCAACAAGACTGACTTCGAATATCGCCTTGATACCCCAGATCGCTTAGCGAAAGCAGGTATCGATAAAATCGGTATTGGTGCGTTGATCGGTCTAGAGGAGTGGCGCACGGATTGTTTCTATGTGGCTGCACATCTAGATTACTTGGAGCGAACCTATTGGCAGACTCGCTATTCAATCTCGTTCCCACGTTTGCGTCCTTGTGAGGGTGCTTTACAGCCCAAATCAGTGATGACGGATAAACAGTTAGTGCAATTGATCTGTGCGTATCGCTTGTTAAACCCAGAGGTAGAGTTGTCACTATCGACTCGCGAATCACCTGCATTTAGAGACAATGTATTGCCACTCGGAGTCACCTCTATGTCAGCAGCGTCGAAAACACAGCCCGGTGGCTATGCGATGGACGATGTCGAGTTAGAGCAGTTTGAGATCAGTGACGAGAGAAGTGCGGCATCTGTCGAAGGGATGATTCGTGATAAGGGGTTCGATCCAGTATGGCGTGATTGGCATTCGGCGTATTCAGGTTAACCACAGTATGGAGTGTTTCACGTGAAACATTCTTGAACATCTGGCATAAAACTACTCGGTTACCGTTAATAAAAGGCTCTCCAATGGAGAGCCTTTTAGATCGCGGGAAAATAGTCTCAAGCAAATGAGATTAAGAATGCGCTAATGGTAGGGTTGCAGCTTGAAGCCACTCTTTTACATCACCCTCTACAAGTGGGCTGATGTCGTCCCATACCTTCTGATGATAATCGTTAAGCCAAGCCAATTCAGGGCGAGTTAACATATCAACGTTAATGTTGCGTTTGTCGATTGGACAGCGCGTTAGTGACTCAAACGACAGTACAGGGAAATCACCCTGAGTTGGTGTTTCAACAACTAACTCTAGGTTCTCAATACGAATACCAAATGCGTCTGCGCGGTAGTAACCCGGTTCATTCGACAGCACCATACCTTCAGTAATAGGTACATCAATTTGCTTCTTCGAAATGCTAGCAGGACCTTCGTGGACACTTAAGAAGTGACCTACACCATGACCGGTGCCGTGGTCGTAATCGTAGCCTTCAGCCCAAAGGTGCTGACGAGCAAGGGTATCGATTTGGTAACCGCGTGTACCTTTCGGGAATCGAGCACGAGCCACACCAATATGACCTTTTAGTGCTAAGGTGAACTGCTTAATCATCTCTTGTGATGGCTGACCAATCGCGATGGTGCGTGTGATATCGGTTGTACCGTCTAGGTACTGACCGCCTGAATCAACAAGGTAAAGCGTATTTAGCTCAAGCTTACCTAGTTCAGGTTGATTCTCATGGTTGTAGTGACACATAGCTGCGTTACCACCGGCAGCAGAAATGGTATCAAAGCTTAGATCCATTAGTGTTGGGTCTTGTTGACGGAAAGCCTCGAGCTTGTCTGATAGCGTCGCTTCATCGTGTAGGTTACCTGCAGCAACTTCTACATCTAACCAACATAAGAACTGAGTCATCGCAACACCATCGCGAACATGACACGCTTTCATGCCTGCGATTTCTACTGCATTTTTTGCTGCTTTTGGCATTAGGCATGGGTCAGCTTTGCTCACTACATTAGCGCCTGAGTTTTGCAGCACCAGTTTAAACCAAGCATTGCTGGTCGCTGGATCCACAAGAACGTTTTTGCCTGTTAGCACTTCTAAACGAGATTGAAGTGCTTCTGGGTGATGGACGGTCACACCAGCACCCACGTGAGCAGCAAACTCAGCTGGGATACGTGCTGGGTCTAGGAAGAACTCAACACTAGAATCTGAGTGGAGGATAGCGTGAGACAATAGTACAGGCAGGCGAGAGACATCTAAGCCACGTACATTCAATAGCCAACAGATAGAGTCTAGCGCTGTGATAACTGCGCTATCAGCACCTGCTTTTTTAACAAGCTCGGCGATCTCTTGGCGCTTGCTTTCGCTTGATTGACCAACAGCGTCTGTTGGCATTAGGCGTACGTCAGAAACAACCGGTGCAGGGCGGTCGCTCCACAGCTCATCGATAGGGTTGCTTTCTAATATCTTAAGTTCAATGTCATCAGCTAGCTTAGCTTGAGCTACGTCTAGCCACGCAGAGTTGTGCATTCGAGGGTCGATAGCAACAGATGCACCTTGAGCAAGCTGTTCTTTGATCCAGTCAAGAGCAGGCTCTTCAATCAGATGACGATATTCGAAAAGTTCCGCAGGAACCTGTTTGGTCACTTGTACTGTGTAGCGGCCATCGACAAACATTGCTGCTTTGTCTTTAGTGATCACAGCAGCGCCGGCTGAACCCGTAAAGCCTGTTAGCCAATGTAGGCGCTCATTGTGAGCCGGTACGTATTCACCCAAGTACTCGTCTTCGTGTGGGACAAGTAGGGCGTCAATATTGTGTTGTGCTAGCCATTCGCGAATTGCATTCACGCGGCTTTGAGTATCGTTATGCATCTGTGTTTATTCCTTCAAATTACCGCTCCTTGATGCTCAGGTGTGGGCGCTGTATTCATCGGCTTAACGCAAAATATAGTTCAACTGAACAAAGTCGATATTTCAATTGAGCTGGAATACAACTGGCCATAGATGAGCCAAAAAGGACTATCGACAGTTAAGCTACTCATTTTATCGTAAGAGAGCAAACGGCGTACGTCATTTTTATCTAAGGTGTAGAGTTTTTTCTTTGATGATATCTCGCAGCCAAGTTAGAGCAGGGTCGTTTTCTCTGTCTCTATGCCAGAACAGAGTGTATGCCATTGGCGGGAATTCCAGAGGCAGCGGCACGACCACGAGATCCATCTGTTTAGCAACAAGATAAGTAAAATGGCTCGGTGCTGTGAACACAAAATCGGTGTAGGTACACAAGCTAGCGGCGCTATTAAAGTCAGGTACAGAGATTGCGATATCACGCTGTCGACCTATATCAGCAAGCTTATAATCGAGCAGCCAGCGATCATTACCATCGCACCTTACCTGCACATGTCTCTGTGCAAGGTAAGTTTCTAAATCCCAATTTTTTTCAAGAGCAGGGTGGTTGCGCCTCAACACACACATCTGCGCATCGCGATAGATCTCTTGCTCACAGATATCATCGGGTGGCAGCATGGTGAGCCGCGCGTCATTGATGTCGATGTCTTTGCCGGTTAATCCAATATCAAGTTCGCCAAGCTGAAGCTTCTTGAAGGTTTGCTCGGTCCACGCGTGGGTATTGATATTAACGTGCGGTGCTTGTTGGAAAATTGCGGGTAAGAAGTGTGGCAGGATAAGCGGATAAACACTCTCAACTGCGGCGATGTGGAAGCTGTGATCGCTATTGTAGGGCGTGAAAGTTTCTGGCTGAGAGAGCACCTCTAGTTGGTTAATCAAGTTCTCCAAGCGCGGCTTAAGGAAGACAGCTTTAGGTGTCGGACGTAAGCCATGAGCGCTACGAGTAAACAGCGGGTCGTCGAATTGCTCCCTTAACTTTGCTAATGATTTACTGACGGCTGACTGACTTAAACAAAGCCGATGAGCGGTGCGGGTGACACTGAGCTCTTCGAGGAGAACCTGCAAGCAAACTAGTAAATTGAGGTCAATTCGAGACAATTTTTCGAGATTCATGAGATTTTCCATATGGGAATAATGGTAATGAGTATAAGCCATTTTTGTTCATATCTTTAGTTGGTTATGATGCGCAACATAATTTATTAACTAGGAGAATCGTGTGTCTTCGAATGTGCTTCCATCCCCGAGTAAGCTGCAAGTAGCACTATTGGCTATGCTTGTTCTGTTCAGCCCATTGGCGATCGATATTTACTTACCAGCTTTACCTCAAATCTCTGCGACGTTTCACGTGGAACACGCGTTAGCACAAGACACCATTACCTGGTTCCTATTCGCGATGGGTGTTGGCCAACTGTTTGCCGGCCCTCTTGCGGACAAATTAGGTCGCCGAACTGTTGCCCTTGGCGGTATCAGCATCTATGCAGTGAGCGCTTGCTTGGCGTGGGCCGCTCAGTCTATTGATATGATGTTGATGGCTCGACTGCTTCAAGGATTAGGAGCGTGTGCAACATCTGTTGCCGCGTTCGCAACAGTTCGCGATCTATTTGGTCCAGAAAAAAGTGGCAAGATGATCAGCTACCTAAACGGAGCTATCTGTTTCATTCCTGCTCTAGCACCTATTTTAGGTAGTTGGTTAACCCAAGAGTTTGGTTGGCGCTCAAACTTCAGCTTTATGGCTGGGTTTGCCGTTGTTGTAGGTGCGATTCTTTTCTTCCAGATGAAAGAGACCAACCCGGCAACAGAAAAGGTTGCGGTATTTAAGCTTGAGCGTTATTGGTCCGTTCTAAAAACGCCATCGTTTGTTTTCCACGCATCTCTGTGTTTGATGGCTATGGCGGTGATCTTAGCGTATGTAACATCGGCGCCAGTGGTTCTGATGGAAAGCCTCGGCATGAGCATGAACGAATTTACCTTCTGGTTTGGTATCAATGCAGCATTCAACATCATTGCGGCATTCACAGCACCTAAGTTCATGGATCGCTTTGGTACATACAAGACATTGGTAGTTGGTATTCTTCTGTTGGGCTTAGCAGGCGCACTGATGTTGGTATTGGCGAACCATGCGACAGCACTCGCGTTCATGTTCCCAATCTTCCTATCATCGGTTGGCTTTGCATGGATTCTGGGTGCGTCAGCAGGTAAAGCATTAGAACCGTTTGGTGACCGTGCGGGCACCGCGGCTGCATTGCTAGGTCTGTTTCAAATGAGTGGCTCTGGTCTACTCGTTGGTACCATGCAGCGTTTGCAATTGGAGCCTCAAGTGATGATTGCACTGCAGATGTTCCTGATTGTTCCAGCTCTATTTATACTGTTTGGTAAGGCCGGTAGATCTTGGCATGGCGTGCTTAAGCAGGCGTAAGTCAATTGGATGACAAATTATACAGATGGACAGTTTTTCCATCGTTAAAACATGGTATATTTATCGCTCATTAAACTGTGAGTATCACAACGGATAATACTGTAATGTCATTAACAACCTACGAAATGGCACGCGTCTTAGAGCAAATGGAAGACGCCCCTGAAAAGGTCATGTTTGGAAAATTGCTAAACGAGCTTGGTAATCAGAGCGGCGAGCGTATTCGCAGCGCTGCTAAACAGGTTCCTATCAACACACTGCGTGACATTGTTTTTCAATTTCAAAGCGTGATTGAAGATCGTAAAGGTGAGCAAGTTGAGCTGTTAGCAAAAGAGATGGTCGAGCAAGGTATTTCAGCAGAAGACCTGCAAGCATTTCTAAACAAGTAATGACGTGATGTTGCTTGGTAAAAAAACCACTCAAAGGAGTGGTTTTTTTGATCTTGATGTTTAGTAACTCAAGGGATGGTGTCTAGCTGCGAAACTGTCTCTTTAGGAGATGGTCAAGCGAGAATGGTCCCGCACCCCAAACGATGACGATCAGTATCATCAATCCCCAAAGTTGGTGGTCGTAGAACCCTTGTTCCCAAAGCACAGGGTAAGAGACAACAGCAATAATGTTGAAAGCAAACAAGATCACGGCCATTGGGCGACTTAACAATCCTAATGCAATGAATACTGGAAGAATGAGTTCAGCTGCGGTGCCCATGTAGGCTGCCATTTCCCAAGGGATTAATGGCACCTGATATTCGAGTTCGAATAGAAATAGCGTGCTATCCCAAGTCGCGATCTTAGTCAGGCCAGAGTTGAAGAATACCCAGGCTACCCACAAGCGACAAAACAGCAGTAATGCAGGTACAAATAGAGCTTGGAATTTATCAACCAGCCCGTCGTATTGAGCCATCATGTTGGTCACGGTGTTATTGTCCATTTTATTTCTCCTATTCGTCGCCAATAGAAAAGCCAGAGATGATATTGAGTGCTAAAACCTCATTAAGATGGGGTAGCAATTTAGGGTCGATATCAGCGAGCGTGTGTTGGGCTTGGAAGGCTTGCAGAAGCTGAAAAACTTCTCGCGTCACAATATGGGGTTCCAAGGTGTGGTTGTTCATTTTCTGTAGCGCACCAAACTCGGGCTGGGCGATATCTAAACCATCAAGTTGTTCATGGATCATCGCCTGTTCTAGTGTCATAACTTGATAGTCAAAGCTGAGTAGAACCACATCAGAGAACAAGTGAAATATCAGCTCACCATGTTGCTGCGCTGGAATCGTAGAGAGAGCGGCCAGTGGATACTGTGTGCCAATATTCAGATTGGGTTCGGCTCGCATTAATGCATCTTTATGCCACTCGTATTGAATCATGCTCGCTAAATAGGGGGCGGCATCAATCACGGCAGGAAACTCACTCACTACCGCATCAAAATCTTCACCATACTCAGAAATATCTCCCGATTGAGGAGGCGTATTGAGTACATGATGACGAGCAAGTTGAGCAAAGCATTCCTCTCCAACCAAAGCCAGTGTCAACGGGTAGGTGGCAGCGAGCACATCGCTCACGCTAATCACAAAGTTATTACGATAGATCTGTAGTCGTTGGCTATCTGAGAAGTGGTCGCTGACGACTTGGCATTGAGTATCATCACCCTGATAGCGCAGCGCCTGCCCAAATGCATGTTGTACTTCTGCTAAGGAATTCATGATGCTTGGCCTTCTATTGGCTGGACGCTTTGGCACTGATACAGCAGGTTACTCGCCTTTTCGGCTTCGCCGAGGAGCACTTCTGGTTCGGGGATATCTAAGTCCCATTCGATTAATGTATGCCGCGTGCCGTGTGTCATGATCCAGTGGCTATAAAGCTGCCACACTTCATCACAAACGGGTTTACTGTGGGTGTCTATCCAGATCTCACTATCTTCTAGCTGCTTCTTGGTGAACCCAGCAAGGTGTATCTCATCGACGGCGCTGGCAGGAATTCCTTCTAAATAAGTGTCACAGCTGAATTGGTGATTGAATGAAGAGACGAAAATATTGTTGAAATCTAATAGTAGTCGACACTCAGTCCGTTGTTGAACCTCGGCTAGGAACTCCCATTCAGGAATCGTCGAATGCTTGAAGGCGAGATAGCTGGAAGGATTTTCAATCAGTAACGGTCTTTGCAGGGCGTCTTGAACTTCCAATACATTCCGACAGAACACATCAAGCGCTTCTTCTGTGTAAGGAAGTGGGAGCAGGTCGTTAAAGTGATGGCCACCGGTTTGACTCCAACTGAGATGGTCAGACACCAAGAAGGGCTGAATATCATCAATCAGACGTTGAAGCTGATTTAGGTGACGCTGACTAATACGCTCAACAGAACCTAAAGATAACCCGACACCATGGCAGCTTATTTGATGATCCTGGCGAATTGCTCTTAGTTGCTTGGTGGCTTGGGCATGTGGGGAGAAGTAATTCTCACTGTGGATCTCTAACCAATCGACCTTGTGTGAGTTGTGGCTAAAATAATCTAAGTGAGGTGTTCTTAAACCCACGCCTGCCAGCGGGTGTAGAGGATGAGCCAAAAGTATTCTCCTTCGGTGGGTGGAACAATCCAGGTGAGCTGATAGGTATGCTCACCTGGTTTACTGCGGATATTATGAAGATTGAGTGCTACCGCCAGTAAGCTTGCCACAAAGCCCTTTAGGTACGACAACGAATGCATCGCTTTGGTTATCTTCTTTTGCTGTACCAGCACATGAGCTTGTTTTAGTTGCACAGTCATTTTGACCAGCTTTAGACACGCCATAACACTTTTCTTTCGCTGCCGCTTCAGCAGGAGCCGAAGTTAGAACAGTACCACCAAACGCTAGTACACTTGTGATTGCAGCAGTTACAGCAAGATTAGAATTTTTCATAGTCATTCCCTCTAGACTTAATTGTTGTTTACATTGAGCAGGTTAAGGATTTGTTAACTTGCTTAGTAAAAAGGATAGGAAGAACTAAGAAATAATTTCAAAAGAACTGAAGATTTATAGAAATAAATGATATATCAATATGTAAGATTATGATTATTAATAATTTATTTTTGGATATTTTTTCTTCTTATTCTCCTAAACTGCGCTCTGTGTTTAGGTTATAATCAACTTTTATGTATAAATACCCAGTAGTGAGCAAACCCAAATGATTGATCCTTCGCTTTTACTCGACGGCCTCAACGACAAGCAGCGTGAGGCGGTGGCTGCACCCTTAGAAAACTTGCTGATCCTAGCGGGGGCAGGCAGTGGTAAAACGCGAGTGTTGGTGCACCGTATTGCTTGGCTGCAAACTGTTGAGCAGGCGTCGCCGTTTTCTATCATGTCGGTGACCTTTACCAACAAAGCGGCCGCTGAAATGCGTGGTCGTATTGATGAGCTGATGATGGGCTGCTCTTCAGGTATGTGGAACGGAACCTTCCACGGTATTTGTCACCGTGTTTTGCGCGCTCACTACTTAGATGCGAAATTGCCAGAAGACTTCCAGATTATTGATTCCGATGATCAAATTCGTTTATTGCGCCGTCTGATTAAAGCGCAAAATCTCGATGAGAAACAGTGGCCAGCGAAACAGGCCTCTTGGTGGATCAATGGTAAGAAGGACGAAGGATTACGTCCAAGCCACATCGATACCTACAATGACCCAGTCACCAAGACCTGGCTTAAGATCTACGCTGCGTATCAAGAGGCGTGTGATCGTGCTGGATTGGTCGATTTTGCTGAGATCTTGCTGCGTTGTCATGAGCTTCTGCGTGATAAAAAGCACATTCGTGAACACTACCAAGCGCGCTTTAAGCATATTTTGGTCGACGAATTTCAAGATACCAACAACATTCAATACGCGTGGCTGCGCATGATGGCTGGTCCTGACTGTCGAGTGATGATCGTAGGTGATGATGACCAATCAATCTACGGCTGGCGCGGCGCTAAAATTGAGAATATCCAAAAGTTTTTAGATGAGTTCCCAGGTGCCTCCACCATTCGTCTGGAGCAGAACTACCGTTCAACCAAGACCATTTTGCAAGCATCGAACGAACTGATCTCGAATAACACTGAGCGTATGGGTAAAGAGTTGTGGACAGACGGCAACGATGGCGAACCTATTTCAGTTTATTCTGCTTACAACGAGCTCGACGAAGCGCGCTTTACGGTGAGCAAAATCAAAGAGTGGCAAGACAAGGGTGGAGCATTGAATGATACGGCGATGCTTTATCGTAACAACGCCCAGTCTCGTGTACTCGAAGAAGCTTTGATTCAAGGTGGATTGCCTTACCGTATCTACGGCGGCATGCGATTCTTCGAACGTCAGGAGATCAAAGATGCACTGAGCTATCTGCGATTGATGTCTAACCGCAATGATGACGCAGCCTTTGAACGTGTGGTGAATACGCCAACGCGCGGTATGGGTGATAAAACCTTAGAGACCATTCGTTTTGCTGCGCGCGATCGTGGCGCGACGATGTGGCAGGCGAGTATCGCACTTCTTGAAGAGCAGGTTTTGGCGGGCAGAGCAGCAGGGGCATTGAGCCGATTTATCGAGCTTATCAACGCACTAGAAGATGACACTCACGAGATGAGCCTGCATGAACAGACTGACCACGTGATTAAGTCGTCTGGCTTGTTTGCTATGTATGAGCAAGAAAAAGGCGAGAAGTCGAAGGCACGTATTGAGAACTTGGAAGAGCTAGTAACGGCGACTCGTCAATTCGAGAAGCCAGAAGAAGCCGAAGAGATGAGCTTGCTGACGGCATTTTTGACTCATGCCGCACTGGAGGCGGGTGAGGGTCAGGCCGATGAGTTTGATGACGCTGTTCAATTGATGACTCTGCACAGTGCTAAAGGTCTTGAGTTCCCAATGGTGTTCATGGTTGGTGTCGAAGAAGGAATGTTCCCGAGCCAGATGTCTGCCGAAGATGCGATGCGCTTGGAAGAGGAGCGTCGTCTCTGTTATGTAGGTATGACGCGTGCAATGGAGAAGCTCTACATCACCTACGCAGAAATGCGTCGCCTATATGGCCAAGATAAGTACCACAAGCCATCACGATTTATTCGTGAACTGCCTGAAACTTGTCTTGATGAAGTACGAATGAAAGCACAGGTAAGTCGTCCGGCAAGTAGCGGTCGCTTTGGACAAACCGCGGTTAAAGAGAACTTCAACGAAACTGGTTTTAGCTTAGGCTCACGTGTTAAACACCCTAAGTTTGGTGAAGGTACCATTATCAACTTTGAGGGCAGTGGTCCACAGAGCCGAGTTCAGGTGGCCTTCAACGGCGAGGGTATCAAATGGCTGGTAACTGCTTACGCTCGTTTAGAGAAGCTAGGTTAAGCGCTAGAAAACTAGAGTGATTTGAAAAGCTGCTTTAGGGCGGCTTTTTTGTTGAGCGATACTTAGGCTGAGTACCCGCAAGGCTATAAACAGCAGATAAAGAAAAACCCCGAGAGCTTGCGCTCATCGGGGTCTATAGTCTTACTCGCAGCAATCCGGCTACTAAGTGTGCTCCATGCATCTAATCCATGATAGTGTGCTGTTATCCTTCAGCTTATTCCTTTCGTCGCCTTCCTAGCGGTGTCCTTGATCTTATCCTGATCTGCCAACAATCCTCGTTAGCGCGCGTCACTTGTTCCTTGAGCGGTGTCCCTTACATCATCCTGATGTTCAGTCCTTTCCTCGTCCAGAGGTGTCCATTGTCTTTCCTTAGTAGCAACCATCCTAGTTACTATTGCGTCCATTCAATGTCCAGTTTCGCTATCCGTGCCGATTATTCATCCTGAGTAATCGAATCTTCATCCTGAAGATAACCAAGTCCTTGGTGTTTTCCTGTTCCGTGTCAGCATCCTTCCGACACCATTCATATTACCGATCCCCAATTTATCAGCAATGGCTGAAACTCAAATTTCTCACAGCAATATTGGTGTTAAAATAGACGTATTGTTTTATTTCAATGGTTTAGGTGCTGTTGTTGCTAGTTTTCTTAGTTAAATATCGATATATACTCACTACTTTGTAAGAGATCTCTTACAAGGCAGTGAGTAAAAAGGCGTAGTAACCGACTATTTACCTATCGCTGCACCTTCACGGCGAGGGTCGGCAGCCCCCTCTAAGCCATCTTTAGTGATGCGAATAGCGTGTAAACCAGAGTTAAGATCGCGAATATTGACCTCAAATCCCATCTTTTCTAGCTCAGGTTTGAAGTTTTCGGCTGAGGTACCTTTTTCTAGATCTAAGGTACCAAAACGATTTAGGAAGTGTGGTTGGTTGATCGCTTGCTGAATATCCATCTCCCACTGTGTGTGAGCGATGATTGCCTGTGCAACATAACCTATGATGCGGCTGCCACCCGGAGAGCCAATCGCCATGTAAGGCTTGTCATCTTGCATAATGATGGTTGGCGCCATCGAAGAGCGTGGACGCTTGCCCGGTTCTAGGCGGTTAGCAATAGGCTTACCATCGTTATGAGTTTTGAATGAGAAGTCGGTTAATTCATTATTAAGTAGGAAGCCTCTCACCATTAAGCGCGAGCCAAACGCATTCTCAATCGTCGTGGTCATGGACACGACATTGCCATCGCTATCGACGATATTGAAGTGACTGGTGGAAGGAAGCTCAATCGAGATATCTTGGCTTCTTTGCATCGCGTGATCCCAAGGTGGCGTACCTGATGGCGCGCTTTCCAATGCCTTTCCTGCAGTGATGAGCTGCGCACGTTCTTTAAGGTAGTCAGTGTTTACTAACCCTTGTGTTGGCATTGGCACGTAATCTTGATCTGCCATGTACATACCACGGTCTGCAAAGGCTAGGCGAGAAGCGTCTGCTAACACTTGCCAAGATTTTGCATCGTTTGGTCCCCAAGATTTGAGATCAAACTGCTCAGTCATTGCTAAAATTTGTCCGACAGTGAGAGCACCTGAACTTGGTGGTCCCATGCCACAGATATCGTAGCTCTCATAAGCGGAACATACTGGCTCACGCTGTTTGATTGAGTACGCGTCGAAGTCTTTTTGCGCTAAGACACCGGGATTCCCCTTGGCGGTTTGTACGGTGTTGATGATATCTGCAGAGATTTCACTTTGATAAAACGCTTTGGCACCGTCTTTGGCAATGGCCTCTAGTGTTGCAGCGTACTCTGGGTTTTTAAGAAGAGTTCCTGCGGTCTTTGGGCTGCCATCGGCATTAAAGAAGTAGGCTTTCGTCGAAGCAAAACGGCTGAGGCGTTGTTGGTCATTGGCTATTAACGTCGCCAAGCGTGGGCTGATAATAAAACCTTTCTTGGCCAATTGAGCGACGGGTTCTATCAGTGATGCCCACTCTAGCTTGCCGTATTTCTGGTGAGTATCCCAAAGTAATTGAACAGTACCCGGTGTACCCACCGATCGCCCACCAACAACGGCATCATAAAACTTAAGTGGCTGTCCGTTTTCGTCTTGGAACAGGCGAGGCGTCGCATCCAGTGGTGCGGTCTCGCGGCCATCGTAGGTCTTGAGCTGTTTGGCTTCATTATCGAAATAGACAAGGAAGGCGCCACCACCAATACCAGATGATTGTGGCTCAACCAATCCAAGCATCAACTGCACAGCAACCATGGCGTCTACCGCGTTACCGCCACGCGCTAGTACATCGGCACCAGCCTGGGTTGCCAATGGGTTAGCTGCTGTGACCATCCAATCGTTGGCTTTGACGAGTTGCTTGGCTTCTAAACCACTACTTTGTTCTGGGGCGACGGAATCGGCAGCTTGATTTGCCCAACTGACATGAGAGGCAAAAAGTAGGGTAGAAGTGGCGAGGGTTGTTAGTTTTGTTTTCCACTGCATGATCTTCTCCTTTTCATATGCAGAGCTAGATTGGCAGTGGAAAGAGCATTTAGCCAGTACGTTGTTAACGAATTGTAATCTTGATTCTAATTTAGGCGACCAATGATGAAGCCGATTGCCATAAGATACTTAAACCTATCATGCTAAACAGTGCACCACACAAGCCGTCAATATACACGGTTGCTTCATGCAGTTTCTTCTGTAGCGCTTTAGTAGATAGCATCCAAGCCAACAGTGAAAACCAAAATAGAGATAGGCCAAACAGGATCAGCAGCGCAAAGCCTTTGCCCGACAGAGACATATCTGCAGGGACTAAGCTCGACATCAAGCTGATAAAGAACACTAACGCCTTTGGATTGAGGATGTTAGTGGCAAAGCCTTTAGAAAACGCCTCACGTTTGTTGGTCAGAATAAGATCTTTAGAGTTGAGCGCTTGATTGTCGTCGTCATGACTTTGAATCGTTGCCCATGTTGCTTTAAGAGCGCCGTAGCCTAAGTAAAGTAAGTAGCTACCACCGGCTAACTGGATAATCGCAAATAGGGTTGGTTGCTGGTGGACGAGATAGCTGATGCCCGTCAAGCTTAGTAGCGAGTGAAGTAAGATCCCACACGACAAACCTAGCGCGATGTACAAGCCTGTCTGCCTACCGTGACGTGTGGCATTTTGGACCACAAGCGCAAAATCAGGACCGGGGCTCATTAAAGCAATAAAGTGGATAGAGGCTAGGGTGATAAGGATGGTGATTTCGTTCATTGTCTAATCTCGATAACGCTTAGCTAGATTCTAACTGTTGTTGGTATATGGGGTAGCTTACCTAGATCTCACACAGAGCAATTGTAAATAATCAACACTCAGTTGATTTGTGAAGGTGGGACACCAAAGGTTGTCTTGAACGCCTTTGAGAAATGCGCTTGATCGTAGAAACCAACCTGATGCGCCACGTCAGTACCACACACTCCTGATTTGATGAGCCTCATGCTCTGCTCCATACGCAGACGACTCAGCCAAGCGTAAGGCGTAATGCCCATTTTGTTCTTAAAGTGGCGTTGGAACTGTGTGGTTGATAGATCACATAGTTCAGAGAGCTGCTCTAAACGTACTGGCTGGTCTAGGTTTGCCATTAAATACTCTTTTAGTGTTTCGATAGATTGATTACCTAGTTGAGTCTCGGTTTTGGATCCAAACTTAGCGTAACGATCCACAATCGTCGAAAACCCTTCAAAAGGGAGGCAGTCTTGGGCGAGTTGGCTGATATTTTGATTGATGAGTAAGCCATGCAAGTTGCGTAGTTGTGAAAAAGCGGCGCGATCAGAAAGGATCAGCTCCGAAAAGCTCAATGTGTGACCGTTTTGGTCGGGATCCGCAAGATCTTGAAACCATTGAGGAGATACTGAGAACACGCTTACCTGATAGCCTGAATCTAGTTTTGAGTGACCATCATGCAGCTCATCTGGTGGCATGATTACTACCTGACCCGCTCCCACATGATGGCTAGTACCCTTATAGACGAATTTTTGCTGTCCTTGGGTAATCAAACCAATGTGAAAGTCCAAATGATAGTGGCGCTGAAAGGCAAACTCTTGGTATTGAGCTTGGATCAGGCTGATATCTTCAGTGGGTGTTGAGTAGTAGTGGACTTTATCCATGGTATAAAAAAGCTTGGTTAAATTATCATCAATCCAACCAAGCTTATCTCTGTATTTCTAAATTGTCTTGTAAAAAACGATCACATCACTGTTGAGTGCGTTTGCTTTTTTTGTTGTGGCGCAGTCCATCAAAGCTGAAGATCACCAGTGCGCCCCAAATAAAGGCAAAGGTGATGGCTTTATCTGTCGTAAACGCTTCGCCATATATGAGAACCGCTAATAAGAACATCAAGCTTGGGCCGATGTACTGGAAAAAGCCGAGTGTCGACAGCTTGAGTCGTGTTGCAGCGCCAGTAAAACACAGCAGAGGTAAGGTTGTAACGATACCAGCAGCGATCAGCAGCAGGTTGAGCGTCATTGGGTTCGCTGCTAAGTCCGATGTTGCGCTATCCGCGATAAACAGCAGGTAGATGGCCGCAGCAGGTAGCATCACTAAGGTTTCAATAAATAGGCCGGTCTGTGCTTCGAGGCTGACCTTCTTTCTTAGCAAGCCATAGAAGCCGAATGAGAAGGCGAGAGCAATCGCCACCACAGGGATAGAACCGAACGCGACAATCTGAATCAAGACACCAATCGCGGCTAAGCCAACCGCAAACCACTGCAGCTTTCTGAGACGCTCGCCCAAAAAGATCATACCAAGTACCACATTAATTAACGGGTTGATGTAATACCCTAGACTGGCGTCGAGCATGTGGTTGGCGTTGACCGCCCAGATGAAGATTAACCAGTTGGCACCAACCAATAGAGAGGTAGCAACCAAATAAGTCATTTTCGGCTTGGAGGTCAGTGTGTCGCGAACATTTCGCCAGCTGCGGCCAAGGTGTAGTAGAAAAGCGAGTAAGAAAAAAGACCAAACTACACGGTGACTCAGGATCTCTAACGGAGAAACCTCACTTAACGATTTGAAATATATAGGCGCAATGCCCCACATCGTATACGCACCAATCGCAAGCAAAATACCTTGGCGTGTACGCTGTTGTTGTTCTGGTGTCATGAATTATCTCTGGCACAGAGTGCTTATGAATAAGATTTATAAAGAGAGTTGGTCAGTATAGGAGCGTTAGACCGTTTCACCTAATAATTTGCGGTTTTATTCACCACCATTCCCCTCTACAATGTGTCGCCTCGCTTTACTGCTGAGTGAGCTTATTTAACCCCGCGATTAGGATACCCAATGACCGCTACTTTGATTGCAGAACAAACCACCAATACCACCATCAGCGCTCAAAGCGTGCTTGAGGAGGTGTTCGGCTATCAAGAGTTCAGAGATGGTCAGCAAGAGGTGATCGATATGGCGGTGTCCGGGCAAGATAGCCTAGTGATTATGCCAACCGGTGGTGGTAAGTCGCTCTGTTACCAGATTCCCGCGTTAGTGCGTGAGGGGCTCACATTAGTTATCTCGCCACTAATTTCGCTCATGAAAGATCAAGTGGACCAACTCAAGGCCAATGGTGTGGCGGCTGAGTGCATCAACTCCTCAATGCCACGTGAAGAGCTAATTTCAGTCTTCAATCGCATGAACTCAGGCCAATTAAAGATGGTCTACGTTTCACCTGAACGCGTGTTGATGCGTGATTTCATTGAGCGCCTGCAAGGTTTGCCGCTGTCGATGATCGCAGTGGATGAAGCGCACTGTATCTCACAATGGGGTCATGACTTCCGCCCTGAATACGCATCACTTGGTCAGCTTAAGCAGTATTTTCCTCATGTCCCTTATATGGCATTGACGGCAACTGCGGACGATGCGACGCGTAAAGACATTATTCAGCGCTTGCAGCTGGTGGATCCTCACACCTACTTAGGCAGCTTTGACCGTCCTAATATCCGCTATAACCTGGTAGAGAAGCACAAACCGGTTTCTCAAGTGGTGCGTTACCTTGAAACCCAGCGTGGTAATTGCGGCATCATCTATTGTGGTAGCCGCAAGAAGGTAGAGATGGTTACCGAGAAGCTGTGTAACAACGGTATTCGCGCTGCGGGTTATCATGCTGGCATGGATACAGACGAACGCGCTTATGTGCAAGAAGCGTTTCAGCGTGATGATATTCAGATTGTTGTCGCAACCGTGGCGTTTGGTATGGGCATCAACAAACCCAATGTTCGTTTCGTGGTGCATTTTGATATTCCAAGAAACATCGAATCTTACTACCAAGAGACGGGTAGAGCAGGGCGTGATGGTCTGCCTGCCGAAGCGATGATGTTGTACGACCCAGCAGATATGGGTTGGCTACGCCGTATGTTGGATGAGAAAGATGATGGGCCACAAAAGCAGGTAGAGACTCATAAGCTCAATGCGATGAGTGCTTTCGCTGAGGCTCAGACCTGTCGTCGTCAGGTACTGCTTAACTACTTTGGTGAGTATCGTGAAAAGCCATGTGGCAACTGCGATATCTGCCTTGATCCACCAAAGCACTTTGATGCTACAGAAGAGGCGCAAAAAGCCCTTTCATGCGTGTATCGAGTAAACCAATCTTTTGGTATGGGTTATGTGGTTGAAGTGATGCGCGGTATGCAGAACATCCGTGTACGAGACAATGGGCATGACAAGCTTTCTACCTATGGTATTGGTCGTGACCACAGCCATGACTACTGGATCAGTATTTTCCGTCAGTTAATTCATAAAGGGTTGTTGTTCCAAAACATTACCCGTAATTCTACGTTGCAACTGACCGAAGAAGCTCGTCCACTGCTGCGTGGTGAAATGACTCTAGAGTTGGCAGTGCCACGTCTGGATACTGCTGCGCGCAGCGCGAAGTCCGATAAGCTCAGCAGCAAGAATTACGATAAGAAGCTGTTTGCTAAGCTGCGCAAGCTACGTAAGTCGATTGCCGATGAAGATGGCTTGCCGCCTTATGTTGTCTTCAGTGATGCCACACTGATCGACATGGCGGAAATTTTGCCAACCTCTTACGGTGAGATGCTAGCAGTCAACGGTGTTGGCCAGCGTAAGTTGGACAAATATGCCGATCCGTTCCTTGATTTGATTCAAGAACACATTACCAACCACGGTTAACGTCCCGAAAATTATAAATAGAGAAGTAAAATGGAATTTGGACTGAGAGAATATCTTGCTGAAGAAGGGCGACTGCTGATTACCACGCCAAGCTTTGACTTTGACACTTTTCCTGAGTTAGGAGAGAAGCTAATTGCGCTGCTTTCTGCCAGTGTGATTGAAAAGCAGTGGGATGCGGATATGCACTCTTGGCTGGTGGATTTTGAAGGGTGTCAGTTGTTTCTTAAGTCTGAACATTACAGCGAGTCAGTCTGGTTTGAGTCTCTAAGCCCAGAAGCGAGTCGAGAAGAATTCGATTATCTGGCTTCTCTGTTTAAACGCGGCTTCTAATTTTACTCCCGCCGAATCACTACTGAAATGAAGAAATGTTAGGGGTAAACGTTTGCGTTTATTCCTAACATTGCAGTCAAAATTGATTAATGTATAATCGCCCGCCGCTCAATAGAGCAAAGTTAAACAGATTTTTTATTCACATTATTGGTAAGAGCCTTGTTCATGATAAATGAATAAGTCACTCGATTTGGGTTCCCTCACCCCCAAACCAAACTAAAAAGGTACCGTATGAGTAACTTTACGCCTGCGCAACAGCGCAAAGCTCTAGCCCTGCTAGTTCTATTCCACCTGATCATTATCGCATCAAGTAACTACCTTGTTCAGCTGCCTTTTACCATCTTCGGTATGCATACCACATGGGGCGCGTTCACTTTCCCGTTTATTTTCCTAGCGACCGACCTGACCGTACGTATTTTCGGTGCTCAGTTAGCGCGTAAAATCATCTTCTTGGTGATGTTGCCTGCACTAGCGGTGTCGTACTTTTTATCGGTTGTGTTCTTTGAAGGCCAGTTCCAAGGTTTTGCGCAGCTGGGTGAGTTTAACTTGTTTGTTGCTCGTATCGCAGCAGCAAGCTTTATGGCGTACCTGTTAGGTCAGATTCTTGATGTGCACGTATTTAACCGTCTGCGCCAACTGAAACAGTGGTGGATTGCACCGACATGTTCAACCTTATTCGGTAACGCAATTGATACCATCGCTTTCTTTGCGATTGCTTTCTACCAAAGCCCAGATCCATTCATGGCTGAACATTGGACCGAGATTGCTCTGGTGGACTACGGCTTTAAGTTGGTGATCAGCTTAGGTCTGTTCGTACCGATGTACGGCGTACTACTGAACTACATCGTGAAGAAGCTGACGGCGGTTAACCCTAGTTTTAAAGCAACGGGTGTAAACGCTTAGAGAACGACGATTTATCTATTCAGCGTCCTTTGACTTCCCAGCGCTCTTTAACCTCCAGGTTAAAGGGCGCTTTTTTATTTCTAATGCCTTCTATAACCAATTTGTCCTTCCCTCTATACCTTTCAATATTCTATCTAGAATGTGTTTTTTTCCGTCTAAGTTAATGATAGGTATTGGTTTATATTTTCCTTATATCGTTATTATTGAACGGTAATCCTTTGCTGATGCTGCGCGAGTGTGCGTTTGTAGAATGGCGGCTCTTTGTCATTAGAGGTACGTCATGTTTATCCTTATCACCTTCAAACTCTACTGCGTGTATAGTGATTATCGCCGTAAGAAATGGAAGAGAGCATTCCCCATTCAATCGGATTAATGCCATGGTTCGGAGTCAGCACTCTCGTCATGGAGCGTATGAGTAGAAGTGTGGAAAAGAAGCGGGCAGGGAAGTAAATAAAAAAAGGCCTTCAGTTGTGAAGGCCTTTTGTGTATCTAAAACAAGTGTACTGACTACGACTCAACGATGGTCAGTGGCCAACCAATGTCGGTTTGACGGTTGGCTTCAATCTCGAGCTCGGCTGCGGTAAGCGGATTACTCGCAAGCCACTGCTTATCGATAGTCACTGTTAAGTTATCGCCATCGGCAACAAGCGTTACTTGTGGCTCTAGTTCTGGGTTACGACGGTGAGTTAACAGAATAGCCAGTCTCAACAAGCGCAATACACGCTTAGCGCTGGTGCCTGAAATTGCATGTTGTTCTGGCAGTGATGTTAACTGCTCACGGTAACGACGACTTAGCTCAGCCAGGAAGTGCTTCTGCGCGCGTGTAAAGCCTGGCAAATCGAGATGCTGAAGCAAGTAAGCACTATGCTCACCACCTTTTTTAAAGTCGATAGTGAGGCCAATCTCGTGCAGTTTGGCTGCGGTTTGTAGCATGACGAGAGCTTGAGGCTCTGCAATCCACTCACTGCTGCCAGCCTGTTGGTAAAGAGACTCAGCCAGCAGAGAAACTTGTTCAGCGTACTGAGTATCCATCTGGTAGCGCGATTGAACACTCGCAATCGTGCGTGCGCGAATGTCATCTTGGCGCAGCTCATCGACCATCTCATAGGCTAGGCCTTCGCGCAGTGCGCCACCGGCCAGTGTCATTGAGTCGATCTCTAGCAGTTCAAAGATTGCAATCAGAATAGAAAGGCCGCTTGGGAATACCAAAGCGCGCTCTAGAGTTAGACCTTCTATCTCTAGCTCTTCTAAACGTTCGGCGATCATCGCTTGTTTTTGCAAACGCTTAAGCTTGGCATGAGTGATAACCTCATCCATACCTTGCGCCAGCATGATTTCTTGCAGAGCTTGTACTGTGCCGCTCGCGCCTACACACACATCCCAACCTAGCTTGGTGTAGCTCTCTAGGATTGGCTCTAGTGTCGCTTTAGCAGCATCAATTGCGTGCTCGAAGTTGCTTGCCGTCAGTTGGCGATCTTTAAAGTGGCGCTCAAGCCAAGTCACGCAGCCCATTTTTAGGCTAGTTAGTGCTTTGGCAGAGAAACCTTCACCGATAATCATCTCGGTGCTTGCGCCACCAATATCGACGACTAAACGACGACCGCTACCACCGGAGGTGTGCGCTACGCCTTTATAGATAGTCGCAGCTTCTTCTTCACCAGAGATAACATTAATGTCGTGACCAAGAATCTGGTTTGCTTTTTCTAAGAAAATATCCACATTGGTTGCGGTACGCAGGGTAGCAGTACCCACTATACGGATGTTCTCAGTAGGAATATCTTGAAGTCGCTCAGCAAAGAGACTCAAACAATCCCAACCTCGCTGCATAGCCTCTAAGCTAAGAGCATTATTTTCATCTAAGCCGGCAGCTAAACGAACTTTGCGCTTAATCTTGGCCATGGTTTGGACGCTGCCATCGATATGACGCACAACGAGCATATGAAAACTGTTCGACCCGAGGTCGATAGCAGCGTATAGCGGGGGTGACACTGTTTGAGTCATAGGCGTTTAAGCTTCCTTGTTATGACGCGGCTGGCGTGGGCGACGGTTTTGGTTCGGCTTACGGTTGCCGTTACGAGAACCACCGTTGTTTGAGCGGCGCTGTTGCGGGTTGCGCGTGCGCAGGCGCAATGGTGCTGGCAGATCTTCAATAAGTGCCGAAGCATCGTAGTCAGAAACTGGGATTGCGTGCTCAATGTACTCTTCGATTGTTGGAAGGTTAATTGCGTAATCTTCACAAGCGAAACTGATTGAGTGACCACTTGCACCAGCACGGCCAGTACGACCGATACGGTGAACGTAATCTTCACAATCGTCCGGCAGGTCGAAGTTGAATACGTGAGTTACTTGAGGAATGTGTAGGCCACGTGCCGCAACGTCGGTTGCAACGAGGAGGTCAACTTCACCCTTAGTGAACTGCTCAAGGATTTTTTCACGTTTCTTCTGAGGAACATCACCCGTTAGTAGGCCAACACGGTGACCGTCAGCTGCAAGGTGGCCCCATACAGACTCACACTTGTGCTTAGTATTAGCAAAGATGATTGCACGCTCAGGCCACTCTTCTTCAATTAGAGTTTGCAGCAGTGCCATCTTGTGTTCGTTTGATGGGTAGAACAGCTCTTCTTTGATACGGTGACCAGTCTTACGCTCAGGCTCAACCACAACATGCTCAGGGTTGTGCATGTGCTCAAACGCCAATTCTTGTACGCGGTAAGAAAGCGTCGCAGAGAACAGCATGTTCAGGCGATCTTTTGGCTCAGGCATACGACGGAACAAGAAGCGAATGTCTTTAATGAAACCAAGATCGAACATGCGGTCCGCTTCATCCAGCACAACGGCTTGGATGTGGTTCAGATTAAATACCTTCTGCTTGTAGAAGTCGATGATGCGGCCAGTAGTACCGATCAGAACGTCTACACCGTCTTCTAGCTTAGCTAACTGCTTATCGTAGCTCTCGCCACCGTAGGCAAGTGCCGCTTTAATACCAGTGCTTGCGATAAGAGGTTCAGCATCGTTAAAGATCTGAATCGCTAGTTCGCGCGTCGGAGCCATAATAATCGCACGAGGCTGATTTGGCTTACGACCTTCGTGTTCAGGCGTTTTTAGCAGGTGGTTAAAGGTAGCAGTAAGAAACGCGAGCGTTTTACCAGTGCCCGTTTGGGCCTGGCCTGCGATGTCTTGGCCGGTGAGCAGTACCGGCAGCGCCAAGGCTTGAATCGGGGTACAATATTCGAACCCTTTTTTCTCCAATCCTTCAATGACTTGGGCGTTTAAATCCAAATCGGCGAACTTTTGCTCTGTGATATGCGTCTTTTTCATAGCTATAGAATATCAGCTTAAGCTTGCAATACGAAAGTAAATACATTCCAATAGGGCATCTATTTACTGGTTATCATCCAACCAGTTCTAAAAAACACATTGGAGTGGAAGATGAGTGATAAGATTTTGCAGCTTACTGATGAAGGTTTTGATAACGACGTAATCAATGCTGCAGGCCCGGTTCTTGTTGATTTTTGGGCAGAATGGTGTGGTCCATGTAAAATGATTGCGCCGATTCTTGATGAAATCGCGGACGAGTACGAAGGTAAGCTCACTATCGGTAAACTGAATATCGACCAAAACGCGGGTACACCACCTAAGTTTGGTATCCGTGGTATTCCAACGCTACTTCTTTTCAAAGACGGTGGCGTAGCAGCAACTAAAGTTGGTGCTCTGTCTAAAACTCAACTGAAAGAGTTCCTAGACGCGAACCTATAATAGGCAAGCAATAAAAAGAAACCGTGCAGTTAACAAATGCACGGTTTTGTTTTTTCTAAGCTATAGACTAGGCTTAGTTTTAGTGATAATTTATCGCACGTTAATTGAACAAATTTCTCTTCTTGGTCGATCCTGTGACCGAATCCCTCTTAACTAGAAAACAGATCTTATTTTGACTAAACAAGCATCCACCACAATGAATCTTACAGAACTGAAGAACAGACCTGTATCTGAACTTGTTAAACTTGGCGAAAGCCTAGGCCTAGAAAACCTAGCTCGTCTAAGAAAACAGGACATTATCTTCTCCATCCTAAAAGCACATGCAAAAAGTGGTGAAGACATCTTCGGTGATGGTGTTCTAGAAATTCTGCAAGACGGTTTTGGTTTCCTACGTAGCGCAGACAGCTCATACCTAGCTGGCCCTGACGACATTTACGTATCGCCAAGTCAGATTCGTCGTTTCAACCTACGTACTGGTGACTCAATTGCCGGAAAGATTCGCCCACCTAAAGATGGCGAACGTTACTTTGCACTGCTTAAAGTAAACACGGTAAACCACGACAAACCAGACAACGCTCGTAACAAAATCCTATTTGAAAACCTTACCCCTCTACACGCTAACGAGCGTATGGTTATGGAGCGCGGTAACGGTTCTACTGAAGACATCACAGCACGTGTACTAGACCTTGCATCACCAATCGGTAAAGGTCAGCGTGGTCTGATTGTTGCTCCGCCTAAAGCGGGTAAGACAATGTTGCTTCAGAACATTGCACAAAGTATTGCTCACAACCACCCAGAGTGTGAGCTAATGGTACTTCTAATCGATGAGCGTCCAGAAGAAGTAACCGAGATGCAACGCCTAGTTAAAGGTGAAGTAGTTGCATCGACATTCGATGAGCCAGCATCTCGCCACGTACAGGTTGCAGAAATGGTTATCGAGAAAGCAAAACGTCTTGTTGAGCATAAGAAAGACGTGGTTATCCTACTTGACTCTATCACTCGTCTAGCTCGTGCATACAACACCGTAGTACCTTCATCAGGTAAGGTACTGACTGGTGGTGTTGACGCGAACGCACTACACCGTCCTAAGCGTTTCTTCGGTGCTGCACGTAACGTAGAAGAGGGTGGTAGCTTAACTATCCTAGCAACTGCACTGGTTGATACTGGTTCTAAGATGGACGAAGTTATCTACGAAGAGTTCAAGGGTACAGGTAACATGGAAATCCACTTGAACCGTAAGATCGCTGAGAAGCGTGTCTTCCCTGCAATCGACTTCAACCGCTCTGGTACTCGTCGTGAAGAACTACTGACGAAGAACGATGAACTGCAGAAGATGTGGATCCTACGTAAGATTGTTCACCCAATGGGCGAAATCGATGCAATGGAATTCCTAATCGACAAGCTAGCGATGACAAAAACCAATGATGAGTTCTTTGACGCAATGCGTCGTCAGTAATCTTGACTGATTATTGAGAACCAAGACTAAGCGCTGCCTAAGGGGAGCGCTTTTTATTTGCATTTTTGGTCGGCAGCTTGCAGAATAACCAAAAGTGTTACAAGGAAGTTAAAATGCAACATGGACTGTTGTCGTCATTACTCCTGTCTACTTCACTGTTATTAGCCCCTGTAGGTGCTTCGTATGCTACAGAGATGTCTCCTCAAACAGTCGAAACTTGGCTTGAGAATGACCAAGTAAATCAAAAGACCTCTGAGTTATTAGAGTTAGTGATGCGTGATGAAGTGAACTCACTGCGCTTTGCACTCGAACGCCTTACGTTTCCCCAGCAAGAAGTCGCACGCTATCAACTGCTCAAAAAGCTCGAGCAGCAAAAGATTGTGCTAACACCGAAAATGTCGATCTTCATCGAACAGCAATTAGCGATCACGCCAACCTATCAAGTATTAGAGCGTGGCGATGGCTATGAATTTACGGTTCCAGCCTTTAATTATCCATCTATAGCGAATCGCCTGATTAAACAATTCCGCGCAGACCAAAATACCTTGGTGTTTGTGTTGAACGCTGAAAAGCATGATTTGGAATTGAAAGAGTGGTTATCTGGCCCCGAACATCAAGTTCAGACGCGTGAGGCACTGTTAATCCGCGAACTGGACAGCCTCTCTCCTGAAGCGGTGGATTACCTAGCGAAACAGTTAACCGAGTCGCCAATCGTGAGTTGGTTACCATCGACCGAAGTGGTCGTACGCTTGGCACAAGTCAGCGAAGATCCAGAGGTTTACCAAATTCTGTGGAAGATGAAAGCTGATTATCACAGTCAGGCTGAACTGGTTCGTTTGGCAGGGAGTAAGTCGCCATTTGCTCTTGAACAGGTCATGGCAGCAACTAAGAACCCGAGGTTGAAAGAAGAAGCGATTACTCTGCTGACGAGAGTGAACCCGCTTTCACAAGAGGTGAAAGACTTTTTAGTTTCTCGTATGGCTATTGCTGATGACGCTCCATTGGTTGCTCGTGAGTTGGCCAAACAAGGTCACACGGGTTGGCTACAAGACTTAGTTAACGATAACCCACAAGTTAAAAGCTCTGTAATCCAGAAAGTGCTACCGTAACTGGGTTTTACCTCGCAATAACCTTACTAAAAAGGGGGATCTCAGGATGCCCCTTTTTGATATACTGCTTGCAGATTAATCAGCATTAGAAGCCCTATGAGTTATAAGGATTTACGCGACTTTATCGATCACCTAGAAGGGATTGGTCAGCTAAAGCGCATTTCTCACCCTGTCGATCCCGATTATGAAATGACGGAAATCAGTGACCGCACCCTGCGTGCTGGTGGTCCCGCATTGCTATTTGAAAACCCTATTGGCTATAACATGCCTGTGTTGACCAACTTATTTGGTACGCCAGAGCGTGTTGCTATCGGTATGGGGCGTCAGGACGTTAAAGAGTTACGCGAAGTAGGTAAGCTACTCGCTTATCTTAAAGAGCCAGAGCCGCCAAAAGGCTTTAAAGATGCGATAGAAAAAATCCCAGTCTTTAAACAAGTCTTAAATATGCCAGCTAAGCGCCTTCGTAAAGCGCCGTGCCAAGAGATTGTATGGCAGGGTGATGAGGTTGACCTTGATAAAGTGCCTGTAATGAGCTGCTGGGCAGATGACGTTGCGCCTCTATTAACTTGGGGTTTAACCGTTACTCGTGGGCCAAACAAGAAACGCCAAAACTTGGGTATCTACCGCCAACAGAAGATTGGCAAGAATAAGATCATCATGCGTTGGCTTGCCCACCGAGGTGGCGCTCTCGACCTACGTGATTGGATGGAAACCAACCCAGGTAAACCATTCCCAGTATCGGTCGCGTTTGGCGCTGATCCTGCCACTATTCTAGGTGCAGTAACGCCTGTACCAGATACCCTGTCTGAGTACGCGTTTGCAGGCCTGCTGCGTGGTAGCAAAACGGAAGTGGTTAAATCGGTGAGCAACACCCTTGAAGTGCCAGCCAGCGCTGAAATCGTGATGGAGGGTTACATCGACCCGAATGAGTTTGCTGATGAAGGTCCATACGGTGACCATACGGGTTACTACAATGAGAAAGAGAAACACCATGTGTTTACGATTACTCATATCACCATGCGTAAAGACCCTATTTATCACAGCACCTATACAGGCCGTCCGCCAGATGAGCCTGCAGTATTAGGTGTTGCGCTGAACGAAGTGTTCGTGCCAATTCTGCAAAAGCAGTTCCCTGAAATTGAAGATTTCTACCTACCGCCTGAAGGGTGTTCATACCGAATGGCAGTAGTGACCATGAAGAAACAGTACCCGGGTCATGCAAAGCGCGTGATGATGGGGGTATGGTCTTTCTTACGTCAGTTCATGTACACCAAGTTTGTACTGGTCTGCGATGAGAGTGTTAATGCACGTGATTGGTCTGAAGTCACTGCAGCGATGGCGGAACATATGAGCCCTAAGCGTGACACATTGATGATAGAAAGCACCCCTATTGATTCTCTCGACTTTGCATCTCCAGTTGTTGGCTTAGGCTCTAAGATGGGGCTGGATATCACCAAGAAGTGGGATGCTGAGCTTGAACTGTTTCCTGAAGCTTCTGCTGTAAGTGAAGACAAGCCGGTATGCGAGCAAGCGCTAAAACAGATCAAGCAAGCTCATCCAGAAATCATCGATATCCATCTGCAAAATAACAATAGCAGCATGGTCGTGGTTTCGATTGAGAAAACGAAGGCGCATCATGCAAAAGAGGTGATGGAAACCATCTGGCAGCAGTTTGCTGATAACAAGTTCGTGATTGTGTGTGATGGCGACGTTAATGTTCGTGATTGGAACGATATTATCTGGGCAATCACCACGCGAATGGATCCGGCGCGTGATACGATTTTTGAATCACAATCATCGTTACTCTCTCGTATGGGATTGGACGCGACGAATAAGATTCAAGGTCAAGAGTGTCGACGCGAGTGGGGCACACCCATTACAAAAGATCCAAAGATTGTCGAAAAAGTTGATAGTATCTGGGAACAACTAGGAATCTTATGAGCTACCAAGTAGTCTTGTATCCAGAAAATATCACCTTCGATATAGAAAAAGGGCAAACGGTGTTGGATGCTGCGCTCAACAGCAACATTAACTTCCCCAACCGTTGCCAAGTCGGCGCTTGTGCGATGTGCATGTGCAAAAAACTAGAAGGGCAAGTCAGTTACCACCTTGAGCCAATGCTTACAGAGAAAGAGCAGCAACAAGGGTGGATCTTCGCTTGCCAAGCAATAGCAGAAAGTAATTTAGTCCTGACCTTTGCTGATTAAAGGTCTGTGAGAGGAATAGCATGACAATTAAATGTAAAGTGAAGTCTATCGAGCCGTTGGCGTGTAACACGTACCAGATTCTACTTCACCCAGAAACACCAGTAGCATTTAAAGCTGGCCAATACCTTATGGTAGAGATGGGCGAGAAAGATAAGCGCCCATTCTCAATTGCGAGCAGCCCTTGCCGTCACGAAGGTGAACTAGAGCTACATATCGGTGCCGCAGAACATAACGCTTACGCACTCGAAGTAGTAGAAGCTATGCAAAAAGCGCTAGCAGAAGATGGAGATATCGCGATTGATGCGCCTCACGGTGACGCTTGGGTAAAAGAAGAGAGCGATCGTCCACTATTACTAGTAGCTGGTGGTACGGGTTTCAGTTACGTACGTTCTATTCTTGATCACTGTATCGCCCAGAATAGCCAAAAAGAGATTCACCTATACTGGGGGGCTAAAGATGAGCGCCAGCTTTACGCGAAAGCAGAACTAACTGAGATTGCAGAAAAGCACAGCAATGTTCACTTCGTGCCAGTAGTAGAAGACGCACCAGCAGCATGGAACGGTCAAACCGGTAATGTGCTAGAAGCAATTAACCATAACTTTGAGTCTCTGGCTGATTACGACATCTATATTGCAGGTCGTTTTGAAATGGCAGGCGCTGCAAGAGAACAGTTTACTGAGAAAAAAGATGCGAAACGCGAGCATATGTATGCTGATGCCTACGCATTTATTTAACTAAAAGCGTATTAATTCGTTCAAAAAGAGAGCAGAAATGCTCTCTTTTTTTGGTTTTGATGAACTATTAGACAGTTAACCCCTATTTATTCAATTTTTATGAAAAAGTAGTTGCCAAGTTCTTAGGTATCTCTATAATGCCGCCTCACTGACACGGCAGGCGCCACAAGGCTTCAGCAGTAATCAGTAAGACGAAAATTCAAAAGAAATTAATTTTCAAAAAGTGTTTGACACTGAATGTTAATTCGCTAGAATGGCCGTCCACTTTGAGAGGTAAGCCTCAAAAAAGTAAAGCTCTTTAAAAATTAGAACCTATCAATCTGTGTGGGCACTCGTTGATGAATATCACTAAGTTTGTTTTCGCTTTTATAAGCAAAGGCAAACAGATACTTCGGTATCAAAATGATTTCAATGAACTGAGTGACCAATCGATAATTTATTATCGGCACAGTCAATTCACAGTCACTATTCGTAAGAATAGGGAATGTAATCAGTATTCATTGAGTCACAAAATCTTAAATTGAAGAGTTT
>NZ_JAHGAJ010000037.1 GCF_030248535.1 Vibrio sp. D404a | reverse complement strand
AATCTCGAATCTCGAATTTATTCGTCTTCTTCCGCCATAAACGCTTCTAACAAGTCATTGAGGAACAACTTACCTTTCTCAGTGATTTGCCAATGCGTCTCGGTTTCTTGCAAGTACCCTAAGTCTATTGCCCAGTTGATGGTCTCTTGAATCGCTTCAAAGCCCAGACCAGTCGTATCCAAGAAATCTTGCTTTGGACATGCCTCCATCAAGCGGAAACGGTTCATAAAGAACTCAAATGGCCTGTCTTCATCGGCCACGACAAATTCGTCTGAAAGGTACGGTTTAGTGAGGTTCTGATACGCAGCAAGGTAGCCTCTAGGGTGTTTCACCTTAGTGGTACGGATGATGCGTCCATCACTAAAGCTCAGCTTACCATGTGAGCCACAGCCGATGCCTAAGTAGTCACCGAAGCGCCAGTAGTTGAGGTTGTGCTGACACTGATAGCCCGGCTTACTGTAGCCAGAGATCTCGTATTGCACATAACCTGCGTTGGCGAGTTTCTTATGTCCTAACTCAAAGATGTCCCAAAGGTCATCATCATCCGGTAGCGTTGGCGGCTTGTAGTAGAACATAGTGTTGGGTTCTATGGTCAACTGATACCAAGATAGATGTGGCGGATCGAGTTCGATTGCTTTATCTAAGTCGGCCAGTGCTTGATCAATGCTTTGATCCGGCAAGCCATGCATTAGATCGAGATTAAAACTATTAAGACCAATCTTGTGTGCAAGATGAGCGGCATTAACCGCCTCATCTTGCCCGTGAATACGTCCTAGTCGTTCCAATTTCTCTTGCTCAAAGCTCTGTACTCCAATCGAGATACGCGTGACCCCAGCCTCTCGGTAACCTGCAAAGCGCTCAGCTTCGATAGTGCCCGGGTTCGCTTCCATGGTGATCTCGATATCAGCCTTGAAAGGGATACGCTGTTCAATCCCCTTAAGCATTCTCTCGATACCTTGAGGTGAGAACAGGCTTGGTGTGCCACCACCGATAAAAATCGAGTGCAGAGGACGAGGAGCCGCATTGAGTTGATACTTCTCAATATCGGTATCTAAGTCTTCCAGTAGGGCGTCGATATATTCTTGCTCTGGCACATCCGCTTTGAGGGCGTGAGAGTTAAAATCACAGTATGGGCATTTCTGTACACACCAAGGAATGTGTACATAAAGACTCAGAGCTGGTGGAGTCAGAGTTGCTTGGCTCATTATTTTGCTTGCTCTTGCAGCGTCTTAAATAGTGTTGCTAGAGCTTTACCTCGATGAGATAGCTGCTTTTTGCGCGGTGGTTCTAGCTCCGCTGAAGCGCAGTTATCCTCCGGCACAAAAAATACTGGGTCGTAGCCAAAGCCATTCTCGCCATGCGCTTCAGTTAAGATGCGACCTTCCCATTTGCCATGACAAACGATAGGTGTTGGATCGTTTTCGTGACGCATTAATACTAAAACACAGTGGAAGCGGGCGGTACGATCGGCTTCTGGCACACCTTCCATCGCTTTAAGTAGCTTTTCAAGGTTCTCTTGATCAGAGGCCTTTTCACCCGCGTAACGTGCTGAGTAGATGCCCGGTGCGCCTTTGAGGAAATCGACCTCAAGACCTGAATCATCGGCAATCGCAGCTAAGCCTGTCTCTTTGGCGGCGTGACGAGCCTTGATGATCGCATTCTCGATGAAGGTAGTACCCGTCTCGGCAACCTCAGAAACGTTGAACTCACTTTGTGCAAGAACTTCAAAACCGAAATCAGACAGCAGATCTGCCATTTCACGAACTTTACCTTGATTGCCTGTAGCCAGAACGATCTTATTCATTGGGGTAACTCTAAATCTAAAAGGTGGAGGTGAAGCGCTTAGTCTTCAACATAGAATTTTTGGTTAAAACGAAGTGGGCCAGCGCCGGTTAAACCTGAATCAACGTCGATATCAAACGTGATGTTCTCTTCGTGAGTGATCGGAAACTCTGCGAGGTAGTAAATCGCATCGCCTTCTTTGATTTCACGAAAGTTCAGTGTACGGGTATTGCCGACTAAGTTTTTTGCAGTTCCAGAGATTTTAGCAGTCGTGGCGGGTTTGCCTAGTGCTGAGGTGTCTAGAACGCTGATATTCAGGATAGCAGAGTAGCCGTTTCGTTTGAGTTGGTATTGCTTAGCAACTTGCGCAGTTAGGAATGTCGAGTTGAATGCTGAGTAGTGAACCTCGACATCTTTGATGTTTTTAAATTGACCCGCCCAAGTAGGTAGGGCAATCAAGCTTGTGAGTAGTGCAGTAATCCATAAACGCATAATGACTCCAGTAAATAACAAAAAGCCATCACAAGATGGCTTTAATTTCGGTCGGTATTTGGCTAGGAGAGCATATTCGAATTTGTTTATGTCTGCCTAGCTCGCCCTTTTCGATCTTAACCAGCCCTTTAGCGACTTTGAACTGCTTCGATAAGTACTTGGTTAAGTGGGCGTTGGCCTTGCCATCAACGGGTGGTGCCGTGATGGCTATTTTTAACTCTTCGCCATGTAAGCCAACGATTTTATCGCGGCTTGCTTTTGGCTGGATGTAGAGCCGCAGAAGAATATCATCTTCTTCTCTCCATACGGCCACTGACATTACAGTTGGAACCAGATTGGACCGATAAGATCGCCCATCAAGAAGTTGGCAAACTGCAGCACAATGAACAGAACCAGTACGCTCAGGTCGAAGCCACCCATCTCAGGTAAGATACGACGAATTGGCATCAGCATTGGCTCTGTCAATTGGTGGAATACATACTCAATTGGGCTGCGGCCTTGGCTAACCCAGCTTAGGATTGCACGAATCAATAGTACCCAGAACAGCAGGCCACCAGCGGCTTTGAGTAGTGATAGCGCCCCAAAGATCAGGAAGCTGATATCAAATACGGCAGCACCACCAGAAATGATCAGGTTAAGCGCGACAAACTTCAATACGCACAGAGCATAAGCAAACAACACAGTCGCCATGTCGATGCTACCAATTGATGGAATAAAGCGACGCAGTGGCGCGACAACGGGTTGGGTTGCTTTTACGATGAATTGTGAGAATGGGTTGTAGAAGTCAGCGCGTGACGCCTGCAGCCAGATACGCAAGATCACCACCATGATATAGAGATCAAAAACGGTCGAGATCAGAAAGCTCATCGAGTTCATATTGGTTCCTTTTTCGGAGTAATGTATAGCGCTCCGTTGAGCGCTACGTTGTTCTTAGAATAGTTTTTCCATCTCTTCAGCTCTCGCAACCGCGGCCTGCATGGCTTTAGCAACGATGTCTGATAGTTGGTGTTCATTAAAGGTGCGCAGAGCTTCTGCCGTTGTGCCACCTTTTGATGTCACCTGTTCACGCAATGTCGAAAGCTCAGTTTCTGGGTTCGCGACGACCATCTCTGCGGCGCCCAATGCTGATTGCTGAACCAATTGGCGAGCGGTTTCTGGCTCAAAGCCTTGTTTAATGGCCTCTGCTTGCATCGCTTCCATGAATAGGAAAAAGTAAGCAGGTGCGCTACCTGCGGCTGCAATGATGTTATTGATACCTGATTCTTCAGCAACCCAAGTAACTTTACCAACGGCTTGCATCAGTTGAGCGGCAAAGGCCTTATCTTGCTCTGTTGCTCTCACGTTAGCATAGAGACCACTCATTCCTTTACCGACTAATGATGGCGTATTTGGCATCACTCGAACCAAGCTTAATGAAGAGTCTAGCATTTCATCGAAGCGAGTCGCGTTGATACCGGCTGCAATTGAGATCACAAGTTTGTTGCCAAAGTCGACCTGCTGCAGTGGCTTGCACACCTCTTCCATCATTTGTGGTTTTACGGAGAGTACCACTACGTCAGCCTGCGTGGCTGCGTCGATATTGTTACTGGTTGTATTAATACCGTAATCTTTTTCAAGCGGTATTCTGCGCGTTTCTGATGGTGCTGTCGCGGTAATTTTATCAGCAGGGTAACCACTCGCGACTAAACCTGCCACGATAGAACGTACCATGTTGCCTGCGCCGATAAAGGCGATGTTCTTATGTTCCATATATACAATCCTGAGCTTCATCACCAGTTGAACGCTGATGAGATAATACGATTAAAACTATTTTGCGTAATTACGCGCACCAAATATCGCCGTGCCGATGCGAACCATGGTGCTTCCTGCCTCTACTGCTGCTTCCATATCGCCACTCATGCCCATCGAAAGAGTGTCGATGTTTGCATACTTGGTACTCAACTTTTGCTGTAGCTGAGCAAGCTGGTTAAACGCAGCCAATTGAGATTGATAGTCTGAAACGCTAGCAGGAATTGACATCAATCCTCTTAAAGTGAGGTTGGGCAGTGATGAAATCAACTCTGCCAGAGCAAAAACTGAGTCTTCATCTACGCCTGATTTAGAGTCTTCGCCACTGGTATTTACTTGAATAAGGACTTGCAGCGGTTCTAAATGCGTAGGGCGTTGGTCATTCAAGCGTTGGGCAATCTTATCGCGCTCAATAGAGTGCACCCACTGGAAATTTTCTGCAATTGGTCGCGTTTTATTGGATTGTATCGGACCAATAAAATGCCACTCCAAATTAAGGTTAGAATGTTGTTCTGAAAAGTGTTTTACTTTATCTACACCTTCTTGAACGTAGTTTTCACCAAAGGCAACTTGCCCGCCGAGTGCCGCTTCAAGGATCGCGTCATTCGGTTTTGTTTTACTAACGGCTAAAAGTTGCACGGACTCTGGAGTTCGGCCACATTTTTTCTCAGCAGTTCTGATCTGCGAGGTGATTTGCTCGATATTTTGTTGAATACTACTCATAGCTGACTTTACTTAAGGGAAAATAAATGGATATCACTGAGTTACTGGATTTTAGTGTAAAGCATAATGCATCAGATCTACATCTTTCTGCAGGTGTATCTCCAATGGTACGTATAGATGGTGAAGTTAGGAAGCTTGGAATTCCGGCTTTGAGTCATGCTGATGTTCACCGGTTGGTTTTTGAGATCATGAACGATGCACAACGCAGTGAATTTGAAGAAAAGCTCGAGGTCGATTTCTCATTCGAGCTCCCGAATGTTGGTCGTTTCCGTGTTAATGCATTTAACCAAGCTCGTGGTTGCTCTGCTGTATTTAGAACAATCCCAGTAGAGATCCCAACACTAGAGCAGTTAGGTGCCCCTGATATCTTTGAAAAGATTGCTAACTTTGAGAAGGGTTTGGTGCTAGTAACAGGCCCTACTGGCTCGGGTAAATCGACGACGCTTGCGGCTATGGTGGATTACGTAAACCGTAACTACAATAAGCATATCCTGACCATTGAAGACCCTATCGAATTTGTTCATACCAATAACAAATGCTTGGTTAACCAGCGTGAGGTACATCGTGATACTCATAGCTTTAAAGCGGCGCTGCGTAGTGCACTGCGTGAAGACCCAGACGTCATCTTAGTAGGCGAACTGCGTGACCAAGAGACAATCAGCTTAGCATTGACCGCGGCAGAAACCGGTCACCTTGTATTTGGTACTCTGCATACGAGTTCTGCGGCCAAAACCATCGACCGTATTATTGATGTGTTCCCAGGCAGTGATAAAGACATGGTGCGCTCGATGCTTTCTGAATCCTTGCGTTCGGTGATTGCTCAGAAGCTGCTTAAGCGTGTTGGTGGTGGACGAGTCGCGTGTCATGAGATCATGATGGCGACCCCTGCGATTCGTAACCTGATTCGTGAAGATAAAGTCGCTCAGATGTATTCAATCATTCAAACCGGTGCGGCACATGGCATGCAAACCATGGAGCAAAACGCTAAGCAGCTGATCGCTCAAGGTGTGGTGGATTCGGATGAAGTACAAAAGAAAATTGAAATAGAGACAGCACTGTTCTAGCAAAAGGTAGCCAAAATGGAATTAAATCAAATTCTCGAAGGGATGTTGTCGCAGAAAGCGTCTGATCTCTACATTACCGTTGATGCGCCAGTGTTGTTTCGAGTGGACGGTGAATTGCGCCCTCAAGGGGACACGCTCAACGCAGCTCAGGTCTCGCATTTGCTTGATGCGATGATGGACCAAGAGCGTCGTGACGAATACCGTCAAACCCGTGAGGCAAACTTTGCGATCGTCCGTGATAGTGGCCGTTTTCGTGTCAGCGCTTTTTTCCAGCGCGAGCTACCGGGCGCAGTAATTCGTCGTATCGAAACCAATATCCCAACCTTCGAACAGTTAAAGCTTCCTGATGTGCTGCAAGACCTGTCGATCGCTAAACGTGGTTTGGTGCTGGTGGTTGGTGCAACTGGTTCTGGTAAGTCAACGTCAATGGCGGCAATGACGGGTTATCGCAATGCCAATCGTTCGGGTCATATTCTGACAGTAGAAGATCCGATTGAGTTTGTGCATGAGCATAAGAAGTGTATTGTGACTCAACGAGAAGTTGGCTTGGATACCGAAAGCTATGAAGTGGCGCTGAAGAACTCGCTTCGTCAAGCTCCTGATATGATCTTGATTGGCGAGATCCGTAGCCGAGAGACGATGGAGTACGCGATGACGTTCGCAGAGACTGGGCATCTATGTATGGCAACACTGCACGCCAACAATGCTAACCAAGCGTTAGAACGTATTCTCCATTTGGTGCCCAAAGAGCAGAAAGAACAATTCTTGTTTGATTTGTCGATGAACTTGCGTGGTGTGGTAGCACAACAGTTAATTCGAGATAAGAACGGCAGTGGTCGTCATGGTGTGTTTGAGATTCTGTTGAATAGTCCACGAGTGTCCGACTTGATCCGCCGAGGCGATCTGCATGAGCTAAAAGCGACCATGGCGAAATCGAAAGAGATCGGTATGCAGACCTTTGATCAAGCCTTATATGATTTAGTTATCGCCGGAAAAATCAGTGAAGAGGATGCGTTCCACAGTGCCGATTCAGCAAATGATCTGAGACTTATGCTTAAGACTCAGCGTGGCGATAACGACTACGGTACAGGCGCTTTGGCGGGCGTTAAGATTGATATGGAATAGTAACGATAGAGGTCGGTGTTTGCGTGCAAACACTGACCTCTGTTGTGAAGGGCTCGTTAGTTGCTACCTATAGAACCGTGTGAGCGACGACTATCGTCGTAGTAAAGGTTACCCGACCCAAAGGCGGCACTGTCGTTACTGTACCCTGCACTTGAGGAACCTGTAGAGCTGCACGCTGAGATAGTTAGAGCGGCAAAGATAACTAGAAAAATTTTCATGTGAACTCCCACTTTTAATATGAATAGCATCAGTACTACGCCATTAAGTATGAGTTAGATCACAAAAAAGTCGAATTTTTGACCACTTAATTTCTGCTATGAATATTGTGCTTCAAACCAACTTTCGAGAATCACGACCGCGGATTGGTTATCTACGTTGCCTTTACTCAGCGCTTTGTAGCCACCCATATCAAACAGTTCAGAACGTGCTTCTGCAGTTGATAGTCTTTCATCATGCAGCTCCACATCAACCCCAAAACGGCCTTTAAGGCGGTTAGCGAACTTTTTCGCTCTCGGGGTAATGGTTTCTAGCTCTTTGCCGTGAAGGTCGGTTGGGTAGCCCACAACGATAAGGTTGGGTTGCCACTCTTTGATTTGCTTTTCAATATCGTCCCAGTTTGGGATGCCATCTTTTGCTTTGAATGCTTTCAGTGGACTTGCTGTGCCGGTAATTTCTTGACCGATCGCACTACCGATACTCTTAGTACCGTAGTCAAATGCCATAATCGTGCGTGACATAATTTTTCCAAATTTACGGGGATAGGGGTTATGCGTGACCAGACTCTGCTGAGAGTTGCGCCGCGTTGATACCTAGCATCTGAACAGCGACCTTCCAACGCTCGCCAATAGGAGTGTCAAAAATCACCTTAGGATCCGCTTCAACGGTAAGCCACGAGTTTTCGGTTAACTCTGTCTCAAGTTGCCCCGGCTCCCAACCAGCATAGCCTAGAGCGACGAGGTAATGCTGTGGTTCGTCTTCAGTGCCTAGGACGGTCAGAATATCACGAGATGTTGTGACTGAGAGTTGGTCTGTCATGCTAATGCTAGATTGGTAACTACCGTTGGGTTTATGCAGAATAAAACCACGGTCTTCGGCAACGGGGCCGCCACTTAAGACTGGTTTATCAAGGCTTGCTTGATTGAGCTTTGGCTGAGTTGCATCAATCTCGACTTGTTTGAGCATATTACCTACGGTGACATTGATTGGAGCATTGATCATCAAGCCCATCGCCCCTTCGTCATTATGTTCACAAAGGTAAATCACCGAGTTTTGGAAGTAAGGATCTTTCATTCCGGGCATCGCGACCAGAAAATGGTTGGTTAGATTCATAGTACCTCCTGCTCTAAAGGGAAAAGGAGCGGCATGGTGCCGCTCTTATGCTAACTCGGTCAGCTAATATTATTATCTAATTATTAGCTTAGGTTATTTTGCGCTAACACGACGCTCAATTGCGTCCATTAACTTACCTGTGATTGAGATATCAAACGCACCTTCAATCTCACGAATACAGGTTGGGCTAGTCACATTGATTTCTGTTAGCTTATCACCAATCACATCAAGACCAACAAAAATCAGTCCTTTCTCTTTTAGGGTTGGTGCAACCGCTTTTGCAATTTCCCAATCTGTGTCGCTAAGAGGGCGAGCTTCACCTGTACCACCTGCTGCTAGGTTACCGCGTGTTTCGCCTTTTGCTGGGATGCGCGCTAAGCAGTAAGGCATCGGTTCACCATCAACCACAAGAATACGCTTGTCACCATTGCTGATGTCTGGAACAAATGTTTGAGCCATTGCGTAGTTTTGGCCGTGGTTGGTCAGAGTCTCGATGATCACTGATACGTTTGGATCGCCTTCTTTAACGCGGAAGATAGAAGCACCACCCATGCCATCAAGAGGCTTAAGGATCACATCACCGTGCTTCTCACGGAACTCTTTAATTTTTTCTGCTTTACGCGTCACGATAGTGGTTGGCGTTAGCTCTGGGAACCAAGCGGTGAAGAGCTTTTCGTTACAGTCACGTAGGCTTTGTGGTTTGTTTACGATTAGAGCACCGTTTTCTTCTGCGCGCTCTAGGATGTAAGTCGCGTAGATGTATTCTGTATCAAACGGAGGATCTTTACGCATTAGCACTGCATCTAAATCAGCCAAAGCGATCGTTTGTTCTGATTTGAATTCATACCAGCCGTTTGGATCTTCTTTTAGCTCAACGACTTTAGTGTCGGCAATCGCAACACCTTGATCTAGGTGAAGGTCGTTCATTTCCATGTAGTGGATTTCGTAACCGCGGCGTTGCGCTTCAAGCATCATGGCAAAGCTAGAGTCTTTCTTGATGTTGATGGACGAGATAGGGTCCATCACGATACCGAGTTTGATCATTATTTTTCTCCGTTTAACCAAGATCGCCGAAACGAACTTGTAAAGCTGTAATTGCGGTAAGAGCCGCTGTCTCAGTGCGTAGTACACGTGGACCAAGCAGCGTCTCTTCAAATTTGTATTCTTCGGTCATGCTGATCTCTTCAGCAGACAGTCCACCTTCCGGGCCAATCAGTAGGCGGACCTTGCTAATTGGTTCTGGCAGGGTATTGATGGAGTATTTCGCTCGCGGGTGTAGGTTAAGCTTCAATGCTTCACTTGGTTCGCTGCACCACTCTTCAAGCTGCATGATTGGACGAATCACAGGAACGGTATTGCGTCCACACTGTTCGCAAGCTGCAATAGCTATCTTTTGCCACTGAGCGAGTTTCTTCTCAAAACGCTTAGCATCAAGTTTTACCCCGCAGCGTTCAGAGATAAGTGGTGTGATGGTGTTAACGCCAAGCTCTACAGACTTCTGGATTGTGAACTCCATTTTATCGCCACGTGAGATAACCTGACCAAGGTGTAGGTCCAATGGTGACTCACTGCTGCGCTCGATGCGCTCTGTCACATCGACAGTGACATTCTTTTTAGAGACTTCAGAAATGGTCGCAGGAAATTCAGCGCCAGTGCCGTCAAAAAGCAGAACCTCTTGACCCTCTTTCATGCGTAAAACGCGCCCAACATGCCCTGCAGCATCCTCGCCAAGTGCAAGAGAACCTAATTGTTGAATGGGCTCTGGGTGGTGAATTCGAGGGATTCTCATGTTGGTTAACCTGTAAATAGTTTATCTGGTGTTTAGTATCTCAGCCTAACATGGATGCTTTTCATTGAAAAAACAAGGGTGACGCGAGAGTTTCAAGGGAATTTGAAACTCTCGCGTCTAGAACATAGATTAACAGGGATGAGAAGGGTTATTTACAGCTCTCGTAAACGAACGGGTTATGGTTGCCTTGGATAGCATAGATGCGCTCGTCACGAGTACATTCCCACTCATCGACAGGGAATTGTTTGTTCCACGCCATCATTAGATTGGTTTGCTGTTTAGAGAGCTTGAAGCCGTACTCTTTACTCATGTAAAGGTAAGTGCGCGCGATAGAGCCTTTTGCTCTGTCTGGTGGCATCACTTTGCGCTGTTTGAAGTTCACTTGCATCTCGCACTGCCCATAGCTCACCCCATCCATGCCATTCCACTGACTGAAGTTGTAGTTAGAGCGATCACCGTTCACTTCTCCAATCGCAGGAGTGAGGTTATGGAGGTCGGCTTCCATTGATTTGAAGACTTTGTCATTGCGAGTGCAGTTCTTGCGGCCGCCATTTTGCCAACATTGACGCTGGTGGCCAAATTGCCAAGCTGGAACCACGTGCTCCCATTCAATACGAGAGGCGCGTTTTTGCTGCTTTCTTACCTTATAACCGCAGCCTTCAAGGTCTGGAATGCCTTTCTTTTTATCCTTCCAAGTAATGTCACAGCCACAATAAAAAGAGGTTGGATGGTCAAGGTAGATTTTCACGGCTTCTCGTTTGGCTTTGGAAAAAGAGCTTGGAGGTGCGGCGAAAACGCTTTGGGTTACCAGTAGGCCAAATAGTACTGAAAGGCAAAAAGACACCAATGGGCCAAATGCTTTTGAGGGTGATTTTTTCATATAAAAAAGACTGATAAAAGTATGATTATTATCAGTCTAGCACTCAAATGACACTTTTCTCTATTACATTCTTTACACGGGAATTTTGTGCCTAACTCAGCTGTTTTCCTGTAAATGTGAGTAGCTGATGACACTGCTGACAGCGATAGCTTGCTTGGTTACGTTGAACCTTATTATGGCGGCGAATAGTTAATGGATAGTGAGTACAACCGCAGTAGTACTCAAACGTCTTTCCTTGAACAGAGGCCACGGCAAAGCTGTGTGTCGTTTTTGCAGGAACCTTAAACACGCCTTCCATAACATACTGCCACTCCTTACCGTGTGGCTTCACACGACCAAACACTTGGTGAGTGATGAGATGCGCAACCTCATGAGGGATCACCTCGTCAATAAAGGCGTCCTGGTTTTCGCTGAATAGCACCGAATTTAAGCGGACCTCGTTGAGTTGGAGATAAGCCTTGCCCGCTGCCTTTCCGCGTACCTGATAGGTGAGTTTTGGGATAGGAAATTGGCGCGAGAAGTGTTGATTTGCAATGGTGATGCACTCGGCCAATTTCTTGTTAGCGCGATGATGTAGTGAGCTGTAAGACAAAGATGAGACTCCAAACAAAAGGCCTTAGCTTGATGCTAAGGCCTTATCCTACCATTGGTCTTAAATTAGGTCAGGTATTACGTGTGATGGTTCTTTTTGATGGTCTCATGGTAGGCGTGCCATGTACCGTAGCCAAGCAGCGGCATGGTAACGATCATTCCGACACCGTAAGTAGCAAAACCAATTAAGATACCGCCACAGATAATAGCAGCCCAAACTACCATCGCAGGTAGGTTTGATTTCACGGCATTGAAGCTGGTGAAGATGGCACTCATGACATCAACGCGACGCTCCATCATTAGCGGAATAGAGAAGGCTGAGATACTGAAAATGAGGCTAGCAATCACAAAGCCCACCACGGATCCTGTTATTAGGAATGGGGCAAACTCAGCGAGCGGTGCACCTTGTACCGATGGGTAGAGTGCATGCAGTAGCGCGGCGATTCTCATCCAGAAAATCATCGCTACCATCAACACCACGGCAAAAGCCCATTGGTGCGTAGAATTGCGTGTGATGGCTTTCATGGAGTGGAACAGGCTGGCATTGTGTCCTTTCTCTCTCTCCCAGCTCGCATCATATAAGCCGAGCGCTAAAAATGGCCCAATCAGCATGTATACAATCAGGCTCGGCATGACCACTAGGTGCGTGCCTTGCCACTGAACCAGCTGAACAATCGCAACAGCAGCAGCCATAAAACACAAACCATAAAACGCGCTGATCATCGGCATACGCACTAGGTCGTGGAGTGCTAGCGAAAGCCAATGAAAGGGCGCAGAAATACTGACTTGATTACATGGAATAGTGCGAGCGTATTCACTATCACTCACCCTATGTTTGTCTTTTTTAAAATCGGATGGATTTGCGGTACGAGGCATAACTTCCCCTTAGTTAAAATAACGTCCTAGATTCAACCTCGTTGGTTCTCACAGCGGCTGGCAGCGAGTCGTCTTGGTTGAGTTGTTATTGAAATAGCATGTCCTAGAGAGTTGTCTCGTGTTTCCTAATGGGGTGTAACCTAACCAGTTGTTGCACCAAATGTGAGCTTGATCGCCTAGGAGTACTTTAACTATTGTCACTACTATCAAAAAACACAAATTATCTGATGTGTTTTTACGCGTTGCGTAGCAAGGGAGTGAGATGAGAAAAAGGGGATAAGATTGGTTAACTATATAAAAAATAAAGCCCTTACTAAAGAGTAAGGGCTTTAAAGAGAGCTTTTGTGGCGACTAAATTATTTTAGGCCAGCGAAGTCTGCAAGGATTGCTGCTTTGTCCGTTGCTTCCCAAGGGAACTCTTCACGACCAAAGTGGCCGTAAGCTGCAGTTTGCTTGTAGATAGGCTGAAGAAGGTTCAGCATCTCTTGAAGGCCGTATGGGCGTAGGTCGAAGTTCTGACGAACCGCTTCAATGATGATGTCGTGTGATACTTTCTCAGTACCAAACGTTTCCACCATGATAGATGTTGGATCAGCAACACCGATAGCGTAAGAAAGTTGGATTTCACAACGATCAGCCATGCCAGCTGCAACGATGTTTTTCGCAACGTAACGTGCTGCGTATGCTGCAGAGCGGTCAACCTTTGATGGATCTTTACCAGAGAATGCACCACCACCGTGACGCGCTGCGCCGCCGTAGGTATCAACGATGATCTTACGACCCGTTAGACCACAGTCACCCATTGGGCCACCGATTACGAAACGGCCTGTTGGGTTGATGAAGAAGTTAGTGTCTTTGTTGATCCACTCCGAAGGCAGTACTGGCTTGATGATCTCTTCCATTACCGCTTCACGTAGGTCAGGTGTTGTTACTGAATCACAGTGCTGAGTAGAAAGAACAACAGCATCGATACCAACGATCTTGCCTTGGTCGTATTGGAAAGTAACTTGAGATTTCGCATCTGGGCGAAGGAAGTCTAGCTTGCCGCTCTTACGTACTTCAGCTTGCTTTTTAACAAGAAGGTGAGAGTAAGTGATTGGAGCTGGCATTAGGATTTCAGTTTCGTTAGTCGCGTAACCAAACATGATACCTTGGTCGCCTGCGCCTTGCTCTTTAGGGTCAGCTTTATCAACACCTTGGTTGATGTCTGGAGACTGTTTACCAATTGTGTTTAGAACTGCACAAGAGTCAGCATCAAAGCCCATATCAGAGTGAACGTAACCAATTTCACGAACTGTTTCACGAGTGATCTCTTCGATATCAACCCATGCAGACGTTGTTACTTCACCGCCAACCATAACCATGCCCGTTTTTACGTACGTCTCACAAGCAACACGTGCTTTTGGATCCTGTTCTAGGATGGCATCAAGAACAGCATCAGAGATTTGGTCTGCAATTTTATCTGGATGGCCTTCTGAAACAGATTCAGAAGTGAAAAGGTGCTTAGCCATGAGAACTCCACTTTTAGTATTAGGTGCAAAGTTTCTATCTGCGTCGCAGAGGGCTGCGCCGAGATTAAATTCAATAATTTCTGTAGGTGTTTCTACATCTAGACGTCTATTCTAAATTCCAACGGTCGAATTACAAGCTCTTTTTTATGATATGTCATAACCAAACGATTGCTTTGCTATCGAACCTAGCTGCTTCAAATTAAGGGAAATGTTGTAAAAGTGCGAAAACTGACGCTGAAAACCTCAGTAAAACGTTTGCAGTCGCCATAGCCGTTTGAGAGAATAACCGCGCTAATAACTAGCAAAACTTTCTATTTTTCAAATCGCTTATGCACTCAGGAGCAGACATGCCTTCTCGTAAAGATCTCGCAAATGCAATCCGCGCACTTAGTATGGACGGTGTTCAACAAGCTAATTCAGGCCACCCAGGCGCACCTATGGGTATGGCTGACATCGCTGAAGTTCTTTGGCGTGGTCACTTGAACCACAACCCAGCAAATCCAGAGTGGGCAGACCGCGACCGTTTTGTATTGTCAAACGGCCACGGCTCAATGCTAATTTACTCTCTGCTTCACCTAAGCGGTTATGAGCTATCTATCGAAGATCTTAAGAACTTCCGTCAACTGCACTCTAAGACTCCAGGTCACCCAGAGTATGGCTACGCACCAGGTATCGAAACGACAACAGGTCCTCTAGGTCAAGGCATCACTAACGCAGTTGGTATGGCGATGGCTGAGAAAGCACTTGCGGCTCAGTTCAACAAAGAAGGCCACGACATCGTTGACCACTTCACTTATGCATTCATGGGTGATGGCTGTCTGATGGAAGGTATCTCTCACGAAGCATGTTCTCTAGCAGGTACGCTAGGTCTTGGTAAGCTTATCGCTTTCTGGGATGACAACGGCATCTCTATCGATGGTGAAGTTGAAGGTTGGTTCTCTGACGACACGCCTAAGCGTTTTGAAGCATACGGCTGGCACGTAATCCCAGCAGTAGACGGTCACGATATCGAAGCGATCAATGCTGCAATCGAGGCGGCTAAAGCAGACCCTCGTCCTACGCTTATCTGTACTAAAACGATCATCGGTTTTGGTTCTCCAAACAAAGCGGGTACGCACGATTGTCACGGTGCTCCACTAGGCGCTGATGAAATCGCAGCAACAAAAGCGGCACTGGGTTGGGAACACGGTCCTTTCGAAATCCCAGCAGATATCGCGACTGAGTGGAATGCGAAAGAAGCAGGCGCTGAGAAAGAAGCGGCTTGGAACGCGAAGTTTGAAGCATACGCGGCAGCTTACCCAGCAGAAGCGGCTGAGCTTAAGCGTCGTCTAAACGGTGACCTTCCTGCTGAGTGGGAAGAGAAAGCAAATGCAATCATTGCTGATCTGCAAGCTAACCCTGCGGACATCGCATCACGTAAAGCATCTCAAAACGCACTAGAAGCGTTTGGTCAAATGCTTCCAGAATTCATGGGCGGCTCTGCTGACCTAGCGCCTTCTAACCTAACCATGTGGTCTGGTTCTAAATCACTTGAAGCAAATGACTTCTCTGGTAACTACATCCACTACGGTGTACGTGAATTTGGTATGACGGCTATCATGAACGGTATCGCGCTTCACGGTGGTTTCGTACCATACGGCGCAACATTCCTAATGTTCATGGAATACGCTCGTAACGCAATGCGTATGGCTGCTCTGATGAAAGTTCAGAACATCCAAGTTTACACGCACGACTCTATCGGTCTTGGCGAAGATGGCCCAACTCACCAACCAGTTGAGCAAATGGCTTCTCTACGTCTGACTCCAAATATGAGCACATGGCGCCCATGTGACCAAGTTGAATCTGCAGTTGCTTGGAAACTGGCTATCGAGCGTAAAGACGCACCGACGTCTCTAATCTTCTCTCGTCAAAACCTTGCACAGCAAGATCGTGATGCAGAGCAAGTAGCGAACATCGCGAAAGGTGCTTACATCCTGAAAGATTGTGAAGGCAAGCCAGAGCTTATCCTTATCGCAACAGGTTCTGAAGTTGAGCTAGCAGTAGAAGCAGCAGCACAGCTAACGGCTGAAGGTAAGAAGGTACGCGTTGTTTCAATGCCATCTACAGATGCATTCGACAAGCAAGACACTGAGTACCGTGAGTCTGTACTTCCGTCTGACGTAACTGCACGTATTGCTGTAGAAGCGGGTATCGCTGACTTCTGGTACAAGTACGTTGGCTTCGGTGGAAAGATCATCGGTATGACTACGTTCGGTGAATCTGCACCTGCAGGTGAGCTATTCAAGATGTTCGGTTTCACTACAGAAAACGTAGTAAACACTGCAAAAGAGCTTCTAGCTTAAGTTATTGCCCCGAACTAAAAATAGAAAACCGAGCTTTAATAGCTCGGTTTTTTTATTGGCTGCAACAAATTATTTTTAGCGAGTTAGATCACTCAACTAATGCCTTTTGGGTAGGATTCAGTTATCATCTGTTGCACGAAATTTTGGTTAGATGTATGGAACTATGCTAAAAGTCGCAATCAACGGATTTGGAAGAATAGGGCGCAATGTTCTAAGAGCGCTTTATGAAAGTGGCAAGAGCCAACAAATCAAAGTCGTCGCAGTTAATGAGTTAGCACAACCTGACGCTATGGCTCATCTGCTTCAATACGACACCAGTCACGGCCGTTTCGGCAAGAAAATCTCGAACGATCAAGAGCATATTTATATTCATCATGGAAGTGGTGAAATCGATACTGTTCGTATTCTCCACTTAGCTGAAATTGACCTACTCCCTTGGCGCGATCTTGAAGTGGATATCGTACTTGATTGTACCGGCGTGTATGGTTGCCGCGCTGATGGTCTTGCTCATATCGAAGCCGGCGCTAAAAAGGTGCTGTTTTCACACCCTGGTGCCAATGACCTCGATAACACCATTATCTATGGTGTTAACCATGACACCATCAAAGCCAGTGACCGCATTGTTTCCAATGGTTCTTGTACCACCAACTGTATCGTACCTATCATCAAGGTTCTTGATGAAGCCTTTGGTATCGATTCTGGCACTATCACCACGATTCACTCTTCAATGAATGACCAACAGGTTATCGATGCCTACCACGGTGACCTCCGTCGTACTCGCGCGGCGAGTCAATCGATCATCCCTGTAGATACCAAGCTACATAAAGGTATTGAGCGAATCTTTCCGAAACTTTCTAACAAGTTTGAAGCGATTTCTGTGCGAGTACCAACGGTTAACGTTACAGCAATGGATTTAAGTGTCACAATTAATACGAATGTGAAAGTTAATGACGTAAATCAAACCATTGTTAACGCATCTCAGTGTACATTACACAACATCGTTGACTATACTGAAGCGCCGCTCGTATCCATCGACTTCAATCACGATCCCCATAGCGCGATTGTTGATGGTACTCAAACCAGAGTGAGCAACGGCCACTTAGTGAAAATGCTAGTGTGGTGTGATAACGAATGGGGCTTTGCAAACCGAATGCTGGATACGGTACTTGCAATGCAAGCTTCTGAAGGCGAGAAGTAAGGCCCGGAAGCAAATATGCGGATTATTTATTTTTAAGCTTGAAATAAATGCTAAGTATCCACATATTATGACCAGTTGAAGAATTTATAGGCTTAGCAGGGTTGCTGAGTTTCCAAAACTTTATATTTATTTAAATTTGAGAGGACAAATCATGTCTGTGATCAAGATGACTGACCTGGAACTAGCAGGTAAACGCGTATTTATCCGTGCTGACCTAAACGTACCAGTAAAAGACGGTAAAGTAACTTCAGATGCTCGTATCCTTGCATCTCTACCAACTATCAAGCTTTGTCTAGAAGCTGGTGCAAAAGTAATGGTTACTTCACACCTTGGTCGCCCAACGGAAGGCGAGTACAACGAAGAGTTCTCTCTACAACCTGTAGTTAACTACCTAAACGACGCTCTAGAGTGTGACGTTAAACTAGCAAAAGATTACCTAAACGGCCTAGAGCTGAACGCTGGTGAGCTTGTAGTTCTAGAAAACGTTCGCTTCAACAAAGGCGAGAAGAAGAACGAAGAAGAGCTATCTAAAGCATACGCATCTCTATGTGACATCTTCGTAATGGATGCATTTGGTACGGCTCACCGTGCACAAGCATCTACTCACGGTGTTGGTACTCACGCTCCTGTAGCATGTGCTGGTCCTCTTCTTGCTGCTGAGCTAGAAGCGCTAGGTAAAGCAATGGATAACCCAGAGCGTCCACTAGTTGCTATCGTTGGTGGTTCTAAAGTTTCTACTAAACTGACTGTTCTTGAGTCTCTATCTAAAGTTGCTGACCAACTTGTTGTTGGTGGTGGTATCGCGAACACGTTCATCGCTGCTGAAGGCCACAACGTAGGTAAGTCTCTATACGAAGCAGACCTAGTTGAAACAGCTCAAAAGCTAATGAAAGAGTGTGCTATCCCAGTTGCAACTGACGTAGCATGTGCAAAAGCATTCGATGAGAACGCAGAAGCTGAAATTAAGCACGTTTCTGAAGTTGCAGACGACGACATGATCTTCGACCTAGGTCCTGAATCAACAGCGGCTCTAGCTGAAATCATCGGCAACGCTAAAACTATCCTTTGGAACGGCCCTGTAGGCGTATTCGAATTCAAGAACTTCGAAGCGGGTACAGCTGGTATCTCTAAAGCAATCGCTGAGTCTGCAGGTTTCTCTGTAGCAGGTGGTGGTGACACGCTAGCAGCTATCGACAAGTTCGGTATCAAAGCTGACGTTTCTTACATCTCTACTGGCGGCGGTGCTTTCCTTGAGTTCGTTGAAGGTAAAGTACTTCCAGCAGTTGCTATGCTAGAAGAGCGCGCTAAGGCGTAATGAATATGAAGGCGGGTGACTATACCCGCCTTTAACGTTTGCTGCATGTCACACTTTTTTGCTAGAATGGCATAAGTTGTGAGCAAACGTTTGCAAGTTTTTAAACTTAAGTTTTTTAATCTTAAAACGATAGAATAAATAGGACTATTTCCATGTCTAAGATCTTCGATTTTGTAAAACCTGGTGTAATTTCTGGCGATGACGTACAGAAAGTATTTGAAGTAGCAAAAGAAAACAAATTTGCTCTTCCAGCAGTAAACGTTGTAGGTACTGACTCTGTAAACGCAGTACTAGAAGCAGCTGCAAAAGTTAAGTCTCCAGTTGTTGTTCAGTTCTCTAACGGCGGTGCTGCTTTCTTCGCAGGTAAAGGCGTTAAACTTGAAGGTCAAGGCGCTCAAATCCTTGGTGCTGTAGCTGGTGCTAAATATGTACACGCTGTAGCTGAAGCTTACGGTGTTCCAGTTATCCTTCACACTGACCACGCTGCTAAGAAACTTCTTCCATGGATCGACGGTCTACTAGACGCTGGTGAAGAGTTCTTCGCTCAAACTGGTAAGCCTCTATTCTCTTCTCACATGCTAGACCTTTCTGAAGAGTCTCTAGAAGAGAACATCGAAACATGTGCTAAGTACCTAGAGCGCATGGCTAAAATGAACATGACAATCGAGATCGAACTTGGTTGTACTGGTGGTGAAGAAGACGGCGTTGATAACTCTGATATGGACGCATCTGAGCTTTACACTTCTCCAGAAGACGTTGCTTACGCATACGAGAAACTAAGTGCTGTTAGCCCACGTTTCACTATCGCTGCATCTTTCGGTAACGTACACGGTGTATACAAGCCAGGTAACGTTGTTCTAACTCCAACTATCCTACGTGACTCTCAAGCATACTGTGCAGAGAAGTTCGGTATCGCACCTAACGCTCTAAACTTCGTATTCCACGGTGGTTCTGGTTCTACTGAAGCAGAAATCCAAGAGTCTATCGGCTACGGTGTTATCAAAATGAACATCGATACTGATACTCAGTGGGCTACATGGGATGGTATCCGTGCATACGAAGCGGAAAACCGTGACTACCTACAAGGTCAAATCGGTAACCCAACTGGTGAAGATGCGCCAAACAAGAAGTACTACGATCCACGCGTATGGCTACGTGCTGGTCAAGCTTCTATGGTTACTCGTCTTGAGAAAGCATTCGCTGACCTTAACGCTGTAGACGTACTATAATTCTTTCGAATTAAGTACAGCTAAAGTTTTGAAAACCCGCTCATTGAGCGGGTTTTTTTATACCTGATAAAAACTTGTGTGAAATATGTAAAAACCCTAGCGCGTGGTGAATAAATTTCGTAGTCTTTTAACTATCGGTATTTGTGTTTATGCGTAAGTTTCCTTTATTCAAAGGCTTACATAAATATGACTTTGCAATCTGTCAAAGATAGGATATCGTGCCGAAAAACAGGGCCTGTCCCTGTTTTGTAAAAAGGACTTGGTCAATTTTTGTTTTTTAACGTGATGATTTAGTTATAAAAAACAATGAATTTCGTTTAATCACACAACTTGGCTTAAGGCAGTTTAGCTCATAGCATATTATATAGAGGATGCTCATTATGGCTGAAAGCTCTACCGAATTTGAAACACCAATTGTTGATGGTCTTTCAAATGCAGAACAGTGGTTAACAAACAATTCAGATCTCTTCATTCAGTATGGTGTAAACATCATCTCAGCATTGGTTATCCTATTTATAGGTAACCTGATCGTGAAAGCGGTAGCGAATAGCGTTTCTAAAGTGCTTCAGAAGAAGAAAATGGACCGAGCGGTTGTGGAGTTCATCCATGGCTTAGTTCGCTACTTGTTGTTTGTTATTGTTCTTATTGCAGCTCTAGGCCGCTTAGGTGTTCAAACTGCATCTGTTGTTGCTGTAATTGGTGCGGCTGGTCTAGCGGTTGGTCTTGCTCTACAAGGCTCACTATCGAACTTTGCAGCGGGTGTACTGATTGTTGCATTCCGTCCGTTCAAGTCTGGTGACTACGTAGAAATTGGCGGTGTAGCGGGTTCTGTAGATTCTATTCAGATTTTCCAAACGGTTCTAACAACACCTGATAACAAAATGGTTGTTGTGCCAAACGGCAGCGTAATTGGTAGCCCAATCACTAACTACTCTCGTCACGCAACGCGTCGTATTGATCTGATGATTGGTGTTTCTTACGGTGCTGATCTTCAGAAGACTAAAGAACTACTGACAAAAATCTGTGAATCAGATGAGCGCGTGCTGAAAGATCCAGGCGTTCAAGTGGGTGTTCACACACTGGCTGACTCATCGGTTAACTTCGTGGTTCGCCCATGGGTAAGCACTGCCGACTACTGGAATGTTTACTTCGACCTTATGCAAGCAATCAAAGAAGGCTTGGATAAAGAAGGCATCGAAATTCCATTCCCACAAATGGATGTTCACATGAACAAAGTTGAAGGCTAATTCAGGCTTCAGCGCAATCAAAAAAAAGCGGATAACTCAGGTTATCCGCCTTTTTATTTGCTTAGAATCTAATGAATCTGGATTACCAGTATTGGGCAATGAGACCGTTAGCCAACACAGCTGCGATAGTGAACATCATGGCTGCGACAGCGATATCGATACCTTTCTTAACCTTAGGCTTAGATAAGGTTGGACCTAACTTAGCTGCGCCTAGAGATAGGGAGTAGAACCACACAAACGAAGCCAAAATCGTACCCAAGGCAAATGCCAAGCGATCATTCCCTTCGAACTGTCCGCCAATCGAACCTAAGATCACCACAGTATCTAGGTACAAGTGAGGGTTTAGAACCGTCACCGCTAGAGCGCCTAAAATCACCGTGCGTTTACCACGTGCCAGCACTTCTTTCTTCGATTCACTCTCTGTTTCTTTTTTAAAGGCACTCTTTAGTGACAGCAAACCATAAACACTCAGGAAGGCAATACCGCCTAGTGTTACCGATGTCAGTAGAACGTCATTTTGCGATAGGATCGCACCGCCGCCAAAAATACCAAGCGAGATAAACAACGTATCTAATAGGCTACAGATGGTTGCAGTCGTGAGGTGGTGATTGCGCTTAATACCCTGATTTAAGACGTAGGCATTCTGCGCACCGATAGGAATAATCATGCTTGCACCCAATCCAAACCCTTGTAATAAAACCCAAAAACTCATTTTAACCTCCACGTAATCTGTTGAACCCTTAGTTTTAGAGAGAAGATACGCTTAGATATTGAATAAGTATAATTAATGATTTTAATCTAATATTAGACAAACTTATTTGGGTTGGATGCATCCACATTGAGGAGGAAAAACCGTGCGAGGAATGGATTATAAATGGCTAGAAGCCCTCGATTCGGTCGTGAATCAAAGAAGCTTTGAGCGTGCGGCCGAGCACCTTTATATCTCACAATCTGCAGTATCGCAGCGTATTAAACAGCTTGAAAAGTGGCTGGCTCAACCGGTATTGATTCGTGAGACGCCACCACGTCCAACGCCTGCGGGTAAGAAGTTACTTGGTCTATATCGACGAGTGCGCCTGTTGGAGCATGAGTTGATCCCAGAGTTAATGAATGAAGAGAGCAGCCAGGCGTTGTCGGTCTCGATTGCAACCAACGCGGATAGCCTTGCAACTTGGTTGTTACCTGCGTTGTCGGACGTAATGAAGAGTCGCCAAGTGGAACTCAATATGGCGATTCATGGTGAGGCTCGCACCATTGCTAAGCTTAAAAATGGAGAGGTGGCGGGTGCCATCAGTTTGGAATCTCAGCCCATTCCAGGATGTCGAGCCGACTACTTAGGGCGAATGGATTACGTCTGTGTCGCAAGTCCTGAATTTTATGATAGATACTTCTCTGAGGGCGTTAACTACGCGACACTCAAGCGTGCGCCAGCGGTCTCTTATGATCAATATGATGACCTGCATAAGAAGTTTCTTCACGACCACTTTAACGTGCCAAGAGATGCCGTCATTAATCATACGGTGGGTAGCTCGGAAGCATTTGTTCGTTTAGCGCTTTCCGGCGTTGCTTATTGCTTGATTCCTCGCTTGCAGATTGTTGAAGAACTAGAATCAGGCGCTCTGATTGATATTACTCCGGGTTTTTTGCTCTCTTACCGAATCTATTGGCATCACTGGCAGTTAGAGAGTGGGGTGCTCAAAGAGATTTCACAGGCGATCTTGAACTATGCGCACCAGCACCTGCCTCAGTAAGCTGACGGTTTTTCCCGCGTAAAAGTTATGTAAGAAGTTCAATATCCTGATTGGTATCGCGATAAATTACTCTATGATGAAAGAACATTTGCTTAGCATGGGTTTTCCTAATGAAGTTAGTTCCAAATATGTTAGCGACATCTCTCACTCTTACTGCTGCTTTGAGCGTTTTAAGCTTTCCATCGTTTGCAGAGGTGACCAGTTTTCCTCACCTTGCGACGACAGGCTATGGTGAAGTCGTAGCAACGCCTGATATGGCGACGTTCTCTGTTAAGGTTATTGAAACCACAATGACCGCAGAACAAGCGAAGGGCACGGTAGACAAAGTCGTGACGGGTTTTCTGAATAAGCTAGAAGATGCTGGCATTGAACAATCGAGCATTCAAAGCTCTAACCTGTATCTTGCGCCTCAATATCATTATCCAAAAGAGGGTAAGCCTGAGCTAGTCGGCTATCGAGCATCTCGTAATGTCACGGTAGAGGTGAAAGATCTGACGAACCTGAATCGTTACTTAGATATTGCTTTAAGCGAAGGGATTAATCAGGTGGATAATATCCAACTGCAAGTTCGAGATCAGGCTAAGTATCAAGAGATGGCTCGTTTGGAAGCGATCAAAGATGCGCAAACCAAAGCGAAGTCACTGGCGAACGGTTTCGACAAAGAACTCGGTGATGTGTGGCGTATTGATTACAACGCACAGTACGCACAACCGGTGTTGATGCGCTCGATGGCAATGGATTCAAGAACAGAGTCTAACTCTTATCAAGATTCGACAATCACCATTCGCGATCGTGTCGATGTGATTTACCAGCTTGAAGAGTAATTAGATCATCATGATCTAAAAGCCTACCATAGGCCAAATACTAAAAAGGCTCTCATAATGAGAGCCTTTTTTGCATCCGCTAAACGGAAATATTAGTGAAGCAGTCGAGCGCGGATCGTGCCTTCGATCTCTTTCAGTTTTAGCAGTGCTTCTTCAGAGCGATCGGCTTCCACATCAATTACTACGTAACCCATGTCGGCTGCCGTTTGTAGGTACTGACCCGCAATGTTGATTCCTTCTTCAGCGAAGATGGTGTTGATTTGAGTCAGGATACCTGGGCGGTTTTCGTGGATGTGCAGTAGACGTGATGTACCCGTGTGCAGTGGTAGCGATACCTCTGGGAAGTTCACACTTGATAGCGTTGAACCGTTATCTGAGTACTTGGCTAATTTACCCGCGACTTCGACACCGATGTTCTCTTGCGCTTCTTGAGTAGAACCACCAACGTGTGGTGTTAGGATTACATTGTCGAACTGCATCAATGGAGACTCAAATGGGTCAGCATTGGTTTTTGGTTCGGTTGGGAATACGTCAATCGCCGCACCACCTAAGTGACCTGAATCAAGCGCACCGCACAGTGCAGGGATATCCACCACAGTACCACGGGCAGCGTTGATAAAGATTGCGCCCGGCTTCATGCGATCGAACTCTTCTTTACCCATCATGTTCTTGGTTTCGTTTGTCTCTGGAACATGCAGTGAGATCACGTCACACTTATTAAGCAGCTCAGTCATGGTATGGACTTGCGTTGCATTACCCAGTGACAGCTTGTTTTCGATGTCGTAGAAGTAAACGCGCATACCCAAGTTCTCAGCAATAATACCCAACTGAGTACCGATGTGGCCGTAACCGATAATACCTAGGCGTTTACCACGTGCTTCGTAAGAGTTGTCGGCACTCTTTTTCCAGATACCACGGTGAGCAAGTGCATTTTTCTCTGGAATACCACGAAGCAGCAGCAGTACTTGTCCAAGAACCAATTCCGCTACGCTACGTGTATTTGAGAATGGTGCATTAAACACTGGAACACCACGTTTTGCCGCAGCTTCAAGGTTTACTTGGTTGGTACCAATACAGAAACAGCCGATTGCAACCAGCTTTTCAGCAGCATCGATTACTTCTTGGGATAAGTTTGTACGAGAACGGATACCAATAAAGTGAGCATCTTTAACCGCCTCGAGAAGTTCATCCTCTGGCAGCGAGCCTTTATGATATTCAATATTGGTGTAACCAGCAGCTTGTAGTACCTCTACTGAAGAAGGATGCAGGCCCTCTAACAGCAGAATTTTAATCTTATCTTTTTCCAGTGAAACTTTGGCCATTGTTCTCGTCCTTTAAAATGGAAAGGTGGGCAAATGCGGCGCACGTGCTACAAAACGGCTTAAGGGGATGAAATTAACCATTTTGTTAGGAGACAAACGTTTTCCCTGTGCGTCTTCTGAACAATAAAGTAACAAAAAAAAAATGATTTGGGTAAGAAAATTACGGAATAAGCCATAATTTTACAGAAGCTAAGCAAAAAAACGGTGCCCTTGGGCACCGTATGTAATGAAGTAACAGAAAGTAGCATTATTACTCTGTTTATTATTCTTCGATTTTTGCACCTTCAGGGGTACCAGTAATAACAATATCCGCACCACGGTGAGCAAATAGGCCTACTGTTACTACACCAGCGATGCCGTTGATGATGTCTTCTAGTTGTTTCGGGTTTTCAATCGCCATACCGTGTACATCTAGGATCACATTGCCGTTATCTGTTAGACAGCCTTCGCGGTAAACTGGGTCGCCGCCCAGTTTAACTAGCTCACGTGCTACGTAAGAGCGAGCCATAGGGATAACTTCTACTGGTAGTGGGAATTTACCTAGTACGTCAACAGCCTTAGTGCCATCAACGATACAAACAAACTTTTCAGAGATCGCAGCAACGATCTTTTCACGAGTAAGGGCTGCACCGCCGCCTTTGATCATATCGCGAGTTGCGTTGATCTCGTCTGCGCCATCAACGTAGATATCAAGTTTTGCTACGTCGTTACACTCAAACACTTTGATCTCTAGCTCTTCTAGTCGCTGTGTAGAAGCTACCGAGCTTGAAACGGCACCCTTGATCTTGTCTTTCATTGTGCCTAGTGCGTCGATGAAGTGATTTACTGTAGAGCCAGTACCAACACCTACAATGCTGCCTTCTTCAACATACTGAAGTGCTGCCCAACCAGCTGCTTTTTTCATTTCATCTTGAGTCATGCCAATCTCCTGAATAGGTCGTGCTTTTTTGAATAAATAGGGCTTACGTTCAAGTTAACGTTTGCGGGGCGGATTATAGCGCTTTAATCACTATTTTCCCATTGCCAAGTTTTACTTGGGGTCACGATTTGAGGCAGCGGAATATCCCAACTCTCGGTTGGCAGTTGTTCGACATGTTGACAATCATGGGCCAGCCCAATCGGTGTAGCGCCAATGCCAGACGCAAACCAAGGAGCTAAGGTACGATCATAATAGCCACCACCCATACCAAGGCGATGCCCGGATGAGTCAAACCCAACAAGTGGTGTAAAGATAACATCGAGCTCGCGCGCAGGCTTGACTTGGGTCTGGTCGAGTTTTGGTTCAACGATGCCATATTTGTTGTGCACAATCGGGGTGTCGGGAGCATAACGTAAAAAGAGTAGGTGGCCTGCTGAGAAAGGATGCAGAACAGGGAGGTAAGTCTCTTTACCTTGCGACCATAACCATTCAATAAGAGGTTGAGTATCAAGCTCGCCATCGGTAGAGATATAGAGGGCGATATGCTGTGCATTTTGGAGATCGTTCAAAGTCGAACAGCGTTCAACGAGATCTGAGCCAGCTTGCTGCTGTTCAAGATGAGAGAGTGCTTTGCGTTTCTGTCGGATGAGAGTGCGAAACTCGTTACGAGTGAGCGTCTTCATAAGAAGGGATACCCCAAAGTGCCGTTGAGAATAGATGGCCCTTGAACCAGCGAGTTCAAGGCGGATCAGCAATGATTACCGTAGGCTTCTCGGTACGGGCCGAGCATGCTCAATAGTACTCAAGTACTAACCCTTAGGGATTGCTTATCGGCTCGGGGACGTGAATCCTCTGACAAACACTCCAGGGTAAATTTTGTGTACGCTATTGCTGTCCGTGCTTAACCTTACTGAGTACATCTGAAAGCGATGCAGTGAGCTTTTCCATGCGCTCGGTCAGTGCGTCTTGTTCGTCGTTAGCTTCGTACTTCTTCGTCTGTAGCTCATAACAGATATTAAGAGCAGCGATAGTCAGTAGCTTAACTTCATTGGTTACCTTAGTACGTTCGGCCATCTCTTTCAATCGATTATCAAGATCGGCCGCCGCTGCGATTAATGACTCTTCTTGCCCTGCTGGACAATTCACTCGAGTCAATTTACCTAATATTTCAACGTCTACCGCTTGATTACTCATGATGGATGAACTCTTTAACGCGCTATTCTAAGGCCGTTGCCCTTTGTCATTATGAGAAAGAAAAAGTGCCAGCACCGATGAGGAAGCTAACTCCTCTGAGGGAGAAACTATAGGTAAACCGCTATTAAGATTCAAGCTTTTCAGGGTGACTGTTTGTAAATGAGAGCTTGAGCACACAGTAATTCAGCAAATTGAACATTTGATAGTCACTCTTGCTGCAATTGCTAAGGATCTGCGCTTACTAGAATTGGGGTGAAGTGGTACGATTAATAGATTGATATAAAGAACAACTGAGCGAGTTATCTGATGAGCGAAACTACTTTACCTGACTACCTTACGGTTGCAACTGAATTGCAATCAGCAAGCCTAGCTGTCACGCCTGCAGAGATGCACGGCCTACTGACAGGAATGCTGAGCGGAGGGTTAAACCTTGCAGATAAAAGCTGGCAGCCACTGATCTTTGATTACACCAATGAAGGTATGGGTTGGCCTGATCGCGCACTGACACTGGCTGAAGCAACACTCAAAGTCACGACGACTGAGATCACAGGGTCGGGCATGGAGCTATCAATGCTATTACCTGACGAAGACGCAAGCGCGAGCCTGTTTGATCTTGCTGATGGCGTGTCAGATTGGATCAATCACTTCATCTCAGGTTTAGGTTTAGTGGGAGCGCCACTGAATAAAGCGTCGGATGAGACTAAAGAAGCGTTGGCTGATCTCGAAGAGATGGCAAAGCTGGGCATCGACGAAGACGATGATCTAGACGAACAAGCGCAGCTACTTGAGCAGGTGATTGAACACGTGAAAGCGTGTGCGTTAACCATTCATGCAGAATTCGGTGCTCGCCCTTCAGAAGATAGCGCTCCAACTATTCATTAAGCACTTGAAGTTAAATAAGCGTTTCTAGTTCATTAATCGTTTCGAGTTTAGAGGTCACGATGGCTCAATTTGATGTGGTAATTGCTGGTGGAGCAATGGCGGGCGCAACGCTTGCTTTAGCGCTCAACCAGTTAAGTCAACGTTCTTTATCGATAGCTGTGGTGGAACCGTATCAGGTTGACCACAGTGCTCACCCAGGCTTTGACTCTCGCTCAATTGCCCTCTCCTACGGGACTGTGCAGATACTAGAGTCCCTACAATTGTGGTCGTCGATTGCACCTGTAGCGACGGCGATCAAAGACATTCATGTCTCAGACCGTGGTCATGCTGGCATGACGGACATCTTCAGTGAACAACTGGCGGTGGATGCGGTTGGTTATGTTGTCGAGCTTGCGGATGTTGGGCGTATTTATCAAGAGAAGCTCGAAGCGGAGAGCAACATCAGTTTGTTTTGTCCGTCATCGGTGAGTGAGATAACTCGTCACCCTGACCACACTGACATTGAACTAAGCAGTGGCGACACTATTTCAACGAAACTTTTAGTTGCCGCTGATGGCGCTATCTCGACATGTTGTGAGCGTTTGGGTATTAGCCTTAGTGAACACGATTTTGGCCAAGTGGCCGTCATAGCAAACATTGTGGCGAGTGAGCCTCATCGTGGGCGCGCATTTGAACGTTTTACCGAGCACGGCCCTGTGGCCCTGCTACCTATGACCAATAACCGCTTGTCTTTGGTGTGGTGCTTGCCTCCTGAAGAGGCCTCTGAGGTGATGGCGTTGGATGAGTCTGCCTTTCTTGAGCAGCTTCAAGATGCATTCGGTTGGCGACTTGGTAAGCTTGAAAGAGTGGGCCAGCGTGCGAGCTACCCTCTGATTCTGCGTCATAGACAACAAAATGTTTCGCACCGCTTTGCGATTGTCGGCAACGCTGCACAAACCTTACACCCAATTGCTGGGCAGGGGTTCAACTTAGGCATTCGTGATGTTGCTTCGTTGGCGGAAGAGGTGTGCAAGCAGCTTGATGATGCGGGGAATTATGCAGGGTTAACTCGCTTTAGAAAGCGTCGTGAGGCGGATCGTGACACCACGATCTCACTCACTTCGGGTCTGGTTCACCTATTTTCAAATGATTGGCCTGCGACTCGTTTGGGCCGTAATCTCGGATTAGCAGCAATGGATAACATCTCACCATTAAAAGCCCCTTTACTGCGTCATACGCTCGGCTTGGTTGAGAGATAAGGTAGATAATAATGATGCAAAGTGTTGATATCGCTATTGTTGGCGGTGGCATGGTTGGTTTGGCATTAGCCGCAGCGTTAAAAGACAGTGAGCTGCGAGTTGCTGTTATTGAAGGCAAAGCGCCGAGTGAAGGCCTTAATGAATTGCCAGATGTCCGAGTGTCGGCGTTGAGCCGTTCAAGCGAAGTGATCTTACGTAACCTTGGCGCTTGGCAGGGCATTGAACAGCGACGTGCAGCGCCATATCAGGCGATGGAAGTGTGGGAGCAGGACAGCTTCGCGCGTATAGAGTTCGATTCTACTCGTCTGGCTCAGCCTAACCTCGGTCATATTGTTGAGAACCGAGTTATTCAGCTCGCGCTATTAGAGCAAGTGAAGAAGCAAGACAATGTTAGCCTGTATATGCCAGCAACATGCAGCTCTTTAGCTATTGGTGAGAGCGAGGCGTGGCTAACCCTAGATAATGGACAAGCGTTGACAGCGAAACTGGTGGTCGGCGCTGATGGTGCAAACTCTTGGGTGCGCAGACAGCAAGACATTCCACTGACGCATTGGGATTACGGCCATAGTGCAATCGTGGCAAACATTCGTACTGAATCTGCGCATGAGAGTGTAGCTCGTCAAATCTTTACTCCTCAAGGGCCTCTGGCTTTCTTGCCAATGCAGTCGCCAAATATGAGCTCTATCGTATGGTCGACAGAGCCGAACCGTGCCGAGAAGCTAGTGTCTATGTCTGAAGAGGCATTCAACAAACATCTAACCACAGAGTTTGATGCCAAGCTGGGCTTGTGCAGTGTAGTGGGTGAGCGTTTTGCGTTCCCACTTCGTATGCGTTACGCCCGTGATTTTGCTGTAGAGCGTGTCGCGTTAGTTGGAGATGCGGCTCATACCATCCATCCATTGGCGGGCCAAGGCGTTAACCTTGGGCTACTGGATGCCGCTAGCCTAGCGCAAGAGCTGCTTAAACTATGGCAAGCGGGTGAAGACATCGGGACTAAGCGCAATCTGCGCGGTTACGAGCGCTGGCGCAAAGCAGAAGCGGCGAAAATGATTGCCTCGATGCAGGGCTTTAAAGATCTGTTCGAAGGGGATAACCCTGCGAAGAAACTGATTCGTGGTCTGGGTATGAAACTCGCGGGTCAGCTGCCGGGTGCGAAAGATGAGATCATGAAACGTGCACTAGGTTTAACGGGTAATTTACCAGAGCTGGCTAAGCGCCCCACTAGTATAAGTTAGTCGTTTAGTTTTTCAGTCGTAAAGACTCAGCTCCAAGAAAGCGAAAGGGTTGGCAGTGCCAACCCTTTTCTGTATTCATTTGGTAATTATGTAAATCAAGCGTAAGCGCATCTCAGCTTCATAATTTCATTATTTATCTCTTTGACGGTATCAAAGTGGCGCTTCTCTGCTCTCTCTGGCAGCACCAGTTTACCGTTATCAAACTCAAATTTCCCAACGCCGTAAATGTAGATTCGTCCTTTGAAAAGTCGACTTACATGTTTAGCAATCATACCGGGTGTATAGCGCTTAAACAGTCTCATTTTTTCTTATCCTTATCTTTACCTAGCCAGCATATTATAGAAAATCTCCGAGGGAATAATTGTGATAAGAGTGGAGTAATATGCAGTGGAGTTGTCGCTTTGTAGATATTTGTGCTGCAGTAAGCAGTTTCCATAGCAAATATCGTTTTTATCGTGAGCTTCTCCTCAAAACGAAAGTGTTAGTTGAACTGCCAGCTGACTTTCCTGTCTGGGTTGTAGGCAGAACGTATATGACATGTTAAGAATAGGCGGTAATTTCTTAAAAGTGCAATAAAAGTGTAAATTTTTCGCATAAAAAAAGCCCGTTCAAAAACGGGCGAATAGTCACAGATGCATTACACAAAAGTGGATACTGACGTTACTCAGTGGATTCACTTTGACTGGCCAGTTTTAACTTTTGATTAAAAGCCAACCAGTCAATGTAGACTACCTTAGAATAGCCTTCATGACTAGTTATGCTTTAAATGTGACTAAATATCTTATCTGGTCAGTCTAGTAAATATGATGTCGATCTCATTTGTAATGAGACGGTTCGCATATAAGGCAGGGTTTCTGCGAGCTATATCAATGTCGTCTCGGCGTTATCGACAGATATCCGCACTAATTGGTGCACACAAATTCATAAGATCGTTAAGATCAAGCGCGATCCCCGCCATACGCTCACCTGAGCTGATGGTGACAATTTTATTCTGTTGAAGGGAAGGATCAAAAATGATCGGCATATGGCGTTTGAGTGCTAACGGCCCGACACAGCCGACCTTAAAACCAGTTACCGATTCGACATCTTGCTGAGAGACACAAGTCATGCGACGGCAGTTGAGGACAGCACGTACCTTTTTAGGATCAATCGCTTTGTCGCCGGGCGCACACGCAAGGGCGTATTGATTGCCCATATCTCGTAGCAGAATGCATTTGACCATCTGTGAGGGTTCTATACCGCGAGCCTGTGCTGTCTCTTCGATGGAGGTGGTTTCTTTATCTTGTAACAGCAAGCGGTACTCCACTTGCTGTTGATCCAACCAATCTGTAATAACCGTTTGCAAGGGAAATTTACTCTTCTTCCAAGCTATATGGCAGAGACTGAATCGACCATTGCTGGTCTGGTTGGCTAGCTAAGCGCAGTTTCACGTCATCATCTAGGTTGTTTGGCAGAACAATCAGACCGATAGCCGTGTTATCTGAGAATTGGTAAACATTCAAAAGACGACCAGCGCCACGCCAGTTTTCACCGACACTACGCTCTAGTTCAATCGCGCTATCAAGGCTCAATGGTTGCTCAGTTGTGCCAGAGACAATACGCATTTCACGCTTGTTCATACCACGGTATTTAGCGCGTGCAACCGTTTCTTGTCCCGTGTAACAACCTTTGGTGAAACTAATGCCACCAATGGCTTGCAGGTTTAATGCCTGTGGGATGTGCTCGTTTTGCTCACTCGCCGACAGCTTTGGTTGAGCATCCATGATCTCATAGTATTGCCAGATAGCTTCTGAAACTTTCTCTGCTGAGCTGCTCTCTACTAAGGTTTGTGCTGCTTCAGCTGTGATGAGCAGTGCCCAGCGTGAGTCTGCAATCTTAACTGCGCTGCCGCCTTCGATGGCGCGTACGTTGCCACGTTCTTCAGAGAGAGTATCAATAAAGCTATCTGCCTGAGCGCCCATGATACCTAGAACCACATCTTCTGTTTGCTCAATGGTAACTTTAGAGAACACTGCGTACTTTTTGATTTCATGCAGTTCAACGTCAATAGCAGACTGAGGTTGAAGTAGGGCATAACCATCATTGTGGTGGAATAGGCGGAAAATACTCCACACTTTACCTTTCGCATCACAGTGAGCACCGAGCGTCGATTCGTCACTCGCTAGCTGTACCACATCGCACGTCACTTGGCCTTGTAGATAAGATTTCTTATCGTCACCTACCATGGTAATCGCACCCCAGTCAGAGATATGCGTCATCATGAGCTCTGGAAGCGTGTCATTTTGTGTGTGAGTCATTGGTTGAAACGTGTTTTTCCAATCCATTTTGCCTTTCCTGAGAAATTTAATTTGTGTCTATGTTAATCCGGTTCGTTTTTTTTGTCAGCCTAGGTTTTTTTGTGAGCTGAGATAGGGACTGTGACTCATAGGGTAGTTGCAATGCTTATGACTTGTTACACTCCAAGAAAGAAAAATAATAGGTGAGGATAACCAATGTACACTGCAGAGCAGAAAGCACGAATTAAATGGGGCTGCCGCCGCGGTATGTTAGAGCTTGATGTAGTCATCATGCCCTTTTTTGAGGAATGTTTTGATTCATTGCAAGAGCAGGAGCAACGTGATTTTGTATCGCTACTAGAGTGTGACGATCCCGACTTGTTTACATGGGTGATGGGCCACGGTCGTAGTGAAAACCTAGGTCACGCATCAATGGTCGATAAAATTGTTGCACATAACCTCAGCAAGGTTCGTTAAGTTCAAGCTTAGCCCTTCGTATTACGCATTATTCGCAAAAGGCGCCACTCTGTGGTGCCTTTTGTTTTTTGTCACCATCTCAAATATCCCTCTCATCGCAACCCTTTATATATTTGCTCTGCTCTTTTGGTTGCTGCGCGATAACAATGTCGGTTGGTCAGTGGCTGTTGGTATTCTAGAGCTCAATGACAACCATGAACTATTGATTAATGGAGAGCGCCGGTTAGTACAATCCAGCGATACGGTGTGGCACTCGCTGTTTGTTGTGCTGAAGTTTAAGCAGGGAGAGCCTTTAATGATTTGGCGTGACAGCTGTCGAGATGAGGACTATCGCCAGTTATTGGTGTGGCTGAAAAACAAAAAGGGAGCACAGTGCTCCCTTTAAGTCGTTATGTTTTAGCGCCTTAGTTTTTATTTGGCGTCAGAATAGTCGGGCCGCTGTCTTCAGCGAGCTCTGGGTAGTCAAGAGTGTAGTGCAAGCCGCGGCTCTCTTTACGCTGCATCGCACAACGCACCATCAGCTCAGCAACTTGCAGTAGATTACGCAGCTCTAGAAGGTTGTTTGAAACCTTAAAGTGGCTGTAGTACTCGTGCGTTTCTTGCTGCAGCATTTGAATTCGACGCATTGCACGCTCAAGACGCTTATCAGTACGCACAATCCCCATGTAATCCCACATAAACAGGCGAAGTTCGTGCCAGTTGTGCTGGATAATAACCTCTTCGTCACTGTTGGTTACTTGGCTTTCATCCCATGCAGGCAGAGCTGCACACAGCTGAGATTGGTCGATGTTCTCGACGATGTGTTTCGCCGCAGACCAAGCGTAAACCACACACTCGAGCAGTGAGTTTGACGCCATGCGGTTCGCACCATGAAGACCGGTGTAGCTCACTTCACCAATTGCGTAGAGATTCTTAAGATCAGTTTGACCATCCTTATTCACCATCACGCCACCACAGGTGTAGTGCGCAGCGGGAACAATCGGGATCGGCTCTTTGGTCATGTCGATGCCCAAATCCATCAAGCGCGTGTGGATCATTGGGAAGTGCGCAGTAATGAATTCTTCTGGCTTGTGGCTGATATCCACGTACATGCAATCAGCACCAAGGCGTTTCATTTCGAAGTCGATGGCACGAGCTACCACATCACGAGGCGCGAGTTCACCACGCTCGTCGAAGTCTTTCATGAAGCGAGTGCCGTCAGGGCGGCGCAGGTACGCACCTTCACCACGAAGTGCTTCAGTTAACAAGAAGTTACGCGCTTCAGGATGGAATAGGCACGTTGGGTGGAATTGGTTGAACTCAAGGTTCGCAACACGACAACCAGCACGCCAAGCGATCGCAATACCATCACCAGAAGAGACATCTGGGTTGGATGTGTACTGATACACTTTCGAAGCACCACCTGTTGCAAGTACCACGAATTTCGCACGAACCGTTTCTACTTGCTCTTGGTTTCGGTTCCAAATGTAGGCACCGATCACCTTGTCTTTCGAACCACCGACTTTGTCTTCAGTGATCAGGTCGAGGGCATTATGGCGCTCGAAAATTTCAATGTTCGGGTGGTTATTGACGTTGTCTTGCAGTGAGGTCTGCATTGCCATGCCGGTTGCATCTGCCGCGTGCAGGATACGTCGGTGGCTGTGTCCACCCTCACGAGTCAGGTGGTATTTAGGCTGACCTTCGGTGCTGTTTTCATCTTTGTCGAAAGGCACACCGCCATCAATTAGCCACTGCACACACTCTTTAGCATTTTCAGCAATGAATTGAACCGTATCTTCTTCACATAACCCAGCGCCGGCAATTTGCGTATCTTCAACGTGTGACTCAATACTGTCCGATTCGTCAAATACGGCCGCGATACCACCTTGTGCGTAGTAGGTCGATCCTTCGCTACGTGGTCCTTTGCTTAATACGATTACTTTTGCATGCTCAGCGACACGTAAGGCTAAAGACAAGCCAGCAGCACCACTTCCCACCACTAATACATCACACTGATGTTCACGGTTTGCGTTCATAAAACTTTTTAAATCCCGGGCTATAGTCGAGTTGTCCACTCTAAATTGACTTTGTCTTGTTTCAGGAGGGCTTTAACGACTGTTATACTCAGTCTCAATGAGTCCTTAAAGACAATGCAGAATCAAGATATAGACAGCTATCTAGAAATATTTAATTGCTCAATACCATTGCTTTTGCTTAAGTTTCCCCACATTGATAGGGGTAGCTATTTTTATTACATCACATTGTGAAACAATAATGGCAAATAATTTTAAGAAAGTTGGAACTTTCGGTATTTGGCCTAGTCACAATAGTGCTCATGTAGACAGTGGTGTCAATACTACATTTCGCATAATTAGTACCCATATCTGAGAAGGTAAGGGTGATAACAATAGGAGTACCCGCTCGAATGAACGAGCAGCTAACCGATCAAGTGTTGATTGAGCGAGTTCAGAGTGGAGATAAGCAAGCATTTAACCTGTTGGTGGTTAAGTATCAAAACAAAGTTTGCAATCTTATCTCTCGCTACGTGAATAATTCCGGTGATGTGGCTGATGTGGCACAGGAAGCATTTATTAAAGCTTACCGCGCGATACCAAACTTTAGAGGCGAGAGTGCCTTCTACACATGGTTGTACCGAATTGCCGTGAACACAGCAAAAAATCATATAGTTGCACAGAGCCGTAGGCCTCCCGCAACCGATGTAGATGCAGATGATGCAGAGTATTTTGAAACCGGCAGCGCATTGAAAGAAATTTCGAACCCTGAGAACTTAACGCTGTCGAAAGAATTGAAAGAAGTGGTTTTTGGAGCGATTGAAGCGCTACCCGAAGACCTGAAAACTGCAATGACCTTACGCGAGCTTGAAGGCTTGAGTTACGAAGAGATTGCAGAAGTAATGGATTGCCCTGTAGGAACCGTACGTTCGCGTATTTTCCGTGCTCGTGAAGCGGTGGAAAAGAAGATTAAACCTCTTTTACAACGCTAAAACTTGTAATAATTATGGTGAAAATAATGGCTGATAAAGAAAAGCTTTCGGCACTCATGGATGGTGAAACGATCGATAAAGCTCTGATTGCAGAGTTGGAGTCCGATCAAGAAAGCAAGGATACCTGGCAGAGTTACCATTTAATCGGTGATGTCATGCGAGGCGATGCGCCAGAAACGCTGGAATGGAACATTGCAGACAGTGTGGCCGCAGCGCTTGAGAACGAGCCTGCACACAACAAACTGACTAATGTGCATTCACTGCGCCCAGAGCAGAACCAACCTACTGTTCAAGAAGTGCATGAAGAACAACCTAAACCTCAACAGGCAAAACGCCAAATGCCAGCTTGGCTGCAGCAGTTTGGTCAAGTTGCCGTCGCGGCATGTGTGTCACTAGCGGTTATTTTAGGTGTACAACAGTATGGTGGCAGCGATCCTGCAGCCCCAGAAGCAGAACAACTGCCTGTGCTCCAAACGATCCCATTTGCGGGTTCTGTTGAGCCTGTAAGTTTGACTCGTGAGTCTGTTGAGAAACCAGTAGCAGACGCAAACTTGCAAGAGCAGCGCAAACGCGTGCACGCTATGTTGCAAGACTACGAGTTGCAATTGAGATTAAACAACGATGCGTCAACTGTGAGTGAGTCGCATCTAGAATCGGATATTGAATGAAGAAATTCCTGGTCAGTGCACTGACACTGTTCAGCTTGATCTCTCCAAGCGCCTTTGCAGAAGAACCGTCTGCAAAGGCCTTATTGCATCAAATGAACGAGGCCAGTCAGCATTTAAATTACGAACTTTCCTACATACTGATCAAAAAGAGCAGCATTGAGCCGCTCCTTTATCGTCATGCTGTGAACGAGCAACAACAACTTGCCCACCTTGTCTATCTAAGCGGCCCTGTACGAGAAGTGATTCGACGCGGCAATGAAGTCAGCTACATCGAACCGGGTACAGAACCCTTTACGATTGAGTCTGGCAACATGGTGGCGCCAGTCATTCCAATGTTGAATAACGACATTGATGCACTTAACCAGTACTACGACTTTGTTAAGGTTGGTCGCGCTCGTGAAGCGGGGACGACGACTCAAGTGCTGCGTGTTGTACCTAAAGATGGCCTACGTTATTCGTATGTTCTCTGGGTTGATGAAAACACCAATCTCCCATTAAGAGCCGATCTTCTTGACCGCGACGGTGAGATCCTTGAGCAGTACCGCACCATCTCTTATGTCGTTAATGACAAGATTGCAGAAGCGATGGCGGGGCTGAATAATGCTCAGCTGCCGAAAGTTCTTTCTCTCCCTGATGGTTTGGAAAGTGATAGTGATTGGCGCGTCTCTTGGATTCCTGATGGCTTTGAAGCGAAAGAGATGAACCGTTACCAAATGGCTGCGACGGACAAGATGGTTGAAAGCCAGCTGTTTAGTGATGGCTTGTTCAGCTTCTCGGTTTATATCGCAGACAAAGATGAGCACTCTCTTAAAGGTCAGCTTGTGCGTCAAGGTCGCCGTACCCTGCATAGCTTAGTCAGTGGCACTAACGAGATCTCAGTGGTTGGTGATATTCCACCTGCAACTGCGCAGCGTATTGCGAAATCGGTTCAGTTTGCTGCGAGCCGAGGTACAAACCAATGATGACTGCATTGGCTACTGTGAGCGCCGTCGAAAAACACGGTGCTCACTATCGTGTCCAGTTGAGCTGTGAGCAACAGACTAGTTGCAGCAGCTGTTCGTCGCAAAAAAGCTGCGGCACTGGCATTGTCACTAAAGCCGTAGGCAACAAATCCCTTTTTTGGCAACTTACCACTAAGACCCTAGTCAAAGCGGGTCAAGTTGTTGAGATCGGCTTTCCCGAGAAGAACCTGCTGCAATCGGCAGCGTTAGTCTATCTTGTCCCGCTGTTTATGCTGATGCTGGGTGCCGCCTTTGGTCAGCTACTCTTAGCGCCCTTGCTTGGCCTAGGGGAAGGCGCAGTTATTCTATCTGCTGCTATATTTACAGCTGGTGGTATTGCCCTTGCAAAACGTTTGGCGAAACCGATGGAAGATAAATCGAAGCAACAAGTGGTGTTGATTCGAATCCTAGGTGAGCCGCTCGTCTAATTTATGATGCGTATTGCGGTTAAATTGGGTAGAATCTGCCAACTTGATTGAAATGCCGCCACCGCAGCCAATGAAATGCGGGCAATTCGCGGCTTTCTTACCGTCCTAATTTAAAGAGTTTGTCACACCAAATTATGAAGCACATTCGTAACTTTTCGATTATCGCCCACATCGACCATGGTAAGTCGACCCTATCTGACCGTCTAATCCAAGTTTGTGGAGGATTAAGCGATCGTGAAATGGCTGCACAAGTCCTTGATTCGATGGATCTGGAGCGTGAACGTGGCATCACTATCAAATCTCAGAGTGTGACTCTTAACTACACTGCTAAAGATGGTGAAACTTATCAATTAAACTTCATCGATACTCCAGGACACGTTGACTTCGCATACGAAGTATCACGTTCTCTAGCCGCTTGTGAAGGTGCGCTACTGGTTGTCGATGCAGGTCAGGGTGTAGAAGCTCAGACACTAGCAAACTGTTACACAGCGATCGAAATGGATCTGGAAGTTGTGCCAATCCTAAACAAGATTGACCTTCCTGCTGCGGATCCAGAGCGCGTATCTGAAGAGATCGAAGAGATCGTTGGTATCGACGCGATGGAAGCGACTCGCTGTTCTGCGAAAACGGGTATCGGTGTTGACGATGTACTAGAAAACATTGTTTCAGCAATCCCTGCGCCAGAAGGCGATCCAGATGCGCCGCTACAAGCACTGATCATTGACTCTTGGTTCGATAACTACCTTGGCGTTGTATCGCTAGTACGTATCAAGAATGGTTCTCTAAGAAAGAACGACAAGATCAAAGTAATGAGTACTGGTCAAGTTTGGGGTGTAGACCGTCTAGGTATCTTCACACCAAAACAGGTTGATACCGAAGTTCTGCAAACTGGCGAAGTAGGCTGGGTTGTATGTGGTATTAAAGACATCCTTGGTGCACCAGTGGGTGATACGCTGACACTGGCTAAAAACGGCTGTGAAACGGCACTACCGGGCTTTAAGAAAGTAAAACCACAGGTATACGCAGGTCTGTTCCCAGTATCATCTGACGATTACGAAAACTTCCGTGATGCACTAGGCAAATTGAGCCTAAACGATGCATCACTATTCTACGAGCCAGAAAACTCTGCAGCTCTAGGTTTCGGTTTCCGTTGTGGCTTCCTTGGTATGCTTCACATGGAGATCATCCAAGAGCGTCTAGAGCGTGAATACGACCTAGACCTGATTACAACTGCGCCAACCGTAGTTTACGAAGTTGAAAAAACTGACGGCACACTGCTTTACGTAGATAGCCCGGCTAAGCTTCCGGCTATTAACGATATCGATGAGATTCGTGAGCCAATCGCGCGTTGTAATATCCTAGTGCCATCAGATTACCTAGGTAACGTAATCACACTGTGTGTTGAGAAGCGTGGTGTGCAGGTTGATATGATTTATCACGGTAACCAAGTAGCGGTTGTTTACGATATTCCAATGGCTGAAGTGGTACTGGACTTCTTCGACCGTCTGAAGTCAACATCTCGTGGCTACGCGTCACTGGATTACAACTTCCAACGCTTTGAAGCGTCTAACATGGTTCGTGTAGACGTTCTTCTAAACGGCGACACTGTTGATGCACTAGCAATGATTACCCACAAAGATCAGTCTCAGACTCGTGGTCGTCAGCTAGTTGAGAAGATGAAAGAGTTCATCCCTCGTCAGATGTTCGATATTGCAATTCAAGCGGCTATCGGGAACCACATCATCGCTCGTTCAACAGTTAAGCAGCTGCGTAAGAACGTTATCGCGAAATGTTACGGTGGTGACGTGAGTCGTAAGAAGAAGCTTCTGAAGAAACAGAAAGAAGGTAAGAAGCGTATGAAGCAGATCGGTAACGTAGAGCTGCCTCAAGAAGCGTTCTTAGCAATTCTTCACGTTGGCAAAGACTAAGCTTATCCAGCGTTAAACGAATAATTGAAAGTGAAAGGGTAGCTCGCTATTCTTTCACTTTCGTTATTTTTAAAGAAATGAAATTTAAGGGATATAAATGGCTAATACATTTTCGCTTATTTTAGTGATCGTAACCTTAGTGACTGGCGTTGTATGGGCGTTAGAGAAGTTTGTTTGGGCTAAGAAGCGCCAATTGAAACTGGCTAGCGTTACCGCTCAAACTAACGGTTTAGATGCTGAAACCAGTGCAAAAGTGACGGCGCAGCCTTGGTGGGTTGAAAATAGCGTATCCATTTTCCCTGTAATTGCATTTGTATTGGTGCTGCGTTCATTTATCTATGAACCGTTCCAAATCCCATCGGGCTCAATGATGCCAACCCTACTTGTGGGTGACTTTATCTTGGTTGAGAAATACGCTTACGGTCTAAAAGACCCAGTATGGCGCACTCAATTGGTAGAGACAGGCAAGCCTGAGCGTGGTGACTCAATCGTATTCAAATACCCGCCACAGCCAAACATTGACTACATTAAGCGTGTAGTTGGCCTGCCGGGCGATATGATTCGCTACAACAGTAACAAAGAGCTGTGTATTCAAACCAAAGGCACACAAGGCTGTAAGCCAGTGAAGCTGAGTAACGTTGAAGAGAGCCAATTTATTCAAGATGGTGTGCCTCTGATCCAACTGCATGAAAAGTTAGGTGAAGTGGAGCATCAGATTTTAGTTAACCCACTGCGTCGTGACCGTGTGCAATCGTACCAACCTCGTCCAGGTGTTAACGAGTGGGTCGTTCCAGAAGGCCAGTACTTTGTGATGGGTGATAACCGTGACAACAGTGCCGATAGCCGTTACTGGGGCTTTGTCCCTGAAGAAAACCTAGTAGGTAAAGCCGTTGCGATTTGGATCAGCTTTGAATTCGAACGTGGCTCAGACAGTGTTCTACCTTCTTGGATCCCAACTGGTGTGCGTTTTAACCGCATCGGTGGCATTAATTAATCGATCACTAAATACATCGAGAGAGCATGAATTCTCCAATTGATAAACTAGAGAGAAAGATCGGCTATCAGTTCAAAGATACCGATCTCATTCACCTGGCGCTGACTCACCGCAGCGCTGCAGGTAAGCACAACGAACGTCTTGAGTTTCTGGGCGATTCAATTTTAAGTTTTGTCATCGCTGATGATCTTTACCATCGTTTCCCGAAAGTAAACGAAGGTGATATGAGCCGTATGCGTGCTACTTTGGTACGTGGACATACGTTGGCTGAACTAGGTCGTGAATTCGCCCTAGGAGATTACTTAAAATTAGGTCCAGGTGAGTTAAAGAGTGGCGGCTTCCGTCGTGACTCGATTCTGGCTGATGCCGTTGAAGCGATCATCGGTGCTATCTATTTAGATAGCGACACTGAAACGATCCGCGGCATTATCTTAAGCTGGTACAAGACTCGCCTAGAAGCGATTCAACCTGGTGTTTCTCAAAAAGACCCGAAAACGCGTCTGCAAGAGTTCCTACAAGGTCGAAGAAATCCGCTACCTGTCTACACAGTGACTAATATTAAAGGTGAAGCACACAACCAAGAGTTTACGGTTGAGTGTGAAGTGGCAGGTGTGGATAAACCTGTTATCGGTAAAGGCACAAGCCGCCGCAAGGCAGAACAAGCGGCTGCTGAAACAGCATTAGAGCAACTAAGCAATGTCTGATAACAACCAAGAATTCGATATCGATGCATTCTTTGCATCTGATAACAAAGAACCTAGCCTACCGGAAAACCAGCACTGTGGTTTTATCGCTATTGTCGGTCGTCCGAATGTAGGTAAGTCGACTCTTTTGAACCACATTCTGGGTCAAAAGATCTCTATCACATCGCGTAAACCGCAAACGACTCGTCACCGTATTATGGGTGTAGAGACAGAAGGCGATTACCAAGCAATTTATGTGGATACCCCAGGTCTTCACATTGAAGAGAAGCGCGCGATTAACCGTTTGATGAACCGTGCAGCAAACAGCTCATTGAGTGATGTTAACTTAGTACTTTTCCTTGTTGACGGTACGCACTGGACTGAAGACGACGAGATGGTTCTCACTAAACTGAAGAAAGCCAACTTCCCTGTGGTTCTGTGTGTAAACAAAGTTGATAACGTGCAAGACCGCAACGATGTGATGATGCACATGATGGAAGTCTCTAAGAAGATGGACTTCATCGATGTGGTGCCAATTTCAGCGAAACACGGTAAGAACACCGATGTGCTGCGCAAGCACGTTCGTGAGCACTTACCAAAAGCGACGCACCACTTCCCAGAAGAGTACGTAACAGACCGCTCTCAGCGTTTCATGGCATCTGAAATCATTCGTGAAAAGCTGATGCGCTTTACCGGTGACGAGCTACCTTATTCGGTAACGGTTGAGATTGAACGCTTTGACTACAACCCAGATAACGATGGCTTCCACATCAACGCTCTTATCCTAGTTGAGCGTAGTGGCCAGAAGAAGATGGTGATTGGTAAAGGCGGCGAGAAGATCAAGACGATTGGTCGTGAAGCACGTCTAGATATGGAAGAGCTGTTTGGCCGTAAAGTCTTCCTAGAAACTTGGGTTAAAGTGAAGTCTGGTTGGGCTGATGATGAACGTGCACTGCGTTCATTGGGCTACATCGACGACCTATAACCCGCTTGAGGCGCACGCGCTTCGCTCCGGGTCAAAACCATAATAGAAGGAGCCAAATCGGCTCCTTTTTTGTATTTAGAAGGTGATATGTCTTCAGAAGGGTTACAGCGCTGCTTTGTGCTACATCGCAGACCGTACAGTGAATCGAGCCTGATATTGGACGTCTTTAGCGAAGAGTTTGGTCGCATGACGTTGATGTCTAAGGGTGCGCGCAGTAAGCGTTCGAACCTCAAGGGTGCATTGCAGCCGTTCACGCCACTATTGCTTAAATGGTCGGGTAATGGGTCAATGAAAACCCTGCGTCAAGCCGAGCCGATCAGCTTAGGCTTGCCGCTGACTGGGATAAATCTCTACTCTGCGATGTACGTTAATGAGTTGATTGGTCGAGTCTTGATGGCAGAGGTGGCGATGCCCGCACTTTTTCACGATTATCTTAATGCTTTAACAGAACTGGCGCATAATGAGAATCCTGAGCCTGCACTACGACGCTTCGAACTCGCTTTGCTATCAGCAATGGGGTATGGCGTTGATTTTCTGCATTGCGCAGGTACCGGAGAACCTATCGATCCAACAATGACTTATCGCTATCGTGAGCAGAAAGGCTTCATCGCCTCGGTGCGTCGCGACAACCTCACCTTTATGGGTGATGAACTGATTGCGATCAGTGAACGTAGATTTATAACGAAAGAGCAGTTAAAAGCGGCAAAACGCTTTACACGCATAGCCTTAAAGCCGTATCTTGGCGGCAAACCATTAAAAAGTAGAGAGCTGTTTATGCCACAAATAGGTCTCTCTAGAGCACGGAGTATTGGAAAATGAGCTCAATCCTTTTAGGCATTAATATCGACCACGTTGCAACCCTACGTAATGCGCGTGGTACTCAATACCCAGATCCAGTTCACGCGGCAGAGATTGCTGAGCGTGCGGGTGCAGACGGTATCACTATTCACCTGCGTGAAGACCGTCGTCATATCCTTGACCGCGATGTTCGTATTCTTGCTGAAACCATTCAAACTCGTATGAACCTTGAAATGGCGGTAACGGACGAGATGGTACAGATTGCGCTAGATACTAAGCCTGAGTTTGTTTGTCTGGTTCCTGAAAAACGTGAAGAGCTGACTACAGAAGGTGGCTTGGACGTGGTTGGTCAGCTTGAGAAAGTAAAAGCGGCAACGCAAAAACTGACTGAAGCGGGCATCAAGGTATCTCTATTCATCGATGCCGATCGCGAGCAAATTGACGCAGCGAAAGCATGTGGTGCACCATTCATTGAACTTCACACAGGTCACTACGCAGAAGCGAAGACAGAAGAAGACCAACAAGACGAGCTGAAGAAGATTGCAGCGGGCGCAAGCTACGCGGATGACCTAGGCATCACGGTGAATGCGGGTCACGGTCTGACTTACCACAACGTTGCGCCTATCGCAGCACTGCCTGAGATCTACGAGCTAAACATCGGTCACTCAGTGATTGGTCGTGCGGTATTTGATGGCCTAGCGAAAGCGGTATCAGATATGAAAGCAGTCATGGAAAACGCGCGTAACAACGCTTAATTACTTACAGTTGAAAGGTTAAAGAGTCATGGCAGTTGTTGGCCTTGGTACAGACATCGCAGAGATTGAGCGAGTTGAAAAGGCGCTAGCACGCAGTGGCGAGGCTTTTGCAGAGCGAATCTTATGTGAAGTGGAGCTTGAACAGTTTCACTCTCTGAAGCAGAAAGGACGTTTCCTTGCGAAGCGTTTTGCTGCTAAGGAGGCCGCTTCAAAGGCTCTTGGTACGGGCATTGCCATGGGCGTGACCTTTCACGACTTTCAGGTTGCGAATGATGAGCACGGCAAGCCGGTGCTTACTCTGCACAACAAAGCGCAGGAGTTGGCGGCAAACCTAGGCGTTAGCTCTATCCATATTACTATCTCGGATGAGCGTCACTATGCTGTCGCGACGGTATTGTTTGAGTCTTGATTTCTTAGCTTTAAGTCATTGAAAAATAAAAAGCAGAGCCATGGCTCTGCTTTTTTGTGTCTGTACGACTGCTGCGTCTGTGCTGATTTTTTACGTCTGCACGGACAATGTTGAATTGGAACCTAGCTAGGTTGGATTGGTGTCAGATAGTGAATTGCGGTTGCCTGCACCTTGTCTAGCTCATCTTGTAGCTCGAACAGCTCAGGCTCGATATCTTCTATCTGCGTCCCTGAACGTAACTCTTTCTCAATAGTGGCACACACCGCTTTCAATCTTGGCACACCGCTGTATGAGCTGCTGCCGTGCATCTTATGAATAATGTGTATCAAGTCATCGATAGGGTAGTCGCTCTCTTCGATGGCACGTTCCGCAGCCTCATAAACCTCTGGAATGAAGTCGACCAGCATCTGCAGCATATCGCGAGCAAGGTCTTCTTTATTAGCTGCCTGTTTCAACGCAGCCTGCCAATCAATAATGATGTTCTTGTGCTGGCTGCTCTCAGTTTCAACAGCGTGGTTTTCGATTTCCACGCCAACCGCAGGGTGCTCAGGTGCAATCTTTTCTACATTCTCTACTTCAGACTCAGGACTCCAGTGAATCAAAACCTGCTGTAAGACATGCTCTTCAATCGGTTTCGTCAGGTAATCATCCATACCAGCAGCTAATAGACGGTCGCGTTCGCCACTCATCGCGTGTGCTGTCACCGCAATCACTGGCGTCTTGGCATTGTTCTCTAGTTCTTTAATGTGCTTACACGCAGTCACACCATCCATTTGTGGCATCTGGATATCCATAAAGATGATATCGAATGTCTGCTCGGTCGCTCGGTCAATCGCTTGTTGACCATTGGTGCAGCTAACCACCGTTTCTACACGTTCTTGCAGTAGCGCTGTAATCAGTTTCAAGTTGGCTGGGTTGTCATCGACTGCCATCACGGTTAGTGGCAGCTTCTCATCACTGTGTGTCTCAATCGCAGGTGCATTAAGCAGTGGTGCTTGGTTAGAGACCAGAGTTTGCAGCAGCTTCTTGCGAGACAGTGGTTTGGTAATGCACTGAACATCGACATTCTTCATCAGCTGCTCACCCAGAGCGAGCTCGGTACTTGGGGTACCAATGATCACGTTTTGCGAGATCTCTCTCGCGCGATTGGCCCATTGCTGAACGACGTCTAATTCATAGTCTTGGTTAGCCGCAAGGTTAAGCAGTACGTAATCGTAGTTGGTTGCCTCTTCAGGCATAACTGAACGATACGTCACAATCAGCCCTTCTTGAGTCAATACTTGCTGAGTAATCGAGGCCGCTTGCATGTTTGGCTCAATCAATAGCAGCTGCTTATCCTGCAGGCACTGTGTCTCGATCAAGTCTGTCATCGGCATATCGGTAGTCGATAGTCTTAGAGTGAACCAGAAGGTTGAACCTTGGTGCAGGCGACTGGTTAGACTGATCTCGCCGCCCATTTGGCTGACCAGTTTCTGGGTGATAACCAGACCTAGACCTGTACCGCCGTAGCGACGTGAAATACTTGCATCGGCTTGACTAAAGGCTTGGAAAAGCTGCGCTTGCTGGCGCTCTGAGATACCGATCCCAGTATCGCGTACCATAAACTGCAGCTCGATGTTGTCTTCAGATTGAGAACGCAGCTCAACGCTGATATCGATGTTTCCGCGCTCGGTAAACTTGATTGAGTTGCCTACAAGGTTAGTAAGAATCTGTTGAATACGCAGTGGGTCGCCAACTAGACCAGCGGGTACTTTCGGATCAACTTTAAGGGTTAGCTCGAGACCTTTTTCGTGGGCGTTGGTCGCTTGTAGGTTCACAACTTCTTCAAGGCTGGCTTGGAACTCAAAAGGAATGTTCTCTAGAGCCAGTTTACCGGCTTCAAGTTTCGAGAAGTCGAGGATGTCATTGATGATGCTCAATAGGTTATTCGCCGAGCGCTCAATGGTCTGTAGGTAATCGGTCTGGCTGGTGGATAGATGCGTTTTCAACATCTGACGAGTAAAGCCAATCACACCATTAAGCGGCGTTCTTAGCTCGTGGGACATATTGGCTAGGAATTCAGATTTAACACGAGCCGCTTCTTGTGCTCGCTTCTTCGCGATATCTAACTCAACGTTCTGAATCTCTAACTGCTCGAGTGTTTCACGCAGATCGGAAGTCGCTTGGTCGATACTGTGCTGCATCTCAACGTGGTACTCCGACAGAGATACCGCCATCGCGTTGATACCATTCTTTAGCGAGTCCAACTCACCGTGCATCTTGCCTTCGATACGCACATCTAGGTGACCACGGCGAATCCGGTCAACCATATTCTTCATGTGCGTGATTGGCTGAGTCACATCGTGCATGAGACGGAACGCAAATACCCCCGATAAGCCGAGACCTAAAATAAGAACAAGGAATGCCGAGAAGATCTCTTGGTACTGCTGTAAGCGCAGTGAAGATAGATCAAGCTCAATCGCGATATAGCCGACAGCCTGATTCGATTGCGATTGCCCATTGGCCGAGTTGATAAACTGACCCTCTGCAATAATTGGCGTGCGCAGAATCAGCGTGTTGTCGAGTAACTTAGACGAACTCAGATGTGGAATCGGTTTGTCTTTCGGGTAGGTCAGGCTCTCGAAATCTGGGTGGAAGTTTGAGGTTACAAACAGCTCATGGCGTTCATCAAAGACCGCAATACTGCGCACCAATTTTGAATTCTTACGGTGGGCGTAGCTGATCAATTGACGAACCGACTCTCGACTCTCTAATTGCATGCCAGACTCACTTGCAATCGCAAGAGGTTCTATAATGCTGGTACCTGTATTGACAACTTGTCCTTCGAGGTCTTGATAGCGGTTAAATGAGAAGAATGCACTCAATAACAACCCTATAATCAGGGTTGGGGCAAGAGTTAGGGTAATTACGCGGGCTCTCAAGCCATATCTGGTCATGTTCTTTAATTACATCGAGGTCTGGATATGGGAAAATAACGCACACAATGGTGGCTAAGTGAACGGTAAGCTTAATCAAAGCCGCCACATTCGACAATGATTCCAAGACATAATAGTGAGTCCTGGATACAAATAAATGATTTAAAGATAGTTTAGGCACAAGCAATGGCACGTTTTTTTCAACCAAAAAAGAAAACTCAATTCGAGACCAAGCATCAATCGGTTTTGGTTGAACGAATGGATCACAATGGCGCAGGTATCGCTTATCAGAAAAATAAACCTGTGTTTATTGATGGCGCGTTGCCGGGTGAGCAAGTTGTGATTCAACTGACCGAGAGCAAAAGTAAGTTTGCCCGTGCAAAACTGATCAAGCTTTTAAAACCGAGTGAGCAGCGTTTAAAGCCTTTCTGTAAGCACTTTAATCAGTGTGGTGGTTGTCATCTACAACATATGGATTACGCATCACAAGTCGAGCATAAAGGGCAATCACTGAGCCATTTGATGAGCCAGTACCAAACGCCGAAGACTGAAATTGCCGAGCCAATCACTGGCGCACAGGTAGGGTATCGCCGCCGCGCTCGTGTCAGCCTATTTATGGATAGAAAGAACCAACAGCTGCAGTTCGGTTTTCGTAAGAAGCAAAGCAAGCATATCGAGAACGTGACGGATTGTGCGGTGCTGGAGCCAAGCCTGAATGCACTGTTACCAAAACTGAAAGCGCTGCTTGATACCTTTAGCCAGCCGATGAATCTCGGTCACGTTGAATTGGTTCTGTCTGATAACGGCCCTGTGATTGTTCTGCGCCACTTAAAGCCTTTGGCTGAGAAAGAGCAACAAGCACTGATTGATTTGGCAACGGCAGAAGGTGCAATCTTGTATTCGATGCCAGAAACGGATCAGCTGATTCGTCTCGTTGGTGAAGCGCCAACATACAGTGAAACTGGGGTGACATTACCATTTGAGCCAAACCACTTTATTCAAGTTAACCAACAGGTGAACCAGAAGATGGTGGCACAAGCGATTGACTGGCTTGACCCACAAGCGGATGAGCGTGTGCTCGACCTCTTCTGTGGCTTAGGTAACTTCAGTTTGCCTATCGCAAAACAATCAGCTGTTGTGGTTGGGGTTGAGGGCGTTGATGAAATGGTGAAGCAGGCGACCAGTAACGCCAAGATTAACCAGTTAGATAACGCGACTTTTTATCAGGCGAACCTAGAAGAAGAACTCTCTTGCCAGCCTTGGGCAAAAGAGAAGTTCGACAAGGTGTTGCTTGACCCTGCGCGAGCTGGCGCAAGTGGGATCGTCGATCAAATCTCAGCGCTGGGAGCGAAGAGCGTGGTTTATGTTTCATGTAATCCTGCTACTCTAGCTAGAGATACGGCAAGCCTGCAAAATCAAGGTTATCAAATGGTCAAAATGGGCATGTTAGACATGTTTCCACATACCAGTCATTTGGAATCTATGGCACTATTCGTCAAAGAGAAATCATAAAATTAAAAGGCGTGGAAGAAACGTCTTGTTACCAGTATGAGTCGAACTAACTTGGACCCGGTTAGTCATATTGAGTTGGGTATAAAACATAATAACTAGGAAGGCATGATGGTTGCGGTACGAAGCGCGCATTTAAACCCAAGCGAACAGTTTGAGCTAGAGAGCTGGATTGCATCTTTAAATCAGGATGCCAAAACGTCGAATAAACTGATCAAGGTTTATCGTCACTGTGAAGAACTGCTAAAAGAGCATGAGCAAGCCTCACTGCTGTTGTGGCGTGGCCGAGAGATGATTGAAATCTTGGTGACGTTATCAATGGATCGCGCGACACTCGTTGCGGCTCAGCTTTTCCCAGTCGTTTCCAGTGGCGTCTTTGAGCGAGAAGCCTTCGAAGAGAGCTACGGCAAAGAGATCGTAAAGTTAATTGATGGCGTTGAAGAGATGGCGGCACTTGGCCAGCTCAACGTTACCCTAGAGGGTAGCGCGGCGTCAGGCCAAGTCGATAACGTGCGCCGCATGTTATTGGCAATGGTTGATGATTTCCGTTGCGTAGTCATCAAACTGGCTGAGCGAATCTGTAATCTTATTGAGGTGAAAAAAGCCCCAGATGAGGTTCGTCGTGCAGCTGCGAAAGAGTGTGCCAACATCTATGCACCACTCGCCAACCGTCTCGGCATTGGTCAATTAAAATGGGAAATCGAAGACTACGCTTTCCGCTACCAACAGCCAGATACCTACAAGCAGATCGCAAAACAACTTTCTGAGCGTCGTATCGTTCGTGAGCAGTACATCACCGACTTCGTTGATGACCTGACGTCTGAAATGGGGCGCTCTAGCATCAATGCAGAAGTCAGCGGCCGTCCTAAACACATCTACAGTATTTGGCGCAAGATGCAGAAGAAAGGCTTGGCCTTCGATGAACTGTTTGACGTGCGTGCTGTGCGAATCATCGCTGACCAACTGCAAGATTGTTATGCGGCTTTAGGTGTGGTTCACACCAAATACAAACACCTACCAAGCGAGTTTGACGACTACGTTGCGAACCCGAAACCGAACGGTTACCAATCTATCCATACCGTGGTACTTGGGCCTGAAGGTAAAACCATCGAGATCCAGATCCGTACTAAACAGATGCACGAAGACTCAGAACTGGGTGTTGCGGCGCATTGGAAGTACAAAGAAGGCGCTTCAAGCGGACGCAGTGGTTATGACGAGAAGATCACTTGGCTGCGTAAACTGATCGATTGGCAGGAAGAGATGTCGGATTCTGGCGAGATGCTGGATGAAGTTCGTAGCCAGGTCTTCGATGACCGCGTATACGCCTTTACGCCACGCGGTGATGTGGTCGATTTGCCGATGGGCGCGACACCACTTGATTTTGCTTACCATATCCACTCTATGGTTGGACATCGTTGTATAGGTGCCAAGGTCGGTGGACGCATCGTTCCATTTACTCACAAGCTCTCGATGGGTGATCAGGTCGAGATCATCACTCAGAAAGAACCGAACCCGTCGCGAGACTGGTTAAACCCAACCACAGGTTTTGTTCATTCAGGTCGCGCTCGCGCCAAGATTAACGCTTGGTTCCGTGCGCAAAGCCGTGAGAAGAACCTAGAAGCTGGGCGCGATATTCTAGAAGCAGAGCTGCATAAAATCGGTGCGACGCTTAAAGACGCAGACCAGTATGCACTCAAGCGCTTTAACGTGAATACGCCAGATGAGCTGTATGCCGGTATAGGTAGCGGCGATCTGCGTATCAACCAAGTGATCAACCACATCAATGCATTGGTGAATAAGCCAACCGCGGAAGAGGAAGATCAAAAAGCGCTAGAGAAGTTACTGGAATCAGAAAACAAGCCTGCCCAACAGAGCCGCCCTAAGAAAGACGCGGTTGTAGTGGAAGGCGTTGATAACCTGATGACGCACCTAGCACGCTGTTGTCAGCCTATCCCGGGCGATAGCATCAAGGGTTACATCACTCAAGGTCGTGGCATCTCAGTTCACCGTAGTGATTGTGAACAGCTAAGTGAGCTAAGAATCCACGCACCAGAGCGCATCATTGATACGGTTTGGGGCAATGGCTTTGTTGGTTCATACATCCTCACGCTGCGTGTTGAAGCATTAGAGCGCAGTGGCCTGTTGAAGGACATCACCTCGCTGTTCGCGAATGAGAAGATCAGTGTGACGACAATGAAAAGCCGTACCGACTACAAGCGTCAGCTGTCAGTGATGGACTTTGATTTGGAAGTGACCAATATTGAAATTTTGAGTCGAGTTACAAGCCGAGTCGAGCAGATCAAAGATGTTATGAGCGTCAAGAGATTAGGATAGTTTTTACGTCGTACTTAGCTTTCTAACGGCGTTAGTTTCACTTATTTCGCTCCATTACATAGGCAAGCTATGCTCAGGAGCCTCATAAGTTTACTGCCTTGTTAGAAGAACTAATTACTTAGTAAAAAAATATAGTTGTCATTCCCTACAGTGAGGGACCAACATGATAGGGAATCTCGCTATGCGGTTTGAGAGCCCCAACTCGCTCATTCTTCACTCTTGGGGATGACAGCAAAATAGAAAGGTGAGTGGTTTTAACTGCTCACCTTTTTTAGTTTTAAGAAAAGAATTAGATTAAAACAATCAAATAAAATAATAGGAAAGCACCATGAGCCACCCGATTGAACAACTAGAACAAATTATGGCGAAGCTGCGAGATCCAGAAGGTGGCTGCCCTTGGGATCTGAAACAAAATTTTGAAACAATTGTGCCGCATACTATCGAAGAGACATACGAAGTGGTGGATGCGATTCACAATAAAGACTGGCCAAACCTACAAGAAGAGTTGGGTGACTTGTTGTTTCAGGTGATTTTTTACAGCCAACTGGCGAAAGAGCAGGGGCTGTTCGAATTCTCTGATGTGGTAGATGGTGTGAACGAGAAGCTGACACGTCGTCACCCTCATGTGTTCTCTGATGTTAAGTTTGACGATGAAGAGGCGATTAATGCCAACTGGGAGGCTGAGAAAGCCAAAGAAAAAGCGCAAGTAGGCAAAACTCAGGAAAGTATTCTAGACTCAATACCAAACTCTCTGCCTGCACTTTTGCGTGCTACAAAGATTCAAAAGCAGGTTGCGAAGTATGGCTTTGATTGGGACTCGATTGGCCCTGTCGTTGACAAGGTGAGAGAAGAGGTCGATGAGGTGCTTGAAGAGGCGCTTCAAGTCACCCCAAATGAAAATTTGGTGGAAGAAGAATTGGGTGATTTGCTGTTTGCGACGGTGAATCTAGTGAGGCATCTAGGGAAAAATCCAGAATCGGCATTGAGCAAAGCCAATGTGAAATTTGAGCGTCGCTTTAAAGGTGTAGAAGGAAAAGTTCGTCAAAAAGATAAAACTTTGCACGATTTCTCCCTCTCTGAGCTCGATTCTATGTGGGATGAAGTCAAATTAGCGGAGAAAAGTTAAACAAAGCTTTTGTGCTGATTTGATTTGAAGCAAAAAATAAAAAATAGCAGTGTGATAGATTTCACGTTGTGGCGATAAGGGGCTTCTGGTATATTTTCATCCCGTCCAGAAGAAATCCTTTTTCCCTCATCCAACCAATTTCAGGTTAAACATGACGACAAATTACATTTTTGTTACTGGCGGGGTTGTATCCTCTCTAGGTAAAGGTATTGCAGCGGCATCGCTAGCAGCTATTTTAGAAGCTCGTGGTCTTAAAGTGACTATGATGAAGCTTGACCCTTACATCAACGTTGACCCGGGCACAATGAGCCCTACTCAACACGGTGAAGTGTTCGTTACGGAAGATGGCGCTGAAACTGACCTTGACCTTGGTCACTATGAGCGATTCATTCGCACCAAGATGACTAAGCGTAACAATTTCACTGCAGGTCGTGTTTACTCAGACGTTCTAGCGAAAGAGCGTCGTGGTGATTACCTAGGTGCAACTATTCAGGTAATTCCTCACATCACTAATGCCATCAAAGACCGCGTAATCGCAGGTGCTGACGGCCACGATGTAGCGATCGTTGAAGTTGGTGGTACGGTTGGTGATATCGAGTCTCTACCATTTATGGAAGCGATTCGTCAGCTAGCAGTTGAGCTAGGCCGTGAGCGTGCAATGTTCATGCACCTAACACTAGTTCCTTACCTAGCGGCAGCTGGTGAAGTGAAAACTAAGCCGACTCAGCACTCTGTAAAAGAGCTACTGTCTATCGGTATCCAGCCAGATATCCTAGTTTGTCGTTCTGATCGCATGATCCCTGCGAACGAGCGTAAGAAGATTGCTCTTTTCTGTAATGTTCAAGAGAAAGCAGTAATCTCAATGAAGGACGTAGATTCAATCTACAAGATCCCTCAACTAATTAAAGCACAAGGTCTTGATGACCTAGTGTGTTCTCGCTTTGGTATTACAGCTCCTGAAGCTGACCTATCTGAGTGGGAGCAGGTAATCTACGAAGAAGCTAACCCAACTGATGAAGTTGTTATCGGTATGGTTGGTAAATACATTGAATTACCAGATGCATACAAGTCAGTGAACGAAGCGCTTAAGCACGCGGGCCTTAAGAACCGTCTAAGCGTTAAGATCAAGTACGTTGACTCTCAAGAAGTAGAAGCGAAAGGCGAAGAAGCACTTCAAGGCCTTGACGCAATCCTAGTACCAGGTGGCTTCGGCGACCGTGGTGTTGAAGGTAAGATCTTCGCAGCGAAATACGCGCGTGAGAACAAAGTTCCTTACCTAGGTATCTGTCTTGGTATGCAAGTGGCACTTATTGAGTACGCACGTAACGTTGCGGGCATGGAAGGTGCACACTCTTCAGAATTTAGCAAAGACACGAAGTACCCAGTAGTTGGTCTAATTACTGAGTGGGTAGATGGCGAAGGTAAAGTTGAAGAACGTACTGAAAAATCTGACCTAGGTGGTACTATGCGTCTTGGTTCACAGCTATGTCACCTAGAGAAAGGAACGAAAGCTCGTGAACTATACGGTAGCGCGACGATCCATGAACGTCACCGTCACCGTTACGAAGTGAACAACAATCTTCGTCCACAAATCGAAAAAGCGGGCCTAAAAGTATCGGGTCTGTCTGCGGACAAGAAACTGGTTGAAGTTATCGAGATTCCAAACCACCCATGGTTTGTTGCAGCTCAGTTCCACCCAGAGTTCACTTCTACGCCTCGCGATGGTCACCCATTGTTCGAAGGCTTCGTTAAAGCGGCTGGCCAAAACCAGCGTGACGAATTAGAGAAGTAAGGAATACCGGTAGCAGCTCAAGCTGTGCTGCTGCCTTTAATTTTGACATTATATATTCAACGAGAAGGAAACATTCAATGTCTAAGATCGTTAAAGTTCTAGGTCGTGAAATCATCGATTCACGTGGTAACCCAACTGTAGAAGCTGAAGTACACCTAGAAGGCGGTTTCGTAGGTATGGCTGCTGCTCCATCTGGCGCATCAACTGGTTCTCGCGAAGCTCTTGAGCTACGTGACGGCGACAAAGCTCGTTTCCTAGGTAAAGGTGTTCTTAAAGCTGTTGAAGCTGTAAACGGCGAAATCGCTACAGCTCTAACTGGTAAAGACGCTAAAGACCAAGCTGCAATCGACGCAGTAATGATCGAGCTAGACGGTACTGAGAACAAATCTAAGTTCGGTGCTAACGCAATCCTAGCTGTTTCTCTAGCGAACGCTAAAGCTGCTGCAGCGGCTAAAGGCATGCCTCTATACGAGCACATCGCTGAGCTAAACGGTACTGCTGGTCAGTTCTCTATGCCTCTACCAATGATGAACATCATCAACGGTGGTGAGCACGCAGACAACAACGTTGACATCCAAGAGTTCATGATTCAACCAGTTGGCGCTAAGACTCTTAAAGAAGGTCTACGTATCGGTGCTGAAGTATTCCACAACCTAGCTAAAGTTCTTAAGTCTAAAGGCTACAGCACTGCAGTTGGTGACGAAGGTGGTTTCGCTCCTAACCTTAAGTCTAACGCTGAAGCTCTAGAAGTTATCGCAGAAGCTGTTGCAGCTGCTGGTTACGAACTAGGTAAAGACGTTACTCTAGCTATGGACTGTGCTGCATCTGAGTTCTTCGACAAAGAAGCTGGCATCTACAACATGAAAGGCGAAGGTAAGACTTTCTCTTCTGAAGAGTTCAACCACTACCTAGCTGAGCTAGCTAACCAATTCCCAATCGTTTCTATCGAAGACGGTCTAGACGAGTCTGACTGGGATGGCTTCAAGCACCAAACTGAACTACTAGGTGACAAGCTTCAACTAGTAGGTGACGACCTATTCGTTACTAACACTAAGATCCTTGCTGAAGGTATCGAAAAAGGCGTAGCTAACTCTATCCTTATCAAGTTCAACCAAATCGGTTCTCTAACTGAGACTCTAGCTGCAATCAAGATGGCTAAAGATGCAGGTTACACAGCTGTAATCTCTCACCGTTCTGGCGAAACTGAAGACGCAACTATCGCTGACCTAGCGGTAGGTACTGCTGCAGGTCAAATCAAGACTGGTTCTATGAGCCGTTCTGACCGTGTTGCTAAGTACAACCAACTTATCCGTATCGAAGAAGCTCTAGGTTCTAAAGCTCCTTACAACGGTCTTAAAGAAGTTAAAGGTCAATAATTCCTAGCGAATTGTTAGCTTAAAGCTTTTGAAACGCTCTACTTCGGTAGGGCGTTTTTTTTGCTTAAAGTTCGTCATTCCCTAGACTGACGAAGGAAGGAGTAGAGAATCTCTCCCAATGTTAACTTCAATAGATTCCCAACTCAGCCGTCCCTCCTTCTTGGGAATGACGAGAGTGAGAGGTGGTTGGAAGAGGAATACTGGCTTTTCATCAATATAAAATGCTTAGATAACTCGCTATTACCTAAACTGACGAAGGAGGGTGTCTCATCAAGTGTGGGAATAACAATAATCCTGTGAGTTATTGATTCCCTTGCACCACATATCTCGCACCAATAAGCGCATTATGGTATATATGTGCCTTATTCTAGTTCCTTCTTTTCTAACCGGCGAAAGGTGTTATGCGAATCTTTGCTCTTGTCCTGCTGATCTTACTTGGCTGGCTGCAACACACATTGTGGCTCGGTAAAAATGGTATTTCGGATTACTACTCAGTGAACAACGAAATTCAGGTTCAACGACAAGTGAATGAAAAGCTCCATACCCGAAACGCAGAGATGTTTGCGGAAATCGACGATCTTCGCCAAGGGCTTGATGCCATTGAAGAGCGTGCCCGACATGAGCTAGGTATGGTAAAAGAAGGCGAAACGTTTTATCGCATAATTGGTGAGGAATCGCATTAATGTCGACTGATAAGCAAGGTATTGTCGCCGTTGTACCCGCGGCTGGTGTTGGTAGCAGAATGAAGGCCGATCGCCCCAAGCAATACCTGACGATTAACGCGACTACCATTCTTGAACATACGGTGAATAAGCTACTTTCCCACCCACAAGTCAGTAAAGTGGTGATTGCGGTAAGCAAAAGTGACCCATATTTCCCAGAGTTGAGCTTGAGCCTACATCCTGATGTGATTCGTGTTGATGGTGGCAGCGAGCGTGCTGACTCTGTACTTTCTGCTCTAAACTACATCCAAGAGAACGATTTGGCTGAGTGGGTCATAGTTCATGATGCTGCGAGACCGTGTATTCAACCAAGCGACATCGATAAATTGATTGAGACTTCCTTGTCTCATCCGGTTGGAGGCATCTTAGCTGCTCCAGTTCGCGATACCATGAAGCGCGGTGTAGATGGTCAAATTGATCACACGGTAGAGCGAGCAAACCTTTGGCACGCATTGACGCCGCAAATGTTTCGAACTTTGCCGTTGCAAAAAGCTCTAACAGAGGCACTTGAGCAAGGGGTGTCGATTACTGACGAAGCCTCAGCGTTTGAGTGGAAAGGCGAATCTCCAGCGTTAGTTGCGGGTCGCTCAGATAATTTTAAGGTTACTCAGCCAGAAGATTTAGCCTTGGCTGAGTTCTATTTAAGTCAGAATAAGGAATAATGATGATTCGTATTGGCCACGGTTTTGATGTTCATAAGTTTGGTGGTGAAGGCCCGGTAATTATTGGTGGCGTGAGCATCCCTTACGAACAGGGGCTCATTGCGCATTCTGACGGTGACGTAGCATTACATGCATTGAGTGACGCACTGCTTGGTTCAATTGCCGCTGGTGATATTGGTCGTCACTTCCCAGATACTGACGATGAGTGGAAAGGTGCAGACAGCAGAGAATTGCTGAAAGATGTCTACCGCCGTGTCAAAGAACAGGGTTACCAAATCGGTAATGTTGACGTGACCATCATGGCTCAAGCACCTAAAATGGCACCGTATATTGATGCGATGTGCCAAGCGATTGCTGAGGATCTTGAAACCGATATTGGCAATGTGAATGTAAAAGCGACAACGACCGAGCGTCTTGGCTTTACCGGACGAAAAGAGGGCATTGCAAGTGAAGCAGTGGTCCTAATTACTAAAAGTGCATAAGCACCAAAACGAAAAGAACAGCATGTCAGATATTCTATCTTCATTTGCCTATTTGAATGGCAAGCCGACGGCACAAGCTAAACTGAAAGCGAAGGCCGAGCATTTTGTGGTTATCGAAGACTTAGGTTTCGAATTCTCTGGAGAAGGGGAGCACTTGATGGTGCGCATCCGTAAGACCGGAGAGAACACTAGCTTTGTTGCCAATGAGCTAGCGAAGGCGTGTGGCGTGAAATCGAAAGATGTTAGCTGGGCAGGTCTGAAAGACCGTCATGCAGTGACTGAGCAGTGGCTGAGCGTTCATCTTCCAAAGGGAGAAACTCCAGATTTCAGCGAGTTCTTAGCGCAGTACCCAAGCATTGAGATCTTGGCTACGGCTCGTCATAACAAAAAGCTACGCCCAGGCGACCTCGTTGGTAACCAGTTTGAACTGACCCTGTCTGAGGTGACGGACACCGCGGATGTGGTCACTCGTCTTGAGAAAGTCGCTCAGCTTGGTGTGCCAAACTATTTTGGTGCTCAGCGTTTTGGTAATGAAGGTAATAACTTATCTGAAGCTCGTCGCTGGGGGCGTGATAACGTTCGTACACGCAATCAAAACAAACGTAGCTTGTATCTATCAGCGGCTCGCTCTTGGATATTTAACCGTATCTTATCGGAGCGTATCGAGCAGGACGTGTTTGGCTCGGCGATGTTAGGTGATGTTGTGCTGACTGCTGGTGGGCAACAACTTGTGACAGCTGAGAACATTGAAGCATTGAACCTTGCCATTGAGAAAGGTGATGCGCAGGTGTCAGTAGCACTGGCTGGAGATAACGCTCTGCCAACACAAGACAGTGCATTGGCTCTTGAGCAAAAACACCTTGATGAAGAGCCTGACTTAATGGCGCTTATTCGCGGTAACCGCATGCGTCATGACCGTCGTGAAGCATCTTTGAAACCAGAACAATTATCATGGGAAGTGGATGGCGATAACATCACACTGAAATTCTCATTGGATGCTGGGTGTTTTGCCACTGCGATTGTTCGTGAGTTGGTTGAAGAAGTTGCAGTTGAGCGACAGTACGCACAGTAAAGGCGTAACTTGGACGAAGATAAGAAAGGATACAGAATGAAGATCTTACTCAGCAACGATGATGGCGTTCATGCTCAGGGTATTCATGCTCTGGCGAATGAGCTGCGCGATCTTGCTGAAGTTATTATCGTTGCACCCGACCGAAATCGCTCGGGTGCGTCGAATTCATTAACGCTTGAGCAGCCTTTGCGTGTTCAAGAAATCGCAGCTAATACCTATTCAGTGCAAGGTACACCGACCGATTGTGTCCACTTTGCTCTGAATGAACTGCTTAAAGATGACATGCCGGACCTGGTGCTTACTGGTATTAACCACGGGGCAAATCTGGGTGATGATGTGTTGTACTCGGGTACGGTCGCGGCTGCGATGGAAGGGCACTTTTTGGGTGTTCAGTCCGTGGCATTTTCTTTGGTGGGCAAGCAACATTTTAATACAGCCGCTCTTATTGCACGCCAAATCGTTGAACAGCATTTAGCTCGACCAATCCCAACCAATCGTTTGTTGAACGTTAATGTTCCAGACGTTGCATTTGATGATCTTAAGGGAACACAGGTGACGCGCCTTGGTGCTCGTCATCACTCTGAAGATATGATCAAGCAGAAAGACCCAAGGGGACATGATATCTATTGGTTAGGCCCTCCAGGTAAAGAGCAAGATGCCGGTCAGGGAACAGATTTCTATGCGATTGAACATGGCTATGTCTCTGTGACGCCATTGCAGGTGGATCTTACCGCCCATGAATCTTTGGGAGCCATGACAGAGTGGCTAGGAGAGCGCCAGTGACTAACCCTCATGCACACCGTTTAGTCAGCTTTCTGATCGAGAGTGGTATTCGTGACCAAAGGGTTCTGGATGCGATCTTTTGTTTGCCAAGAGAAAGTTTCTTGTCGCAGGCAATGTATCACCAAGCCTATGACAACAATGCACTGCCGATTGGCCAAGGGCAGACGATATCTCAGCCATATATAGTGGCGAAAATGACGGAATTGTTGGAACTTCAACAGACTAGCCGCGTCTTAGAGATTGGAACAGGCTCGGGCTATCAAACAGCAGTCTTAGCTCAGTTGGTTGATCACGTTTATTCTGTTGAACGTATTAAATCGCTACAATGGGATGCAAAGAGACGACTTAAGCAGCTTGATTTCTATAACATTTCCACGAAACATGGGGATGGATGGCAAGGCTGGTCTGCGAAAGGGCCGTTTGATGCCATTATCGTAACAGCTGCGGCAGAGTCTATTCCTCAAGCGCTTTTAGAGCAGCTTGCTGACGGTGGACGTTTGCTGATCCCGGTTGGGGATGATGAGCAACAATTGCTAAAAATTACCCGCCAAGGGAATCAGTACCTATCAGAGACAATCGAGATGGTACGCTTTGTTCCTTTGGTCCCGGGTGAACTCGCGTAATCAAATTATTGGTGTAATGGATAACAACTGAATGCGTTCAAAGTTTTCAAAAGGGATAGCTGTATTGTTGAGTTGTGTGCTGGCAGGGTGCGCGGCACACTCTCCTGCACCAGTTGCAAGCCTAAACAAAGACTATTCAACCATTGAACGTGGCAGTTATCGCGGTAGTTACTACGAGGTTCAGAAGGGCGATACCCTCTACTTTATCGCCTATCTGACCAACAAAGATGTGAATGACTTGATTCATTACAACGATCTTGCTGCGCCTTATACCATTCACCCAGGACAGAAGCTTAAGCTGTGGCGTCCATCCTACAAAGCGCCAGCCTATGGAAAAGCAGCTGCGGTTGCCAGTGTGACCCCTGCACCTAAGCCAACACCCGTAGCACCGGTTGCGAGTGTATCAAGCACCTCGACGGCGAAAGCATCAAAACCTGCGGCTACCAAAGCGGAACCAGCGAAGAGCAAAAACTCTAAACCGGCACCTGTGCAGTCAACGGCGAAAACGGTTAAAAAAGATCCACCAAAGAAGGTTGAACAATCGAAGCCAAAGGAGTATGTTGGTTCTAAAGGTAAACAGAATGTTACAACCGCCAGCAAGCCAACTAACGGTAAAGTATCGAAATGGCTATGGCCAACTAAAGGGAGAGTTATCAAGAATTTCTCTGTAGGTGAACAAGGAAATAAAGGCATCGACATAGCAGGACAGCGCGGTCAGCCTATCGTATCTACTGCAGGGGGAACGGTTGTTTATTCGGGGAATGCACTCAGAGGCTACGGCAATCTCGTGATTGTAAAGCATAATGATAACTACTTAAGTGCATACGCGCATAACGACCGACTATTAGTATCTGAAGGGCAAAGTGTTAAACCAGGACAGAAAATTGCGACAATGGGAAGTTCTGGAGCCAAAAGCGTTCGGCTACACTTTGAGATTCGTTACCAAGGTAAATCAGTCAATCCAAAGCGCTATTTACCTTAAATACAAGCGTCGCAACGACCTTGTATCAGTGACATAGTCATTTAGCGACATTTGAAGTTGTAATGTCTTGCTAATATCGCCAGGGGGAGGCGTTATGAGTATCAGCAATGCAGTTATTAAAGAAGAGTTCGAACTTGATCAAGAGACCACGGAGTTGGCAAACGTTGAGCAAGGTGAACAAACCGTCACTAAAAAAGCAGAAGTAAAAGAAGAAGTCGAAGTGACTTCGAAAAGCCTAGACGCAACGCAGTTGTATCTGGGTGAAATTGGCTTCTCACCACTCTTAACCGCAGAAGAAGAAGTGCTTTATGCTCGTCGTGCCCTACGTGGTGACGAAGCAGCTCGTAAGCGCATGATCGAAAGTAATCTACGTCTTGTGGTTAAAATTTCTCGTCGTTACAGCAATCGCGGCCTAGCCCTGCTTGACCTTATTGAAGAAGGCAACTTGGGTCTTATTCGTGCGGTTGAAAAATTCGATCCAGAGCGTGGCTTCCGTTTTTCTACTTACGCGACATGGTGGATCCGTCAAACGATCGAGCGTGCTTTGATGAACCAAACACGTACTATTCGTCTACCAATTCATGTAGTGAAAGAGCTTAATATCTACCTGCGTACCGCTCGTGAGCTGTCGCAAAAGCTTGACCATGAACCAACGGCAGAAGAGATCGCGACCAAGCTAGATAAACCGGTAAGTGATGTGAGCAAAATGCTGCGCCTAAATGAGCGTGTAAGCTCAGTCGATACACCAATCGGTGGTGATGGCGAGAAAGCACTATTGGATATCATTCCAGACGTAAACAACTCAGACCCAGAAGTTTCTACTCAAGACAGCGATATCAAAACATCACTGATCTACTGGTTAGATGAACTGAATCCTAAGCAGAAAGAAGTGCTTGCACGCCGCTTTGGTCTTCTTGGTTACGAGCCATCGACTCTAGAAGAAGTCGGTCGTGAGATCAGCCTAACTCGTGAGCGTGTTCGTCAGATTCAAGTAGAAGGCCTACGTCGCTTAAGAGAGATCCTAATCAAGCAAGGCTTGAATATGGAAAACCTGTTTAACGTTGAGAACGACTAGTCTAGGCCTAGAAATGACCAATAAAAAACGCTGACTTAATGTCAGCGTTTTTGTTTTTATCGAGGTTAGAAAAACTTATTTGTGACTAAAGAAGTTTCTTTAAGCGGTACAACTCTTCCAACGCCTGACGTGGTGTTAGGTCGTCTGGATCTACGTTTGCTAACGCTTGCTCTACTTCACTTGGCTCTGGGATAAGGCTAAGTTGATTCGCAATATCGACACCACTTGGTTTAGCTGTTGGTGTCTCTGCGCTTGGCGCTTCCAACTGGGTTAGCTTAGCTCGTGCATTCTTAATCACGGCCTTTGGTACACCCGCTAGTCCAGCTACTGCAAGACCGTAAGATTTGCTCGCTGCACCCTCTTGAACTGCGTGCATAAAGGCAATGCTGTCACCGTGCTCTACCGCATCCAAATGAACATTCGCCAAGGTTGGGATCTGGTTTGGCAGCTCAGTTAGTTCGAAGTAGTGAGTCGCAAACAGTGTCATCGCATTTATCTGATTAGCTAGCCATTCTGCACTTGCCCAAGCCAGCGATAGACCATCGTAGGTACTGGTACCACGGCCGATCTCATCCATTAGAACCAGGCTGCTCGGCGTTGCGTTGTGCAGAATGTTTGCTGTTTCTGTCATCTCTACCATGAAGGTTGAGCGGCCAGATGCCAGATCATCTGATGCACCGATTCGAGTGAAGATACGGTCGATAGAACCAATGGTTGCACTCTCTGCAGGAACGTAACAACCAATATGAGCCATTAGTGCGATTAGCGCGGTTTGACGCATATAGGTCGACTTACCACCCATGTTTGGACCCGTGATGATCAGCATCTTACGTTGATCATTCAAGTCAATCGGGTTGGCAATGAAAGGTTCATCCATCACCTGTTCAACTACCGGGTGGCGACCCGCCTGAATATGTACCCCTGGCTCTTTATTTAGAGTAGGGCGACAGTAATCTAAGGTGTCAGCGCGCTCAGCAAGGTTTTGTAGAACGTCTAGTTGCGATACTGAAGAGGCGATGTTCTGCAGTTGCTCTAGGTGTGGCAACAATAGGTCAAATAGCTCCTCCCAAAGCTGCTTCTCGATCGCTAGCGCTTTCGATTTAGAGTTGAGAACCTTGTCTTCATGCTCTTTTAGCTCAGGGATAATGTAGCGTTCCGCGTTTTTTAACGTCTGACGGCGAACGTAATGAGGTGGAACCAAATGGCTTTGACCACGACTCACTTGAATGAAGAAGCCGTGTACGTTGTTGTAGCCAACTTTTAGTGTATCAATCCCGTGGCGTTCACGCTCTTCCGCTTCGAGTTTGTCTAGGTATTCCGTCGCGCCATCTGCAAGATCACGCCACTCATCCAGTTCTGCGCTGTAGCCAGCCGCAATCACGCCACCATCGCGAATCACAACCGGTGGATTCTCTTTGATTGCACGAGTCAGCAGCTCGGACACCTCTTCAAAAGGTGCGGCGTATTGCGCAAGTTGGCTCAGATATGGGTGAGAAACTTGCTCTAGAGTATCGGCTAGCTCTGGAAGGTAGTCCATCGCTTGGCGCAGGCGTGCCATATCACGCGGACGTGCAGAGCGAAGAGCTAATCGAGCTAGGATACGCTCAATATCACCAATCTGTTTTAGTGTCGGTTGTAGCTCTGTAAACAGAGCGAGATCTTTCATCTCACCAATCGCATCTAGGCGTTGATCGAGAGCTGAGATATTACGCATCGGTTGATGTAACCAACGCTTGAGCATACGGCTGCCCATTGGCGTTGCGGTGTGATCGAGTACCTCTGCCAATGTGTTGTCGATGCCACCTGCGAGGTTATGAGTGATCTCTAGGTTGCGACGAGTTGCTGCATCTAAGATCACAGAGTGATCTTGGCGATCATAAGTCAGTGATCGAATATGCGGCAGAGCGGTACGTTGGGTATCTTTTACATATTGGATCAAACAACCCGCAGCACATAGACCAAGCTTGGCATGTTCTACACCAAAACCGACAAGGTCGCGAGTACCGAACTGTTTGTTCAACTGTTGCTTCGCGGTATCGAGTTCAAACTCCCACACTGGGCGACGACGGTTACCACTGCGGCTTGCCATCAGTTCTACAGGTTCAAAGTCTTCTGGAAACAAAAGCTCACGCGGTGAAGTGCGTTGCAGTTCAGCTGCCATTGACTCTTCAGTCTCAGGCTCCGACAGTTGGAAGCGGCCAGAAGTGATATCGAGAGTCGCGTAACCAAACTTGCCGTTGTGGTGATAAATCGCAGCAATCAGATTATCAACGCGCTCAGAAAGAAGGGCTTCGTCAGTGACGGTACCCGGTGTCACGATACGAACAACGGCACGCTCTACTGGACCTTTCGATGTCGCAGGGTTACCGATTTGTTCGCAGATCGCCACAGATTCACCGAGTTGAACCAGTTTAGCGAGGTAGCCTTCTACAGCATGAAACGGCACGCCTGCCATTGGGATAGGTTCGCCAGCAGATGAGCCACGTTTGGTTAGGGAAATATCAAGGAGTTGAGAGGCTCTTTTGGCATCATCATAGAAAAGCTCGTAGAAATCTCCCATGCGATAGAAAAGCAGGATCTCTGGATTCTCTGCTTTGAGTTTTAGGTACTGCTGCATCATGGGAGTATGTTTTTGATCGGCTTTCACTGTTAACTTCTTTCGTTTATTTCTATTGCGGCTTAGGATACGTGAAAGCGATACCTGCGAAAAGTCGCCCAAGCGATAAAGATCCAAATTCACTCATGCAGAAACTATGTAGAAACAAAGGAGTTTGTCACCATGTCATCGATTCAAGAACTTAGCGAAAAGCTCGGTCAGCTGTTATTGCAAACCCAGCACGTACTTGTCACGGCGGAGTCGTGTACTGGCGGTGGTGTGGCGAGTGCAATCACCGATATTGCAGGCAGCTCTGCATGGTTTGATCGCGCTTTTATCACTTACAGCAATGAGGCTAAGCAAGAGATGATTGGTGTTCAAGCATCGACCTTAGAAGCGCATGGTGCTGTCAGTGAGCCAGTGGTGATTGAGATGGCTCAGGGCGCACTGGCAAACTCTAATGGCAGCATTGCTGTCTCGATCAGTGGAATTGCAGGCCCTGGAGGCGGCAGTGAAGAAAAGCCGGTGGGTACTGTATGTTTTGCATGGGTGGGTAAGAGTGGCTGGCAAAAAGTAGAAACGCATGTATTTGCGGGTGATCGATCACAAGTACGACAACAAGCGACCGCCTGTGCGCTTGAGGTTATTTATGATTACCTGTTGGAAGAGAAGTAACAATTGTACAAATAATTTTCATACAGGTATGGACACTGTATGAATCAACAGTATAATAAACACCAATTAGTCACCCCTATGTGGGTTAGAAACAGATTCTAAATCGCTTGTTATAGACAACCGATTATGTGGAGATAGTAATGGACGAGAATAAACAAAAAGCGTTAGCCGCAGCCCTTGGTCAGATTGAAAAGCAGTTTGGTAAAGGCTCTATCATGCGTCTTGGTGACAACCGCACAATGGATGTAGAAACGATTTCTACTGGCTCGCTATCTCTAGATATCGCACTAGGTGCTGGTGGTCTACCAATGGGTCGTATCGTTGAGATCTACGGTCCAGAATCATCAGGTAAAACAACACTAACACTAGAGCTTATCGCAGCAGCTCAGCGTGAAGGTAAAACGTGTGCATTCGTCGATGCGGAGCACGCACTAGACCCTATCTATGCACAAAAGCTAGGTGTTGATATCGATGCGCTTCTTGTTTCTCAACCAGATACTGGTGAGCAAGCTCTAGAAATCTGTGATGCTCTAGCACGCTCTGGCGCCATTGACGTTCTTGTTGTTGACTCAGTAGCAGCACTAACACCAAAAGCAGAAATTGAAGGTGAAATGGGCGATAGCCACATGGGTCTTCAAGCACGTATGCTTTCTCAAGCAATGCGTAAGCTAACGGGTAACCTGAAGCAGTCTAACTGTATGTGTATCTTCATCAACCAAATCCGTATGAAGATTGGTGTGATGTTTGGTAACCCAGAAACAACGACTGGCGGTAACGCACTTAAGTTCTACGCATCTGTTCGTCTTGATATCCGTCGTACTGGCTCTATCAAAGAAGGTGACGAGATCGTAGGTAACGAAACGCGTATCAAGGTAGTTAAGAACAAGATTGCAGCACCATTTAAGCAAGCTGAAACTCAAATTCTATACGGCCAAGGCTTTAACCGTGAAGGTGAGCTGATTGACCTAGGTGTTAAGCACAAGCTAATCGAAAAAGCAGGTGCTTGGTACAGCTACAATGGCGATAAGATTGGCCAAGGTAAAGCAAACGCGGGTAAATTCCTTCGTGAGAACCCAGAAGCAGCGAAAACTATCGATGCTAAACTTCGTGAAATGCTACTGACTCCAGCTCAGCCTGAAGAGCCAGAGACAGGCGAAATGCCACAAGAAGAGCTGTAATTTACCAGCAGCAATGATGTTGAAAGCCTCGTTTATGCGGGGCTTTTTTGTGCCTGTTACTTTTAGCTGCTATTTCTTCCCTGTTACTTTTAGCTGCTATTTCTTCCCCTATACCCTAAGAAGCTTTTTCTTCGTCACTACCCAAAAAGTTGCTGCTGCCTGAGATTTATTGGCTTTGTCTTACTTAGCTTTGCTTACTGTTGTGTTGTTATTGACTGTCATATCTTGCTAGGGATTTGTTTCCCTTATTGCTGTTCTGAGAACGGGAAAACAAGATCCTATGTCGTACTTTTCTTCGTGCAGAATTAATCACAATGAAACACCTTAGTAAGGTGTGATGTTTTATCCGTCATGACATTTTGGTTCGAGAGAGGTTTGTGTCTTGGTGTTATATCGAGTGATAAATTTTTCCCACGATTTGAGGTTACTGATAGTTAAGTTATTAATTTTTTGTGAATAGGTAAGAGAATGTCAAAGATTAAGAAAAAAGACGCTGAGTTGGCGACCCATTTACTCGAGGAGTATCGAACGATGACGTCGATTGAATCCTTTCAGCTGGACGTGCTGCAAAGCCTAGTCAAAGTGCTGTCTGCAAACATCAAGTCATTGGACGATAATGACCGTGCCGTCTTAGTGGTTCTTGCTAAGCAGCACATCGATGTAGAATTGGACTTTTCACAATCTGTTGGCTTCGACGATGCGCAATCAAAGCTGAGTGAATTTAAAACTGTTATTAACGTCACTTAAACAGCTTGAGAAAATAAAACAGATGGCAATGACTCTCGATTTTGAAGAATTCCCACCAAAATTCCATCCTAACGGCTCTTTTGTACAAGAAAACTAGTCGAAGCCTTAACCATGATCTACAATACGGCAAAATTCTAACTCGACTATTTTCAGGAAGAGCTGCATGTACATGAGCACTGATGAGGTTCGCAACGCGTTCCTTAAGTTCTTTGAGAGCAAAGGACACCAAATCGTAGACAGTTCATCGTTAGTTCCACATAACGATCCAACCCTGCTATTTACTAACGCAGGTATGAACCAATTCAAAGATTGCTTCTTAGGCGCCGAAAAGCGTGCCTACACTCGAGCGACTACGGCTCAGCGTTGTGTACGTGCTGGCGGTAAACATAACGACTTAGAAAACGTTGGTTTTACGGCTCGTCACCACACATTCTTTGAAATGCTAGGTAACTTCAGCTTTGGTGATTACTTCAAAGAAGACGCGATTGCGTTTGCTTGGGAATTCCTAACAGAAACTCTTCAACTGCCAAAAGATCGTCTACTGGTAACGGTATACGAGACAGATGACGAAGCATTCGATATCTGGAACAAAAAAGTAGGCGTGCCTGCTGACCGTATCGTTCGCATCGGCGACAAAGAAGGCGGTAAACAGTTCGAGTCTGATAACTTCTGGACAATGGGTGACACAGGTCCTTGTGGTCCATGTACTGAAATTTTCTACGATCACGGCGAACACATCTGGGGTGGTCGTCCTGGTACACCTGAAGAAGATGGTGACCGATTCATCGAGATCTGGAACAACGTATTCATGCAGTTCAACCGTCACGCAGACGGCACAATGGAACCGCTACCTAAGCCTGCTGTTGATACAGGTATGGGTATTGAGCGTATCTCTGCAATCATGCAAGGCGTACACTCAAACTACGAAATCGATGTATTCCAAAAGCTAATCAAAGCAACAGCGGAAACGATCGGTTACGAAGACCTATCTAACCAGTCACTACGTGTTATTGCTGACCACATCCGTTCTTGTTCATTCCTGATCGCTGACGGCGTTATGCCTTCAAACGAAGGTCGTGGCTACGTTCTACGTCGTATTATTCGTCGTGCTGTTCGTCACGGTAACAAGCTGGGTGCGCAAGGCGTATTTTTCCACAAACTTGTGGGTGTACTGGCTGAAGTAATGGGTTCTGCGGCAGACGAGCTGAAGAAGCAGCAAGAGCTGGTTGAAAAAGTACTTCGCATTGAAGAAGAGAACTTCGGTCGCACGCTAGAGCGCGGCATGGTTATCCTGAACGAAGCGCTAGATTCACTAGAAGGCAAAGAGCTAGACGGTGAAACGGTATTCAAACTTTACGACACATACGGCTTCCCAGCTGACTTAACTAACGATGTAGCTCGTGAGCGTGACTTCACTATTGATGAAGAAGGCTTCGAGAAGGCGATGGAAGTTCAACGTCAACGTGCTCGTGAAGCAGGCCAATTCGGTACTGATTACAACGCAACAATCAAAGTTGAAACCAACACTGAGTTCTGTGGTTACACAGGTACAGAAGGCGCTGGTGAGATCGCTGCACTGTTTGTTGATGGCGAAGAAGTTTCTTCACTATCTGCGGGTGACAAAGCGATCATCATCCTTGAAGAGACACCGTTCTACGCTGAGTCAGGCGGCCAATGCGGTGATGCTGGTACGCTGAAAACAGCTTCAGGTCTTTTCAAAGTAGAAGACACGCAAAAGCTAGGTAATGCATTTGCACACCACGGTGAGCTGGTTGAAGGTGTATTCGCGAAAGGCGATAACGTAGAAGCTAAAGTAGACGCTGAGCGTCGCGCGGCTATCTCGCTAAACCACTCTGCGACTCACTTACTTCACGCTGCCCTGCGCGAAGTTCTTGGTGAGCACGTAGCTCAAAAAGGTTCTTTGGTTAAGCCAGACAACCTACGTTTTGATTTCTCTAACCTTGAAGCGGTAACACCAGCACAACTTAAAGAAGTTGAGCGTCTAGTTAACGCACAAATTCGTAAGAACCATGTGATTGAAACCAACATCATGGACATCGAATCAGCGAAAGCGAAAGGTGCAATGGCACTGTTCGGTGAGAAGTACGATGATGAAGTTCGCGTGCTGTCTATGGGCGAGTTCTCTACTGAGCTTTGTGGTGGTATCCACGCTTCAAACACTGGCGATATTGGTCTGTTTAAGATCACGTCTGAAGGTGGTATCGCAGCAGGTATCCGTCGTATCGAAGCGGTAACCGGCGAAGCTGCACTAGATGCTATCGAAGAGCAACAAGCTAAGTACGAAGAGAAAATTGCAGAATCTGCTTCTAAAGCGAAAGCGCTAGAGAAAGAGATTCAGAAGCTGAAAGAGAAGATGGCTGCATCGGAAAGTGCAAACATCATGGGTAAAGCACAAGAAATCAACGGCGTGAAAGTTCTGATCGCTGGTATGGAAGGTGCAGATCCTAAGAACCTACGTACTATGGTTGATAACGCTAAGAACCAGATGGGCAGCGGCGTTGTGATGCTAGCAAACATCAACGGTGACAAGATTGGTCTTATCGCGGGTGTAACTAAAGACCTTATCGGCAAAGTAAAAGCGGGTGACCTAGTGAAGATGGTTGCTGAGCAAGTTGGCGGTAAAGGTGGCGGTCGCCCTGACATGGCTCAAGCGGGTGGTACTGATGTATCAGCGCTACCAGAAGCGATGAAGTCAGTTCAGCCTTGGCTAGAAGAACGCCTGTAAGACTTATCTCTTGATTCAAAGATGCCCAATCACCCGATTGGGCATCTTTTATTTTGTATCATCGTTAATTGTTCAAACTTCTAGAATTTGTAACCGTTAACCAAACAGAATCTATAAGAGTTAACCAAGAAGCCGAGAAACCGTTCGACCTCTTGGTTAACTTTTATGACTTCGCTATGACGTGAAGTGTGTTGTTTTGTCATATATAGACATTGGTCTTGGGAAGGTGAGGACGGGTGAAAATGCCTCTTATCGTGCAAAAATTTGGTGGAACGTCAGTGGGCTCTATCGAGAGAATCCACTCAGTTGCAGAGAAAATCATTGAAGCTAAGAACGACGGCAATCAAGTCGTGGTGGTGGTCTCTGCGATGTCAGGAGAAACAAACCGATTAGTTGATTTAGCCAATCAGATAGATTGCGTACCGAACGCGAGGGAGCTGGATGTCTTATTGACTGCCGGTGAACAGGTCTCCATGGCTTTATTAGCAATGACGTTACACAAATTGGGTCATGAAGCGACATCGATGACAGGCAATCAAGCCAAAATTCACACCGATTCTAATCACAATAATGCAGCCATTACTCATATTGATACGGCTCCGATTGAAGCCTTGCTTGAACAAGGGCAGATCGTCATTGTTGCAGGCTTTCAGGGCGTCAACAACCGAGGTGACATTACCACGCTAGGTCGTGGTGGTTCAGATACCAGTGCAGTGGCATTAGCGGGCGCATTAAAAGCGCAAGAGTGTCAGATCTATACCGATGTGGACGGTGTTTATTCTTGTGACCCTCGTGTTGTTAAAGATTCTCAGCGTTTACCTCAGTTGGATTTTCCATCAATGGAAGAGATGGCGCGCTGTGGTGCTAAGGTATTGCACCTTCCTTGTGTTCAATATGCGTGGAAGCATCAGGTACCACTACGCGTGTTATCAAGCTTTGAGAGCGGAGAGGGCACCTTAATCAAAGGCCAAGAGTGTTTGAATGACATCTCCGGCATCGCCATTCAGAAAGAGATGGTACTGATAGAATGCGCAGTACAAGAGTTGTCGTCTCTCATATCTCAGGCGCAACTGCTGGGTATCGAAGTGTGTAGTGTGATCGAGGAAACAGAACGAGCAGCAGTCGTGATTAAACGCGACGCAAGTGCGAAATTAAAACTAGTTTTTGCTGAGAAAATCCGTAATAGTGAACAGGTTAGTTTGTTAACTGTAGTAGGAAGTCGAACACAAGATATTGTGGTCAGTGCACACGGATTGTTGTCTGAAGGCGAGGTTGATGTACAGCATCACTTATTGCAGCAGCAGTCTTTAACCTTGGTGGTTTCCCCCGATCAAGTCGATACAGCTGCTAACATTCTACACAAAGCATACATTGTAGCGCGTGAAACACAGGGTTATCTTAAAAAAGAAGTGCATTTTGGTTAAATAAACTCATTCGATAGTTTACGAAAATATAACTTTTGTTGGATAATGCTCTCGTAGCTAGATAAATTTAGAGATTACTCAAGGAGCAAAGAATGCTAATTTTGACTCGCCGTGTTGGCGAAACACTGATGATTGGTGATGAAGTAACAGTGACTGTACTAGGTGTTAAAGGTAACCAAGTACGTATTGGTGTTAACGCACCTAAAGAAGTATCTGTTCACCGTGAAGAGATCTACATGCGCATTCAAGCTGAAAAAGGTAATGGTAACGTTGCATCTGGCAACTACTAATATCTTCGCGTAGAAAAAGGGCTAGCATTGTTGCTAGCCTTTTTTGATCCTGCTGTTTAAAACCGAGTTCTGTTCATAGAGGAAGTCGATAGCTATTGCTTAATGCATTCGTGGCAATTTCACTTTCGTCGACAAACACTTTATCTGTGTCACGAGTTCGCCTTTTTTCTTGCATTCAAATGTAGCGAAATTTTTAGGCTCGTAGTATGGTTGCTTATGCACTGACAATGTCATTGTTTAAATTTAGATAACTTAATTCAGCTCGTAATCTTGCTAATCTTTCACCTTAATTTTTAAGGGAAAAAGAGCCTTTTGATACTAATAAGTTCAAATAGCAAGCGCTTTGATTAAATTGCAAACGGTTGAGTGTTTTTATCCATTTTTTTTCAATAAAGTGTTTGACATATTTTCGGTAAAACGTAATATGTGCCTCCGCAAGACGGTGAGGTGGCCGAGAGGCCGAAGGCGCTCCCCTGCTAAGGGAGTATGTGGTTTGTAGCTGCATCGAGGGTTCGAATCCCTCCCTCACCGCCATTTCTTGCGAGTCTAAACGTAGCAAGTTAGACAACAATATGTGCGCTCTTAGCTCAGCTGGATAGAGTACCTGGCTACGAACCAGGCGGTCGGAGGTTCGAATCCTCCAGAGCGCGCCATTATCTTCTTATCATTTGATGAGTCGATAATAATGAATTAGGTGAGGTGGCCGAGTGGCCGAAGGCGCTCCCCTGCTAAGGGAGTATGTGGTTTGTAGCTGCATCGAGGGTTCGAATCCCTCCCTCACCGCCATTCATTACAGGCCGATGGCCTTTTTTTTGTTTCGTTGTAAGCAAAATGTGATATATTTCACAACTTCATTCGAAAGAGTGAAACACCGTGCGCTCTTAGCTCAG
>NZ_JAHGAJ010000036.1 GCF_030248535.1 Vibrio sp. D404a | reverse complement strand
CTCGAACATCTGACCAATAACCAGTACCACCGGAAATGGATTGGCTCGGGTAATAAAGGAGGCATGCCATTTATATATGGACTCTTTTTCACGGTGTAGATTGCTATTACCAAGTAATCGGTCAATACGTTTGATGGCATGCTTCACTGTGGTGTCAGTGTCGAGAGCTCTTCCAATTTTGGTGAGTGTTAGGTCAGAGCCATCAAGAACCGTTTTGGTTGCAAGTATCAGAGATATAAGTCGTTTTTTGTGAATTTCAGGGCATTGATTCTCAATAGTTTGCTGTAGAATTTGAATGTCGCGCATCGTTAGGGCTCCCTATTAAATCCATTTAATCATGTGTGTTTTTGGCGAAATTCATTAGATCAGAATGAGCGATGGGCGTCTACTCATTGTTTTATATAGAAATTATGAGGGGATTCGTAAGAACTGGGCGTTATGTTTTCGGCAGATTTCTATCACAAGGAAGTTTATGTGATCAAAAATGATATAAAATCAATAAATTACCGACTTTGGCTTGTGTTGGCTTTAACTAGCTTTATGCCATTAATTTACTCTACAACAAGAATCTACTTTTTAGGGAGCATCCCTAATACTTGGACATTTAGTATCGCAGCACAAGTTGCATGGTTAAATGTTGGATATGAAGTGCTTAGTGAAGCTTTATTAGTTCCATTGTCATATCTATTAGGCAAGTCTTTATCGGATAGTGCTAATTTTAACTATAAGGGTAAAAAAGCCCTAAAAATCATACTGTCTTGCTATTTTTTTGTAACGCTCTTTGTTATCACTTATACAGAAAATTTAGTTGTTGCTATGCAACAACAGAAAGAGTTGTTTGATGCTACAGTGACTTATATTAGGCTTGAATCATTAGCAATATTTATTTCAAGTATATATGCTTTTTTTTCATTGGTTCTTGTTTTGAAAAATGAGAAAAAAACGATGTATAAGTTGTTGTCTATACAAGTACTGTTAATGATTTTGTGCGATAGTTTATTAGTCAGTCAGTTACCATTTTCCCGGAACTTTGGTGTCAATGGTGTAGCATTTAGCAATATTATTGTTAATTCAATCTTAGCTGCTGTTACAACGATATACTTTGTTAAGTCTGGTTTATTTTCTAGCTCTTCTAAAAAACATGCACGACAGAGTGTATGGATTAAAGAGTGGGTAAAAATAGGGTGGAAGTCAGGTTTAGAGTCGCTTGTTCGTAATACTGCATTCATTGTTATGATCTTACAACTAGTGAATGAGGTTCAGCAGGCAGGTACATACTGGATAGCAAACCAATTTATTTGGGGGTGGTTGTTACTTCCAGTATTAGCTTTAGGTAAGTTGGTTACGCAAGATGCCGCTACAAATAGTGGTCTATCAAAAGTGAGAGTTCAGAGTTACCTTTGGCTAACTGTTGGAATTGTTCTTGTCTGGGTAATAACATCACCAATGTGGAGTGGATTTATATCTAATGTAATGGGTATTGCAGACCCTAGTAGTATCATTGAACTAGTGTGGTTATTAGTAGCTTTTTATATCGTATTTAGTCTGAATAACGTTATTGATAGTTACTTCTATGGTATTGGTCGTACAGATCTAATGCTCTATCAATCGTTAATAGTCAACAGCTTATTCTATGGTAGTGCTTTTGTGTGTTACCAAGTCGGCATGTTTACCCCTAACCTTGAAACTATTAGTTTAATGTTTGGTGTAGGGATGACAGTTGATGCCATCATTACATGGCTGCTATATCACATACATCGTAATCGAAAGAATGACGGTTTTGTTCTTGTCACGCTGTAGTGGAAGAAAAACATAACAATCTGTTTAAGAGTGATTCGCAACGCTTAGCATTTTTGCTATGCGTTGCGTTTAAGGTGGTATGCGGCGGCTTCAATATTGTGTTGCTCACACCGTAATTTGGCGTTAGGCATTATGAATAAATTTAAAGACTTGATTAGTACCGCGGTAGTTAATGGAACTTTGGCATTTTTGCTATTTATAAGTTATGCGTGGCTTGTATATGGTCCAATTGGAAGGTTAGACGAGCTATTTGTAATTTGGATTTTTGCTCTAACTCTAGTTGGGAGTGTTAATATATTTATTAATTACCCTGTTTCTATTTTATTAAGTGCTCGATTAAGAACTTTTACTTTATCGCAAGTGCTAGCTTTAGTTGGTCTAGTTTGTGTTTACGCGTTTTTTTCATTTTTCACTAATGCTTCTTTGAGTTTTGAATCTCAATTAAGGCTTAATTGGTTATTTTACTTAATATTTTATATCAACGGCATAGCTTATTGTATTCAGCATAAAAAATGCCTAACAATCGCTTAAAAATCAACAAAAACAGTTGGTTAGGTTCCGCTTCTCTCAACATTATAACCAACTATTTTTGTCCGCATAAGCAGGCGTTAGCTCTGCCATGAGACTAGAATCACTCCAACTGTGATCAGAATGATCCCAAACCAGTTTGTAGTGCTTAGTTGTTCCCCTAATAACATCACGCTGAACACTGCGACCAGAACCACACTCAATTTGTCGATTGGTGCTACCAGATGCCTGTCCTAGATTCATCGCTCTGAAATAGCACAGCCAAGAGGCACCCGTTGCGAGCCCTGACAAAACGAGAAATGTAAGCCCTTTACCTGAGATAGAACTAATTGGTTGAAATTGTTTCGTCGCATGAGCAATAACGGTTACAAGCACTAGAATTACGCATGTTCTAATGAAAGTAGCAAAATCTGAATTAATGGTATTTACCCCAAGCTTTGTAAATACAGCAGTCATAGCAGCGAAAATGGCAGATAGTAAAGCCCAGAAAAGCCATGAAGTATTTGGCATGGTACACAGTCCACTTAAGTATCAGAAACTAATGACCATTCTACCTTAGTACTCTCTAATTCTGTTATGTATGGAATGAATAATCAGTATCCTGCGCTTGAGGCAAAGCATACAAACTGTTTAAAGTGGACAAAATCATGCTAGCTCAGTTTCGCTCCGCTTCACATTTTAGCCAACATAATTTTGCCTATTAACGGGGCCTTATATCTAATTTACATCACACATTCACAACTGTATGGATGCACATGATTTTGCGTTGATATACTATTCACCGGTTTTTTAGTTATAGAGTTATAAAATGACCAAGTACCTAGAAGCTGGCATCAGAGAGCTAGTCGAAGAGTTTCAATCTAATGGTAAACCTTGCCCTTCAGCACAAACAGTCGCTGATCGCCGGGCTGGCTATATTGGTAGTACTGTATTGGCTGGTGAGAGTCCTAAAATTGAAAGCGAATACTTAGATGTAATTAATAGTATTCCGGTTAAGATTTACAAGCCTACAGATGAAGTGAACTTACCTGTAACGGTCTATTTTCATGGAGGCTGTTTCATCAGTGGTGGCTTTGATACACATGATGCTCAGCTAAGACAAATTGCTCTACTATCCAACTCGATAGTTATTTGCATTCAATACAGGCTTGCACCTGAACATACTTATCCAGCAGCACACGATGATGTATACCAAGCTGTACTTGGTATTAAGGAACAAGCGCACAAGTATGGTGGTGATTCCGATCACTTAGTATTTGTCGGCGATAGCGCCGGAGGGCAATTAGCTTTGGCTACGACGCTTAGACTGAAAAAGCTAGAGCAGTGGTTGCCTCGTCAGCAAATTCTTATTTACCCAATGCTGGATCCAACAGGTAATTCGCAAAGTTACAGAGAAAATGGCTCAGATTACATTATAACGGCAAATATGCTTCTTTCTGGTTTCGAGTTATACGCGAATTGTTGCTCTAACGAAATTGTTGAACCAGAGCTTAATCTTTTAAACAGTGACCTCAGCGGTCTGCCCACCACAACTATTATTACCGCGGAGTTTGATCCGTTACGTGATGAGGGTGAGCACTTACACAAGTTGATGCTTTCACAAGGCGTAGAGGCTTACTGCGAACGTTATTTGGGTGTGATTCATGGTTTCTTTCAGTTGTCCGGCGTGTGTAATTCGGCAAAACGCTGTATCACTGCAATTTCAAACCAAATAAAAAATTAGATATATATAAGCGTTTAAGACAGATTCCCAACGCATGGCATTTTTCATTTCATCGTTGGGTTTTGTGTTTACGGTGGTATGGTTAGGCTCTGTGGTGGCGTTACTCACTACTTAACGCGCGTTAGTTGCACAGGGGAGATTTCGTGGAAGAACTATCAGGCGGAAGACAATCCGCAATATATCGAGATGGTGAAGTTGTCTATCGACCTCTTCAACCGTGGAGCCCTACAATTCACCTTATTTTGAAGCACCTTGAACAAGAGAATGTGAATGAATGTCCAAGATTCCTTGGGGTAAATCAAGATCAGGAAATCTTAAGTTTTGTCGTTGGTAACACTGATAATTATCCGTTGGTTGGTGCAATCGCTACAGTTGATGCTCTCATTTCTGCGGGTAAGTTATTACGTAAAATACATGACTCAACAGTGCCACTTTTGGAGCAAATTGATGTTAATTCCAACAAGTGGATGCTAGAGCCACGAAAACCTTTTGAGGTTATCTGTCATGGTGACTTTACTCCATACAATGTTGCTCTGTCAGAGAATACAGTTGTTGGTGTATTTGACTTTGATACTGCACACCCTGCCCCAAGAATATGGGATCTAGCTTACTCAGTTTATTGCTGGTCTCCTTTCAAAACGGACAATAATGACAAGCTAGGCTCAATCACAGAACAAGTGGCTAGAGCTAAGTTGTTCTGTGATAGTTACGGTGCAAATGAGTCCGAAAGAAATCAATTAGCCGACGCAATGGTTCAGCGATTAGAAGCTTTAGTCTCATTCATGCAAAGTGAGGCTGAAAATGGCAATGAGTCCTTTGCTGAAAACATAGAGCAAGGTCATCTTCAATCTTACCTAAATGACATAGAATATATCATTGAAAATAAGCAAAAAATTCAGCGCGCATTGTGCAACTAATAATTGAAGAGTTATTCAGCACGCATGGTATTTTCATTACGCGTTAGTTTTTATGTTTAAGGCGGTATCAGTATTACGTTGCTCCCCTATAGCAAGGTGTTAGGCATATAAAATGGAAATTAAACTCATACTCTATTTACTGGTTTGGATATGCATATTTTCTGCTCCGGTTTTCATTTGTTTCCTAGTTCGAAAGAGGTCAATTGGGGTCAAAGCTTGGCTAACTTCATTTATTGTTTCATGGGGTGTCATGGCCCTTACGGTGTGCGTGCTATGGCTTGGATATGATCTATACCTTTCATATAAGACAGCGTTGTTAGACATAGATGGTCGAATCAGGAAATGGAGTCTTGGACCAAAGATGATCACAATGTGTTGAACCGACATATCGGAGATGGGGGAAGAAATGTTTTTGCTCTATTTATATTCCCTACTTTTTCATTAGCCTACTCATTGATGGCCACTGTTGTGTATTGGCTCATAGCAGATAAATTTAGCAAAGTGCCTAACAAATAGCTTAAGACGGAATATGTGTTGACAAGCTCTAATGGACACCTTCAATAACTATTGGAGGTGTTTATACCAGATTATAAATCAGCTTTGGTGTTCTGGGCACAATGGTTTAAGTGCAGTGGCCTGCGTTGCTCACCACTTGATACAGCGTGAGTTGAATACAGAGAACCATCGAATGGAATTAAAGTGTCACTGCGGAAACGTTAGCTTGATTTTGAGTTCGCTTCCTAAAGAAGTTGGAGAGTGTAACTGTTCTATTTGCCGTCGCTATGCTGCGGCTTGGGCATACTTTTCTCCAGAGCAAGTTCAAATCAGCATGAATGAGAAGACGGCTTTCTATTGTTGGGGGGACAAAGAAGTAGAATTTCATCGTTGTAACTCGTGTGGTTGTTTAACGCATTACATAACAACACAGAAATGTTCTGAAGATATCTTAGCGGTAAATATGAGAATGGCTGAAAACGAAGTGCTTTCCAGCATCCCAGTTAGGAAGATCAATGGTGCATCGTACTAATCGCCTAACATTTAAAGAGGGATTCCCAACACTTGGCATTTCTGCTTATACTTCAATTTTAGTATCTATGGAACAATAACTTAGGCTAGATGGCCGCGTTGCTCACTGTTAATTGGGCGCTATGTTTTTAGGAGAGAATATGGAAGTTCTAAACCAACTTTTTCCATCAGAAAGTCAGATGGAAAGGCTAAAATCTTCACCGGAATCAGGTGAAATTCATCTACTCAACCTTTTTAAGTTCAAAGAGAAGGCAGAATATACAGACGGCCGAGAAACCGATCTAACGGGCAAAGAAGCATATGAACTTTATGGTCAGCCTATGCTTAACGTTCTAGAAAAGTATGGTGCTGAGGTTGTTTTCTATTCAGAGGTGACAGGCTTGATCATTGGACAAGTTGAAGACCTTTGGGACTCATTTGTCATTGTAAAATACCCCTCTCGCCAAGCCCTCCTTGAAATGACGTCATCCGAAGAGTTCTTAGCATTAAGCGTGCATCGCGAAGCAGGATTGGCGGGCCAGCTCAACATAGAGACGAAGATCCCTTGAGTCAAAACATAGCGATAAATCTAAGAGTGATCCCCAACGCATAACATTTCTCATTCCATCTCTAACTTTAGTGATTAAGTTAGGATGCGTAGGCGTCTATATTAATTTGGCTCTCCTCTTAAAGCAGGGGCAACTGGCAAGGTAACAATGGAAGTTCAGCTAGTCGAAATTAAAGAACAAGAACGTAAAATCCTTGAGAACCTGTTTTCTTATTACATATACGACATGACCGAGTATATGAAATGGAATCCTGATCATGAGGGAAAGTTTAGTTACGATCCTTCGCAATTTGACGTGTACTGGGAGCTGGAAGATCATATTCCTTACTTCATTTACGCGGAGTCCGAACTCGCGGGGTTCGTGTTAGTTCGGCGTTATCCTCATGACTTATCGACATATGATGTTGCTCAGTTTTTTGTACTTCGAAAATTCAAAGGTCAAGGTGTAGGTAAGGAAGCGTTGGCAAAGATTGTTCATATTCTTCCCGGTAAATGGCAAATTAGAGTGCTTTTGGAAAATTCAGGTGCACTTAGTTTTTGGAAGTCTGCTGTTTCTAATATCGTCGGAGAAAAATACAGCGTGTCAAAGGCCAATGACGTGGATCTTTTAATGTTCTTTATCCACTTTGAGGTAGCCCGTTAACAAACTGCTCAAGAGAGCAATCTATTTTTAGGTAAATTATGCGATTTCAAGCAGTTAAAGAGTCGGATGTAGATTTGCAGAAAGAGTTTCTATTGGTGGCTCTTTGGACTCCAGATCACGAACCAGACCATAAGTCTGATATTTTGGATGTTCCTCATATCAAAGAGTATTACGCAGATTGGGGCAAGGATGGTGATCTGGGTTTCTTTGCCTTTTTATCTGAAGACGAGCCCGTGGGTTTGATCCAATTACGCTACAAATCCTGCCAAACTCAAAAATATGCTGACTACCCGGAAGTTGCGATTGCTGTACATTCTGAATATCGAGGGCTAGGCGTGGCTTCCTCTCTGATGCAACATCTCATTGAAAATTCAGCTTCAGGCTTAAGACTTGGTGTACACCCCCAGAATACCTCGGCGATAAAGTTGTATGAAAAATTTGGATTTCGTATATATGAAGTAGCCAAAAGTGGATACCCACAAATGGTTCGAGAAAAACACATATAACAATCTAAGGTTGATTAGCAAGGAAACGTCATCTAATGAGTAAAGTCGAAATCCCAAATCCTATACTATCTAAGCTTGGTGCAGAAATGAAAATGGATGTTCATTGGGTAAATGTAAAATTAGATAATGGAGCTGTTCACGCTAGGATGGTTGTTCGTGGCGGCCGCTATATTACTGGCTTTAGTCGTGACAAAAATGGCGGAGGCACAGTTCCGTTTAAATCTTCACAGATTGTATCTATTCGCAGACAAAAGCTAGTTACGTGGTGGCCATTTTGGTAAATAAAGTATGCTTTGATTGGTGCAAGAGCAGGCTTATCCCACATGGTTCTAATTGGCTTAGGATCATTAGAGAACAACTTATATTAATACCGAGCTTGAGATGGCTTGGTAACATAACTCGACGCTCGCTTCCAAAGTGATTCATTCTGTTCAGTCACACAATCCGTGCCATTCTAGACTGGTCTCCTACCCTCTCAATCGCATTCATCCTCAGGTTGCAGTTAATCGTTAAGACAATTTCATAATCCGCATTTAAGCTGTACCACCATTTCTAGTTACTACCTTTTAATGAAATTTGAGACATTTTGTTGATTGTTACGTAGTGGTCCAATAAAAAAGGAACCACATGCAAACAATCAATATCGTCTGGCTGAAACGCGATCTTAGGCTAACCGACCATGTCCCGCTTGCTAATGCACTATCTTCACGTCGCCCTACCCTACTGCTCTACATATTTGAACCGTCATTGCTGAGTGATAACCACTATTCAGACAGGCATTGGCGGTTTGTGTGGCAGTCCATCGAGTGTATGAACTCAACCTTGAGTGTTCATGGGCACCGGGTCTCAATTATGCAGGGAGAGGCATTAGACTGCTTTCAAGAAATCCAATCCAAATACCACATACACACTGTGTATTCTCATCAAGAAATAGGATTGAGTTGCACCTTCGAGCGTGACCGTAAAGTCGGTGCTTGGTTTAGGACGCAAGGCATTAGTTGGCAAGAGTCGAACCAAGGCGCCGTTCTTCGCGGGATTTCAAACAGGGATGACTGGGATAAAAATTGGACATTGGTCATGAGAGAACAAATAGTCGATCCGAGATTTGATAGTAAACACTTACATACTATAGATTTTAAACAGAGTGACTATGAGTTCTGCCCTCCGCAGCGATGGACAGAAAAAGCCTCCGGCATGCAAACAGGTGGAAGCAAGCTTGCATGGTTAACACTCCGTGATTTCTTTGATCGAAGAGGGAAAGGTTACTATCGCAGCCTCTCAAGCCCTATCGCTTCGAGAAATGCTTGTACTCGCCTGTCTCCTTATCTCGCGTGGGGAAACATATCGTTAAGAGAGGTTTATCAAACACTACTCCAACACTGGAAAGTACCCGGTTTTCGACGAAGCTTAGTCGCGCTCTCTTCTCGCCTCCATTGGCATTGTCACTTCATCCAAAAGTTTGAATCCGAGTGTGAAATTGAGTTTCGTTGCGCCAATGCAGCCTATGAGCCTCTGCTTGCAGAAACTTGCTATACAGACCCAAAACATCTTACTGCGTGGAAAGCAGGAAAAACCGGATTCCCATTGGTCGATGCGTGTATGCGTTGTTTGCATCATACGGGTTACATCAACTTCCGTATGCGCGCAATGTTAGTCAGTTTCCTTACTCACCACATGAACATGGATTGGCGACAAGGTGTAACTCACCTTGCCCAGTTGTTCCTCGATTTTGAACCGGGCATTCATTACGCCCAATTCCAAATGCAAGCCGGCGTGACAGGCATCAATACCATTCGAATTTACAACCCGATAAAGCAAGCTCAAGAGCATGATTCGGAGGGCGAGTTTGTCAGAAAGTGGGTGCCTGAACTCGAACAGGTTCCTACACCTTTGATATTTAAACCATGGGAGATGACACCTATGGAATCAGCAATGTACCAATTGAATCCGGAATCACCGTACTTAGAGCCTATTTTCAATCTCGACGAGAGAGCGCGCGAGGCAAGAGACCGACTATGGTCTTGGAAGAAACGCGCCGATGTGAAAAACGAAGGTGCTAGGATATTGGCAAGGCACGTTCGTCAGACCAATAAAAGCGCAACACGTTGATCGCAGAGCAAGCCTTCGACGTAATTACCTTTTTAAACAAGGCGTTCGTTGAACACATAGAGACTACGGATAGACACATGAGAGATCTAACTTTTTCGCACGATGATATTCAAACCATGGAAAAGCGTTTTCGTACTCGGTTGGTCAACTCGATATCGGGATTTAAAAGCGCGAATCTGATAGGGACAAGAGACCAACACGGGCGAGAGAATCTTGCGATCGTGAGCTCAGTCGTTCACTTAGGTTCTCACCCTCCCCTGCTGGGATTTGTTGTGCGCCCGTGTAAAACACCAAGACACACGCTTCAAAACATTATTGAGACCAAGGTGTTCACGGTAAACAGCGTCAACGACAAGATTTTTCAACAATCACACCAGACATCCGCTCGATACCCCAAAGAGACGTCAGAGTTTAGTGAGGTTGGTCTAACGCCCTACTACGACGGAAACTGCCCTGCTCCGTTTGTTCTAGAGAGTCGTTTAAAAATTGCTTTAACCTTGAAAGAGCGTATAGACATTAAAAGCAACGACACGGTAATGCTTGTTGGAGAGGTCAACACCATTCACGTACCTAAAACGGCGCTTATGCACGATGGCTTTCTTGACCTCGATGCACTGGGTTCAGTCACAATGTCAGGGCTAGACAGCTACCACCGGACTCAGCGCATCAACCGTTTAAGTTATGCCAAGCCAAATAAAACGGTCTTTCCTCTCACTACCGATGGTGAGCCGTCATCATGGGCAGCGGTGAATCCCATTCCCGAATAGCCTTCATTTAAGCTCGCTAGTGTGAGACTTTCTGATCTCGCCCCAAGAGCATTCCGGTAAAAGCATCTCTCGAAGCCGGTGTGCTCTCTCTGTCCACGATGTATTCCACATGAGCATCGAGATCAGCGGAGGTGGAGAGCTCAATACTCCAAAGCGCGTTGATTTGATTTGGCACCATCGAGTATCGCACATCAATAATTCGTAGTGGGTTATGTGGGTCTAAGGCAAGAAAGCCGTTTGAGAAACGCGAAAAGCGCTCCACATCGATCAATTGCTGACTGCCATTATCAAGCCATGTCAGGTTAGTAGCAACATCCAATTTCTGAATCGACTCTCCTGGGTACGTTTTTACATGCGCCCCTACCCTAACAGCATCAACAAAATAAAGACCATTGAACTCGTACACGACTTTCCAAACCAGTAGATTGGCCAAAGTAGGCTTCACTTCCAAGACGACAGGCATATGCTGACGCTCTTTTGCCATCTGCCATCCAACTGATTCCGCCCTCTGTTTCTGAACTCCTCCAATAGTCAGATAAACAAACGCCCAGCTTATCGCCACCAGAGCGAGCTTAGGTCTGCACTTCCAAAAAGCGAACATAACCAGTAGCAATAATGGCAGTGTAAAAATGGGGTCGATAACCGAGATAATATTGAAGGCAATACGTTCATCGGATATTGGCCAAAGCAACTGGGTACCGTAGCTGGTGCAAGCATCCAATACTCCGTGGGTGCCATACCCCAATGCGCAATAGAGCCATGTTTGACTGAACCTCAAGCCATTTCGTTTTGAAAAGAGCCAATAGAGACATACAGCGCAAAGGAGACTGCCAATAGGGATAAACAACAAGGAGTGGGTAAACTGTCGGTGATATTCTAGAAATAATAGTGGATCTTGGCTCGAATGGATGAGTACATCTAGGTCCGGAGCCATGCCAGAGAGAGCCCCCAATACGGCAGCAGTCCGTAAAGTCTTCTTGTTGCTTACTGACAAGGCTAGTGCTGCGCCCAATACTCCTTGTGTCAACGGATCCATAACTAACTCTTTGATAGCGTTAAGCTTAATGACTCATACTATATAGAGTAGACGCATTTTTTGGTCGATGTGTAGATAAGCTTACATTTCACATACGACGTAGAAGTTTAGGCCAGCCCTTAGCTACTTACACGATTTGAGATTGAGCGAGAAGTGCAGACTCACGAATCTGCTTTTCTTTGAAACTCGAGAGTATAAACATCATCATGTAACCCAGACACAGTGCAATAATAATCGCCACGATATTGTCCGTAAACGCAGATATCACGTAGAACATAACAACCAGCGTCGCTATACCAGTTAAGCGAATAAAGAGGCTCGTTTTAAAGTGTCCATTTGCTTTGATGTAAGCCAGTTGGTAGGCATTTAGCATCATAAAAATAAAGAAGATAGAGAAATGAAACAGCACCGGTGTCGCCCCAATATACTCTGCAGGGAAAAGCGCGGCTACAAGGTCCGAACCGAACAGCAACATGATCAAGAAGAACGCGCCACTAACAATAAACGACAACTTAAACACCCATCGACGAATGAGCTGAATCTCTAGAAACTCGCCATTTCTCACCTTCACAGAAAGCTCAGGAAGGACAAAGCGATAAATTGGGAATACGAACAACATCGTCATATAAGTAAAGGCTGGACGTACTACAACCTGAAAATCACCAAGTTCATCAACACTGAAGTAGCGAATGGTGAGCAGCACCGCTATGTAGATCATAAGAATGCTGGCGCCCGCCTCTAGAGTCGCAGTAAAGCTCTTTTTCACATAACCGTACATATCTGAATTTAGCTGCACAGGTTTGATTGGCAAGGTCGATATCTCTTTCCTACGGCTGATAAACATATAGAGCGCCGTTATTAACGAAGATATGGTTAAGCCATAAAACAACGCCGTCAAAGCGCTAAACCCAGCAATATAGTAAGCAAACAGAAATAGAGTCACATTCAATGCAGGGTCGAGCCACGTCGTACGGTTAGTAATATCATACAGACGATACATGGCGACTAAATTGGTAAAATAGAGCTTAAGCCCTAGACCAAAAATGATTCCTACCAATTGCAAGTATTCGACTCCAATATCAAGGCTGTGCTTGATGTATGGAATCACCCCACCCCATGTCATGAGAACGACGAATATAAGAGTAAATCGGAAGATATTGATTATATCGATATCATTTTTTGTCTGGGAATACGTCACCACCATGGATGAACGAAAGCCCGTCATCAGAATCATGGACAAAGAAATGATGTCAACGACCGTATGAAAGAGAGCCAAATCGGCCTTTGCTACCCAACTCGCAAGCCAGATTTTGAAGGTAAACCCTATCGCAATGCTGATGAGTGTTGCCCATATACCGGAAAGAAACGCCTTTTTTACCTTGGCGACTGATTGTGAATGCATTTCGGTTGCTACTGTCATATGGTGAGATAACCACATAGTATTGAAAGCTATTCTCATTTACAACCAAACTCTGTTGCACTTCCTATGACATTGACAATGCAAGAAGACAGATCAAAAAGAGACTAAATTTCCTCTCTATATAGTTGTCTCCCAACACAGGAATAAGTAATAAGCCAGTGACGCTTCAAGGGTTTATGAGCTCGTAAGGGAGTAATCATGATTGGGCGTTGATAGCTAACAAATAAACGCTTTATCAACACCATAATTCATCAAATAGGCAGCTTAATCTGTCAATGTTCAGGCTGAACATTGACAGTAAGCCGACTCGACCAAGCGTTCATATTCTGCTTGTACGTCATCGACCGAAAATGACGTCCATGGGATACCAGCGTCTTTCAAGGCTTGTTGGTAATGACGCGCGGGCTCAAAAGCCATAGGCTCTAAAAGTAACTCTACCCCAGTTTGTTCTTGTGGAGATACCACGGTTAACCACTTGTACTCGTCCAATGGCACTTCTGCCTTCTTAATAAAACCAAGCACATCTGTATAAAACGAAAGAGCTCGATCTTGGTCTTGTACGGGCACACTGGTTACTGTGATTTTCATTGCTGTTCTCCTCAATTATTGGAACAACTGCATCATAGATTTTATGTTCTATGATTACTTATCCTAGATTGTTCAGGTATCGGTGAGCCACTCATTTTTACTTGACCAACTTTTAAATCTTCACACATCTAACTGAAAACATATAGTTCTTGGTACTCGTGGCTCGTCTAATTTCACCTTTGTGAGCATTCCACCATGAGTACGCCAACGTACGAATATAGGCTTTGTTATCGGTCGCGCTACTTCCAGTCCAGAATTCAGTGTACGCACCTTGTGTAATGTACCAACCATTCCACTTGACACCTGCAGGTCGAGCAAAGAAACGATGCTTATTGAGTAGGGATTTATCAACCTTTTTAAACGGACCATCCGCTTGGGCCTCTTTTAGCTGAAGTCCAAGGTTTCTCTCTCCTCCTCGCCAGCCTTCAATATTAAGCTCGTCATCAGACATACCAATTGCTTTTTCTAAAGCCTTCCAATCTTCATCAGTCGCAACTCGCCAGCCTACAGGACAGATATTTCTTGAGTCAGAAACATCATGCCAATCATATAGCCTACCGTATTTGTGCAAGTTTTGTGGATCGTCTTTAGGAATAACGGCGGTCGTAATCTCAGAGCCATCTTGAAACTTGGTACTTCGTAAATTTTCTGCAAGCCATACCTGATCACCGATTGTCACAGTTCGGTAGATGTTACCTTCTCTGTCTTTAACAGTTCCTTCCAAATCGTAGAGTCCCTTATTCATGTCATTAGCAGATGATGTAGTAGCCACAACCATACAAACTCCTATAGATAAAATACGCTTTTTCACAATCATTAACCGTAATCGAATTGACCACTTAAGGTTAACGGTGAGCCTATTCGTCCACTAGGTGACATACTCTTTAAAACTTGCCCATTTGTCTCATTTGTTCATTCCTAGGCGAATCACGCAATATTATTAACTAAACCTTTTGCTTGAACCCACTGTTTCGGTGATTGCCCATATAAGCGTTTGAACTCTCGGCTAAACTGAGACGAGCTCACATAACCCACGGACATGGCAGCCTCACTGACATTCGTACCGGTCGCAATTTTCATTGCTGCACTATTGAGGCGCATGGACTTCATAAACTGAATTGGAGACATGTTTGTGGCCTGCTTAAATTTACGATGTAACACTGCCCTGTTCATCCCGACTAACGATGCGAGTTCGTCATGGAGACATTTTTGTCTAGATTCATAGATAAGTGTTCAATCGCTCGCGCGATACCATTGCTTACACTGAAGGCTTTTCTAACAGAAGGTCCGCACTCCCCTTTTAGTACCGCGTAATAGAGCTCTCGCAAACGGCTCTCCCCTAGCACTGCTGAATAAGTGACATTGTCACTCATTGTAATAAGGCGGTACAACGCATCTTCGAACTCTGGATCCCAATCGGAAAGCAATAGACTTTGTGGAGTGAAAGAAGATTTTGGTTCTGAATCGAAACCTTTGGCCTCTTCGACTTCTAACGTCAGCTCTTTCATAACTTTGGTATCAAGGGAAATGTAAACGCCGATTAGGGGATCATCCGAAGACGCTTCAGGCGTACCTGCTTCTACTGGAAGCGAAGCGACGCAACATATGTATTGTTGATTATCGTAGACGTAACGGTCGCGCTCGTGACCTTAAATAAATGTACTCCATTGATTCGACTTTCAATCATGCCATCGGTTGTCAGTCGATCAGCAACCCAATCTTTTAGGTTTTGCTTCATATTTCTTCCCCAATACAACAACGATATAAATAGGCAAATTTTAGAGATAAATCGTTGCAAGCCATTGATGATCTCAATACCACACTAGGTCACTATGTTGATGTCAGTTTTGTACACATGGATCTCGCCAGCTTAGCTTCTGTCAAGACAGCCGCATCGGAGCTCTTAGAACAAGTAGAAAGGATTGATGCGCTTATCTGTAACGGCGCCATTGCTCAAGTCGCAAAGCAAAAATTCACTAGTGACGGGTTTGAAAGCCAACTGGGTGTTAACCATTATGGTCATTTCTTACTGTGCGGTTTGCTATACCCGCGTATAGAAGCAAGTAACGGACGAATAGTAGTGGTAGGAAGTACCGCATATAAAATGGGTAAAAAGCGCATTCGATTTGAAGATATCAACTTTAATGAAAGATACACAGCTTGGGACTCATATGCACAAAGTAAACTGGCTCAAGTAATGTTTGCGTACGAGCTGCAGCGCCGTCTTCATCATGCGGGTAAACAAGTACAAGTTCATGTTTGTCACCCTGGCGCTTCTAGAACCAACCTCCTAAAAGACACGGCAGGCACTTTCCATAAAGTCGCTTGGGCGGTAATGTCTCGTTTCATAGCCCAATCTGCTGAAAAGGGAGCTTGGCCTCAACTGCTTTGTGCAACTCAAGAAGGGTTAACACCAGAAACTCTATATGGGCCAACTAAAAGAGCTGACACAGTAGGTCCCGTGGATGTAAATACTCTAGATAGAGTCGCCTTGGACGAGACAATGGCAGCGCAACTTTGGGAACTATCAGAGCAAGCCACATCATTTATGTGGAAGTCTTTGTTCTCCTAATGTATTTCTGTTCTTTCAATCAAACGTAATATTGGAGAGATGTTGTCAATGTTCAGGCTGAACATTGACAACAAGCAAGCGGTTTTGGTCGACTAAAACTGACTTCCCAAGCCGTTAATGATGTAGCGAAGAGAACCCAATACATCAGATGCTATCAAGCCCACTTGTCCGTGTCGCTCTGCATTATGGTCAGCAGCCATACTGTGAATAAGCGTCCCTAACGTTGCTGCATCAAAAGGTTGATAGCCTTGAGCTAGCAGAGAAGAAATTACACCTGCTAGTACATCCCCCATCCCACCAGTTGCCATTCCAGCGTTCCCAGCATGACACACTACGGTTTTCTTTCCGTCGCTGACTAACGTACCAGCCCCTTTTAATACCGTGACACATTGGTATTTTTGACATAGCTGATTGACTGCACGATAACGATTATCCTCAACCTCAGTGACACTGCAATCGAGTAACATCGCGGCTTCACCTGGATGCGGGGTAATGACCGTATTCTCTATTAAACAGACCTCACATCGTTTTTTGGCCAGCCAATATAAGCCATCTGCGTCTATCACTTTTGGAGTGGCGTGAGCTTCTTTCATCACGGTTTGATAAACATCCTGTCCCCAATCAAGCCGACCTAAGCCAACACCCAAACAGATCGTAGAGCACCACTTAAGGCGAGACAATAGTTCAGATGTTTGTGAAACCATGGCTTCAGGTAATAAAGAACGAACAGGCAAACAGCTCGAATCATGGACCGTTAATGCAGTGAGCCCAGTTCCCGTTCGTAATGATGCCGCTGCAGCTAGATAGGCGGCACCACTTATTCCATCGCCACCTCCAACAATAAGAAGACGCCCATGGGTTCCCTTATGCGAATCTTGCGATCTCTCCTTCAAAGCAGACAACCAGCCTTCATTCGTTAACAACGAATCAGCTTCATAGCTATCGGCAAACTCACTATCGACAGACAGTCCTGCGAATAGTAACTCTCCGACATAACGCCTTGCTTGTCCAGTTACCAGTCCTTGCTTCATTGCGATAAAGGTGACAGTAATAGCCGAGCGGATTGTCTCGCCAAGAGCTCTTCCTGTATCGGTATTGAGACCCGAAGGTGCATCAATAGAGACAATAGGAAGCTCGGTATTATTGAGAATTCTCGTCACACTGGCGACATCATCTCGAACGGCACCTTTTAGCCCTGTGCCCAACATGCCATCAATCACTAAATCGACACTCGAATCCACATAGTCTGCCGATGACAGAATGCAGCCTCCTTCGGCGAGAAAGCGTTGCTCAGCCGTCTTAGCATCGCCAGTGATTTTCACTGCTGAACCCACTTGCCACAACGTGACCTTATATCCCGACTTTAATGCTAACCGCGCAACGACATATCCATCTCCACCATTATTTCCTGTTCCTGTGACGACCAAAATATGGCGACACTGTTTAAACCGCGTCTCCACCACAGAGAATACCGACTCACCAGCTCGCTCCATTAAATCGTACATCGGAATACCCAGCGCCTTGGCTACTCGCTTTTCTCCTTGTCGTACAGTCTCAGACAGATATAAGGCCTCAGGGAGTTTTTCTGCGGTCAAATTCAATAACATAAAAGTGCCTCAATGATGACTTGATTATTCACGCTATAACCAAAGCATAAGACAAGGCTCATTGTTTTACAGAGATCCAGCGAGCAACAATGAAGCTGCTGGCGAGTTTGACTATTTGGTTGCTGTGGAAACACTAATGTTCAGCCTGAACATTGACAAACACTTCCACGAAAACTTCTCAGATAAATTGGCCGGAGTAAGAGATGTTCAAAAAGCTGACGTGAAGTGAATGGAGTAGTAAAAGATGATGTAGTAAAAATAAATAGAGTTGGGGAACGACTACCTAATGTTCAGGCTGAACATTGACAAACACTTCCACGAAACTCTCTCAGATAAATTGGCCGGAGTAGGGGATGTTAAAAAAGCTGACGTTACGTGAATAGAGTAGCAAAAGATAGATGTAGCAAAAGTAAATAGAGCAGGAGACAAACGACTCAATGTTCAGGCTGAACATTGACAAACACAACAATAAATTATGTAGGTATCACACAGGATTCCAAACCAGACCATTGCGAATCTATAGATTTTCAATAGTGCTAGGTTACTAAATGGTAACTGCTTGTCACTAAAGGAATTCACTTCTATATTTGAGTTTGTATTGAGTTAATATAACGAATGAGGGAATAAATGGGACACTCAAATAAACTCAAAGCAGGTGACAGCTTTCCTGTTTTAAATGCCACACTTCTTGACGGTTCGAACGTTACTCTTGGAGAGCCTAAATCCGGGATGACATGGCAAGCGGTTTTTGTTTACCGAGGCAAACACTGTCCTTTGTGTACGAAATATCTCAATGAAATTGAAACGTACAAACAAGCATTTAATGACGCTGGTGTTGATATTCTCGCAGTATCCGCAGACGCGAAACATCAATTGGAAGAGCAATTAGAAAAACTAGATATCTCTTTCCCAATTGCCTATGGATTAACAGAAGAGCAGATGAAAACGCTAGGTGTGTATATTTCGGTTCCGCGCTCAGAACAAGAAACAGACCACAACTTTGCTGAACCGGGTTTGTTTGTTATCAATGAGAAAGGGGAATTACATGTCGTTGATATTTCGAATAACCCATTCGTACGACCTGAATTAGGCGCATTGACTCGAGGTCTCGCTTGGATACGTGACCCAAATAACCACTACCCAATTCGCGGCACACTAGATTACTGATCTTGGATATGTCCATAATTAGAAAAGCCAGCCCAAGTGACTTACCGGGCTGGCTTTTTGTTTGTCTAACAGTAGGGCACTATTTATTTAGTTGTATATTATGTGCTTCCGACCAAATACGTAAGTCTTCAAGAATATTCAATGCAGTTGAACCAAACTCGGTTAGCTCATAACTGACCGCTATAGGGCGGTCACTAATGACTTTGCGGATAATCATGCCTTCAGACTCTAGCTCTTTTAATCGTTGATCTATCATCTTCTTGCTAGCACCGCCAAGCATTCTCGCTAAATCATTGAAACGAACAGGTCCATCTTTCAAATGGTAGATGATGGAACCTTTCCACTTACCACCAATCAAACGCATGCCTTTTTCTATAGCACAAGGCTCAGTACAAACATTCGCTACAGTCTTTCGCCCTTTGGTATCAATGGTAATAGAGCTTTGCATAATAGATTCCTCTACAAACTTACGCCTCGGTTAACAGATACAAATAAGTATACAGGAAAGCAAACTTCCAATCCGCACCCATTAATCTTGAATTAAAAATGCGTCTGAATATGCGCTTCAAAACGCTCAAAATCACTTTCAATATCTGCGTTTTTCATAACATCGAAACATGAAAACGTCGGAATAGAACTCATACCAAAGAAACGGAAATTAGCATGCATATGGAACATCAAATCATCAACACCTTTTCCTTGAAACAAATATTCAGTGTCATCATCGAACGATTCTTCAGGAGCATTAAATGTCAGTGAAAGCATGTACTTCGTTCCTGATTGGGTACCGCCAGTTCCGTAATTTTTCTTAGGCTCTTGTTCACTACGGCCATCAAACTTACAAAGGCCGCCGCCCATACCTGCAGTAAACACATCATCCATGTATTTTTTGAAAGACCATGGCACTGACATCCAATTCACAGGAGATTGGATGATAACTTTATCTGCCCATTCAAAGTGCGCCAGTTGCTCATCAACATTAATGTCATCTTGCATCGTAACAGTTCTAACTTCATAGCCCTTTTGTTGTAAAAGAGTCTGGGCTTTATCAACAAGACTTGCATTCAGTCGGCCTGGAGAATAAGGAGAAGTTTCGTGCGCGTTGATGATCAATACATTACTCATAGTCATTACCTTTTCACTGTTTATTATTGAAGTAGGATAGGGGACTCCTCATCCAGTGGTGGTATCTTATGGTAACCTGTAAACTGATTGCAATTAGTATACTTTTGGTAACCTAGTGCTTTTAATCCTAACATGTTGAAAATATGTATAAATTAAATTCAAAAAATCTATTCGATGGTACCTTCAATAAGGTACCAAGACACCAAACTTCTTTCTTATAATCTTGTCAATGTTCAGACTGAACATCCAAGCACTTTAGTTTTCATGTTCTTACAAAAGCTCATTGCGTCTACCAATCAAAGATTAACTTCAACACTCAAAATCAGTAGGTTCAACGATCCAGTAGCCTCAATACCACTCTTTACCGTTTCATGATGTACGTGATTTTAGAGCTCATTCGACCACAGCCTCCCTACATAAATCTCGATTGCAAGACCAAAATTATTTTTAAAAGTAGCAAGCCTAGTATGCCTAAATCTTAAGATAACAATTTGTTACAGCGTCACCTAAGATGAAGTAAATGATTTGTACAAAAGAAAAAAGAGTAGGGGAGAGGAATTAAAGAACCTTGAATTGATGAATTTACAGATGATACAAAAACAATGAGTTTCTTTTAAAACAAGGTATTCCAAAGAAGGTAATAATTAGACGAAAAGTGGTCAATGTTCAGCCTGAACATTGACAAGAATTTAACATATAAAATAAGCACTTCTTCAATTACCGATTCCAAACATAACACGATCGGCATAAACGAACATTTCGATCATATCAGTCTACTCTCCTATTACAAAAAGCAAATGAGATCAGTTATCCACTTCCATGATCTATCGACTTCGTTAAATGTTTATATCAACACTACAAGACTACTAATAACATTTAACGATCTATTTTGTGATCGGTTCAAAACAACCACATTTACCAATACAGGCCTGAGTAATTAACCATCAATCAGTACAATAAGTGACTGGTTTTTGATGATTAACTCGACATTCCATTGCAAAACTCTCTTGAGTTTTGTGATGGTATGTTGAGTCACCAGTTGAACCTCAGTGAAATTGGTATTTATTGAAACTAGATCCTAAAGGTTCTAGTTTCTTAGATGTCTGCAAAAAGTAACGACATTTACCGATTTAGAACCAACATTAGCCGATTAGATATAGATATTTACCGATTCCTTAATAACATTAAGCGATCGTCCATATAAACATTTACCGAATATGATTGTTTTTATATTGATATTTACCGATCTAAACGCCTCAAAGATCCTAAAATTCAAGTAGGTAATGATCACCACGTGATCCGCGCCTAAAAAACACTCAGATCCTATGAGTATTGAGCCCTGATCGGTAAAGTAAGATCAAATACTTCCAACTAAACATTTACCGAACTAACTAAACATCTACCGATGTTTATAGTCGTTTATTGTGATCTAGTATCAACATTTACCGATTTGGTATAGATAATTACCGAAGTTAATGAGTTAATCGAAGATCTCTGTTAGACTGATACTATCGTATCCATAGGTAATGATCATGACTTCATCATCCAGCTTGACCGTTATTAATGAAGAAGATCGAAAGAATCGATTTATCTCATCCATTTTATTCTCGAGAGCGACTATTTTCCATCCAGCCTCACGTTTGACATCAACGATGCAGTCAAAACTGGTTGAGATTGCACAAAATGGCGGTACGGATCTCAATTACCCCTTAGAAAGCGTAAATATCAATAGTTACGGTAAAAATTTTAGAGTTGATCTTCATGTTGACTATTTACTGCAACCTCACCGCGATATTTTAGAAACAATGTTGGCTTACGCTCAAACGATCCAACTGGATGATTCTTCTTATGAGGCTGGTGCTCGACTGACCTGGTCCCAGGTGTATCAAACGATAACTGATGGCGATGTGTCAGATACCCAAGAGGACGGCTTTGATTCGTTTATAGATCGTGATGCTACGGTGTTATCGATGAGTATGTATGAACTGGCTACACGTATGGGTATGGCAACGACGCGAGCTAATTATGATCAAATTGAACGGCGGATCACGCAGTTGGCCACGGCGCACCTTGTGATCAATGAGCTCGATGATGATCAAAATGTTGTAGGTAAAAAGCCTTTAGAGTTTGTACAAGATTACCGATTCTATTGCGATCGCAGCAAATTCAAAACTGGACGCAAAACCACAAAGAATCTAACGAATCATGTGTTTTTGGTACCAGATATGCGTTTACTCCAGGCTATTCGCGACCACGGCTATTACTACCGCTTAGAGCAGCACAAGATGACGAACTACAGTAAGCCATCTGTACGTTCATTCTTAAAATATATAACAACGCATAAAGCCGAGTTTCTACATAATAAGAAGTTTGAGTGGGCACTAGACAGCTATATTCAATCTATAGCTTCGAAAGTTAGTCATAGTTTTCGTAGTGATCTAAGAAAAGATCTATTGGCTAACGCGGTACAAATTGAAAAAGACTTTAGCCTACAGTTCCGAGATGTCGGAAACGGTATTCAAATTTTCTATATTGGAGAAAGTGAATCATGATCACTCAGTCTCTTGATACGCTGATGTCGTCACGTGCAAGTCAAGAAATGAGCTTTAGCTTAAAAGGTTTACTGAAAGGACATGTTGGGATGCTTATAGCAGCACCAAACGTGGGTAAATCTCACCTAGCACTATGTATTGCAATGGAACATGCATCTTCAATGACCTTATTAGGGATGAGTGCGGCCGATAAGCCTGCGAGAACCTTAGTTCTCAGCTCAGAAGATGGGGCTGGTGTAATACAAACCAGAATGAAAGACAAACTGGCAAGTTGTACACCGACTATTCGTTCTGAATTGAAAAACAATTTACACTTTCTCACCGATATCGAGCCAATTGTTATTCCGCCGGATTCTTCTCTTCAAGAACAATCAGAACACCAAGTCTATTTGAAGCAACTGACAGAGACATTTGCTCAATTTGACTTAGTGATCATCGATACCGTTACGGAATCGATCGGTCGATGTGAAGAAGTGAAGCACGATAGGCTAATCAAAAACGTCTTTCAATCACTCGCCAATGAATCTGGTGCGAGTCTTTTGCTTGTTCATCACGTCAATAAAGATGAGATCCGTGGTAACCAAGAGATCACTATGGCTTCCGGTGCGGGGCTTACTTCGGTTATGCGCTTGACTAAGTGCTTATTTACGTTGAAACGTAACAAAGACTTTATGTCGATCAAGTACTTGAAAAGTAACTATCTACCAGAGAATGAGAATCAAGAGTTTGCGGTAGAAGTGCGCCAAAGCCTGACCATTAATCCTGATGTTTATAACCCCAAAGCGCGAGCGAGTAAGGGAAGTCGAGCGTCTACGATTATCAAAGCGCCGCCAAAATCGATCACCTTGTCAGGCACGATTCCTGAACAAGAGGAGATCGAAGAGCGTAAAAACTTACGCGATGTTCTCTAATCACTTTCTAGTGTGAACCCCTTTCTATGAGCAGCTCAAATAAGAGCTGCTTTTTTGTTTGAGCACGTTTGACCTGTCTACAGGTTTCAGGTTTAGACTCCGCGCCTTAACCCAATAAGCCGAAGTGAGATCGAGTCTATCAGAGCCTGGTCACGCGAGCCTTAAGAAAAGACTTCGGCCAGTCGATTACTTCATCAAACGTTTGATCAACAAAGGCTGCAAGTAGATTGGCAGCTGCAGAGCGCCTACAAGGGGCAAGAACAGCGGACCTAGATAAGCCCCTGCAATGGTGTAGGTAAGGAGTACATTGCGGTTCCCCGATGTGATAGCAGCAATCATCGCGCCTTCGCGATCGGTAAATTTGAATATGAGGTAAGCGGCCACGAAAAAGCTCAGGCACAAAACAAACGCCAGTAGGAAAAGGTGTAACGCGTGCTCAGGGTTTGTATCCCACAATTGACGAAAGTCGCCCATTAAGCCGAGCGGGAAAAGAAACACCAGCATTATGTTGTACTTGGCCAGTTCAGCATGCACTTTTTTGATCTTAGAGAGATCAATGAAGGCATGGATCACGAAGGATAGTGCAATAGGGCCGACGATATAAACGATCAACTTGACTAAGTAAGCCTGCATGTCCAACTCAAAGTGATCGTTGTAAGCCCACCACAGTGTTGCGTAGAGAGCCACAGGCTTCAATAACGTTGATGTGATGGTGTATGTCATGGCTGAAAAGTAATCCAAGCCAATTGAGCGCACAATTGCAGGAGTGGCAAATAGGGAGCCGGTTGCCGCAACCCCTAACATGGCTAGAGCATAGTCTTGATTCAAGCCTAAAAGCATTATGACTGCAGTACAAAGCGCCATCATGCCAAATGTATGAACCAACGCGTAGCCCCAACCTTTAACTTGCAAAAGGGACTTGAGCAGGGTTTTCTGATCAAGCCCGACTAATGTGAAGAACATTAAAAAGAACAAGACGAACGGCAATATCTCAAATACATGCATTGAGATGCTAGGAACAATAAATCCTAGAAAGCAGAATGCAATGAGTAACAATGGGGCTTTGCTAGCGAGATAGTTGAGCATATTTCCGTATCATGTAAGGCGCAATAATGCCCTTAGTCCTTAATGTTTGCTGCGCTGACAGAAGAGCGTTGCACTAAGATCGGCATAAACAATTTGCGTTCTTTTTGCTCCATTTCTTCCTTGTTTGCAAGCTGTAGGGAGAGTTTAACGGCTTCGTTTGCCATCACTTGGATAGGGTAACGAATGGTGGTTAAACGTGGGTAAATGTAACGCGCGATATGACCGTCATCGAATCCAATCACTGACATGTCTTGAGGAATACGGACACCGTTTTCTTGAAGCAGCGTCATACATCCAGCTGCCATCGAGTCATTATAAGTCGCGACTGCGGTGATCGGTGTATTTCTCGCCATTAAATCGACCATGGCTTGTTCGCCACCGGTTTCATCAGGTTCACCGTATTGGATGTACTCTTCACGAGGTTCAATACCATTATCACGTAGAGCGTCTAGGTATCCCTCACGACGGTCGCGTGCATCATCAATGTCGTGACTAGAACACAGGTAACCAATGTGTTTGTGGCCATTACGGATAAGGTGCTCTGTCGCGATATAAGAGCCTTGTCGGTTATCAAGTGCAATACAGCGTGGCGCAATATCGTCAACGACACGATTGATCACCACCATCCCAGGTATCTCATCTGCGAGCTTGGTGAGCTCAGCATCTGACATCCCTTTACTGTGAACCACCAACGATTCACAGCGACTGTTGATCAGCAGATTGATGGCATTACGCTCTTTGGTCGCATCATGATAGCCACAGCCCACCAGCAGCTGCTTTTCTTGTTCACTTGCAATCGTATCAATGGCTTTGATCATAGAGCCAAAAAACGGCGCAGACATGTCATTGACCAACACACCGATAGCATTAGAAGATTTACTGACCAGTGCGCGTGCATTGGCATTTGGGCGGTATCCCAGTTTTTCCATCGCTTTCTTAACGGCGATGATGGCGGATTCACTCGTGTGAGGGGCGTTATTGAGGACGCGTGAAGTGGTAGCAATGGATACGCCAGCTTCTCGCGCGACATCTTTTATGGTGGCCATAGGGGACTCAGAACTAAAAATTTTGAGCTATTTAACAATGTGTAGCAGTTGAACTCAAATAGTTAAGTAATAATTACCGCTATGCATCAAGAATTTAGATGAAATACGTGCTCAATTGAGCACGCATTATTCTGATGTCGATACTGTATTATTGTACCCGTGATGGCGGGAAGGCTTGGCTGCCAAGGACATGACCATTCACTTCTTTACCGTAGTAACCTTGATGATCATGATACTTTTGCGCATTGGCTTCTAAGTCACCTTTATAACGAGGGTCTTGCGGACGCTCGTGACTATTAATGTAGGCCGCAACATCCCATGCGTCTTGTTCGCTTAACTGAACACTTTTCCCTAGCGGCATATTCTCGTAGATGAAGTAAGCTGCGGTGTTAATACGGTGCATACCTGCTCCCCAATTGTACGCGTATTCCCCCCATAATGGCGGAATGTATGAGCGTCCATTTCTATCGCGGATGCCTTGCCCACTGTCACCATGACACGCTGCGCAGTTATCAACATAGACTTGTGCGCCGCGTTCAGGTGAAGGTTGCAACTCAGGGTTATCTATTTTCGGGTACCCACGACCAGCCAGGTTGCCACGTTCATTAACCGGTAGCGCTTTCGCTATTTCTGACGGTAATGGGAAGTCCTCGGATTTACCGCCTTTCAATAACAGCTCTCGGCTTATCGCGGGAACAGGCTTGTCTTGCATACCGTATTCATCCAGTAAACCGCCCATTGCTAGCCAATACGCGTAGGCACTGAGTGCTTCGAGTTCTTTTGAGTCTTTTGATGGCGGTTTGCCGTTCATTGAATAAGTAAAACAGCCTTGAATACGGTCTGCGTAGCTGTTCACTTTGTCGTTCTTTTTGCGATAAGCAGGGTACGCCATATAGGCCGCCCAAAGAGGTGCTGCATTGGCTTTGCGTCCGGCTTCCATATGGCAATTCACACAGTTTTGTTCATTACCGACGTAGCGGTCTCGCATTTGCTGTGAATCGACAAATAGTGAGTATCCATATTTCACTTTTTCAGAAAATTCATCATCACCAATGATTGAGAGATCGCGCGGCTTTAGGTATTGAACATCGCTATGTTTTTCAACCGCTGGCAACTCTTTCTGACGATCAGGGAGCTCTTGAGTCACGATATCACTTGCAAACGCGTAAGCCGACACTGTGCTAAGCAGAAGGGAATAGATCAGTTTCATTTCGATTCCTCATAGCGAAAAGACGCAAAGTAGTAAGATAGATTTTCGATCTCTGTATCGGTGAGTTTTTTGGCAATACTGCCCATCATGTTGAGCGGATCGCCACTGCGGGTGCCATTCTTCCAAGCATGTAATTGGTTTTGTAGGTAGTCCGCCTGTTGACTTGCTAGGCGTGGAAACTTATCAACGCCCATACCGCTTGCTCCATGACAGGTTGAACAAGCCGGGATATTTCTATCCCAGTCGCCTTGGTAGACCAGTTTTCGGTATGGGTTAGTGATATCGGCTTGCGACCCTCGCTGTTCGAGTTCGGTGAACTCCCAAGTCGGAAGGCTTGAGAAGTACTCTAGAACCTCTAAGCGAGCTTGCGGATCATTCAGTCCGTCGGCGATCCCTTTCATTAGGACACTATGTCGTTTGTCGCTAGAGAAAAGCGTTAGCTGAGCTTCCATATATTCGATATTCAGCCCAGCTAACATTGGCGCAATACCGGTTTGCCCCTTACCGTCGACGCCGTGACATCCAGTACAGATCTCCCCTTGTTCAGGGATGTCCTTGGCTTGGGCTGCAAAAGTGGTGGTACTCCAGAAAAGTACAACCAATAAAACATTACGAAACATGCTGACTCACATTTGATTATTATTTGAGCGCGCTATTTTGGTGATTGTTCATCAGCGTGACTATTGTGGAAATCCACATAAATGATGGGTATGGCTGTTAGTCTTCTAGGTGATAGGTGATAGGTGATAGGTGATAGGTGATAGGTGATAGGTGAATAAAAGGCTTCCCCCACTACAAGGAGAAGCCTAACGGAGTGAACGGATTACACTTTGCGGATCTTGGCTGGTAGAGATTGGCGAGCCGCCGCACCAACCACCCAATCTAGCATCACGCCTTTGCCTTTACGAGTTGGGTCAATCAAACCAATATCGTTGATATTGACACCGTCATGACCACTGGTTTTCACAGGTTGCTGCTTATCACCAATCCAGTGTGCCCGCTGACCGAGTTCAGTGTGACCAAAGCCATGTTCAAAACCGAGTGTGCCTTGGCGAATACCAGCCATGACCATTGCGAGCGCCGTGGTGCTCGCTCCAGGTGTTTCAATCACGAAATGATCGCCAGTTTGAATGCCTGCCGCAGCGGCATCCGTTGGATGGATATAAACAGGGTTAACACCTTTAATCGAGTTCAAGCGTGGTGACAAATTGGATACCGCGCTGTGAATGTTCGATTTAAAGTTAGTCAGGCTGAATGGCCACTCTGCTTTCGGGTACTTTGTTTCGAGTGGTGTGCCGTCTGCCAGTTTTTGCGGGTGCCAAGTCGGGCAGCCGCTGTAGAAATCGCCCGTCATGGTGTTTCTAGCGCTCCCTACGCGGTCATTCCAAATCGCGACTGGACGTGTCCACCTGTACTTCATTTGCTCTCCTTTGTAGGCTTCTGTGGCGTTTTCAAAACGACCACCGCGAGCAAAAATGTACGCGACACGCTTCATCTCATCCGGAGTTAGTGCTTTTTGCATGCTTGGTAGTAGGCGCTCAAGCCCAGACCAAGCGATGTCTTCCGCACTCACTTCCGGAACGCCGCCTTTCACGTAGGCAAGGTTGGCAGCAGAACGCAGGTAAAAGTCTTCTGCGGCGTGAATACTGTGCCAACGACCACCTGAATCTTTGAGGGCGTTGTCACCAAAGCCGCCTAGATGCATCTTCTTCGCTACATCGATTAGGAAATTTTCTAAGCAGATACTGCGACCGTCTTCGGTTTTTTCTGTGCGTGATTCCACAATTGGCCAACGTGCTGTCACGGTTTTCACTGGCACATCGTGCCAAGGTGACGCCATCCCCCAGCTTTCGTAAGTGACCGTATCTGGCACGATGTAATCCGAGAGAGCCGTAGTTTCGTTGATAAAGGCATCGATAGAGACGATCAAACCCAGCTGCTTTGGATCTTTTAGCTTGTCTTCAAGCAGCGTTTTTAAACCCGGCACGCCATAAATTGGGTTCGCCATGTGGTTGATCCACGCTTTCACTCGGTATGGATAGCCATCGATCGCTGCCGATAGGTGCTCAGTAAGTAAAGGCGCTGCAAACGGATACCAAGGTGCGCGTGTTGGATACGGTGATTCACCGGCTTCAACACGACGTTTGTATTCGCTGGTTTTTTGGTAAGGGAATTTGCTGCGTGAAAGGAACACGCCTTTGGGTCCCACTTTGCCTTCAAACTTGGTGAAGTCGTAACGAGGCCCTGCCGCAGATGTTGGATAACCACCCGCTTTTGCCATCGCGCCGCCTTTCATGTTGATATTACCAATCAAGGCATTGAGCATCATGATGGTGAAGGCGTTGTAGAAACCATTGGTGTGCATGTTGCCACCATGCGTATCGACTACCGCTCTTGTACCATGACTGGTAAAGCGTTTTGCGAGTGCAATGATTTGGTCGACAGGGATTTCACATTGCTCGCTGTAGAAGTCAAGATCGTATTTAAACGCTTCTTCTTTCAAACGTTGCAAGGATGACTTAACGCGGACGACACCAGATGCCAGCTCTACATCTTGGTCGACAAACAACGATGCTTCTGCAGCCTGCTTGTGTACGCTAAATTCGCCACTTTGCGCATCGACAATTACATACGGGTCGGTCTCAGATAGGGGTTTTCCTTCAAATGGCATGCCCATTTCAGAAGCACGCAAGAAATGCCCATTACGTGAGTGAGATTCATCACTGATCACAAGGTGTGTTGCGTTACACCAATGTGCGGTACCTGCCTTTTTCATTGCTGTTTCGCCCGGTTGAGCGAGGAAGGTTTTGTTGTAGCGTTCGTTATTGATGATCCACTGAATCATACCAAGGACCAAGGCGGAATCTGTCCCCGGTTTAATTGGCATCCAATGGTTATTATCACCCGCGGCAAGGCTGGATGAACCTGCTGGCAAGCTCGGCGTGATGATGGTGTATTCGAGTTTGCCTTCGGTGCGTGCTTTGGCTAGCTGGCGAGCCTGACGTTTGAACGGGTTTCCCGCTTGTGCTGGTGACATGCCAATAAAAATAACGTATTCGGCATTATCGAAGTCTGGCTTTAAGTGGGCGTTCTTATCCAAATCGTTCATAAACGCGCCACTGCCGGCACGGAAAGCATAGCCACAGTAAGAACCATGATGGCCAAAGTTACGCGTACCAAAGCTATTAAAAGCAAAACGTTTGAAGATGTCGTCGCGGCCTTCGTTACCGGCGTTAGTCATCAACAGTTGGTTGGCTTTCGGGCCGTATTCTGGGTTTTGCGGATCAACGGGCGTAGTGAGGTCACGAATGTCTTTCAAACCTTCGACATGACCTTCGCCAAACAGATCGCCACCGTTAACGACTTCATCCACCAGCTGTTCGTAGCTGATCGGTTCCCATTTGCCTTCACCACGTTTGCCTACACGCTTTAGTGGTTGGGTTATACGATAAGGGCTATTACGGATTTCCATCATGCCGTTACCGCGAGCACACGCTGTAGAACGGCCCTCTAAACCGTTTTCACCCGCCAAGCTCAAGTAAGCGTCTTTTACTGGCGTCTCAAATGGAATGTGCTGCTGATGTGATAACGGGTGGTATGGGTTGCCCGAAATGCGCAGGATCTCGTCGTTGCGATTGTCGATACGAACGCGTAAACCACATAAGCTCCAACAACCAAAACACATGGATGGCGCAACACGCTGATTCGGGTTAGGAATTAAGTTGCCCTTGTCGTTCACCTTGTATTCGGGTTCAAGTGAGTTGCCGTGGTGAATATCACGGGTTTTCTCACCCGCAGTACCGTGAATAGCACCTTCTACCATGTGTTTAGTGGTGGTTGCGTAGCCCGCAGCAAAGGCGCCAAGCGCTCCCACAGCAATGCCAGATTTCAAAAACTGACGGCGTTTGTTATCCATAATGAAATCCTCTTAGATCAGTGTTGAGTTAGGGTTGAAGGTGTTGATTCACGCTTTGGTTGAATCAGTTCGGAACCAAGTAATGCCAGCGCAATCCACAGACCAAACATGCCGATGATGCCGAGCAGACCGTTACTGCCAATCGGCAAGTCGTATGGATATGGGCCAACATCGAACTTAGCGATGGTTTGTACTTCCATCATGGTGATCCAACGAACAGTCCATGCTGTGGTTAGTGTCATCGCCGATACAATTAGTAAGCGGATAAAGTTCGATCCTGAATCGCGTAATATGAACAGAGAAAGCAATACGCTGGCTAATAGGAACACGGTTAATAGGGCGATATGGTTGACCCACACGGATTCAGAATACAGTGAGAAAGAAGCATTGTTTGAAGCCCAAATAGGGATCAGTAGTAGTGCCAATACACCGCTCAGTGTTGTTGTTTGACGCAGCAGGCGAGTATCGCCAAAGCTGAGCTTTTCGGTTTTAGACGGGATGAGTAACCAAGCAAGCAGTGTAAAGCCGACGGCGCCAATGAATGCGGTAACAAACCAAATTACAGGTGATGCCGGTTGGTGCCACAATGAACGAGATTTCACGACGGCGATTTCAGCGCCAGTGTAGAGTGCAATGCTCAATCCAGACAGAACGGTTGCCAGAGCGGCGGCCATCATCAATCTGCGGCTGGTCTGCCAGCGACCAAGTGACAACTTAGAAATTAGACGAAGCGCTTTGCCCGGTTGGGCTTCAAGGCTGATCAAATCATGACGCAGATATAACCATGCCGTTGCCACAGCCAAGCCTGAGAACAGCGGTAAGAACAACGAACCTAATGACATCCAAGACCAAGGGGTGAGATGTGCGTAGAAATGCCAAGCACGCCCCGGCTGGTGGAGATCGCCTGTTAACGCGAGCGGGCCAACGATCGCACCAATCGCAAGAGTCAGCACTAAGGCTGCGCGCAGACGATGGCTAGTGTGAGATTCAAACAACAGCGCGATTAAGAACAAAATAGCCGCCGCATAAGCTGAGCCGATGTAGAAGAAATATTGCACCGCCCAAGGAAGCCAAGCGATGGCCTGAGGCTGTACGAGCACTTCGGTTATGTTCATGCTTTTTCTCCTTGTGGATCGTAAATCGCAGGCTGACCTTCAATCTGTTGAGTGAAGCGTTCATTCATTCCGATGTAGAACACGTGGGGTTTGGTGTCTTCGTTTGGCTTAAGCACCTTGATGTCGTCTTGGTGCTGCGTCATCAGGCGGCGAACTTCGCTGTTCGGATCGTTGATATCACCAATCACACGAGCACCACCGACGCATGTTTCCACACAAGCAGGCAGCAAACCTTCTTCGAGGCGATGTGCGCAGAAAGTACATTTGTCCGCAGTTAGGGTCTCTTCGTTGATAAAGCGCGCATCGTAAGGACAGGCTTGAACGCAGTAAGCACAGGCCACGCAGCGACTGTTATCGACCATCACGATGCCGTCTTCTCGTTGGAAGGTGGCTTGCACCGGACAAACGGCCACACACGGTGGGTTATCACAGTGGTTACACAAACGCGGCAGCATGAAAGATTTCACTTCTTCTGTCGCGGTTGATCCATCATCGAGGGTGACTTCATACTGTTTTACTGTGGTTCGGAACTGGCCAATAGGGGCTTGGTTTTCGATGCTGCAACCGACAGTGCAAGCCTGACAGCCAACACATTTACGTAAATCGACAACCATGGCGTAGCGTTTACCGACTTGGCCCTTGCGGTCGGGTTGATTGTTATTTCTGATCACAGTGCCTGCTGTGGCTGTGCCAATTCCGGCGATTGGAATCAGCGCTGCACCTGCGGTAACGGCACTGAGAAAACGGCGTTTGGTGGAATCCATAACTCACCTGCTAAGATTGATTAGAGCTTGTTTTCATTGTCAGAATTGCAGCCGTGTACCGATATAGTGGATTTCCACATACCGAGATCAAAGTTGATCTAAAACAAATGTGGATTACGCTAAGTTGCTGTTATTCTGATGTTCCAAACGCAGAGGGATAAGACGTCATTCATGATGAAAAAAACAAGAAACTTCATTCGCTTATGGATTGTTTTCATCAGTCTCATACTCGGCTACCTCACGGTTTCTTTTGTACACGCAGCACCAACACAAACATTAGATTCCAGCGCATCCTCTAAACCGCAAGTCGATGTGGGTGTGTTAGCCATACGCGGCCATTTATATGCGGAGCAGCGTTGGCAACCGACGATTGACTGGCTCAATCAACAGATCCCTGAAGTCCGGTTTGTTCTCCATCCGTTAGATCTCGATGGCATGACCGAAGCGGTTGAAAACCAAAGCATGGACTTCATTCTCACTAACCCCGGACAAGCGGTGCGCTTGGGACGTCAATACGCCTTGTCTTGGATAGCGACGTTGACCAGTCAAGCGCCAGAACACTCCAATTACGGCATTGGCTCTGCGCTGGTGGTGCGTTCTGATTCGCCTTATTCCACTCTCAATGATGTGTCCGGTTTGCCGATTGCCGCGGTATCAGAAAAGGCGTTTGGTGGTTACTTAACGCTGCGTTATCAAATTATTGAACGGGGGCTTGGTCCGAATGATTTTTTCTCGGATGTGCGTTACTTAGGTTTTCCGATAGACGCCAATCTTTACCAATTGCGTGACCACACTGTAGAAGCGGCAGTTGTACCTGCTTGTCTTGTTGAACAAATGGAAGGTGAAGGATTATTGGAAGAGGGACAATTGCGGGTGTTAAGTCCGCTTGAACTTCCTCAAACCGACTGTGCGGTGTCAACGCCGTTGTACCCAAACTGGTCATTTGCTAAAACCGAACGAGGGTCGTCGACACTGGCGAAGCAAATAAGCCGAGCCTTGCTTTCTATGCCGGAGGAACATGCTGCGGCGATTGCTGCCAAAGCCTCCGGTTGGACATCTCCGGTCAGTCTGCTGTCTATTGATAAACTCTATCAAGCAATGGATCTCCATCCACTGCAACAACCTTGGTGGAGAGAAGCACTTCGTTGGTTGCGCTTGCATCAGGAGTGGGCATGGGCTCTGTTCCTGTTTGTGATTGTACTCAATGGCTATCACTTCTGGTTGGAGTACCGATTTAGCAAAAGCAAAAAGGCGCTCGAGGCAACTTTGTCTCGTTTAAAGGAAAAGAGTGAAATGCTGGAACACTCACAACGAGTGGCTATTGTTGGTGAATTGGGTAGCAGTCTGGCACACGAGATCAACCAGCCTTTGGCCGCAATTAGAAACTATAGCGAAGGAGGTTTGTTGCGCTTAGCCAAGAAGCGTCCACATGAAGATATTGTTCCGGTATTAGAAAAAATCCAGACCCAAGTAGAGCGTGCCGATGCGATCGTTTGTCGCCTTCGAACCTTGATTAAAAAGCGCAGTGTCGACATGGCGATATGCGATATAGAACAACTGATTGCTGATACGATTGAGCTGTTAAACTTCCGCTTACACAAACACAGCATTGAAGTGGTGCGCAGCACCGAAGGACAACCCCAATTAACAGAAGCCGATGCCGTGGGTTTACAGCAAGTATTAGTGAACGTCATTAACAACTCGATCGATGCTTGTGTGATGTACGCTGAAAATCATCCCAGTGACCATCAAGGAAAAATTGCGCTTCACACGGATTATCAAGCACAAAGCCTGTCGATTCGGGTGGTTGATAATGGTACTGGGTTAGAGCATGACAACCCGACCGATGCGTTTGTCAGTACGAAACAAGAAGGGCTAGGGTTGGGATTGGCGATTTGCCGAGATGTGATGGAAATGCACGCCGGAGAATTCAGTATTCAATCGATTGAACCGCATGGTTGCTTGGTCGAATTGACTTTGCCTTATCAGGCAGAGGGCTTGGCATCAGTCAATAAACCAGCCTCAAATAATAACAATGAAAATCCGCAGGAGAAGTAAATGAGTGACAAGCAACTGCCCGTATTTGTGGTCGACGATGATGAGTCAGTGCGAGATTCTTTAGCGTTTATGCTTGAGGAGCACGACTTTTTAGTCACCACGTTTGCTGATGGTCAGGCATTTCTTGATGGCGTTGACACTCAACAAGCGGGATGCGTGATTCTCGATAGCCGAATGCCGAACTTGCGGGGTCAACAAGTCCATCAGATTCTCAATGAAGCCAAAAGTCCTCTAGCGGTCATCTACTTAACAGGGCATGGCGATGTACCAATGGCGGTCGATGCGCTGCAAGCCGGAGCGGTCGATTTTTTTCAAAAGCCAGTAAAAGGGGCAGATCTCGCACAAGCGATCCTTAAAGGGCAAGTTCAGTCGGCAGCGAACCTCGATATCGCGGGCGCGAAAGCTGCTTATGAATCGCTGACGCCAAGAGAGAAAGACATTCTGCGTTTGATTATCGCGGGCAAGCGCAATATCCGCATTGCGGACGAGCTTTGTATTGCGATGCGAACCGTGGAAGTGCATCGCGCAAGCCTGTTAAAAAGGTTCTCGGCTAAAACGGTGGCTGAGCTTGCGTATATTTATGGAAAATTAGCATCGTTGTAAGGTAATTAACTCATAGGAGGTGAAGATGTTATCTAAAAAAATACAGGACTGATCGTCGTTGATGTTCAAGGCAAGCTGGCGACCTTGATGCATGAAAGTGATGTTGTAATTGAAAATACCACTAAGTTGGTGAAAGGAGCGAAAGCGCTCAATTTACCTATCGTATGGTTAGAACAGAATCCAGAGCGTTTAGGTCCAACAGCTGAGCCGATTCGTGAAGTGCTGGCACAAGATCATCTAGCCATCGCTAAATACACTTTTGATGGGTGCAAAGAAGCCACGTTTAAATTGGCGGTAGAGAATACTAAGGTCGACACATGGCTAATCTGTGGGGTCGAAGCGCATATCTGCGTTTATCAAACGGCTTTATCTTTGCGAAAAATGGGTTACCGAGTAGAGCTTGTAACGGATTGCACAGCGTCAAGAACGGCGGCAAACAAAGCGCTTGCTATGGCTAAGCTCACTGCGAATGGTGTTGGATTGACGGGCGTTGAAATGTGTTTATACGAAATGGTCGAAGACTGTCGTGCGCCCGAGTTTAAAGAGATCTTAGGTCTGATTGAATAGCTAAGTATTTTATAGGCTTTATGCCTTCGAGCGTTAATAACCCATTGTTTTATTGCTTCGTCATCCACTTGTCTTATTGTCATGGTAATAATCGTTCTTTTTAATATCAGTAACGGTTTTTTATCAGGGAGTTTGGATTAGTTCGATGTTTGACAGGAGAGTATCACCAATAACGCTGCCACTGCTTAGGGCGTTTTATGAAGTAGGGCGATACAGGAGTTTTAAGAAAGCAGCAGACAATTTGGGTTTATCCCAGCCAACGATTATAAAGCAGGTCGGTGAATTGGAAGCGCTCTACAACGCTAAGTTATTCACTCGGGGGAGGGGGAATAACCGCTTAACAGACCTAGGGTTACAGTTAATGCCTTTGTGTCGCTCTGTCATTAATGGTGTGCGTGAAATCGATGAGTTTATGCAATCTCATGGTAAGTTGATTCACGGCACACTTACCATTTCTGCGGTGAGTCCTTACCACATCACTCAAGCACTCAAACACTTTGTCACCAAGTATCCAAAAATTAAAATCAAAGTTGTCTATGGCTCTAATGAGAAAGCCCTAAACCTTCTACAAACTGGAGAAGTCGATGTCGGGTTGTTTGTACATAAACAAGCTATTCCAGGTTTCCGTACATTCTTATGTCAGGAAGATAAGCTCATCGCAATTTTGCCTAAAGAGCATCCTTTGTCAGGGAAAGAGTCATTAGAGTATTCAGATTTCAATAATCAAATTTTGTTGTGTCGTGAACATGGCTCGATGACTCGAGCTATCTTTGAACAAGCTCTTGATGAGCACAGCATACAACTTGCTGGTAACCTCGAAATTGGCAGCCGTGAAGCGATACGTGAAGGGGTCGCTCAGGGGTTAGGTGTCAGTGTTGTCACCGAGCACGAGCATATTGAAGACGCTCGAATTATTGCAAAATCATTTAAGAACAGCCATTTAGGGATGAAGTATAGTTTTGCTGTTTCTAATGAACGTTTGGGAAGTCGCCTTGTTCAAGCCTTCTTAAAGTGTGCAGAGCCGACTCTACACAACCCTCTTCATTTCTGAACCATAGATGGCCTCAACGAAAAATACCATCGATAGAGGCCAGCATATATGAATGGAGTCACAATGTTTTATATGTGAGCCTCTACAGGGTTGCCAATATCAAAGTGCTCACTCTGATACATGTAGTCATGGTAGTGAATAAGAGTACGATCGTCTTCCAGAAGCACGACGCAGTATTGAGGCTCTTCAAAACATCCTTGAATCATATTATCTCTGTGAAGGTCTAAGCGTACTTGATGGTTCATCCCACGGAGTGTTGAAAATGCAATGCCGCGCCATTGTCCGGCGATAGGACGATGGTAATGACCAAAAAATAGGTGTTTAACATTGTTGTATTTATCGAAGAGCTCTCCCAGTCGTTCACCGTGTGACTTCTCTAGGCTGATTACATCCATCGCGGGGATACCGGTGTCAAAAGGAGCATGATGCATAAAAACATACACGGGAGTGTTATTCGCTTTCGCTAATTGTTTTTCAAGCCACGCAAAACGCGTTTCACAATAGTAGCCTGCGTGTGTGCCTTCAATGACGGTATCGAGAAGGATAAATAGCCCTTTTTTAGTGGTGATTACTTTTTGGGCAAAGCCATTTTCATCCAACTCAAAGTCGTGAAATAGCTCTGAAATCGTTGGTCTGTCGTCATGGTTTCCGATGACTAAATGATAGGGGATAGTTAATTTTTCTAGAATGGACTTGAGGTTTTGATAAGCCTCTGGGTGACCTGCATGAGCCAAATCTCCGGTGATCACCAGCATCTCAGCGTCGGTGTGCTCTTGGTTGATACTCTTAATGGCCTTTTCTAAAGCGGGAATAGGGGATCGTTGATAGATTTCTTGGCCAGTGTAACCCAGATGAGTGTCTGTTAAGTGAATGATTTTCATGATTAAGCCATTAATTCAGATATGTCGGATAGTTGGTGCACTATTGATGTTAATGCTGAGACGTTTTGTGCGACTGCAGTCGGTTTAGCCTGTTCTAAGTAACTCTGCGATTGCCACCCCCAAGTCACAGCAATAGATTGTGAACTGCTCTCGTGAGCGGCTTTGATATCACTAATGCAATCACCAATCATAATCGCGGCCGTTGAGTGGGTGCGTTTCAGTTCAAGGATTTTCTCACTCTTACTACCAGGTCTATCGCCCCCTAAAATATCTTCAAAATAGGAATCCAAACCATGCCTCACTAATTGGAGACGCACTGCTTCGCTATTACTGGCACTGACGATGAATAGGCGGTGTGATTGAGATAGTTGTTGGACTACTGCGTCAATGCCGTAGAAGAATTTCGTCTTAGTACTGTTATTGGACACAAACTCACCCACGTCCCTAGCAAATTGTGGCTCATCTAGCCCGAGTTCAGAGGCAAGGGTTTCAAATGTCACTGGATCTAAGTATCGGAACGGATTCGTTTCAATGAGTATGGGAGAGTGTTGCTTACCAACAGCATATTGGCACGCATTGCGGCACACTTCTAAGCTGTCGCAGATTACCCCATCAAAATCAAAAACAATCATATGTCTCTCTTAATTCAAAGGCCAGCCCCTAAATGCAATGAGGAACTGACCTATTGGTTTCTAGTTCAAAAGTTGATTTACTTTATTACTCATTTCTTCGAGTACAGCCTTAGGTTCATCACCCTGAGCTCGCGCACCAGATACGACTGTGTGGAGTTCGTCTGATATTACATCGGTAATCTTCAAACCATTAGCACCAGGGAAAGAAACCCACGTGTCCATCAAAGGCAGCGACGATACTGCGGTTTTATGATTTGGTCGCTCTTGATAAAAAGCGTCTAAAGATTGAGCTGCTATTTGGTTGGGCGGCATATAACCCGTAAAATGTGGGATCTGTTGATTTCCCTCTGGACCAGTGATGTATTTGATGTATTTCCACGCTGCTTCCTGTTGTTTCTTATCTTTAGAAAGCATAACAACCGCATTACCACCCACTGGCAAAGTGCCACCATCACGTACTTCTGGGAATTGGACTGTCTTCAGTTCAAACTTATCGCCAATAGAGCGTTCGAACATGGCTAGGTTGGATGTTGACGTGACATAAATACCGATGTTGCCTGCGCCAAATGAACGTTCTGCACTTCTGCGCTGGTAGTCCGGCATGTCGGCTTTAGTATGCATTTGAGCCAATTGGTTGATCGCCCACTGTCCCTCTTCTCCGTCGAATGCTACTTTCCCGTCACGTAAAATATCGCCGCCTTGTGACATAACAAGAGATAGCCATAACCAATTTCCTGTGATGTTCCAGTCGTAATACATGCCTTTAGGGTTACCTTCGAGCTCATTGATTTTTGCAGCGACAGAGTAAATATCTGCCCATGAACTTGGCAGTGTAGGTTCGCCAGTTGCTTGTTTTACTAAGTCTGCATTGAAGTAGACGATGGGCATCGATACAGCAAAGGGTAACCCATATGTTTGCCCATCAAATTTGCTTGGAGACATCATGGAGTCGTCATAACCGTTTTGTGTTCTATCTTCTTCAGTAATGAACTGATCAAGAGGTACCGCAATGTTACGTTCGTATAGAGGCAAGACGCGGTTTAATCCTTGAAAGCTAACATCTGGCAACTGATTCGTAATTGCCTCACGCATGACTTTTTGTGTTGCATCTTCGTAGTTCTCGTAGTTGGATCGGAACTTAACTTTGATATCTGGGTGAGCCTGTTCGAAGTCTTGCGCCAATTGTTTGTGTAGCCCATCAAATAGCTCGCCATATGGGTATTGCACAACAATGGTCGTATCTGCAACCGCTGATGTTGATAAGGTCATAGCGGCAAATGCGATAAACTTACGTGTCATTTTATTCTCCGATACTTCAATGTTTAGCCCTGTTTCCTTCGGACTATTGGTCTAAGTTGATTTGAGCATGTCCGGTGTTTAAACCATCTTGGGTATGCTCAAAGGTGTTTCTTGCAATAACAGATGTGTTACTTCATTCCTGACATCGTAATGCCTTCAATAAAACGTTTTTGCGCACATAAATAGGCGATGATTAACGGAGCAACGATGATTGTTGCCGCTGCCATTAGTGGCCCGTAATTGTCACCAGCTTCATCACTCTTAAAGGCGACAACCCCCAATGGTGGCGTGTAAACATCCTGGCTGTTAGCTATGATGAGAGGCCAGAAGTAGTCGTTCCAGTGAGCGACGATTGAAAAAATTCCAAAGGCGATTAATGCTGGTATCGCGGTCGGTACCATTATTCGCCAGATGATCCCGAATTCACTAAAACCGTCTAAACGAGCAGCAGAAATAAGGTCATCCGGTACCGAATTAAAAAACTGACGCATCAAGAATATGCCGAATACTGAGATAGAGAATGGTGCGATCAGGCCTTCATAGCTGTTTAACCATCCGAATTTGTACATCAATAGGTACCATGGGATAGATACCGCTTGCGGTGGAATCATCAAGCAAGCAAGAATTGCGATAAACACCACTTGCTTACCTTTAAACTGCAACTTTGATAGTGCGTATGATGCTGGCACAGCGACAGCTATCTGACTCAAGAAAATGGCGACAGTGACTATCACACCATTCAACATGAATTTGAGCAGTGGGGTTTCAGACAGTGCTGTGCTGTAATTTTCATACCCAGCGAACCTTTCTGGAAGCCAACGTATTTCGTTTAAGAAGATCTCGTTTTCTGGTTTGATGGAAGTGAGAACCATCCAAATAAAGGGCATTAGGAAAGCCAACGCAAAAATAACGAGTGTGATGTGGCGAAAGAGACCAAACAAATCGAGTCGTTTCATTAGTAGTGAACCTTCTTTTCCATAAAACGCATTTTTACAACGGTAATCATCAGTACAATGAACAGAAAAATAACGGTGATCGCGGCTGCGTAACTTGTGCGGAAGAATTGGAACCCTTCGACATACATAAGGTGCAGTAATACTTCAGAGTTTTTACTTGGTCCGCCTTGGGTGAGCACCTCAACAGTATCAAACACTTGAAATGCTTTGATTGCAGAGATCACCAGCACGAAGAGCGTGACTGGCCCTAACATTGGCCATGTAATGAGTTTGAAGCGTGACAAACCATTAGGGACGCCATCCATCTCAGCGGCTTCGTATAGATGTTTAGGGATCGCCATAAGGCCAGACATGAATAGAACCATGTTGTAACCAAGTTGGTGCCAGATACCTATGGCCGCGAGTACGTAGATCACGGTGTCTTTGTCGTTGAGCCAGTTTTTCCCATCGACACCGAGTTGATTCAGTATCATGTTGAGTAGGCCGAAGTCGGGTTGCAGGATGTATTCCCAAACAATCGACATTGCGATCAACGTTCCCATTACTGGTAGGAAAAATGCAGTCCGATAGACACTTTTTCCACTAGGTCTTGCTTCGATTAGGATGGCGATAGCAAGGCCACCGATGACCGAAAATGGCAAAACGATACCGACATAAAGTAGGGTGTTTTTAAGTGCTTTCCAAAATGTGTCGTCATTGATTAGTTGGATATAGTTATCAATGCCCACCCAAGAGAAGCTGGCCATGCCAAGTTGCCAATCGGTAAATGACAAGGTAATGACGGCAATAATGGGGCCGATTAAGAACAGCATCATAAGTACCACTGCAGGCAGTGTGAGTAGCCAAGCACTTCGTTGCTCGCGCCTTTGCCCTAGGGTAAGTTTGTCTGCTTTTTGAGATGGAAGTGGCATTGCCATTTCTTGGGACATTTTATGCTGCCTCCATCATGATATCGATCTGTTGAATACGACTGCCATCTCGATTGAAGTACATGAGGTTTTCGATATTCATTTCGAGATAAATGGTATCGCCTTGTGTTAAGTAGGCAGCTTCTTTGGTTGAAACTTTGATGGCGATTTTGCCTTTTGACCAGTTGGCTTCAGCAAAAATGATCTTCTCGCCACCCATGTTTTCAATATGGGTAATAGATGCTTGCATCTTGCCGTTAGGAACAATTTTCATGTCTTCGGATCGTACGGCAATGGTAATGGGAGCATCACATTTGGTGGCGTTGAGTTTGACGTTATCCAATGCTTGGCCATCAAAGATTATTGAGCCATGGTCATCAACCAAAGCTGGAATCGTGTTGATCTTTGGACTACCAATAAACTCAGCAACTTTAAGATGATTTGGGTTGTTATACATATTGGTAGGCGTGTCGACTTGTATCAGTTCGCCTTCTACAAGAAGTGCAATGCGATCAGACATGGTCATCGCTTCCACTTGGTCGTGTGTGACGTACACAAAGGTTGTGCCAATATCTCTGTGAATTTGTGTTAACTCTCCGCGCATGTGGACACGCAGCTTTGCATCCAGATTGGAAAGAGGTTCGTCCATCAGAAACGCAGAAGGCTTTCTTACCATCGCTCGGCCTAACGCTACGCGTTGGCACTGTCCTCCGGACAGTTCACCGGGTTTACGGTCTAGTAAGTGTTCGATATGCAGTTGCCCCGCCACGTCCTGAACGCGACGATCGATCGATTTGGCTGATGCTCTGCTTTCGCTGTTTACTTTGTCTACAAAGGGGAACCTTTGCCAAAGTGGCATACGCATTCTCAAAGGCACTTGCATGTTCTCGCGCACGGTTAAATGCGGGTAGAGCGCATAAGATTGGAAAACCATAGCAAGGTCGCGATCTTTTGGACGTTTATCCGAAATATCCGTACCACCAATGCGGATGTGACCCTCTGATTGTTCTTCGAGGCCTGAGATTATTCGTAACAGCGTCGATTTCCCGCTGCCTGAAGCCCCGACCAATGTTAAAAACTCACCATCCTTTATATCAAGATTGATTCCTTTTAGGATTTCCGTTTGACCAAATGATTTTTTAATATTTGAAAGATGTATATCTGCCATGGTGTCCAATCTTCGTTTTGTCAGTTTTAAGGGCGTTCGCCAGCAGCGATGCGGCGGTTTATATCGTTGATAACAGCTGGTAGGTCTGCGATCGTATCGATGACGTAATGCGCGTTAGCGTCTCGCAGTTTTTTGCTCGCCAGTTCGCGAGCATTGGCTTTCTGTTCGTCGGTTGCTTCTAAGAATTCATTGAGCGTGAATCCTGCTTCGTTACCAGAGAGGGAAAGTCCGACGGTCCACATTCCAGCATTCAGTCCTTCATCTATGCCTGGTACTGAGTCATCGACTTTGATGCATCGAGCAACGCTATTCACACCGAGTTCAATGACGTTTTGGAGTGCCATCCAAGGGCCTGGTCGGCTGCCAGCTCGAAGATCATCGCTAGCTACGACACAATCGGGGCTATAACCATTTGCTGCTGCGGCCGGGATAAGTGCTTCCATCACTGGGCGAGGGTAGCCAGAACACGATCCGACTTTAATGTTGTGCTGGGCAAGAAACGCTAATGTTTCAGTAGCTCCGGGGATCAAGCTTGAATGCTCAGGTTGCTGAACTTTCTTTATTTGCAATGGCATGAAAGCGTTGTAAATGGCGGTGACTTGCTCGTCTGTCATAGGTGCACCGAAATGTTGAATCCAACGTGCCGAGATTGCTTCATCGTTGCCCAACGTACGAATGTGATCCCATTTCCCCATTCCCATTGGGCCACGAGCTTCGCCTAGAGTTATTTCGAAATTGAAGGCTTCTTTAAATGCTTCAACAAAAATTGTGGTGGGAGCAAAAGAACCAAAATCAACCGTGGTTCCTGCCCAGTCAAATATAACTGCTTCTACTGTTTTCATTTCATAAATCCAATTTAATTAAAATTCGCAATAAGTTGATTAATATTTCCTGAGAAATTTCTCCCCCTTTGGCCTTGTGATGCTTGCTCTACTAAGCTATTCCATTGTTCTTTTGAATATCCGTAACTGATTGGATCTGTTTTAATATTGAGCTCGTTAAGAAATCGCTCCATTTTTTTGGCAGCTTGCCCAATGCTTGAGTCAAAAATAGTTTCTAAATAGTTGATGAGCTCTTGGTCGTCGGTGTCAATAGAGCGAATGATTGCGGGTAGCGTAAAGCTGCATGCAATGCCATGTGCTGTGCCTTTTTCTAGTGTGACCGCGTAGGACATGTTGTGGGCAATAGAGGTTTTTGTATTCGAGAAAGCGAGGCCTGCCATCAAAGCTGCTTCTTGCATTTTGGTTCTAAGTGTTAAGTTTGTGGGTTGTTTTACCAGTTTCGGCAATATAGTGATGATCGCTTTTGATGCTGTGACAGCAAAAACCGCACTGATCGGATTCCGGTTTTTATTCCATAAGCTTTCAAGTGCGTGAGAGAGAGCATCAAGCCCAGTGCTTACGGTAATTGAGACCGGTAGCTTTGCCGTAAATGGCGCATGTACAATGGCTGCTGTTGGGTATAGTCTCGGGTCGGATAGAGAGTATTTCTTGTCGTTTTCTGGGTCCCAAACGGTGCCCCAATGTGTTACCTCACTGCCTGTTCCTGCAGTGGTTGGTATCGCAATGATTTCTTGGTAAGTCAACGAGTCCGCATCTACTTTGCCTGTTAAGTAGTCAACTACACGATTGAAATCACCACTGCTCGCGGCCAATACCTTTGTGGTGTCCATTACTGAACCGCCACCAAGCGCGACAAAAACTTCGGTATTCTCTTTTTGCTGACCTAATTGGTCACAAAGCAGACTTAAATTATCAAAGTGAGGGTTTTCAACTACACCATCAATAATGTGGTTGGGCTGGTGACCAATCGCTTGAATGACTTCTTCTGTATATGTTTTAAATACGTCGTTGTCATAGGTGACTATTGAATAATTGCGCCCATTTATTCTTGAATGTAATTCGCTTAATGCATTATCACCACTGATAATTTCAACTGGATTTTGAAAGTGCCACATGATTTTTTTCTACTTCATCGCTGTATTTGATGACAATGGATATTGAAGTAGAAATATTAAAATTACGTGTAGTTAAATTAGATATAATCTAACTTAACTTAATTACATTTGAATTTTCTGTCATATAAATGAAGTGGTAGTGAAATGAATTTTAAATTTTTGAAGGTGTTTAGAAATGTGAAAAATCCCCAAGCCGGAACTTTGGGATTGATCTACATTGGCGTGTGTTTATGTCTTCTATCGCTTGCTGAGCGGGTTTAAACGTCACCTTGTTAGCGTATTGATTGTCCGTTAACTGGAATTCCTTGTGCACACTTGGGCTCCAAGAGTCATCACCGCCAACGCCCATGTGTTTATGGTCTAGGCGTACGTAAATCAACTAAATCGTTAGTGTTTTTCGCTGCTGCTAAATGTTGCTGAGCGTACTGATTTACATTGAACTGGAAGTCACCCGAGATTTCTAACTCATTCACCTTCAACCATTGTGTGCCACAACTTAGGCCACTGTCGGTTGGGAATATGTACGGCGTGAGCATTTGATCAAGCGTTTGTGTGTGCTGGCCTTCCGCATGCGATCTATTCAGACTCTGTCGAGGATTCAAAGCAGTGTGAGACCCACGTAATCTGGTTTCGTAAAGAGTGGATTGAGTCTTTAATCCATCTTTGCCCTGAACTCACATCGTTAACAGATCTTCTTAAAGACGCACATCGAGGTGTGCAATTTACAAAGAAAACCACCGAGCAAGTCGTTGCTTTGCTAGCCAACATTCTTGACTGTTCACCAACGCAGCAGCTGTCCAACTTACTGGCTATCTTCGGATTATTACTGGGAGATGATGGGGCCGTTCGGCTGATAAATGTCAGTACCTTGAAGGTGGACACTAAGGCTAACAAAACCCACAAGAATCTTGAAAAAATTGACGAATATCTCCTATCACACTTCAATCAGAATATCGCGCCAAGTGACCTTGCTGAGTATTTATTTTTGAGTGAAAGCAGCGTGCGTCGGATCTTTGCAAAACACTTCAACGAAAGTTTTAGCCAGCGGCTTAGAAAGATTCGCCTGAACGTCGCTTGCGATATGTTGATGAATACAGACCTACCGATTGGCATCATCATCGAAAAAGTTGGCTATGATAATCAAGCTAACTTCAATCGACAGTTCAAAGCTTATAAAAGAACCACACCTACTCAATACCGCCTAGCGATGAAGAGTGTTCGTTAACGACAAGCTTGAATGCTGTTTAGGTTAAATAGTTCTCAAATCTGGGGTTAAGTTACAATCATTTATAGCAAATTATCGAGCTTGAGGTTTTTATAGATACTCGAAGAGAGGAGACGAAAATGCTATCGAAAAACACCACAGGACTGATCGTCGTTGATGTTCAAGGCAAGTTGGCGACCTTGATGCATGAAAGTGATGCTGTAATTGAAAATACCACTAAGTTGGTGAAAGGAGCGAAAGCGCTTAATTTACCTATCCTATGGTTAGAACAGAATCCAGAGCGTTTAGGTCCAACAGCTGAGCCGATTCGTGAAGTGCTGGCGAAAGATCATCTAGCTATCGCTAAATACACTTTTGATGGATGCAAAGAAGCCACGTTTAAATTGGCGGTGGAGAATACCAAAGTCGACACATGGCTAATCTGTGGGATCGAAGCGCATATCTGCGTTTATCAAACGGCTTTATCTTTGCGAAAAATGGGTTACCGAGTGGAGCTTGTCACGGATTGTACAGCTTCAAGAACGGCAGCAAACAAAGCGCTAGCTATGGCTAAACTCACAGCGAATGGTGTTGGATTGACGGGCGTTGAAATGTGTTTATACGAAATGGTCGAAGATTGCCGTGCCCCAGAGTTTAAAGCGATCTTAGCGTTGATTAAGTAGTACGTTGATATTCAATAAGCACAACCTTCAAACGAGGAGCGCGTTTGCTCAGGAATAAGAGACACGATATTCTTGTTAGTTAACCAGTAGTTACTTATAAATCAATCGTTATGTCATTGCTCAATTATCGTGTTAATCAGCTCCACTTTGGTCATCCGCAAGAATCTTTACAGCTTGAGTCTATTTCTTTAGGAGAGCTCGAAGAGGGTAAGGTTAGAGTTGAAATTGAAGCGACGAACATTAACCCTAGTGATTTACTCTCGATTCATGGTGTAGGGCAATATAGCAAGAACCATATCCCTCCGAGAGTTCCTGGTTTTGAAGCGGTTGGACAAGTCATCCAATCTCGTAGCCCTGAGTTTTCTCTCGGGGAGCGTGTGGTGGTCGCAACGAGTGGTACTTGGCAACATTATATTGATACCTCTCCAGACAACCTCTTTCGTGTCCCTCAATCTTTAGATTGTGGTTATGCAAGTCAGTTATATATTAACGCGCTAACCTCGTGGGTGTTAACGAGTGAGATTGCAAAGCTCACTATTGGAGATTGTCTCATCATCAACGCCGGAAGCTCCGCAATCGGTAAAATCTTTTCTCAATTGTCTTGCTCTTTAGGTTTCTCGCTCATTGTGGTGACAACGCGCCCTAGCGACTATCCATTTGACTCTCCATATATCATTGATGCAAAACAGGACTTAGCGTCCCAGATCCACAAGTTAGGTGCACCAGTACCCAACGTTGCATTTGATGCGATTGGCGGGAAAGCTGGAGAGGCATTGCTCCTAACGTTGGAAAAGGGAGGGACGTTTGTCAATTATGGAACTCTTTCTTTAGAAATTTATCCCCCTTCATTTTTTAGAAATGCCAAGAGGTTGGACGTTGAGTTCAGTACATTTTTTCTTCGCTACTGGGAAAAGCATGTAGGGAATACCGTGCGACGTGAAGCGTTTGAAAAGATGTTAGAGCACTTTTTACGCCATGGGGTGAGGCTAGATGTCGAATGCTGCCTGTCGTTGAAAGAGGTGCACAAAGCAATTGAGCTTATTGAATCCGATCAGCCTTTATCAGGTAAAGTCATTCTCACGGTGTAATAGTAACCACTTTGGAGGTGGTGATTGGTAATCTTAAAGGCTCCTGTCACATCTTGTATTGTGTTAGTATGCTGACTCTTCCTATATTGCAGAGGTTTCTATGACTCTCAACCCTCTATTGAAACAGCCCCGTATCCACTGACTCGTTAAGTTTTTGACTATAAAAATTTAAATTCAAACGAGTTAGAGGTAAGTATGCAAAAGAAACATTGGTCAAAATTCCAATATTTACATGAAGTGGTTTCCAACCCCAATATCTTTGTGAAAGGCGAGCACAGTTATTACAGTGATTGCTGGGATAACGGATTCGAAGAGTCTGTTGTTCGATATTTGCATGGGGATGAGGTGAGTCGTCAATGGGAGCCTCGATGGGAAATTGATCAGTTATACATCGGCGACTATGTGTGCATCGGTGCTGAAGTGGTTATCTTAATGGGCGGCAACCATACCCACCGAGCGGATTGGTTCTGTTTATATCCCTTTATGGAGCACATTGAAAAAGCCTATATCGGTAAAGGTGATACCCACATCGGAGATGGTTCTTGGCTTGGTATGAGATCGATGATCATGCCTGGTGTATCTATCGGCGAGGGTGCGATTGTGGCTGCAAACAGCGTGGTCACTAAAAATGTCCCTCCATACAGCGTTGTGGCTGGCTCACCAGCAAAAGTGATTAAGTATCGTTTTGAGCCGGAGGTCATCTCAGAGCTTATAGAACTGAAGGTGTATGATTGGCCAACAGAAAAATTTGAAGCTCTGAAGCGGCACTTGTGTTCATCGGATCTAAGCGAACTAAAAGCTGCGATTTCGGACTACGATTTAAATCAAGACTAACAGCAAAGAAAAGCGCCAAGGTTATGCCTTGGCGCTTTTTATTTTTCATTCAGTAGTTTACTGAGCGGGTTTAAACATCACTTTGTAAGCGTATTGATTGTCTGTTAACTGAAATTCCTTGTGCACACTTGGGCTCCAAGAGTCATCACCACCAACGCCCATGTGTTTATGGTCTAAGCGCACGTAAATCTTCTCTTCTGCGACCAAATCATTGGTGTGTTTCGCTGCTGCTAAGTGCTGCTGGGCGTACTGACTCACACTGAACTGGAAGTCACCCGAGATTTCTAACTCATTCACCTTCAACCATTGCGTACCACAACGCAGACCGCTATCGGTTGGGAAAATGTACGGCGTGTGCATTTGCTCAAGCGTTTGTGTGTGCTGGCCGAAGCGCGCCGCTGCCAAACGGTCTGGGTAGTTTTCAAATGGGCCTAAGCCTTGCCATGTGATCGGCGCGTTTTGCTCATTCAATGGCAGTTCGAACTCCAAACCGATGCGTGGCATTGGTGGTAAATCATCAGCCAGCTTCACGTCGACAGCCAATGTCATCTCACCGTTATTGCTCAGTGTGTGCGTCCAAGTCGTGATCGCCTGAACTTCCCCATTAAAGTGGTAAGCGAACGTTGAGGTCACTTTCACTGCGTGCGCCAGAGTTTCACTGTGGCAAGCGACACATTGGCGTTCCCACTGGCCGATACCCGCCATGTCCCAACGGCACATCCAAGCGTTTGGATCGACATTGTCGATTTCGCTCACGCCGATGTCGTTATCCAGTGGTGCACGGAAGAAGTTATCTTGTGGTGCCGCAAGCATTTGTGCTTCGCCATCAACACGCCAATCAGTGATCAAGCCCGTTTGGCTATCCCAAATCCACTGGTACTTTTCGTCTTGGCTAGATATTAAGATCGCATCGCCTTGCTGCGTTAGCATTGGCGCTGGTTGCGTTTCCAATGTTGGCAGAACAAGGCCAGCGGTATTGCGTAGCAGCATTTGCTCAGAAGCGACGACGTGCTCCGCGTCTGCCCAAAGCGTTGCAGCAATCAGAGTAATGTCGGTATTTAAATGGTATTGCGCTTCCGCTTTTGGCGTGAAGTTAAAGGCAATCTCAATGCTTGCTTGGCTGTCGGCTTCTACGTTAAGCGCCAATGACCCCGTTTGGATGACTTTGCCATCTTCCAACAAAGACCAGTTCAACTGCTCATTATCGGTCGCACGGAACAAGTTCTCGTTAGTCACTAACAGCGTGCAAGCGTCTTTGGTTTGCTCTTGCAGTGACACAGTGATCATGCGTTGGCAGTATTTTGCTTCTTCCAACGTTGGATGAACTGTGCGATCTGGGAAGATCAAACCATTGATGCAGAACTGACGGTCATTGATTTCATCACCAAAGTCGCCGCCGTAAGCCCAGAAGTGTTGGCCGTTTTCATCCCATTGGCTCAAGCCTTGATCCACCCAATCCCAAATAAAGCCGCCTTGTAGGCGAGGGTAATCGCGAAACGCATCCCAGTAATCATTAAAGCTACCCAAACTGTTCCCCATCGCGTGTGCGTATTCACACAAAATCAAAGGGCGAGTTTCGTTTGGTAACGATACCCATTTCTTGATTGCCCATTTAGGCACGGCTTCGTCTTCAATGACCGTATTCACACGCGCGTACATTGGCGCAATGATGTCGGTTGCTGTGGTGTTTGAACCGCCGCCTTCGTACTGCACAGGGCGAGACGGGTCGTAGTTTTTAGACCAAGCGTACATGGCATTGTGGTTGCTGCCGTGACCGGATTCGTTACCTAAAGACCAGATGATGATCGAAGGGTGGTTCTTATCGCGCATCACCATTTGGGTGTAGCGGCTCATGTAAGCGTGTGCCCATTGTGGATCGCTCGATAGGCGGCTCATTGGTTGCATGCCATGGGTTTCGATGTTCGCCTCATCGCACACGTACAAGCCGTATTGGTCACACAGTTCGTACCAACGAGGGTGGTTCGGGTAGTGCGCCGTACGTACCGCGTTGAAGTTGTATTGCTTCATTAAGCGGATGTCGCGGATCATGTCTTCTTCGGTCATCACATGACCGAGTTCTGGGTGATGTTCGTGACGGTTCACGCCGCGGATCAACAAAGGCTTTCCGTTTAGCTTCAATTGGCCATCGTTGATTTCGACTTTACGGAAGCCCACAGGGTACGCTTCGCTTTCTAAGTGCGTGCCGTTTTCATCCAATAGTGAAACGACTAAGCGGTAAAGGTTCGGTGTTTCCGCCGTCCATTTCTTTGGCTCGCGTAATTGCAACGTTTGGAATACCACGTCATCCCATGTGCCACGTTCGTCGATGCGACGGTTGTGCGGACGGTCGATGCGTGGATCTGTCACGGCTTGTTCGCCATCAAAGAGCTGCACTTGAACTTGGTAGGTGTCAGGCGCAGAAATCGAAGTGGCAATCGACAGTGAACCATCGCGGTAACACGCGTCTAAATCTGGCGTGATGAACACGTCTTCAATACAGTGTTGTGGTTTAGACAGCAAAGTCACGTCGCGGAAGATACCACTTAGCCACCACATGTCTTGGTCTTCTAGGTAGCTGCCATCACTCCAGCGAATCACCATGACGGATAAGCTGTTGTCACCTGCGACAAGGTACGGCGTTAGGTCAAATTCAGAAGGCAGGCGACTATCTTGGCTGTAGCCAACCCAAGTGCCGTTACACCAAAGGTGGAAAGCCGAGTTCACTCCATCAAAGATAATGCGTTGGGTATTGATCAAGTCCGCCTCAGAAAGTGACACGGTAGTGCGGTAGCAACCTGTTGGGTTATCACTTGGTACAAACGGCGGGTTTACCTCAAATGGGTATTTCACATTGGCGTAGATAGGCTTGTCGTAACCTTGCATTTGCCAGTTTGATGGGACAGTAATCTCATCCCAGTCTTTGTCATTGAATTGTGACTCGATGAACTCGCCGTCAACTTGCTCTGGCGCATCAAACAGTTTGAATTTCCATTGTCCGTTCAGCGACTGACGCTGGGCTTGAATACCGTCGCGGGCATGGTCAATATCGCGGAAACTGGAAAGAGGGCTGTGAGCCTTAAGACAGTGAATGTTCACTGATTGTGGGTTTTCCCAATCACGTCTTTGAATAATATCTGAGAATGCTGTCATGATGTTCCTACTTAAATTTCTTTGTTACTAATCTGGTTTCGCAATCATTTCGCAGTGAAATACAGGTGAATAGCGTTGCGAATGAGTCGGAGAGCGACGAATAGCTACTTCGCTAGCTGCTCTACGAGATAATCTTTGGCTTGGGTATAGCCTTGTTGTGATGCTTGGTTGGCTAGCGCAGCGGCTTGCTGTACATCGTTGTTTTCGAGTGCTTTATCGATTTGAGATTGAAACACTTCCCACTCATCCAGCGCTTCTGGAGAGGCGGATTGTGTCATTTGAGAATTCTGTTTCTGCTTAGTTTGTGTGCCTAGTTCTGTCAGTAGTGTGAGAACGGAATTGTTGTTTGACGCGCTGGTGGTCACCTCGACGACACCAAATGCTTGGTAATCCGCGACTAGAGGAAGCTGTTTACTGCCGATGATGTTCTGAGACTCTGCATACACCTGTTCAGGGTGTTGTCGTGCGAGTTTTTGTCCAAGCAATGATGAGTCGGAAGCGAGAACTATATATTGCGCCCCGTTTAGTTGCGGGTTGATCGTGATGACTTTCTCGATGCGCTCTAAACCGCGCATGCCGGTTGGGTGATACTCGAAATCCTGTGCCGAGTAACGAGCAACAAGCTGCCAGTTTTGGTCATAAACTAAGACGCTCGCAGCAAACAAGGCTTGGTTATCGACATAAGAGCGTACAAGCAGTGCAAATGGGGCATCTGACGTTATTTCATAGCCGACAACGGGAAGCGCTTGGTGTGAAGTTGAGCTTGATGAAAGTAGTACCGTGTCACTCAAGATAGGCAGTTCAGCATCCACAACAACTTGCTGGTGGAATGGTGTAGACAGCGTTGTGAGTGGCAGCGCTTCTAGGGTTGAGCAGCACGTTTGTTTATCCAAATCGGTATTAAAAGCCTGCTCAGGCAATCCACTGCATGCGCTCAAAGACAATGCCATTACAAGAGTGGCTAGCGGTTTTAGTTTCATCTGCTTGTGTCCTATGAGGGGTGAGCGCTTTGCTCACCCCGTTGGGTCTAAAAATAGTAACCGGGTAGGATTACCACCACGTTTCGACGTTAAAGCCGAAAGTGATCTCGTCTATGTTTTGCGTAGCTATGCTTTGTGCTTGTCCGTAGACATCACCTCCGCGTCCCCACTCATCGGTTTTCTCTGAGTAAGTCGCGAATAAACGAAGTGATGGACGAGCCCAAACACCTTTGCCTGCTTGGAACATTTGCGACACTGTCACTTTGTACATGTCGTTGGTGCCAGCACCGTTCTGAGCTTCTACCGATTCATAACCCACCTCTAGCGCGGTTGCCATGTAATCCGTCCAGCTGTATTGAGGGCGAGCACCAACACTGAACCACTTCTCACCTTCTTCGTTGTCGAGGTTTTTATCTTGGTAGGCGATGGAGTACATCACTTGGAAATCTTCACTCACGTTTAGATCACCTGAGTTGAAAATACGCCAGCTGTAACCATCGTGTTCAACGCCCGTACTGTACTTACGCTTTGAACCACCTTCTGCACTCATCAAACCGCCCGCCAACGCATCGGTACCGTATTGGAAAGCAAAGGTATTTGAACCATATTCCCAAGCTTGGCGATACAGTGTAGAGAGCATGGCGCCAGAAGTGGTGATGTTACTTTCGTCATAACTCGAGTTTTGTGTGAAGACATAGTTCAGACCAACGGTCAAATCAGCGGTGTCACTGAGCGTGATATCACTAAGACGCGCATCAAGGTTGTGTAGGCTGCGGTCATCGACACTAGAGTTTGGTGCCATCCAAGCGATGTGGCCCTTCGCAAAACCAAAGTCCCAATCCTCTAGACCAATACCTGTGCTAGAGGTATCCCAGTATTTAATGTCGATCATGTGGACCTCGTGACGACGGTAGAAGCGTTCACCTGCCCATACCTTAGCGTCGGCTTGTCCATCAATCAGGCCGTGACCTGCAGACCACATCTGGATCAAGCTAACGTCGCCCCAACTCTCGCCACTGCCTAGGTAAAGCGTGGTATCAAAGTACGCATCACCTTGTTGCCAAACGTCGGCTTTGAGGCCTGCTTCCCACCAGTTCATCTCGTTACCTAAACGGTAGTTACCGTAGCCTTCACTGGCTCGAATCACATCATTGCGCTCGCCTTTGCCTGAGTTGTGTTCGTCGTTATCGGTGTAAATGTTGCCCCATTTGGCATAACCGAAGTAAGTGATGTTCTCCACTGCGGCCATACCAGCAAGCGGTGCAAGGGCGAGGGTAAGCCCAAGCGCTCTTACAAGCGTCTTTTGTTTCATGAAGTGTCTCCATTCTATTTTTTATGGATTATTTTTTTATTGAGTCCTAACTCGCTGCGCAGTGTAAATAAACTCTGGAAGCGTTTTCATGATGAGGTTGGCATTTTTTATAGAGGAGGGGTTTTATGGCTATTTAATGTGATAAAAATCTCGTTTTATCTGAATTTTTGGTATTTACGACGTGTTTTTGATGAGGTTTTTGTGGAATCGTTTTCTTTGTGTGGTGGAAAGATATCCTAGATTTTCAAGAATGTTTCTTTATTAAGTCTTTGTAATAATGAATTTTTTTAATGGGGAAGGTAGCCCAATTGAAGTCAATTGGGCATGTGAGACAAGAAGATTAATATGCCAGGCTTTCGCGAGGCTCGCTGCCTAGTGTGCATGGCATACCGTCAATCTGGGATATAAAGTTAGGACCCAACAGAGACACTTCGTGCGTTCTCGAAGTCCCAAGAATACGGTGACGATTTGATGACTGCAAGAGGTCGGTGAGCTAAATGGGTGTTTAGTCGCCTTAATGATTGAGTTATGTTTTTAAGAGTTTGAAATTGATGGTATTTTAATTGATTTTAAACACGATCTGATGTGGTGTATATCAACCATCTCGATGTTTATCTCTGCTCATTTGACCAGTGAATCACTACGTAATATAAGCAAGCACTTTACTGAACGACACAATCTATTCTTTATAAAAAATATAATGGAAACGTTTCCATCATTAGGGGTTCGTCACAGATTCTTTCTAAGATTTCATTATGATGCGACGTAATTTCCAGTTTCAAGGTAAGACAAGATGACGGATAAAACACTGGTTGAGCTAACAGGTAAGCAAACGCAGCTGATCTTAGAGCTTGGTGATTATGCCGAGATCCTGCATTGGGGTAAGAAGGTAAGCGGCGATTACAAAGAGTATCGCAGGGCTTTGTATCGCCCAGTGCCGTACGGGCGTTTAGACAATGATGTATCGATGACTTTGAACCCAGAGCTTGGTCGTGGTCTATTTAGTAGTCCTGGCGTTGAAGGACATCGCAATGGTCAAGATTGGGCTCCGGTATTTGTTATCCGTCATGTTGAAGAAGACCAGAATGGCATCGTGGTTGAGAGTGAAGATGCCGTTGCTGGTTTGCAGTTAAAAACGGAACTGTTGTTAGACGCCAATGACGTGGTCAAAACGCGTCATACGCTAACGAATACCAAAGAGGGTGTGTATCAGATCAACCGCCTTGCGAACACCTTACCTTTGCCTGCGCGAGCGAATGAGCTAATGACTTACTACGGTCGTTGGGTCCATGAATTCCAAACGGTTCGTCAGCCATTGCTACAAGGTGGGTATCAACAAGAGAATCGCCGTGGTCGCACTTCGCATGAGCATTATCCCGCTTTGGTTGCTGGCACCGCACACTTTGATGAGATGAGTGGTGACGTATGGGGTTTTCACTTTGCGTGGAGCGGTAACCACAGGCTGCGTGTTGATGTTAAGGCTGATGGTCGTAGATACATGCAAGCAGAGGTGATCTATCTGCCGGGTGAAGTCGCGTTGGAAAAGGGTGAAAGCTTGACCACACCTTGGTTGTACGCGAGCCATAGCAACTCAGGTTTGAATACCATGAGTCACCATTTTCACTCTCATGTACGCGAGACTATTTTACCAAGAGATTTCAACGTCAAGCCTCGCCCTATTCACCTTAATACGTGGGAAGGTATCTACTTCGACCACGATCCAGAATATATCATGTCGATGGCTACTCAGTCGGCAGAGATGGGGGTTGAACGCTTTATCATCGATGATGGCTGGTTCAAAGGACGCAACGGAGACAAAGCTGGGCTAGGGGATTGGTTCCTATGTGAAAGCAAATACCCAAATGGTTTACATCCGATTGTAGAACACGTAAACAATCTAGGAATGGAATTTGGCTTGTGGTTCGAGCCAGAGATGATCAATAAAGATTCAGATCTGTATCGCACTCATCCCGATTGGCTGCTGGCTGTCGATGGCTACGAGCAACCAACGGGTCGCAACCAATACGTCATCAACCTACAAAATGATGATGCGTTTAACTTCTTGCTTGAGCGACTGGACCATTTCCTTTCGACCTACAATATTGCTTACATCAAATGGGACATGAACCGCGAAGTCGTTCAGCCTGCGCATTTAGGTCAGGCTGCAGCGCACAATCAAACCCAGCGCTACTATCAGTTAGTCGATAAAGTTCGCGAAAAGCACCCGAAAGTAGAGATTGAGTCTTGTGCGGCGGGCGGTGGTCGAATCGATTTTGAGGTGCTGAAACGTACTCATCGATTCTGGGCTTCAGATAATAATGACGCGCTTGAACGTCAATCTATTCAACGTGGTATGAGCTACTTCTTCCCACCCGAAGTGATGGGCAGTCATATTGGTGCGAGCCATTGCCACAGTACTCGTCGTCGCCATAACATCGAGTTCCGTGGGCTTACCGCACTGTTCGGTCATATGGGTATTGAACTTGACCCTGTGAAAGAAGAGCAAGTGGAGAAAGAGGGATTTGAGCGCTACATCAAGCTACACAAAATGTTGCGTCCATTACTGCACAGCGGCAGCACTTGGCGTATCCCAACTGACGATAAAGCGCACCAAATTCATGCGGTTGTCTCTAACGATCAGTCGGAAGCTGTCGTGATGATTGCACAGCTTGCGATGCCAACCAATTCATTGAGTGGCCATTTGCGTGTACCTGGGTTGGATCCACAAGCGATATACCGAGTCACGGTATTGGATAAACCATCTAATTATGACGATATCGTGAACTATCAGCCACCCTGGACTCAATCGGGCTGCGAATTATCAGGTGATTGGTGCGCTGAGGTTGGTCTCACGATGCCAATTTTGGATGCCGAGAGTGCTATGTTAATCAAACTTCAGCGTATCGACATAGCATAGAACCACAGCTTTTCATCTCAACGAAAATAGGTCCCTAAACAAGGGAATAAAATGCCGCACAAGTTTGAAATTTGTGTGGCTTTTTGCGTTTCATTGTAATATCTTATTGATAATTGTTATTATTATCAATTGACTTAAGTTGTTAATTTAAAAGGAGAAAATTATTTTTATTTCGTAGTGGTGTGTAACCTTTCGTGCTCAATGTCTCATTTCTATAACTTTAATGGAAACGTTTCCATAAGGCGGTTTTTGATCACAGTAAGGTGGCTGGTGTGTGAGTAGCATTACCCTCGAAATATAAATAAAAGACGTCGACGCTCTCCATTCTAGTTAGGGGAATGAACAGCAGTACGACACTAAGGAACTAAAATGTCTGATAAAATTACGCTACAAACCAAGCTGTCCTACGGCCTCGGAGCACTCGGTAAAGATTTCGCCTGTGCACCCATCTACATTTTCTTAATGTTTTACTTTACGGATGTCGCAGGTCTCTCTGCCGCGTTCGTTGGTACCATCTTTTTAGCGGCACGTATTATCGATGCTGTGACCGATCCAATGATGGGTGTCATCGTTGATAACACACGCTCAAAATTCGGTAAATTCCGCCCTTGGATTGTGATTGGTACAATGCTGAATGCGATTGTGTTGGTCGGCCTTTTCAGCACGCACATGTTTGAAGGTACGACTCTGTACATCTACGCAGCAGCGGCATACATCCTATGGGGGCTTACCTACACCATTATGGATATCCCTTACTGGTCAATGATTCCGGCACTGTCTAGTGAACGTCAGGAGCGTGAAAAGCTGGTCGTGTGGCCACGTCTGTTTGCAAGCCTTGCATGGTTCATTACAGGTACCTACGGCCTACACATTGTGGGTGAGCTTGGTAACGGTAACCAAGGTGACGGCTTCTTCAATGTTGCGATGCTGATTGCGGTTCTGTTCGTGATGAGCGCATTCTTGATTGCACGTAACGTCAAAGAAAAAGCAGCTCCAGCTAACGCAAAACCAGCAGAAAAATTCAGCTTTAAAGATGTGCTTACTATCATTGGTAAGAACGACCAACTTAAAGCGCTTATCGGCACTGTGTTGTCTTTCCAAATTGCTAACCTACTTGTTGGTGGCTTCGCGATTTACTACTTCTCTTACGCACTGGGTAACGCCGAGTTATTCCCTGTTTACATGGCGGTGGCAGGTGCAGCTGAAGTAGCGGGTGTGTTCTTGTTCCCACGTATTGCGGCATTCTTACCACGTAAGCTTCTATGGCCTATCGCTTGTGGTTTCCCTGTTCTATCTTGTGTACTTCTACTATTGATGGGCTTCATCGCTCCAGCTAACGCGCTAATGATTGGTATGGCAGGCGCTGCAATCAAGTTTGGTGTGGGTATTGCGAATGCACTGCAAACAGTCATGCTTGCAGACGTAGTGGACTATGGTGAACACAAAACTGGCCGCCGCAGCGAGAGCGTTATCTTCTCTGTACAAACAATGCTTGTGAAATTCGCAGGTGCTGCGGGTGGCTTCATTGTTGGTGTGGGTCTATCTGTTGTGGGTTATGTGCCAAACGTAGAACAATCAGCAAGCACTATTATGGGACTAGAATTCATGATGATCGGCCTACCGGCAATCATGATGACCATCAGTGGCCTTATCTACCAACGCTACTACCGCCTACACGAAGGCTTCAACAAAGACGATGCAGACCAAGTAGAGCAGGGCGAACGAGTGACGGCAGAAGCATAGACTATCTAATCTATTAAGCCTAAATAGAGGGCATAAATCTCTAATTACAGAAACCAGCCTATAGTGATGTAGGCTGGTTTTTTGTTTGGTGGCTTTGTGCAATAAAGGGCTAGCTTATTTCTGGACATATCTAAACTAGAGAGTCAACTCTAACTTGGTTTATTCGGATAAGTAAAAGTATGTTGATGTCTTAAGCATGGCTCATAGCAGCAAACTTACATTTATCTTTCAACAAACTTATAACAGGCTTTACGGCAACAAATGTTGAAGTCGTATTATCATGCTGCCAATGAACCCTATGTTCTCTACGTTTACTAATAGTTACGCATATGTGATTTTTAGCGCGGGACAAGGCAACGTATATTGCACAATTATCCTCAAATGTTTGTTCGGAATAGTTCCAAAAAGCCTGATCTTCTAACCCCATAAAGTATACAGTATGATACTCAAGACCTTTACACTTGTGGATGTTCATTAAATGTACAGCGTTCTCAGCACTAAATAGCTTTGCAGCATCTTCTAATGAATTGGTCTGATTACACATATTTCTCAAATGTACTTCAAGCGCTTGCCATACATGACTAAAATAAGCAGAGGATTTATATTGTTTCCATCTTCCTTTTATTTTTGACATACCAATCTCATGAATAAAGCTTTGAATATAAGATAATAAGTCATCAGCCGTTGTTGCTATTGTTATTAACTCTTGTTTTAGAGAGATAAAATTAACTAGAGAAGTAGTTAATGCTTCTTCTTTATCATCATCGGGCTCAACCTTGTTTAAGGCTAAATTAACTTTAAATAGCTCGGTCATGACTTTGGGTTCAGGATGCACTAACGCTTTTAAAAACTGCGAGAATAATTGCCCAAGAGGTTCTTTTAATGCATCTTGTAGGTCGGTCATGTCGAGGTTGTTTATACCAAGCTTCGTTAACTCAGCTCTCAATATTTCAGTGTACTGTGATGTTTGCTGCTTAGTTAAAACAGAAATATCGCTTGCGTTGATACCACTTCTGATTGCTTCATTTATACTGTGAGCAATGAATGAGGCTTCTTGATGTTCATCACTGAAAGCATTTAGAGAGCAGTTTTCCGGAATTGTTGATACTTCTTGGATTGTAGATTTTGGGTTCTGTACAAATTGCAATACTACTGCTAGAACATTTTGTATTTCACTAGATGCTCGGTAGTTCTTGACTAGGAGTTTTTTTTGTGCCGAAAAGTCATTTAAAAAGTCAGTGAATACAGTTTGACGAGCTCCGGCCCATAACATGATACTTTGGTTAATATCTCCAACAGTTAAAATCTTAGTATCGGAGTTCTGAAACAACAATTGTAACAACTCGTATTGCTCATTAGTCGTATCTTGAAACTCATCCACAAAAACATATGCATAAGAATAAGAAAACATTGTCCGTAGATCTTCTCTTGCTCGCAAGATGCGTAGTGCCAAAGCTAGCAAGTTGTCCATCAATATTTTGTTGGAGCCATTGGCATCTTGGCGACGAAAGACGATATCGTAATTGTCTATCGGACGCTCATTTTCAGGAAGAATATTTTTGAATCTATCAACGATACTTTTGCTGAATGCGTGGAATGTAAAAGAGTCAAAACGTGTAGCTTTATGACCGCAACGCTTATTTATTCTCTCTTTTATGTTTAACTGAGCTTCGGTTTTAAACGTAAGAGATAAAATTCTTTTTGGCCAAACACATTTATCTGTAAAGAACAAATAATTTGCTTTTTGGGCCAACAACTCTGTTTTTCCTGCACCTGCACTTGCTAGTACAGCAACCGATGCATCACAGGTAATAATATCCATTAGTTCAGTTGTAGCTTCTATGTTCTCTGATGGCTTCCAATCAGTCATTACTCAACTACCTGTTCGGATAATTCAACAATGCGTTCCATCAATCGTGTTAACTCTGGTGGTAACTTTTCTAGTATCTCTCGAGATGTATATTGCTCCTCAAGTTTAGTAAACATACGAACATGAGATGCAGGTTTACTTTTATTCGATAAGAAACGATAGCGATACCATAAGAAGTTCCTTTCCCAATCTGACCCAAAATCAAACCGTTTACCAACATTTCCTTTTTTGAGTACAGCTTTAATTAGCGCCGCCTCTCTTTTTACAGTATCTTCTTCTTCCTCATCTTCTTTGCCATCAGAGGGACCTCTCTCTCCATAGGCTTCATCTTTTTCACAAAAGATCTCAGGAAAAGCACAAATCATTGAATAATCGATATCTAGTGGACTAGAAAAATAAACATTACATGCTTCTAATTCATCTGTAATTATCCTTGTTTTTCCATCTTCATAATGTATTGAAAATGAATCAGCGTTTCGCTCGCTACTCCAGTCGGGGATATAAGGGATAATGTTTTCGTTAATATAATCGCTCTTTATTTCATCCATTAAAAGTAATTGTTCCACGACATACTTCATACGGCCAAAACCACCACCATTACGATCAATATCAAAGTCTAATAGTGTAACAAAAGGGATCTTTAGAGAATTAAGCAAACGCCAGAAATGGTTAACATGCTTTCCACCAAGTGGAACCACCGATATTGAATGACCGTCAATGTCTTTTCCAAAGTGTTCCAGCAACTTCGGAAGAACAACCTGCTCACTATCGCCTTCACCTAGTATCACTAGTTTAGAAAAGTAAATTTCTGGATAGGCCTTTACAGCTTCGCTAATATACTTAGCTTGCTCATCAGTATCTTCAGGCAATAATAAGGCTTGAATCTTGGTACATATATTCTCATTTTCTAGTCGAAAATGACGTATTTGTGTTGGTTCTATACGCCCAACCAATGAAGCGGAGTGCGTAGAAATAACTGATTGACAGAGTTCAGTCGCACCATAATCTTTTACTAGCTTTATTATTCGACCTAAATAGTGTGGTGATAAATGGTTCTCAGGCTCCTCAAGCACGATCAAGCTAAAAATAGGTAACTTCATCTTATCAGCATCAAAATTTGATGGTTGATTATCAACAACAGCTTGTCGTGTCGCTTTATCTATATCAAATAATGCTTTGGTTAGAGCAAAGTAAACTAGAGATTTTTGGCCATCACTTAGTCGACTAGTATCAACCTTGTTTCCAGTTGCATCTGGCATAAACTGAAGCTGTATAAGTCTCAATATTTCATCCACATCACCGACAGGAAAATTAAGCCCAGCTTGAGTGAGGTGACGCCCCTTGTATATCTCCTGCCAATTGTGATTAATCGCGCGTGTGATTTGGGTTAAAGCTGGGTTGTCTGATGCTAATTGGTTCAGTTGCTGAGCTTGTGCTTCAAAAGACTCTTGCTCCCCCTCTGACCATTTAATCGCCTTGAGTAAACGACCCAATATGGCTTTTGATGAGTACTTTAATTGAACTAATGGGTCTCTATTGGCAGGTACATAGTTGACTTGAATCGCATTCCTTTGGGTTGCAGACAAACGATGCTTATTATCGTCTTCAGGTTCTTCCATATCACCATCGATTACCCAAATATTTTCGTCTACATCTCCTAGAGGGTTGTAGTCAAAGCTTAGGCTTGCTTCCAATCGAACCCTAAATATGATTTCACCAGTTGAACTAGATGCTGTAAGTCCATTAATTAAAGGTGGAATCGATGGATTTCCGTTTGCAAGACTGAACCATGCCTCTATAGTTAAATTTCTTGGTGTTACAGGATCCACATCGTCAGGTAAGTGAAAATCAGAAGGTACAATACCACGTAAAGAATGGTCGATTGAAAACAACTTATTTAGAGCCTCTAACGTGGCACTTTTTCCTGTTCCGTTGTGACCAATAAAAACTGTTAGCTGAGGATCAAACTCTATTGTTTGAGGATGGCTTATGGATATGCTTTTGTAGCCAGATACTACTAGTTTCTTTAATAACATGCTTACCACTTGTTTGTAGAGGATTCTGTTCGAGTCGCTTAAATAATCAAGAAATCTAATTACACCTTAAGCAACCAATTGATAAGTAAACCCTATCATATTAGGCGGTGAGGGTTTTTTAGAAATATCAAGTTTTGGGGCAGAACCGAGCTAGCTCTTCTGAAGATCGAGAGCCATAGTCGATTGGTATAGTGGCGCGGAATAACGCTGGAAGATACTGCTGAACTGCTCTTGGTTATCGAGCACAAAAGTTACTCGAATATGATCTACATTACATGTGGTGAGGATTGAGCGTAACCAGCTAGCCAGAGAATCATTTAGAAGCCCCTCGCAATTAATAAACCAGATCCACGTTGGCTTATCACTTAGGATGATATCCATGATTTGCGACTTGTTTCTGTAATCTTTATCTGCAAGTGAGAGTAGGTCGATGTAGATCGTTTGAACCCCTAATCCATTGTTGATGCGATTGTATGTATTCTGGAGGTCTTCTCTACACTCATTAGTGAAAGTATGAAATCTCATCATACCCAGCTCCCAATACCCATTTATTAGGCGCTCATGCGAGCCAACAGGCCATTTATCCAAATTAGGGGCGATAGATTGTGGGGTTGTATTCTTCATTCATCCATCCTATTTGTTGGGTGAGTGCCCCGTCTTCTTCGCTAACTGTTGCATCGCTTCTGCAAAGGTTGTTGTCCCACCTTTTGCTTTAACCTGAACCACCTTAAACCCCATTTTCTCCAGCGCTTTGCGCTCTTCCACAACGGCTTTGTCATCTTGCTGACTGCCTGGTACTGGCTGATGAATATAACACCCTTCTAATTGACCATCTTCAACCAGCTGGTGGTGTTTTAGTGCGTTTATATCAAATTTCATAGTGAGTCTTTTGTTTTGTAGAGAATATAAGTGCTAAGGCAAGAAGGGTTAAGTGAGCATAGCCTTTATTGCTTGCAGTGACTACAGCCTAACTCTATTAGTAATGTTTTGGAAACAGTAAAACGCTTTAGGGCTTACTAATCACAAAGTAACCAACCTGTTAAAGTGTTGTGATAAATAATTACAATTAAAGACAGGACAATGTGATGCAAGGGATAGATAGCTACGAAGCGTTCATCAACGCCGCCAAAGAGTTCATTCCTCAAGAACGAATTATTACCGATTACCTTAGAAAGCTTGCGTACGGAACTGATGCAAGTTTTTACCGACTAGTTCCTAAAGTTATTGTGCAAGTTGCTAATGAGCAAGAAGTGATTGAGCTAATGATGTTGGCAAGCCAAATGAGTTTGCCTATTACCTTCCGAGGTTCAGGGACGAGTTTATCGGGTCAAACCATTACAGATTCCATTCTGATATCGATCACATCGGATTGGAAAGACTTTGAAATTCTCGATGAGGGCCAACGAATTCGCATGCAATGTGGAGTTCTGGGTGGCGATGCCAACCGATATCTCTCACCTTACGAACATCAACTGGCGCCAATGCCAGCGTCAATTGACGCCGCCAGCGTTGGTGGTATTGCGATTAACAATGCGGCCGGAATGAATTCAATGGATACCTATGGCGTGATGGACTCCGCGCGCATTGTATTTCTGGATGGAACAGTACTCGATACCGGATCGAGTAGCAGCCGTGAAGCGTTCAAGCAGACGCATGCTCAAATGGTTGATGAGATTACACAGTTGTCAAAGCAGCTCAAAAGTAATACTGCATTGAGTGAGCGGATTGCTCGTAAGTATGAAATCAAAAATACGACCGGTTATGGCTTGAGATCTTTGATCGATTGGGAAGATCCGATAGACATCATTTCTCACTTGTTGATTGGCTCTGAAGGCACGCTCGGCTTTATCTCAGAAATTACTCATAACACGATTCGAAAGTATCCACTGAAGGCGTCGGCATTTTTGGTGTTTCCAGATATCCGAACTGCCAGCAACGCGGTAACTCGATTTAAATTGAATAATACGCCAGTGTCCGCTGCTGAAATGATTGATTACTTTGCGCTTAAGGCGGTGCAGCACATGGACGGAGTGCCGAGCTATATTGCCACGGCTCCTGAAGGTGCAACGGCGATTCTGGTTCAAACTGAAGCCGATGAACAAGCCGTGCTTGATGCGCAGATTCAGACAATATTGACTGAAATCGAAGACCTTGAGTTGGTTGTGCCAGCAAGCTTTACTGATAAGCCTCAAGAGTATCAGGCGTACTGGAACATTCGCAAAGGTATATTCCCAGCCGTTGGTGCGACGAGACCAAAGGGCACAACAGCACTGATTGAAGATGTCGCTTTTCAGATAGAGACGTTGGCGGATGCATTGACGGACTTGCAACAGTTAATGCAAGAGTATGGCTACTACGATGGTGTGATTTATGGCCATGCGTTAGACGGTAACTTACACTTTATTTTCTCTCAAGGGTTTGGTTCGCAGCAAGAGGTGGAGCGATACGAGAGGTTCATTGATGCTGTCTGCGATATCGTCGTCAATAAGTATGATGGCTCTTTGAAAGCAGAACACGGTACAGGCCGAAACATGGCGCCTTTTGTTCGTAAAGAGTGGGGAGATGAAGCGTATAGCTACATGCTTAAAATCAAGCAGATCTTCGACCCGCAAGGCATCTTAAACCCCGATGTCATGATCACCGAGAATCCTAAGCTGCACATCAGTAACCTTAAACCGATGGAAGCAGTGAGTGACATTGTCGATCAGTGTATCGAATGTGGGTTTTGTGAGCGTATGTGTCCGTCTCGAAACCTGACTTTGAGCCCACGCCAACGAATCATAGGTAAGCGCGAACTGGCTCTCTTAGACGGGGAAGACAAAGCCGCATTTGCCGATAAATATGACTACATGGCTGTGGATACTTGTGCTGGCTGTGGCTTATGCTCAACCGTTTGTCCGGTCGGTATTAATACTGGTGATTTAGTAAGACAGCTGCGTCATGACCGTCATGCTGATAAAGAAGGGGTGTCAGAGTGGATCGCTAATCACTTCGATACAGTAACAACGGCAGCAAAGGCGACTTTTAGTGTCGCAAATACGACCCACGGCGTGCTTGGTACTAAAGCAATGGGAGCCGTAACACGAGCAGCTCGTAAGGTGTCTGGAGAAAAAGTGGGTTTTTGGAACCCTCAAATGCCGACAGCCGCAAAGAAAATTACTATCAAAGGCAGAAGCAATAGCGATAAAAGTTCAAACAAACCTAAAGTCGTTTATCTACCAAGTTGCGCCAGTCGTACGATGGGGCCAGCAAGAGATGCCAAGAATCAGACATCGTTAGTCGATAAGACAGAGAGTTTATTGATAAAGGCAGGTTTTGATGTGATCTATCCTCAGCGACTCAATGAGCAATGCTGCGGCATGCCGTTTAAGAGCAAAGGGATGTTCAATCAGGCTCAAACTAAGGCGTTAGAAACGGTACAGATGCTGCTGGAAGCAAGTAATTATGGTGAGTTTCCTGTCTATTGCGACACCAGCCCTTGTACGATGCAACTGTTGGATTTCATGGACCCTCGTATCAAATTGTACGAGCCGGTTGAATTCATTCATAAATACATGATGGATAAACTGGATTTCACCCCGACGGACGAAAAAATCGCGCTTCATATTACGTGCTCTGCACGACGCATGGGCCTAGATAACAAGATCGTGGAACTGGTCAACGCGTGTAGCAATAACGTCGTTATTCCAGATCAGATTACCTGTTGTGGTTTTGCTGGAGACAAAGGCTTTACTACTCCTGAGCTCAACGAATCTGCTTTAAGCACCTTGGCAACTCAGGTTGAGGGGTGCCAAGGCGGTTATTCTACGAGCCGCACTTGTGAGATTGGTTTGAGCCATCATTCAGGGATTGATTACCAGTCGATTGTCTACCTGGTCGATGAGTGTAGTGAGCCCATCGCCGTTAGTTAATCGGTCATAGTGATTTAACACCAAACGCTTACCTTGCTTCCCCACAAGGTAAGCCACTAAAAGTGTTCGCTCACTATAAGACATCCATTTTTTATTCTTATAAACTCACTTCAACAATGTAATTCAGCGTTGTAACAAGTGCATTCGAGTTATGGTTAAAAACACCGACGATTTTCTGATTTTTTATCAGCTTATAGAACAAGGCTCTTTCAGCAAAGCAGCCGACCATGTGGGGCTAACGAAATTCGTTGTTAGTAAACGGATCACACGTCTAGAGCATGATTTAGGTGTGCAACTTGTCTATAGAACGACGCGCAAACTCACTTTGACCGAGGCGGGTGAAATCTTTTATCGCCATGCTCGAGAGGTTGCCAATTCGGTCTATAACGCGGAGCAAGATCTGCAAGGGCTCGATGAAAAACTCTCTGGCTCTATTCGCATTTCGGTTCCCACGATATCTGGTGAACTGATCCTCCCGAAAGCAATATCAGACTTCAACAAAAAGTATCCGAAAATTCATATCCATATGGATCTAGATAACCGTTTTGTTGACTTGATTGGAGAAGGCTATGATATGGCGATACGTACCGGGGTTTTGCCTGATTCAAGTTATATCGCCCGACGGCTCTTGGATGTTCACTGGGTGATATGTGCAGCGCCAGAATACCTCAAAGAAATGGGTAGCCCTAACTCACCTCAAGACTTGAGAATGCACAACTGCTTGGGTTATTCCTATCAAGAAACTGGGACATTTGAGTGGTTGTTTAAAGGAGATGAAGGTGTTTATACCCTTCATGTTACAGGTAACTTCAGTACAAATAACGCTTCAGCGCTCCGACAAGCTGCCTTGTTGGGACAAGGTCTCGTCTACGTTCCTAAGGTTTTGGTGGCAGAAGATTTGAAAAGTGGTCGGCTGGTGGAGGTACTCCAAAACCAAGTAGGCAAGCGACTCGGAATCTACGCAATCTATCCTTACACCAAGCACTTGCCCATAAAGACGAAGTTGTTTATCGAGCATATTTACAACTATTACAACCGAGCTAAAGATAGTTTCTAGCCTTTCCTCATGAAACCGAGTTTTTCTCCTTAAGTGACTAATTATTCAATCTATCAATTGCACTGCTCACAGTTATTTTTAGTTTGGCTGAGAGTGGTGAAATTTTATAAAATTAGAATAAATACTCTAATAAAGTAACTAAAAATGCATGTTTTTGGTTGGCAATTATATGTTTTATAAACAATAAAATGGATATTGAGTGTTCACTCTTTTGGTTTGCCGAGTGATTATCGCTCAAGAATTAAACATTTGCGTGGTGAATGATTTGGACTTTAGCGCAATTAATTTATAGCTGAATAGCTCATGCCGAGATTTTATAAATGATTCTTGATGGGTTATGTGTGAATAAAAATATGCTAAAGGAAAAAGCAGATGCACTATACAACGTTAAAAATGAAAGGCTTAATGCCACTGTCCGCCATAGCAGTGGCAATGACATTCTCTATGTCAGCGCAAGCGGCACCATTCTCTGGATTCGATGAATCTAACTTGCCGACCAAATACATCGTCAAGTTTAAAGAAGATACATCGAGCCCTTCACTCATGGGGGGAAACCCCTTTTGGGGGCCACGCATTGTGCAAGAGTCGGTATTAGACCAACTCAAAGCACGCAAAGTAGAAAAGCTGGGAAATAGCTCAATCTACAGTGTGGAGATGGAAGACTCAGAGTTAGGGAAACTGCGTGATCGTAGTGATGTTGAATATGTGGAAATTGACCCACCACGATACCTATTAAGCGAAACCACCCCTTGGGGATACGAAGCGGTGAATGCTCAGCTTTTGGATGACTCAAATGCTGGCAATCGTACAGTGTGTATTATCGATTCAGGCTACGATCTCGCTCATAACGATCTGAGCGGCAACCTTGTGTCAGGGACTAACGACAGCGGCACCGGTTCTTGGAGCGTACCTGGAAACAATAACGCGCACGGCACACACGTAGCAGGCACCATCGCTGCGATTGCGAATACTGAAGGCATTAAAGGTGTGATGCCAAACCAAAACGTGAATCTGCATATCGTCAAGGTATTCAATGAAGCGGGCTGGGGTTATTCGTCCAGCTTGGTGAAAGCGGTACAAACGTGTGCAGACAATGGTGCGAACGTGGTTAACATGAGCTTAGGTGGTAGCCAATCAAGCGTGACCGAAAGAAATGCGCTAAATGCCGTTTACGATAACGGAGTTCTGTTGATAGCCGCTGCTGGTAACGATGGTAATACAGCGCACAGCTACCCTGCGTCTTACGACTCAGTTATGTCGGTCGCTGCGGTTGATGATAAGAGCGACCACGCTGCGTTTTCTCAAGCAACTAATCAAGTTGAGATTGCAGGTCCGGGTGTAGCCATTCTATCTACCGTGACGTTAGGCGAAGGCAAACTATCCGACATTAGGTTAAACGGTGTCAGCCAATTTGAGCGTGGTATTGTGCCACACAACCGCTTAGTTCAAAGTGGCGGGAGCTACGGTCCTGATCCAGTCGCAGGTTCAATTACGGCAGAACTGGCAAGCTGTGAGGTCTCTGGTAGCCGTTTCAATTGTGGCGATATGTCAGGCAAAATCTGTTTGACGGAGCGTGTCGGTAATCAGTCATCGGGGAGCTACCCAGAGATTGATGCAGTTCAAGCGTGTTACAACGCTGGAGCAAGCGCAGCGATTGTGTACAGTAACTCCGAACTACCGGGTTTGCAGAACCCTTTCCTTGTTGATCAATACAACGCAGCACGCATGGTGTCGGTGACGGTTGATCGTGCGTTTGGCCAAGAGCTGGTGGGCTATGTCGGCCAAGAGATCACGGTTTCAACAACCAAAGGTGAAGACTATGAGTACTACAACGGTACTTCCATGGCGACACCTCACGTAACAGGTGTTGCGGGCTTAGTGTGGAGCTATCACCCAACCTGTACCGCTGCACAGGTGCGTAATGCGCTGATCAAGACAGCAACGGACATTGATGTCGTGGGGCGTGACAATCGCACTGGTCATGGTCTTGTGAACGCAGATGCCGCGAAGCAATATCTAGATGCGGGTTGTAATGGTCCTGATGGTTCAGGTAGTGGAACCGATCTGAACAGCTACACCAATTCTGATGCGGTTGCGATTCCTGATAACAGCACTGCAGGCGTTGTAAGTGAACTAGATGTGGTTCGTTCCGGTGATGCGGGTATGGTAACGATTGATTTAGATGTTGCTCATACCTACATTGGAGACTTGCGTATCACACTCACTTCTCCAACGGGCGGACAAGTGGTGCTGCATGATAATCAAGGCGGCAGTGCCAACGATATCAATACCACTTACCAAGTCGACTTCTCTGGTTTTGAGTCTCAGGGTACTTGGGAACTAAAAGCGGTAGACAGTGCCAGAAGAGACACAGGAACCATCAACAGTTGGACACTAACCTTTCAATAAGGAGTGACTATGAAGGCGTTGAACTTAGTTTCGTTGTCCGCAATGGGTGTGAGTGCGCTATTAGCACTCGGGCTGAGCTCACACAGTTTAGCTAACAACCAAGGTTTTCCTTTGGTGGATAAACGCTCTGAACAAGCTGAACAACAACCTACGCGTTACTTCGTTAAGTATGTAGAAGGGAAGGAAAGCGAGGTGAGAGCGCTTCTTCAACAGCACGACATTCAAGTGGTCGATGTGCTGTTGGACCAGCATGTGCTGATTGTGACTGGCGAGCAATCCGAACTGGATAACCTTGCTGAGCACGAATCAGTGGAATACACCGAGCCAGAGCCTGTGCGAAGGCTATTGTACCAGTAAAACATCTCAATAAGCTGTTCAAATATGCAAACGCCCCATACTCGAGGGGCGTTTTTTGTTGCTATCTCTAATGGCCTGCTCTCACATCACTTATACCCTTGAGAGGATAGGAAAGAGTGAATTTGCTCTCTTTTTTCTCTCATGAACTCGATGAACAGCTGAGATTTTTGAGGAAGGTGAGTTCGATCTTGGTAGACCAATAGCATGGTTTTATCTTTCGGAACCCAAGGTTCGAGAAGGAGTTTGAGTTTGTTTTCCTTAAGCTCTTTGTAAAGCATGGATATAGGAAGATAACAAATGCCTGCACCGTCTAAGCAAAGTTGTTTGCTGACAAAAAAGTCATCGCAAGTGATGCCTCCCGATTGAGATATTTCAATCGTTTCATTATGGTCGCTGAAGCGCCAGGGTAGGAAATATCCTTCCACATGATTTCGAATGCATGGCAACGATGTTAGTTGATTTGGATGGTTAATCTCCGGAAGTTGGTCTGCAAGTTCACTCGATATAGCGAGTACATACTTCACCGGAGATAAGGTCATTGCAACCAATGATGAGTCATTTAATGGGCCGAGCCTAAACGCAAAATCCAAGCTCTGCTTTGTCATGTCTTGATAGCGGTTTGATGACGTGAGGTTGATTCGTATAGAGGGGTAACGCGCTTGAAATTCTGCAAAGAGTGTTGCGAGTAAGTTTTGACTCAACGCCCTTGGTGCGGTGATATTTAGAGTTCCGACCGGCTTGTTTGCAGCATCTTCTGCTTGGTCATAGAGTTCGCTGACTGTATCGGCGATCAACTGTGCTTTTGGTAGAACTTGTTGCCCTAGCTCGGTAAGTGACAATGATCGAGTAGAACGATTAATCAGTTTACCGCCTAATTGCTCTTCCAACTGCTGGATTTTTCGGCTAACGGTCGTTGTCGGTACATTCAATTGTCTCGCTGCTTCAGCAAAACTATTCAGTTCGATGACCTTTGCGAACAAAGGTAGTGCAGATATCTCTTTCATTGTGTTTGTCTTGTCCCGTATTTGGGATAGTTAAGCCCAATTATTGTATCTAGTCAATATAACCGGGATTAACTAAAGTATATCCATACCGCAGCATTCACTGCCTGAACAAATTAACGCTCAGCTCGATAGGAGAACATCATGGATATTTTAGTATTAGGCGCAACAGGTAACACAGGTTCTGAAGTGGTTCGTCAGCTTAAACTCAAAGGCGCGGACTTTGGTGTGATGGTTCGTAAGTCGAAATCTGCAGAAGCGATGGATTTGAAGGCCGAGCAGATTCGTGAAGGTGACTTCTCTGATGTTGAATCGATGAAAAGCGCAATGAAAGGCGTTAAGCGTATCTACGTTTCTATGCCCATTCACCAAGATAACGAACTATGGGTGGCGAATGTGATTGAAGCGGCACAAGCTGCGAGTGTAGAGCACGTAGTCAAACTTTCGGGCATGGGGGCAAAGATCGATGCGGGTTCTGAGATCATTCGTACTCATGTTATTACCGACAACTTGCTTAAAGAATCAAACCTACAATGGACTATCATTCAACCGAATTCGTTCTTCCAGAACTTGTACGGAAGTCTAGAAACCATCAATAGTATGGGGCAATTCTTCTTGCCTTTGGCAAACGCAAAACAGAGTGTGGTCGATATTCGAGATGTGGCAGCGGTTGTTGTTGAGGCGTTAACTGGTGATGGTCATCATGGTCAAACATATCTGTTATCAGGCCCAGAGGCTCTAACTTTTGCTGAACAAGCAGCAGTATTGTCGCAGGCCACGGGCAAAAATATCGAATACGTTGCCATCTCTGAGGAGGCTTTTGCCAGCGCCATTAAAGAAGCGGGAATGGACGAGTGGTTTGCTAACGCACTCGCTGAGATCATGGCGTGGTTTGCTACTGGAGCTTATACAGAAGTTACCGATACTGTGGAGCGTGTAACGGGCAAGCCAGCCAGAACCTTCTCAGATTTTGCCGATGAGTTTGCTCACGTCATTACCAAGTGATCAAGTGGTTCATTTGTTTCTCTGTTTAGCTATCTAGAAAGCGCCCCCCTTCGGATCGGGGCGCTCATATAACCGCACGATATGTATTGTTTTATCAAGGTCACACTTTTTACTATGCGTAGTTGTCTTTCTAATTCATTTTTATCAATAATACCGCAAAAGTTAACGTTAACATTTGAGATATTATGGTTCTGAACTCAGAATCAAAAAATTTAACAACCAATGTTAACGTTAACATTTAATAAAAATACTATAATTAGCCCTACAAGAATGTTGATAGAGGACATGATGAAATTAAGTAAAAATCGCAATTTTATATTGCTCAGTGCTACGCTGTTTTTCTTTTTCGTGACGTGGTCATTTTGGTTTTCACTATTCCCGATTTGGTTGAGCCAGCACTTAGGCCTAGATGGGGCAAATACAGGCATCATATACTCTCTAAATGCAGTTGGTGCCTTGTGCTTACAGCCTCTGTACGGCTATATCCAAGATCGCTTAGGTCTGAGAAAACATTTGATGTGGTTTATAGCGTCGCTGCTTATTTTTGTTGGTCCATTCATCATTTATGTCTACGGCCCATTATTGCAAGCGAACATTTTTGCCGGTGCAGCTGCTGGTGCTGTTTATTTAGGTGCCGCTTTCTTTGCAGGTGTTGGTGCCATTGAAACGTACGTTGAACGTGTCGGTCGTGTGTCGAACTACGAGTTTGGCAAAGCGCGCATGTGGGGTTCATTAGGTTGGGCGTTTGCTACTTTTTTTGCTGGAACGCTGATTAACATCAACCCAAATATCAATTTCTGGTTAGCTTCCGTCTCAGCAATGATTGCTGCCGTTATGATCATGTTGGTTAAGTTTGATAACACGGACACCAATAGTGATGTTGAGGCTAACCCAGTACGAGTCGGTGACTTATTTGCGCTGTTAAAAATGCCGCGCTTCCACGCTTTTGCTTTGTATATCTTTGGCTGCGCCTGCATTTACGGTGTGTATGATCAGCAATTCGCTATCTATTTCTCTTCTCAATTTGCCACCGTAGAAGAAGGTAACCGTATGTTTGGCTACCTAAATTCGCTACAAGTATTTTTGGAAGCTGGTGGCATGTTCTTGGCGCCATTTTTAGTAAACCGTATTGGCGCGAAAAACTCCCTTATCCTAGCTGGCTTCATTATGGCTAGCCGCATCATTGGCTCAGGTTTAGTCGAGACAGCGATGGGCATCTCTGCGATGAAACTACTGCACGCTGTAGAGCTTCCTATTTTATTGATTGCTGTATTTAAGTATTTCAGCAAGAACTTTGACACGCGTTTAGCTTCAACGTTGTACCTGTTTGGTTTTCAGTTCGTTATTCAAGTATTCACTAGTTTTCTATCACCACTTGTTGGGAAGTCGTATGACACCATTGGTTTCCAACAAACTTATCTAATTTTAGGCGTTGTCGTTGCTATCTTTGCCGCCATTTCAAGCTTCACTTTGGTGAGCGATAAAGAGCCATCAGTAAACAAAGAAACTGAGACAATTTCAGAAAAAGAACTGGTCAAAGCCTAATTCCCAAATTCCTTTAATCTTCTCCCCCTTATTTATGAGGGGGGGGTATTAGCCCTGGATAATCTATGAAAAATAATACGTCTAAAGCGAATGAAACATTAGCGCTTTCAGCTACAAATCTGCGTTGTCATCACCGTCCTGGTTTTCATATTGCGGCACCTGCAGGCTGGGTCAATGATCCTAATGGCTTGTGTTTTCATAACGGTGTGTATCATGCTTTTTATCAACATCACCCATACTCTTCTGATTGGGGACCGATGCACTGGGGGCATGCAACCTCAAAAGACATGGTGCACTGGCGACATCAACCTATTGCGTTAGCTCCTGGAGATGAAGGTACTTGTTTCTCTGGCTCTGCGGTAACAGATGGCGACTTGCTTGCTCTTTTGTACACTGGCCACAACTGGCTTGGTGAGGAAGGCGACGACACCAAAATGAAGCAAATCCAATGCTTGGCAACAAGTTCTGATGGAATCCACTTTGATAAACAAGGCGTAGTTATTGGTGACGCGCCAAAATCGGATATGGTTCATTTCCGTGATCCAAAAGTTTGGAAAGAGGATGATATCTGGCACATGGTTGTCGGTATGAAAGACGGCGATTTTGGTCAAATTGGTTACTATCAATCTGATGATCTTCGTGAATGGAAATATCGTGGTGTGATGGCTGAGGCGACACCTGGTATTGGCTACATGTGGGAGTGTCCAGACTTTTTCGCGTTAGAGGATAAGCGAGTATTAATATGCTCTCCAATGGGTATGGAAGCTGACGGTTACAACAACCTTAACTTCCACCAAAATGGTTATATGGTTGGAGATCTTGATAAGAACAGTTGTCGTTTTACGTTTGACCAGTTTGTCGAGCTCGATTACGGCCATGATTTTTATGCTTGCCAAACATTTGATGCGGAAGATGGCCGAAAGGTTGCGATTGCGTGGATGGATATGTGGCACAGTGAAATGCCAACAAAAGCAAGAGGTTGGTGTGGTGCTTTAACTTTACCTAGAGAGCTGAAGCTTGATGAAAATGGCAAAATCTGGCAAACACCAATCAAAGAGCTAACGTCATTAAGGGGCAAGCAATTTGATACTAGCGCTATTACTTGCCTTGATAGTGAAATCCGCGATACCGAAATTCAATCTGACCTTTTAGAAGTCAAAGCTTGTTTCTCATTAGCGGGCGCATCTGCTGAGCGTTTTGGTTTTATGTTGCGTGTCGGTGATGCTCCATTTGAAAGAACACTGGTTGGCTATGATCGTATGGCCAAGCGAGCATTCTTAGATCGTACTCTTTCAGGTGAAGCTGTCACAGGAGTACGTAGTGTAGATATAGATACTTCATCAAATACGGTTGAGCTGCATCTATTCCTCGACCGATCTTCTGTAGAAACTTTCTTGAATCGTGGCGAGCAAGTCATTACAAGTAGAATTTACCCGTCAGAGCATAGCTTGGGTTTCAAGTTATTTGCTGAAAATGGCGCTGTTGAGCTGCAGTCTCTTGAAGTTTGGCAGCTTGAAGATATTTGGAATCAATAACATTGAGGAATTCGCTTAAGGCTCTCGATTCTTAATTGATAATGCGAAGAGAGCTTTAGCGCCAAGCAGTCGAATTTCGCTCCACTTAACATTAAGAGTAACACTATGAAAATTAAAAGAGTTTGGGTCACGGGTGATGCAGTTGTTGACCTCATTCCAGATGGTGAAACAAGCTACTTAAAATGCCCGGGCGGCGCGCCAGCTAACGTTGCAGTAGCGATCTCTCGCTTAAGCGGTGATGCTGCATTTTTTGGTCGTGTGGGGCAGGACCCGCTCGGACGCTTTATGAAAGATACCCTACAGGAAGAGGGCATTGATACCACTGCAATGTTGCTTGATCATGAGCAACGTACCTCAACGGTTATTGTAGATTTGGATGACATCGGTGAGCGCAGTTTTACCTTCATGGTGAAGCCGAGCGCAGACCAGTTTTTTGCCGAGCAAGATATCCCGATGTTTTCTGAACATGAGTGGATGCACAGCTGCTCTATCGCATTGGCAAACGAGCCTTCGCGTGGCGCTACTTTAGAAGCAATGAAACGCATCAAGGGGGCGGGAGGTTACGTTAGTTTCGACCCAAATCTACGTAACGAAGTATGGTCTAACCAAGCTGAAATTAAGCCAATCGTAATGAAAGCTGTCGAGTTAGCCGATGTGGTTAAGTTCTCTGAAGAGGAGATATTATTCTTAACGGATACGGTAGAGCTTGAAGATGCGTTGACTATTTTTGAAAAGCAAGTGAACAAATTAGTTCTCATTACTTTGGGCGAAAAGGGAGCGTTGGCATTGTTTGACGGAGAACGCAGACTCATCACTGGCTCGAAAATCGATAATGTTGTCGATACCACAGGAGCGGGCGATGCATTTGTGGGTGGTTTGCTAGCGAAACTCTCTCAAACTCCACAATGGCGCAATTGGAAAAATGTTGATGCGGCAATTCGCTGGGGTAACGGTTGTGGTGCTCTTGCGACCACACAAAAAGGTGCCATGACCGCATTGCCTTCCATCGAAACTTTGTCCGAATTTATAGCTGTTTAAGTTAATTAAAAAAGGGCTAGCAAAGATTTATGCTAGCCCTTCTGTTTGCAATGTCGTCTAGACCATACGTAGAAATTTGTGGCAATTCGGACCCGCATCATCTCCAAATCTAATCACCGTAAACTCCCCCTTAGAATTCAATGATTATGTCGTTAGACTGACTCTCTCTCAATTAATGGGCATGGCAGTTTTATTAAACCGCGATCTTGACGAGTCTCAATGATATGTAGTGCCGCCTGCTTCCCAAGCTCCCTGTGTGGGAGTTGAATGGTAGTAAGGCCTGGGACGAATAAGTCGGCGATTTCATCCATGTTGTCATAACCGAGGATAGCCACATCAGTGGGGATCGATTTACCGATACGATGCAGGTGCATATAAGCGACTAATGCAATGCGATCATTACCACAAACGATGCTGTCAAAGTCATAGTTTTGTGCAATGGCTTGGTCGATGATAGTTATCGTATCATGATAGTTACACTGCTCAGACATATGCTCGAACCTGAAGTCATCGATTGCCAAATGAGAGTTTTGACAAGCCTTTTCGATACCAGATAGTCGTAAAGGGACTGCGGGTTGTTTTGAGTGCAACATAATGAATAAAGGCTTTTTATAGCCTTGTTTTAGTAAATGCTGGGTGCCAAGAAACTGACCATGAGCATCATCGGGGATATAACTTGGAATATTGTGATCGTTAGAATAACAGTTGGCTAAAACTAAAGGGACTTCTTTAAGCCTTTCAGGAACCACTACTTCTCTTAGTCCCATCGTAGCAAAGATAATACCTGCGGGTTTGTGAGAAAGTATACGATCAACCGTTTGTTCGGAAGGGGTAGGCTCTGAAGTATTAAAAATTAACGAATTCCAACCTTGTTCTTGTGCCGTCTGCTCAATTGAGTAGTTAATACCGACCGAGAAAGGAGTCGTGGCGACTTCTAAAGCAAGTACGCCGATGGTCGAGTCTTGGTAATCCCCAGTTCCTTTCGAACGCATCTTTTGAGCGGAATAGTCTGGCGTATAATTAAGGGCTCTGATGGCTTCGTTGACTTTTTTAAGGGTTGCGGGCCTAACCTTGTCAGGGTTATTGATAACACGTGATACCGTCATCGTTGAAACGCCTGCAAGTTTTGACACATCTTTGATTGAAGCCATTGTTTTCCGTTAATCTCGAAAAGTAAGAAAAATTAATTCATATTAAACAGAATTATATCGTTTTACCCTGAGGAAGTTAATTAGGGAAAACACAACTTTTATATGCAAGTTAGATGTTATTGAATCGCAGCAATGGCGACTAACTTATGTTTCGTGACGACCTATAAGGTTGGGTGAATGCGCGAAGGTTGCATCCACCTATCTAGTTTATACCTTTAAGCATTCGCAAACTTAAACGTTCGATAGCCGCCGATTAAGTTTCTTGCTTTAAACCCATTGTTTACGAGTTGGCGATAGGCTACGTTACCGCGTAACCCAACTTGGCAGTAGATAATGATCTCTTTCTCTTTTGGCAACTCATCCATGCGCTGGCGAAGTTGGTCGACAGGTATGTTGATGGCACCTGAAATATATCCGACGTTCTCAAGCTCTGCCGGGTTTCGTACATCCAACAGAATCTGATAGTCATTTAGATTAGTGACTTCATCAAAGTGGATCGGCGTCGCGTCACCCTTAATGATGTTGTTTGCCACAAAAGCGGCTTGGTTGATTACGTCTTTGGCGCTGCCAAACGGGGGGGCGTAAGTCAGCTCTAGATGCTGAAGCTGTTCAACTGTCATGCCTGCTCGTTGAGCAACCGCCATCACATCGATGCGTTTATCGACACCATCTTTACCGACCGCTTGAGCCCCTAAGATTTTTCCTGTGGACGGGTCGAACAGCATTTTGAATGAGACAATTTCCGCACCAGGGTAGTAGCTGGCGTGGCTGGCAGTGTGTACATAGACTTTTTCATAGACCACACCCTCGCGCTTTAACTGCTTCTCGTTTCTGCCTGTTGAGGCAACGGCAAGGTCAAAAATCTTACAGATGGCAGTGCCTTGTGTCCCTTGATAGGTTTCATTGCGTCCGAGCATGTTGTCGGCAGCCATGCGGCCTTGGCGGTTTGCAGGCCCCGCAAGCGGAACGAGCGTTTTTGCGCCTGTAATAAAGTCTTTTTCTTCGATCGCATCACCGACAGCATAGATACTTGGATCACTCGTTTGCATTGAATCGTTAGTGTAAATACCACCCAATACACCGATTTGAAGGCCAGCTTCTTTTGCCAACTTAGTCTCAGGACGCACACCAATGGCCATGATCAAAATATCGGTGGTGAGCGACTCACCGTTGCTAAGAACAAGGTTGAGCTCACCTTCGATATGTTGATGCTCTTCGTCTTCACCTGAGTCGATACTGGCTATATGTTGATTCGGAATGTATTCGACCGCTTCAAGCGCAACGCCTAATTTAAGGTCAATACCTTTCTCGCGAATTTCAGCATGAGCGAACCCCGCCATTTCACGATCAACAGGTGTCATCACCTGATCCGCCATCTCAATTAGCGTGGTTTTGATTCCCAATTGGTGGAAGGCTTCCATCATCTCTAAACCAATGAATCCGCCACCAACCACCGTTGCGTGTTCAGGTTTATTCATTTGAATGATTTTAATGATGCGATCCATGTCTGGGATGTTTCGCAGTGAGTGGGTCAGTGGGTTATTAATCCCAAGAATTGGAGGAACTACTGGGCCGGCGCCAGGGCTGAGCAAGAGGAAGTCATAGCTTTCAATATACTCACGACCATCTAGTAGATTCTTAACGGTAACTCGTTTGTTGTGTCGATCGATTGATACAACTTCATTCATCACACGCACATCAACGTTAAATCGAGCTAAGAAGCTTTCTGGAGTTTGTAGGAGGAGCTTACTTCTATCCTTAATATCGCCACCTATGTGGTATGGCAAGCCGCAATTAGCGAACGAGACGAAACTTCCTCTCTCGAACATGATAATTTCTGCATCTTCACTCAAGCGACGAGCACGTGCAGCAGCAGATGCTCCGCCTGCAACGCCACCAACAATAACAATTTTAGTCATAAGGCCACCTTTTAATCTTCTGGTTGGTGATTACTATAAAACCAATAATTAGATAAGTCTAATTTAAATTTATCTAAATTAGAATTGACTAATAAATAAAGTTAAACCATCATAATATCCAGAATTAAGTGATGAGATTAAAACGATGAACGTTGAAGAGATGCGGGATAACGCAAATGAAACTGCTGAGTTTTTAAAATCGATGGCTCACCCTGATAGGTTAATGGTGCTGTGTCAGTTAGGTAAGGGCGAAGTAGGGTTTACAGAATTGCTGAAATCTTCTCATTTAAGCCAGTCTGCATTTTCTCAACAGCTCACTGTGCTTAAGAAGAAAGGCTTGGTGAAAGTGAGAAAAGAAGCGCAACAAGTGTTTTATTCGTTAGCCGATGAACGAGTCATGATGTTGATGGAGTCACTTCACAGCGTATTTTGTAAACATCAACAAGAGGGTAAGTAGATGGAATTCTCTATACCTTGGCACGCACTAGCTGGTGGTGCTTTGCTCGGCTTATCTGCAGGTCTGCTCATGTTATTTAGCGGAAAAGTTGCAGGAATAAGTGGGATTATTAGTGGATTACTTGCCCCTAAAGCGGGAGATCGACTGTGGCGAGTATTGTTTCTGTTTGGCATGGTGACCAGCATTATATTTACACGCCCAATTGGTTTTGAATTGCCTGATTTAAGCACAATGAATCTTGGCTTGGTTGTGGTTGCCGGTGGATTGGTAGGTATCGGCACGCGCCTAGGTAATGGCTGTACCAGCGGACATGGCATTATTGGCATGGGGCGTTTCTCTAAACGTTCAATCGTCGCGACCTGTACCTTTATGATTGTCGCGATTGCCGTTGTATTTGTACGTCGTAGTTTAGGAGTGCTCTAAATGAATCCTGTCTCTTTGTTTGTCGCTCTTTTGTCTGGCGTACTATTCGGTGCTGGAATGAATATCTCTGGCATGGTCGATCCGGCTAACATTTTTGCGTTTCTCGACATCACAGGTGATTGGGACCCTAGTCTTGCGTTTGTGATGGGGGGCGCTTTACTCGTATTTACGCCTTTCTACCATTTCATTATTAAACCTCGCAGTAAAACCGTTGATGGCAATGCTTTTAGCCTGCCTACGAATACAAAGATTGATCGTAAGCTGATTTTAGGTGCGTCTATTTTCGGCTTAGGTTGGGGAATCGGTGGTATCTGCCCGGGACCAGCGGTCGCCAGTTTGGGCGAGGGTAGCATTACCATCATCTCGTTCATTGCCAGTATGATGATTGGAATGAAGTTGGTTGCGTTAGTCTCGACCAAATAGCCGTATACCAACTAGCCATATATAGCGTAATCACTTTGATACAGTGGTTAACAAAGCACACTTGTTGTTCGTTTAAAATTGAGAGAACTAAAAGCCGCTTAACAGAAATGTCCAACTTTACGGGGTCACTTCATGGAAAGCGGCTTTTAGCTGTTTACTGACTTTTTATTGTATTCAGTTAGATACGTTTCTGATGATGCAAGAAGGTACGGTAGCTAAGATGGCTATGAGTCCTCTCAGCAAGAGTTGTTTAGTAACTGCTCTTAGCTACTTCCTCACTTTCACCTAGTGTATTTAGCAGGTTTGTTAGTAAGCTAGACGCACCAAAACGATAATGCATGCTATTTTCCGCCCACTCGGTACCAAAAATAGTATCAACCATATCTAGGTATTTTTTTGCATCTTCGGCAGTTTGTACTCCACCAGAGGCTTTGAAACCAACGGTTTTTTCCACACCCATGTCTTTGATAACTGACAGCATAGCTTCAGCTGCGTCTAGAGTTGCATTTACGGGTACTTTACCTGTGGATGTTTTAATGATGTCAGCCCCTGCTTTGATTGAAATCTCAGATGCTTTTCTGATCAGCGCATTCGTTTGCAGCTCACCAGATTCAATGATGACTTTCAAAGGTGTATCACCGCAGGCTGCTTTACACTGTTTAACCATTTCAAATCCCACGTCTTCGTTTCCAGCCATAAGTGCACGGTATGGGAACGTTACATCCACCTCATCAGCACCGTACATAAGGGCCGCTTTCGTTTCTGCAACTGCAATTTCGATGTCGTCGTTACCGTGAGGGAAGTTAGTGACAGTAACGACACGAATATCAGGTGTACCTTGCAAACGTAATTGTTTTTTGGCGACAGGGATGAAACGTGGGTAGATGCAGACAGCAGCCGTATTACCTACAGATGTTTTAGCGCTCTTACACAACTCGATGATTTTTTCATCCGTGTCATCATCGTTTAAAGTAGTAAGATCCATTAATTTAAGTGCACGCAATGCTGCAGTTTTTAAATCGCTCATAGATAGCTCCTGTTGAGTTATGTCATTTAAATCTCAAGCGATTAACGACCTAATTGTCGCTCTGAATTTTAGACGCGTCCTTGCAGTATTGATCAACGAGTATTCATCCTAACGCTTTGAGTGACTTCCAGTTCAAACCGAAAGTGAGGCTATTATAAGAAGAGGCTAAAACCTATAATAGATACAGAAATTGTACATTTATATATAACAGATTGATGAGCTTGCTACAGCTCAAGTAGAAGATACAAAGGACGTTTTCCGTTGGCAAAATATGACCAGCTCGTAGAGCAAATTCGCAATCAGATTAAAAGTGAGATTTGGGGAGTAGGAGACAAGCTCCCATCGTTGCGAAAGCAGGCTGAAATCTCAGGTATGAGTTTGATGACGGTACTTCATGCTTATCAAGTGCTCGAAAGCCAAGGGTGGATCGTATCTCATGCTCGTTCAGGGTATTTTGTGGCACCAAAAGTGAAGTATTCGAGTCCGAAAAACTCAGATGTGACGGTCCAGAAAACGGAATCTATTGATATCAATGATTTTATTTTTGATGTTTTGCAAGCAAGCCGGACGCCACACAATGTTGATTTTGGTTCTGTGTATCCTGATCCTAAGCTGTATCCTCGCCATCAAGTGAACAAATCGCTTATGACTGCAGCTCGCAATATGCCAACATCAAGTGCTTTGGACAACTTACCTCCTGGGAATAAAGACTTACGTCAACTCATCGCTAAACGCTATGCGGCACAAGGGATAAATGTCCATCCCGAGGAGATTGTGATCACGGCCGGAGCGCTTGAGGCATTGAATCTGAGTCTTCAAGCTGTGACGCAAGCTGGTGACTGGGTTGTGGTGGAGTCACCGACTTTTTACGGTGCATTACAATCTCTGCAAAGACTCAATTTGCGTGCGCTGTCAGTTAGAACTCATCCAAGAGATGGGATTGATCTTGATTCACTTGAAAAAGCGCTACAATCTCACCCAGTAAAAGCGTGCTGGTTGATGACAAATCACCAAAACCCTTTGGGGTGTACTTTATCGAATGAAAAGAAGAAGCGTTTGATTGAATTACTGGCAGAGTACAATGTTTATCTGATTGAAGATGATGTCTACAGTGAACTGTATTTTGGGGGACAAAAACCATTACCAGCTAAATCCTTTGATCTGCACGGTATGACAATGCATTGTTCATCTTTCTCTAAAACGTTGGTGGCCGGGTTTCGTATTGGCTGGGTCGCGGCAGGGAAAATGGCGCTTCCTATACAAAAACTTCAATTGATGAGCACATTGTCTGCCAGTGCTCCGATTCAACTTTCCCTCGCTAAATATCTAACTACTCGAAATTATGAAAATCATTTACGTCAATTGCGCAGAAAACTGGAACAGCGTAAATTTTCAACGTGGCAGATGTTAAGCTCTTATGTTCCTTCTAATGTCACCGTACATTACTCAGAAGGTGGTTATTTTTTATGGGTTGAGCTTCCGGAACACCTAGATGCGACAGACCTGTATCATAAAGCCTTGCAAGAGAATATTAGTATTGCCCCTGGCAAAATGTTTTCTGTGAGTAATCAGTTTAACCATTGTTTTCGACTTAACGCGTCATTTGAATGTTCTGAGTCGGAAGAAAGAGCGATAAAACGGTTAGCCGAGTTGATCCAAAATATGTTGGATGAATAAGGTAAATTTCAATATGCGGTAGATCTCCATACAACATACGAAGAATTTTATAGGACCTGATCTGCGGATAAGAGCGGCCCACAACTCACTCAAGCGGCCTTTACATGCTTTTAGGGGGCTGTTTTAGTATTTATGGGCGGTATTAAAACATCAGGAAAATTCGAGAGTTCGACGACTGAACACTCGAAATCCTATCAATGAAGGTTTGGCTTCTCACGTTTTTAGCACGATTAACTTCCGACCCTGACTTCATTACAAGCAATTTTCTTGTTCCTATCTTCTCTCTTCTTCAATACTCCAAAACAGTTAAAGGCAATCACACTGGTCACGACCATGGTAACAAGCCCTCCATTCCGCGAAAATATGAGGGGAGATCGCATTGACGTTGTCCTGTAGGTTTCTGACTTTGTACGGCTATGGATACCTACCACGTAGCTGTTCTTGAATAAAGTTTACGAAGCAACGCACCTTCAAAGGGACGTGCCTGCTTTGCGGGTAAATCGCATTGATCGGAACGGCATCACTCGGAAACTCTTCCAATACTCTTACTAGTTCGCCTGACTGCAGATACTCATCCATCATCCAAATGGGGAGTTGAGTAATGCCTAGACCCGCAAGCGCCATCTCAAGATTGGTTTCGCCACTGTTACTGCGAAAGCTGCCACGAACGGGAACAGAGACTTCTTGGCCATTGTCGACAAAATGCCAGTTGTTGAGGGACCGATTAAAGGTGTAAACAATACACTGATGAGATTTGAGATCGTTAGGTTGTATTGGGGTGCCATGTTTCTTTAAGTAGCAAGGGGCTGCCACTAACAGCAATGGGTTGTTAAATAGTGGTCTTGCAATTAATGATGAATCTTCCAGTTTCCTCGCACGAATCGCGATATCGATACCCTCTGCGACAAGGTCGATATGGCGCTCATCGATCACCATGTCCACTTTGATGTCTGGGTATTCATCCAGAAATTTGGCGATCAAAGGCGCCAGTAAGATCCTCGCCAGTGGCGCAGCAGCTGCAATACGCAGTGTTCCCTTGGGAGAGCTGACTTGTGAGCGAACGCTGGCTTCAACTTCATCAATCTCCTGCACAATGCTCAGGCAGTGCTCGCAATACTCTTGTCCTGCTTGAGTCAATGAAAGCTCACGACTTGTACGTGTGATCAGCTTTACCCCCAATTTATCTTCGAGTGCGGCCACTTTCTTGCTAATGGTTGCTTGAGAAGAGTTTTGCTCTCTGGCTGCAGCCGAGAAGCTACCTGTTTGTATTACGCGAAGAAATACGCGCATTGCCCCGAGTTGGTCCATAAGTATATTCGAATTTGGAATAGATGGTGTTCATTTTAGCTTGGTTCTATAACAAATCCAGTGTGGTTAATATCGTGTTCGTCAACCAAACATTCGATAGAAGAGAGAGCAATGATGAAACCGACTCATACTAAACAAGCCATTCGTGAAGCCATGGATCACCTGATTGACCGCGCAACCAACTTTGATATTGAAGCGCTGGACACGATCTACCACCAAGATTTTCATACCACCTTGATCATGCCTGACAGTACAGTGCAAACCTTTAATAAGGCGGAGTTCAAAGCGCATTTCGCTAAGCAAGCTGAGGAAGGGAAAAACCAACTCAACACATGGGCAGAATGGCATGATTTCCACATTCTGGGTGATTCAGCGGTGTGTGTATTGAGCCGTAAGCACAGTGGCATGAATGGAGAAGAAATGAAGCTGCTTTGTAATATCGAATTACGCTTTGAAGATGAGCGCTGGCAAGTGCTACGTGAGCAAATCTTCCTTCGTCCACTTTCTGCAGGTTAATGGCTGCATTGCCGTTTGGTTATTGCAATGTCGATACTACTGCTAACCTAGAAAAATTGATTGCTTGAGCGAACAGAAGCAAGTCATAGGTGAATGGAATTGCCTATGACGTAGCGCTGCCTCTTTTCATCGTGCATTTAAGCAACGAACGGGGCTCTCACCATTAAAATACGCTAAGCAAGTACGCTTACATGTGATAACGCAGGAAGACCGACGTATCAGTGAGGTTGCTCAAGATGTCGGTTACGAAAACTTCTCTCAGTTTACTCGTGAATACAAAAACTTAATTGAAGTAACCCCTCGTGACAGTCGTAACTGGGCTAAGCACAATCCAGAAAGAGCCCAGTATTTACTGTGCCTCATGCCGCAGGATTTCGTGAACTCGTAACCCCGGCGGTGAATGACCTAGGGACAGTCATATAACTGAGCCCACTACTGATATTTTTTAGTGGGCTTTTTTGTTAGACTTTCTTAAGTTAAAAAAGCACTTAGTTGTTCATCGCCCAAGCATTCTAAGTAGGGTTCGATCTCTATCGATGATGTGGTGTTTCATTGCCCCTACAACGTGGAGTACTAAGCTAATAGGCAACACGTATTGCCCCACCAGGTGATGGATGCTTTCAGATAACTCTTGGAGAGTAGGGGACAGTATTAACATTTCACCAGGGGTGCTTGGGTCGACGGTTTCTGGCCATACTTCCAAGGCGAATATATGCAGCCCGTGCCCACCGGCAATCGACATCGCGGCGCCAGACAATGGCATTGCGATCATGCTGAGCATCAGCAACCAATGCACGACCTTACCGGCATACTTTTCTATACGGCTATAATCTCCCACAGGTTCAGGCCACCCTTCTATGAAGCGCCAAACAATTCTTGGAATAAGAATAGCGATAATGGCGACGCCCAAGGAGGTATGAGAATCAAAAAACCATTCAACCTCAAGGCTTTCCATTAATAAGCCAGAGAAGAGCATGTATAGCATCATACTGCCGGCAAGCCAGTGAAGCGTAATGGATGTTCTCGATAATGTAGCTGTTGTTGGATTCGACATATTCTTTACTCGGTGGTTGTTTTGTTTTGAGGTTGTCACTCATCCAGTCGAATTAATGTCGAATTTTCGAACCTATTTTGGGTTTTATAGATCTCACATATTGATAAGGAATGTATGTCCTTTGAACCAAAGTGACCTGCCCGATAGATTATTTCCCCCACCCCCCGTTGTTTCCAAAGAATTTTGAGTTGCTAACGCGGACTTCGCTAAGAAGCTTTTGCCCCAAAACGTGCTAGCGGCGCTCAGTTTTTCAAACCACAGATAGCTCGTTTACCCTACTTTTCTCATTCCAGAGAAATCCTGAAGTATCAGAAACCTTACCAGTTCCTAGATGATGATCAGACTCAACCTCACAATGAGATAACAACTCAAAGTTCTGCTAAGTTTGTCAGGAGAAATTAAAGTTAGTGTCGTTATAGCCCAGCGATCCAAAGTGCAGTATTCAACTTATCTTTCAGAAAATTCGACCAAAAAATCAATGAAGAGTCTCAGGCGCATGGGTAAGTGCTTGCGTGATGGATACAGTAAGTAATAGCTGAATTTTCGATAGTACCAGCCATCAAGTAACTTCACAGCCTGTCCGTTTTCTACCGCTTCCTTCATCATCCTATCTGGTTGCATTGCAAGGCCTCTAGCTTTTAATACTGTATCTCTGAGGATGATCGGTGAATCACAAATATCATAGTTGCTAGGTGCTAATTCTATCTCATCAAAGTCGTTAGATAAGCAAACCTTATTGTTAGGGTTTAGATTCTCAAACATCATCCATGGCAGTGTTTCAACATCTGAATGAGATATTTTATCAGGATTAGAACCAACTAAATCAGGGCTTGCATAAACGCTTGCTTGATCGTGAAAAAGAGGACGCGCAATAAAGCCGTGCTCTTCAATATTAGCCACGCGAATAGCGAGGTCAACCTTACCTTTTACTAGGTCAATTCGCTGATCAGACAGAAGGTAATCAATTACGATTTCAGGGTATTGCGCTTTAAACTCGCTAACAACAGCCATCAACCAATTAGAAGCAAAATCGTGAGTCGTCGTGACACGAATGATGCCTTCAGGTTTGTCTTTCAGCAAACTTGCTTCACTTTCCTCTAAACCAATAAGAATCGCTTTTGCTGATGGAAAAATACGTTCACCTTCATTTGTAAGCATCATTTGTCGAGTGGTTCGCTGTAACAAGCGAGCATTGAGTCTTGCTTCGAGCTTATTGATCTGCTCACTCACTGCCGATCGGTGCATCCCCAACCGTTTTGCTGCTGAGGCGAAACTGCCTTCTTCAACTACAACGGCAAAGATAGTCAGTCCCTTTAAGTTGCCTAAATCCACCAAGGTATTGTCCTGAATATATGAACAGTGCATTCATATTATTATATCTAATATAAACAATAAACCCGTACTATTCTCTATTTCGAGTGAATCAATTACCTCGGAGGACGATTCAATGAACAAAGCACTAATCAGTATCATAGTCACTGCAGTTGTATTAACTTCAACTTCTGCGTTCGCAAAACAGTTGACGGTCGAAGAAGCGCAACAGATTGTAAAGCCGTTTTATGATTTGTTCAGTTTGAAAGATACAGAGCTAGCTGCAAGAGCGAACATGTCTGCTGATTGGCAGTCGTATTACAACAATACTGAGTATAAAAACCTTGACGAAACTATGCAGGCAGTAGCCCACGGGTTTCCGAAAATGATACCTGATATGAAGTGGACTCAAGATGACATCGGCGTTACGACGACTAATCAAGTTGTGGTTCGCGGCACACTTACCGGTACGCCTGCGGGGGATAGCTTCTTCGGTCAACCTGTCGATGGTAAGTCATTCTCTATTATGACCATTGATATCCATCAGATTGAAGATGGCAAAATTATCCGTAGTCATCATATTGAAGACTGGTTCCGAGGTTTAGGTCAGCTACAACCAGATGTAAAATAATGAAATACCCACCTTTAAAAATACTGCGTAGCAATGAATGTACGCAGTATTTTTTATTCGTGAAGTGAGAAAGTTCAATGAAAAAAATACACTATTTTTTTGACCCAATGTGTGGATGGTGTTTTGGGGCAACGGCGCTGATAAAAGAAATACAAGCCCAAGGCATTGAGATAGTTCTTCACCCAGGAGGGCTGTTTGAGCGTCAATATATGCAAGATGACCTGCGAGCAAAAGTGCTTAGTTACGATGCGAATATTGAAAAAATGACCGGTCAGAAGTTTGGTGTCGGTTATAAGGATCGCATTAAGGGCAAAGAAAAGATCACTCTAGACTCTTTTATTACCGCACAAGCTGTCATGGTGGCGGAAAAGCTAGAGTTCAAAGGTCTTGCGATTTTAGAAGCGATTCAAAATACGCATTATGTAAAAGGTGTACATGTCAGTCAGCCGAGTTCTTTGAGTATATTAGCTATTGAACTGGGATTAGATGGAGATAAATGGCAAGAAGCTATCTCAAGCGAAGAGAATAATGCTAAGAAAATTGTACAAACTTCTCAACATACCATAGGGCATTGGGGCATTAGAGGTTTTCCAACTTTGGTATTAGAAAAAGAGACAGGTTTAGTACGTTTACCTCACGATCAATTCTATGGAAATGTAGATGGTTGGTCAAAGTACCTTAGTGAGCAATAGAATGATTAAATGAGGAGAGAATTATGGAAAATAATATTCAAATAAAATTAGAGCGGCCATGGGTAGAATCACTGCTTGAACGCTATAAAGTTCTGATTGGAGATGATTTTCTTGGTTATCGTAATCATGTTTATAGAACTATTACTTATGCGATGCACTTTTTAAATTATGATAAGCAATTTGAGAAATTAGTCGAAACAGCATTTGTTTATCACGATATTGGCTTATGGACTGATCATGAGCTTGCGTACCTTGAACCATCAGAGGAGGTCGCATTAAATGACAACAAAAAGGAAAATTGGGGGTTAGACCCAGATGCTTTAAAGGGGGCAATTCATTGGCATCACAAAATTACACCATATAAAGGCCCACATGAGCGACTTATAGAAGCTTGTCGAAAAGCTGATTGGGTTGATGCATCAAAAGGAATGGTTAAAAAGGGACTATCAAAGGCAATGATCTCAGAGGTAGAACTGGCTTTTCCAAATCATGGGTTTCATGACACTTTATTAAGGCTAGCGAAAGATTACGGTGGTTCCACTTTAATTGGCGGTATTAAGGTTACACGTGGCATTGTAAAGCTGTAATTTTTATATTGCAGATAGGGCAAAGTAAAAGTGGCAAAGAATCACAGTTTCAATAAAACTGGAATAAAAAAGCCATTTAGATTGGAGGAAATTTGGCGCATATGAACTCGTTTAGAACTGAGCAGCAACTTTATGGAGTTGCCGCTTCTTAACTTAGAAATTGATAGTAAGTTGCGTTCTAGCGACCTACTATCATTAAAAGTGTCAGATATTTCATCTAAATATATTGTGTTCTCCCGTGCCCAACACTTTCATAAGAAAACTGGAAATGATGTACAGTTTGAGATCACACAGAGAACCCAACAAATCTTGAGTCATTGGATTAAAGACCAAAACCTCAAACCTACAGATTATCTATCCCCGAGTCCACGGAAGGCTGAACAACCTCTAAGCTATTCCTATTATCGTCGAATCATACGAAGTTGGGCGCAAGATTTAGGTCATAACCCTGACCTCTATGGCACACATTCACTGCGCCGAATCAAAGCTACATTGATTTACCAGAAGACTAATAATATCCGTGCTAGTCAGCTTTTACTTGGCCACACAAAAATCGAAAAAACCATCAAATATTTGGGTGTTGAGATAGAAGATGCTCTTCGGTTATCGGAAGAAATTGAGAGCTGACAGACTAGATTTAGATATTTGCCTCTGAATTGATAGTTCTTTTACTCTAGCTCACTTTTGTCCAGTTATGAGTTGTAGTCGGTTCCTCTGTGGATACAAATGATTCACTCGCGAAGCTATGTGCAGTGCTTCGTACTACATACTCGGAAATGAGCCAGATACAGGTTTGCTTGGAGATTGGCTCTGTCACTTGTTTATCAGTATTTGCGACAGAGCCGAAAGTGCCCGTTATTTTTGTCCTAATTGAAAATGGACTTAGCCATTGAATGCACGAGCGACACGACCTTCACAACTGATCGTGTAGTTGCCTACATAGGCAGGAATGAAAACGGATTGTCCTTTGCCAAGCACCAATGTTTCGCCGCTTTCTGCGAGAAGTGTTACGTTCGCATCGATGGGCATTAGGATCTCTGCACTGGTCATTTCGACTTGTTGTTCTTTTGGCTCTTGGAAGACAGAGAACTTGAAGTCTTGTACAGGAACAGGGAAGTGATGCTCACAATCCTTGATTTCTGCTTGGGTTAGCAGTGTACTCATTGGCTTTGGAATGAAGTCGGTACACTTGACCAGTTCTTCCACATCGATGTGTTTGGGTGTTAAACCGGCGCGGAGCACGTTGTCTGAGTTTGCCATGATTTCTAGACCTGTACCTTTAATGTAAGCATGAGGTGTTCTCGCGCTTAAGAACATGGCCTCACCCGGTTTAAGGGTAATCACATTCAGCAGCAGCGGTGCAAACAAACCCACATCGTTTGGATATTGTTCAGCAAGGTCTAAAATCAGCTCGCACACTGAACGTGCTTGGTTCTTCGCAGCGTAACTTAGTAAGTGATCCACTGCGTTGACCTTACGCGTTTCTCCCATAGAAAGAATTTCCACGAAGAACTGACACAAACCGTCTTGGTTAGGATTGCGCTCAAATTGTTCTAGATAGCCGTTGATTTCAGGAATGTCACAGTGGCGGAACTCCGTAATGATTTCATCAAACGGACGAAAGCCATTCATCGCTTGGTATTCAGTCAGTGCGTAAACCAACTCTGGTTTGTGGTTCGCATCTTTATAATTACGATTGAACGCACTAAGGGGTACGCCTAGCTCTTGTTCTTTGGCGTAACCAAGCTCTGCATCTTGCTTGTTAGGATGTACTTGGATTGATAAGGCGTTATCCGCGGCAAGAACCTTGAAAAGGAAAGGTAGGTCACCAAAAGTTTCTGCCGTACTTGGTGATAGAAACGCAGAAGAATCTTGTTTGATCAATTCTGACAGCGGAACATTGATGTTGCCTTGTTTTACCATAGAACAACCATTGGGGTGCGTGCCCATCCAAACCTCGGCTTGAGGTTGTTGTGTCTCGTTAGCAAAGCCAAACAAATCGTGGATAGCTGTGCGGCTTCCCCAGTCGTAGTTTTGGATCTTATTGCCCATTTTTAAGAAGTGTTTTGATGAAATAGTATTCGAATTCATGAATTTTATCCGTAGAAAACCCTCCGAACTGAATCGGAAGCAAAAATAGTGGAGATTAGACGGGTGAGTGGTTAACTCACCCTAAGAGGTGCAGAAGTTGCTTCTACAATGAGGTGTCTACAACCTAAGCTTGGGAGCGAGCGGCTTTCTCGAAGGTTGAGCCTGTAAGAACGGCAATAACAACAAGCCAATAACGGCTGCGCATACCGAAATAGTGATAAAGAATCCAGTCCAGTTGTACTCTTCAAGAATCAATGCCAATGGGTAGCCAGATAGCGCTGCCCCCATGTAAGCAAACAAACCAACAAAGCCGGTGGCAGCGCCAGCTGAATCTTTGTGAGAACATTCAGCAGCCGCCATGCCAATCAACATTTGTGGACCAAACACGAAGAAACCAATTGAGAATAATCCCGCCGCTTGGAACGCAAAGTTGGTCAACGGCATCAACCACAACGCAGCAACTGATAGGAATATACCTGCGGCAAATAACAGGTTCATCGGACCTCGGTTACCACCGAACAGTTTATCCGAGCCCCAACCGGCCACCAGAGAACCAACAAAGCCACCAATCTCAAACATTGATAATGCAGCGTTGGCATTGATTAGGCTGTAGTGGTGCTGTTCTGTTAGGTACAAGTTGCCCCAGTCATTGATGGCGGTGCGTACGATGTAAACCAGTACGTAGCTAAATGCGAGCAACCAAATGTACTTGTTGTTGAACACGTACTGTTTGAGAATCTCTCTGTAACTTAGACCTTGCCCGTGATTCTCTTGCGCCAGTTCTAGCTTGTCATCACGCCATTGACCAACCGTTGGGAGTCCTTGAGTCGTCGGCTTATCGCGCAAGCGCCAGCACACAACCACACCAAGAATGACACCGATAATGCCCGGTACGATAAAGCCTTCTCGCCAGCTGTAATGGAATGTGAGAAAACCTACGAGCAGGGGAATCAAAGCGCCGCCGACGTTATGCGCCGTGTTCCAAATTGCCCACAAGAAGCCACGCTCTGAACGCGAATACCACGTCGTAAGTAACTTAGAGCACGAAGGCCAGCCCCAACCTTGGAACCACGCATTCATTACCCACAGTGTGGCGAGTGCAATCAGAGAGCTAGAGAAGCCAAACGCGATATTGATAAGGCCCGTCGCGATCAATCCGACCCCCATGAAAAAGCGAGGGTTAGAACGGTCAGAAATGGTGCCCGAGATAAACTTCGATAAGCCGTAGGTAAGGTAGAAAAGCGTCCCAATCATACCGATATCGGCTTTATCTAACCCTAAATCAGCAATCATTGCGGGGGCAGCGTAGTTGAATGTTTTACGGGTGAAGTAAAAGCCCGCATAGCCAAGATACATGCCCAGCATGATGTGCAGACGCCAATAGCGATAGCGTTCATCTACTTGGTCTTTGCTAAGGGGCGCTTGGTTGTAGCTCGGAGACTGAAATAATCCAAACATGCTCGTTACACCTTAGGTAATGTGATGGCGATTTGCGTGCCATCCACATGATCGTTCAAAGAGTAGATATACATTTTCCCACCAAGCGCTTGCACGCGTTCTTGCATGCCACGAACGCCCATGCCTTTCATGCAGTCTTCGGTTTTGAAGCCAATACCGTTGTCTGCGATGTTCAATGAAATGTTCTCTTTAATGGACAGCTCGATAACGATAGAGGTCGCATTTGCGTATTTGGCTGCGTTATTCAATGCTTCTTGGCACAAACGGAATAGGGTGACTTTTAGCGTGTCCCCCAAAGATTCATAGTCACCTTGCCAATCAAGCACAACACGAGTGCCATGATTGTCGAACTCCATTTCACGGGTTAACTGGTGAACAGAGTCCTTCAAATCCAAATCATCGAGCATTTTCGGGCGCAGTTTGCTCAGCAGATGCTTGGTGGTGTCGTAAACATTGAGCGACAAGTTCTCGATCATATCGGCACTGCGTGTGTTCATTTCTGCATTATCAACCCGCTTAATGATGCTCGCTTGGGTACGAATTGCCGTGATGTTCTGACCAATCTCATCGTGCAGCTCTCTTGCCACGTCGCGACGTACCGACTCTTCCGCTTGAATGAGCTGGCGAGATAAGGTTTGGTTTCTCGACAGTTCGCCACGGAGCTTTTGGTTAAGATCTTTCTGCTTCTGCACCGCTAAACCGAGCATGATGCCAGTGACGGTTTGTGCTGAAAGGGAGAGTAGCAGGTCAGTAATTTCTAGATTCGAAACACCACTGCGCGCGGCAATCAAAGCAATACTGTTTAACATGGTCGCAAGCAATGCACCTTGCCAGCCGTAGCGCAGTGCGAGCACAATGATTGGGATCGCCATGCAGAAAGGCGCAAAGCGTTTTAGTTCATCCGGCAAACTGGTTTGAATCAAAATGCTGGCAATCAATAGCACGCTATAGAGTAGAATATGACGCACTTTGAATTGAACTTCATTTGCTAGTAGGTTCGAGGTTAACGGCGACCAAGGGCTTTGGAAAAGATAGTTCCAAAGCAGGTAACACATTGGCAGAACCAACAAACCGCCAGCAATGTTCGCCAACCATGCCATGTAGATAGATTGGACGTGATAGCCAACCACAAGCACGTTAATGCAAGACGTGACGAGCAACACGACAGCCATGACCGCTAAGTGCTGGTTCTGATCACCTTTGTAATAACGCTTGGCAAAGTACACTACGGGAATACTTAACATGCTAGCCACCAACACCATTAACCATTGTGGTTGTTCGAGCAGCAGAGCCAGTGCGACGGTCAACCCCCATTCGGCGAGATAAATCGTTGGCCAGTACTTAGTACGCGTGTGCAGTGTTAACCCCAAACGTAACGCGAAGGGGAACAGCAAGATTGCCAGTTCGGCGTCGTTCACAAAGTAATAAGCGATCACCCATAGACAGAACCACGAGCATCCTGTCATGAATAAACCACAAATGGAGGTGATGGTGTAACTACGCATTAAAACGACTCTTGCGAGAACAGTTTAGCGAGTTCCACGTTGTTCTTCACACCCAGCTTATCCATGGCGTTTGCACGGTGAACGTGAACCGTTTTATGGCTTAAACCAAGCTCAATCGCGACCGACTTTACATCCAATCCACGAGCCAGTAATTGACACACCTCGTTTTCACGGCGAGTCAGCTGAGTTAGTGTCGCCGCTTTGTCACTTGGTGTCGCGAGCTTCAACGCTATATCGGGTGTTAGGTAACAACCGCCTGAAGCACTGGTCCTTACGGCTTGGATCAACTCGTCGGGGCTACAACGTTTACTTAGGTAACCTTTAGCACCCAGTTTAAGTGACTTTTCAACCATTGCTGGAGAGTCATGCACGCTTAGCATCACACAAGCAATACCTGAAGGGATCTCGGAGAGTAGGGTAAGCCCACTTTCGTCTGCCATCGAGATATCTAGGATAACCACATCTGGCTTGCACGCAGGTAATCCCACTCGAGCTTCTTCTACCGAGCTAAATTCACCTACAACATTCATGTCTGTTTCAAGGCTCAACAATTGAGCAAATCCAGAACGAACAATGACATGGTCATCAACAAGCGCTACGTTAATCATCTTAAATACCAAATTTCAGCAATACACAAACGAAAATGAGCTCTCAAAGAACTCAATAAAAACCTACTATGATACTAAATTAACCAAGTTTATTTAATGAACTAGCGCGCTTTGGTTAACAAAGCGCGCTGATTGATTAAGCTTGGTTTTCTGCGAGTTCAAGCTTCTTCTTGTTTTGACGAATCTTTTTCTCTTCTGCGATAGCAACGAACACAAGCAAAACAATACAAATCATTGCTGAGGTATCGAGCGCAGCGAACGTGCCTTTCCAACCGGTTAGACCAAAGATTGGTGTACCGTCGGCAATCATACCTAGACCCAGTTTCGCGAAGCTGTCACCAATTAGGTAAGCGAATGTGCCTTTTACGCCGTCTGCCACACTGATTGCTTTCTTAGGAACAAAGCCAACCGCAGCAACACCGATAAGTAGTTGAGGACCAAACACTAGGAAGCCAAGAACAAATAGCGACGCTAGGTACATGAACTCACTGGTTGCATGTTGGTAGAACTCAAGGGATACGATGATCAAACCCAAAGAAATACAAGCGACTAGCGCCCGGCGACCATTCGCAAGGTCAGACAGATAACCCCACATCAAAGTACCCACAAGCGCACCCACTTCGAATAGGGTAAAGCCAGAGATTGCAGCTTCTTTTGATAGACCAAGCTCTTGATATGCGTAAACCGTTGACCATTGGTCGATACCGATACGCACGATGTAAAGGAAGATGTTTGCAAAGCAAAGTAGCCAGATCACTTTGTTTTTCAGCACGTACTCAACAAAGATCTCTTTCTTAGTCATTTGATTTTCTTCAGCTGCTTCGTCTTCTTCGCTGACTGCTTCATCAAATAGCTCTTCTACTTTACCTAGACCGTAAGCTTCAGGTGAGTCGCTACCATAGCGCATACCGATGAAACCAACGATGATCGCAATGATGGAAGGGAAAACGAACATGCCGATGACGTGACCGTCGAACAAGTAGTTCGCACCAAACAGAGCCACACCTGCAGCACCTGCGCCACCAACGTTGTGAGACATGTTCCAAAGACCTAAGTAAGAACCACGCTTGTTACGCGGCGTCCATTTGGTAATGGTCGAGTAACTAGAAGGGCCACCCGTACTTTGGAAGAAACCACTTAGTGCGTAGAAAGCGACCATCATGAATAAGCTCGCGCTGCCACCGCCCATGCTGAAACTGAAGCCAAGCATTGCTAGGCCAGAAAGGATAAGCATGAAAGGGAGGAACTGCTTGGTGTTCTTACCATCGGCGTAATAGGAAACCACGGTCTTACCGATGCCGTAAGTAATCGAGAAACCTAGACCAATCAAACCTAGATCTGTCATCGACAAACCGTAAGTTGAGATCATGTCATTTTGCGCGACGTTGAAGTTTTTACGGATCAGGTACATGGTCAAGTAGCCAATGAATACCACTAGGTAAGATTGGATAAATGGCTTAAACCACATTTTTCTACGTGCTTCGACAGGAAGATCGAGGGTAGGCTTCCGGACTTGTTCAAGGAATTTTAACATCGTGAACTCTCTTGTATTAGTGTGATGCACTTGCGTGCTCGCTTTCTTTTAACTGCCAGCGATTGTAGATAGTCTGTTTTTGAACCACATGAGAGGAGGGCTTAGATCGGCTAGGAAAAATTCCTAGAAAGCGATGGGGGAGTGAGAAAGCGTGAAAATCATCACATTCTGTGCGGGATAGTCTTCTTACACAAAATGTCACAGTTCGAGCGCAAATCACCTATATCAATACTGAAACAAAGTTTGGTTGTGAGTATGGAGTGGTTAGCATCCCTTTTGATGGAAGCTATTCCCCTTTTTCTATTTCTTTGGCACAACACAACGGGTTTGAGGTAATTAGCAGGTCAATTAGGTCTTTTGTTTGCCTAGCTTGGTTTATTCTTGATTGGCTCGCTCAGCGTCCAGTTTTGTCAATTAAATGATTGAGTTGGTGAACAAATATGCGTCAATGAACTAACGCTAACTGAATTCTCGAAAACACAAAAAAACGACGCTAATGAGCGTCGCTTTCCTATTAGAAACTGTACTCTGTAAGAAACAGTACTACTTCTGCTGCTGTAAGTCGCCAGGGCGCCAAGACTTATCAAACCATGTTTCTGTTGGACCATACGCTCTGAAAATAACGTTGTAGCCTTTGTTTGGCATGGTCTGAACCCAGTTGTCTTCCCAGCCTTTTGGTGCCGTTGGCGCGAAGTGGATCGTGACCGAACCATCTTCATTTTTTCGGAGAGCTTTATTTAATCCATCGACTCCGGCTGACTTTTGATCCGTCTCTAACATTGAACGTGTTTGGTTGTCGTACACCATGAAGGACCAGAAGTTCGCCACAGGAACATCTTTTGGCAGTGTCACTGTGTAGTGCTCTCCACCATCAAGAAGCTGGTCGTCGCCATCGCGTGTCGCAAGTAGGTACGCCGAACCTTTACCCACGGTATTTGTCACCATGTCAGGTGTAATCCCTGTCGCCATAAAGTGGAAGGTCGCTCTCTCATCAATCGACACTACTCCATTTTCATCTAGGAACTCATGTCCAGAAATAAGAGGAGTAAACCAATGTCGGTCGTCATATACCTTCATGTTCTCTTCTGGGTAAAAGTAAGTTGCACGCGCTTCCGCTGTAGCAATTTTTGCGGCTTCAGAAAGAATCGACTTCATGCGCTCATCAGGAGCAAACGCCTTACCTTTTTCAATGCCTAGATCTTTTGTCATCGCAATCCATTCTTGGTCCCAAATCTCAACAGGCTCGTACTGGATAAGAGCATTGATTTCGTCATAGAACTTTTCGTTCATGGCATGCACGGTGTTGTACTGTAGGTCTGTTAAGTTGAGAAACTCTGTCTGCTCTTTTTCACCATACGGGTACAGTTTCATTGTCTCTTTTAGCTTGGCGATGTTCGTTTCTACATCGGATTTTTGGCCTACGATACGCAGAAGCAACCAATGTTGGTAACCGTCGGTTTTAATTGGAATGTAACCCTGTGGGATCTCACCTTCATACGAATTGTGATAAATGAAGTACTTACCACCTTTACCTTGATCTTGTGGGTGTGTGACGCCGACTTTACCGGAAAATTCAAACGCGGCGTTATCGAGTAAACCCAACACTGGCGTTCCGAGCTCTAGTATCACGGGCCCATTTTTCACATCTACTTCACTGGTTACATAGGGTGTAGTGGTATTCGGAGTCAACCAAATACTGCGGGCATTGAGCATGCCTTCAGAAACTCCAACGGTTTGATTGGGCTTCATGCCAACACTCTCGTGTCCGGCGAACATGCCTTGCATAGACGCCACTTGAATGCCCGACAGAAACACGCGCACTGCACTGGCTGTATCAACAAAATCGCGCGCCTTTAGATAGGTATCTTCATTGGGTGCGCCTGATGTGTATTTCATTTCCCCCAAGTATTTTGATTGCACTTGGTCTGGAGTAATGATTTCTTCAGGTACATTTGCGCTGTATTGCGGAGCTGCAAAAGCTGAAACTGATAGAGAAGAAATGAGTGTTGCTAACAATAGTTTAGACATTAAGAAACCCCAATTATGTTCAAATGACACACGCTTCAATCTCCATCTCCTCGATATATTATTCACTATCGATATCGACCCAGCGCGTCTGTTGATTAAACCTTAGACATTTTGTTTCATTTCATCCAATCATATAATTTGATATCAATTATGCGTGAGGCGCATGTCACTAATATATGCCTGGCGCAGATCAATCAGTAACTTGCTCACTCGCTGTAATGGTCGATCTTCGGGAGATGGTGTTCATTTATGTCATAGGTATGGCGAGGTCTGTCTTGAAACAGCGAGCTAAGGTTTAGTTCAAGGTTCCCTTTGTGCGTTCGCAGTATCGGGTTTAAGAATTATGCTGTTTTACAAATTGTCCAGGGGTCATATTGAAGCGATTCTTAAATGTTCGGGTAAAGTGAGACTGATCGTTAAAGCCCAACTCTTGACCAACAAGTGCAATGTTTACACTTTCTAAAGAGAGTAAGTGTTTGGCTTGATCTAAGCGCTTGTTCATTAGGTATTGATAAGGCGTTAGGCCAATCAGTTTTTTAAACTCTCTCAGAAAATAGAACTTACTGCAGTTCAATAACTCTGCTAAATCATCGACAGAAATAGTGGTGCCGATGTTGTCTTCAATATACTGATCAACTTTGTCTACATGCCTTTGTTCAAACTTTGATGAATCGACCTGAATGTTCTTTTGGTCAACGTAGTTTGAATAGTTTTGAATGTAGTGGGTGGATAGTAACGAAAGCAGGTTTTGCAGATAGAGGTGACCATTTCTTCCTTTTGCCTGAACCTCAAGAATAAACAACTTGATGATCTCTTTGATAGTTTCATCAGGCACATTGTAATTGTTGAGAAATTGCAGATCTTTGCCTTCTAGGCTTAGTGGGCAACTGGAGAGAAACGCCTCTTCCTCAATGGCTAAAATTACAAAGTAGCAGGGCTCGGAAATGTCATGAGAAAAGGGCGTCTTTGGAGGGTTGATCCAAACATCCCCCGGCGTGGTTTTTAACGAAACTAGGCTACCATTAGTTTCAGCTGTCCAGTTCAAATCCTGTTCTAGTGCGAGTGCAAAATAGAAATAGGGGGTATATACATTTTTAGGATAAAAGTGTGGCGAGCTTCCTTTTTCTAATATGACACCTGGCCAATCTAACTCGCGATTCGAAAACTCAATATCTAAAACCTGACCGCAGTCAGAGAGTTCATCGGAGTTAAAGTCGATAAATTTCAGTTTAGATTCCATTCGGTTAGCCTTGCCCATTTGTTTAAAAATCAGATTCTATTCTAAGCAGACTATAGCGGAATATGAACAGTAATACCTTCTTGCTTTGGGGTGTTTTCCTAGTCAAGGGTTGCGTGACATCAATGATTCAAATTAGGTTCTAATTGGCAAAGGCAAAAATGCCGATTCAGGCTTTAATCGGGAAAAGAAGCGTGCATCGGCATTGTTCTGCGTATTTTTAGTCCAAGGTTATGAGTTTTGAATCTCTTTGAACGAGGTTCTCCTTAGCAAATTTAGGTGCCTCACTGAGTACGTCCCGGGTGCCAGTTTCACCTTTATAATTGAGCTTGACGGAGTTAATTACCCAGCCAGTGTTTGCTCGATTGAGCATGAACTCGTAAGAGCCAAATATCGACCAAAACCCAGTGTCACCAAGCCAATGGCTAGCTGTGAAATCTACTGTCGCTAATGCATTATCGCCATCTAGTTGCAGTTCAAGGTTACTTAACTCGTGGTAAGTCGTATCAAACCCAGGCAAGAATGCTGCCCACTGTTTCATTAGGTCAACGTTTGTGGTTTTTGTAGGCTCACCTCCCCATAGTGAGGTGTAGTCAACGGTAACCTCTGGGGCGAATAGACGACCTAAATGTTGGTAAGCATTTTGGTCGGCCATTACTGCAAAGCTATTGATTGCACTGCGAACCTTCGCTTCATCTTGGGTTAACGCTTTCGCTTGAGCGGTCACTGCTGTCACTGAAAGTGCAACGAGCGAGAATGCTTTGAGAATCGTTTTAAACATGATCACTCCGCCTTATAGATTTTCTTCAAAGTGTATTACAACGGCATTAATTGCATCTGCCACAGGCTTTGGTTGGTCATAGAAATCAAATTGAGTCACGTCTTCTAGCCAAATCGCCTCTACATTGTCATTCGCTTTTTCAAGGTAAGCGTGTGCGCCTGCGGGTAATGCCATATCCTCAGATACCACCATAAGTACAGGCTTGTTTTGGATAGGCGCACTTGCTTGCCCATTATAGTTTAACCATCCGTCCCAAGATGCAACGTTGAATTTATTGTCGTACTCAGGGATCAGGCCACGGTCAGTTTCTGTGTAGTAGGGCGCTTGATACATCAGTGCATTGCTGTTGGTGGTGCTTGCTGCTTCCATAATCACGGGCTCTGCACTGTCTTGTGCTTGCTTCGCCGCTGCAATGAGGTTTGCAGCGCTCTCTTCACCACCGTATATACCCGTTGCCATCGCTTTGTCATGTAGCCAAGGGGCAACAACAGCCGCGGCTTGCACTTTATCGTTTCCTGCTACAGCATCCAGCATATAGCCCGCCGACGCACAGATACCAAGTCCTGCGACTTTTGATGCATCAATCATGTCCAGTTTAGATACTGCCTCGATGACGGCGCGAATGTCTTCAGTTTTACGTGTAGGGTTTTCTAAGTACTGGACTGCATCTTCAGATTGACCCCAGCCTCGGAAATCAAAGGTCACTGCGGCATAGCCTTTCTCTGCTAACGCTTTTGCGTACGTTGCTGGCATTTGTTCTTTTACAGTCGTCCAAGCGCCAGTCACAATCACGACAGGAGGTTTTTCAATGCCTGCTGGAAGATAAAGGTTTGCTGCAAGGTTACCAACGTTGGTATCAAGTTGAATGGCTTGTTTGATGCTTTGTTCTAGGTTAACTGTCATGTTGTCCTCACTTGCCGTAGCGGCTGCTGCGATTAAGGTTGCTGAAAGTAGAGATGCTGATGAGATAAGCGCTTTTTTCAACATACTTATACTCCCTTTTGTCATTGACCGAGCCAACTCATGTGAGTGTGTCGGCTAAACATTGTGCGTTTCGATGGAGAAATAATATGGCAGTGTGGGGTTTTAAGATTGAAGATTACTGCTTGGGTTTTTGTACTTTATTGCTCAAGCTCATTTAGTTTTCTATCTAGCTAATTTTGTTCAATTAAGAGATCAACTAAATACAAAATGCTAAGCAATATTTTGCAATTCTTTTAGGTGTGCTTGGCGTAAGCTAAAAACATAAAAGAGTTAAGGAGTAAGGTATGAAACACAATCAACCCATCGCAATAGTCACGGGCGCAAACCGGGGGCTGGGTAAAGAGACCAGCCGTCAGTTGGCAAAGCAAGGCTACATGGTTGTAGTGACGGCTAGGCAGCTAAGCAGTGCCGAGCAGGCGGTCAATGATATCGGGTTGAATGACCTATTTGCTGCGCAGCTTGATATTACCGATCAAGCAAGTGTTGATGATTTGTTTAAGTTAGTAGCACAGCAGTATGGGCGAATCGATGTGTTGGTGAACAACGCGGCTATTCATTATGATACTTGGCAAACCGTGATTAACGCCGACTTAACCACTGTACAAGAAGCAATGGATACCAACGTCTATGGAGCGTGGCGCATGGTCAATACCTTTACTCCCTTGCTAAAAGCCAGCAAGCAGGCTCGCATTGTGAATGTCAGCAGTGGCGCTGGTGCGTTAGATAGCCAAACGGGCAACACGCCTGCATATAGCATGTCGAAGGTAGCCTTGAACTCGTTAACGCTGATGTTGGCTCAGCAACTAAAGGGCAGTGGTATCTTAGTAAATGCTGTGTGTCCGGGTTGGGTTGCGACCGATATGGGAGGCAGTGGCGGCCGCCCAGTCGAATTAGGCGCTAAAGGCATTACTTGGGCTGCAACACTGCCAAATAATGGGCCGACGGGACGATTTTTCCGTGATGGTAAAGAAATCGCATTTTAGGTGCGATTTCTTCATCTTAAGCTATTTGTGAGCTAACCAAGTTGTCAGAGCTTGAATTATTTAAACGTCACCTTGTGAAGTCCCGCCGGGTTTGTACCACCAAACAACAAGCCGCCGTCGTTGGTGATGTAAAACACGCCTGCTTCCTTGTTACTCATTTGAATCGCCGTGTTGCCTTCAATGCCGTGGCTAACTAACACAGATTGTTTGCCGTCGGGAGTAAACTTAATTACTTCGTGGTGGTGCGTAGTAATGAACCAATCACCTTGCTCATCAATGATGAAATCATCCGCTTGAATGCCTTTGTGCACGATGGTTAATTCACCCGCTTTACCATCTTTGATGGTGATTTTGCCAAGCAACTGCTGCGCAGAATTAGTGAAGTACAGGTCACCTTTGTAAAGTTGGATGCCATTTACACCAGGTAACCCTGGGCGCTCTTGCATCGCTTGTAGCTTTTCATCTTCCAACCAGATAGAGAGTTTGGATGTGTTCATATCGAAGTGGAAGATCTTTCCATTTGCGGCATCTGCAATCAGGTATTGCTGCTCACCAAGATAAGCCATACCGTTCAAGAATGCGCTTTGGTCTAACCCGATGAGGCGTGTTAGTTGACCGTCTTGCGTCACTTTATACAGCGCCATGCTGTCTAGAAAGCTTGCGCCCTGCATGATTGAGGTTTCGTGAACACTCAAAAGACCGGTGCCGTTTTCATCAAAGCGAATGGATACTGGATGACCGTCTACCTTAGTTAGTAGTTTCGCGGCACCATCTTCGCTGTATTGATAGAGCGACATTCCCGTGTAGTCCGTGGCAACCAGTTCTTTCTCATTCTTGTAAGTCAGGTTTTCAAAAAAGTGACCCGCAGGCATTGAGATTACTGGCTCTATCATAGCGTCAGTTGCAGTGTTTGACTGAGCTAAAGCAGTAAATGGCACCGAAAGCGATGCAGAAAGTAATAGGGCATTAGTAAGTTGCTTAAACATAGTAAAATCTCGTTCATCAATTGCGTTGATATAAATGTTAGATGAGATCTCTTGAACCATCTATAATACAACAATTACACTATCTTTAACTAAAAGTTTATGAAATCACTGCCGAGTCAACACCCAATACTGATAGAGGTTGCGAAAGAGAAGAGCTTTTCCGCCGCTGCACGCAACTTAGGTATCTCAACCCCTGCGGTGAGTAAGGCAATCAACAAGCTCGAAGATGAATGGAAGCTCAAGCTGTTTCATCGCTCGTCACACTCATTAAGTCTCACCTCGGTAGGGCGAGAGTTGGTTGAGCAACTCTCTCCTGCGGTCGATTCGATTTTTTCTGCCATCTCAAGTAGTCAGAGTGTCAACAACGAGTTGTCAGGAACCATCAAGGTTAACCTACCAAGCACATCACTAGGGGTTGATACGCTATTGCCTCACTTGATGCACTTTGCAGAAACTCACCAAAATATTGAGTTGGATTTACACTTTAGTGATGCCAGTGTCGACCTAACCTCGAATGGTTTTGACCTTGGGATTGGTACCTATCTGAATCAAGACTCTCGCTTGATCGCCAAGCGGATCATGACAGGGCGCATTGGTTTATTTGCCTCTGCGGCTTACGCTAAAGAAAAAGGGCTGCCAAGCACACTAGATGAGCTTGCTACGCACCAATGCATTCCAATTCGTTCATTAGAGAGCGGCAAGGTGCGCAGCATGAGTCTGTTTGATGGTGAAACAGAGCATAGCTTTTTGCCGAAAGGACGAATCGTGGTCGACAGTTTTAGCGCAGGCAAAGCGATACTGTGTCAGAGCTGGGGGATCATCGGGCTTGCTGATTGGGTGCTGAGTGAAGAGCTCAAGCAAGGGAACGTCGTGCCAGTATTAGAAGCGTATTGGCCGCCAGAGTTGTCGGTTTATCTTTACTTTACCTCGCGTGAGTATATGCCTCATGCGGTGAGAGCCTTGGTTGATTATCTCAGTGAGGTCGAGCTGACTTAACCAAAGTCATATATAAATAAGCCCTGCGTGAAAGCAGGGCTATGTAATTATTGCTGTTTAGTTAAGCGCTGGCGGATCCCCTCATAATTCTCCTAGTCCACAGGTATGCGTTAAGCGCTGATATTCCACCATTGCCCAGTGATATTGGGACTCTTGAATTCGGTACCTCCGATGACAACGTACTTCCTTACCAAGTCTAGGAATGGAGAGCACCCGACGATGCTTGATTGTGTTGGCTTGGAAGTCGTAATGCCAATTGGCTTGCATGGCGATTAAGCCGTTCCACCACATGATGATTTCGGCCATCAATGCCATAAGTAACAAGATATCGATACGTTTGGGGCAACGTGTTCTGTTATGGCGGAGTGCTAACCCGTAGGCTGGGCTTTTTAGATCTCGGAATG
>NZ_JAHGAJ010000035.1 GCF_030248535.1 Vibrio sp. D404a | reverse complement strand
AATGTAATCAGTATTCATTGAGTCACAAAATCTTAAATTGAAGAGTTTGATCATGGCTCAGATTGAACGCTGGCGGCAGGCCTAACACATGCAAGTCGAGCGGAAACGAGTTATCTGAACCTTCGGGGAACGATAACGGCGTCGAGCGGCGGACGGGTGAGTAATGCCTAGGAAATTGCCTTGATGTGGGGGATAACCATTGGAAACGATGGCTAATACCGCATAACGCCTACGGGCCAAAGAGGGGGACCTTCGGGCCTCTCGCGTCAAGATATGCCTAGGTGGGATTAGCTAGTTGGTGAGGTAATGGCTCACCAAGGCGACGATCCCTAGCTGGTCTGAGAGGATGATCAGCCACACTGGAACTGAGACACGGTCCAGACTCCTACGGGAGGCAGCAGTGGGGAATATTGCACAATGGGCGCAAGCCTGATGCAGCCATGCCGCGTGTATGAAGAAGGCCTTCGGGTTGTAAAGTACTTTCAGCAGTGAGGAAGGGGGTGTCGTTAATAGCGGCATTTCTTGACGTTAGCTGCAGAAGAAGCACCGGCTAACTCCGTGCCAGCAGCCGCGGTAATACGGAGGGTGCGAGCGTTAATCGGAATTACTGGGCGTAAAGCGCATGCAGGTGGTTTGTTAAGTCAGATGTGAAAGCCCGGGGCTCAACCTCGGAACTGCATTTGAAACTGGCAAACTAGAGTACTGTAGAGGGGGGTAGAATTTCAGGTGTAGCGGTGAAATGCGTAGAGATCTGAAGGAATACCAGTGGCGAAGGCGGCCCCCTGGACAGATACTGACACTCAGATGCGAAAGCGTGGGGAGCAAACAGGATTAGATACCCTGGTAGTCCACGCCGTAAACGATGTCTACTTGGAGGTTGTGGCCTTGAGCCGTGGCTTTCGGAGCTAACGCGTTAAGTAGACCGCCTGGGGAGTACGGTCGCAAGATTAAAACTCAAATGAATTGACGGGGGCCCGCACAAGCGGTGGAGCATGTGGTTTAATTCGATGCAACGCGAAGAACCTTACCTACTCTTGACATCCAGAGAACTTAGCAGAGATGCTTTGGTGCCTTCGGGAACTCTGAGACAGGTGCTGCATGGCTGTCGTCAGCTCGTGTTGTGAAATGTTGGGTTAAGTCCCGCAACGAGCGCAACCCTTATCCTTGTTTGCCAGCGAGTAATGTCGGGAACTCCAGGGAGACTGCCGGTGATAAACCGGAGGAAGGTGGGGACGACGTCAAGTCATCATGGCCCTTACGAGTAGGGCTACACACGTGCTACAATGGCGCATACAGAGGGCAGCCAACTCGCGAGAGTGAGCGAATCCCAAAAAGTGCGTCGTAGTCCGGATTGGAGTCTGCAACTCGACTCCATGAAGTCGGAATCGCTAGTAATCGTAGATCAGAATGCTACGGTGAATACGTTCCCGGGCCTTGTACACACCGCCCGTCACACCATGGGAGTGGGCTGCAAAAGAAGTGGGTAGTTTAACCTT
>NZ_JAHGAJ010000034.1 GCF_030248535.1 Vibrio sp. D404a | reverse complement strand
CTCTTTAATTAGAGTTTGCATTTAGGATTAAGAGAAGGAGAGCTTAGGCTCTCCTTTTTTATTGCCTGTAATTTGGCTTTGTCATATTCTCTCGCATCTCGCATCTCGCATCTCGCATCTCGCATCTCGCATCTCGCATCTCGCATCTCGCATCTCTTTTTATTCGCTTCCTTAGATATTCTGGTATATAAACAAGTATCTAATCTTTAATGACAAGCGATTGAAATCCATGACCGCACCAACCACTATGACGTTCTTTGAGCGTTTCGAAGCCGACATTCTTTCAGGTAAAAAGACCATTACCATTCGTGATGAATCTGAGCGTGACTACCAACCTGGTAGCGTTGTTGAAGTATCGACGCTAGAAGAAGGGCGTGTATTCTGTAATCTTAAGATCATCAGTGTAGAGCCAATCCTGTTTGATGAGCTGGGTGAATTCCATGCACAGCAAGAGAACATGACACTGCAAGTGCTGAAAGATGTGATTCAAGAGATCTATCCGGGTATTTCTCAGCTTTATGTTGTCTCTTACGAGTTAGTCTAACCAATCAGAGGCCAAGCAGAATGACTAACCTAGAGCAGCAAACTTGGCTTCAGTTGTATTGCAAAGAAGCGAAGCAGTGTAAGCTATTGGATATAGCTGAACTTGAGCCTGAGTGGGCAATGGAGTCAGATTTTCAAACATGGTGCGAAGGGAAGCGAGAACTCACCATTGAGGATGTATCAGGTCGAGTGTGGGTAAAGAGTTGCCCAGCGGGTTACATTACTGAGGTGCATTTTCATCTTGATGGCACGCTAAATGAATATCGGTTATTTGACCGTTTTGAAACGTCTGGTCGCTGGAACTTGAATAGTGGTCTGTTAGAGGTAGCAATAGAGAAAGGCGAAAATCAATATCGCTTTGCTGTGGTTGCTAACCGCAGTGAGAATATTCACTCAGCCATAGAATACAAAAACGGCGAACTGCACTCGTACTTGAAGCTTGTGCAAGTGGAAGCGATGACGCGTTAACGCCAATTGTGATTAGCGGTAGTTTTTATGACGACTCAATGAAGACTGCACATCATCATTGAGTCGTTGTTGTATCTACGCTCTAGAAAGTTAATTGAGCCAATACTTGGTACTGTTGAGAGTCGACATCATCTTTATGGCAGACGCTTAATAGATCGTCGATAAAGTGTTTAAGTGCTCTGGCCTCAATCGTTCGTATTCCAGACTGCTGCTCTTCGGTTAAATAGCCGTAAATTGTAGCCGCACCGAAATCACCAAAAATCATCTCACCTTGCTCGTTTACAAGCGTATTGTGGGCGTAAAGATCGCCGTGACACACTTTGTTGTTGTGGAGATGGTTAAAGACATCGACCATCTGATCAACAATAGAAGTTATCTGAGCGATTGATAGCTCAAAGCCCTCATCAAAGGTATCTCGTGTACAGGTTTCGAGCGTTGGTGGTAAGCCCAAGTTGTAGTATGTCTCTGGAATGAGCTCCATCACCAAGGCGAGGTCTTTACCATCATCAACCTGTGCAATCGACTTAACAAGATTGTTATGGTGACCCGCTTGCAGGCACGCTTCTAATTCATCGTGTGGGTAGCCATCACTGGTCACTTCACCTTTGAACACTTTTACTGCCACTTCACTTGGGAAAGCGAAGTCTTCATCTTGCCAATGTGCATGAGAGATCACGCCGCTAGCCCCTTGACCAAGCACATGGTTCAGACGGTAACTTGAAGTTGATACTTGTGGCACGCTGTCTAGCGATTTAGGGTGTTTACAGAAAGGGTTTCCTGCAAACGCAAGCCATGCGAGTTTCGGCAGTTTGATTAACAGTTCCGGAAACTCAGCGATTTGGTTGGCAGAAAGACGAACCAGCTCTAGGTTGAGCAAGTTCTCCATGCTGTCTGGCAAGGCTTTAATTTGGTTGCCCGCTAGAGCTAGCTTCTGCAGTCTAGGGCGATGTCCTAGACTATCTGGCAGCACTTCAATGGCGTTGTCAGTCAGAATTAACCAACGCAGCGGCAACGGTAATGAATGCTCGCTGACAGTCTTAATCTGGTTGGTTTTAAAGCCCACCATTTCCAGGTTCGGTAGTTCGCCTAGCACGTCTGGCAGATGAGTAAACTGGTTATTGGATGCAAAGATGATGCGAAGCTTAGTCAGTTTCGCTAGCTCCTTTGGAAGCTCTGACAATGCATTCCCTGATAGGTCGAGTACTTCAAGAGTATCTGCAAGCTCTATGATTTCCATTGGGAACGTTTCAAGGCCTTCAGCCAATTTCAAATGTGTTGAACCCAATAATTGTCCGGATTGTAGTTGTTCTAGAGTTTGCAAATCTAAGCCTTCTGATCGTGTTTCATTTTAGACGGGTAGTGTACGTGGCTTAGCTATTGATTGCGAGGGCTGTAACAGTATTGCATCTAGCGAAATTGCTTGATAAAACAAGAGATAGAAAAAAGGTTTTAATCGCTTAACAGCAGATGCAATGGGATGGATGACGAATATGAAAACAATCGGCCTTTTAGGTGGGATGAGTTGGGAATCGACGGCGAGTTATTACAAGGCATTGAACGAGGGTGTCAAAGAGAGGCTAGGTGGGCTCAACTCGGCTAAAGTTGTGCTGTTCAGTGTTAACTTCGATGAAATAGAGAAACTGCAACATCAAGGGAAATGGGATGAAACGGCGGTTTTGCTGTCCCAAGCAGCGGAGTCGGTTGAAAAGGCTGGCGCGGACTTTCTCATGATCTGTACCAACACCATGCACAAAGTAGTGCCAGAGATTGAGTCACGTATCTCTATGCCTGTTCTTCATATTGCTGATGCAACGGCGAACGTTCTTCAAGCACATGGTATTGAGAAGGTTGGGCTATTAGGCACTCGCTTTACCATGGAGCAAGATTTCTACAAAGGCCGCCTTACTGACAAGTTCGGCATGGAGGTATTAGTCCCTAGCTCTGAAGACCAAGAGACAGTGCATTCCATTATCTATGATGAGCTTTGCAAAGGAATTATTAAGGAAAACTCAAAAGAGCAATATCTTGCGATCATCAATAAGTTGTATCAACAAGGTGCTCAAGCGGTAATTCTAGGTTGCACGGAAATCGCACTTTTGGTGAATCAAGAAGACACGCAAGTTCCTCTGTATGACACAACAGAGATCCACGCGAAGCAAGGTGTGGAATACGCGTTGAGTTAAATAAATTTACAAAATGCAAAGCCACCCTCGATTTATATATAGTAACTTAAAGGGTGGCTTTGTTTTTTCTAATGGACGTCAATAATCTATTTAGGCTGCTTGCCACCAATAGCACGCCAACACATATCAAAGCTCTGTTGAACGTAACTCTGTTGTTCTTTAGTCGAGAGCTGATTTTGGTCTAGCAACCAGTTAACCGATATTAAGAAGTGGCTATGAATGAAATAGCGCACCAAATCCATATCTAGCTTGATCAACTCACCAGAATCTTGTCCCGCTCGTACATTGTCATCAAGCGTAGCGAACAGTTCAGAAACAATTATCTGCCTTGCTTCAGTGGTCGGGTGGAAATGGATATTAGAGAGAAACTTCATCGCTGTAGGATGCGCAGCTGCCCAATCGATTCCCACCTCCCACAGCTTGTTCATTTTTAGATACAGTGACGCAACGTTTGTATCGAACTCTTGAAAAACAGCATTGAACAGCGCTTGTTTCAGCTCTCTAAAAAGCTCATCAACCAATAGAGACTTGTTTTCAAAGTGGTGAAACAGAGTTGCCTTCGCCACACCTGCCGCTTTAGCAATTTGAGCGGTAGATGTGCCCTCAACGCCTTGCTCAGCAAAGAGTTGAAGGGCGGAATCTAATATCTGTTGTCTTTTAGTGGTCATCGATTAATCACTTTAAAAATCAATTTCTTGAACAGATTATTATACGGAGGATGCAACAGTTTTGTGTAGTTGATTTTACCTCTACTCAGAACCGTTTTGGCATGACTGAAGGTTTTGAAACCCTCAATTCCGTGATAGTGCCCCATACCTGACGGACCAACACCGCCAAATGGTGCATCATCGACCGCAACATGAACAAGAGAATCATTGATGCACACGCCACCGGAGTGAGTTTTAGACAGCAACTTCTCTTGCACTTCACTGTCGTGACTCATGATGTAAAGAGCCAACGGGCGAGGACGATCGTTAATGTACTCAATTGCTTCGTCCAAAGAATCATAAGGGACGATAGGTAGCACAGGACCAAACAACTCTTCCTGAAGGGCAAACATGTCGTCGTTTACATTAGTCAGTAGATGAGGCGTCATGCGGTGATTCACATCGTCTTGAGCTTGCTCGCTCACAGTGTGAATGGTGGCGCCTTTTTGCTCTGCATCTTCAACCACACCTTTTAGTCGTGTGTATTGGCGTTGATTGATCACAGAGGTGAGTTCTTTGCTCTCAAGTCCCGCAGGGTAGAGCTTTTTAAAGTAGCTCTTATAGGCGTCTACAAACTCATTAACTTTTGCCTTAGGGAGCAGAATGTAATCTGGAGCAACACAGATTTGACCGGCGTTGAGACTTTTCGAGAATAAGATGCGTTGAACCGCGTCCATGATTTCCATGTCCGGTGCAATCACTGTCGGAGACTTGCCGCCTAGCTCGAGCGTTACTGGCGTTAGATTCGCAGAAGCTGCTTTCATCACATGTTTACCCACCGCTGTCGAGCCAGTGAACATAATATGATCGAAAGGTAGGGCGCTGAATTGCGCTGCGATATCAGCCTCACCCTCAATGATCGCGATTTGATCTTCACTGAACCCTTCGCTCAACATCTTTTTTAGTACTTTATTGGTTGCTGGCGTGAATTCAGACATTTTCATCATCGCGACGTTACCCGCAGCCAACGCCGTCGCTAGTGGACCAATAGACAGGGTAATAGGGAAGTTCCAAGGGACAATGATGCCAACCACACCCAATGGTTGATAGTGGACACTCACCTTAGCCGGTTGGAGCATTAAACCAGCACCTCGGCGAGAAGGCTTCATCCATTTCTTTAGGTGTTTTCGGTTGTAATCAATCAAATGCAGCGAAGGCGTAATATCCGCTATGAGGGAGTCATATTTTGCTCTTTGGCCATAATCCTCGGATAACGCATCGATGATCTGATCTTGATAACGGACGAGTAGTTCTTTCAAGCGAGCAAGATCGTCTTGACGCGTTTTGAGATCGGGATTCGAGTTAGAACGAAAGTGCGCTTTTTGAGCCGAGAACATCGCGTTCATATCAACACCGACAGTGGATTCATCATTGGATATTGGATTTTGGTTCATTGTATTTTACTCCCCATTTAGCTGACTGACCGATCGGTCAGTGGTTTAAATTTATACTAGCCATCCCTGTTTTACAAGGAACGATAAGAAAAAGTTTAAAAAATGTGCAAGGTTGGTGTGCTCAGAAAAAGAAGTTGAATGGGGTTTTCTTATGCGTCGCGAAAAAAATCTGATTCTGTGTACGCTGCGTATTAGCACCAGAATTGGCGGCAGACCTTGATGTACCGTTATCTCAGGCGTGTGTAAAACAGCGTTTGTCGAGACGACAAATATCTATGATTGGACTCGCTCGCCAGAATATCAGTTAATGCGCCCAACGAATCGTAACGTATCGATTTAACTTGGGTAATGCCGCATGTATGAACAGGGTGTTACTTGGTGATGGCCCTATATTGTGAGGTCTCTTGAAATGGAACAATCAGTTAATTTAGATCGCATCCGTGCAGAATATAATGTTAAGCACTGGAGCCAAGGTTTCTACGGTATTGATGACAATGGAGAAGTGTATGTCTCTCCAAGCAAAATGGATCATCAAATTCCTTTAAGCAATATTGTAAAGCAGCTTGAACAGAAGAATGTCGGCTTACCTGCATTGGTGCGATTCCCGCAGATTGTTCATCAACGAGTACATAATATTTGTAACGCGTTCAACCAAGCTATTGATGAATACCAATACGACAACCGCTACCTGTTGGTATACCCAATTAAGGTAAACCAGCAAAAAGAAGTCGTGGACGAGATTTTAGCAAGCCAAGCTCAGCTAGAACAAAAACAGCTGGGTCTAGAAGCGGGCAGCAAACCTGAGCTGCTGGCGGTATTGGCATTAGCTCAGAAAGCGAGCTCGGTGATTGTCTGCAACGGCTACAAAGATCGCGAATATGTTCGCTTGGCTCTGATTGGTGAGAAGCTAGGTCATAAGGTTTTCATCGTACTTGAAAAGTTGTCTGAGCTTGATCTTGTTTTGCAAGAAGCAAAAGCGCTAGGCGTAAAACCACGTTTAGGTCTGCGTATTCGTCTCGCTTCTCAAGGGGCAGGTAAGTGGCAAGCAAGTGGTGGTGAGAAGTCGAAGTTCGGCTTGTCTGCATCTCAAGTATTGACTGTAATTGAGCGTTTGAAAGCGGAAGACCAGTTAGAAGCGCTAGAGCTTGTTCACTTCCACCTAGGTTCACAAATGGCAAACATTCGTGACGTTCGAAATGGTGTGAGTGAAGCGGCGCGTTTCTACTGTGAACTGCGTGATATTGGCGCGCAACTGGATTACATCGATGTGGGTGGCGGTTTGGCGGTGGACTATGACGGTACACGCAGTCAGTCTTCTAACTCGATGAACTACGGTCTTTTAGAGTACGCACGTAATATCGTGATGACAGTGGGTGATATCTGTAAGCAGTATCAACAGCCAATGCCAGTGATCATTTCTGAGTCAGGTCGCTCATTAACGGCGCACCACGCAGTTTTGATTACTAACGTGATTGGTACAGAAAGCTACTCACCAGAGGTGATTGTAGAGCCTGAAGAAGGCGCACCACTGCTTCTGAAAAACATGTGGCGCAACTTCCAATCCTTGCGAGATGGCAGCGATGACCGCGCATTGATTGAGATTTATAACGATACACAAAGTGACATTGCAGAGGCGCACAACCAGTTCGCAACTGGCATGCTGAACCTTCAAAGTCGAGCTTGGGCTGAGCAGGTCTCTTTGCGCATCAATTATGAGTTAAACCAGTTGATGAGCACAAAGAACCGCTACCACCGCCCGATTTTGGATGAGTTGAATGAGCGTTTGGCGGATAAGTTCTTCGTGAACTTCTCACTGTTTCAGTCGCTACCGGACGCATGGGGTATTGATCAGGTATTCCCAGTGTTGCCACTCAGTGGTTTAGATCGAGTGGATGAACGACGCGCTGTGGTTCTGGATATTACTTGTGATTCAGACGGCACTATCGATCAGTATGTTGACGGTCAAGGTATTGAAACGACGCTGCCAGTACCAGCTTGGAACCCAGATGAACCATACTTGATGGGTTTCTTTTTGGTAGGTGCATACCAAGAGATCTTGGGCGATATGCACAACCTATTTGGCGATACGCACAGTGTGGTTGTGAACGTGGACAACGAAGGTAAGGCGAACCTAGATTACATCAACGAAGGTGACACGGTTGCAGACATGATGCGCTATGTTCACATCGATGTGGATTTGATTCGTCAGAATTACGAAGAGATGGTCAGTGCTAAAGTCCCACAAGATGAGCAGCAGAGTGTGCTTGCTGAGTTGGAACAAGGCTTGATGGGTTACACGTACTTAGAGGATTTTTAATGAACGATCTGTTTACTAAGAAAGACTATTCCCTGTACTCCAATGCGATGACGTTTATGCGCCGTCCATTGGTGCAAAATCCAGTGGATGCAGAAGCAGATGTTGTTGTGCTAGGTGCGCCGTTAGATATGGCGACATCTGGGAGACCGGGTGCGCGACTCGGTCCCGACGCGATTCGTCGTGCTTCAGTTAACTTGGCGTGGGAAGGTAAAAAATTCCCGTGGGACTTTAATGTCTTCGATCATACTAAGGTGATTGACTCGGGTGATTTGGTGTTTGACACCGGTGATGCTGAAGATTTAACTGTGCGATTAGAAGCCGCGGCGACGGAAATCCTTAACAGTGGTAAAACGTTGTTGGGCCTAGGCGGTGATCACTTCATTACATTGCCTTTGCTGCGCGCTTACGCGAAGAAGTATGGTGAAATGGCATTGATTCACTTTGATGCACATACCGATACTTACAGCCACGGCAGTCGTTATGATCACGGAACCATGTTCTATCATGCGCCAAACGAAGGGCTAATTTCGAAAGAGCATTCAGTTCAAGTAGGCATTCGTACCGAGTATGAGAAAGACGAGCACGGCTTTAACGTTATCAATGCGATGGAAGCGAATGATCTGAGCGTGGATGAGATCGTGTCACGTATTAAGCAAATTGTCGGTGACAAACCAGTTTACTTGACGTTTGACATTGATTGTCTAGATCCAGCATTCGCTCCTGGTACAGGAACCCCGGTTTGTGGTGGTTTGAATTCAGACAAGGTTCTCAAGATAATTCGAGCTCTTAAAGGTCTGAATATGGTCGGAATGGACGTGGTGGAAGTGTCACCTGCTTACGATCAAAGCGATATCACGGCTTTGGCTGGAGCGACGATTGCTCTAGAGCTTTTGTACGTTTGGACAGCAAATCGCCTAGCTAACTGATTTACCGAAAGATGTGTTGGTTTATTGAGCCACTGCTTGTATTAGCAGTGGCTTTTTTGTTTCTAATGTTCCGTCCTGAAATGCGCGCTAGTGTCTGATTTGTTAAGCATTTTTATCTGAAGAATTGGCTCGTTACGCGGTCGTAGCTAAAACTGATCGACGCCCACAAAACTACCCCTGCTAATAGTGAATAATGAGCGCGTTCGTCACTGGAATTGTCGCTCATGTCCCTGTTTGCATTTAGACCGTTTGACTTTTTGAGTATGAATAAAATAAGTCCTTATTTGTATTGATCTATTTTCTAAAATCTTCTTTTGAAAGAGCATGCAGTTCGATATGCAATCAATTACCTCTGAAAATGGATTTTTCTTAAGGAAATACTAGTCTTAAGGGTAAACGAGTTCGATAAACAGTCAGTAAAAACAAAATCGAACCGCGACAAGTTAAAAGTAAAAGACTTGATATAAAAACAGTGGTTGAACCTGAGTTACAACCTAATACGCGCTTACAACAATTTTTACACGATGATGGGACCGTCATTATGTGTATCTAGGGGGACATATGGATGTCGAAGTTTTGCGTAACGCAGCAGTAGTTAAGCAAGTGAATGGTGACGTTGTTGTCATAACCGCAGATGGATCCGCCCGCAAGGTGAAGGTAGGGGATACCATTCGCGAGAATGAAATCGTGATGACAGCGAAAGGCGCGAAGTTAGTGTTGGTCGATGTTTCCGGTGAAATACCGGTTGATGAAAACTGTGTTGGTTGTATCGATAATGCGGTGGCCTTTAATGCAGAGCCTGTGAATGGTGATATTGAAATAAACTTTGACCAGCTTGGTGACGACACATTTGGTGCCGACGAAATTGCGGCGATACAAGAAGCTATTTTAGCAGGGGAAGATCCGACTGAAATTCTAGAAGCTACCGCTGCTGGTGGCCTTGGCAGCTCGGCTAATGCCGGTTTCGTAACCATAGATTACAATTACACCGAAACGCAGCCTTCCACCTTCTTCGAAACCTCCGCACTCGAGGAGGAGAACATTGACGACGATGAAGACGATTTTAGAAGCGATGTAACTGCTTCATCTGGCGGCCAGTCTCTTTCCCAAAGTCTAACCGAAGGTTCTTTATCACAAGGCACTTATCCTCAGACGGTATCAACTAATCAAATCATTCAGAGTGGTAGCCTTGATCTAGATGCTAGTTCTTTTGTGCCGGCTTCTGCTTCTTTAGCCTCTCTTCTCAGTGAACTGAATAGCGATATAACGTCTGGTGGATTAGCGGTTCAGTTTGTTTATGATTCTGGGGAAAATGCGATCCTTGGTACTCAGGGTAGTACTGAGGTTTTGCGTATCGACATCGATGCCGTCAGTTCAGGGTCGAATGTCAACCTCACTCTCACATCCACGCTATCGGCTCCGATTGATCATGTCTCTTCTGTAAGCGATGGGCAGGTATCGTATAGTGACAATCAAATCACTGTGACTTTTGATATCGAAGGTGCCGACATTGGTGGGAATGCAATCGATGCGCCTATCTCGGTCGGAGTTGCAATCTTAGACGGTGCTGATCCTATCCCTGAAACGGTGAATATCACTAATCAAGAAACTGACTCGACATTACTTGAGGGTAGCTTTGTATCGATTGAAAGTGACACATTATCGTCAGTCGTTTTCGACTCGTCATCATTGGCTCAGTTTGATGGAATTTTAAGTGATAACCAGAATACACTCGCAAGGCTATCTGATGATGGCACCGAGATTACGCTCTCTATTCAGGGGCGTGGAGAAGTCGTACTTACGGTTTCAGTCGATACTAATGGCGAGTACCACTTCCAACAGTTCAAACCTATTGAACAGATAAATTCAGACTCTCTTGAATTTTCTTTACCTGTGACCATCACAGATTTCGACCTTGATTCAGTGGTTAGCACACTCAATATCACCATTACCGATGGCGATCGCCCAACGGTTAATTCAGTCGACCCTATTTCTGTACAAGAGAGTGGTATTGCTGGTGGTTCAGAAGAAGGAACCGGTATCGTCAGTGGCAGCGGGTCTGTAACTTCAGAAACTTTCGATAGTGATATTATCGACCATCATGAACTCGAACCAACGGAGTTTAATACAGATGGCAGCTTGCTTTCACAAGGGCAACCCGTTGAATTAGAAATGATTAGTGAAGTAAGCGGAGTTCGAAACTACGAAGGTTTTGTCACGGTTAATGGCGTTCGCACTGTTGTGTTTGAGGTGGCCGTCGACAGCCCAGCTTTAGGCTCTTATGAATTTACACTACTGAATTCGCTTACCCATCAAGGCTCGCAAGATGCAGAACTGAGTTTTGAGCTGCCTATCTACGCGGTTGATGCGGATGGCGATCGCTCGTCTTTGGCGGGAGGTACGGGTGACGCGCAGCCAGCACTCATTGTCGTTACTGTTGCTGATGATGTGGTTGAGCTGATTGATAACAGTGTTGCATTAGACGAGCCGACACAAGTAGGTGACTCAACGGTCTCTTACAATGTATTCAATTTCACTGGAGCAGATGGAGCGACCGTACAATCCTTTGTCTATGATGGCACTACTTACAATCTAGATCTTCAACAAGACCCTTCTGCTCAGCAAGCGTTTGTTTTTGATGAAGGGACATTAAACATCGCGCTTAACGGTGATGTTACCTTTGTTGTCGCAAGAGACATTGATCATTCTGTCGATGAAACCATCACCCAAGATATTACATTTAATGCGGTGGATGGTGATGGCGATACAGACTCTGCGTTGCTGCAAATTTCCATCACTGATGGTCAAATCCCGACAATTAACGATATCCCTAGCGTTACTTTGCTGGAGCCAGACCTAGCTTCTGGCTCATCTCCAACGGGATCAGATGTTAGCTCAACTCAAACCATAGACTTTACACCGGGTAGTGATGATGTTTCTCGCTTTAGACTTGAGAGTACGGAATTTAATACCAACGGTGCGCTAACGTCGGATGGTTTGGTCGTGAGCTTGAAAGAGGAGCCAGCGGATTCTGGAAATTACATTGGCTTTGTAACCGATGCTTCGAATACAGAAATCCCCGTCTTTACCCTAGTATTTTCGAGTACCACGCTCGGTGAATATACCTTTACGTTACTCGAATCGTTGGATCATGCCGATGGTCAGTCGAATAACGAGCTCACTTTCGAACTTCCGGTTTATGCGGTGGATTCAGATGGTGATGACTCACTGGGTGCAGCGTTAGCAGTAACGATCGGTGATGATCTGCAGACTATGGAAAACGGTGTGCTGAGTATTCGAGAGCCGACGTTAGCGGTATTGACGCAGTCTGTTGTGACGACTGAAACCATTAATGTCCTTCCTGTGCAGGGTGCTGATGGTGCTGCTATCACGCAGTTTACGTATGATGGTGCCGTTCGTAACTTAGACCCTAATGATACTGGTGAGCAAGAGTTCCAATTCTTAGAAGGTTCTCTATTTGTCACGTTAGATGGCAATGTTCGCTTTGAGCCAAATCGCAACCTTGATCAAACAGATGGCGATATCGTGAAAACGGTTATCCTGACATCGAGTGATGGCGACGTTGATATAGACACGGCTACTGTCATCTTAACGATTACTGATGGTGATGATCCAACAATCGACAATGTGCCAAGCGTAACGCTCGATGAATCAGGTCTGATTGACGGTTCCGCCCCAAGTGGCGTATCAGTCGACTCAAACCAAACCATCTCTTTTACCGAAGCCAGTGATGATGTCGCTCGTATTGAAGTGGTAGTTGGGCAATTTAATAGTGATAATTCTTTGACGTCGAATGGGTTGATTGTTGAAATTCGTGAGGAGCCTGCTGATTCAGGTATCTACATAGGTTTCACTACTGATGTGTCCAACGTAGAAACCCCTGTTTTCACCTTAACCTTTGACCAAAGCAATATTGGTGACTTTACCTTTGTTTTGCTTGAAGCGTTTGATCACAGACCAATTCAAGGCAAAAACGCACTTTCTTTCGATATTCCTATTTTGGCTATCGATACCGATGGCGATAGAACTGCAATTAGCCAGCTGGTTGTGAACATCAATGATGATGTTCAAATCATGCAAGACGCCGATTTAACGGTAACTGAACCTAATCAAGCTGACTTGAGTTCAGGTGCTGTGTCCACAAGTGCTGTCGACGTTCTGACCGCTCCAAGCGCTGATGGCGCGAGCGTGACTCAATTTACTTACGACGGCACGGCTTACACGCTCGATCAAAACATAGCGTCTGAGCAGGAGTTTATCTTC
>NZ_JAHGAJ010000033.1 GCF_030248535.1 Vibrio sp. D404a | reverse complement strand
ATTGGTCACTCAGTTCATTGAAATCATTTTGATACCGAAGTATCTGTTTGCCTTTGCTTATAAAAGCGAAAACAAACTTAGTGATATTCATCAACGAGTGCCCACACAGATTGATAGGTTTAAATTGTTAAAGAGCTTCTCTTCGTTGTGACTTGCATCACTTCGGAAGAGGCGGCCATTCTAGCGACTTAATTCTCAGTGTCAAACACTTTTTGAAAATTAATTTCTACTTTCTAAAAGTAGAAGCGAATTATCGCTTTAAGCTAGTTGCCGAACTAACATTCTTCGCTGAAGCCTTGTGGCGTCTGCCGTGTCAGTGAGGCGGCATTATAGAGATGCTCCTCACATTGGCAAGCTTTTATTAAAGAAAAATACAGAAAAGGAGGCTAAGTGGGCAAATATCGCCCAAAGGCTTATTTGTACAATAATACACTCAACATTTGTACAAATTACCCACACACACCTGTGGATAAGTCAAACTGTGCTCTCAAAAAAGTAGGTAATCCTAGCCCTAGGATTAAGATACTCTTGTACTTGCTCTGGTAATTTACTTGGATGCACGGCACTCGCAATCTTTATATCTTTACTTGCAAGGTCAATGATCGGTGCTTGAGTACTAGGTACGCTCGGATCATAGATTAAGACATTTGGATAAAGAATATGATCGGCATTTACTGAGATAACAATACCGATAGAGTCATTAGATAACTGGACCACCGTCCCAGGAGGATAAACTCCCATTAACTTGACCAAGTGATTCAAGTTCTCATGACTATATAGATGTTTACAACTCTTATATAGATGAGACAAAGCCAAGTATGGGATTTTCTGTTCCGCTACTACTCTATTGTGACAAAGAGAGTCAAAAGCATTCGCCACAGCCACAACTTTAGCAAACTCATCTATCTCATCTTCTTTCAAGCCTTCTGGGTAACCTGACCCATCATTCATTTCATGATGTTGCGCTATTACTTTATGGACGCTTGCTGGCATCCCTTCTATCGCGCCCACAATATCTACGCCATATTTAGTATGCAGTTTGAGATAGTTCGCTTCAGGTACTGTTAATGCAGTTTGCTTTCTAAGAATAGCGACTGGAATTTTAACTTTACCAATGTCATGGAAAAGAGCCCCTAATGCCAACTCTTTGAGTTGCTCATTATCATAGCCTTTAGCCCTGCCTATCATTAAGGCAATGACGGAGACGTTCAATGAGTGAAAGTAGAGATCTTCAAACTCCCCTTTCCCCGTCATTAGATGAAGTGAGACATTATCATCGCTGACAAACTTATCGACGATATCATCAACCAGTGACTTCACCTCTTCCACAGCATCCAGAGGTCGATTGCGTATCTTGGTCATGATCGCACGCATGCGAGCAAGGGAGCGCTCAAACTCTTTTTCACAATGACTGACTTTGCGACGATATGAACTGAGCGTTTCAATACGCTCACGTTTATGCTTCCACAAGGCTTCGGTTTCTAAAGAAACGTCGGCACTTGCATCCATAGATAAAGCATCCGCTTGCTCTACTGGTAAGGGAGTGGTATCGCTCTGACTTGGATTAATATAGACATGCTTAATCCCGAGGTGACGAATGACTCGTACTTGCTCTTCATCTTTGATCTTAAAGCAATTAAATAAAAATGGGTGTTCATTCCATTTAACCGGTAATCGTATGTGTAGGCCGGGTTGGATACGGTCCACTGTAATCTTTATGCTGCCCATTTTATATATAACTTTGATTATAAAACTCTATTTATAATTCTAATCAAATGGGTCAGCAATTTCATTATGCAACAGCGCACATCTAGTTCAATGAATCACAGTGAATCATCCACCTCATCCCGAACTTGTCTTCTACTTTGCCGAATCGAGCGCCCCAGAAAGTATCAGCCAGCGGCATCATCACCCTCCCACCCTGCTCCAATTTCTCAAAGATCTGTTCCTGCGTTGCGGTATCTTCCGTTACTAAAGACAAGGCGAGGTTATTACCTTGCAGTTCTTTGGCATGCACACCATCCGACATCATCAACTTCATGCCAAACGCTTCAAACTCAGCATGCATTACCCAGTCGGGTTCAGCCCCTTCTACAACTTGGGGAGCATCTTTGAAATGTTGTTTTGAAAGGATGACGCCACCAAAGCATTTTCTGTAGAACTCTAAAGCTTCGTCACAGCGTCCATCAAAAAAAAGGTAGGGGGTGAGTTTCAGCATATATATCTCCTTGTTGTCTAATTAAAACATAGACAACAGAAGACAAATTTACAGGTAATCTTATGATTTATTTCGAGTAAACAGAAAACACTACGAATAAAGTTAGTCGAAAGGAAACAGCGACGTCTGATTGCGACCGCGTTGCTTAGATTGATAAAGGGCCTTATCTGCCGATTCTAACCACTCTAAATGACAGGCGATCCCGGGAGATAACTGACAAACACCCAAACTGACGGTGAAATTAATCATACCTGCCGAGGTATCGACAGCGTACTTCTCAATACGTTTACGAAGACGTTCAGCAAAGTAGTGTGCTTGGTCGGCCGTCGTACCCGGCAGTAGTACAGTGAACTCTTCTCCACCATAGCGACCACACAGATCCGAGTTTCTTGCTGTTTTTTTCAATAAGCGCGCAGTTTGTCGGATGACTTCATCACCCGCACCGTGCCCGTATGTATCGTTGACTTTCTTAAAGTGGTCAATATCAAAGATCACCAATGTCGATGGTTGAGTTAACAACTGAGCATTCTCGTATTCTCTCGATAAACAGAATTCCCAATGAGCTCTATTAAACAACCCCGTAAGCCCGTCGGTTCGGCTCATCGTCGAGAGTCGCTCATTCGAGTCACGCAATTGCAGTTTGCTATTGGCCACATCAGAGACATCTTGCACCATCAAACAAACATGGGATACGCGCCCATTCAATGAGGTTAAAGGCGTCATCACTAAGTTTTGATACATATTGATGCGTTGATGCGATAACGGAGAGTAGTTCTTAAAATCAAAGATGTGTGGGCGATCTTCCCAGTTTGAAAAAATTCGACTCTTCAACTCACTGCATGCTGCAATTTGCGCGGTTAACCACTCTTTCGGCAAGTTAGGTACGACATCAAACAGGTTTTGATGAAGGATCTTGTCACCATTAATTCCGCTATAACTCTGCATAAAGCTGTTCCAGAGACAGACGTTATGATCAATATCGAGAACCACCAGCCCCACATCAATGGTATCCATTACCTGTAACGCCCAATGCAGTTCATCCAGTTCAAAAGTAATCTGACTCATTATAAAACCTCCATCAAACGATATAAGGTTTCTACAGACTCTGCATCAAGCAGCAGCAATACCTCACACTCAAAATCCAAATGCTCAGCTAGATAGGTAAACTCAACCGTAAAAGCGCTCTGTACAACATGGTGAATCGCAAGGAATTCATCTTGTTCGTTTTTAGCGACAGTGACAGGCTGACGTAACGAAAAGTCCACGACCAATTGGCTAGCTAACGAATTGAGATAGGTTGAAACTAATAGGTTGGCGATATTAAGGATCATTTCATTGTGGTTGGATTGAGTGGTAGGAAAACCCAACGCATGCCCTAACGCACTGATATCTTGTCCTCGCATACAGACTAAGGACTCACCATGGATACCATTACCGACAAATCGCTGTGTTACAGCATGCACCGAATCTCTGTGGAGAGCATCTGCAATGATCATATTTAATTCGCTCGCCTCGACAATACCGACATTAGGTACTGGCAGATCGATGAATTTTCCAATGCGATCCGAGATGACAGCTGCACCACGCCCCAAAGCAATATTGGTAATTTCTCGGAACTTGCTAACAGGATCGATCTCAACATCGTCTTGCGATTGAAAAGGCGTGGTATTGGTGGTTGGTGTTTTATAGACGTAGCTTTGAATCAGTGTTGCCACTTCATCTTTGTTGAAAGGCTTGGCAATAAACTCAGAGGCTCCAAGCTCTAAACATCGCCTTTTGGCTTCCTCCTGTACATCGCCCGAGATCACAACTACCTTAGTTTCAATGCCATAATCACGCAGGTATTGAAGCACCTCATAACCATCCATCTCTGGCATGGTGAGATCCAAAAACATCAGATCAATTGAGTTTTCGACGACGGTCGCAATCGCTTCTCGGCCATTGGCACACAGAAAGGTCAAAATACCGAACGACTCTGGAGAGATACAACGCTGAAGAGATTTCCTTGCTAGAGAGGAGTCATCACAAATGACAATGTTCATACCAATACTCGCAGTTAGGCGTAACTTGGAGCTCGCATCCTTACGAGACTCGCGACTAGATCAACCAGTTGTTCAAGACAATGCCAACGTCAGATTCAAAAGTTGTTGTTTAAACAAACACTAAGCTCTCGAGTATTATTTGAAAAAATTATGACAGCATCATTATGATATAAAGCCAAGATGATATCAGTTTCATTACTTACCTTCTAAAGCCAACCTCTTAGTTTTTTGCGTCGTAAGTTATAAAATTATCACTAACGGTCATGATCTTAGTTCCATTTATGAAATTTACTCCACGAACCATTACGGAATTAGCTTTGTCGTGATCATGTAAATTGCTGAACAATTCATAGACTAAATACTTTAACTGTTACTACAATGGCGAGAGTTGTCTGGTTATAGAGAAGAAATATGAAATTAAGAGATAAAGGATTTACTCTAATCGAAATGGTCGTAGCAATCGTAATCATAGTGATCGTATCCGTTGTCGCATTACCTCGCTTTTTAGGCATTTCTAGCGACGCCCGCAGTGCGATTATGGAATCCGTAGCTATCGCAATGCGCGACAGCGCTGACCAAATACAGATTCAGACCTTTTTACCAGATACTCCTAAAGTCCTAGTCGCTGACGAAAGTACTGAAACACTCACCGTATATGATGTTACCGTTGAAGAGCTCAGCACCACGGTAAGAACCTATAATGGTTATGTTGATGGACACTGGGAAAATGCATGGCGACATATTTTGAACGTAGGTCAAGACATCAGTTGGACAAGCGTTAATGATACCTGCACCAAGAATGCGCTATGCGGTGTCGGCAACCAAACAACGGCACCTAGCATTCCCACGCCTACAAATCCTAACAATGGGTTAGTACTCGTTTGGCCCGAAAACTTTAAGCTAAGTGATCTCTGCTATGCCTACTACAACAACCCAGAAGATGGCAGCGTACCAACAATTGGGGCAGTAACCACAGGCTGCTAATGGTTCTCTGATTGCAACGGTCTTCTCATTACAACAACATGAAACCCTAAGCGGATGATTGCCTAGGGCTGCACTCAATTTAACGTCAGTTAAAAACCATATTTTTGTTTGATTGGCTCACAGACCAATTGATATCTCGCGTCTGCCGCCTCTTGTCCCGCAAACTCTAGCATTGCTTCAGAGTAGCCCATCGCAGTACCAAACTCTTCCATAATATAAGGGTCTTCTTTAACGCTTTGAGTACGGCCTTTTGATAACTCGACGATAAACTTAGCGTAGTCTTGATCTTTATCTAAACCTGCAGCCCAGCCAAAGCAGTGTGCTGCATCTTGTTTAGGGAATTCATTGAAGTCCTCACCCTTTACTTCTGCCATGGCGGAACCCGCAACCAATGCTGTAAATAGTGAAATGCCCGTAACCAGTGTTCTCATTGTGCTTGCCTCAATATCTGAATATGAAGCTATATTATTCCCCAAGGCATGAATAAAACCTGAACACATTTGTTATGTTTATCCTTACTGCCCAAAACGACGAAAGGTCACTATAAAAGCGACCTTTCTATATAGGTACCGGTTAGGCGGATTAATTGGACAGGCATTCCTGCCGCCACCGCGAAGGCAATATTGCTCCACGGATACTACTAGTGATTTTAATGCGATAGTTCACTACTATCAGCTCGGTACAGCATTTTATAATAGTCCATTTCCTGCAAAATCAACTGATATTCCGTGATAAGCGAGAACTCTATAAACTCTTCTGCTTCAATACCTTTTGGCGAGGGGTTTGGATATAAAATAGCAACAGCCAACTTCTCAGCTAAACGAGGCACTGAGTTCAATAGGTCAAACACTCTAGGAGCGAACTCCACCAGCCAATCGTCATGCGTCCATGGTTTACTTGGTTCATGCATTCGCTGCACTTTCTCATATCGAGCAACGCAGGCAATGCAATCATGAAAAAATTGCCATGGTCTATGGTCAAAATCAGCAAGCAGAGATAGTTCATCGAACAACTTTTGATGTTCAACAGACTTACATTCTCTCAATCGCTCTAACACATTTGCATAGATAACTTGCAAAGAGCCACCGTACATCCGATTCTGTACGACAAGATCCGCCTCCAAATCACCATCAAAATCAGACGCTATGATCATCTACTCTCCACCATTTAATTCTTACTTATTGATACCTTACCTATATCTAGGTGGTAATATCGTGCGGAAAGTCACCGTGTGACTAGTTGTTAATGTATATCCCCAACAGTCTTACGACACACTACCCAACAAGCCCCATGATAAAGGGCTTTACGACCATTCCATCAAAACGACCTTTTACTCAAACTAAACCCCATACATAAATCCATTCACCGTAGAGTCACCATGGTCGTACCATGGTTCTTCTCGCTCACAGCCCTTGATAATACTGGCTTGCGAAATTACAGAAGTTGGATTTACTTGGTCTTGTTTGGATTCCCTTGCGCACAGAATCGGCATGCGATGAATCATAGATAGACCATGGACAAGATTTGAAGCGAGATAAAGTGAGTCTATTTTGGTGAGAAAAGTACTGATAATAGGAAAGGAAAACTGAGCTAAGCTTTTGATTAGCTTAGAAACAACAAAGCCCCGACGTGAGTCGAGGCTTTGTCATGTAGAATATGGTACCGGTAGGCGGACTTGAACCGCCACGCCCGAAGGCAACGGATTTTGAATCCGTCGTGTATACCAATTTCACCATACCGGCATTATCTAGGGGCTCTTGCCCTGTCGATGTTTGGCATTATACGTATGCTTATGAATGTCGCAAGTATAAAAACTTGAAATTACGTGTGTTTGCCGATAATTTCGCCACTAAGTTATAAGCTGTGCGCAATGTCTCTTTCCACTTTTGGGCTTAGCCTATATTCTGACGCCAAATTTTTAAAAGAAGTATTGTCATGACCTCTACTAACACACTGCCACCAGCAGGGATGTTCCGCCGTTTTGGTGCTCTGCTTTATGATGCGCTTATTGTACTTGCTATTGAAATGATGGCTGCTGGCGTGATTGTTGCTCTGCTCCACGCACTAATGGCGATGGGATTGTTTAACCATGTTGGCTATGAGGATGTGAGCGATTTCCTCACCAATCACCCGATCTGGAGCCCAGCGTATACTTTCTACCTTGTAGTCGTTTGGTGCTACTTCTTTGTATTTTTCTGGACTCGAGCAGGTCAGACACTGGGGATGAGAGCCTGGAAACTGCGTGTACAAAACAACGATGGCTCTGCGATCACAGTGACACAAGCCTTGATTCGCTTAGGTACATCAGGGTTTGGACTCGCTAACCTATGTGTGCCATTTGATCCTCAAAAGCGTGGCTTCCATGATATCTGGGCTAAGACCCAAGTTGTGGTACTGCCGAAAGCACAGTAAATGAAATCACTTCAGAAACTAAAAAGGGAAGGCACTCGCCTTCCCTTTTTCTTTATAACTTACGCCTTAACAGCATCACCGCAATACCGAAGAACACGATACTCGGTGCCACGGCCCCGAACACGGGTGGTATCTGATAAACCAGACTCACAGGACCAAAGAACTCACTGGAGATATAGAAGGTGAAGCCTGCGATAACACCTGACAGAATTCTTGCCCCCATGGTCACACTCCTCAGTGGACCAAAGATGAACGAAAGAGCCATCAACATCATTACCGCAATCGAGATAGGCTGAGTCACTTTACGCCAAAAGGCTAGCTCATAGCGCGAGGCATCTTGCTCAGACGCTTTCAAATAGGACACGTAATCATACAATCCACTCAATGAAAGCTCTTCCGGCTTCACCGTTACGATGGCAAGCTTATCGGGAGCTAAAGAGGTTTCCCATGAATAACTCGGCAGGCTCTCTTTAGTAATTTGTACATCATCTTCAAATGAGGTGATTTGCACATCCGACATTGTCCAAGTGTTGTTGCCTTCGTAATCCACTTCTTCAGCAAAGACGGTCGACTGTAACTCTTTGTTTTGATCAAAGCGCCACATGTTCATGCCATAGAGCCTTTCATCATCAATCTTAGCAATGAAGATGAAATCATTAGCATCCCGAGCCCAAACACCACTTCGCGTCGACACAATGTTACCGCCAGAGATAGAGACCGCTCTTAAATCACGAGCCATCTTTTGCGCCTGAGGTGCGCCCCATTGACCAAGCAAGGTCACGATGATCATCAGTGGCACAGCGGTTTTTAGTACCGACAAGCCGATATCCAATTTAGAAAAACCTGCAGCTTGCATTACCACTAGCTCTGAGCTGGCCGCCAACATGCCCAACCCAATCAACGCACCTAATAAGGCCGCCATTGGAAAGAACATTTCGATATCGCGAGGGATACTCAACAATACAAAGTACAATGCTTGTAGCAGGTCGTAGGTACCGCGCCCTACTTTTCTCAACTGCTCTACATACTTAATGATCCCTGAAAGGCCAACAAACGTCACCAGTACCAATGCTGTGGTAGAAATGATGGTTCTGCCAATATACAAATCGAGAATTTTAAACACGGCTTAGGCCAACCTTTTCTTCTTGAATTTTTCTTTCATGCGCCTTACTGGCACGCTGTCCATAAAGTTTGCAGAGACTGCGACAATCAACAATAGAGCGTTGATCGGCCACATACCAATGTTTGCTGGAATACTGCCCTCTTCAATCGATGACTTAGTCGCACTGATTGCCAAGAAATACGTAAGGTAAATCAAGATAGCGGGACCCATTTTAGCAAAACGGCCTTGTCGAGGGTTAACCGCAGACAGTGGCACCACCAACATCGTCAGAAGCGGAATACAGATAACCAGAGAGATACGCCACTGCAATTCAGCTTTAGCATTACTGTCTGGGTGATTAATAAGCTCAAGAGTCGGGATCGCTTCCCAATCACGGCCCTTTTTCTTTACGTCTCGCTGACCAATCAAGCCTTCGTACTCATCAAAGTGCGTCATCATGTAATCAACGCGAGTCGGAACACCCTCATAGCGAGTGCCGTCATACATAGCAATCACTTGTCGGCCGTCGCTGAGCTCTTTCACGTCACCCGACGATGAGAACATCACACTTGGCAGGATAGAATCACGCGGCGCGATCTGTGCTACAAAAACATTTTCTAGCTTGTTGCCTTTGATATCATCAATAAACACCACAGACGAACCGTCAGGGGTACTCTGAAATTTCCCCTTAGGTAATAGGTCAACACTGTTTTCAGCTGCTACTTGTTCGTATAACTGCTCGACTCTGTCTTGCGACCAAGGCGATAACCATAACGAGTTGAATGCGGCCACACTGGCTGTGATTAATGCCAAGTATAATGCAGCTTGAATCAAAAACTTGTTACCGATACCTGTGGCGTTCATCACCACAATTTCACTTTCAGCGTATAAACGACCAAATGTCAGCAAGATACCGATGTAGATACTCAGCGGCAACATGAGCAATCCCATCGCAGGCATATTCAGTCCAACAATCGACAAAATGAGACTTGCGGGAATATCACCGTCTGAAGCATCAGCCAAAACACTGATAAATTTTTGGCTAAGAAATACAAGAAAAAGGACAAAAAAGATCGCAAATTGGCTCTTGATTGTCTCGCGGATCAAATATCTAACAATAATCACGCTGAAATTACCTATACAAAACTTGTTTTTTTGATTGAATCACTATAATTTCCCGTTGAACCTTTTATTTTTTAAATTTTTAGCTAAGTGTTAGCGCTCTTCTATAAGGTTAGTTCCATTGTAGGATCCAACAAGTAAGATCGCATTATCTAACATTTAGTTCTATTTGTCTTCAGGATGTAGGAGTACGCATGGAGTTCAGTGTAAAAAGTGGCAGTCCAGAGAAACAACGCAGCGCATGTATCGTTGTCGGTGTATTCGAACCACGCCGCCTTTCTCCTGTAGCCGAACAGCTAGATAAGATCAGCGATGGCTACATCAGTTCACTACTTCGCCGTGGTGACCTAGAAGGTAAACCAGGCCAGATGCTACTACTGCATCAAGTACCGGGTGTACTTTCAGAACGAGTTCTACTAGTAGGCTGTGGTAAAGAGCGTGAGCTTGGTGAGCGCCAATACAAAGAAATCATTCAAAAAACCATCAGCACGCTTAACGAAACTGGCTCTATGGAAGCAGTATGTTTCCTAACTGAGCTGCACGTTAAAGGTCGCGACACTTACTGGAAAGTTCGTCAAGCGGTTGAAGCGACTAAAGATGGCCTATACACGTTTGATCAATTCAAGAGCAATAAGCCAGAAACTCGCCGTCCACTGCGTAAGCTAGTTTTCAACGTACCAACACGTCGTGAGCTAAGCCTAGGTGAGAAAGCGATCTCTCATGGTCTAGCGATTTCTTCTGGTGTGAAAGCATCTAAAGACCTTGGCAACATGCCACCAAACATTGCTAACCCAGCATACCTTGCATCTCAAGCGCGTCGCCTAGCTGACGACTTCGACACAGTGACAACAAAGATCATTGGCGAAGAAGAAATGGAAAAACTGGGCATGACTTCTTACCTTGCGGTAGGTCGTGGCTCTAAGAACGAATCTATGATGTCTATCATGGAGTACAAGGGCGCACCTGATTCAGATGCGAAGCCTATCGTTCTAGTTGGTAAAGGCCTAACGTTCGATTCAGGCGGTATCTCACTGAAGCCAGGCGAAGGCATGGATGAGATGAAGTACGACATGTGTGGTGCTGCATCTGTATTCGGTACTATGAAAGCGCTAGCTAAACTGAACCTACCAATCAACGTTGTTGGTATTCTTGCTGGTTGTGAAAACATGCCAGGCAGCAATGCTTACCGCCCGGGTGATATCCTAACAACCATGTCAGGCCAAACAGTTGAAGTGTTAAACACTGATGCTGAAGGTCGCTTGGTTCTTTGTGATGCGCTAACTTACGTTGAGCGTTTCGAACCAGACTGTGTGGTTGACGTTGCAACGCTAACAGGTGCGTGTGTTATCGCTCTAGGTCACCACATCAGTGGCGTTCTATCGAACCACAACCCGCTATCTCACGAGCTAGTTAACGCTTCTGAGCAAGCAAGTGACCGTGCATGGCGTCTACCGATGGCAGACGAATACCACGAGCAACTAAACAGCCCATTTGCTGACATGGCAAACATCGGTGGCCGTCCTGGCGGTACTATCACTGCAGGTTGCTTCCTGTCTAAGTTCACTAAGAAGTACAACTGGGCACACATCGACATCGCAGGTACTGCGTGGAAATCTGGTGCAGCGAAAGGCTCTACTGGTCGTCCAGTCTCAATGCTAGTCCAATTCTTATTGAACCGCAGCGGCCATGAGACTGAAGAGCAATCTTCAAAATAATAAAAAGGGCCTACGGGCCCTTTTTTAGTAACTTATGATGGGAAATTTATCCCTCGTTTTTATCAAGTTTGAGTAGCGTTATGCAGACAGCCACTTTTTACATTGTGTCGCCAGACAGCCCTCAAGCAGAACCACAAGGTTTTGCCGAGTACGTGCTGTTTCTCGCTCATCACTTTGCTAAGCAAGGCGCAAAACTCTACCTAAACTGTAACGACAAAGCGCATGCCGAGAGCCTTGCAGAAATCTTCTGGCAAGTCGAACCCGAGCAATTTATGGCGCACAACTTAGTTGGTGAAGGTCCAAAGTATGCTACCAGTATTGAAATCGGTTACGAGGGCGTTAAGCCCAATTGGAACCGTCAATTGGTAATAAATGTGGCCGATAATCATACAACCTTTGCGAACGCCTTTGCTCAGGTGATAGACTTCGTGCCTTGCGAAGAAAAAGCGAAGCAACTCGCGCGCGAAAGGTATAAAATTTACCGTCAAGCTGGGTATCAATTACAAACGATTGAGATTCAGCATCCATAGTCAAACCTCATAGTTAAAGCTATCTTTGAATTAAGGTTCAAGAAGCTTCACTTATGAAGTTTGACCAAGATTAACCATTCACAGTATCCGTAAAAGAGCACTATGGAAAAGACATATAACCCAACATCAATCGAACAAGCCCTGTATCAGGCTTGGGAAGAGAAAGACTACTTCAAGCCACACGGTGACACATCAAAAGAAGCTTACAGCATCATGATTCCGCCACCGAACGTCACTGGTAGCCTACACATGGGTCACGCGTTCCAAGACACTATCATGGATACTCTGATCCGTGCTGAGCGTATGAAGGGCAAAAACACCCTTTGGCAAGTGGGTACGGACCACGCTGGTATCGCAACTCAAATGGTTGTTGAGCGCAAGATTGCTGCTGAAGAAGGCAAAACTAAGCACGACTACGGCCGTGACGCTTTCATCGACAAAATCTGGGAATGGAAAAACGAATCTGGCGGTACTATCACTAAGCAGCTTCGTCGCCTAGGTGCATCTGTAGACTGGGACCGTGAGCGTTTCACTATGGATGATGGCCTATCAAACGCAGTTCAAGAAGTGTTTGTTCGCCTATACGAAGAAGACCTAATCTACCGTGGTAAGCGTCTAGTAAACTGGGATCCAAAACTGCACACTGCAATTTCTGATCTTGAAGTTGAAAACAAAGACAAAAAAGGCCACATGTGGCACTTCCGCTACCCGCTAGCAAACGGGGTAAAAACCGCTGAAGGCAAAGACTACATTGTTGTTGCGACAACTCGTCCAGAGACAATGCTTGGTGATACGGGTGTTGCTGTAAACCCAGAAGATCCACGTTACAAAGATCTTATCGGTAAAGAGATCCTACTTCCTATCGTTAACCGTCTAATCCCTATCGTAGGCGATGAGCACGCGGATATGGAAAAAGGCACAGGTTGTGTGAAGATCACTCCTGCTCACGACTTTAACGATTACGAAGTTGGTAAGCGCAACAACCTACCAATGATCAACATCCTAACGTTCAACGCAGACATTCGTGATGCGGCTGAAGTCTTCACTACTAACGGTGAAGCTAGCGATGTTTACTCAACTGAGCTACCTGCTAAGTACCACGGCATGGAGCGCTTTGCTGCACGTAAAGCGATCGTTGCTGAATTTGAAGAGCTAGGTCTTCTTGATGAAATCAAAGATCACGACCTAACGGTTCCTTACGGCGACCGTGGTGGCGTGGTTATCGAACCAATGCTAACTGACCAATGGTACGTACGTGCTGCACCTCTTGCTGAGCCTGCTGTTAAAGCGGTTGAAGATGGTGAAATCCAGTTCGTTCCTAAGCAGTACGAAAACATGTACTTCTCTTGGATGCGTGACATTCAAGACTGGTGTATCTCTCGTCAGCTTTGGTGGGGTCACCGTATCCCGGCATGGTACGACAACGACGGCAACGTATACGTAGGCCGTACTGAAGAAGAAGTACGTGCAAACAACAACCTTGCACCAGTAGTTGTTCTTCGCCAAGACGACGACGTACTAGATACATGGTTCTCTTCTGCACTATGGACGTTCGGTACTCAAGGCTGGCCTGAGCAAACTGAAGACCTGAAGACATTCCACCCTTCAGACGTTCTAGTAACTGGCTTCGACATCATCTTCTTCTGGGTTGCACGTATGATCATGATGACCATGCACTTCAACAAAGATGAAAACGGTAAGTCGCAAGTACCATTCAAGACAGTTTACGTTACCGGCCTAATCCGTGACGAAAACGGCGACAAGATGTCTAAGTCTAAAGGTAACGTACTTGACCCTATCGACATGATCGATGGTATCGACCTTGAGTCTCTAGTAGAGAAGCGTTGTGGCAACATGATGCAGCCTCAACTAGCGAAGAAAATCGAAAAGAACACGCGTAAGACTTTCGAAAACGGTATCGAACCATACGGTACTGACGCACTGCGTTTCACTCTTGCTGCTATGGCTTCTACTGGCCGTGACATCAACTGGGATATGAAGCGTCTTGAAGGTTACCGTAACTTCTGTAACAAGCTATGGAACGCAAGCCGTTACGTACTAATGAACACAGAAGAGCACGATTGTGGCATGTCACTGTCGGCTGAAGACCGTGCAAACATGGAATTCTCTCTAGCGGATAAATGGATTGAATCTCAGTTTGAGCTAGCAGCGAAAGAGTTTAATGCTCACCTAGACAACTACCGTCTAGACATGGCAGCAAACACGCTTTACGAATTCATCTGGAACCAATTCTGTGACTGGTACCTAGAGCTAACTAAGCCAGTTCTATGGAAAGGTACAGAAGCTCAGCAACAAGCGACTCGCTACATGCTGATCACTGTTCTAGAGAAGACACTACGTCTTGCTCACCCAGTGCTTCCTTACATCACTGAATCTATCTGGCAGAGCGTTAAGCCGCTAGTAGACGGTGTTGAAGGCGACACTATCATGACTCAAGCACTTCCTCAGTTTAACGAAGAGAACTTCGACGCTGAGATCGTAGAAGACATCGAATGGGTTAAGACTTTCATCACTGCTATCCGTAACCTACGTGCGGAATACGACATTGCACCTAGCAAAGGTCTAGAAGTGATGATCAAAGTTGCTAACGAGAAAGATGCTGCACGTATCGAAGCGAACAAGGTAGTTCTAAACTCTCTTGCTAAGCTAGATAGTCTAACGGTTCTTGCAGACGACGCTGAGACGCCAGCATGTGCGACTAAGCTAGTGGGTCAATCTGAGCTGATGATCCCAATGGCAGGTCTTATCGACAAAGATGCAGAACTTGCTCGTCTTGATAAAGAAGTCAAGAAAACGCACGGCGAAATCAAGCGTATCGAAGGCAAGCTAGGTAACGAAGGTTTCGTTGCTAAAGCACCTGAAGCGGTTATCGCGAAAGAGCGTGAGAAACTAGTTGGCTACCAAGAGACACTAGCGAAGCTTGAAGAGCAGAAAGCAACTATCGCTGCACTGTAATTGGTTAATTAACTTACCAATTCGAGCATATAAAAAGGGCAGATAATTCTGCCCTTTTTTGACCTTGTCGTTTATCGCTAATGAGCACTTTTTAGCGAATCTATACGCTCGGTTAACTCTGGATGGGTGCTTAACCACGCAGGTATTTCAGCCTCATTTTCAGAGCTCTCTCGTAACAACTCAAACATCTCAATCATAGGCTGATTGGTGCCGTGTATCTGCCACATTGAATCCGACGCAAACCTATCCGCTTCTCGTTCTACCTGCTGCGACTGACCATTATTGGCGACGAAAACCCCGACCCCAGCTAAGTTATCGATCACACCTGAGCTCTCACCTGTCAACATTGCGACAGAGAGTGAAAGCAAGCTAGAACGAACAATCGCTTTCATGACGTGTTGTTGCTCAATATGCCCCAACTCATGCATCAGGATACTATCCAATTGCTGCTCGGTTTCCGTTAGCGCTACCAAGTCATCAAGCACGATGATGGTACTGTGGCTCAAGGCAAAAGCATTCGCACCGAGCTCAGAGGAGCGAAACAGCAAACGGACGTCCTCATCAATACCGATCGCTACCAAATGACTTTCAAAACGCTGGCGAATCATAGTTTGCTGCGACAGTGTTAAGTTCGATGGCTCAAACAATTGCTCATCCAAAGAGACTAACACCCTATCCTCTACCATCTTTGAGGCTGAGTCAGGAAGGTAAGCAACGACTTTCTCTGTTAGCCAAGGAATGCCGTGAGTAAATGTTCCAATGGTCAGCGCCAGTATGACGATACAAGATAGCAGAATCGCCGTAACATTCTTCTCTAGCTTGCCCATCCAATCATGCTGACCATGCTGCTTTAAAAACGCCTTTAATTCGTCGCAAGGTTGAGCGACGAAAAGCCAACCATCCGGAAAAGAGATTTGGCTTGGCGTGGAACCGACACCGACATTGATCTCGACGCCTCCGATATCCGCAGATATACGTTGCTCTCCGACATAAAGCACTAGCATACCATCTAGGGAAGTATCGAGTTGAGCCTCGCAGCGTTCGGAGCTGCGAGGTGGATGCGCCACACCCGATAACATTAGCCAATACCAAGGTCGACATCAAAAGCTTGTGCCACCTCATCTGACACCGCTGACTTCACGTTAGAATCTTGATCACTCGCGATGAGTAGTTCTAAATCACCGTAAACAAAGGTATTCTCAGCGAGGTAATTCGTCGTTCGAACCATGACCCAAGGTCGAGCAAGACCAATAGTCACAACCTGAAGCAAGAAGTTAGTGACCACTAAACTGACATAACCTTTGACGGTTAAGGTTGATGCAAAGCTAAATTCAGACGCTGACTCAGTATCTTTGCCTTCGAGAACCAACTGCGAGAATGTGTAGTTACGCACTTTCACTTTAAGGTAAGCACCAATAGCAAGACCGATAGCAATAAACGCCAAGTAGTATCCGATCATAAAGGTAATAAGATCACTGTGTCCCATCAGTTCAGTGAAAGACTCAGGATTGCTAACTAGATTCACTCCTGCAATAGCAACAAAGCTCACCACGACCACAGCCATCAGTACCATCCAAATCAGTGTCGCAATCAAATAGGTTTTAAAATAAAACGCATTTGTGTAATCGGCTTTAAACTGGCGCTCACCGTAACGGTAGCCATTAGAAAAATAGTTTGCGATGCCAACCAGCGACCACGCTTGAAGGTAGACATAAGCCGGCAAGAGCACCAAAATCGCGACGACTCCTGCAATCACATTAAGCTGCATAGCAAACACAACCACACCCATCGCCGCAACGAAACCTAAGGTCGCGAGCGTCCCACGTCCTAGAATCGCCCAATACGCTCCTGAGATTGTGCCATGAAACGAAAAGTGCACATTGCGAAAACTGGTCATCGCAGAATCAAAGCGTGCGTTGCTGCGTGATAATAGAGGCAATAACAACACAAATGCCACAATGAGACCTAAAGATAGTAGAGGTGAAACCTGTTCGGATATAGACCAAACCACCACACAAACCACCGCAATAATTCGCCCTTTTAAAATCTGTATTGGTGTTCCGTGATATTCAAAGTTATCGCCCGCAATTGAGGTATGACCGTAAAAGTAGCGTTTGTTTCTTACTTTGGCCCACGCTGAATAAATACCAAGCGTGATCACTGACAATAGAATGTTAACAATCCATATCCCAAAGTACTCTTTCCCTTTCCCACTAAAGTGAACCTTAGTTTCCAACTCTTTGGTTTCCATTTTTGACTCCATCTGACGTTTATCATTAAACCATGTACATCTTGGTGCACATTGGGAGAATGCACGCTATAGAAATACGCCATGCGAAGCAATAAGTGGGATTGATAAATCAAAGCAAGTTATCATAATTTTTACAAATAATTACAAGGAGTTGGATAAGTATTAGTAAGGTATTTGTTACGAATAACTGCCCCCTATCAAGAGGCGGTAAATCGCCCTTCTTCCTTTGATAGTTTTTACCTATCAAAACAATCTTAACTTCCTATTAGATTTAATGATAATTATTCTCAATAATAAACCTATCGAAACAACACAACGATTGAGTAATTATCATGAAAAAGACACTAACCTTTGCAGCCCTTCATTTTACTATCGCGTTTAGTGTCGCTTACGTTCTGACAGGCGACATCTTAATTGGTAGTTTAATTGCCATGATCGAACCTTCAGTAAATACCGTCGCGTTCTATTTTCATGAGAAGGCATGGGCACAAGTTCCAGCACTTAAAGCTCGTCAATGGATGACCAAATTAAAGACGGCCAGTTTTGCAACGATTCACTTTAGTGTTGCCTTTACTGTGGTTTACTTGCTGACAGGTGACGCCTTTGTTGGTGGTGTGATGGCAATGCTTGAGCCAGCACTGAACACTGTCGCTTACTACTTCCATGAGAAGGTGTGGTTACGTAAATCAGGCGCTCAAACACCACAATTTTGCGTCCACCAGCACGCTTAAACAGAGAATCGAATCTGAACTTTTATAGGAAATCGAATCTTACCCATTGACAAAGTTGCGCACCGCAATTAACTTAATTGCGGTACGCAACTTTATTTCTTGAGGTAAGTAATTATGAATGCTCGTCAACTAAGACATTACTCTCGCCAAGCCGTGCGTCTGCTAGGCATGCTCGACAAACAGTGTGGTGAAATCGCTCTGACTCCCGTGCAAGCCCACGCTTTGGGAGAGATCCAACTACAGCCTCTCACCATCAACCAACTTGCCCAGCGGTTGAATGTTGATAAGTCCAATGCAAGCCGCACAGTAACAGGGCTTAATAAACTTGGCTTAGTGGAGAGTATCGAAAACCCAAACGATAAACGCAGCCAAAGCGTCATTCTTACCGAGCAAGGAAATCAGGTTCTATCTCAGCTCGACCAACAGCAAGATACCTTCTTTGATGCCATGCTCGACGCACTTAACCACGACGAGCAGCAGCAGCTAAAACAAGGACTGGAGGTTTACCTCAAAGGGTTAACTAAAGTCTGCCAAGCCGATGAGTTTGTACTTCGCCCTATGACACAAGCGGACAATGCCCAAGTGGCCGATGTTATTCGAAAAGTCTCCGCTGAGCATGGGCTCACTGAGGACAAAGGCTATGGGGTAGCCGACCCGACGCTGAATGACATGTACTCGGTGTATAACCAAGATAAAGCGATGTATTGGGTGATTGAACATCAAGGAAAGGTTGTCGGTGGAGGTGGTTTTGCGCCATTGGCGGGCAAGCGTGAGGTGTGTGAATTGCAAAAAATGTACTTCTTAGAACAGACTCGAGGTCAAGGGTTGGCCAAACGCATTGTTGCCCTAAGCCTTAAACTTGCCAAACAGCTTGGCTATCAGCAAATGTACTTAGAAACGACAGAGTGTTTGGGTGCAGCAATTAAGCTTTACGAAGCGCTAGGGTTTGAGCACCTCGACAGTACTTGGGGGGAGACGGGCCACGACGCCTGTGAAGTCGTCATGGCCAAAACGCTTTAGCTGCAAGTCACAGCTTTAGCGCAAGAAGTTACTCACACAAGAAGCAGGGTTCAAGGCAACAAACGAGCTCTCTTTCTGTCCATCAAGCTCAACCTCTAGTTCATAAAGATGCTTAGGGTTGGGCTTTTCAAGATTAAAGACGATCGGTGCTTCCACCTGAAAGACCACGCCCGTATGCTCAGCACGCACATCAATCGGCATCACCAGCGTCATACCATTAAACTTGATTGATGCTGAGACCAACCCTGCTTTAAGTGTCTGATAAATGACATCGACCTTGAATTCACAGCCGCCACCATGATGCCAGATCTGTTCCGTAACTACCTGTTCGAGTTTTACGTTGCGAACAAATTGCAGATAAGGAGCCTGCCAAACTCCGATGCGCGAGTCTGATTTCTCTATGGGAGCCGAAGAAAGCGCCTCATCCATATCCTCTTCAAGCAACAAGCCCTCTTCCTCTTCAAGGAATAGAATCTCAAAACGGTTACGGCCGAGTTGCATGTAAGGGCGAATATCTTTGCGGTACTCCAATTGACTACCATCGCAATCGAATACTGCGACCCCGTTCAAGCGAACCTCAGCAAAGTAATCGACACCCGCCATCACCAGTTCAACCGACGGGCAAGCCAGCATAGCGTCATCCACTTCGATGTCATGCATTAAATGCCACTCTTGTGCAGCAATCTCTTCTTCACTCAAGGTGTCTGGGAGTTTTGCGCTCAGCGGTGCAGGGAAAGTAATATCATCTTGGGGTATAGAGAGGTCTGTCAGTGGCGATATTTGCCAAAGACCATCAAGTTGCAGCCGCATATCATTCCTTGAGCTAGATCAATTTTGACCGCATTATAATGAATACACGCACATAAAGACATTGGTTTTTATACGGACAAAAAAATACCAACAACAATGTGCTGGTATCTTTTAAATCAGGGGACGAGATTACTCTTCGTCTTCATCATCTTGTGGGTAGATAGCATCTTCACCTTCGTAGTAAGTGCCCCAACCGTCGTAAATGATGTCAAATTTCTCAGCTAGATGAACCAGCTTCTCAACTTGCTCGTCGATCGCTTCTGCATTAAGTGCAGATTGCATGGTTGCGTCACAGCAAAGCAGCTTATTGCCGTCTTCGTCTTCTGTCTCTTCCGCTTCTAATACTTCAAAGCCCATCTTGAATGCTTCAACAACCGCTTTCTCAAGTACATCGAAATCTTCAGCAAATAGGTGATGCTCAATTTCGTAAAGTGCATCAGGATCGCTACCGTCTTCGATCAATGCTGCAATGATATCGCGAGTCTCTTCCTTTTGAATCTCAATTAATTCTTCTACTGATAGATATTCATCTTCGTGAGACATGTTTCTGCTCCAGAGTGTTGACTATGAAAAGATCAAATTTGATTGCCACGAAATATGGCATGGATCGCGCAGAAAAGCCACCTAGATCATAGGCCAACAACAAACTTTATCCCTCTACAAAGCCGCTTTCAGAGAACAAAAAGTAAAATCGCAATCACAGAAACAAATTTTCAACATATTATTAACCAAATCCACTTTTAGCATTTCATTTTATTGGCTTGCCACACTCTATTTCTTTAGAAATGCCTGATTAATCACTGTAAATGCATACATACAATCTGTCTGACTTGCATAAGATCTCGCCCTATTCAATTTAAGTGCATAATTGTGAATATTAATTCAACATAGTGCTCTTTTTAATTCCTATTTCCACGATGAATAGCAGCATAGAAACGCAGAAATCGATGATTTGCTTCTAACTGAGCAAATCAGTCAAAAAATAACAAATAGTCACAATCGGTAGAATTTTCATCCAACTTTAAGTGAATTACCTATTTTTTCTATCTTTCGCTAGGCTTGCATAATGCGATCAAGCTTGTCATAAATAGACGCTGGATTAAAAGTAAGGATGCAAAATGAGTAAGCTGTACGTTGGCTCTGAAGTCGGTCAATTAAGACGAGTTCTATTAAATCGACCAGAAAGAGCACTCACCCACCTCACCCCTTCAAACTGTCACGAACTTCTTTTTGATGATGTGTTAGCCGTAGAAGCAGCGGGTGAAGAACACGATGCCTTTGCATCAACACTGCGTAACCAAGGCGTTGAGGTGTTGCTGCTGCATGATCTATTGGTCGAAACATTGGATGTTTCTGAGGCGCGTGAGTGGCTGCTCAATACCCAGATTTCTGATTTCCGCTACGGCCCGACCTTTGCGCGAGATCTTAGACAATACCTATCGCAAATGGACAACGAACACCTCGCGACTATTTTGCTTGGTGGTTTAGCGTATTCAGAGCTACCAATTGCCTCGTCGTCGATGTTGCCGAAGATGCATCGTCCACTCGACTTTGTGATTGAACCGCTGCCTAACCACCTGTTTACCCGTGACACCTCTTGTTGGGTATACGGCGGTGTGTCACTTAATCCAATGATGAAACCAGCACGTCAGCGTGAAACCAACCATCTGCGTGCTATCTACCGTTGGCATCCAGTGTTCGCCGGCCAAGATTTCATTAAGTACTTTGGTGACGAAGACCTTCACTACGACAACGCCAACATTGAAGGTGGTGACGTATTAGTCATTGGTAAAGGCGCAGTTCTTATCGGCATCTCAGAACGTACCAAGCCACAAGGTGTAGAAAACCTTGCGGCGAGCCTGTTCAAATCAGGCCAAGCCAAAGAAGTGATCGCGATCGATCTACCTAAGCACCGTTCATGCATGCACTTAGATACGGTGATGACACACATGGATATTGATACTTTCTCTGTGTACCCGGAGATCGTACGCAAAGATCTTGATACATGGCGCTTAACACCAAAAGAGAATGGTGAGATGCGTGTTGAGAAAGCGGATAACTACTTGTCAGCAATCGAGGGCGCACTGGGCTTAGATCAGTTGAAGATCATCACCACAGGTGGTGACAACTACGAAGCTGAACGTGAACAGTGGAATGACGCTAATAACGTATTGACCGTAAAACCGGGTACTGTGATTGGTTATGAACGTAACGTTTATACCAATGAGAAGTACGACAAAGCGGGTATCGAAGTTCTGACTATTCCAGGCAATGAGCTAGGACGCGGACGCGGTGGCGCTCGCTGTATGAGCTGCCCAATTGAGCGTGACGGTATCTAATTTCAATACTCTCTCTTCTTTTATTCAGGCCAGCCAATACATGCTGGCCTTTTTTATGAAATTGATAAAATAAATATTCACAAATATAGCATTTTTATGTTTAACTAAAGCCTTCATTGATTCTATTTGCTCAAGGAGCGAGATATGGCTTTTAATCTTCGCAATCGTAACTTTCTAAAATTGCTCGACTTTACTCCAAAAGAGATCCAATTCTTGTTGGATTTGTCGGCCGATCTTAAGAAAGCTAAGTATGCAGGTACTGAACAGAAGAAACTGAGCGGCAAAAACATTGCCCTGATCTTTGAAAAAGCCTCTACTCGAACTCGATGTGCCTTCGAGGTCGCTGCCTTTGATCAAGGAGCACAAGTCTCTTATATCGGGCCTTCTGGGTCTCAGATTGGTCAAAAAGAGTCAATGAAAGATACGGCACGTGTATTAGGTCGCATGTACGATGGCATTGAGTACCGTGGCTTCGGTCAGAGTATCGTCGAAGACTTGGGCGCTTACGCTGGCGTTCCCGTTTGGAATGGTTTAACCGATGAGTTTCACCCAACTCAGATTCTGGCCGATTTCCTGACAATGCTTGAGCACAGTCGCGGCAAGCAGCTGCATCAGATCAGTTTTGCTTATCTAGGCGATGCACGAAACAACATGGGTAACTCTCTGTTAGTCGGCGCTGCAAAGATGGGGATGGATATTCGCCTAGTAGCCCCTAAAGCCTTTTGGCCTGAAGAACATTTGGTTGAAGAGTGCCAAACCATCGCACAAAGTACCGGCGCTAAAATCACGCTAACAGAAGACGTTGCTGAAGGCGTGAAAGGCTGTGACTACCTATACACCGATGTGTGGGTCTCAATGGGTGAATCCGCAGAAGCTTGGGACGAGCGTGTTGCGGTAATGAAACCTTATCAAGTGAACATGGATGTGATTAAGCTGACAGGCAACCCACAAGTGAAGTTCATGCACTGCTTGCCTGCGTTCCACAACAACGAAACGGTAATTGGTCAGCAAGTTGCTGATAAATATGGAATGAATGGATTGGAAGTCACCGATGAAGTATTTGAGTCTGACTATTCGATTGTCTTTGATGAGGCAGAGAACCGCATGCACACCATCAAAGCGGTCATGGTAGCAACGCTCGGATAAGCCAATAATCCCATAACAATAAAAGGTTGATGTAATCGCTTGCGCTCACAAATTGAAAGCGTATAATTCTCGGCAATTTGTCTGAGAGTAGTGAAAATGACACCTATCAATATGATTACATCGTTGAATATTGCGCGTAAGCTGGCTGGCTTACAAGGTCGTCTATTCTGCTCAGAAACCTCTTTTTAAAGCCTCCCATTATGGGGGGCTTTTTTATGGTCATTACATTATTGTGGGGAAGAAGATCATGGCGAACTCGCTCTATCAAAAGCACATCATCTCAATTCCAGAGCTTTCTCGTGAAGAGCTAGAATTGATTGTTCAAACAGCTGGTCAGTTAAAGGCGGAACCTAACCCTGAGCTGATTAAAAACAAGGTTGTTGCGAGCTGTTTCTTTGAGCCTTCAACGCGTACTCGTCTCTCTTTTGAAACCGCTATCCAGCGAATCGGTGGTGATGTGATTGGTTTCGACAGCGGTGGTAACACGTCTCTGGCGAAAAAGGGCGAAACGCTAGCAGACTCCGTGCAGGTTATCTCTTCATACGTTGATGCTTACGTAATGCGTCACCCTCAAGAAGGCGCGGCACGACTGGCTTCTGAGTTCTCTAACGGTGTTCCAGTAATCAACGCAGGTGACGGTGCTAACCAACACCCAACACAAACCCTGCTTGATCTGTTCTCTATTGCCGAAACTCAAGGCCGCCTAGATAACTTGAACGTCGCGTTTGTTGGTGATTTGAAATATGGCCGTACGGTTCACTCACTGACTCAAGCTCTGGCTAAGTTCAATAACATCCGCTTCTACTTCGTTGCACCAGAAGCGCTTGCGATGCCAGATTACATCTGTGAAGAGCTAGACGAAGCGGGTATTGAATATCAACTTCTAACCGATATGGAAGCCGTGATTCCTGAACTCGATGTACTGTATATGACACGTGTTCAGAAAGAGCGTTTTGACGAATCAGAATATGCTCACATCAAATCAGCATACATCCTAACGGCGGCGCTACTTGAAGGTGCAAGAGAGAACCTTAAGGTTCTTCACCCACTGCCACGTGTTGATGAGATCACCATCGACGTAGACAAAACACCGCACGCTTACTATTTCCAGCAAGCTGAAAACGGTGTGTATGCACGTGAAGCACTGCTAGCCCTTGTTCTTAACGAAACGCTGTAATAGGAGAGATATCATGTCCAAAGGAACTCAGTTAAAAGTTGAAGCGATCAAAAACGGCACGGTAATCGACCATATCCCAGCGAACGTGGGTATCAAGGTATTAAAGCTGTTTGACCTACATAACTCTCACCAGCGTGTGACTATCGGTCTAAACCTTCCTTCTTCTGCATTAGGGGGTAAAGACCTACTGAAGATTGAGAATGTGTTCGTGACAGAAGAGCAGGCGAACAAACTGGCACTGTATGCACCGCATGCAACCGTGAACCAGATTGAAGAATACGAAGTGGTTAAGAAGCTGGCGCTAGAACTACCTGAACAGATCAACGATGTGTTTGAGTGCCCGAATACCAACTGTATTACGCATAATGAACCGGTAGAAAGCAGCTTCAAAATCTTTGAAAAGAACGACGACATTCGCTTGAAGTGCAAATATTGTGAAAAGGTATTCTCACGCGAGATCGTGACTGAGAGATAGTACATCCGTGTAGCACGTAAAGAATGTGAAAACTATGAAATACCTCGCCTGTGCGGGGTATTTTATTCTTTACCTAATGCCGCTTTGAAGGCACACTGAATTTCGATTTTTATCTAATAAAATGATGGAACCTATAATGACTAAAGTACTTCACACAGAATCAGCTCCAGCAGCAATCGGCCCATATGTACAAGGCGTTGACCTAGGCAACATGGTACTGACTTCAGGTCAGATCCCAGTGAACCCAGCTACTGGTGAAGTGTCTTCTGATATCGCAGAGCAAGCACGTCAATCTCTAGAAAACGTGCAAGCTGTGGTTGAAGCTTCAGGCCTAACAGTAAAAGACATCGTTAAGCTAACGGTATTCGTTAAAGACCTAAATGACTTCGGTACAGTAAACGAAGTATACGGCAAGTTCTTCGACGAGCACGGTGTTGCAAACTACCCTGCACGTTCATGTGTTGAAGTTGCGCGTCTTCCTAAAGATGTTGGTATCGAAATCGAAGCTATCGCAGTTCGCAAATAGTCTCGACCAGATAATAAAAAGGTTGCCACTACGGCAACCTTTTTATTATCTGAAAAACGCTTACTTGCTGTTCAGTGTTTTCACTTCTTCATCAAGCTCTGCAAGTTTTGTTTTCATCTGCTCGCGGCACTCGTTCGCTAGCTCACGAACGTTCGACTTATCAAAACCTTCAACACTGACTGGTGGTAGCATCTCTACAATCACGTGACCATTATTCCAACGGTTCAGTTTGATTCCGCCTGTCGAGCTACATACGATTGGGATAATCGGTAAACCAGCACCAATCGCTGCGTGGAATGCTCCGGTCTTAAATGGCAATAGGCCACGACCACGAGAGCGAGTGCCCTCTGGGAACATCCATACCGACACATCACTGCCCTTTAGGTTATCAACCACTTGATCAATCGTACCAACGGCTTTACTGCGGTTAGCACGGTCAATCAGGATATTACCCGTTAGCCAGTAAAGCTGACCAAACAGTGGCATCCAAGCTAGGCTCTTCTTACCCACAGTAACCACTTTAGGTGTTACCGCAGAAGACACCGTGAACAAGTCCCAGTTATTTTGGTGGTTGGCAATGTAAACGTGTTGACCGCGAGAGTATGCATCTTCTGGAATACGCAGATCCAGAGTAATGCCAAAAATCTTCGACATGCGGCCAAAGTAACGACCGAAAGTAAATACGTGCTTTGGATTACGTGGGCTTAACAAGCAGTAACCACAACCAAATACAAACATGAAAATCGCAAATATTGCTACAGCGAAAATACGTAATATTGCTATCATTTTGTTCCTCAACAACCGCTTAACTAGGTCTGTTTTAATTACGCATGATGGTAACAGAGTCGTAAGCGGCAAAATACAATAAAAAAGCCGAAACCAAAGTTTCGACTTTCTTTTTTATTATCTCGTCATGCTTCGTGGTATCGAGGGTTAGCTCGATTCACGAAAACGCGTGATGTTCGCGCCCAGTGCCGACAGTTTATCTTCAATCTTATCGTAACCACGATCGATGTGATAAATGCGGTCTACAATGGTTTCACCTTGTGCGATACAGCCAGCGATAACTAAGCTTGCTGAGGCACGTAGGTCCGTTGCCATCACTTGTGCACCACTCAGTTTTTCAGTCTCACCACAGATAGCCGTGTTACCTTCAATCTCAGCTTTTGCGCCCATACGTTGTAGCTCAGGGATGTGCATGAAACGGTTTTCGAAAATCGTTTCAGTGATCACGCCACTGCCTTTCGCCATCATGTTCAATAGAGTGAACTGTGCTTGCATGTCCGTTGGGAAGCCAGGGTGTGGTGCTGTTACGATCTTAACCGCTTTCAGTTCACGGTCAGTCATATCAAGGCTGATCCAATCTTCACCGGTCTCCACTTTTGCACCGGCTTCTTCTAGCTTAGCAAGAGCCGCTTCAAGTAGATGCGCACTGGTGTTACGACAAACCACTTTACCGCCTGATACTGCAGCAGCAACAAGGAAAGTACCTGTCTCGATGCGGTCAGCAACAACAGCGTGCTTACCACCACCAAGGCGTTCAACACCCTCAATAGTAATGGTGTCTGTACCTGCGCCAGAAATCTTCGCACCTAGCTTGTTTAGGAATTCCGCTGTATCAACAATCTCAGGCTCGCGCGCTGAGTTATCCAGTACAGTGGTACCTTCAGCCAGAGTTGCCGCACACATAATGGTGATGGTTGCGCCTACGCTCACCTTGTCCATTACGATGTGCGCGCCCTTTAGGCGACCATCAACATTCGCTTTTACATAGCCGTCTTCTAGAGTGATTGTTGCACCTAGCTGCTCTAGACCGTGAATGTGAAGATCCACCGGACGAGCACCAATCGCACAACCACCAGGCAGTGATACTTGGCCTTGACCAAAACGCGCCACCAATGGACCTAGAGCCCAGATCGAAGCACGCATTGTTTTTACTAGATCGTATGGCGCGCAAAATTCGTTAATCTCGCTGCCATCAACATGTACGCTACCGTTGCGTGACACTTTTGCACCTAGGCGCTTTAGCAGCTCCATAGTGGTATCAATATCGCGCAAGTGCGGAACATTACTTACCTCAACAGGCTCTTCCGCCAGAATTGAAGCAAACAAAATAGGTAGTGCAGCATTCTTTGCACCAGAGATCGTCACTTCACCGTTTAACGGTTGATCCGATCCAATAACTCGAAACTTTTCCATCATAAACCTTAAAGTGACATCAGTTTCTTATCACGTTCCCACTCTTCTGGCGTAAATGCCTTAATAGAAAGAGCATGGATGTCATTGCGTTGAATGTATTCCATTAGTGGGCCGTAGATCAGCTGCTGCTTCTTAACGCGGTTCATGCCATCAAAACATGCATCCACAGCAACAACTTCGTAATGGCTGCCTTCACCCTTCACGATAATTTCTTGAAGGTTAAGCGCCTCTGCTAATAATTCTTGTACTTTTGTGCTGTCCACAAATAGCTCCTGCCTAATCTTTTAAGTGTTCTGCCATCATTGGCTGGATATTGCTCAATTGGAACAACGTTCGTAATTGTTCTGGCACGAAACTGAGCATTATATGACAGTTTTGATTTTTTGCATGCTCTATTAAGTGAATTAGCATCACCATTCCTGATGAATCGATGCGCTCAACGGTGTTGAGGTTCACTTGCACGCGAGATTCTGTCGTTTTCCACGCCTGTAATGTGCGCCATATTGCAGGCACAGTGTCGCGGTCTAGGTCACCACTCAGCTGAAATTCCACTGAGCTGACTTCGCTCCATTGCGTTTGACTCATTTTTTTGAGCTCTCAAAACGAATAGGTTGTGCCGCAAGTTGCTCTAACTCTTTCGCCACCGAAAGGATGCCTTGCTGGCGAATCTTGGTATTCCACTCTGACTGCTTGCTTGAAAGCAGGCTAATGCCCTCTGCAACCATATCAAAGGCTTTCCACTCACCGGTTTTCTTGTCTTTACGTAGCTTGAACTCAAGCTTGATGTTCGGTCTTGGTGCATCAATGATGTCGACCTTGATGCTAGTAATACGACTTTCCGGTTTGATCTTTGGTTCAGGGCCAAACTGAATAGTTTGATCTGTGTATTGAGTTAATACCTGAGCGTAAGAAGAAACCAAATATTCGCGGAAAGCTCCGATGAACACACGCACGTCATCTTTCTTCGCGCCTTTTAGGTTAGGCCCAAGCAATTTAAGAGCGGCGTACTGCGCATTCACGTATGGCATCAGCTCTTCTTCAACAATCACTTTCAACAGCTCTGGGTCTTTTTGAATATTTGCTTGTTCCGACTTTAATCGGTCAAACGCCACCTCAGACACCTGCGTCATCATTTGGTATGGCTGAGTGCGGTCAATGCTCTCTTGAGCCATAACATTGGTCGCAAAGACAACGGCTACGACCATCATAAACATTCTTTTTAACATCAACTTATTCCTCGGTTGTTGTTTCATCAGAGCCGCCAACGCTATACAGCACTTGGCCAATCAGATCTTCTAATACTAATGCAGATTTAGTGTCTTCGATAACATCGCCATCAACCAGCATCTCTTCGTCTTCAAAGACAAAGCCCGGTACTAGACTGATGTATTGCTCGCCGATCAGACCTGATGTCAAAATCTGTGCACTGGATGTTTCTGAGAACTGGTCATATTTCGCATCAATAGAAAGCTCCACCACAGGCAGATAACTCTCAGAGTCTAATTGAATGCTGTTTACACGACCGACAACAACCCCGCCAACCTTTACTGGAGAGCGCACCTTCAAGCTGCCGATATTATCGAACGTCGCTTTGAGTGTGTAAGTATGGTTGGAACCTAGCCCTTTCACGTCAGCGACTTGAAAGATCATGATTAAGATTGCGCAAATTCCCGCGATAACAAAGCTACCGACCCATAATTCTAATTTTCGAGTTTGTTGCATGATTAATTCCCGAACATCAATGCTGTAAGAACAAAATCTAGCCCTAATACTGCTAGAGAAGAGTGAACCACGGTACGAGTGGTCGCACGGCTAATACCTTCCGAGGTTGGTATTGCGTCATAGCCATTAAAGAGAGCAATCCAAGTTACGGTAATCGCAAATACCATACACTTGATCATGCTGTTGCCGATATCTCGACCAAGTTCAACCGATGACTGCATCGCCGACCAGAAGCTGCCATGGTCGATGCCTTTCCAATCAACACCGACTAGTTGACCGCCCCATATGCCAACAGCCATAAAGATCATCGCCAATAGCGGCATAGAGATAAGGCCCGCCCACAGTCGTGGCGCGATCACGCGTTTCAGAGGATCCACCGCCATCATCTCAAGGCTGGAGATCTGCTCTGTGGCCTTCATTAATCCGATTTCTGCCGTCAGTGCTGAGCCTGCTCGACCTGCAAACAGCAGCGCCGTTACCACTGGCCCTAATTCACGCAGCAACGACAATGCGACCATTTGGCCAAGGTTGCCTTCTGCTCCGTAATCAATCAGTACCACATAGCCTTGTAGGCTGAGTACCATACCGATAAAGAGCCCTGAAACCACGATAATCGCAAGTGACTGTACGCCCACGCTATAGAGCTGCTTCACCAATAGTGGGAAGTTTTTGAGGCGTGGAATGCCAAAGAAAGCGCCCCATAACATCAAGCTTGCACGACCAAATGCTTCGCACATCGCTAATGTTCTGCGGCCTACCCCAGCGATATAATTTACAAACATACTAAAAGAGATCCTTTTCTAAACTCTGAGCCGGGAATCGGAAAGGCACAGGACCGTCCGCGTCACCATTCAAGAATTGCTGCACTCTTGGATCGTTGTTCTGGCGCAGCTCTTGTGGTGTTCCTTTGGCAATAATTTTGCCATCAGCCAACAGGTAGACCCAATCAGCAATACTCATCACCTCTGGGACATCGTGCGACACGACAATCGACGTAAGCCCTAGCGCTTGGTTGAGGTTACGGATCAGTTCAACCAGAACACCCATAGTGATTGGGTCCTGCCCGACAAACGGCTCATCGTACATGATGAGGTCTGGGTCGAGAGCAATCGCACGCGCCAATGCCGCTCGCCTTGCCATACCACCCGATAACTCACTTGGCATTAGCTGTGCAGCTCCACGTAAGCCAACCGCCTCTAGTTTAAGCAATACAATGGTACGAATTAATGACTCATCCAGCTCCGTGTGCTCACGCAGTGGAAAAGCGACGTTATCGAAGACATTGAGATCAGTGAAAAGTGCCCCGGACTGGAACAACATGCTCATCTTTTTACGAGCTTGATAGAGTTTACGGCGCGACAAACTCGGAATGTTGTCGCCATCAAACCAGATTTCACCTTGGTCTGGAGGAAGCTGACCGCCAATCAGGCGCAGCAAGGTGGTTTTACCGATCCCCGACGGTCCCATGATGGCCGTGACCTTTCCTTGAGGAACTTCGAGATCGATATTATCGAAGATCACTCGCTCCCCACGTGAGAAGCTGAGGTTCTTAACTTTCACAAGCTCATTGTTTGGCATGCTTTTGTTATTTCCTTGCTCTAAAAAACGCCAATAATTGCGCTCATGATAAGTAGTCTGCTTCATAATTAAAAGCACTGTTCGATTAATTGTAGCAAATCAAAACATAGAGCAGGGATTTGAAAGTATTAAGAAATCTCCCTACAAAGGCACTTTCTTTACAACTTAGTCTGAATTAATTGAATCCGTGACTTCCCTTTTATCTAGCAACACGTCAAAATTAGCGGTTAATTGTCCATTTTTATTAATTTTTAGGAATCATCATGCTTGAAGCGATTGCGTTTCTTATTATCGGCCTAGGTTTTTTGGTGTGGAGTGCAGATAAACTGGTTTATGGTGCCGCAGCATTGGCTCGCAACTTCGGAATCTCTCCCCTAGTTATCGGTATGACGATTCTTGCAATGGGCTCTTCAGCGCCTGAAATGATGGTTTCTGCGACTGCAGCTCTTGATGGCAAAACAGATACAGCCGTAGGTAACGTGCTTGGCTCGAACATCGCCAACATTGCGCTTATCTTAGGTATTACAGCATTAATTAAGCCGCTTTCTATTAGCTCTGCGGTTATCCGTCGTGAACTGCCGCTGATGATCGGTGTCACACTACTGGCTGGTGCCCTGCTTTGGGACAGCTACCTTGGCTTCTACGAAGGCGTATTACTGTTTGTGCTGTTCGGCGCATTCCTATTTGCAATGCTGCAAATCAGCCGTCGTGAAAAGAGTAAAGGTGATGCCTTTATCGAAGAGCAAGAGTCTGAGATTCCTGAAGGTGTGAGTAACGTAAAAGCCGCTATGTGGGTGGTTGTGGGCCTGATTGTTCTCCCAATCTCAGCAGATATGCTGGTGAACAACGCGGTTGTTATCGCTAAATACTTCGGCATGAGCGACCTTGTCATTGGTCTCACAATTATTGCTGTAGGCACAAGTCTACCTGAACTGGCTGCTTCTCTTGCTGGTGTAATGAAAGGTGAAGATGATATGGCTGTGGGTAATATCATTGGTTCAAATGTTTTCAACATCCTAGCGGTAATGGGTATCCCAGGTATCCTAAACCCTTCTATTCTTAGCGAATTCGCAATGGGCCGTGACTTCTGGGTCATGCTAGGCGTGTCGCTACTGTTAGTGGTAATGGCACTAGGCAAATCACGCAGCGTCAACCGCATTGAAGGCGGTGCACTTGTGGTCTGCTTCTTGGTGTATCAAGGCTACCTGCTGATGAACATGTCAGCTTAATCACAAACCAAGCCTTCCTTTTTTAAACGATTACTGGAGTATCTGATGTCTCAGTCATTCGATTACCGTAGTGTTGCCAAACAAGTATTAGAGATTGAGGTCGCGGGCCTCAATCAGCTTGATCAGTACTTTAATGACGACTTCTGTCGCGCTTGTGATCTCATCCTAAACAACAAAGGTAAAGTGGTTGTAATGGGGATGGGTAAATCGGGTCACATCGGCAATAAGATTGCTGCGACCTTAGCAAGCACAGGTACTTCGGCGTTTTTTGTTCACCCAGGTGAGGCCGCTCACGGTGACCTAGGTATGGTTGAAGCCGGTGATATCGTGCTTGCTATCTCAAATTCAGGGGAGTCTGATGAGATCCTTAGCCTTTTCCCTGTATTGAAGCGACTGAACATCAAAATCATCAGTATGACAGGCAAACCAAAGTCGAATATGGCTACGTTGTCTGACATCCATCTTCAAATCACTGTCCCAGAAGAAGCTTGCCCACTAGGTCTTGCGCCAACCAGCAGTACAACCGCTACACTTGTAATGGGTGATGCTCTGGCTGTTGCACTACTGCAAGCTCGTGGCTTTACTGCCGAAGATTTTGCGCTGTCTCATCCAGGTGGAGCACTCGGTCGCCAGCTGCTATTGAAGCTTGAAGATATTATGCATACCGGTGATGCGCTACCTATGGTATCCCCAGATGCGCTGGTGCGTGACGCATTACTTGAAATCTCTCAAAAAGGCCTAGGCATGACTGCGGTCGTCGATAATCAAGGCCAGATGCTGGGTATCTTCACTGACGGAGACTTACGTCGAATTCTCGATAAACGCGTCGATATTCACACCACCCAGATTGGTGATGTAATGACGCAAAACCCGACCGTTGCCGATCCAAATATGCTGGCTGTCGAGGGTTTGAATTTAATGCAAGAGAAGAGCATCAACGGCCTAATGCTGTGCCAAAACGGTCAACTAGTCGGTGCACTCAACATGCATGACCTACTGAAAGCGGGAGTAATGTAATGACTCAAACTGTTTCTACACTTTATGGTTCTGTAGATGCTGACGTATTTCAGATCGCGAAAGAGATAAAACTGCTAATCTGTGATGTAGATGGCGTATTTTCGGATGGCCTAGTTTACATGGGCAACCAAGGTGAAGAACTTAAAACCTTCCATACTCGCGACGGCTACGGTGTAAAATCTCTCATGAATGCAGGGATTGAAATCGCTATTATCACAGGGCGTCAGTCTCAAATCGTTGAAAATCGTATGACGGCTCTCGGTATTAAGCTGATTTACCAAGGTCAAGATGACAAGGTTAAAGCTTACCAAGATATCTGCGATAAACTGAATATTGCCCCAGAGCACACCGGCTACATCGGTGATGACCTAATAGATTGGCCAGTTATGGAAAAAGTCGCACTGAAAGTGTGTGTCGCGGATGGGCACCCACTATTGGTTCAACGTGCCAACTACGTGACCAACATTAAAGGCGGCCATGGCGCAGTACGAGAAGTCTGCGACCTTATTTTACAAGCAAGGGATGAGCTAGACGTGCACAAAGGTCTAAGCATATGAGTTTAACTCGTATTATCTATTTAATTTTGTTCTTTATTGCTTCTTGGTCTGCATATTACCTGTATGACAAAGAGCAGAACACCGCTATCCAGGTTGCTCCTAACCTGGAGTTGCCTGTGTTCAGTGGAAAAAATCTAGATAATATCAGCTACGACCAAGCCGGTATTCGTAGCTACCAGATTGAATCAAGCCACCTTGAGCACTACTCAAAAAGTGGCGATACCATCTTTGAAAACCCAGTGCTCTCGGTATTTCGCGATGGACACACGATTGAATGGCAGATGACCGCAAGACGTGCGGTACTCGACGATGACCAAACCCTGACACTTTATGATAATGTAATAGTGAAAAACCTATTACCAGAAGCCAGCTTCGACAACATGACTATGGATAAGTTGGTTGTTGAGCTCACTAGCCGAGACTTTCACTCAGAAAGCACAGTACATCTGATCGGCCCATTATTTGAAACTGAGGGACAAGCTATGAAGGGCAACTTCGATAGCAACACTGCGACCCTCTTTGACACTGTTCAAGGTAGATATGAAACTCTTACACCTTAGTTTACTTGCTTTTGCGTTTGCCGCGCCGAACGCTCTTGCTCTGTCATCGGACACAGAGCAACCCGTGTATATTGATTCGGATAGCCAACAGCTTGATATGAAAAGCAACAAGGTCACGTTTGCGGGCGATGTAAAACTTAAGCAAGGCAGCATCAATATCAACGCTGACAAGATCATTGTGACGCGCAATGCTGCGAATGGTGAGATTGAGGCGATCCAAGGTTTTGGTAAACCTGCGCTTTTCTCACAGCTTACAGATGATGGTAAGACGCTAAATGGACAAGCGTTTGAACTGAACTACCAGCTAAGCACAGATAAGCTGATCATGACCAAAGAAGCGCAATTATCGCAAGACGGCAACCTGATCCGTGGTTCAAAGATCACCTATCAGATCTCCTCACAAAAACTGGTTGCAGACAGCGATAAAAACGAGCGCGTTTCAACCGTTCTTCAACCAGCACAAGTGAACAAATAACTATGGCAGTCTTAAAAGCGCAAAACTTGGCGAAGACCTACAGCAAGCGTAAGGTTGTAACAGACGTGAGCCTGCAGGTTGAGTCAGGTCAGATTGTTGGCTTACTCGGTCCAAACGGCGCGGGCAAAACCACCTCTTTCTACATGATTGTTGGCTTAGTTGCGCGTGATGAAGGCACCATCAGCATTGATGATAACGACATCAGTATTCTCCCGATGCACAGCCGCTCGCGTTTAGGTATCGGCTACCTGCCTCAAGAGGCATCAATATTCCGTAAGCTTTCTGTTGAAGACAACATCATGTCGGTACTGCAGACACGTAAAGAGCTAACACCAGAAGAGCGCCAAGATAAGCTTGAAGACCTGCTTGAAGAGTTCCATATCCAGCACATCCGCACCAGTAACGGTATGGCACTGTCCGGTGGTGAGCGACGTCGTGTTGAGATTGCACGTGCCCTAGCAGCTAACCCTCAGTTTATCCTGCTCGATGAACCGTTCGCGGGTGTCGACCCGATCTCGGTTATCGATATCAAGAAAATCATTGAACATCTGCGCGATCGCGGCCTAGGCGTTCTGATCACAGACCACAACGTTCGCGAGACTTTGGACGTGTGTGAAAAGGCTTATATCGTGAGCCAAGGACACTTGATTGCGGAAGGTTCACCGGAGGATGTTCTCAATAACGAACAGGTGAAACAAGTTTATCTAGGCGAACAATTCCGTCTATGATTATATAGAGCGTATCGAGAATTCTAAGAATAATAACTAGGTAAGTACTACTGAATGAAACCCTCATTACAACTTAAGCTAGGCCAGCAATTAGCAATGACCCCGCAGCTACAGCAAGCGATCCGTTTGTTGCAGTTGTCTACGTTGGATTTGCAACAAGAGATTCAAGAGGCTTTAGAATCAAACCCACTTCTGGACGTAGAAGAGGGCAACGATGACACCCCTGCAAACTCTGAAGAAAAACCTAGCCGTGACGAGAAAGAAACAGCAGAAGCAACCGCTGAACCAGACTTACCTGACAGCTCAGATCTGATTGAAAAATCTGAGATTGGCAACGACTTAGAAATCGATACCACTTGGGAAGACGTCTACAGTGCCAACACGGGTAACACAGGCATTGCGCTTGATGACGACATGCCGGTCTACCAAGGTGAAACCACTCAAAGCCTACAAGATTACCTACTGTGGCAATTAGACCTAACGCCATTCTCAGAGACTGACCGTACTATTGCATTAGCTCTGATTGATGCTATTGATGACTACGGCTACCTGACCGTTTCAAGTGAAGACATCCTTGAGAGCTTCGACAACGAAGAGATTGAACTCGACGAAATTGAAGCCGTTCGTAAACGCATTCAACAGTTCGATCCGCTTGGTGTGGGTTCTCTTAACCTGCAAGATTGCTTGCTGCTGCAGCTGGCGACTTTCCCTGAAGATACCCCATGGCTGAAAGAGGCTAAGTTAGTACTTACTAGCCATATTGACCAACTTGGTAACCGTGATTACAAGCTGATCATCAAAGAAACTAAACTGAAAGAGGCAGAGCTACGTGAAGTTCTGCAGCTTATTCAGCAGTTAGACCCACGCCCAGGCAGCAAAATCACACCGGATGAAACCGAGTATGTGGTGCCTGATGTGTCGGTGTTTAAAGACCTAGGTAAGTGGTTAGTGACTATTAACCCAGATAGCGTACCAAAGCTGAAAGTGAACCAGCAGTACGCAGACCTAGGCAGTAAAGGCAACAGTGCTGACAACCAATACATTCGCTCAAACTTGCAAGAGGCAAAATGGCTAATTAAGAGCCTAGAGAGCCGAAATGAGACGCTACTCAAAGTTGCGCGATGCATTGTTGAACATCAGCACGATTTCTTCGAACATGGTGAAGAAGCCATGAAACCTATGGTGTTAAATGACGTTGCACTTGCAGTCGACATGCATGAATCGACAATCTCTCGTGTTACGACACAGAAGTTCATGCACACACCACGAGGTATCTTCGAACTGAAATACTTCTTCTCTAGCCATGTCAGTACTGACAATGGTGGTGAGTGTTCATCAACAGCAATTCGCGCTCTCATTAAGAAACTGGTGGCGGCTGAAAACACAGCTAAACCGCTCAGCGACAGCAAGATTGCTGCTTTACTGGCTGACCAAGGAATTCAGGTAGCTAGAAGAACCATAGCAAAATACCGTGAATCTTTAGGCATTGCTCCTTCGAGTCAGCGTAAACGCCTGCTATAGGCTAATTTAGCTATATATCAGACAACTAACTGAAAAGGAAAGTCTATGCAAATCAATATTCAAGGCCATCACGTTGATCTTACCGATTCAATGCAAGACTATGTTCACACCAAATTTGAAAAGCTTGAACGCTTTTTTGAGCACATTAATAACGTTCAAGTTGTATTAAAAGTTGAGAAAATTAACCAGATTGCAGAAGCAACGCTGCATGTTAATCAAGGCGACATTCATGCAACAGCGACCGATGAAAATATGTATGCTGCAATTGATTCATTAGTTGATAAACTCGTCCGCCAACTCAACAAGCACAAAGAAAAGCTAAGTAGTCACTAACATGCAATTAAGCGAAGTACTTTCATTGGACTGCACCAAAAGTGCAGTCCAATGCACAAGCAAAAAAAGAGCCCTAGAAATCATCAGCCAGATCGCCGCAGAAAGCTGTGGTCAAGACTCAACAGAACTGTTCGAGTGTATGCTGAGCCGTGAGAAAATGGGCAGTACTGGTATTGGAAATGGTATCGCTATTCCCCATGCCCGTATGAATGTCAGCGACAAAGCGATCGCTGTTCTATTGCAGTGCCAAGACCCTATCGAGTTTGATGCAATCGATAACCGTCCTGTCGACCTATTGTTTGCGCTTTTGGTTCCCAGCGAACAGTGTAAAGAGCACCTAAAAACCCTTTCTTGTATGGCAGAGCGACTCAACGACAAGCAGACCCTTAAACAGCTGCGTAATGCGCAAAGCGACCAAGAGCTTTACGACATTATGATTCAAGTGCCGACTTGCGAGCAATAACATGCGCCTTATCGTAGTCAGTGGTCAATCAGGAGCTGGGAAAAGTGTCGCACTGCGAGTACTTGAAGATCTCGGCTATTACTGCGTTGATAACTTACCTGTTAACCTGCTCGGCAACTTTGTCGAGTCAGTCAAGCAGAGCAACCAAAACGTTGCCGTAAGCATCGATATTCGCAACCTGCCTAAAGAGCCTCATCTTGTTACCGAGACCTTGGTTCAATTGGAAGATGCCGCCGATATCGATGTCAGCGTCCTGTTTTTGGACGCCAGCAAACAAACACTGCTCAAACGCTATAGCGAGACTCGTCGTATTCACCCTCTTTCACTGGGTAATGACAAGCTTTCACTCGAACAAGCCATCGACCTAGAGAAACAGCTACTGTCACCGCTGTCTGACCAAGCCGATATTTTGATCGACAGCAGCGACTGTAACCTCTACGAACTCAGTGAGCAGGTTCGCCTCAAAATTGAAGGGAAAGAGAAGCAAGAACTGATCATTGTCTTCCAATCGTTTGGCTTTAAATACGGCCTACCTAGCGATGCAGATTACGTGTTTGACGTGCGCTTCTTGCCTAACCCACACTGGGAGCCCGATCTGCGACCATTAACGGGCCTCGATGCACCAATCCACTCCTACCTAGAGAAACATCAGGAAGTGATCGAGTTGAAGCAGCAGATCCAAGGTTTTGTCGAGCAGTGGCTACCTATGCTAGAGAAGAACAACCGCAGTTACCTTACCGTGGCGATTGGTTGTACTGGTGGTAAACATCGCTCTGTATATCTGACTCAAAAAATCGGCGAGTACTTTGACCAACTCGGTCACCAAGTACAAATTCGACACGCTTCATTAGAAAAAAACCAACAGGCCTAAATCATGGAATTGACCCGCACTGTACTCATTCAAAACCGTTTGGGGCTTCATGCTCGCGCAGCAGTAAAACTGGTGGAGCTTGCCCAAAGCTTCAATGCAACCCTGACGATTCATAGTGAAGATGAGAAAAGCGCAACAGCAGACAGTGTCATGGGGTTACTCATGCTTGAATCGGCCCAAGGTCAACACATTCGCATTCAGGCAGAAGGCGATGATGCCCAGCAGGCACTTGATGCCGTGTGTCACCTAATCGAAGACAAATTTGACGAGGGCGAGTAACTGGAACGGGGTAATGCCCCAACTGTTATCTCGCTATACAACGCCTACCAAGCCTAAATCTTAGTTCTCTATAAGTTAATGATTTAAATACGTCATAGAATTAAGTTACTATTCCTAGCATCCATAGAATAATGAGAAGAGGAGGAAAACATGGCAGAGCAATTAGAATTTGACCAAGCTCACCAAACCCTCCAAGAAGTCAGCGAAGCCCTTGAAAACGGCCGATTTGTTCACGTACGTCGACAACTTCAGGACATGGAACCTGAAGATATTGCACACCTTTTAGAAGCCTCCCCTCGCAAGAGTCGTGACGTACTTTGGCAACTTACCGATCCTGAAGACTACGGTGAAATTCTTGATGAGCTGAACGAAGACGTTAAGGATGCATTGGTGTCAAAAATGGCACCAGAGACCCTCGCAGAAGCAACCGAAGGCATGGAGACCGATGATGTCGCCTACGTACTTCGAAGCCTGCCAGATGACGTTTCTCGTGAAGTTCTATCACAGATGGACTCAGCAGACCGAGCCTTGGTTGAGAATGCCCTTTCTTACCCAGAGGACTCTGCAGGTGCATTGATGAACACAGACGTGATCACCATTCGTGGTGATGTCGACGTCGACGTAGTTCTACGTTATTTACGCATTCGAGGCGAACTGCCAGATGCGACCGATGCTCTATATGTTATTGATGAAGATGAGCGCTTAATCGGCAATCTCTCTCTAACAACGCTGATTACCACGCAACCTGAAACCCTTGTCTCTGAAGTGATGGATGACGCTGATGAAGCGATCGCTGTTGAGACCAGCGCCTCTGACATTGCAAGCCTGTTTGAACGTCGTAACTGGGTATCGGCTCCGGTTGTTGATGAAAACCAACACCTTGTTGGCCGTATCACCATCGATGACGTGGTTGACGTGATTCGTGAAGATGCCGAGCACTCAATGATGAGTATGGCGGGTATGGACGATGACGAAGATACCTTCGCACCGGTTGTAAAGTCTGCACGTCGTCGTAGTGTCTGGCTTGGTGCAAACGTGTTAGCCGCACTGGCAGCAGCATCAGTATCAAATATGTTTGAGGCAACCCTCGACCAAATGGCAGCCATTGCGGTACTGATGACCATTGTGCCTTCAATGGGTGGTGTGGCAGGTAACCAAACCGTTGCTCTGGTTATCCGCGGCCTAGCGCTTGGTCACATCGGTGACAGTAACAAGCGAGAGCTATTGCTAAAAGAAGCTGCGATCGGCTTCCTTAACGGTATTCTATGGGCATGTATCATCGGCGGTATTGTGGTGGCTTGGAAAGGCAACTGGATACTCGGCGGCATTATCTCCGCGGCGATGATGACCAACTTAATTGTTGCGGGTATTGCTGGGGTGACCATCCCTGTGATGCTGAAGAAGATGAATATCGACCCAGCTCTGGCTGGTGGTATGGCTCTGACTACCGTGACCGACGTGATTGGCCTATCGGTGTTCTTGGGCTTAGCGACAATACTCATCTAGTTTGGATGAATGCCAGATTTAAGCGATAAGTTTGAGTCTAGAAACCAAATAACAAAAGGGAGCCAGTGGCTCCCTTTTTTAATTGCTCAGATTTGCGTGATGCGAATTACTCACCCGCGACTTTCATCGATTCTAATAGGATCGAACCCGTTTGAATCTGTGAGCGCGTTTCAACATCGCTACCCACTGCCACGATCTGATTGAACATATCTTTAAGGTTACCAGCAATCGTCACCTCAGACACAGGGTATTGAATCTCACCATTTTCAACCCAGAAACCAGCAGCGCCACGAGAGTAATCACCCGTTACTGTGTTCACGCCTTGTCCCATCACTTCGGTCACAAGGAAACCCGTTCCTAGCTCTTTTAGCATTTGTTCAAAGTTCTGACCCGTTGATTGAACAAACCAGTTATGGATACCACCAGCGTGACCCGTTGGTGTCATGTCCATCTTACGAGCTGCGTAGCTGGTTAATAGGTAAGTCGCCAGAACACCGTCAGTGATGATTTCACGATCTTGAGTGTAGACCCCTTCGCTATCGAATGGGCTTGACGCTAGGCCGCGCAGAATATGTGGGCGCTCTGAGATATTGAACCATTCTGGAAGAATCTTCTCACCTAGGTGATCCAATAAGAACGAAGCTTTGCGGTAAAGGTTGCCGCCGCTGATCGCCATCACTAAGTGGCCAACTAGACCCGTTGCGACATCTGCCGCAAACATGATTGGGTATTGCCCTGTTGGGAGCTTCTTCGCATCTAAACGGCTAATGGTTTTCTCTGCCGCTTCTTGACCCACACGCTCAGGCGTCCACAGCTCGTCACGGTGACGTGCAACGGTATAGCTGTAATCTCGCTCCATTTCACCGTTAGCGCCTTGTCCAATCACACAACAGCTCGTACTGTGGCGGCTTGAAGCATAGCTTGCGAGCAGGCCGTGGCTGTTGCCATACACTTTAACGCCGTAATGGCTGTCGTAGCTGGCGCCATCGCTCTGCTTGATCTTATCGCTGTACGCGAGTGCTTGCTTCTCAGCCGCAATCGCGATCTCAGCTGCGTAGTCAGGGTTTGGCTCATCAGGATGGAATAGATCCAAGTCTGGAATCTCTTTTACCATGAACTCTTTAGGAGCAGGTCCTGCGTGAGGATCTTCAGATGTGTATTGAGCGATATCTAAAGCCGCAGCTACGGTTTGGGCAATCGCCTGTTCACTCAAATCAGATGTAGATGCACTGCCTTTTTGTTGGCCGCGATAAACAGTAATACCAAGGGCACCATCACTATTAAATTCAACGTTTTCAACCTCACACATGCGTGTAGAGACACTCAAACCCGTTGATTTAGTAATAGCCACCTCTGCAGCATCCGCACTGACTGAAGCCATATCTAACGCTTTTGCTACTGCTGCTTCTAACTCAACACGTTGCTGAGCGACTTGCTGTTTTACATCCATATCTATTCTATTTTTGAAGGTCAATATTACGTAGGATAACAAGAATTTCGCTTTCTCCCCAAGATTCTTGCTAAAATAGCGGATATATTCGATTGAGATAGTGATATAGGCAGAAAAGATGGCTCGCAAAAACCAAAAAGCCCCATGGGAACCAGAAGAAGAAATCATCTGGGTAAGTAAGACGGAAATGAAAGAGGACATGGAAGCGCTACAAAAGTTGGGCGAAGAGCTCGTAGAACTTAAGCCTTCTGTACTAGAGAAATTTCCTCTGTCTGAAGATTTGGCGGAAGCGATTAAAGATGCACAACGCTTTAAAAATGAAGCGAAACGTCGTCAACTGCAATACATCGGTAAAGTGATGCGTAACGAAGATCCAGAGCCAATTCAAGCGGCTCTAGATAAGGTTCGCAACAAACACTCTCAAGCAACAGCCGAGCTGCACAAGCTTGAGCAATTGCGCGACCGTATTGTTGAAGACGGTGATGCGGCTATCTCTGAAGTTGTTGAAGCGCACCCTGAAGCAGACCGTCAGCGTCTACGTCAATTGGCGCGTCAAGCAAACAAAGAGAAAAAAGCAGGTAAGCCAGCGAAAGCGTACCGCGAGATCTTCCAAGTTCTTAAGGAACTTAAGCAAGACGAGCTATAAGACTCATCACGCGATCAAAAAGGCCTAGCTTCTGCTAGGCCTTTTTCATATCTGCGTATTTATTACCGAACCGCATTTTAGGACCCGTATTTTAGAACTAGGGGTTACTCACCGGCTCGGACAAAGGCGGCTAATTCAGGCTGTGAATGCTGCGCAGTCAGCGCATATATCGCATCCGCTACCAACACCTGTCCTTTAGCCACAAAGGCAAATTTATTAGCAATACTGCGAGCATCTCCCAAATGGTGAGTCACCATGATCACTGTAATATTGCGCTCAGCCGCGAGCTGCTTCACCAAGGCTAACATCTCTTCTCGCAACAAAGGATCCAGCGCAGAGAAGGGCTCGTCTAACAACCAAATGGGATGTGGCTGTACAAAACATCGAGCCAATGCGACACGCTGACGCTGTCCGCCAGAAAGATGCTCCGGCAATCGATCAAGATACTGATCGACACCGACCTGCTCTGCCGCTTGTTGTACTTGTTGTTGCTGCTCTTTGGTTAATTTAAGGCCGGGGTGTAGTCCTAAGCCGATATTCTCTCTAACCGTAAGGTGAGCAAACAAATTGTGCTCTTGAAACAGCATCGCCAAAGGGCGTTGGTAAGCTTCTAAGCCAATCAGAGAGTCGCCTGATACCGAGATAGCGCCTGCTGACGGTTCAATAAACCCTGCAATCAATGCCAATAGCGTTGATTTACCCGCACCGCTAGGTCCCATTAAAGCGATAACATCGCCTTGTTCAGCCGTAAAATCGAAGTGAAACAGCTCCTGATGATAGTGGTAATCAACATCTTGCATCACTAACATTAGGCACCTCTCTGGTTAGATGTTCGTGTAAATAAGAATTCAATTAGACTGAAACTGCCGACGCTCAGGATTAACAAGCTAACAGAAACCACCGCTGCTGCCTCCATCTGATAACTGCCCAACAGTTGGAAAAGATACAGTGGTAAGGTTCTAAAATCGGCACTGCCAAATAGCGCAATTGCACTTAGATCGCCCATCGATAACATAAAGCTGATCGAAAAAGCCTGTGCGATCGGTTTACGCAGCGCTCGCCACTCGACCAGCTTAAAGCGGTGCCAACCTTTCATACCTAAGCTTGCACACAGATACTGATATTGCTGGGCAACATGTAGCATCGGCTGAGCTAAATTTTTGATCACATACGGGAGCGCCATTAAGCTATTAACGGCAATCACAACAAAAAAAGCTAAGCTAAACACATCAGTGATTGAACGCAGCAACAAGAAGATTCCAGTGCTCACCACTAAGCCGGGAGTTACCAAAATAATGGTGCCAATAAGCTCAATCTTATCGGCGCGAAATGTCTTGTTTTGCAAGCGCCATGCTCGACTGGTCATCAAAATAGCCACTCCAACTAAAAGTGCAATCACACTCGCACTAAGAGCTACTTTCAATGAGTTAAACAACGCTAACCAAAACGGTTCACTGGTTAACACCGCCATCGCTTCACTGTTTAAGCCACCCACAATTACCATCAACAGTGGCGGTAAAACCAGTAATGAGGCTACGATGATCCAAAAGCTGTCCCAAGCTTTTGACCTATAGGTGTCCTTAACCAAAAACTTAGCTTCAGACAGTTGACCAACGCTTACAGAAACAGGCTTAGAAAGGCGTTGAATACTCACCGCTAATACACCACACAGTAGCATCTGCCAGATCGCTAACAGAGCACCAGCTTGAAGATCAAAATCAAATTTAATCGCTTGATAGATAGCAAGCTCGATAGTTGTCGACTTAGGACCGCCGCCCAATGCCATCACAGTCGCAAAACTGGTAAAGCAGAGCATAAAGACTAAACCACAAACATGCGGTAGCTGTTGCTTAAGACGTGGCCATTCAACCCACTTAAATTTATCCCAGTGACTCATTCCAAGGTGTGCACATAACTTGTGTTGCTCCACCGGAACCGTGTCCAAGGCTTGTAACAACAATCGACTTGCATAGGGCAAATTGAAAAAGACATGCGCAAGCAAAATGCCATTCAATCCATAAATGGAGAATGGCAGCTCTACGTCAACAGCTTGAAGCAGTTTTGCCAGCCAACCACTGTTGCCATAGATAGCCAAGATACCAAAAACACCGACTAACACGGGCAGAACCAAGGTGGAAGCAAACAGTCTTAGCAGCAGAGAACGCCCTGGGAACTGGCGGCGAGATAAGGCATGAGCCACAGGAACTGCAAATACGACGCTCAATAACATGGATAGCGTCGCTTGGTAGAAACTGAACTTGGTAACGTGCCAATAGTACGGTTCAGACCATACTTGGCTGATATCAAGAGAAGGGGCATTGCTAAGCAATGCCCCTACTGATGAAACCACAAATGCAGTAATGGTCAATGCGACCCAGATACCCACCTTAGGTGTATTCTTTAACATAAAGAGTGATTGTCTCGATGTTTAGCCCCTAATTGAGATAGAGGCTTAATGCCCTACGTTGGGCACTCAATTAAAAAGTCAGGGCGTTTTGCCACTCACGAATCCATGGCTTACGCTTCTCAGCCACTTCTTCAGAAGTAAAGCTCAGAGATTTCTTAGGCATCGTCAGTTGCTCAAACCCTTTTGGTAGTTCGACATCCGTCACTGGGTACATCCAGTTGCCCGTTGGCATCGCCGATTGGAATTCGTCACTTAGAATGAATGCCATAAACTCATCCGCTAGCTTCCCATTATCGCTGCCTTTCACTTTTGCTGCCACTTCCACTTGCGTGTAGTGACCTTCAGAAAAGTCAGCAGACGCGTACTTAGTGTCGCTTTCAGCGATGATGTGGTAAGCCGGTGAGGTCGTGTATGAAAGCACCATATCTGACTCGCCCTCAAGGAACATTGAGTAAGCCTCAGACCAGCCTTTGGTGACAGTAACGGTTTTATTGGAAAGCTGTTTCCACGCTTGAGTTGCATCGTCGCCATAAACCGACTTCATCCACAACATCAGACCTTGGCCTGGTGTTGAAGTACGAGGATCTTGGTAAATCACCTTAAGATCATCACGCTGCTCAACCAACTCTTTCAAGCTCTTAGGTGGGTTTGATAGCTTTTCTGTGTTGTAGATAAATGAGAAGTAACCGAAGTCATAAGGAACAAAGGTGCTGTCGTCCCAGCCATTAGGTAGCACGACAGAAGAAGTATCGACGTTGTGTTCAGATAGTAGGCCTGTTTTCTTAGCTTCCGCCATTAGGTTTTGGTCAAGACCCAGCACAACATCGGCTTTGCTATTGCCACCCTCTAGACGCAAGCGATTAAGAATTGAAACACCGTCTTCCAGCGCAACAAAGTTCACGTCACAACCACATTTCTCTTCAAATGCTTTCTCGACAGCAGGACGCGGGCCCCAGTCTGCAGCGAAAGAGTCATAGGTATAAACAGTTAGAGTATTATCGGACGCTAGTGCGGAAAAAGAAGCTGCTGTAGTAACAGCAAGAGTGGTTAATGCAAATTTCACTGGACGCTCTCCATGGTCTGAGCGGCACAGGCTTGAGGGAGGACAATGGAAAAGTACTGCCTAACTCAATTCCTACGCCAGCATTATCTGGTTCAGGTTTACGGGTCCCAAGTTGACACTTGATCTCAGCCGCCATTCATAATTTGAATGTTTAGCTCCCCGATGAGTGAGCAGAATTGTAATTGTATTTTAACCAATAAGCTACAAAGTTCGCCTTAATGGCGCTGATCGTAGCCCCATCTTGGTACTAAACCCTGCTCAATACCTAGGTGGTCAAGAATACGAGCCACCATGAAATCGACAAGGTCATCGATCGATTTTGGCTGATGATAAAAACCAGGAGCTGCGGGCATGATGGTCACTCCCATAGTCGAGAGTTTGTGCATATTTTCCAAGTGTAGCGTCGAGAATGGCGTCTCTCGAACCACTAACAGCAGTTGGCCGCGCTCTTTCATGACAACATCCGCAGCGCGTTCAATCAAGTTATCTGACATACCGTGGGCAATTGATGCAACACTCCCTGCCGAGCATGGACAAACCACCATCTGCTTCGGTGCAGCAGAGCCTGACGCAACAGGAGAGAACCAATCGTCTTTACCACACACAACCAAACGCTCAGGGTCGCAATTTAGGTGTTTAACCAATGCCGCTTTGGCCGCATCGGGACCTGAAGGCAGTTTGAGATCATGTTCGGTTGCAAGCACCACTCTGGCGGCTGACGATATCAACAGGTACACCTGATAGTCAGCGGCGAGTAGGCACTCTAGTAAGCGCAAACCATATGGGGCACCAGAAGCGCCAGTGAATGCGAGGGTAATCGCTTTACTCTGTTTGGTCATGATCTCTTGTACTTCTTAAATCGATTAGAACGCGTGTATTTAACCTTTGGCCGCCAATCCATCAAGTAATTTCTGATGAATACCACCAAAACCACCATTGCTCATCACCAAAACTTGGTCACCAGATTGCGCTTGCTCAACAATACTTGCGACTAAAGCATCTAGGTTGTCACTGACAACAGCGGGCTGATGACAAGCGTCTGCGACATCTTTAACCGACCAATCAATGTTGTCTGGTTGGAATAAGAAAGTGCTGTCTGCTTGCTTCAATGAATCAGCAAGGGTTTCTTTGTGCACGCCTCGTTTCATCGTAGCAGAGCGAGGCTCTAACACTGCGATAATTTTGTTATTGCCGACCTTATTACGTAAGCCACCCAAAGTTAGTTCAATTGCAGTTGGGTGATGTGCAAAATCGTCGTAGACCGTCACGCCCGCGACTTCCCCTTTTAGCTCGAGGCGTCGCTTAGTATTAATAAATTTTGCTAAAGACTCACACGCCAGATCCGGAGTCACGCCGACATGTCTTGCTGCTGCGATCGCCATCAAGGCATTATTGACGTTGTGATCCCCCACCAGCGGCCAATCAACCTGACCGACACACTCTTCTTGGAAGTACACTTTGAACTGAGAGCCATCTTTGACTAGCTTTTCAGCGCGCCAATCCGCCTCTTCACCAGCAAATTCCGTTTCACTCCAACAGCCGCGAGACAGTACATCTTCAAGAGCACTATCCTGTTTTGGTGCGAAAATTCGTCCATTGCCCGGCACGGTTCGAATCAGATGGTGGAACTGGCGCTTAATCGCCTCAAGATCGTCGAAAATATCCGCATGATCAAACTCAAGATTGTTCATCACCAAAGTGCGTGGGTGATAATGAACAAACTTAGAACGCTTATCAAAAAAAGCACTGTCGTACTCGTCGGCCTCCACGACAAAGAACATGCTTTCACCCAGTCGCGCTGAGATGCCAAAGTTACCCAGCACTCCGCCGACTAAGAAGCCCGGCGCATAGCCACAATCTTCTAGAACCCACGCCAACATACTGGCCGTGGTGGTTTTACCATGAGTGCCCGACACCGCGAGAACCCAGCGGTCATGAAGCAGGAACTCTTGTAGCCACTGAGGACCAGAGGTGTATTTAAGATTGTTATCTAGAACATATTCAACGCACGGATTGCCACGACTCATCGCATTGCCAATCACCACCAAGTCAGGTCTCGGCTCTAATTGGCTCGGATTAAAACCTTCAATAATTTCGATTCCTTGAGACTCTAATAGCGTGCTCATTGGCGGGTAAACATTGGCATCACAACCTGTCACTTTATGACCTAATTGACGGGCTAACACCGCTGCACCACCCATAAAGGTGCCACAAATTCCTAAGATATGAATATGCATATATCGCTTCCAAAAAACGGGGCAAAAAGACTGATTTCTTAATCAAGATTATGTGCATTTCTTATCACGAATCGCCCAACAAAAGCGAGTCGCAATGCAAAACAAATTCAGTCGACATTCTAAGTGAGATCTGTGTCGCTTACTTCATTACCATTAAAAAGATCTAAAGCTTAGAATTTAAGTAAGCGACTAGATGAATAATGCCCACTTAAGAGGCAACCCAATAGCGCTTGAATCCCCCAATTATTCAGAGAAGTTTAAGGAAATAACATGTCTGAGATGCGCACCCTTGGTGAGTTCATTGTTGAGAAACAAAGTGACTTTCCCCATGCAAGTGGTGATCTATCATCCCTTTTATCGTCGATCCGTCTTGCTGCGAAAATCGTTAACCGAGAAATCAATAAAGCGGGTCTTGTCGACATTACAGGTGCTGTAGGCACCGATAACGTACAAGGTGAAGCTCAGCAAAAGCTTGACCTTTACGCAAATGACAAATTCAAAGCAGCTCTGGAAGCTCGTGACCAAGTATGTGGTGTGGCGAGTGAAGAAGAGGACGAAGCGGTAGCATTCAACAAAGAGTTGAACAAAAACGCGAAATACGTAGTGCTAATGGACCCTCTAGATGGTTCATCAAACATTGATGTGAACGTATCTGTCGGTACGATCTTCTCAATCTACCGCCGTGTATCACCTATAGGTACACCACCAACTCAAGAAGACTTCCTACAGCCTGGTAACAAGCAGGTTGCAGCGGGCTACGTAATCTACGGCTCTTCAACCATGCTGGTTTACACAACCGGTAATGGAGTGAACGGCTTTACTTACGACCCATCACTGGGCACTTTCTGTCTTTCTCACGAAAACATGATGATCCCAGACGAAGGCAAGATCTACTCGATCAACGAAGGCAACTACATTCGTTTCCCAACTGGCGTGAAGAAGTACATCAAGTACTGCCAAGAGAACGAGCCAAGTGATAACCGTCCATATACGTCTCGCTACATCGGCTCTTTGGTTTCGGATTTCCACCGCAACCTGCTAAAAGGTGGCATTTACCTGTACCCAAGCACGCAAAGCCACCCGAACGGTAAGCTGCGTCTTCTGTATGAGTGCAACCCAATTGCCTTCATCATGGAGCAAGCTGGCGGTATCGCTTCAGACGGTGTTCAACGCATTATGGACATCAAGCCAACTGAGCTACACCAGCGCGTGCCTTTCTTTGTTGGTTCAAAGAACATGGTTAACAAGGTTGAGGAGTTTCTTGAACTGAACCGCGACGAAGACTAAGCCCTTCAAACGCTAATATGAAAAAGCCAGTACTAATGTACTGGCTTTTGCTTTGTAGGTCTGGCTCATTATCGACTGCACCAGTCACCAGAAAGAATCTCTCGTTGCTCAGATAAATCAAACTGATATAAATAAACCCACGCTGATCCAAATATAGTCTCAATTTGTTCACGACGGTACTCAATAGGAACATCTTCTAGCCGATCGAGTGAAGCTAATACATCGCCGCTCACCATATAGACCTCCCCAAGCACTTTTTTCTTTCCGAAAACCATGCCCGGGTATGACCCAAGATCGTACAGAGCAAATTGAGGAGGCGTAATCCAATCCCCAATTTTTTCGCTCTGCTTTAAAAAGTGATGATTGTGCTGCCCTGCTCTAAGGGTTCCATAAACAAAGACTCGATGTAATCCTTGCCGTTGTTGGTTGTCTGTACTCACGACGCTACTCAAACTCAAATTGATAAAGTAGGTCTACCGCACTGTCGACACCCGAAACCGCTTCAACATATAAGTCTTGCATCAAGCGGTAACGAACGGTGAACTCACCAAGAGAGTCAAAAATACCCACGCCATACTTCACTTGTAAACCAGGCAAGATATAGCCACTAACGGTAACCTGAGAGTCTTCACCTGAGCCAGCGGTATCGAGTTGTAAATCTTGAACACCAAAGGCTTCACCTATTTCTCCAACCACTTTACCGCTTTTAGCCAAGCTAAGACCGATTAAGGTTGTCGTCATCGAGCCACTGCCCGACTCGCCATCAATATCTTGTCCACGAAGCAGGTAAGATAAGGCATTGGCTTGCGGCATCGATGGCTCAGAGTAGATATCAATAGTCGGTTCCGTCGCAGGACCTGTCACTCGCACCCCTGCCGTCACATCGTCTTGCGTGTTATCTGGGTTTCGAATCGCATTGATCGCTACATAAGGCTGATCGGGTGGACCATTCATCAAGATCTTACCCTCTTCAATAATCAGGTCTTGACCAAATGATTGATAGGTACCATCGACGATGTTGACCTCTCCGGTAATAAACGGACCTTGATCTCTCTGAGCGACATTCAACTTACCAACCAGATCACCTTCTAGACCAAATGCAGACAGTTTGAAGTCATCACCAATCGAGATATTGATATTGGTTTCGACATTGAATGGGACTTTGGTCTCGCCTTCTGGCTGTAAGTCTTTATTGAGAATCACTTGATCAGAAGAGACACCGACCGCACTCGGGGGCAGCTCTTCCACAACAATACGTCCCCACGGCAGCGCAATATCACCCGTGATGCGAGCCAATTTAGGTGAGACATCAATCGTCATATCAGGCACAACTTTCACTTTGACCATAGGTGGGACATCCACCATCAAATCGTCTGCAAATACACGTACCTGAGTGCTCCACGCCTCAAGATCTTGCCACTGGCCTGTACCTTCAACATCTAGCTGACCATCCGGTGTCACGATGTCCGCATCTAACTTAGCGCTGTATCCATCAAAGTCGAATCCAATACGTCCGTCTTTGATATCAACTGGCGTAATATCGCCTTTGACCTGCATATCATCAACCGCAAATGAGCCGAAGACTTGTGGGTGCATCAATGAACCCTGCACTTTCAAGTCACTCGACAGGTTAGCTTGCAGCAAGCTGTATTCGCCAATCAAAGGAGCCAGAAAATCAAGATGGAAGGTGCTTAGTTGCAGCACCGCTTCAACTTGCTTATCTTCAACCACCACATCAGGAAGAACCAAGGAGCCCGTCAAGTCTCCATTGTCGGTAACATCAAGCAGCCAGTCAGCCTGCAGTCGATTATCTTTCAGCGCGGCATTGAGTTCGATACTTTCCCAACCTAATGTGATCGTCTCTCCCGCATTCTGCACTACTTGCCCTTTCGGCAGAGTAACCTTTGCATTCACCTCTGGAGCTTGCTTCTCGTCCCATTTCGCCTCAGCTTCAAGGTTAATCAAACCCGTCAGCTGTGTGCCCTTAGGGATGAACTGCTTGACCTGTTCAAAGTCAAAGCGATTGATCGCAAGCTTAGCCGCGCCCGATTTACCTGCTCTAATGTCTTCGGTTAAGCAAACACTAGAGTCGGCTTGCAGCCAACAGTGCGCTGCGACATCCGCAAACTGCTTATCAATATCCGCGGTAATATCGACCGGCTTCTCAAGCCTCCAAGGCCCCTGCTCGGTAGTGATGGTGACGCGCTCTAATGCGCCTTTCCAAACCATAGATGGCTTTTGAATCAACTCACCAGAGATCGCAAGACTGGTTGATACAATGTCGGATACCACATCGAGTGTCAGTTTATGCTCTTTCTCACCGCCATCGACTCGAAGCTCAACACTCTCTACCTTCTGCTCTTGATAACTGAGACCATTCGCCTTTAGTACCAAATCGGCTTGCGGAGCCGGTAAAGGTGTCACTGAACCATTGAGCGCTAAGCTGTCGAGTGCAGCTTCTTGTTTCCAGTTAATGCGATTAACATTCAGGCCTAAGTCGACACTTGGCTCTTTCATTGGCCCAGACAGAGAGATATCACCCACCAAGGTGCCTCGTAAATCTGGCACACTCTTCACTAGCTCAGGGAAATCGATGGCAACATCCATATCCCATTGCTTATCAAGCTTGCCTACCACATTGATGGCGTTGACGCCGTGCGACAAACGCAGTCCAGAAGTTTCTACGCTCGGTTCACCAGAAGCGGTTTTATCCGACGCTGACAACTGGCCTTGAATATTCAATGGATACTCACGCAAAATGCCATCGATATCTAAGGTCGGTAATTCCACCTGCCAGCCACCCGCTTCGGTTAGGCTACCCGAGGTTTTGAGACTACCGCTGATATCACCTTCGGCTTCCGGCCACTGCAACCCCGGCTGTATATGCTGCAGGCCAATATCCGCCTGCCAATTCACAAGGTCTTTCCAGTTGGCTTTAACAGCACCAGTAACGTGTCCGCCTAAGGTCGCGATATCAAGGCGCTCAAGATCAATATGTTCCGTGCTACCTGCCCCTTCAACATCAAGGTGAACATCCGGAATATCGGTACCCGCGGCTTCAGCGTCTAGGTTTAGTTTGAAGCCTTCCAGTGAACCGTTGGTTTTTAACTGTTTTATCGCAACCTGATAGTCACTCTTGCCTGTGAGTGGCCACTGCGCCTTTCCATCAACCAATTCAAGGTCAAACGGCAGTGTAGGTTCGAGAGGTTGAAGGTTTCCGGATAACTTGGCCTCTATCAACTCTGACAGCGTCGCATTCAGCGTCAGATCGTCAACGCTACCCTTGGCTGAAAGCTGCAGTTTTTGACCCGCAACGTCTGTCTCTTTAACTAGAGCATTCACATCAAGCTCAAGAGGATAACCGCCCTTCAACTGTACCTTCGCGCTGAGATCAGCCTCGGCTTGCGGCATATTCAACTCTAGAGCTTGAACATCGACATCATACTCACCGACTTTAGCTTCCAAGCCGAGATGGTGAACCACAATAGGTGTTTCTTGCTCAAGCGTAAAACGATTTAGATCAAAGCGTTCGAGTACCACTGTGAGTGGGATCAACACCTCAGGGAGAACAATAGCTTGAGCTTCAGTAGCTGGCTCGGGCGCAGTATCCACCTCTGTCGATGGATCCGCTTCAGCTAACTTAACCGTTAAATCATCAAAGACGGTTGGGGAGATGGTTAACACATCGCCCTTCATGTTCATCGCTGTCGAAAAGTGCTGCCAATCAATCTCATTGCCTAGGATATTTAGAGAGATATCCTCAAAGTTCACACGATTAAGAGTGATAGGTAACGGCGTCGAAATAGAGGTTAACGGTTCTGTTGGCTCTTCCTCCGCTGGCGGCGGCAATTCAGTAAAGGCGAAATCCAGCCCTTGCAGCGTTATCTCATCAATACACACCTGCGGATCCAATAGACATCTTGGGTTGATCGCTAACTCAATCTTCTCAAGTTGAGTATCAATATGTAGGCTTTCATCGACAAATTGGACGTTGTGTAGGCTAAAACGAGGGAAAAGCGCGCCTTTAGTGCTCTCAACTTTTAGTTGCGGTAAAGCCTTTTCAGCACCCCAAAGTACGGCATTCAGGCCCGGGTTGGTAAACAGTGCAAGACCAACTAAGGTCAGAATAAGCAACAAAATAGAGACGATAGAGATCGAGGTCCATTTGAAAATTTTGCCGATCACTTTAATCATAGCTCAGGTCCTAAAGTGAAGTGGATTTGGAATTCATCACCTGGGTCTGCATCGAGTCCCCATGCAAAGTCTAGACTAACTGGGCCAACCGGAGAGGCCCAGCGAATGCCGACACCCGTCCCCGCTTTTAAATCCGGCGTGTCATTAAACGCATCACCTATGTCATAGAACATGGCGCCCCACCAGTTACCGTAGAGACGATATTGATACTCGAAACTTGCCGTCGTCATGTATTTCGCGCCGGTTAGAGCACCACTCTCATCACGTGGAGAGATAGATTCATAACCGTAACCACGGATACTGTTGTCACCACCAGCAAAGAATCGCAATGAAGGAGAGAGCTTTTCGAATTCATCCGCAAAGTTGGCACCATATTCCAAACGCGTTAAGCCACGGTGGTTTTCTCCTAGGCTACGAATCCACGCCGTACTTCCCTGAAAACGAACCACCTTAGTTTCAGAAAGCAGCGAGTCATCGCCCGCTTCTAACATAATGGTTTGCTTATCACCCCACATTGGCATCGCACCGCCGCGCGTTCGCGTGCGAGAAAACGAGATACCCGGCAGAACAAACTGCGCCACATCATCTTGCAGACCTTGCTCGTAGTTCTCTAATAGATAACGAACAAAGACTGTACGCTGCCAACCATTGTCGAGACGCCAGTAACGCTCGAGTTTCAGGTTCGATTCCAAGCTCTTGGTATCTCGATTATCAACATTCTTCATACCGTAAGTGACTTGATAGTAGTCATTAAGCACATCATCGAGCGGGATCTTGTAGCTGGCGGTGATGGTCTGCTCGGGTTTAGATATAGACAGGCTGCTATTAAAGCTGTGTCCACTGCTGTTCACCCAAGGTTTTTTCCATTTCAGACTGCCCTTTACGCCTAAGTCGGTAGAAACACCAATACCCGTTTCGAGCTGATTTCGTGCTTGAGGAGCCAAGCTCACCTTCATTGGGATCTCACGACCATTACCAAGTTCGCCAAGATCAGGTTCGACAAACACAGAAGAGAACCAGTCGGTGTTGGAAAGGTTTTGGTTATATTCCCCTACCTTAGCAATTTCATAAGGCTGCCCTTGTTCGAAAGGTTTCAAAGACTGAACCTTGTCATCCTCAATCTGACTGCCCATCACTGTTGTGCTGCCAAAGTGATAGCGAATACCACTGTCATAGTGCAATCGCACATAAGCACGGTTGAGCTCAGGCGCCACTTCTAAGCGGCTTAGGTCATAATTACCATCGAAATAGCCTTTGGCTAAACCCAGGTTGCGCATCGAAGACTTTAGGGAGTCATAATTACTATGGTTAAGCACCTTGCCTTTTTGAAGGTTACTCTTTGCTACTAAGGCTAGAAAATCAGGATCATTTTCCGCTTCTCCGGAAATCACGATATCTGAGGCATAGATAACAACAGGCTCACCTGCCTCAACTGTCACCAGTAATTCACTGTCATCTTCAGAGGGGGTAAAGGTGATTTTAGGATGGTAATAGCCCAGCGCACTCACCGCTTCTCTGATCATGGATTCTAAACGGGATTGAAAACGTAGAGATATGGAATATTCTTCTTCCGGAATGGCACTCAGATAAGCATCCACGTTGTCTTCAAGCGCCCCATCTAGCCCCTCAATTTCAAGAGAGACATCAGCAAAGGCAAGGCTTGATGACAGCAAGGTGCCAATCAGAACTGGTAAAGTTTTTCTTATCATGTTTAATTGGTGAGACGTTATCAATACGTTAAGAATCAAAAGGAAATCATACCGCTAATTCAATAGCACGTCTGTAATAATTCAAGCAATAAAACGGTCTAATTTAAAGAGTTAGTCGTATATTTAAGACGGTTAAAGCGTATAGATACTTCTAAAAGGAACACAGACATGCTTAACAAACAACAAATGGTTTCTGAAGCAACGGCTTTGCCCGGGAATCCATACCCAATCACAGTATCAGAACCACATTTCGTCAACCAGAGTGATCTGCTTGCACCACCCACTGCAGGGCAGCAAGAGATATTACTGGGGCTTGGATGCTTTTGGGGTGCTGAACGCTTGTTCTGGCAACTTGACGGCGTCGTTTCCACCTCTGTCGGGTATGCTGGCGGCTTCACTCACAATCCAACATACCAGCAGGTTTGTACCGGTGAAACAGGCCATACAGAAGTAGTACGAGTGGTGTTCGATCCAAGTATCTTGCCTCTTGAAACACTGCTTAAAACTTTCTGGGAAAGTCATGACCCAACCCAAGGTATGCGCCAAGGGAATGATCGCGGCACTCAATACCGCTCTGCGATCTACACCTTTAGCAATGAACAGCAATCCATTGCTGAATCCTCGAAGCAGAGCTATCAACAAGCGATACAAAGGGCGCGGGGTTCAGAGATCACTACTGAAGTACAGCCAGCCGGTGAGTACTTCTATGCCGAAGATTATCACCAACAATATCTAGCTAAAAATCCGAACGGTTATTGCGGGTTAGGCGGAACGGGTGTTTGCTTCCCATCTCAGTAAATAAATCATTAAGCGATAGAAACAAAAAAGGGCTTTGATTTATCAAGCCCTTTCATTTCAATGGTTGAAATCAATGCGCATTACATCGACATACAAGCGATGGTGCCATTCACTTCTTTAAATACATTAAGCTTTTTTTGGTCGGTCACTTCAGGAAGAAGAACCTTGCCTTGGTCGAATCTAAATTCACCGATACCTTCGATGCTAAATTGACCCTTGAATAGGACTTTAACGAAACGCGCCACTTGACGAGGGCGGTAAGTAGAAAATTCTCGTAACATAAACAACCTCAATTCCTTTTGAGTACAACAGTTTGTGATCAGCTCTTCACTTTTGAGCAAAGCACAAATAACAGCCAAATCCGTTGGCTTACAGCAAGAAAACCTGTCGATTCCCTTGATATAGCTGCATTATACCCTTTAGTAACAACTCCGCAACACCTTTTGACAGCCATACGATAAAAAAGTAAGCGAGGCATTTTGTTTATTTCATATTATACTTCGAGGGCAAACCAACAAGCGGAACAAAAATATAATGAAAAACAAAACTCTACTGGCTTTATTAGCCGCAGCCTCTCCACTACTTGCCAACGCTCACAATCTATCTGTTGGCGAAACTCTACCTGCAGTGAGTGTTACAGCTCATGGTGAAATCACCCTAAACGACGGCTCAACAGGCTACCAACCTTGGGCGACCAAAGACATGTTAGGTAAAGTACGTGTCGTTCAAGCTATTGCGGGTCGTAGCAGCTCTAAAGAGCTCAACGCGCCTCTAATGGCCGCGATCACTGCCTCTGAGTTCCCAGAAGATGCTTACCAAACCACGACCATCATCAACCAAGACGATGCGATTTGGGGAACCGGTTCTTTTGTAAAGTCATCAGCTGAGAGCAGCAAGGAAGAGTTTCCTTGGTCTTCAATGGTACTGGATGAAGAAGGCACGGCAGCTTCAGCATGGGCGCTAAAAGAAGAGAGCTCAGCCATTATCGTTCAAGACAAACAAGGTAAAGTCCTATTTGTAAAAGAAGGGGCGTTAAGCGAAACCGAAGTTGCTGAAGTTATTCAACTTATTAAAGTGAATCTTTAATAATTATTACTCTCTTTTACGAGATTTCTTGAAAGGACGTTGTTATATTATAACAGTGTCCTTTTTCTTTTGTGGTCCATCATCATCATGATTTGGCGAGCCCATTCACATATAACCAGACGTTCAGTCCTCTGCATGCTAGGGCTGATGATCATGCTGTCTTGGTCAGTGGCGCACCACATCGTAGACATCGACCCATCCCATCACGCTCATCATCAGTGTGAACTGTTTTCTGCCAGTCAGTTTGGTTTCGCTCACGATTTACCACAACTTCCTGAATTAAATATCGATTTCATTGCCCTAACCAGTGAACCAGCTCGTAAGCTACAAAGACTATACTTTGCTTATCTTGCTCGTTCACCACCCGTGAAGATGACTTAATCACTAAATTTGCTTTTAATTTATCTTTTATTTTAGGAATACCCAATGAAACCTTCTATTTTAGCCGTTGTTATCGGCATGACTGTATCTGCTACTGCTATCGCTGATGATCATTTCCGCTCTCATGACGCTCACGTTCATGGTGAGGTTGAAGTCAATATTGCCCAAGACGGCCAAGAGCTTTTGGTTGAAGTTACCGCTCCGGGTGCAGACGTTGTTGGTTTTGAACATGCACCGCAAACACCAGAGCAAATTGCGACACTTGAGAAAGCGACTGCACTACTTAATCAGCCAAGCAAGCTATTCGCATTTGAAGGTGCTGACTGTACGCTAGAGTTCAAATCAGTCACTCACACTCTAGGTGAAGACGAGCATGAAGGTCATGATCATGATGACCACGAAGGTCACGACCACGACAAACACGATCATGATGACCATGAAGGTCACGACCATGACAAACATGATCATGATGACCACGAAGGTCACGACCATGACAAACATGCTCATGAAGACCATGAAGGTCACGACCATGACAAACACGATCATGATGACCACGAAGGTCACGACCATGACAAACATGATCATCATGACCACGAAGGACACGACCATGAGCATGGCGGTCACGGTGAGTTTACTATCGAATACCACTACCAGTGTTCGAATGTGGCAGAGCTAAACAGTGTAGAAACACAATGGTTCTCTAACTTTGCAAACACAGAGTCAATGACGGTGAACCTACTAACGGATCGCACTCAAACTCAGAAGAAGCTAACACCAGACAGCACTAGCTTCCGTTTCTAAGTTCGGCATAAGTTAGAAACACAACGTACAACAGCCAAGTGAGCACTCACTTGGCTGTCTTGCTCTCATAATAGTCGAATCTCCTATCAGAATGATTCATAGAGCAATTCCCTCGAATATCGATTTAAGCAAAACGCTTAGCGAGCAGGAGCTTATATGTCCTTTGACCAATCATCGCTTGTCGTTAAACTGGAAAACGTCAGTTTCCGTTGGAAGCCAGACTTACCACCGACACTCGAAATACCTTCTCTTCATATCCATGCCAAAGAGCACCTTTTTATTAAAGGACCCAGTGGCTGTGGCAAATCAACACTATTAGGGTTATTAACGGGTATCAACCAAGCGCAGCAAGGTGAAGTCTCTATCTTAGGTCAAGATCTCAACCAACTGTCACCGCGCCAACGCGATAAGTTTAGAGCCGACCATATAGGCTATATTTTCCAGCAATTTAACCTTCTGCCATACCTATCGGTCACCGACAACGTGACGCTACCTTGCCAGTTTTCTAACATCCGAAAACAGAATGTCACCCAAGGTAGCCACGACTTAAAAGCAACGGCCGAGACACTGCTCCAGAGACTCAAACTCCCACAAACTTTAATGAATAAGCCAGTTACCGAGCTCAGCATAGGACAACAACAGCGCGTAGCAGCAGCAAGAGCTTTAATGGGACAACCACAAATCATCATTGCGGACGAGCCAACATCGGCACTCGACCACGACAACAGAGAAGCTTTCATTGAGTTACTGCTTGAGCAAGCCGACCAAGCTAACTCGACCCTAATCTTTGTCAGTCATGATCCAACACTAGAAAAGCTGTTCACACGCAGCATTGACCTAACGACCGTTAACCAAGCGAAGGCTATCGTATGAAAGTAATCACTCACTTAGCGCTCAAAAGTGTTCTCAATCGCAAGGCCACCGCAATTCTCACCATCCTAACTGTGGCCGTTTCCGTGATCTTGCTCCTTGGTGTAGAACGCGTGCGTACCGAAGCAAAAAGCAGTTTCGCCAATACCATTTCAGGTACCGACCTGATTGTTGGTGGTCGTTCTGGCCAAGTAAACCTGCTGCTCTATTCCGTATTTCGAATCGGCAATGCGACCAACAATATCGACTGGAAGAGTTATGAAGAGTTCAGCCAGCACAAAGCGGTAAAATGGGCGATTCCGATCTCACTCGGTGACTCACACAAAGGCTTCCGTGTGATGGGGACCAACCACAGCTATTTTGAACACTATCGCTATGGAAGTAAGCAACCACTAACTCTACAGCAGGGGCGTGAGTTTGATGAGCTGTTTGATGTGGTGATCGGTGCGGATGTGGCAAAACAACTCGACTATAAGATTGGTGATCAAATCATCCTAGCGCACGGTATTAGCGATGTGGCATTCAGCCGTCACGATAATCTGCCATTCACTATCGTCGGTATCATTGCACCAACTGGAACCCCAGTGGATAAAACCGTACACGTCTCACTGGAAGCAATCGAAGCGATTCATGTCGGTTGGGAGTCAGGCGCTAACCTCGGCCATACCCCAGATGCCGATACCTTAAGAACCTACGATTTTCAGCCTCAGCAGATCACGGCGATGATGCTAGGACTGAACTCAAAAATCCAAACCTTCGCTCTGCAGCGTGAAATCAATACCTACCGCAAAGAACCATTGAGTGCGATCATGCCAGGCATCGCTCTGCATGAATTGTGGGGAATGATGGCAGTGGCAGAGCAGGCTCTGTTGGTTGTTTCTGGCTTTGTCGTAGTCGCCGGACTACTGGGTATGCTCAGCAGCCTACTAACCAGCCTACAAGAACGTCGTCGAGAGATGGCGATATTACGAGCCATGGGAGCAAGACCAAGGCATGTATTCGGTTTACTGATCAGTGAAGCCAGTGCCCTAACCTTCCTCGGCATCACACTCGGTGTCGGTTTGTTGTTTGGCTTAATAGCAGTGGTTGCTCCTATCGTGCAACAAAGTTATGGTATCAACATATCAATATCCGCAATCACACCACATGAGTGGAAGCTCATTCTGATGGTTCAAATTGCCGGTATTATCATTGGCTTTATTCCCGCATTCCGCGCGTATCGTCAATCACTTGCTGATGGCATGACCATTCGAATTTAATATAGGAACACACTATGCAGCACAAACTCCTGCTGATTCTCGGGTTGCTCTTCTTCCCATTGATAACAACAGCGCATGCAGAGTCGACAAATACTGACGACTCGGTACTGACTCTTGAATGGATTGATTTGATTCCAGAATCCGAGCGTGCTCAGCTGGATCCGTTTGGCATGCCGGTTGTAGACCACACGCAAGAGAACCCACAACAGTCTAAGTTGGGTGCAATCCGCCCTGAGTTGAATGGCAGCCAAGTGAAAATCCCTGGCTTTGTTATCCCGCTAGAAGGGGATGAGAATATGATCACTGAGTTTCTATTGGTGCCATATTTTGGAGCATGTATTCACGTACCGCCACCGCCACCAAACCAGATCATCTATGTGAAGTTTCCTAAAGGCGCACCAATTCAACAATTATGGGATGTTATCTACTTAGTGGGGACACTGAAAACAGAGACCATTTCGCACGACTTGGCGCAAACTGGCTATCTTATTGAAGGGGTAGCTATCGAGGAATACGACGATATGTAAGTATATCGACTGTTCGATTATGAAGATGGTAGCTCTTTTGGGCTGCCATTTTTTATGGGCAACGCTTTATAAGCTAATTTTATAAGCAACTTGTATTATAACAGTTTTCTAACAATGAAATATCGCTAACTTAGGCAATATATTTAGATAGATACGCTAGAATAGCGACATAACTGACGAGTAATAGCCCGATTGCCAGCTGTTTTTTCAGCTTATTATCATTCACCTGATTCATAACTCCTCCTTGGATTACACAACAAATTTAACATTTTATTATCATCATAAAAAGTAAATTTTGTTTAATCCTTCAACTTTAATCGTAATATTGAGGCCACACACACCTTGCCGCGCCTAAAACGATTTTGACTAGGCCTATCCATCCGATCGAAATTTAACCGCGAAAGATCAACAGCCCCTAGTCACAAGTTCAATAAAGAGTTACATTTTAGCCAGTTACATTTCTGTCTTAAGGTTTGTAGGTATCGCTATGTCTGACTTTCAACAGCCCGTGATCATTGAGCATGTAAACGACGCTGCTCCTAAACAAGAGAAAAAACCTCATATCACCGATAGCGCCAGTCGAATGCTGAATATCGCGCAAAACTTCGGTTTGGATGCGCTGCTTACACCAGAAAATAAAACATCTGACAAAGGTGAAAAATCACTGATTGAGCGCGCTCTTTTGCGTGAGAAAAAGCGTAAAGAGTTACGTCAAAAGAACCTCGAACAGATCCTTAAGCTGGCGCATATGTCATGTAAAGATGAGGCCGCAGGCGACCCAGACCAAGATTGGCTGTACCGCTTTTTCGATATGGCACAAGAGATTCATAATAGCTCAATGCAGAGATTGTGGGCTCAGGTGCTAAAAAGAGAAGTAACCAACCCCGGCTCGACGTCAATGAAGGCGTTACAGATCCTGCAAGATATGACACCTAAAGAGGCACTGACCCTGCAACGTGCCGCTTCATTAGGGTGTAGCTTTGGTAGTGACCATAGCCGTAAGTTACTGCTCGGTTTCAAAACGCAGGCAGGTTTGTTCAGCTTTGGGAAAAGAAGTGGTGCGAGCACCATCAATTTAGGCAGCCATAACCTACCCTACTCAAGTCTGCTGCACTTGATTGAACTGGGAATTCTACATGGTACAGAATTAGAGTCAGGAGAGATCGATTTCGATCCCGCGCTCAACTTAACCTATCAAGGCAAGCCGATGGCGATCACGCCACTCTCAAAGGGAGTAAAGTTGGTTTACTATCGCTTCAGCCCAACGGGTAATGAGTTGTGTGTTTTACTCGGAAACAAACCGAACAGTGCTTACTATGACCAGCTCATTGCTCTGCTCAGTCAAAAGTTTACCGTCCAAGCAGAAGCAAAACCCGGCGGCAGCGTCAACCACACCGTATAAAGCAACATAGTCTAATAGAACAATATAGTCCTATAAAACAACATAGCCTTGGCGATAACCAAGGCTATAGAGTGTTAGTTGCCAATAAGTTAGTGTTAATTAGCGATAATCTTGCGTGCTTCTAACGCTTCTATACACTGCTCGACAAGCTCATCAAGCGACTTATCTCCGGCCGGAAGATCGATTTCTGGCGTTTCAGGCGCCTCATAAACCGAGCTGATTCCCGTGAAATTCGGGATCTCGCCGGCTCGCGCTTTCTTATACAGACCTTTAGGGTCACGCTGCTCACACACCTCAATTGGCGTGTTCACATACACCTCCAAAAACTCACCGTCAGGCAGTAGGTTTCTTACCAGCTCACGCTCAGCTTTATGGGGAGAGATAAAAGCAGATAGCACGATCAAACCAGCATCTGCCATCAATTTTGCCAACTCACCGATACGACGAATATTCTCGCGACGGTCTTGCTCAGAGAAACCAAGATCGCTGCACAAACCATGACGAACATTATCCCCATCTAACAAATAAGTATGGTAACCCAGCTGCGCCAAACGAGTTTCTAGCGCACCTGCTACCGTTGATTTGCCCGAACCGGACAGTCCCGTGAACCACAATACCACGGGCTTCTGTGATTTCAGCTGAGAACGAAAAGCTTTATCAACAGAGTGCTGATGCCAGACGATGTTCTCATCTTTGGGTTTAACTGCAGTGGTCATAATTAGTCCTTTAAATAAACAGCATTAAAATGGGAAAAAATAAGGGATAAGGCTAAGTACTAACCCTGAATACACAATCGAGATTGGGATACCGATACGTAGGTAGTCGGTTAGGTGATAGTTACCCACGCTGTACACCAGTAGATTGGTTTGATAACCATAAGGCGACATAAAGCTAGCACTGGCGCCAAACAGCACCGCCATAATAAATGGCATAGGATCAACACCATAGCCAATGGCCATGCTATAACCGATAGGAAAAGAGAGTGCCGCCGCTGCGTTATTGGTCACCAGCTCGGTCAATACTAAGGTCATCAAATAGGTGGCCACCAGCGCACCAAACACGCCCCAACCATTGAATGCCTCGATAAACATTAAGCCCATCTGCTCTGACAAACCGGAAGAGATCATCAGCTGCGCAATTGACAAGGCAGACCCCACAATCACCACAATATCCACCGGAAAGCGGCGTCTTAGCTCACTCAGTTGCACCACTCCGAGTGCAACCAACAGCAGCAGGAAGCCAGCCAATCCCTTGATGATCGGCAGTATGTCGGTAAGTGCTAAACCAATCACGGAAGCAAAGCCCAGTAATACCCAAGCCGATTTGTCTGAGTCAAGTTTGGCACTGGAATCCAGATCATTCATCAACACAAATTCTTTGCTGTGCTGTTGGCGTTGCTCTTCAAAGCGTTTCCCCGGCACCAATACCAATGTGTCGCCCGCAGTAAGCGTGATATTACCTAACCCGCCCTCAAGGCGTTCATGGCCACGGCGAATCGCTACTACTACCGCGTCAAAACGGTCTCTAAACTGGCTGGTTTTCAATGTCTTATTGCACACACTCGCCGATGAACTTACCACTACTTCAACAAAGTTCTGACCATTAAGGTGATGTTGTCCAAACAGTGTTAGTCCTTGGATCTCTTGCAGAGTTGCAACACTCTCGACATCGCCACAAAACAAAAGGCGATCGCGTGCTTGTAGCACGAAGTCTGGGTCAATTGAAGCCGTTGTCTTACCATCACGAATCACTTCCGCAAGAAACAGCTTACGCAGTGCTCTAAGGTTATTTTCACTTACGCTACGTCCCACCAGCGGTGAACCGGGTTCAACGCGAGCCTCCAAGAAATAAGGCAATTCATCTTGTGAACCATCATCGTAACTAGGCAGGAAGTAACTCAGTGGGATCAAGATCAACACACCACCGACCAATACCGCCAAACCGATCAACGTCGGTGTAAAGAAGTTCAAACTCGGTAAGCCTGCATCTTCAACAAAGCTGTTGATGATCAAGTTGGTTGAGGTGCCGATCAATGTCAGGGTTCCACCCAAAATCGCAGCGTACGAAAGTGGGATAAGTAGCTTAGAGGGTGCATGTTGCTGATTGCGTTTGATCGCACCGATCAATGACACGACAACAGCAGTATTATTAGTAAAGGAAGAAAGTAACGCTGTGGAAACACCCAACTTTGCCACCACTGTACCAAGCCGACCTTCTGAAATGTTTCGGCTTACCCAGCTGATTAAGCGAGTTTTCTCCAACGCACTTGAAGCGAGAATTAGCAACACTAAAGTGAGTAGTGAAGAGTTAGTGAAGTTGCCTGCCAGACTGGATACATCAATCATTCCAGCCATAAACGCAATGAAAGCTGCACCAGCAAAAATAAAGCTCGGCTTAATACGCGTCGTTAGAAGGCAAGTTACGATGCCAAGCAATAGCGCTAATACAAATCCTTGTTGCCACATATACCTGTCCTTGGATAGCGAGAGCCGAAGCTCCCGCCTATTGCTTTACATCGAAACGTAATTACTTAAGTAATTGACTGATATCTTTGGCATCCCAGTGTGGGAAGTGCTTACGAACCAGAGCATTGAACTCGATTTCAAACGCTGAGAAGTCACCGACTTTCTGCTCAACAGAATCTAAACGTTCACGGATTAGACCTGCACCAACAGTGACGTTGGTTAGGCGGTCAATCACGATAAAGCCACCGGTATCCGCACTATCACGGTATTTATCCAGTGCCACAGTCTCGTTCAGTGACCACTCACACAGACCGATACCATTGAGAGGCAGCTCTGATGCTTCATGAGTCGCAAGATTGTTGATGTCATATTGATGACGAACAGCGCTCACTTGGCCAACCGTCTTCTTACCCGCAACCTTGATGTCGTACTCACGACCCGGTTGCAGAGCTTGCTCCGTCATCCATACCACGTCCGCCAGAATGTGATTGGTAGATGCGACTTCTGCATTCTCAAGCACAATCAAATCACCACGACTGATGTCGATTTCGTCTTCAAGCGTCAAAGTCACAGCAAGACCTGCTTGCGCCGACTCTAGGTCGCCATCAAAAGTAACAATGCGTGCCACTTTCGAGGTTTTACCTGAAGGAAGCGCCTTGATTTCATCACCGACTTTTACGCTGCCAGAAGCAATCGTGCCGGCAAAACCGCGGAAATCTAGGTTTGGACGGTTCACGTATTGAACAGGGAAGCGGAACTCGCCTGCTGAGCGTTTCTGATCGATATCAACGTTCTCAAGCACTTCAAGTAGCGATGGACCTTCAAACCAAGACAGCTCTTGGCTAGCCGACGCCACATTAGCGCCTTCCAATGCTGACACTGGCAGGATCTGAATGTTGGTTTCGCCCTCTAGGTTTTCAGCAAACTCTAGGTACTCATTGCGAATCTCTTCAAAGCGCTCTTGCGAGTACTCCACAAGATCCATCTTGTTAACCGCAACCACAAAGTGTTTCAAACCAAGCAGGTTAGAAATGAACGAGTGACGACGTGTTTGATCCAGTACGCCTTTACGCGCATCAATCAAGATCACCGCCAGATCACAAGTCGATGCACCGGTTGCCATGTTACGCGTGTACTGCTCATGCCCCGGGGTATCAGCAATAATGAACTTACGTTTTTGAGTCGAGAAATAACGGTATGCCACGTCAATGGTGATACCTTGCTCGCGCTCTGCCTGCAGGCCATCCACCAGTAGAGCCAAGTCAGGCTTCTCACCGGTAGTACCAACACGTTGGCTGTCGTTATGTACTGCTGCAAGCTGATCTTCATAGATCTGCTGCGTGTCATGGAGCAAGCGACCGATCAAGGTACTCTTACCGTCATCTACCGAGCCACAAGTTAGAAATCTAAGCATCGATTTATGTTGGTGCTGACTCAGGTAACCCTCGATCCCAAGTTCAGCCAATTCAGCTTCTACTGCACTATTCATTTTTCTTTCCTTAGATCCTTAGAAATAACCTTGACGCTTTTTCAGCTCCATCGAGCCTGATTGATCGTGGTCGATCGCACGACCTTGTCGCTCACTAGAGGTGGCCACCAGCATCTCTTCAATGATGCCCGTTAATGTGTTGGCTTCAGATTCAATTGCGCCCGTCAACGGGTAGCAGCCAAGTGTACGGAAGCGCACACTCTTCTCTTCAATCACCTCGCCTTCTTGAAGCTCCATACGGTCATCATCGACCATAATCAACATGCCATCACGCTCCACTACTGGGCGCTTATCGGAGAGGTAAAGTGGAACAATCTCGATGTTTTCTAGGTAGATGTATTGCCAGATATCCAGCTCAGTCCAGTTAGAAAGTGGGAATACACGAATGCTCTCGCCTTTGTTCACTTGACCGTTGTAAGTCTTCCATAGCTCTGGGCGTTGGTTCTTTGGATCCCATGTATGGTTCTTGTCACGGAATGAGTAAACACGCTCTTTAGCACGTGACTTCTCTTCGTCACGACGCGCACCACCAAAGGCTGCATCAAAACCGTACTTGTTTAACGCCTGCTTAAGGCCCTGAGTCTTCATGATGTCCGTGTGCTTTGAAGAGCCGTGGACAAACGGGCTACAACCCATTGCTAGACCTTCAGGGTTCTTGTGTACCAAAAGGTCAAAACCGTATTTCTCTGCCGTGCGATCACGAAACTCGATCATTTCACGGAATTTCCAATCGGTATCTACGTGAAGAAGAGGAAAAGGGATTTTGCCCGGATAAAACGCTTTGCGAGCTAGGTGAAGCATCACAGAAGAGTCTTTACCGATGGAGTACATCATCACTGGGTTATCAAACTCAGCCGCTACTTCACGGATGATATGTATACTCTCCGCTTCAAGCTGTTTTAGGTGGGTTAAACGTTCTTGGTCCATTTCAGTGCTTCCTTTAAGGCTCGTATCACGAGCAATGCAATACTTGTTCAATCAAGCATGGGAGTTAACTCATTCACCGTGATGTGAATTGGAGTATCAGACGACAACCACAATTTCTGTGTGATGCAATAGTGCCCAATACGCCCTCAATGAAAGCATTATGACGAGCCTCTCATATTACTGGAAATTCTAAAATTTCATTTTTTATTCGAAAAGCTGATAAGGAATGGTTGTAACATTTATTCCTTATAAAAATGAATGGACTACCTTTAATAAGCACTTGTTGTGTAGGGATTGAGCGGTTTGGGATAAGGGTGGCAGAACAGCATAAAGTAATAAGATCCATGTCACGAATTAACACATGTCGTACTCATTGTTTCATTCCACTTTGTTACATTACGCAACAAATTCTTCCCCATCCAATCTTGGAGCTCCATAATGAAAGTTGCAATGAAGCCTTTATCACTTGCAGTACTGGCTGGACTAGGTTTTACACTAGCTGGCTGTACAACAACCCCAGACACAGATGAAGTAATCAAACTGCGCGTTGTAGAAACGACTGACATTCATACTAACCTAATGGATTACGACTACTACAAAGACAAGCCATCACAAAAGATCGGTTTGGCGCGTACTGCAACTCTTGTAAAAGAAGCTCAAGGTGAAGTAACCAACAGCATTCTTGTTGATAATGGTGACTTACTGCAAGGCAGCCCTATGGGTGACTACATGGCAGACAAAGGCATTGTCGCGGGTGAAGTACACCCAGCATACAAGGCGATGAACCAGCTAGATTACGATGCAGCAAACATCGGTAACCACGAATTCAACTACGGTCTTGAGTTCCTAGAAGAGTCAATCAACGACGCTGATTTCCCATACATCAGTGCTAACGTATACGACGCAGAAACGAAAGAGCACTACTTCACACCATACATCATCAAGACACACACCTTTGCTGATACTGCGGGCGTAGAGCACGAAGTAAAAGTGGGCTACATCGGTTTTGTTCCACCACAAATCATGACGTGGGATAAGAAGAACCTTGAAGGCAAAGTGATTGCTCGTGACATCGTTGAAACTGCGAACGAGCTAGTACCTCAAATGAAGGCTGAGGGTGCAGACGTGATCGTTGCTATCCCTCACTCTGGCGTATCTCAAGACCCATACAAAGCGGGTGAAGAGAACTCAACGTTGTACCTATCTGAAGTAGAAGGCATCGATGCAATTGCATTCGGTCACTCTCACGCAGTATTCCCGGGTAAAGGCTTCGACAACATCCAAGGTGTTGACAACCAAGCGGGCACAATGAATGGCGTAGCGGCAGTTATGCCAGGTCGTTGGGGTAGCCACGTAGGTATCATGGACCTAACGCTGGCGCAAAAAGACGGCAAATGGGAAGTGGTAAAAGGTCAATCTGAAGCGCGTCATATCTACGACAAAGTAGAGAAGAAATCACTGGCTGCAGCAGATGAAGGTATCGTAACAGCGCTGGAAAAAGACCACGCGGGTACTCGTGACTTTGTAAACCAGCCAATCGGTCAAGCTGATGACGTGATGTACAGCTTCCTATCACTGGTACAAGACGACCCTACAGTTCAAATCGTTAACCTTGCACAGAAGGACTACGTTGAGCGCTTCATCCAAGGCGACCCAGACCTAGATGGCACACCAGTACTTTCTGCAGCGGCACCATTTAAAGCGGGCGGCCGTAAGAATGACCCAGCAAACTTTACTGAAGTAGAGTCTGGTCAACTGACTTTCCGTAACGCTGCTGACCTTTACCTATACCCGAACACACTTGTTGCGATGAAGGTAAAAGGTAAAGAAGTAAAAGAGTGGCTTGAATGTGCTGCAGGCCAGTTCAATCAGATCGACGCGAACTCAACAGCACCACAGCAGCTGATCGAGTGGGATAACTTCCGCACCTACAACTTCGATGTTATCGATGGTGTGAACTACCAGATCGACGTGACTCAACCGGCTAAATACGACGCTAACTGTAAAGTGGTAAACCCTGATTCTCAACGTATCGTTGGTCTGACTTACCAAGATCAACCAATCGATATGGAACAGGATTTCTTGATTGCGACCAACAACTACCGTGCATACAGCGCGAAGTTCCCGGGCACAGGTGTTGAGTACATCGCATTTGATGCGCCAGACGAAAACCGCACTGTTCTTGCAAACTACATCTCTCGCGTAAGCAAAGAGCAAGGTAAAGTAAGCCCAACAGCAGATAACAACTGGTCTTTTGCTCCTATCGAGACAAGCAAGAAGCTAGACATCCGCTTTGAAACGTCACCAAGCGAGAAAGCAGCACAATTCATCAAAGAGAAGGGTCAATACCCGATGAAACGTGTTGCGACTGACGATGTTGGCTTCGGTGTTTACCAAATCGACCTAACTAAATAAGATTTTCAATAATCTTTAGTTAATGTTTCAAAGGCTGAATTTAACGATTCAGCCTTTTTTATATAGGTAAATCGCCCCTTTAAAAGTCTTTATTTTTCTGTACCTTAATCATCAATTAGTCTTAATTTAAAGCAAGATCCTCATCCCATAGATTCACAACTCCCCCACCTTGTTTTAACTCCCTAGTACAGACAATAAGTACAAAAACTCCACAACTCACTGCAAGTTTTTCTCCACTGCTCGTGTCTATTTCATTTACTACACTCAATGAGTGGTCAATAAGCCATTCATATATAGGATAGATAGGGATATTTAATGAGCGCCGTCGAAAGCATTCAAGCATGGTTAAATTCTGGAGAGGAGTCGCTGCTCTGGCTGATGCTCGGCATTATTGCGCTTTCTTATCTGCTTGAAGATTTAGCGATTGTGTCTGCAGCAGGGTTAGCGACTCAAGATCTCATTCCACCGCAATATGCGCTACTTGCGATTTTCATCGGTATCGCGACGGGTGACTTAGGGCTTTACTACCTCGGTAAATCAGGGCGCTACTTTAGAGGTGTTCGCTATAAAGCGCTGACCAATCGATACTTCCGCGCGCTTCGAGCTAGGCTCCGTCAAAACGCATTCAACAGTCTATTTATCATTCGCTTTGTTCCGGGGCTGCGCACGATTGGGTTTACCTTAAGTGGTTTTTTCGTCATCCCTCTTCCTACTTTCCTGTTTGCCGTGATTAGTGCGACTGCACTCTGGACTGGCGTTGTCTTCTCGACCATCTACTATTTAGGGACATCTGCGTGGCTGCAAGCCTCTGAATATCAATGGGTCGTTATCCCGTGTGCTATCGCGTTGTTGTTTTTCAGCAATCGGTTAATCAATAGAACTTACTCTAGAGGATTATCATGAGTTCACCGCAAGATATTCGTATTATTCCGGCACATCAAATTAATGCAGGGATGCCTTTACTCGAAAAAGATACCGTGCGCAGCGTGTCTCCCTATGAGTTTCTTCCTGCTTGGTTTTTCTACACGCCTGTCGTGCTTCAGAGCTTGATGCAAGGGTTACGGCATTTTGACTGGGCATTGCCGCTTATCGCAAATCCAAGTATCAAACTCAGTGGTATGGTCGGTGAATCCAAACACGATATCTTGAGCCTTGCAGGATCGTCGAGTCAGCGCTGGATCTCACCGTTCATTACTCTCACAAAGACGGATCTTAACAGTCATAAACAAGCCGCAGATGCGTATCGTGCCTTGATCCAATCCGACCTTGATTTCCCACTCGTCGCCAAACCGGATCTGGGTTGTCGAGGTGCAGGTGTCAAACTGATCAATAGCCAAGATCAGCTAGAACAGTACATTGCATCCTTCCCAAATCAGGCTCGATTTTTACTGCAAGAAAAGGCGCCCTATCAAGCTGAAGCCGGCGTCTTCTATGTTCGCTATCCAAATAAAAAGCAAGGTGAGATCATCTCGATCACCCTCAAATATTCACCAATGGTGACAGGGGATGGCACCTCCACACTCAAGCAGTTAATTGAAAGCAATCCAAGAGCTGGGCAGATCAGTCACCTCTATCTCCCAAGGCATAAAGGCAAGTTGGATCATGTGCTCGCAGAGGGTGAAGAATTTCAACTGGCATTCGCAGGCAGCCACAGTCGCGGCTCTATTTTTAGAGATGGCAATCAATACATCACCAAAGCGCTAACTGAGCGTCTAGATGAGATATTTAACGACTTCGATGGCTTCCATTATGGACGACTGGACGTCAAATTCAGGGACATACATAGCCTGATGCAGGGCGAAGATTTTACGATCCTTGAGGTTAATGGCGCGAGCAGTGAAGCGGCACATATCTGGGATCGAAACACACCGCTGAAAGAGATATTTTCTACGCTACTTCAGCAATATCGCATTCTTTATGACATTGGCGCTCAACAGAAACAACGGGGCCACCAGCCTCCCTCTTTCAAGAGCTTAATTGAGGCGTGGCAAGAAGAGCGACGCCTTGTTCAACAATATCCAACCACCGATTAACTTTGTACGAGGATCATGAATGAACCCGATAGCCCAACCGAGCGCCCTCACTTCTTTCTCTCCTAGTATCAAAGGAGCGGTAGAGATATTGAACCAAGGCCTAGAGTTTTTGTTAGCCATTTCTGACAGCGACTATTTGACAAACGCTAAGCCTCACGTCACCAGCTCTATTGGTGAACACACACGTCATACGCTCGATCTTTTCCACGCTTTGATTTTAAACGAGGACTCAAGCGTCGATTACAACACTCGCCGCCGTGGTCACCCAGTTGAGTACGACCGCTCATTGGCTGTAAAAGAGATCCATTACGTGATCAACTGGCTTGAGCGATTAGACCACAGTGATCTCAAAGCGCCTATCACTATCCAAACTGAGGTTTCGATGGATAGTCAGGTGTTCGCCAGCTTGCCTTCAACGCTAGAAAGAGAGATCACCTTTGCCGCTCTGCACGCCAATCATCATTACGCGATGATCAAAGTGATCACCACCTTCCTCGAAGTCGACACCTGTAAAACCTTTGGCTATGCCCCAACCACCAGCAGTTATCTGAGGGAGCAATAATCATGTGTTCAGTATCTTGGCTGCTTGAAGAAAACGGCTATCAGGTTTTTTTCAATCGTGATGAACAGAAAACACGAGCATTGGCGATGCCGCCTAAACAGTACCAAGTGAATGGTGTCGATATCATCATGCCACTCGATCCTACTGGTGGGGGAAGTTGGATCAGCATTAATGAGTTCGGGCTTTCGCTGTGCCTACTCAATAACTACCAAGGCATGATGCCAGTCGGCCCATTAGTCAGCCGCGGTTTATTACTCAAAAACCTATCCTCGAGTCGTAATCTCAGTCAGCTTTCCGAGGCTTTTCATAGGCTCAACTTACATTCATTTGCACCATTTACCCTACTGGCTTTTGCACCGAATTTAACGCAGCGCAATGGTGTAGTTATTGCCTACATGTGGAATGGCGTTCAACAGAGAATTATTGAAACCGACTCACCACTGTTCTCATCCGGGGTTGATTTAGAGCGAGTCCAAGCCTACCGACAAGCCAAATACGATCAACTCATCGCAACAGGGAAGAACCAACAGAATTTACTCAAATTTCACTCTCACCATCACAGTGAACAACCCCATTTAGCGACCTGTATGCACCGTGAAGATGCACACACCGTTAGCTTTACCCACTTACGTAATTTGCACGGTCACGCCTCTATGTTTTATGCACCCGGCTCGCCTTGTGAACCAATCAACCCATGTCAGATAAATCAACAGCGCTTTACCTTCGATTTATCACCAGCAATCAACCTATAGATGGAGCCCACCATGAGAAAACTCATCACCATGCTCATGCTACTTGTTAGCCCGTACGTATTTGCCGCCGACGAAATCTATACCGGCTTCTTTAGCAGCAAGGCACTCGACGGCTACGATACCGTGGCTTACTTCACTTCAGGTAAGCCTGTTGAAGGAAGCAAAAAATTCAGTACCGAATACAAAGGCGCGGATTGGTACTTCTCCTCTGAAAAGAATCTGACTTTATTTGTTAATAATCCTGAAAAATATGCGCCTCAGTATGGTGGTTATTGCGCATGGGCTGTTTCTGCCAAAAACGACTTCGCACCGGGCGATCCACAGTATTGGACCATAGTTGATGACAAACTTTACCTTAACTACGACCAAGAGATTCAGGAGACCTGGGAACAAGACCGTGCACAGCATATTCAACAAGCCGACAAAGCTTGGCCGCAGCTGATAAAATAAGGTAGCTTCATTATGATTGATAGTCCTTTTCGTTTACCACGTTACACGCCTTTTGGTTTAGGTGAGTCTGTTGTCGAGTGGGCAACTGGGCTATCTAAGCTAGACCGACTCTATCAAGATCGACAAGACGAGTTATCTAGCTTCGAATTTATGAATTACACTCTATCGGCGCTCAATATCGACTACTCGGTTGCATCGGGAAGCACGCAAAACATACCAGAAGAAGGGCCTGTTGTGATTGTAGCGAATCACCCGCTTGGTGCCATTGAAGGAGTTATCCTTGCAGATCTCGTAGGATCGGTAAGAAAGGATGTGAAGGTCTTAGCGAATGAATTACTCAAGCGACTGCCTGAACTGGATGATCTTTTCATCGGTGTTGATGTCTTCAATAGCAAAGAATCGAAACGCACCAATGCCAAGGCGATTCGTGATGCCAATCGTCACCTAGCCGACGGTGGTCTGTTGATTGTATTCCCAGCAGGTGAAGTCTCCAGTTATCGTAAAGGGGCAAAAACGCTCACCGATATCGAATGGAGCAAATCAGTCGCAAAATTCGTTAAGCGTCATCAAGCCACGACCGTACCTATCTTTATCAATGGCAAAAACAGTGAGCTTTTCTATCAAGCAGGTCGAGTTCACCCATTACTGAGAACCGCTCTGCTCGGGCGCGAACTCCTCAATAAACGTGCATCTACTATTTCGATTTCGATTGGCTCATCGATTCCATACTCTGAGATAAAATCGTTTGAAAAAGAGATGGATATCGTCAACTACCTGCGGCTCAACACCTATCTAATGAGCCAACAACAGAGCTCGCACGCACCAATCCATGCGCCCTCTTTTGATACCCAGGTGATAGCACCAATATCTCCAGAGGTATTAGCAATTGAGATAGGTGGGCTCCCAGAAGAGATGAAGCTTCTTGAGCAAGGTGAATTCGAGGTCTACTGTACCCCAAGCCAATCTATTCCTAACCTGATGCGTGAAATTGGTCGAGTCAGAGAAGAGAGCTTTAGAGAAGTTGGTGAAGGCAGCGGGCTTGCCTGTGATTTGGATGAGTACGACCTTTACTACCATCAGCTGTTTGTGTGGAATAAAACCAAGGCTGAATTAGTCGGGGCTTATCGATTGGGTATGGTCGACAAGTTAATCGCCGAGCACGGGTTAGAGCAACTCTATTCTCGCAGCTTGTTTAACTACAACCAAGAGTTCATCGATACCTTAGACAACAGCATAGAGCTTGGCCGTTCAGTGGTGAGCAAGCCCTATCAAAAGAGCCTAAACTCACTGCTACTGCTGTGGAAAGGCATCGCGACCTTTGTCTCCCAACACCCTCAATACACTCACCTATTCGGGCCGGTCAGTATCAGTAATGATTACAGCCACAATGCGCGCCTGTTAATCGCGACCACCTTATCAATCCACCATTATGATGAGGAAAAGGCGAATCTAGTTTCTCCTTCTTCCCCTCTTAATACCAATAGTCACGTGTTTTGGCAGAATCACCTATTGTCATCACTGGCGAGTGTGCCTCTACTTTCAAAGGTGTTGGCACGCATGGAGCAGGGAAAAGGGCTACCGGTACTATTGCGTCAATATCTCGGGATGAACGGCAAGTTAGTCTGCTTCAACGTCGACCCATCGTTTAATGACGCCCTGGATGGCCTGATTGTCGTCAACCTCAACAAGGTACCACTGAAAACCCTAGCTAAGTACATGGGCAGAGAACAGGCTCAAACGTATTTGGAACGCCATAATCCCGCCCAACTTCAGTAACTCGACATCACCTTGCCCTATACCTAAGCCATAGAAAGTGCGATTATCTTCGCATTGAAATGGCTTAGGTAGTGACCATGTACCACGCATTAACAGAACAACTAGAAAGCTTTGGCTTTACCCCGTCCCAGATTGAATCTCTCTTAGAGATCGCTAAACCATTAGAATTACCGACTCGACACATTCTCACCAATCAGGGCGAGGTACCGGATTCGTTTTACTTCATCGTTGAAGGTCTATGCCACGCTTGTTATCTAACAGAAGAGGGTAAGCAATTCAGTAAGGAGTTCTATTGGGAGCATGATTGGGTGATCGGCTTTGAGAGCTTAATCAAGCAGCAGCCCTCTCCGTACCTGCTAGAAACACTCACTCCTATTTCATTGTTTGAGTTACCCATGCAGGCGCTAACAGAGTGGCGCGACACCAATAACCCTCTTTACCTTAAGCTGCTCGAAACTCAGTTGATGCACAAAGAGAACAAAGAGCGCTTCATGCTGCTTTACACTCCTGAGCAACGCTACCAGCTGTTTTGTGAACACTACCCAGACCTTATGCAGCGTCTAAACGACAATCAAATCGCTGCCTATTTGGGGATTACCGCGATCAGTCTTAGTCGAATTAAGAGCAGAATTAACAATGGTTAATGCACAGCTTAGTCAGCCTTGTTAGATTGACGCCAAGTACAGTTTTAGGAAGATATTATGATCACTTGGTCTACCCCCACCTTTGCCGAATTAACCACAACGGAACTCTATGAGTTATTGAGACTGCGTGTGGATGTATTCGTTGTTGAACAGACTTGCCCGTACCCTGAACTCGACGGGAAAGACACGCAGCAAGGTGTCCGTCATTTGCTCGGATATGAGGATGGTCAACTGGTCGCCTGTGCTCGCTTACTGCCAGCAGGTACAACCTATGACAACGTCAGTATTGGTAGAATCGCAACCAAAGCAGAGGCGCGAGGGGCTGGTTTAGGTCATAAACTCTTAACGCAAGCAATCGAGCATTGCCATACATTGTGGCCACAGAGCACCATAGATATCGGTGCTCAGCAACACTTAGAAGCCTTTTACCAAAGTCACGGCTTTGTGACGATCTCAGAGATGTACCTTGAGGACGATATTCCACATATCGATATGAGATTACAGGGCTGATGTCCAACATCACGCTTGGGATCTTGCTGCTTGTTGCGGGCAACTTTTTTGCCTCGCTCTCTGACGTGGCGGTGAAACTGCTCAATGGTGAAGTGCCGCCACTGCAATACATCTTCTTTCGCCAACTATTGTCACTGCTTTTAATTACGCCATTGTGGTTAAAACAAAGCAAAGTACAACGCCAACTCAAACAGGCAAAAATCACCTTTGCTCGTGGGCAACTGATACTCATCGGTAGCGGTTGTATGGTGGTAGCGATTACCCACCTTCCGTTGGCGACGGCTAATGCGGTATTTTACGTTGCGCCACTGTTGATGTTGCCATTGTCGATACTGCTATTGAATGAGCGCCCTGCTCTCGGAAAAGTTATCGCGACCACGGTAGGTTTTGTGGGTGCCCTGATCGTATTGAGACCCTCACAATTTCATTGGGCGGCAGTATTTGCGCTTGGTACGGCATGTACCCTAGCGCTGTTCAATGTCTTGGTTCGCAAGCTCCCGAGTGAACAATCGGTAGTGACGACACTTTGGTGGACTACTCTGTTCTCGCTACCCGTTTCTTTAATACTTTGCGTACTATTTTGGTCACCAGTGTCTTGGGGGCACCTTGGTTATATCGCCTTAAGCGCGACTCTAATATTGGCTTACAATGGATTGGCTGTTTCAGCGTACCAAAAAGCACACTCTAGTCAGATTGCACTGGCTGAGTACTCGGGCCTCGTCTTTGTAGCACTCATCGGGATGATTTGGTTTAACGAAATCCCGGATATCCTGACCTTTATCGGTATCCTGCTGATTGTGTTACCTCTGGCTCCGATTCCACGCATAAAAAAAGGAGCGAGATAATCGCTCCTTTGTGTCTCTATCGTTATTTATTTGCTGCGGCCAAAGCCACCGTCAGATAAACGGAAGAACATCACCGAACTCCCGCCTTTCTCAAGCTGAAGAATATCCAACTGACCGTTCTCTGCTAGCTTGAAGCGCACTAGTTGCCCTTTTCTGATCTGGCTAAGCGGTTTGTCATCACCCTCGATACGAACCAGCGCATTAAGATCGGACAGAGGCAGTTGGTTATTACGAAATACCTGAGCCAAGGTATCACCTTGTTTGACTAGATACTCTTTCCAATGACTCGATTTCAGAGACTGTTGTTGTTCACTCTGCTGCTCACTTAAACCCACCGTATTAATTTCTAACTCGACACGACTGGTCGCTGGAGTGCTCTCGACAACCTCGGTCTTTGGAAAAGGAATAAGCAAAAGCAGCAACACAACCGGTGTCAGCACCATCAACGCGCGTTGGTGCAATTTGGGTAAGCTCTGCCATAGGCCACGAATCTTCTGTTTCGTTTCCTCAAACTCGATAGCACTGAGTTTATCTTTGCACAGCTGCAAATAATCTACTTGTTGTTTCTTCTTATGACGACGATTCATACTACTGCGCCCTAACTATTGATTAACTACAGTATAAAAACCAAAACTTGAACAGTATAGATTTTTCCTCCATTACGGGAGCAATGCAATAAAAATAGTGCCATTGTGATTTGAGTGCACTAAAGCTAGAGCGAATCAGGGTGTAGCCGTTTCTTCGAGCTGTTAATACTGGTATTCTTACCTTTTTCGTACTGACACAAAAAGAGTAACTTTCATGTCTGAAGTAAAATTTGAAACTGTAGAGCAAAAAGCTAGCTACGGTATCGGTCTACAAATGGGCCAACAACTTGCTGGTTCTGGTCTTGAAGGCCTAAACGTTGACGCAATCGCTGCTGGTATCGCAACAGCTCTAGTTGGCGACATGCCAGCTATCGAAGTTGACGAAATCAACAACGCACTGCAAGAGCTACACACTCGTGCAGAAGCTATCCGCCAAGAAGCAGCTAAAGCAGCTGCAGCTGACGGTGAAGCGTTCCTAACTGACAACGCTCTACGTCCAGAAGTAACGGTTCTTGAGTCTGGCCTACAGTACGAAGTAATCACTGAAGGTACTGGTGAAATCCCAACTGCTGACAAGCAAGTTCGCGTTCACTACCACGGTGAGCTAACAGACGGTACTGTATTCGACAGCTCTGTATCTCGCGGTCAACCAGCTGAGTTCCCAGTAACTGGCGTAATCCAAGGTTGGGTTCAAGCTCTACAAATGATGCCTGTTGGTTCTAAGTGGAAACTATACATCCCACAAGATCTTGCATACGGTGAGCGTGGCGCAGGTGCTGCTATCCCTCCATTTGCAGCTCTAGTATTCGAAGTAGAACTACTAGCTATCCTTTAATTTTATAAAGCCTTAGTAAACAATAAACTAAGCGCAAATAAAGTTAAATTAATGCAACGGCGATGTAACAACATCGCCGTTTTTCGTTTATAGTGGAGGGACGATTACTTTATTACTTAAGGAAGAATAATGAAGAAAGCTCTCATCACAGTATTCAGCGCACTTGCAGTAGCATCTTGCGCAAGCACTTCAGATCAAGCCTCAACTAGCGCAGCAGCGACGACTGATTACTCTCAACTGACTCAAACCGCACTGATGGCCGCCGTTAACATGTGGTCGCAACAGAACGAATCGACACCGTTGGCCGATACAGTAGCAAGCCAAGCTTCTGTAACGAGCGACCAAGCACTAGGTGGTATTGGTTCAATGCTTGCACTTGCACAAAACTCTCTGGGCAGCGCCGATAACAAAGAGTTGTCATCTCTAATTCCAGGCATGTCAACGCTAGAGTCTACAGGCCTAACATCTATCCTGAATTCACAAGGCGCGGTTGAAAGCGCATTCTCAGGTCTAGGTATGGACTCTTCAATGATCACGACCTTTGCACCAATTATTCTACAAGCACTGCAATCACAAGGTGCAACCTCTGGTTTGCTTGACTCGTTGTCAGCAATTTGGAGTTAATCCTCCAAACGGACGCAACTTTAGACAGTTTTAATCAAGGGCACTTCGGTGCTCTTTTTTGTCGGTGTTAGAAATTGAGATACGAGATACGAGATACGAGATACGAGATACGAGATACGAGATACGAGATACGAGATACGAGATACGAGATACGAGATACGAGATACGAGATAC
>NZ_JAHGAJ010000032.1 GCF_030248535.1 Vibrio sp. D404a | reverse complement strand
CTAAATCTCGGTTATCCACAATGTTAGCAAGCTGTGGTTAACATGTATAAAACCCTGTATAAGGTGTGTTTGGGGCAGCAAATCTTTACACCCTTAACAGCAAATCCTTATACCCATGACAGCAAATCGTTATACCTTTAACAGCAAATCCTTACACCTAACACAGCATATCTTTATACCTAACACAGCAAATCCTTATACCTTTAGCCATGTAAGTATTTGATCTTATTTAAGTAAATGACCCCTAAAAGATAAAAGAAGTAAAAGAAGTAAAAGAAGTAAAAGAAGTAAAAGAATAGAAAATATAAGATCTTTAAAATATCTATTTAAAAGATCTATAAACAATAATGAGTAATAATTTTATCGACTTTTAAAAAATAAGTAAGCGGTGAATATTTCACCAACGTGATCACCAGATCCACTTTTTGAAAAACTTCGGCTTTGTAGTGAAAAATAGTGACCCTCTCAAATCGATTCTAAGCACTGTTCTGGAATAAACTTGAGCACTGATATCAAAAACTCAGTACCGAAGCTCTCAGAGCGTTCTAGAGAGAAATAGCTATCAGATCTGACGATCATCTAAGTTGCAGATCTACAAAGATCATTTTCCGATCAATTCTAACAGCAAATCCTTACACCTTTAAATCAGCCATATACGTTACGATGTCACAGCCTTTTCTTATACCTGTCAACGTTAACAGCAAATCTTTATACCTTTAAAAACCGCTATAAAAGCGGCTTTTACATCAGGTACTTATGTTAGGTTTTTCAACATCAGATAAAATTTGGCTCTGCTTATTCCGAGGTCTTTGGCTATCTGAACTCTGGTTTTACCCTCTTCTTCCCATCGAGCTAAATCATCTTTAGTGAATGAAACCGTTGTGGCTGGACGACCAAGAATTTTGCCTTTGGCCTTGGCTTTAGCCAAACCCTCAGCCTGGCGTTCTAAGATCAATTCTCTTTCCATTTGCGCCACTGTTGCCAATATTCCCAAGATGCCTTTTTGCGTAGCGGTCATTTTGCTGTAGAACTGCAAACCATCTTTGTGAAATTCGATATTTACGCCACGGCTTGTTAGTTGCTCAACCAACTTAACAGCATCCCCTGCTCCTGAACGACAAACTCGGTCAAGAGAGTGAACATGAAGAGTATCGCCTTCACGAAGGTACTTAAGACAATTTTCAAATTCTGGTCGCTTAATTGTGCTTGCTGATGTTTTTTCCTCAAAAACACGATCAAGCTGTACACCATCTAATTGCCTGTCTGTATTTTGATAAGCTGCGGATACACGAATGTAGCCAACATTTTGCCCGTTACCTGTACTCATTGTCATATTTTGTCTATTAATCTCTTAGAGAGCCTAGACAATACGTGTCTAAAAACAAAAAAACAAGTTTTTTGGACAAACCCTCAATAAGTGTCTAAAAAGTGTAGTTTTTTGGACAGTGTATTCAAGTATAAGAGTTTGAGATCCCAGATTGATGCTAGTAGCATTATTAACTCACCTATGACTTAGTGCGATTGGGAAGTATATGACTAAAGATAAAACGAACGTTTGTGAGGTTCTTGATATGGAGCCAATAAGCGAAATGGATAACTTATTGGAAGTTACAGCTAACGCTGTTAAGCGTATCGAAATTTTGACCGAGAAGGCTAAAGAGCACATTCGAGAGATGGCCATCATCAAGAACGTGAAAGACGAGCCTCAATATCGTCCTATTTTCTTAGAGGGAAGAGTTTTACCAACCGGTGATGATGTTAGTCTTGTGATTGATATGCTGATGCAAACATATTCTTTGAGCAAAGGTGATATCGCGAGGTTGATTGGTGTTAGCCCTAGAAGTAATAACACTATAAATCGATGGTTAAAAAGTGGTGAGAAAAGCACAATCCCTTATGCCGCATATAGACTGCTTTGCGCGTATGCGGGATTGTCTGTCGATCTAAAGCTGCCAGACAATATACAAGCAAAACAGATCGACAAAGGGGCTTAAAGCCCCTTTGTTATTAACCAAAAAAGTACAAAACAATGGCGATGATTAGTGTCCATTTAATAACCTTTAATGGGTTGTTGACTGTATAAACCCAAAGAGGATTAACCTTGTCATAGTCTAGCCTTTGAAACACGTTGGTATAGTACATTGGTTTTGTTGGCAAACCTGAATGTAATGCGGCCAAGAACTTCATCAGTATTAACGTCGAGCGACAATCTTCCTTAGCTCTATGAGAGCAATTAGGCTTATGCCTAATATGTTCACAGGCAGATGCTAGCGATACATTAGTTTTTAAGGAGAACCTAATGAAAGTTACCAATATCACTGCTCAAGGGAAAATTGGAAATACCCCTGTTACTTTTGAACTGTACAAGTCATTTGGAAAGTACGTTCTCGCCAAACGATTCCCAGAGGATGGGAGCAAACCAATGCACGCTAAGAACAAGGTTCTTGCTGATACCATTCAAGAAGCTGTTGCCCTTCTCAAAACCAAAGAATACTTGATCAGACTAAAGGGCTGTAACGAGGGTGACCCAAAGGTTTGTCGATACAACCTTTACACCGATGAGTCTATAAAGCTGGTCTGCAAGCTCGAAGTCGCCTCCCCTTCTACTGAAAACGAGACGGTTATCGAAAAAGCAGAAAGCCTTGATATGCGAATCTACAAGCAGAAAATCGTTCGAGAGAAAAACGGTAAAACTGAAAGCTCAACTAACGAATACAGTGAAACAGTGTCCACATTCAAAAAAACAGAGAGCGGTGTGTCGCTTAGTCGCTAATCAGGTAAGATTGCGGAAAATGGATAAGCGACATTATGACTATGCTAAAAATAGGATACCACCCAACAAGTAACGAGAAGCTGTTTACCGTTCGACCTGAGAGAATGGAGCAGTTTGAGTCAATCCAGAACGAAGAGATCCGCTACTGGTTTGCTCTGAATGGTTGGTTAGATGAAATGGATATTTCGGCTTGCTACCACATGTGGCCCGATGATGGTGACTTGTTGTTTAGAATGACCAAAGACAAGCTATCAGATTTTGTTAAGCGTGATGGGGTTGAAGCTCTAGGTATCTTCAACCTGCTTGCAGAAGAGTTTCTTGCTAGAAAAAGTTGATATGGCGGCTTTACAGTTCACAACAAAATGCCAATAGAGGGGGCTTTCGCCCCCTCGACTACATTGGAATCACCGAAATGAACTCTAATGCAGCCCGCAATACCCCTGTTGCAGCTTCAAGAAGAACGGTAACCGCTCCTAAGATGCCAGCAATCAAAAGTATCTTTTCTCGTATTGGCATTGTTGCCTTCCCTTACAAGAGAGGCTAACATGTATTTGAAGTGATACATGAGTGAGCCTCGTTAAGTGAAAGTTAGTGCGCTAACACTAACCGGATAACGGGGCTTTCTTGTATCTACAATCCAGTAACCGAGGCTTCCAGATCATAGAACTGAAAGCCGCCACGCCGAATACTAAGTTCTTATACCTGCTTAATCAAGAAATTAAGGAAAGCTAAGGGTCTATGTCCTCCATCAGAATTAGGTTCAATTACAACACCGTTGTTATGAACGAGCATGGTGTAACCGGTAGCAACAAGTCGCTATGTGATAATACGGTGGCTGTTCTTACCTCAAACGGCAGCTCGAAACGGTTTACCTATTACCCGAAATCAGACATGTTTAGCCAGTCTTATCAGTTACCCAAAGGCGAATACTGCGTTGGGATATACGATCAAGGGAATGTGTTTTTGGTTCTGAAAGATGGAGTACCGATGCACTACCCTCTTGGCGATAGGAATGAGAATAATAAGCCAAATAATGTTGTTCCCATTCGTTGAGCCTAAGTATCCATTGGGTGCAACATCCAAACATTCGGCTCCAAATAGGTAGCCGTGTCTTTATTCTTGTCAACTCGAACCGAAGATAAAGCACCTTTCACTATGTACTCACCGGATACTGGAAAGACCATCTTTGTCCAGCTCTCCCAATTCTCAATTGAGTTTGTTACCTCTAATGTGCATTCGGCAATCTTGATAATTTCTGCTCCTAATTTCTCATGAACTCGAAGCCAGGGATCGTAAAGATAGCCATCACCATTCTTCCATGTAGCGTAGTCATGAATTGATTGAAGTGGGTATTGAGCTTTCTTTGTTGGTCGAACCGGTACGACAAGTGATGAAATGTCTAAGCTTGTTGCTAACTTCTTCATCTCAACGAGAACTTTGGAGCTAAGACCCTGCCCTTGTACTTTATTATCCACTAGAGCACCAATTGGTATCAGTGTGTTTGGGGCAAGATTGTTCCTTTTCACTTTCAAACCATTTAAAAGAACCTCTTCAATAGAGCTAGGTAAGTTATCTGCATTGCCATCCCAGATGACAGGAACAGTAAAGCCTACCGCGATAAGCTGTTCTTCTTGAGTTAGAACCAGTACATATTCACTTAACTCGTCATAGAAGTGTTGCCAACTCTTAGCATCACCATTTTGAAGAAACAGCGGCCATGAGCGATCGTCAAGCGATGCAACCTCAAATTCTAAGTCATCACGTTTATTTAGGGTGTTAACTTCATATTTCATATGGGTTTTCTCTTAAGTGTATGTCACTGGTGACTTATGTTATGATAACACTCGGACTAAAGGTAGATAAAGTGCGGAGATATGCCTGAAAATGCGACATGAGATTACATCCAGTACTTCGCCAAGTATAAGAACGGTGTAGCCTATAGGCATCTAATCTTATAGGTAGGAACTGAGATGGACCCGAAGAAAAAAAGCGTGATTAATGAGATACTGGATGACCCTAAGCGTTTAGACAAAATCATCGATAAGATATCCAACATGGATGAGGATGACTTTGATCGAGTACAGGCAAAGATTGATGACAAGAACGCACTCGAGGAATCGAACATTCACCGCATTACCTTATTCTTCAAAAACGACAGAACAGGCCTACTGGTAAAGCCTATCCCTGGCATGATGGGTTGGATGCTGAATCTGCACGAGTACGGCAGTCTTAACTTTCAACCTAACTCAGAGCTAAAGTTTGAAATCAGCGACATTGCATCTGGTGAGTTCTTCCGGTTCTCGATTAAGTCAGGCGGTTTGAATTACTGGAATGACTTGGTTGATGAGCAGCAAGCTCAAGACTTGGCTAAGTTCTTGGGGATCGGCATCTCTACCGAGTGTTAAGCAATTAGAGCAGCATTCTTCAAAAGCCTTCCTTCGGGGAGGCTTTTTTGTACGACTATCAATCAGTCACCGATTGCTTAATAACCTGTTATCATTCAGTTCTAAGGAGGTGACCATATGGCGATACTGAAACCTATCTCTAAACAAGAGTTACAAGGTAACTTTGACTACTACGGCTTAATGTACGGCTTTGTTCCGATATACGTTGGTAATATCAAGAGTGATGCCCCGAACATCGCGGTGCGAAACGGTTGGCCAGATTGGATACTGGATTTTGCAGATGTGGTCTTTGAAGTGTCGATTGTTTTCGTTCAAGCCGTAAAACCCGACTATAACCCTGAATTTTTCTTCAAGCTTACTGGTAAGATAGAAAAAATAGGGGTATACCCTACCCCTCGTTTATCAGCGTTTTCTACCTCAAATAATATAGTCATCGGTGACTTAAGTAATTTGGAGAGACTACTATGGCTGATAAACCTCGGGCTGGCCCAGCTTGGGCTTCGCACATAGCAACCGTGTTGGTAACCGGCATAACGATGATGATTGGATGGACTGTTTTCACGGTTAACCAAAATCAGCTATCGATTGTGTCGGTGGAAGAACGGCTATCTTCACTGTCTGTTCGTGAGGACGTTAGGGGCGATCATGTTGATGAGGAGCTTATGGCTATCAACAAGAAGCTAGATAACCTAACAGAACTCATAACACAGGAACTCGGTGGGACTCGGGTAGCTATGACTGACAAGGACTAATTTAGGGGGGCTTTCGCCCCTTTTTTTATTAATACGCAACTTTTGACAAATAATTGAAATTAGTCAATTTATCGACATCTATCTTCTCAAACCGCATATTAGCAAGTAAACATTCTTTAAAGCTCTCTTCTTGCCCCCCTTTTCCAGTGAATCATACTTTTAATTCTTGGTTTTATAGAGATAAGTCACTAGTGACTATTCATTTTCTTATAGTAAACGACTATTTATAATCCTGTAACATTAGATTACTAAGCACTTTATTGATCATCTTCATCGATCGATAATCAAGTATTGATTACTAGAGGTTATCAATGTCTAGATACACTAACTACTCAGAGTGCGATTTTACAGCCTACACCTTCGACTCCGAAGACCAATGGCCTGCCTCTAAAAACAAGAAGTATAAAAAGTGGCGTGAGAATCTTGGCTCAATCGATGACATGAGAAGTCGTGTCTATGAAGATTGGCTTAATATCGCTCGTGTTTTTGATGATTTCTGGGAACTAGAGCAATTCGGCATGAGACTCTTCTATGAGCTGTCGATTGAAGAGAACATTATCGATACCACGCGCTTGCTAGAGATATCGTTTAGACAAGTTCACTGTCAGTTCTTGATTCATCAGGTTAACGATTTAGCCGAAGAGAATGATCGCCTTAGAGCGCGACTTGCCGCACTTGGGGACGGTACAGTTCCAATTGGTTACAGAGCGTATTCACCAATGCCAGAGCACATCATTGAGAAGGCAAACAAGATGATGGAGCAGTACAAGAACGGTGAGACGAAAGCGAGATCAACTATCAAGCACGACTACAAGAGCATTGAAGTTGGTAGAAGCTACAGACTGTTAGATCGTGGGAGCGGTTTTGAACTGATGACCCATGAAGATTACAACCAGATCATCGACCAATAAAAAAGGCCAGCTAACTTGCTGGCCTACCATCGCTTTTAGCCATATAAAAATGTGCTAATGCCTAAAGCATACCCCGAGACCCGTATCTCTGCCACCATTACTACAAAATCACCTCACCCATACTCCCAATTTTCCAATAAGTGACCCGCAGCTCACGGAATCACTGAATTTCTCGCTTCTGCCTCCTTACAATTCAAGGGCTAAATGTACTTAGGGAGACAGTATGCAAATTAGCCTAATCTCAGCAATGGCCAAGAATAGAATCATTGGGTCGGAGAACTCATTGCCTTGGCATCTTCCTGCAGATTTTCAGTGGTTCAAACAATGCACTTTCGGCAAGCCTATTATCATGGGGCGAAAGACGTTCGAATCTATTGGCAAGCCACTACCAGGTCGCGCCAATATCATCTTATCTAGAAACCCTAACTTCACAGTGAAAGGTGCATACGTTGTATCGAGCGTAGAGCGCGCTTTAAAGCTATGTGAGCATGAGAGAAAGTCATGATAGTTGGCGGTGCTAGAATCTACGCTAGAACGCTTCACATCGCAGATAAACTGTATCTGACACACATCGACGCAGACATTGAAGGGGATGCTCGCTTCCCTACTTACAATTACGATGAGTGGATGCAGGAATACGAAGAGACCTACCCTGCTGATGATAAGAACGCCTTTGATATGCGTTTTGAGATATTGAAAAGACTGCAATAAAAAAGCCCCGCTTTCGCGGGGCTAATTTAGGCTACAGTTGACTTATTTCCTGATCGCCTTTTTACCAGAATGCCACCAGTGGAGACAAACATAGTAAAATCCCGGTTGCTATGATTACGTATAGCGAAGAACCTTTGTACTTGTGCAGTGAAGGCACTTGATAAACAAGGTACGCAGGAATCAAACAACCAATTAAACCGAATATTGGGCTACAGATTGAAGTGAAGCTCAGAACCGGTAGGTTAAGAACGATTGCACCCCAAGATACACTCGCAGCAAAAACAATAATGCCTTTGGTCACAGCGTCTTTGTTGATCTTCTCTTCTGGCATAACCTTCTTAAGACCCATCATCGCTAGACCCTGACAAGAATCGCGGAAACCCAAGTACACACCGAAGAATGCTGTCATCACAGAGAAGATGTTAAGCATAAGGCTAAGTAGCTTGAGCGTTGCACCATCCATATTTGAAGCAACCATAGCGAGAGCTGAAATGTTTTGCTCTTGAGCTAAAAGCGCCTGTTCATGCGACATTGCCAATGTGAAGGAAATAGCATAGAAGAACACTGTTACAAATAAGATACCGAAAGCAATGTTCATAGCTCGCATAGCTTTAAAGCGCGCTACCTCTAACGACTTCTCTTTAGAGCGGTACGAAATAACCATCGGGCTTAGAGATTGAATGAATAGGATTGATGTCAGAGTGAATGGAAGAAGGATGATGATATCTTTAATCGCTAAACCCATCTCAGGCATAGTACCAACGTTTGCAACATCCCAACGACTCACCATAAGTAGGCCCAAGATGGCAACGGTACAAAGCTTGATAAGCACTAGACCGGTACTGATTTTAAATAGAATCTTTTCACCGCGAGAAGCAACAGCTACCAAAGCACAAACAAGAGCCAAGCCATACCAAGGACTGTCAGACAATAACCCCTCTGTGACTCCGAAACTTTGGAGGAACGAGGCTGAATCATTCGTTATCGCAGTCGAGTAAACAAATACCCAGATGATCAACATTACGAAGTAAAGCATCCCGATAAATGCGCCCCACTTGTTACCCAAGTAACCGGATATTACCCCTGCGTAATCAGAACATTTTGGTGATTCAGAAAGTGTGTTGATAAATAGGCGTTGAAACATGTACATCGCAGGATAGCCAATAACTGCTGACCCCAAAAAGACCCACAAGCCCAGTACACCTACCTTAACAGGCAGAAATACAATACCTGCACCGATTGCCATACCGATGCTCATGATGATCCAACCCCAGTCGGTACTGTCGAACTTAGTAGCCTCCTTCCATTCGGCTTTAGACATGCCTGCCTTTTCGTGAGCTGGTTGTTTGTTCTTAGTTGGGCTTATCGCCCCTATGTTTCCAGTCATTACTCAATCTCTTGTTTATTGGTGATTTTCCTCAAATATATTTGAGCGATAAGTAAGCGGCAACTTATCATTAAAAAATTCACGGTTTTTTGAGAGATTGATCGTTAAAACGGTGTAAAGTGTGATCAATAGCCAGTTTTATTCAACTTTTTATTAATTTTCTCAACTAAACTTGAAAACGCTCTCAGATGAGGACATGATAAAAAACACAAGCAAACCCAAAAAAACTAAAATTAATCTGAGGATTTTATGAAAGAAGTAATTAGCTCAAACAAAGCACCAGAAGCAATTGGCCCGTACTCACATGGCGCTGCGTTCAAAGACCTGATTTTTACTTCTGGTCAGCTACCAGTAAGCCGTGAGACAGGCAATGTTGTTGAAGGTGGCATCACAGAGCAAAGCGTTCAGTCACTTGAAAACCTTAAGAGTGTTCTTGAAGCCGGTGGCGGCAGCGTAGATACCGTTCTTAAAACAACGTGCTACCTAGCAAACATCGAAGACTTCGCAGCCTTCAACAAGGTTTACGCAGACATCTTCAAAACTGACTGCCCTGCTCGTAGCTGTTTCGCAGTTAAAGATCTACCACTTGGCGTTCTAGTTGAAGTTGAAGCCATAGCTCACAAAGCTTAACGAGGTTAATCATGAAAAAAGAGTGGCAGCAATACATCGAAATCATCAAGCAAGTTGTAAAGCCTGCTTTGGGATGTACAGAACCAATTTCAGCCGCATATGCGTCGGCAGTAGCAGCTAAGGAGCTTGGCAATACACCTGACCTGATTGAAGTTTTTGTTTCAGATAACCTCTACAAAAACTCTATGGGTGTATATGTTCCGGGGACAGGAAAAATAGGGCTCCCTATTGCCGCTGCTGCTGGCGCACTCGGTGGTGATGCAGATGCAGAGTTAGAGGTTCTGGCAGGTATAACACCGGATGTTGTTGAGAAAGCACAGAAGCTTATCGATGAAGGCAAAGTGAAGGTCAATCGAGTTGAATCCGATGAGTTTATCTACTGTTCTGTTGTTGCCTCTTACGAACACAGCACATCGATTGTGACTGTGAGTGGTGGTCACACCAATATCATTGAGAAGTACCTCAACGGCAACATGACCTACGAACTTAAGAAGGAAGATGCGGTTAAAACTGGGTCTATCTGTGATGGCGTTGATATCTCTATCGAGCAAATCTATGACTTCGCATTGAATGCCAACTACGAAGACATCTCTTTCATTCTTGATTCCGCAGTTCTTAACCAAAACCTATCGAACGAAGGCTTGCGTAACAGCTACGGTCTAGAGATTGGTCGAACCATCAAAGAAAACGTTAAGATGGGTATTCTTACCGAAGACCTGATGACTAACATTCAGATGATCACATCGGCTGCTTCTGATGCTCGTATGGGTGGCGCTACGCTCCCTGCTATGAGTAACTTTGGTAGCGGAAACCAAGGCATCGCAGCAACTCTACCTGTTGTGGTAGCCGCAGATTTCTTCGAATGTTCAGAGGAACAGCTGGTTCGCGCACTAATTATGAGCCATCTAGGTGCAATATACATCAAATCACATTATCCTCCTTTGTCAGCATTCTGCGGTAATACAGTGACCAGTTCGGCTGCAGCAATGGCAATGACCTATTTAGCAGGTGGTACTTTTGAGCAAGCTTGTTACGCAATTCAAAACGTAATCAGTGATAGCTCTGGTATGGTCTGTGATGGTGCCAAATCATCATGCGCAATGAAGGTATGCACTTCATCAACGGCAGCAGCTCGTTCGTTCATGATGGCACTACAGAACAAGTCGGTATCGGGTCAAGGTATCGTGGCTAAAGAAGTAGAACAGACAATAAAAAACGTAGGCGAAATGGTAAGTAGTGGCATGTTGGGTACTGACGCCACCATCATCGATATCATGTCTGCATAACAGTAAGGTGTAGAAATTGGAACTAAGAAAACTCACTAAAGGCGATTATGACATCCTGAAAGCTATGGAAAACGTAGTTGATGGCGTAGCAAGAATGTATGGTAAACACACCGAGGTCGTGCTCCACACTCTCGATGAAAACTCCCCTTCCATACTTAAGATTGCTAATGGTCATGTTACCGGTCGTGAAGCTGGTGCTCCAATTACTAACCTTGCTTTGCTTAAGCTCAAGGAAGGCCATGACGTATCTGACTCGTACATGACCAAGACATCGACAGGAAAAACGTTGCGTTCGATTACAACCATCGTTCGCAACCCGAAAGGTAAAGCTATCGGCCTGTTCTGTATCAACAGTGATATGGATGTTCCAATGCAATCTTTTCTACAACACATGTTTCCTCTCGATCACGGCATGAGTGAAGGCTCGCCTGAAACCTTTGCCAAAAATATAGATGAGACCATTGAGAGCACCATAGCAACGGTGAAAAGTGAAGTCTTGGATGACAGCTCTATTGCCCCATCGAAAAGAAATAGAGAGGTCGTTACTAGGCTTTATGAATTGGGAATCTTCAAGTACAAGGACAGCAAGCCATTAACGGCAGAGATACTGGAAATCTCTCGAGATACGGTTTATCTCTACTTGAGGGAGCTAGATGCAAAATAACAAAAAGCCAGCGCAAATGCTGGCTTTTTTATTTCTTCTGGATTGAAATGCTTTAGTAGCACTTATTGGCATCGAGAAGAGTTGGGGTTTCTCTTGTTTGAGCATTCCACCGATAACGAGCGGTATAGCAAATCGAGTTCCCTTCGTCTTCTACTTTGCCATCGGAGATGTAATCTACTCCTACCTTGTCAACGACTACGGAAGTAAGAGTAAACTGACCTCGGTTGACGGCATCTAGTTGGTCGCCTTGTTCAATCCATTTTTCATTGTGCGCCAAGTAACTGAGAGCCATATCCGAGTCTACCGCTTTCCGCTTTTCACTACTGATATATTTCGTGTAGGCGAAGTAGCTTGTAGCAAGGGCGAAGCATACAAAACCGATGGTTACTTTGTTCATGATTAGCCAAATACGTAAGCGACTGTTAGAGCCGACTGGTTGTTTTGATTGATTAAGTAAACAAGCGTTGGGTTTAGAACTTCTTCATCATCGGCTTGTTCTAGCTTCCATTCTTCAAGCGCTACTGGCACAGCAACGTCTTTAATCCAGCGGAACATACTCAGTGGGCCGCCTTTAATTACATAGCCTGCCGATTTCTCTACGAAGGTAGTCCACAGCGTTAACATCTTCGAACCTTCCAAAGCGTTGTCATACATGTAGTAGTAGGTATTTGAAACCTCTTCATTGTACTTATAGCCAGATGGTGGAGTGAACACTGCACAGTTATTACCGTACATGTTGCGATTGCCGACTTCACGGAATCGAGCCATGAGCTTCAAGAACAACTCTTCGGTTTCGGCAGGAGTAGGTTCTTCTGAGCGGCCAAGTTCGTTGTATTTGTTTGCAACCAAGTCAAAAATTTCGCCTTCACCACAGCTCATCACCTCTTCAATGGTGAGATTCGTTAAACCAAATGCTGCTGTCATACGGTCAAAGGATTGTTGTTTAAGCTTGGCTTCCGTAGCTTCTAAATTTTCTGGAGTAACCAGAGCTTTATCACGAATGTGTACGATGTTCATAAATCACCTTTCTGATGTTGGTTAAGTCAGTCGTTACTTTATAGCATTGCGATGACTTTTTTATTTCCACTCTTAACTACTGAGCGGCGTTCGTTACTGGTGTGTAGGTGTACTTAGATACGTACTTACCAGCTGCCACAATTCTTACCTCAAAGGGAGTTTTTGAATCCAAGCCCTTGGTGCCTAGAAGAGTCGTATTCTCCCAACGGTTGAAACGAGAAGTAGAAGGCGTAATCGGCACATCTTGGAAATCAGAAGTCGTTACCACTTCCTCATTCTGAATCAGCATCAGTTTATGGTGACGTCCTAGTGCACCACTGATTTCTCGACCAAGAACACTCACTCGGAACGTACCATTTGGGAAGTCGTTATCGAGCATGTCTTGGTATCGATTTAACTTCGCCTCATCCCACATCTCATTACTTGCCTTCTCGTAATACATGTCCTCTGAGAACTGGTGAGAGATGTACTGAATGGTGGTTAGCATCGACTGCCCTTCTACCACTTGCATCTCGTAATGGGTGCCACCCATCTCAATGTTGTACTCCTTGTCATCCATAAACTGCATTCTGGCGAACTCGCTGTTCATGGTCTGACAACCAGATAATAAAAGGGCTGCACCTAACAATAATTTCTTCATCGGACTACCTATACTCACGACTGACTTATATTAACTCAGCGCTTAGTATATACATCTAGTCCGGTAATAAAACACAAGTATAAGAATTTTCGGGTTTTTCTATGCCATATTGTGAGGCGCAGCTATAAGAAAGCCCAAATCCGCAGGTATGGTATTACTATAAGGAAAGGCGAAAAAATTAGGTCTGGGACTGGCACCGTCCGGATTGGCTCTATAACGGGATGTATGGGGAAATGACAAAACAAAAAGCGCACTATTCAAGTGCGCTTTTCTTACTTTTTTATGCTCGCTCTAGATCTGTTTCGTCTAGCTCAATTTCTGCGCTTGCATACTCTAGCGCATTTAGTAGCGCTGTTTTCTCGATTAGATCTTTTACTACTTGAGACTCGCTATCTAGCGTATAGAAAGACTCACGAGAGATCTTTTCTTCACTCATTGCATTTAAGCTATTCAATGCGTGAAAGCAGTTACGAGTACATGTGCGCGCGCTTCCGTGTGTGTAGTTTCTTTTCGTAGTTTGAGAGATACACTTTCTAACAATCTGTTGCTGAATCTCACGAGCGCTCACAGTAGCTTTCTTTTGAAAGCAAGAGAAGAAAACAAAGTATACTTCACGTTGCACTGCTTTAGCGTCTGTAATGTTCTGTACGAACGCTAGAAGCGCGTCAAAAGCGTAAATGCTAGATGTGTGCAAGATAGTTGATTCGTGATCGTTGCAGTGCTTGAAAACGTACTTTTGAGTTTCTTTGCTGCACTTCTCAAACATAGTTAGACGCTTTTTACGAGCTGCTGCATTGTGTACGTTATCACGTAGCTTTTTCAGTGCTTCTTTGTGCTGCTCTGATTCTTGCGCTTGCTCATTGTGTGCAATGATATCGTCTAGCTTAGTGTTGCGCTCTGCTACTGCTTTAGCTACTGATTTAAGATTTAGTTTGATAGTTGCGTTAGTCATAATTTGTACTCTCTTAATAAGTGTTAAATGTGCGCTTACTGCGCTTTGTGTATCTTCTCTCTCAGAAGATGTGTTCATGATAGGAGCTATTCTTATTCGTGTAAGGCTTTTTATTCAAAAATACTTTATTTATTTAAGGTAGTTTACATCTAGATCTGAAATCAAAAATTCGTGATAAAAAACGCTCATATCAAAAGTGTTGTGAGTCTCTAGTTTGATATCGTTTTTGTGCGCTTCTGACATCTCATAAATGCAGTCTTCAAAAACATACTTAGTATTAAAGCAGTTGATCAAGTGACTCTTTACGTCGTCTGTCAGTTCGTCAGATGCGTATGAATCAATGCTAGTTTGAGTCGCAATATCTACAGTGTGATAGAACAAAGCTTGCTTGCTCTCAAACACATCATCAAAGCTTTTAAAGACTGCGATAGTCGCTTGCTGCTTTTCTACGTGAATGAAATTAACGCGCACTAGTTCAGTTTCGTGATCGAATTTAATCATGTGTGTTCTCTCTTTGTGTGTAAGTGTGTCGTCGTGTTGACGAGATGAATCATAGCAAATCGATCGTGCAAATAAAGTAAAACAATATAAAACAGTTTATTTTATGTTTCGGCTTTAATTTGTCAAAAAAGATCAATCTAAAACCGTCTAAATGATTGATTTAGTTGAAAAGACCAAGGTTTTTCTATTTGAGTCTGGTACTCCCCAACAGAGGATTTCGTCCCGTTCCCAAAATTTTCCGAGTTTCCGGTTTTCAAATAACCAAGGGAGAAAAAGTGCCACGGTGACACCGATAACCGGAGATGGTTTGTTGATGGTGGGTTAAGTCCCTTGGTCTTACGAACTGCCAAGGTAATAGTGCAGATACAAAAAGACCGCTCATTAGAGCGGTCTTGGTATTAACCGAAGAACAAGTAGAGAATTGGTATACTCATAATCAAGGTTAATAGCGAATAATTGATAAGGTCTTCTTTTTTCATTTCTAACCTCTTATCGCTTGAATTAACTGAATCAGAATGTCGTTCTTCATGGCGTAAACTACTATCATCGACCATACAAATAACTTACCTGCTTGTACGAAAGCACCATATTTGGTTTGTTGAGCTTTAGCGCAAACCGGACAGTGCTTGTGTTCATCACATTTCATTACTACCTCTTACTGTATAACACAGATCTTACAGTAACAAGCGCACACAGGGGTTTCGGGTCGGTAGTGCTGCCCTACTTCAAAGTGCCACGGTGATTAAATTCCCTTGGTAAAGCTGATGCCAGTAAAGGGAGATAAAGAACCAAGGCCAGCAGCCAGAAGACCGAAGACCTTATAACCACTTAGCCAATAACAAGCCCATTACCACGGCACATATCATTACCAATCCGGTGTTTCTCCCGAACCACTCTTCTAGCCTAGAATCCTCATCATCCATTTTGTTCACTCCCACGGTTAAAGCACCAAGGCAATAATATAGCCAAGCAAGGCAGCTCCCAGCATGGTTTTAATACCGCAGTGTTTATCCCACAACTGGTCTAACTTTGATTTTTCATTCATAAAAACTCCCATGGTGTTTAGCTGAACTTAAAAAGAGCTGCGCTTGGCAGCTCTCTTTTTCTGGTTGTTAGAGATCGGTGAATGCAATCACTAATCCCGTCTGAGAGCTTTTCTCAGTGGCGTATTCTTGTTGAATCTTGAAATACTCAGCAAGGGCCATTTCGTCTTCGTGAATCATCACGTTTGAAACTGGCTCTTTCTTCTCAAGCACTTCGTTATCATGCGTGGTCTTTTGAACATCGTTGAACTGTAGAACGCGATAAGCTGCTTCGATGTCGTTGATGTAGTCAACAGCAATGATGAAACGAACGGACGCGATTTGAGTTGATAGAACGACTTCTAGATGTGAGTTCATAGTGATCTCTCTTTGTGTGAAAGTGAATTTTTACTAACTCTGTCTGAGTCAGTAAGAACATTATCGCTTACACGGACTGGCGTTGATATTGGGGCAATTCAAAGTGCCGCGGCGTAATAAAGCCCTTAAACGGTTAATCAAATGCCGTGGTACTACGACAAGGACAAAAAGAGCCGCACTTGGCGACTCTATGTTTTACTAACTACCTTTTTCTCTTCTCGTAACCTGTTACCGCACCAGCCCACCAGGTTAATGCTCCCAGAAGTAGAAAGATGGGACCAAAGATATTACCTGCAGCCGATAGTGCAAAAGCAGTGGTGAAGATATTCAAAATGGCGATTAGGTTCAGAATGCGAATGTAGATCTTCTTAGGCATTGGTTGCTCTCTTGGTGTACTTGCGTTTGGTTGGTTTAATCAAGGCGACTAGTTGATGAAGGGTTTCTTCGAGAGGTGTATCAAATTCTTCTTTTAAGACCTGAATGTAATGGCGAGTCAGTCTTTGCTTGGATTGGCGTTCTTCTTCCCTGCGTTGCGCTTCTGGGACGAACTCTCTTAAACAATCTGCCAGTTCCAATATTGCCGAGTCCGGTAGCTGCTTTAGCATTGCCCTCGTCCGTCGCGGTCCCTGTTCCAACACCTCGTTTAAGTGATCACTCGGTGACTTGGTTTTAAATAGTACCTTTTCCATGTTTCTTCTCTTTGTGTGTAAAAACCTAACCTGTGTGTGCTTTAAAAAAAATGGGGAGCCGTCGCTCCCGCACACACAAAGAGATAGAGCGCGATGCTCTGTCTCAATTCATGTTCTTATAGTAACGCGTGACTTATGGTAAATAAAGTCACCACTGACTTAAAACCGAAAAGAAGATTTACCTTGGTATTATGCTCATCAGATACTTAGACCAATGAAAATGCCCGTTCCTATCAAGGCAGCGATAATGACCATCGATATCAGGTTGTATTTAGTTTGGGTGTTCACGGCAAGAACCTCTTTGAAGTGGTATCGCCATGCTACACCAGAGTCGGCCATCAAAACACCGTGGCACTTTTAGATTCCCTGACAAGGCTTGGTCTTTTTGCCGTGGTAGATGGACTGGTTCATTAAAAACTACCGTGGCCTCACATACGGTTTTTGCCCCGTTTTCAAATTTCCCGTGGTTTATGCTTTTCACGGTCGATTTCCACCAACAAAGATTCTGCCAAGGGGGTAAGAATGAGGGAGGATTGCCAGATTAAACTCTGCCGTGGTGATGGGTGGTAGTGGTGTTCCTCTAAGAATTTTTGGTAAAAGTTGCTCGCTGACTCGAAAAAGATCACGCTCGACACCACTTTTCTTATATTAATCCCACTATTTCCCCTATATGCACTACTACTCTCTATAGGTAGTTATCTATTGCTATACCCTCTCCTACTACTTCTATATCTATGGGAAAGGTACTTACTTCTTGCTGTATGAGTGCTTCTATCCGGTCTATGCCTATTACTACAAATAAGGGGTTTTGCTTCTCTTCAATCTGCCTAGGGTTTATCAATGACTTACGAGAGGTGATTTTTACCTTAAGTATTGTTTTTATTTAGGAAAGGTTGATTTTAAAGGATAAGTAAACAATAAAGTTTTTTTCACTACTGGTATAGGTTTGAATTTAGGTCAGTCAGACAGAATTTCTTTCTTCACTACGGTTTAGGATTGATTGGTTTTGGTTGAGTTCTTGTAGCCAGAGTTGGCCGGACTATTCATTTACTTTTCATTTTTCGCTCACGGTTATGAGATTTTGTCCCATTCACTTGTATCTACAGAGAGCGAATAAATTTGATAGTAATTAGAGAGCAACAGAGAAGCTTGTGAGTAGTTTTTAGATAGTAAGACAGTAGATATGATGTCTAAAATTTTTAAGCTCACACAGAGCGTTTGAGAGCGTTCTAAATTAGGGGTAAAAAAATAGGGTAGCTAGTTGCTACCCCACGCGATTTAGGATTAATCACTAATGATCAAACCTTATATGATAATGCCTGTTTTACTATGGCGTTGCAAACACTGAGCATTCTTTGGCATACAGAAGAGTTGGTTGCTTTCGAGTTTCTTCATCCCACTGATAGCGAGCTTCCATGCAATAGCCGGTTTTCTTATTCATCACCACACCGTCTGAGATATAAAGCTCTCCAACTTGTAACTTAACAGTCGATTTTAGGTGAAGTAAGTTTGTTGAACCTGCGGCTAGTTGTTCGAACTGTGAAAGCCACCCTTCTCTATCCGATAGATAGCTTAAGGCCATATCAGAGTTGAGTTCTTCCTCTTCTAGGACATCGGTGAATTTCTGATAGGCAATGAATGAGCCTGAGAGCAAGATAAGAATTGGTACAAGGATTGTTTTATTCATAGCTGTTCTGAGAAAAAAAGAAGGGGCTCAAAGAACCCCTTAAAAACTTACGGTGGCTAGTAGTGCGTAAGCTAAACAATGGATTTAAGTCACACATGACTTATCCCCTCATTGTTTAATAGAAAGATACTTTCTGGGGAGAAAGCACTAATGCAGGTTGGACATGTACAGTCCGTTTTCAAACACAACATTATCTCTTGGGATACCCGAGATAATTATTAGTCACGAGTGACTAACGCTTGTAGTATGCACGTTATGATTTGGTGTTGCAACAGTGTTTACTGCATCAAGATCAAATGATTCTCTAGTGAAGGGAAGATTCAACTCTCCGCCTGTCAAACTAGCCTTTAAACGAGCTGCGTAAAGCGATGCTTCAATCTCTGCCTCTTCCGGTTTTTCGTACCGTGAGTAGAAGAAGGTTTTGCACAGCCCTACTTTCTCTTCGCGCCATTCTACGCGAACGTATGGGTATCCAAATATCTCACCGTTATTGTTTGGTTTAGAGTGAGATTCAGCCTCACTGACAAAGACGCCATTCGTATTGCTACGTAGGGTTCTAACATTGATTGCACCGCTTATGAAGAACATCCAACGTCTTACACCCCAATATTCAATAGCTGTTCTGTCACGCCACTCTTTTGCATCTTGTTTGGCTGTTGGGCCATGAAAGGTTTTCGTGTCGTAATCGTTTTTGAATGGCGTAGGTACGGTTGCTACATAAGTGCCGCTGTTTGGAGTTTTTTCGAATATGTAGGAGTTAGAGTTGAACATGATTTACCTAGTTAGAAAGTTGACTATCTGAATACGCATAAATCCGGCTGTTGAACCGGATTTGAGAAGTGGCGTTGAGGAATCTCAATCAATTTACCGTTACTGTTTTTATCAATGGCTGTGGCATGTCATAGCCAGGTTCATTAGGAAATAAGCCGTTAACATCAGGCATAATCATTTGAACCGCAGTGTGTTTGCTATCGTATTCAGTATCTCTGTAGTACACGCCAGCTTGGATTGTGTAGTCAGCAAGTGCGGCATCTGGGTCTACGGTTACGAACTTCACCATCCCTTCGATGATTTTGTAATTCTCGCCTTCTTTGTAGCCGTGTTCTTTCCAGTTATGAAAAACATTCCAAAAGATGGTGTGCATCAAGTCAGGTTTAACAGGAACGGTACAAACTAATTCAGGTAGGCCATGCTCAATCAAACACACTGTGTAGTAAAAAGGTTCTTCGCCTTGAATCATGAACACATGGAAGCCGGCCTTCTCGATGTTCTGTTTGATGATTGGGTAAAGTTCTTCTGGTGAGGGACAGTTGCATTTCATGGGATAGTCTCTTTGTGTTGTTGAAGAAAGGTGGGGAGGTGTTCCCCACCCTATTGAGTTGCTTAGAAGCGGTAACCTGCTGAGAAAGCCAAGTAGTTTAGATTTGAACGTAGGTTTGTTGGGTAGTGGTTGTATTGAGCGCGAACGAATACACGGTCAAAGTTGTGCTCAATACCGACTGACACAACAGGGTCATAGCTAGTGTTGCTTGCAACCTTTTTATCGATGATATGGTTTGTCTGCTCGTAATCAGCGACAGCAAGACTAAAGCGACCAAATACAGTCCAGTGATGAGTAATGTTTTGGTCAGCTTTGATACCTAGTGAGTAGCTGTTAACTCGCTCTTCAAAGTTGGTTTGATCGTTGCGTAGGTGAGCATAGTCAAATTCGAATGCTAGGTGCTTCTCGAACTTGTAACCGAAACCACCGTTAATCGCGAAGTTATCACCCGAGTAATCATCTGAAAGAGCAACACCTGCACCACCAAATGCGTAGAAGTGATTAGTGCGGTTGTAAGGCATTTCCTTCTTTTCTTCTTGAGTCTGTTCAGGCTCAGGAATTTGAGTAGGTTTAACGTCAGTTTCTTGAGCGCATAGAACAGATGGAGCCGCTGCGAATAGTAAGGCTAAAGCTGCTTTTTTCATTTTTGTAATCCGTGTTTTGTTTCGATGAGTTAATAGTAAAGAAGTACAGCAGGCGAATCGGGTCGCCTGCTGTGTTATGCCTATTCGAGATAAATGATGTCGGAGATTAAGCCTTCTTCCCCGTAGTATTGTTCTTGGTTAACGGTCTGCATCTCTTTCATGTCCATTGAGTGAGGCACATTATCCAAGTCAAAAACTAGGTGAGTTCTGTTTAATCGTGCATTGACTACATCACTGCCATTTGTATTTATGTCTTTTACAAATTTGAATCGTTCGGCATCTACAGCTCCATTTACAACATCAATCGAAGCAATGGCCGGCACATAGCCTTTGTCTTTCACGCTGAGAGCATCGCCGTAACAGAAAACAGAATCATCTTTAACAAGAATGGTGTTCTGCTTTTTCTTGTTTGTTAGGTGATGATCGAAAATGCTTGTCTTGCTATATAGCTTTCCATTCTCGTCATACATCGTACAAAACTCGGTAACGACATAGCTTGTGTCGCCATGTGTAATTACGTCTGTTACGTTTGCTAGTCTTGGCATTGTTTCTGGGAATAAATTATCTTTTTCTGTCCAAGAACCGCCGTGCTTTCCCTCTATCAGTTTGTAGTAGTGATACCCATTGCCCTGATTAGGTGTTTCATCAGGTGCATACATGTTTCCTTCTACTAAGAACGGATAGCCAATGTCGTGCGCTTCCCTCCATTTCAGTTTTAAAACGGGTTCTTGCTGTGAACCTTCGAGAGCGTAATATTTAGCTAACTTTCCATTTCGTACTTTGCCCCTGGAATCAACAGTATCTGGCTCTACTGTGTAGTAGAAATAGAAGACTGATGGCAAAGGTTTATCTGGATCTTGGATACTCTCAGGTCTGAATATCGCCCAGTTACTTGCTCCTTCAATTGGTCGATCTATTCTCATAGTTGGCTTTATTATGTTCAGTTCAGGACGAACAATGTAAGCCAACTGATGTTCGTTCCCATTCTCTGGGTAAGCAAGCAGGATAACTCTGTCAGTTGTGTTATGAGCACTATGAGGCTTCAAGTGAGCGTATTCTTTGCCGTACATGTCAACAGAAAATGGAAGCTCTAAAGCATATCCTTCATCCTTATGGACAATGTAATCACTTGTTTTGTCATGCTCCCCCCAACTACAGTCTTTAGCCGATCCGGGATGAGATAATGACATCACATAATACTTATCACTAACCTCTGTAATTCTGTTGATGCGAGGGTTTCGATCTTCTAGACACTCAGGTCGACTAAAGGAAACACCGTCGTCATTTACAAAGGAGTATTCAACGGTCGGAAGTTCAACGTGACCGCCATAGCTAATACCCATTGTCTCAACAACACTAGATGATAAAGGAGTATGCTTCCCAACTTTCGTGTATGGCTTTAGCTTTAATGTTCGAACACTAACGTTGACATCAAATTCAAGGCCATCAACAAAGTCACTGTCATCATCTGGCTTAGTACCCGGTTTTCCATCAACACTACCATCTTCACCGTCATCAATAATTGGTTTGTCACCATAGTCAGGCTCAGGTTGAATCGGAAGTTCAGGTTCAGGCTCGATAGGATGCTCAGGAATCCAGATGTTCATATCATCGTCATAGCTTCCATCAGGAATGCTTTCTACGAAATCACTGTCTTCGTCAGGCTTAGTACCCGGTTTTCCATCAACACTGCCATCTTCACCATCATCAATAATTGGATCTTCTGGTTTTACTGGTTTGTCGGGCATCTCGCCTTCAATTAGGTCACTTTCGTCTTCATCAGGACTTGGCTTACCTGGGTAGTAACAACCCGGTCCAGAACATCCATTAGGCCCACCCTGATCGCCATCAATCATATCTTCACTATCATCAGGCTTAGGCGGTTCAATAGGATGCTGCGGCAATACAATGTTCATATCATCGTCGTAGCTGCCATCAGGGATGCTTTCTACAAAATCGCTGTCTTCATCAGGTTTAGTTCCCGGTGTTCCATCAACGCTTCCATCGCCTCCATCATCAATGATTGGATCTTCTGGTTTTACAGGTTTATCAGGCATAACACCTTCGATTAGATCTGTATCTTCATCAGGAGTTGAGGGAGTACCGTCTACACCGCCACCGTCTACTAAGTCATCACCAAAGTCTGGTTCAGGTTGAATTGGTAACTCAGGTTTTTCTTCAATAGGATGCTCAGGAATGATGAGGTTCATGTCATCGTCGTAGCTACCATCTGGGATGCTTTCGACAAAATCACTGTCACCATCAGGTTTGGTTCCCGGAGTTCCGTCTACACTGCCATCACCTCCGTCATCAATAATCGGATCTTCTGGAGTTACTGGCTTATCGGGCATCTCACCTTCAATTAGGTCAGAATCATTGTCAGGAGTTGTAGGGTCAGTGCCTTCTACGCCGCCATCACCTATTGCTTCATCGCCATCAGTTCCTGGGATCGAAGGAGATGGATCAATAGGATGATTAGGTTCTTCCTCAATTGGTAACTCTGGGTCTGGATCGATAGGATGTTCTGGAATCCAAACATTCATGTCATCGTCGTAGCTGCCATCAGGGATGCTTTCTACAAAATCGCTATCTTCATCAGGTTTGGTACCCGGAGTACCATCAACACTACCGTCATTACCATCATCAATGATTGGATCTTCTGGTTTTACAGCCTTCAATTAGATCTGTATCTTCATCAGGAGTTGATGGAGTACCTTCTTCACCGCCAGAATCAGCATCATCGCCATAATCTGGTTCTGGCTGGATAGGATTTTCAGGCAATGGGTTGTTCATATCCCCATCTGGCATACCTTCTACAACTTCATCGTCTGGATGAGGTTTAGACGGGTAGTAACAACCTTCGCCTTCACAACCATTATCTCCACCCTGATCACCATCTACGATATCATCACCAAAGTCTGGTTCAGGTTGAATTGGGTTCTCTGGCAATGGAATATTCATATCTCCATCTGGCATACCCTCAACGATGCTGTCATCAGGATGAGGTTTAGATGGGTAGTAACACCCTTCTCCCTCGCAGCCATTATCTCCACCTTGATCACCATCTATGATGTCATCACCAAAATCAGGTTCAGGCTGAATAGGGTTTTCTGGTAAAGGGATGTTCATGTCACCGTCAGGCATACCTTCGATAACATCATCATCAGGATGAGGTATAGATGGGTAGTAACAACCCTCACCTTCACAGCCGTTTTCGCCGCCCTGATCTCCATCAATTGCCTCATCGCCATCAGTGCCAGGAATAGAAGGTGATGGATCAACTGGGTGATTAGGTTCTTCCTCAATAGGAAGCTCTAGATCTGGATCGATAGGATGTACAGGGATAACAATATTCATATCATCGTCATAGTCACTATCTGGAATGCTATCTACGAAATCACTGTCACCATCTGGTTTAGTACCAGGTGTTCCATCAACACTACCGTCGTTACCATCATCAATGATTGGATCTTCTGGTTTTACTGGCTTGTCGGGCATCTCACCTTCAACAATATCATCACCAATATCGTAATCAGGGCGAGAAGGAGTGCCTGACTCGCATCCACCTTGAGAACAGTCAGCACCATCCTCAATATCATCGCCATAATCAGGTTCAGGCATAATTGGAAATTCTGGTAAAGGAATCCCCATATCACCATCTGGCATGCCTTCGACTAGACCATCGCCTATGTCACTATCACTACCAGAGCCACCGGCATGGCCGTCACTGTCTGTCCCAGTGTCCCCTTCAATCATGTCGCCGCCGGGTCTTGAAACATCGACTTCTTGATCAATAGCGTTTTCATCACCACCACACCCTGCTAATAGGGAGGTGGATATCACCGCTGCTAATATCGTTTTATTCATTTTCTCATTTAACCTATGTGAGCTGTTCAACTTGCTATCACTCGTTTAAGTGATGTGTTGATCTTACTTTCTGCTTGTAGGCTAAACATCTGAGGCTCAAGGGCTTTTTCTCTTTTGCCAATGAGTCTCAGACACCTACATTACTTCCTTGTAGGTTTTTGTTAGTGAGCTGCTTGGTTCGCAACTAAAGGGTTGGATATAGCAATCTGCTGCATCCGTTTTTCAACCGCTTCTAACGTCCCCATTACAGGCTTCAAATTTTTCTTGAGATGAAGGTACAAAACCGCGTACACTCCACTGAAAAATAAGTTAATAGTGACTGAAAACAAGTCACCAGTGACTAAGCTAAAAGCCCCAAAAATAAAGGCTGCAAAGCCCAACGTTATACATAATTTCTGACCCTTCTTACTCCTATCTATGGAGCTTTTAAGAAAGGAACTATGCAGTGCCAAGTTGTTATACTCACTTTCTTCCGCTAGTACCCTATTCACAAAGGCATATCCTTGCCTAGCGGTATAACCGTCGTACTAAGTGGATGTTTGATTGGTTTACCCTTGTACTGATCGTCGATTTCAGCAGGGCAAATAACCACCGAGTTGATGAACTCATCTTGCATCTTGCCTTTCTCAAGGCCAACCGCGATGTACAACGCCTTATCTTCGGTAAAGAAAAAAGTACCAACAGGAAGATCTTTTAAGCTCATAGGCTCAAGCAAAATACCTTCTGCTTTCGATTTCATGTAGACCAACATGCCAGGCGAGATACCTGTGCATTTAGGGCACTTACATTTTCCATCTGTTTCCGAGTTGGTTTTCTTTAGATGCAAAGCAATTTGCGCCAGCTCTTTTAGCTCATAAAGTGGCTTCAGTGCCTTATCAGCTTCTTCCTTAGAAGGAGCAGCCTGCTTAACCAGTTCGATAAGACTATCGATCTTCTTAAGTTCGGCTTCGATATCAAGTTCACCGTCTTCACTAAAGTCTTTTGACTTACGCAGTTCATCAATCGTTTCATCCAGACTCTTTTTGGAGTCTACTTTGAAGTGGCTAGCCTTAACGCTGACCCCTTCTTCTTGAGAAAGCACCTCTTTTGCAAACTCTTTCATAAGCTCGCCAGTTCGAGGATGCTTCACTGCAAGACAACCTTCGTTACCGTGAAGCTTGACTGACTTAGGCATGAAGATTTCATGCTGAAAGCCGTCAGACTCTTTGATAACAGCAATCAAAGGTGATTCAGAGGGCGCTTTCAGCTCAATGTTTAAGCCTTTAGAGCGAGCCCATCTATCAAGTGCTTTGATAACCAGTGCGTTGCTTGCGATAGTCATGATATCTCATATCCTTAGTCGTTACCATAAAAATTAGTCACTGCTTACTTATCGAGTTGGTGAAATAAAAAGCAACTTTAATTAGTTGCCTGAATGGTTCATAACCTCAATGGTATTGATCCTTGCATACTTAACCATTCTTACTTCTTTACCTGACACTTCCGCTACATTCTCAGCTAATGGCTTCATCTTCATTGCCGTCTCGTAACTACCTGTAACCAGTGGCGTTGCGCCAAGAGGAGTCATCGACGCGATGATCCCCTCCCCTTCTTCACCGCCATTATCAGCGATAAAAGCGTATAAATAATCGAGTTCCGTCATTCTCTTCCTCTCTAGGACTTGGCGAGGGAGTTTTGACTCTTCTGTTCATATATATATTTAAGATCTCTTAAATATATTTATATACAGAGCGACGGAAAGTCCCTCTCCTAATCCATGTTAATAAAATTGCGGTGAGCTTCTTTAAAGAAGTCCAAGTGTTTAGCTGCGGAAGGCGTTGTTACCTTGCCGTCCATAAGTTCTTGCGGTATCTGTCTACCCATCACCTGCTCGTACTCGATCAAACGACCAAGACATCTAACAGTGTGCTGACCAACAGCCACTTTTGTTATTTTTAAATCATTTGCTGCCGCTTCGTAAGTCTGACCAGCTAGTACAGAGTGTTCGAATGCAGCCATCATCTTGTCTGAAATCTTAGGTCGGATAGACAAGACCATATCGTGATAAACCGGATACAGGGTTTCTCTTGCTTCATCGCTAGAAGTCATAGCCTGTTTCATTGCTGTGATGTGTGAGGTTTCAATCTTCATTGTTCTCACCCTTTTCCAGTCTTTCACTGCGGTGAACTTCTACATCATCGCTGAATTTTTCAATTGCGAATTTGCCGCGACCATTTACTAGGTCTACAAACTTGATAGAGCAAAGCTCATTACCATCTTTGTCTGTAACGGTAAAAGCTTGGCCTTTACCACGATTGAGTATTAACACTTAGTTGCCCTTTCAGTATCTAAACCGAACAGGTGTGGATACTGTTCAGTTAGACAACCAATAAGCATTTGCTGATGCCCTTCAGATATCATCTTGCTGATACCGTCATTCTCATCTTGACGCACATAGCCAGTAACAAAGCGACATTTGGCTTCGGCATCGTTCATGAGAATTTTCTTGCTCTCAAAAGGCATGACTTGGATTCGGCCAGTAGCATCGGCAGAGGAAATAGAGAGGTATGTCACCCCGATAGCACTGCTCAACGCTGCGTACAATACGCCTCTGGTTTGGCTTTCTATGGGATGGACAAAAGCAAATAGCTCAATGGTTGGGTTTATCGTGATTTCTCTTTGTGTTTAGTGAGTGTTAATACTAGCAATAACGTCACGGCGAGTAAATTACAAAATAGAAATAAACTTTAAAATATGGAATTGATTTACAAGGTGAAATCGCGCTGTAACGCTCTATAAGCGCGTTAAAATTTCAGAGATACGACGACGAGAATTAGAGCGTTAAAACGCTGAGAAGACGCAAAGAGAGCGCATTTTTGAAGTGATTTAGAGAGAGTTATTAGATAACAGATAAAAGAAAAGGGGAAGAACTCCCCTCTTAACAAACATCAGCAGGTAATTGGTGCCAGGGACCATAATGGCCGTGTATATCGGCAAGCCCTCTAGCTTCAATCGGGTCATACCGAATGACACTATCTTGTAATGTGACTCGATAGGTAAATGCTTCAAGTGGATCTCAAAGCAATTACCATTTTTGTTCTCGCTAGGTACTGTAGCTGCTATTTCTTCGGCTGTTCGCATCGTGTTCTTAAGTGATTTCCTGGTGAGAAGGTACAAACACGTCGAGCAGCAATAATTTTAGGTTCTAGCGTCTTAGGGTTTCGACCCGGACGAGCGACTTTATCGCGGCAAGTAAAGTTACCGAACCTTGATAACTTCAACTCCCCTTCTTCGACAATCACATCATTCATGGTATCGAAAAACGTCTAAACAAAGTTCTTGGCATTCTTTCTGCCAGTGATGATGCCTTGCTCGATTAATCGTTCTACCAAATCAGCTTTAACTAGTGTTGCCATACGTGTTCCTCTTTGTAGTAGTGGTAAGTCATGCATGACTTACTTTCACAGAGGCATTAAGCCTCTGCTTTAGTCAGTTTCTCAACAAGGATGCTGTTCTTGTTTAAGGTCAGCATCTTCTAGCTTTGTATCTGCCTTCTCAAGAAGAACATGGCTATACACTGACTCACCGAGTTTTGTATGAATCGCGGCTGACTTGGCCATACCTGCTACACCCGGGCCACGTTTAGCAGCTGGCTTCTTCGCTTCACTCTTTGTTTCAGGCTTAGCGACAGGCTTCTCTTCAACTGGTTCGTCAGCAAGAACAACCTCTTCTTCGCCTTCATCTTCATCATACAAGGCTGAGTTATCTTTCTTCTCTGCCTTAGGCGATACAGCTGGGTCACCGGCTAACAGTTCCTCAAGCTCATCGTCTAGATCATCTAAAACGATATCAGAGGACGCTTCTACCTTTGTCTCAGTTGCAGCATCTTCGATAACCAGTTCATCGATATCATCTAGCAGCGCATCTAAATCAGCGTCTTCGGCTTCTTCTTTAACTTCTGGCTTAGGCTCAGTGTTTGAAGCTTCAATTTCTTCAAGGTCTAGGTCAGCTAATAGAGCATCTAGATCAGTGTCAGCAGGTGCGATAGTTGTTGTAGTCATTACGGTTTCTCTTTGTTTAGTGAGTGTGTTTCGTTGATGTGTTTATAGTAATAGAGTGAAGTTGGCAGTCCTACACGCACTAGTGGAAGTGCCAGTGAACTGCCATTTCATTAAGACCAGGCACCAAGACCTGAAATGCTAGACGACGGAGCGGATACTGCCTCTTCATCCGAAGATGGCTCATCTTCATACTCCGGTCTAATAACCTCTTCCTTTCAGGCTCTAGCATATTGCCCTTCTCGATAACGCCCTCTTCCTCATCCAATTCAGAGTCAGTAAAGCGCAGAAGTAGATCTTCAAAGGCAACATCCATAGCCTCTTCGGAACGGAAGGTATTGGTTAAAGAAACATCCTTTATCCAACTGCCATTCACATTGTTGTGTACAAATATTGTGAATAACTTTCGGTCATCGGGAGCAGTGCGGCTATCAGGCTCCCCTGTCCATTCAGCAGAGATCATGATGTCGTCATTGCAGTATTGGCGAACGATGGAATACGAATCCTTTTTGCGAAGCTGTTTCCAAGCTTCCTTTTTGATTCGTGCACCTTTTTTATTGTAGAAATGGTTCATAAGTCACCAGTAACTTAGTTAGTGTGAGACTTATAGTAATCAGAGAGGAACGGGGATAGAAGCGAGGAAATGACAAACGCCAGAAACAATAAAACCGATCACAAGGATCGGTTTCAGAGCGTAGGCCACTACCCCACTACGAACATTTTCATGTTCACACAAAGAGAAACCTATAAAGGTTCCACACTGCGAGTATATCAGTGAGGTTGATTATCTCAAGAGGCTTTAAGCTCTAAATAGCCAAAATCTAATGCTTTAAAGAAAGCCTGCGCCAGAACTTCTGTATCATAATCAGCTCTGTGAGCGAGGTCTGGGTTGTAATCTACACCCATTGACCAACAAAACTCCTGCAGGTTTGGCACTTTACCTAGTGCCGTTGTTGTACGACCGTCAACCATCGTATCGATAGCGTGAAAGTTCTGAGGAACGTCAAAACCATCTGCCATTAAGTTGAAAACAATCATAGGCAAATCGAAAGCGTGACCGTTGTGCGCCACTACAAAATCAGACTTCTCTAGAATCTTAATTAAGCGTGGTGCAATCTCAGAAAAAGAGGGCTTACCCTCTAAATCTTTCTCACTGATATGGTGAACTGCATATGCTTTAGGGTCGATTTTTCGAGGTGTCCAAATTAGAGGGTTCCAAGTCTTTCCGACCTGACGAAACCCACCCTCTTCTTTCCGGTAAACAGACATTGCCAATTCAATGATCTTGTCTTGCTCAACATCAATACCTGTCGTTTCTGTATCGAGAACGGTTACAATCATTAGACCTCCATTGCTAACCATCGTATCTCTGCTGCCACGTATTCAGAGAGAATCTTTATCTTTTCAACCACGCTAATGTGATGCCAGTTAGCTTCGTAATCAGAGAAGTAAATACCTGCAAAGCCACCATCATCTTGACCAAGTGCATCTTGAATATTCGCAATCGCCTTGTTTACTTCGTTGCTTTTCAATTCGCCTTTAACCTTTGCAGCTTCTTCCACCAGCTTGAACAAATTAGCCATTAGATTGACCCCTTTGTTCGTTTACTTGCTGTCGATAAGAGAGCATCTGATCTTTTGCCATTTTGTCGCATAGTTTGTTTACCCACGTTCTACGTGTCCCATTGTTCTTGTGCCCTTTTACGTGCTTAAGCTTCACGTATTGCGCCTTCTTCTTGAGCTTAAAGAAGTTACATTTGCGCAGGGCTCCGAGTGAATCTGACTGTAGAACTACTATGCGATTCTCCAATTGGCAGTTCGAGTGTATCCAATCAATAGCGCCATTCAGCGCTTCAATCTCGGCTATCTCGCAGTTGGCAATACCAACGCCACCTTTTGAAGAGGTAATGGGTTGTTCTTCACCGTTTCTAATCCAGTAAGAACAACCAAATGCAGATGTATCAGGACAAAAACTACCGTCTGTAAAGGCTGTGATGAAACGACCTTTATCTTCCGCGCCCGCTGCCATTTGAATCATCGTAAAGTAATCTTCGGTAACGATACGTGTAAGAACCACAGTTACTTTCGTACCTGCTCTAAATACTCGACGTTCAATACGTGGCTGACAGTGCTCTTTGAGGTTGTCTGATAACCAACTAGAAACATCGTTGTCGATAAGACCGGATGTCACCAGATCAATCGCTCTGAGAAATTGGTAGAAAGACTCTTCTGACATCATCACCTTCTCATAGCCGTCTGCCATTTGAGCCAAAGCTTCAACCGTTTTTCGATTGAGTTCTTCTGCGGTGGTAGGTACTTCGTTTTCAATATCTGAACACATAAAGGCTTCTCTTTGTTTAGTCATTAGTGACTTATCATTATATTTTGAGCATGATGGCACAACAATAAGTTCAGTTGCTAGTGAACTAAATTGCCTTCTCGAATATTTTCTGCCTTTCTAAAGCTTTTCAGAATGGTTCGCATGACCGCTTCCATTCGTTCTTCAAAGTTGATGGTTGCTCTATCAAGCGTGTAGCAGGTAGGTAGAACATCGGGATCGACAAAGAAGCCGCGAATCAATTGTTCGTACTTACTCATGTAAATAGGGTCTATAACACCCTTTAGTTCTTCATCTTTGATAGGGATAGCCAGTGGTACCAATACTAGGCTAGAGAAATAGCGGTTTGTTTCGTTGATACATCGGCTGATGTAATCAATGATCTGCTGCTTTTGAAAATCATTCGTGGTGAACGGGCAATAGTCCATAAGCATGTAAGCCGCCATATCAATAGGCGTTCGGTCGGTAACAAAACATGGATGTTGTGACCACTTCTCTATCGCGTCATCAAGAAGTCGAGTTTGGATGTAAATACGGTTATCAATGGAGAGCACTGAACTTGGATCTAACCCTTCTTCTTTAAATACTTTTGATGTACTGGTTCTAACGAATGGTATATCAAGTCTGTCTGACAGTTCTTGAGCCAATTTTGTTTTGTCAGTTCTGTGCGTACCGGAAAGCCCGATCGCAAAATTTGAAAGGTTATATTCTTTTGTCATTTTTATTAAGTCATCGCTTAGTGAATTAGTATTTTAACGAGCAATACTAGGGATTGATAACTGGTAATTCATTAGTGGTGTTTCACGCACATAAAAAAGGGGCTAAAAGCCCCTTCCCATATCGCCAGTGCAATAAAAAAGAGGATTACTCCCCTGTGGACTTCTCACAGTCCTGCGCTAAATTGGCATTTGCTTCGCGTAGCTGTTGGATTTCGTGACCTTGCTGTTCGATATAGATCGCCATCTCTGCCTTTTCACGGCGGTGGCCTTTCACTTCTTCTTCAAGAATCTGAATGGTCTTTGACAGTAGAGGGATTTGACGGATTCTTCTTTTGATTTACGCTCTTTGGTTTTAGCTTCGTGAGGTTTCTCTTCACCGGCATCTGTCCCATACACAGCTTTCTTGATCTCAAGTGCCAGTTCTAAGTTGTCTCTTGAGCAGGTTGTTTTCTTCAAACGGTCTGAAAATGGCTCAATAGCTTCTTTGATTTTGGGAATGTGTGACCACTTGTCTGCCATGTACTCGATAAAATGACGTTGACCACCTAGCGCTATCAATGCACAAACAACGAGTAGATGCCAGTATTCACGCTCAGTTTTAGAAGGGTCAGATTGGAACTCTTTAAGCTTTGGCTCGATGAATCGACTAGTGAAGATGGTATACATCTTTTCCAAGTTGTATGAAGAACCTGAGAACTGCGATCTCATCATTCGCTCAATAAAAACATCCTCACAGATGTTTGTAAGAGCACCGACCTTCTGTTCAATGGACTCTTTTGCAATTTGTGGGTCAGAAAAAAGTAGATGGCCAACTTCGTGATCAACGAAACCTTCGATAGCTGAAATCAGCTCATTACTGGCGTCATCTGGAAGAAATGGAATGTTCACACGCACTGGTGCAAGTGTCTTAGGGTGGTATTCAACGAAAGCATTCATACCGGATTGTGTCACGCGAATACCACGTCCAGACAGTATGCGAGTCACCTTAGTGATGGTTTCCCGTACGATTGCAATTCTTCTTTTATTGTCCATAACTCTACCAATTCAAGTTTCTATAAGATATAGTAAGCAGTGACTTAACAATACAAAAACAAAAAAGGGAACGAAACGTCCCCTTTTACAAAGCCCTAAGCCTTTACTATGAAAGCGACACAACCATATGTTCACTCTCAGTCGGTGTTGAGATCACAACAGATCTCTTGCCGTCTTCTTCGACTACGGAGACTGTTACGGATTTCGATTCGTAGCTTGTCACCGTTTCTGTTTGTGCAATTAGTTCCGCCAACTGCTCAATATCAATCTGTTTAATCATGAAACTCTTTTACACCAAATTAACGTGCGACCAGTATAAGAGTTGATTTTCGAGTAGTAAACCATAGTTAATGACTACTGGTTATTAATACAGTCCTAAGAACCATGTTGTTTTGAAAAATGTGCGACAAATCATGGCCATAGGATTAGATGTTCATAGGTGTTTACATCAACTTATGTCACATACCATGTGAAAAACGTGCTAAGACTATAGTAAGTTAAGTCACAAGTGACTAGTATAAGCACTTGATGGTGTCATCTATTTATACAGGTGACACCAAAAAAAGAGGCAGCTGGCTGTTAGGATGACACCCGAAACCTCTTCTATGTATAGGTAAACGAATAGCATTAAGGCGCAGTATGACTAAATCAAACGGCACAAGCATAACCAACAACTTAAATATTAAAGAAACCGACAAGTTCTTTAGTGAATCAATTATCCCTAGAGTTGTAACTTCTGCCATCAGAAACTCTCCTAAGAACCAAGCTGAGGTAGCAAGTGAGTTAAGCCTTAACTCAAACCTCATTACAATGTTCAAACAAGGTAGAACTAAAGTGCCACTTGCTCGAGCAAAAGAACTCGCAACGTCACTAGATATCCCTGTTTATGAATTTGTTAGATTGGTTATTAGCGAATACCACCCAGAGATGCTAGAAGTAATCGAAGACGTATTTGTGGTAAGTAGAACTCCTAGAGAAGCTGAGTTGTTTAGAGAGGCTCGACTGACATCAGGTAGCAGTTGAGCCGAACCAAAATCCTGAGAATTATAAGACTCCCAATTGGGAGTCTTTTTTTGCCCTAAATTTCAATTGGTTAAATCTTATATATTAACAGTTTCTCAATTTGATTTAGGATTCACAAAAAACCGGTATCTATTGTAATTTAGAGAAAACATGCCATAATCAAGCGCAACTACACTAAGAAATGGATACGGGTAACGCTATGACTGGCAAGGTAGATTTCTCTTCTGTCCTAGAAAAATTCAATGAAGTGGGTAATGAAGTTTTAAAGGAACTTCGCGCTCACGGTGCATCTGTAAAAAAATCAAATGACCCTCGTAAGTATGGTGCACAGGAAGCAGCAACAATATTAGGTCGCTCTCTTCCTTGGCTTCGTGATAACTCGCGTCATATTGAGATTGCAGGTAACGGTCGTCGTTACTACAGCCTCGAAGATTTATGGTCATTGCGTGAAAATGGCGGCCTTCTATTTCAAAAGCCGGAAGGTCGCAAAGCGATAAAGAAGGTTGTTGCTAACTTTAAAGGCGGTGTTGGTAAGACAACGACCGTTCTTCACGAAGCGCACTTCATGGCAACATACAAAGGCATGAAGGTTCTGATTGTTGACCTAGACCCTCAAGCATCTACCACGTTCTGTATCTCAACTATGATCCCTGACTTGGATGTAGCTCATGAAGATACCATCGTTGACTCTCTGACAGTTGACGTTAAAGCCTGTGCAGATGTTTTCCGCAGCACCTACATTCCAGGTGTGGATTTCATCCCTGCAAACCTTTCGCTTCAAGCTCTGGATATGATGCTTTTGAATGCGGATGACGAGAACATTGATCAGATGGGTCCAATCCACAAACGTTTGGATGCTGTTCTTTCTCTGGTAGACGATCACTACGACCTAGTTCTTATCGACTGTCCACCAAATATGGGCATGGTTACAGCGAATGCGATCACTGCTGCAAACGCTATGACTCTGCCAGTACCACCTGCACTTTACGATGTAGGCTCGGCTATCCTGTTCAACAAAACGATTTCTCAATTCCTAGAGCAATCGGAGAAGGAACTAGACTACTTCAAGGTGCTGCTAACGAAACACCCAACTTCGGCTTCTTCTAAGCGTAATGAAACCCGTATTCGTCACATCTTCGGGGATTACGTTTACGGAGGTTCTATCGTTCAGACCACTGAGTTCGAGAAAGCCTCTGAAAACTTCACAACGGTATATGACATCAACCGCGAAATGACCACTAAGAAGGTTTATGAGCGTGCTATCGAAAGCCTAAATGAAGTCCACGAAGAAATGTTTGAAGACTACAAATCACTAATGGAAGTTAAGTAATGACCGACACAAAGAGAAACCAAGACCGAGCACACGCAGCGTCACCTATGTTGGCTGGCCTGAACAAAGGCAAGAGTGATGACAAGAGCAAAGATCGTCGCTCTGGTGCTTCATCAATTCCCGGTCTAATGGACAAGATAAACGAATCTCAGAAGCCAATTGAGGAAGAAAAAGCGCCAACGGTTGCTAACGAAGCCTCAAAAAGTGGCACCACGCATGGTGACAAAACTGAAAACGGAACCACGCATGGTGCCAAAAATGGCGAATCTGAAAATGGCGAATCTGAAAATGGCACCACGCATGGTGCCAAAAACAAGGTCGAAAAAAGTAAGCCAAAGAAAGCAGAAGGCTCAACAGAAATCAAAATGTCAGACATTACTCCTTGGGGTTTTGCTGACCGTCCAGAAGACGAGTTTGGTGATGACGAGGAATGGGCTGAGTTCGTTAACTCAATCAAATATGAAGGCGTAGACCAACCTGTTACTGTTCGTAAGAAGAAAAGCGGTAAAGGGTATGAGTTGATTTGTGGTCGTCGTCGTTTCTTGGCATCTAACGAAGTGGGTAATGAGACAATCCCATGTTTGATTCGTGCGCTAACTGACGTTGAAGCCGCAGCTCTACAAGATCGTGAAAACTCACAACGTAAAGACCTAAGTACCTACGCCAAAGCAATGTCATGGCAACACTTGCTCGATGCTGGCGTATTCGACAAGACAAGTCATTTGGCTGCTGCATTCAACGTTGACCGAAAGTACGTTAACAAGATTCTGGTTTACACTCGCATACCTAAAGAGGTTATGGAGTCCATTGTTGCTAAGAAAAACATCAGCATCACGTTGGCTCAAGAACTAGTTAACCAAACAAAAGAGTCAGATGATCAGCCTAAAGCAGTTGTGAAGAAGAACATCGAGGCTATCAAGGCATTTGCTCCTAAGATCTCAGAGGGTGGCATTACTCCCACTAAACTACGAGCGTTTATATCCAAGTACAAATCAAATGACGAGACTAAGGTTGAATCAGAAGGGTATAGCAAAGATTTAGGTATTGTTGGCGGTACTAGATACTTTACTGTTCGCAAGGATAGCAACGGTACACCAACTATTAGTATCTTGAAGGAAGCTAGAGAGCTAATGAGTGTCGAGGATATCGCGCAATTTATGGCAGAGCTTATTTCTGAAAATAAGAAAGGTTAATCGATAATGTACAGGCGCGAAAATGATGGTTTAGCGCCTATAATTTCGCTCTCAAAATGAAAATTGAGTTTGAGATTTTGCTTTTGGCGGGGGTCAGAATCGAACTGTGTGAGATCACATGAAGAATTTTAAGTTACAACGATAAATGTTAGCACTTAAAAATAAAACGCTCTCAGAATTGATTTGAGAGCGTTTTTCATTTTTGGGGATTTTAGAGATTTTGAGCGGCTTCAATGTGATTTTTAGTCTTTATCCGGTCATCAAAATTATTCATCAGTGTTTGACGAAATTCTTCCAACTGCAAAATTGCATCGTCAATCGCCTGATTCATTTCTACAACCTGAAAACTACTCACTTCTAATTTAGGCCCACATCGAGTTACGCTATTAAAAATTCGACTTGGGCTTCTTTCTTTTTCGATTAGTTCAACGAGTGGGGCAGGGATCGGAATACCTGTTAAGTCCACTTTCAATTTCATGGCATCAATTAGATGCTTTGAGTTCTCCATCTTTAACCTCTTCTATACCATTATCCAGATTTAGCGCAGCAACCGCTTTGTTGTTCTTTCTCGTCATCATACTTATTCGGCTTGTTTCGATAGCGTCATAAAATGCCTGAGAGAAGATAGGCCATTCATTAGAACCGCCCACTACATACTTTGAGCCTCTTTCACTTGGAAAATAGTAAGTTCCCGATGTGGAGTCTTCTTTTGTTAAGTAGCCATTCTTTACAAGCTTGTCTCTGACTTCTTCTTGAGGCATAGCTGAACCACAGCTCTTTCTCATTACAGTCTTACCAAGCTCTACACAACTATACTCTTTATTGAGAGGTGAAAGGGTCGATCCAGTTGTGCCTTTCTTTAATTGCTCCGTAGTGAATATTTTGAATCGGTCATCTGACTTAAGCAGGCAGTCTTGAAATAGCTTTCTCTCTTTATGGCAAGTCATAGCAAGACCGATGTTCTTCACTTCTATATAGGCTTTAGCAAATGCCAGAGTATCGGCAGTGTCGTGTCGTTTATTCTCTTCCACTTTATCCCTCCAGGTCTTCAAGTAGAGAGTCCAAATCTAGGTCGTCCTCATCTAATTCAATTTCGTCCAACTCATTCAATTCATCAGATTCAGGCTCTGGCTCTTTGTCTTCTTTATCTTTTAAGAAAGTACCGTTATCTATCTTTTCGAGAAGTTCAGTAAAGGCATCTTGAGGTTCAGGTTCTAGCGCTTTCATGGCGTCAAATTCAGCCTGTGCTTCTGCAACTTCTCTTTGAAATTCTGGACACTCGCTTATTGGCCGTTTAGGTTTTTCCTCTTCTATATCTATGTCTTCAACTAAAGAAGCCATTTCATCTGAACGAGCCTCGTCTACCACCTCATCGTCATGTCTCTCTCTAAGACGATCATCTAGGCGTGTATCAAATTCATCGAGTTGTTCATCAAGATTAGGTGTCTCTTCTTCAATTACAGGTTCAGGAGACACTTCTTTGGCAGGGGATAGTTCATCTACATCGGAAGTAATGAGCAAAGCAAAATCTATTTCTTGGTCGTTTGCCGACATCAGCGCATCTAAAACCTCAGAAGTACGCTTATCTACTTCTTTGGCATAGAACTTAGTGAGGGGAGAAGACAAAAGTGCCTTGTTTTTCGCTGCGTGGCGTAAGATTTGAATCGCTTTGCTCATGATAAGTCTCTTTGTGTAGTCAGTGTTTAACTATATTAAGAGACTTAACGTGGGGTTTCGGGTCTGGTGAAGCGTAAAACCAGTGTTAGATTTGGAAGGTATCGATGCGTGGAGTCTCGCAAAGACCTAAAAAGTTGGCTAAAGAGACGGTCGCGACTACGTGTTTCACCAGATCACCGGCATTTTCTTCACCGATTTGCTCTTTTGCCTCTATATATAGAGAGACAAGGGCGTTCTCATCAAGAAAACGGAGTGGTTTGGCGTATATATCGGACTTCTCCAAAATGGAAAAGTGACAGTGTGACTTTATATCGGGGATATCTGATAGGTATTTCATGGTGTTACCGCTGTTCTGGATTAGCGCAGGGTAACACCAGTATAGAAAAGGTCAAATTAATCGAGCTTAGAAACCTTATCTCGTAGAATTTGAACCTCATGCTGAATACGCAAAACTTCCCTTTTAGACATTTGAAGTTTCTTATCTGCTTCTTCAACAATGCTTTGGTAGCTATCAGCAGACTTTTTTGCCCCTTTCATACGTCCATATTGGTAAGCAAGTTGGGTAGCGAATGCCCCATGAATTGCTAACAGAACTGGGTGAACAGAGGTGAATGCCAATATTAAAAATACAACCACCTGACCAATGTAAACTAACCTTAGTTTTTGAATAGGAGTCATTAGCAGCCCTGTCCATCTTCTGGTGATTTGTCATCACGTTCTGATACAAAGCGAGGATGTCTTAGGCTCCCGTCTTTTGTTTCTTCGTGCGCGTGTACCTGTATTACTTTTCCAACTAACTCATGACCGTTCGGTTCGACAGTGTGCTCGAATACCTGATTGTCCTTTTTGGTTGTGTAAGTAACAGGTTCATCGTGATAGTTAGCCCAATGTTGAGCACGTTGCTCTATCGACCAGCCACCACCGATACGAACTTCAACTACATTGCCTTTCGAGTTTTTGTAGTCACATATTGCCGCACCCATTAGGTGTTCAAACTCTTTTCCTTCTTCACCCGGTACTAGATCTTTAACTACTAAGTCCACATCAATAAGACCTTTCATTTTTAACCAAGCTTTAGAACGTTTACCTTCCCAAAGGAAAGGCCATCAGAAGGTTTAATGATCAGACCTTCTTTTCCAGAGGCGTGAACTCGCTTGAAGTATTCGCGGCAATGTTCTTCGCTAGCCATCATCTTGGTTTCAACAAGCTTCAAACGAGGGAAGTTATCCGAATTTTCAGGAGAGAAGATTTTGTTTAGAACCTCTCGACGTTTTTTGTAGGAATGCTTCGACTTACGGTTATCGAACTCTTCTTGCCATAGTATGTCGATGACCTTGAACATCATCGTTTTACTACCGCCTTTACGACGAGCCCCACCAACAGAATCATTAAAGCAGTCATTCGCTTCAACCATTTCACCGTCTATTACTACTTTCTTATCAGAACAAGTTAGACCCCAGTGATAACGGAACTGCCTCATCAACTGATAAGCCTGTTCTTTTGGCTCTGCATCACCAAACAAAGGAAGACCGTTTCGAGATACGAACTCACATTCTTTATTTTCTAGGCAGAAACCGCGAACGCCATCTTCTTTTACTTCTGCATAGACTGGATATGTCAGTTCATGGCAGTAGTCATCAAACGAATGAGCCAACATTGGCTTAAAGACATAGATGGCATTTGGAATTGCTTTGTTGACCGATGATTCTGAGAAGCCAGCTTTTAGACTGCACTTTATGATCCGAGTCAGCAGCTCAGAAGATTTGGGACTCAGTTCATTTAGCTCCTGTGCCACAGCTTCTTGTGCTTTCTTGCCCGTTAAAGTTCTATCGCGCAGATCTTTTAAAATGCGAATAGTTGTGGCATTAAACTGACGGCCACCTTCGTTACTCTCATATTTTGGTATTTTTTGAATACCAAAAGTAATGAAGGGATCTAAGGCATTGCCAACTAGTGTTCGAAAGAGACGGTCTTCTTTCCAGTAGTCGCCAATTAAAACTTCTTTTTCCTTTTTGGAAGTTACTGCTGCTATATCTTCTACTTTGTCCAAAACAGCATCGGACATTAGTTCTTGGGTCATCGAGATTCTCTTAGGTAACGTTTTGCGAATTGAATTGGGTCCTCATCAAAACGAGGTTTGATAAGAACAGGCTTTGATTCTTCTTTTACTGCATGAGTAATGACGGCTGACATGTCTGCGCCAATCATTTCGTCATCGAGGTTGGGAGTAGGTTTTGCAATCTTGATAGGAGTAGGGCGTTTGTGACGAACAACTGGTCGTTCTTCGGGAGCTTTGATTCGCTCCTTTCTTTTCACATAGTAGATAGACTCGCCTTTTTTCTTTTCTTCTTCGCGCATCTTGAATGCTTGGCATTCACCACGACGTAAAGCAGCCTGACAATCAGGGAAAGACTCTCCGATTCTCTTCTCTTCAACGGCTATTAAGAAGTGAACGCAGATCGAATAGTGGCATCTTCTATTAAGAGCACCGCAGCCTAAGATGTATGTGTTGTCGGCAGAAGATGAAAAGTTTGCGCCACTAAGTTTTTCATGTCGTTTTACGCCCATAGTCCCCAATCCTTGTGTTTAGTTTTTGGTATAGAGACTGTTGGTTCATCGTTGAGCGCTATAGAGACAGCACCTTTTGCCATATCAGCTTCGATCTCACACGTCAGTTCAGAAAAGACATCCGATGATTTTGAGAAAGGCAAACACGAACCCTTAATTCGAGAAACAAGACCTCCAAGCGTATCGACCGAGTAGATTGTCATTTCATGCTTAGAGTAGTCTTTGGCTTCGCGCTTTCTTTCTTCTGATTTCAAAATCCCTTTGGCCAACATAGGATTTTTAAAGGTATCAATCTTCAATTGACCCTTTGTATTGACCTTACCCCAACGTCTAATGAGATAAGATTGAGCTTTAGTGCCGCAGTCAATAAGCACAAAGTCATAATCTTTTGTGCCAGCTGCGTGCAGAAATTTCTTATGCGTTATGGAGAAGGTGGTTCCCATAATGATTCCTCTTTGTGCATGTTAAGTCACTTGTGACTTATTGCTAATATAAGAAAGACAACTCGGGGATACAATGAAGCAAAAGGGCTTCCGAAGAAGCCTTTCTATTACGTTATCTCATTAAACTAAGCCGCATTTTGGCCATTGTTGTTGAAGTGACTGACTCAGAACGATAATAGGCAAGTCGAACCTCTTCTTTACTTACTTCATTTGGGTCTTTGTCTTTTGGCAGTTTTGCCACTCTTACGTTGAAACCAAAACCCTTTACTTCTAGTGCTACCTTACAAGCTGCGTTGAGAGCTGACGCCTCACCATCCCACATGATCGTGATGCTTTTTAACCCTTGTTGCTTTAGCTCAAGTAGCTGAGAGAGTTGGCATCCTTTTACGCCTTTCATTGAAAGTGTTTTACCAAAGGACCCAACAACACCGACTTCCTGCAGTGATGGGTCTTCTTCAAAGGCGATTAGAACCGCAGCTACGTCAAATGCACCTTCTGCAATGACGATGTTTTCAACACCAACTACGTTATGGCCGTTATAGAGGAACTTACCTGTGCCGGCTAATCCTGGTGGGAACAGATACTTCTTATCTGCTAGTTGAGTAATGTCTCGACCTTGAAAGGTGACTAGATTACCTTCCAAGTCGAAGACCGGAATGATGACTCGGTTATCGTAAATCTGATACCGCTCTTTGCTATCGAGTAGATAATCAAATCGTCCTCTTTTGCAGTAACGCCAGCCAAGATACTCGGTTATCTCTGCGCTAATGGCACGTTCTGTTAGATAGCGTAGATTTTTGCCTTTAATGGGAAGTGCGTAAGAAGAGGGGAGTGCCACCTTTGTTTCTAGGTTTACTTGTCGAGTTCTTCTCTTGCGAGGCGCCCAACCTGATACCTCGAGATAGTTTTCTATCTCTTTGAATGCAGCGGTACCAGAACCTAGATAATGTTTGGCGAAAGTGAAGATGTTATATCCGGGTTCTCCAACGCATGATCCATGAAAACAGTTTCCAAGTCCCATTCCATTATCAAGACCGATATAGACTTTCCATTCAGCACCCCCACATCGGGGGCACTCCTTTATGTTTGCTTGAACGCCAGAACTACCATGTGTTATTCGCATATCTACACCTAAGTGAGATAAGAAGTCTTCCACATCGACTTGATCTAGCAGCTCTTTAATTTTGCTATTGTGAGCCATCGCCTTTCCATACTTTGTGTAGCCATAAGAAAGTGAACAGACAGACGCAAAGCATTAGTAGCCTTACATCTCTGTAGCTTCCTGCGACAGACCCGATACCGATTAACAAAAGTTGAGTGGTTAGTGACGCCACTATTACTCTTAAAGTTCGTTTGTGGTCTCGCATGTTGTCTCTTTGTGTGTAAGTCACCTGTGACTTACTTTTTTTTCATTTAGCAAATATCCAATACGCCATCGATAAAGCTCATCTTATCTAGGCTTTGTCTGATTCTGATTGAGAACTCACCTGCTTGGTTACGCGATGCAGCAAAGTACAATCGAGCCTCGCCTTTATCTCGTTCTTCGTCAGTACGGTTGATCGAGATAACAAGGTCGGCAATTCGAATCTTGTTGAAGTCTTCTGCCACATCTTCTGCTTTAGCAGTAGTGTTTTTGAAACCAGAACGGTTAGTTTGAGTAGCGGTAAGAACAGCAGCATCTTCGGCTTGAGCGATCGCACGCAATCCAAGCCAAACTTGTTTACTGTTTTCGGTTTCACTTTGAGTCATAAAGTCAGGTGCCATGATGTCGGCATAGTCAGTGATGATTAGATCAAACTTAATACCTTCACTACGATACCTTTCAATAACACGGCGCAGCTCTTTGCATGTGAGAGTACCGGACTGGAACTCACAAATGCGAAACTCACCTGCATGTGACGCTTTCTCTAATACCTTATCACGAACTTTGTGCATACTCGATTCTAGATCGCCCATGCTCGTTTTCGTGATGTTCGCATCAAGACGATCTGCAATGATGGTGTGCGCTACTTCGAGCGTGGCATAAAGAACGTTGAAGCCTTGTAATGAGATTCTGGCACCAATGTCGCCAAGACCCATCGACTTACCTTTCTTTGCACCACCCATGATCGCAGTAAGTTCTTTTCGACCAAGACCTTTGTGATAAAGAAGGTTATCTATCTTCTTCACACCAGTTGGTATACCGGTTGGCTTGATTAAGCCGCTCGCTTTCTCTTTACGAACTTCGGTACGCTCATCGATGTGCTCCCAATAGTTAATCTCTTCATAACTTCGCGTTACACCAATATTGAAAGCGCGATTGAATCGGCTCTCAATTTAGTCATAGTCTCCACGTTCTGCCATATCAATAGCGGAGTGGATTGCTTTCATGATCTCTTGTTTCTTGGCAAAGTCAGCGACCTTTTCTAAAACGAACTCACGATTAGAAAGGCTAGATGACAAAATTCTACGTAGGTCTTTGACTAACTCGCGACATTCATCATCTGTGATTACGTTCTTGTTTGCCGCATCTGAAATTATCTCTGACCATATCCCAGGCTCGGAGGTAGGTAGCTGGCCGTAGTTGTCAAAGTGACGAATAGCCAAGCCAACTATCTGCGCTTCTGTGAAACGTTCAAAGTGATGAGGCTTTACCATACCGTCAATACGGCGCATAAACTTCTCATCTCTAATCATCAGAGCAGCGATCTTGGTTTGAAAGTCCTCAGAGAACTCAAACGGTGGATCTTCTGGTTCAGGCCGAATCACTGGTGCCGGTGTTGATTTGGGTTTCCCCGTCATTGCAGCGCCAATATCTTCTGCCACTGACTCTTCGGTAGCTACTGGTGGTTTAGGTTTGCTCTTTGCAGCGATATTCGCACGTATCTTTGCTATCGCATCTGGCTCTCTATCCATAGCGAGCCTCCGTTACGCGGTCACTTCGCGGAAACCAACCATAGAGCTTTTGAAGATGGTGAAAGGGTTAGGCTCACCGTCGTCTACGGTAATAGTGAAGGCATCATATTGCTTTATTGTGCCAATAATAGCCTGACCGTTTACAAAGCTGAAATGCACATTAACGCCTCTCTTCAAAAGATCGAGCAATTTAGCGTCATGACCTTTGATGTTGTTCTGCTTACGCTCTTTGCTGCCGTAATTTTTCTCAGTCTAATTATTGTGGTGACGATTGTTACGCTTGTACTTATCCATATTTACCTTCTCTTTGTGTGTAAAAATCACATCACAACTGTAAGTAATCGGTGACTAAACTATTCAGACAAAATTTTTGCCCGGGTAACGAACTGCGCTGTATCTGCTTCATGAGCGATATACGATGCGCTCTTTGATACGGGTGTTCAACGTTGTTTTCGATTTTGTAGAAGTCATCAGTGGCAACCAATAGGTTAACCTGCTTCCACTCAGTCCATCTGGTCAGGATAAACTCCACCATTGATATGGCTGACCAAGTTTCAGAGTCTTCTTTTACCGCCTCCGAATAGAGATGTGATGGTTTTGGAGGATATGGCCAACAACATAGGTCTGCATATTCCATAGCTCGATGACACCAAAACTCATAGGGTATGCCATGAGAGTCAGCTGCCTTACGCGCTTTCCATAAACCGGTGATAGTGGCTTTAGATTCGAGCAGGAGATCATCCTTTTTCAAAATCTTCGCATTAGTCCCGATGTACAAGTCAACCTGCTTCTTAAGCGCTGATTGCATAGCTTTAACACAAGCAGCAGCGAAAGTGCGAGTTGCGGTAAGCGGGTGCATCATGCGGTAGTCCCACCATTTAGTTCGATACAACTCAGACTCACCGGATAGTAAGTCAGGGTTTGCGAACATAATTGCTTGATAGTCTAGTTCCGCCTTATCCATCATATAAGTCAGTAGTGAATGAATAACGACATCTTATAGCTGAGAATCAGGGAATGAAAGCTTGTTAGATCTCAATACCGACATGAGGATTAGGAGAGGGAGAATTGAACGCTCAGTATATAAATATATTTAAGAGATCTTAAATATATTTATATACTGAACGACGGAAAGTCCCTCGCCAAGTCCTAGTGACAAATAAGTTAAAAAAAGTTGCAAAGCCTCTAGCTTACCATTAAATTAAGTCACTTATGACTTATTCATATAGTTAGCTTGCACTTACACTACACACACAGCACAAAGAGAAACATGAATAGGACACTTGATCTGTCCCAACCTGAGAGGGTTAGATATGTCCGGTTCAGCACTAAGCTTGAAGAGTCAATGGTAGAGCTTGGTAAGAGAATCCGACATGCAAGGGAATATCGGGGGTTCACACAAGCGAAAATGGCAACAGAGATAGGGATTGCTCGCCAGACATATGTTGATATCGAGAAAGGGAAGTCTCGACCTCATATCGACACTATCTACAAGATAGCTTTCTAAACAAACCGTAGTCTTGAGTGGCTCATGACGTTTGAGAAGAAGGAATGCGGAACATTGTGTGGACTAACAGAGATAAGGATTAACTTGCTTACGGGAAAAATTGAAAAAACCTGAGTAGTTCACAAAAATTTATTAAGTCATCAGTGACTAATACAAAGAGAAAAAAATGGCACTACCACATATCATCCTATCAATGCTTTGCGAAACAGAAGCAGCAGGATACGACATCACTAAGAAGTTCTCCGGTCTAGACGGCACCTACTGGCAAGCAAGCCATCAACAGGTATACCGCGAGATGGGTAAAATGGAAAAGCAGGGCTTAATGAGTCATCACCTGGTTCCACAATCAGGAAAGCCCGATCGCAAAGTCTACACCATCACAAAAGAAGGTCTTATTCGCTTGAAAGAGTGGATTGATACTGACACTTCTTTGCCAATTCTTCGTGACGAGATTACTTCAAAAATTACCGCAGCCGATATCTCTGATATACCAAACGTGATCTCTGACTTGGATAACATCATCGATACATCTGGCAAGAAATTAGATGCTATACACGGCTTCGATACAAAAACTGATTTAACTCGCTGCTCTCCATTCGAGAAAGCCAAGCACAAGATCTGCATCAATCGTACTCGCGGCCATTGGAAAGAGATCTTAGATTGGGCTGAAAGTTCAAAGCACCAGCTAACCCAATTTGTATAAGAATAACTAGATGAAGGCTTGCAGCAATGTGAGCCTTTTTTGAGGTCTTATGTATTACATTCTTGTTGGCAAAAACCCTGTTGCCATACCTAAAGAGCAATTCTTAGAGTGGGGCAGGTGGTTTGAACTTCAACCTCGTCACCTTGCTCTCGACATTCTTCCTCCCAAGCGACCACTTCGCAAAGGGAACCCAAACATGCTTAGAAAGATCAATCGAATCCGCCAGCAAGAGGTTCGGATAAGCACTGTCTTCCTCGGTCTAGATCACAACCATTTTGGAACAGACAAACCTATTGTCTTTGAAACTATGATTTTCGGTGGCAAATGGGATGACTACCAAAGACGCTACACAACGGCTGAGGAAGCGACCGAATCACACAATTTTTTGGTCAAACTACACAAGGAGAAACCATGAGTGAAAATGATGAAAGAGCACTCCCCGGAACTGGCCCACTATCCATGTCACAAGTGAATGTCGAACTTGGTCATGACTCAGATGACACCATTTCATTGAACCAATCTGATGTTCGCCAACTAGCAGGAAAACCAAGTGGAGCAATAGCGTTTTCAGACTTAAGAGGCAAGAGTTCAAATTTACTTCAAACAACAATGGTTGGTAGAACTTACGATAATGGTCAATGTGGAGGACCTGGTGGTCACGGGGTTATATACTCCGGGTTCACTAGATACACGGATAACGTAGCTTGGAAAAACCTTGGTTCGATGGGTAAAAATACCTTTACTGATCCAGCAGGTCGTGCCAGAACAATTTACGGAATAATGGTACACAAGTCAGCGCCTGCCAATATGTGTGGTGGTGCTAATGTGGTTTTCTACGTTCAGCTTAACCAGATAAAGTCAAACAGTGGTTGGACTAAGATAACGGTACAAGGTATCGACCCACCTTCTGACAATGATGATGGTAATCTTAATATAAGACATGAATACGCAAGAACCAGCATGACACACAGAACAGGAACCCATAGTGGTCGAGCTGTGGATGAGTGGTATGTAAGTTTGACACCAGGCGATCGTTTGGTAGGAAACTTTGACATAACGCTTGAATAACAAGTAATAAAAGCCTTTGATTTGAGTCCCTTTTTTTGCTTCAATGGCTTTGAAAAGGAATGGGTATAACGCAAGATTTTTGAAGGATCGCATTATACCCATTATGTAAAACTAAGATCATTTTTTGATCAGCAGTTTCATATAAAAAGCCGTATCTCTTGATACGGCTTTTTGTTCCTATCTTTATTCTATGGTCACTTCCCAACTACCTACAAGACCATCTTCTTTCGTCAATTCTTTTTCCCAACGATCAACTTTACTGTTGTAAATAATCTCAGTTGAAAACGTCATAGCGGTTCTTGTGAAAACATATTTTTTAGTATTATTATTGGAGTCAGTGCCTTGTATTGTTAGCTTGGTCCAACCACTGTTTGACTTTATCTGGTTAAGCTCTAGTCGCATGTTCATTGGAGCGTGTTCACACGCTGCGCCGGAGTTCGTCGATTTATTCATGGTACAAGCGATAATTGTTCTCGTTCTACCAGCTGAATCTTTAAAAGTATTTTTGCCGATTGAACCGAGTGGTGACCAAGGAATATCAGTACGGTCATAACGAATATACCCAGTCCATAGACTCCCTACAGGTGCATTAGGGTTACCACAGTTATCATTTTTAATATCTCCAACTAAGTTCGTTTGCAACAGAGAAGAACTTTTGCCTCGTAAATCCGCAAATGAAATAGGGCCTGATGGTTTACCAGCCAATGCTCGAACGTCAGCTTGACCAAGTGATATTGGTCGGTTACTAGTGTGACCAAGCTCTACGTTAACTTGAGACATAGATAGCGCGCCAGAATCAGGTAACTTTCTCTCGCTATCATTAAAATTTTGATCTAAACTTTGATTTTCGACACTTTCATTATCATTTAATTCTTGGATCATAGTGATACACAGTCATTAAATCCTTATATTTCATAAACTTAGCTATCTAACATAATGGGTATAATGCGAAGTTGCGCAAGCCAAAAACATATACAAACTAGTTCACAAAAAAGCAAAAAAGCCCTCATTTATGAGAGCTTTTGCGTAGTTGGTTTTTAACTATAAATTGCCGAAAGTCACTTCACTTTCATCATCAGGATTACCATAATCTGGCTTACCATCAACTAAGTCATCACCATCTGAACCATCAATCGGATCTTCTGGCTTTACCCCTTCTAGCGGTACATAAGGGTGAAATTGAAGGTAGTCGAGTTGATAGAAAGCAATATGGAGCTTGTTAAAATGTCCAGTGAGTGTTGTATATGGCAGAACTGTTTCAAACACATCATCCGAAGTATTAGTCTTTAGGAAGTCAGCATACTCTAACGTGAGCTTCTCTTGAAGGCTTTCAAATTCGGTCTTACTACATTCTTTAATGTAGATTGGTCTGTAATAGGATTGGATGAAGTCTTCGTAACCGCAGTCTTCAATGTTATGACAAAAATTATGGTCTTTATAGACAGTATTTACACCCCCCGATAAAAATCACTTCTTTGTCAGCCAACGAATCTGGATGTATATCATCCGCATAGGCACAGTGAGCAGTTACTTTGCCATCCCTTTTCTTCATTTGATTTTGTACTACATCATTATAGTAATCCATGAAATCAGCTTCGGTCTCATAGAAGTTTTCATCTGATAATGTCCAAAGAGTATGATGCGGTAACTCATTAAATTCGTTACCCTTTGTATATTCAGTAGTATATTGACGTCCTACTCGTTTAGTAAGTTCTGATTTTACTACTGTTTCAATTTGATCTTTATACACCACAGTTACTTCATCAAAGCAATCCATAGTCATTCTAACGAGTGCTACATAGCTATAAAATGGATAGGAGTAAAGCTGATATCGAAAAGGTTCTGGAGAGACAATATGCCTTTTAATCAAGTTAATTAGAATATCAAGATCAAAATAATCAGAGTCTTGGTAAATGGAAAACTCAAACAACACCTTATCTTTGCTTTTTACTGTAACTGTATCGTACTCTTCATTTTCGTTTGTGTATGTCAATGCGCAGTAATCTGGATTGTTTATACACCAAGTATTACCTACTAATGTAGGTTTATGTTTGTACATGTTGTCATATACAAGCTCATACATTGCCATAGATATTGAGTCAGTATAAAAAATGCTGTCATCATAGCTTTGGTAAGAACCAAACACTTTTGAATACATCCAGTCTTTTCTTTTCATGCTCTCAATTTGAATCTTATTTTTGCCTATCATAGTTACCTAAGTCAGTCATGACTTAACATAAAGCGCCCCAAAAAGCGCAAATTCTTAACACTCAACGGTGTCTTCTTTAGTGCCCAACTCAAACCACTCGATGTCATTGAAGGCAAGCTTCATAACACACGTATGGCCTGTAAGCGTTTCGTAAGGAATTTCTTTCTCGAACACTACTGTCTTGCCGTTCTCTTCAACATGAGCGATGTAAGATGTGGCAATCACATTTTTGACTCGAGCATATTCGGCATCCGAGCACTCTTTGATGTTGATGCTTAGATCGTAGAGATATTGGTTAATATTCAGAACTGGGGGTAATTCTGGATCGTTGAACGCTGATGGAGCCATCTTGTGCGCAAAACAGCAGTAGGCTGGAATCTCAGCATTTTGGTCTAACATGCTTGTATTAATACAATCTCGAAAATAGACCTCAGCTTGTGCATCTGTTTCATAGAGCCTAGACAAGTGCATACCGTAATCAGGCGTACCGACAACAGCACCTACTTCACTGGTATAGCTCGTTTTATCAATCACGACTTCTTTACCACCATATGTAATCTTCAACTTAGCATCACGGCTATCCGGGGCTCGACTCAAAAGGTAGGAAATTGAATCTCCGTTATAGAATGCGACTGATAGGCGCTCATCTTTTGGAAATGCTCGCTTTGCTGCCTCAGTAAAGAACATAAGGTCGTTCTCTCCATAAGGTACAAAGTTGAAATGTGGTTCTAAAAAGTTGTCGTCAGCATCAAAGAACTCAACCTTTACTTCTTCACTACCATCGTAATACGCATAGAGCATTGTGTTTTGATAGCCCGTGACAAACACATTGCCACTAATCGAGGTGATTTAGCCGTAAGGTTTCCTGCATTAGCGTGGAGGTCAATTAGAGCAGAGCCTCGTTCAGTTGTAGAACCCTCTGCTTCGACATTTTCACCACTAATAATGTCATAGGTAAAACCAAAATATGGTGTATGCGGTAATGGTGTTTGCAGTGTTAGCCGATCAACTTTGCAAGTTGGTTCCGTATCAGACATTTGACTTCTCTATTGCTATTAAGTCACCACTAACTTAACAACATTTAGTGCCCTTGTCGGGCGCTAAATTGTGAAGAAAATTATGTAGAAGGATTGTCGATGGAAGACTGGTATTCTTCTTCGCAGGTATGACAAATGCAGACAAAAGACATGAACGGAGAGCATGAGGTAGAATCGCGGTTTGATGGGCCCAAATACCCTACTTCATCAAACTCAATCTCTTGTTAGCACTTATTACATATGTACGTCTGGGCCATAGTAGTTCTCCTTTTTCTTTGCTGCCTTTAGACGCTTGGTGTAAAGCTCATCAAGCATCTTGTCTTTGTAGGCTTCATCAAGATCGTTCGTGTCCATCTTGGTTAACTTCTCTAGCTGCTTAACAAGCATTCGAGTAGCTAACCGTTCTCCTACTACTGACCACGACATTCGTTTGAATAGAGCCTGCATCAGAAGAGGCGCTAAATAGAGTTGATCCCGATGAACTGAACAAGATAAGGCAAACGGTCGGGATAATGCGAGATGAGAAGTCTCTATTTGAAGCCAATACTATCTACAAGTTCAAGAATGGCATTCATCACTATGACTGCAAGAAAGGTCTATGGGGAACGTCATCAACAGACAAGAAAAGAGCCAAAGAAGAAGCTACACACTACTTCTGGCAATACCATAAAGATGGTGAATACAGTTAAAGCCATTGTTGCAGACGCTAATGATGGAGATAGGTTAAGACCACTTGCGGAGAGCCTGTTAATGCGGCGGACACACTTGATGTCATCTAACGAATAAGGCACCGCAGTCGCGTAAGTCATCATGGCCACGACAAAAACGAACTTGTCGATAAGTAGGCCGAATGTAGAGCGGCAGTCCAAAGCCAATCACTATTAGTTTAGCGGATCTTTGACAGCCTGGGGGAATCCATGTAGCCGCATTAAGGTGTGAGCGGCGCTTGCCTATACTTTGAGTGAAACGAAAACGGCAAGCGTTGCGAATCACTCTTAAATGCTTATATGGACTCCCCGTTTCAACAAAAAGAACGATAGATATTCGCGTGCTTATATACGAGCTACTATTGAGGAGCTACCTCTGCTCAATGATAATTTCGGCTGTCAGGGTACAATGCTTGTTAGCGAGCTTTTCCTCTTCCGACTATTCTGTATCACCTAACTTTTATCTTACGCTTCATTTTGTCAAACTGTCAGAGCATAGATGCTCTATACTCCGTATCAGATTTAAGCATAGCAAAAGCGGTACGGACTGTTTTATTTGCCAACGCGACCGCTGCACATTTTTTACCTCTACGTACTACTAATGCTTGCAGCCACTGCTCTTTCTTTGTTTTAGCGTCGCGTTTTACGACTTGCTGAACCACAGCCATCGCGCCAGTAATTAATAGACTGCGCAACGATGAGTTTTTCCGTTTATCAATATGTCCCAACTTCGCTTTACCACCAGAAGAATGTTGGAGTGGTGTTAAGCCAATACAAGCAGAAACATCTTTTCCCTTTTTAAACTGACCAAGTTCTCCTGATGCCAAAGCAATGTATAAATGAATTGCGTTTAACTTCCCGATACCTTCAATCTTCATTAACTTTCGGCATTCTTGGATTGACCTTATCCATTGATCAAGGGAATGATCATAAGTATCAATTGCTTCGCACAAAACCAAATATAAGTCGAGTGACACTTTCAGCATATGTCTAAAATCAACTGTTAGCTCATTGCCCGCGTCTTCCAAAATCAGCTCTATCGATTGGGTAAAGCCTTGATGGTTTCTCGAAACTGGAAGATTAAACTCCCTCATCAATCCTATTAATTGATTTTTTAATGCCGTCCGTTGTTTAACAGCTTGTTCTCGTAATTTCAGCATTGATTGCGCTTGCTGTTGGCTATTCGTCTTACCAGAAACGAAAGTTACTTCAGGTAACTGTGAGGCTTGAATGATCGCTAAAGCGTCATTCTTATCTGTTTTTTGATTCTGACGAACCGCTTTAACCAAACGAGAGGAAATTAACTTCGAAGTGTGGCCTAAAGATGTGGCAATTTGGTTCCAATAGTTAGAGCTTGCACAAGCTTCAAACACCACCAGAGAGGGGGACAGATTACTGAGATAAGCGCTGAATTGTTTCGGTGTCATTTCTCGATTAGATTGCACCTTTTTATCTGCGTAAACGCAAACTTGGATAACCTTAGCGGCTAGATCAACGCCAATAATGATATTTTTCATAATCAGACTCCCGTGTTACTTCCTATTTAAAGATAGGCGGATTGGGGGTGGGGAGTCCAATCATCTTGTTAAGCGTACTTTTCGCTATACATTAATACAGCTTCCCGTGGGGATTGCCTCTAAACGTTCTCCGAGTACTCCTTTTAGCAGACCATAAGCCTTCTTACCTGTGCAGTGCCCTGTATACAGTTTATCAATGGGGTATTGTAACAATGCGCGACCAAGGTCTTTGATGTCTTGCTTAGTCCCACCGATACTATCGAATAGTGGCAACCCAACTAGGTGAAAGCCCCCAACGACTGCTTTAACTCTCTCACTCGGAAAATAGCTAACAGCAGTGTCAACCATATTAAGAACTCCACTATGAGCACAACCAGTAAATATAACTAAACCGTCGTGCTCTTTTATCACTAGTAGTAATTCATGGTCAAATGTATCGGATTCCCATCCATTTTGAGATTGCGTATATAGATACCGGTTTCCTTTTGGCTTTTCGTGTTTGGTACTTATATCAGTAATAACAAATACATTCGGCGCAATTTCAGTTGTTTGGTTAACGAATACAAGCCGCTCATAGCTGTCTTTTAGTAAACCTGTATTGATACCAACATCATTTTTGAAGCCACAAGCACGAAAATAGTAGTTTTTTTCTTCGCAATCTTTCAAAAACACGTTGGCTTTAGAATTGTGAGAAACAAAATCTACAGCACCATTACAGTGATCATGGTGCCGATGCGATATAACCGCAATATCAACGCGTTCGATATCAACACCTAGTAGAGGCGCATTTTGACAAAACGTATCTCCTCCACCCATATCAAATAGTATATTCAATGATTCAGTTTCAATATGTAATGATAACCCACGCTCAACAGCCAAATCTTGCCTACCGTCCAGCCGAGTGTTATCCACTAATGTTGTTATTTTCATAGTTTCCTTTAGACATCGGTTCCGATGTGTACGCTTAACGCCTTGCTAGGTGTGAGCAACGCAATACCGAAGCTACCGCAAACCACCTTAAACACAGAACGCAACGCATAGCAAAAATGCCAAGCGTTGCGAATTACTCTTAAACAGATTGTTATATTTAAACTACCTGCTTGGAATAGCTGTTTCTGTCTATATCGACAACCTCTACCGTTAAAGAAGCACCGACTAACTGGATTGATTTCAGCTTAGACATAACACTATTAGACAAAAGTAACTTGTCCTGCTCGCTGCGCCCGGAAAGCATACGTAGAGTTACATGAATAAAGTTCTCTTTGTTAGAGCCCGTTTGATAATTTTCATATGCGATACTTCTAACCTTTATATCGCTACCATCTGGCTCAAACAAATTCGACTCTAGAGCCCCCATAAACACCTTCTGATTCAACTCTACTGGCTCGATAGGTGATGAATGTTCAATAATACAATGAGGCAAAACTTGCTCCTTAAATATAACGCTCTATATACGTGTGGTTGTCTCGCTTAATCTCGTTGAAATCGCTCCCAGATGATCGACTTGAGATGGACACCTTCAAAGCCAAGTTGATGCTTGTGAAAGATATCCTCTGTCCATGTTGGTAGGTTCATCGAAGAATGGCTTTATCAAGATCAAAGATAGACTCATCACCGCCCATGTCATCGGTTTGTTCAATCTCGATAACGTTCTGACGTTCAGGGTTCTTGTTGATAGTGAAGTTCAGGGCCACAATCTTACGACCGCTCTTAACTGGCACATAACTCACAAGCAGATCGGTGCTTTCGTTAATCTCTTTCACACACGGGTCAATAACCTTTGAGCGCAGCAGCTTAAACGCATCATAGCTCTTACTGAGCATTAGACGATCACGAATGAAATCTAGCTCTAGCAAGCGCGTACCGATGCTCTCGTACTGTTTCAGAAGCTCATAGATACGAAACGAATGCTTGAGATTGAGTGCTACGATGTTCTCGATACCGTAGGAAGTGAAGTTCTTCTGCAGGTTAACTAGGTATGGGCGTAAATCTTCATTGAGCTTGATGGCCACCAATCCTTCAGGATGTTGAGCACGAGCTGTAACCCAGTTGATATCGAGCTTTGTACCGTCCTCTTGGTGAATCCAAACCTTCTCATCACGAAGACTGTTCACGGTTTCACGCAGAGCGCGGTAACTAGAGTCAGTGTTGATCTCGAATACCTTCGCGTACTCAGGTGGAGATATCTCGAACACAAGGTTATGTTCTGTCAGGTTCTTCACTCGACTAAGAGCAAACAAGATCAACCGACGTTCTTGAAGCTTAAGGTTGAAGGACGCTTCGATGAGGCTATTTGATTGAGTAATTTTATGATAATGCGTTTTCATCGATCAATCAGATTAAGGGTTATATTGCATACTATTGATCGGTTTTTCTAAAAGGTCAAACGCCGGAAAACTTTTATACCATAAACGCGATCTCGGGTGTGTTTTTGAAATTAAAGGCTTAATTTTCAGCAACTTAGAAGAAAAACCCCAGAAAGGTAACAGCAAATCTTTAT
>NZ_JAHGAJ010000031.1 GCF_030248535.1 Vibrio sp. D404a | reverse complement strand
CTCGAATCTCGAACTTAGTACTGATCTTCCGACCAACCATCACTATCCGACATATCCGGAGCACCCGCGATACTGTTCTCTTCGTCGGCCCACTCACCGAAATCAATCATCTGACACTGTTTGCTACAGAAAGGGCGATGTGGACTCTGCTCACCCCACTCAACATCAGTCTGACATTGTGGGCATTTAACGATGGTGATTTTCTTAGACATAATGGTTCTTAGTTGGGTGTAGTTCTAGAATTGTAGGCTTGAGCATGGCTCAAGCCAACTTTAATAAGGTATTTAGCGACAAATAAGCTAGCTGCAGACAGCGAGCTCAAATTCGATATCTTGAGTGCACGCCTGACCACTTTCAAAACACATAAACTTCACGGCAAAGCGGTTCTTATGACCTGAAATCATTGGGTAAGCGCCATACTGCATTGGAATTGAGAGTCGTAAGATATTGGCCTCTTCAGCATCGCTCTGGAAGAAGCCTGCACGAGCGATTTGTGGTTGGAAGCGACCCGTTTCACGAGTTAGCTTTAACCATAGGGTTAGCGCGTCATACAGAGGCTGTAAGCTATCCATCCAAGCTTTAGCATCGTTCATTCTCTTATCGAGAGGCAGATGTAGCCAGTAGTGCAGAGCCGGTAAGTCAAAGCAACATGAACCACCCGGAAGGTTGAAACGCTGACGAATGGCACTCAAGAAGCGATCTTCTTTAAGAGATTGGCCAAAGCGTTCAGCTAGCATTAGCTCACGGTAGATGCTGCCGATGTCTTCTAGCAGTGAAGTGAGCATCTCTTGATCGACGCCTTCGACATTGAGCCAGCTCTTGTACGTTACACGCTGCTTCTCAATGTCTTTTGCCAGTTCACTCTTTAGCTGAATTTGCTCAAAGATTTCGATCAGATCGAAGATTGAACGAAAGAATAGCTGGTACTGCTGAGCATCTGAAAATGTTGAAGACAGGTGCAGTTGCCTCAAGAGGGATTCCACTCTTAAGTAGATACGTGTTTTCTCATTTAGAGGATGTTCAAATTTATGAGTGATCATCAAGCAAACCTTCATTCAACATAAGACTATTTTTACCGATCTTGTGTGCTTATTGCTAGATACTTTTGATGTAATTCTGTGATTTGAGGCAAAAGATCTTGGTTTTTAGTATGGTTTTTAATCACGTCGTCCGCAACCGCTAAGCGTTGCTCTCTTGAAGCTTGTGATTTAAGTATCGCCATCACTTGTTCTTCAGAGACATTGTCGCGACTCATAGTACGCTCAATCTGAACTTCTGTTGGAACATCAACAATTAAAACGCGATCCGCCATACCTTGCATTTGGTTTTCAATCAGTAAAGGTGCAACGAGTAAACCATAGGGAGAGCGAATGTTTGTCAGCCCTTCTTCAATCTTATTGCGGATCATTGGATGAAGCAGTGCGTTCAGCCAAGCTTTATCTTGTGGGTTACTGAAGATCTGTTCACGTAGCTTCGCGCGGTTAAGAGTCCCGTCTTCTAATAAGATCGCTTCGCCAAAATGTTCAGTTATCTGTTGTAAGCCATCACTACCAACAGCAACGACTTCGCGAGCGACGATATCAGCATCGACAATCTCAATATTGAAGTGCTCTTGAAATAGGTCTGCAACGGTGGTTTTTCCACTCGCGATGCCACCTGTAAGGCCAATAATGGTTGCCATAAATTAGATTCCTAATACCGAAGTAAAATACCAAGCCATAATGTTCTCGCCCCAAATCAGGCTAATCCAACCAGCAATGGCGAGATATGGGCCAAACGGGAAGGCTTTATCGATGCCTTGCTGTTTCAATCGTAATTGAATCAAGCCAAATACCAGGCCAACGAGAGAGGAAAGCAAGATGATCATAGGTAGGTGTTGCCAACCAAGCCATGCGCCAAGCGCTGCCAGTAGTTTGAAATCACCATAGCCCATGCCCTCTTTGCCAGTCAGTAGCTTAAATAGCCAATAGACTGACCACAGAGCAAGATAACCAGCCATTGCACCGATAACTGAATCTTGCAGCGAAATTGGGCTAACACCGAACAGTGCCAGAGCAATCCCCGACCAGACTAGAGGCAAGGTGATTTGATCTGGCAGTAGCATGGTATCGAGATCGATGAAGGTCGCTGCAATCAGGGCAAAGGTAAAAAAGATCAAGGCCAGTGCGTAGTAGCTAAAACCAAAGTGAGCAGCAATAAAGCTACACATTACAGCGGTTAGCAATTCAACAAGCGGATAGCGTGGGCTGATAGGATTGGAGCACTTACGACACTTACCTTTGAGTAGTAACCAGCTGATCACGGGAATGTTATCGATAGCGCGGATTTGCGTTTCACACTTTGGGCATGTTGAACGAGGCACGCTTAGGTTATAAGTACCTTTAGGCATAGGAATCTTATAGTCTGGAAAGCTCTCTGAGCACTCTTGTTGCCATTCGCGTTCCATCATAATGGGTAGACGGTGAATGACTACATTGAGAAAACTACCGATAAGTAGGCTGAAGATAAAAGCTAATACGGGGAATAGCCAAGGATAGTAGTGAAATACTTCCATCGTGTCCTGTCCACTGTGGTCTAACTGGCGAGTGCCATGCGTGTGTCATTGATTATCGCCTATCCTAACACACTCATTAGATTAAAGATCGGTAAGTACATCGCAACCACTAAGCCACCGACCACAGAACCCAAGAAAACGATGATTAATGGCTCTAAGATCTTGCCTAAGTTATCGACGGTGTTATCGACCTCAAACTCATAGATAGTCGCCACCTTATTAAGCATTTCATCGAGGTTGCCAGACTCTTCGCCTATCATTACCATCTGCAGCACCATTTCAGGGAAGGCTTGGCTGTTGCGCATCGCGATATACATCGGCATGCCTGCGGCAGTTTCTTTGTGGACTTCAGTAATAGCAGACTCGAAGTGGATATTACCTGTGGTTTTGGCTGTGGTTCTGAGGCTGGTCAGGATAGGTATCCCAGAGCTGAAACTGGTTGAGAGCGTCCGGCTAAACTTAGCTATCGAGGCTTTAGCCATCACTCCACCAATAATCGGTATGCGCAAGCCTATCCGGCTGGTGGCAAGCCTTATGGCATAAGAACGTTTACGAGCTTGTATGAAGAGCACTGTTGCTCCACCCAAACCGACAAATGTATAGAAGCTGTAAGCCTGCATCCAGTGAGATAGCTCCATGACTTTACCGGTAAACCAAGGCAGGTCTGCCCCAAACCCTGAGAACATAGACTCGAACTCAGGTATCACCATAGTTAACATCAAATAGGAAACCGTTAAGGCCGTCAGTACGACCATAACTGGATAAATCAGAGCCTTAACCACTTTAGACTTGAGTTGCTCGCTCTTTTCTCTATAGGTTGCCAGTCGCTCAAAGACTTCTGCAAGGTTACCCGACAATTCACCTGTTGCAACAAGGTCGGTATACAGATCATCAAAATGGCGACTTGCCGTTCTCATCGCTTTGGAGAGCGGGGTTCCTGCTTCAACGCCCTTACAGATCTGCGAGAGTATCGATTTCATTTCAGCTTTGCGGTGATTGTCGGACACCAGCTTGATTGCCTGAATGATTGGGACACCGGTGGAGAGCATGGTGGCTAATTGGCGCGTCAAGATGGTGATGTCTTTGGCTTTGACTCTGTGCGTGAGTCGAGTCATCGCCGAAATACTCTTTTTCTTAATCTTCTTAATCTGGATGTGTTGGTCACGCAGTTTCTCTCTGACCTCTAGCTCTGTTAGGGCAAGAGTTTGTCCTGCAACTTTCTTTCCTGAGCTATTGATGCCTCGCCAATGGTAGTTCTTAAGCTGCGATTGTTTTGGTTTGGTCGCCATAGGGTTACACCGAGGTAGGGTTAGATATAGAGAACACGTTGTAGCTCTTGGTAGCTGGTCACGCCTGATAGCAACTTCTCTAAGCCAGAGTCTTGTAAGGTTTGCATGCCTTCTTGCTTGGCTAAGTTTTCAATTTCTATTGCATTGGGGCGAGAGATAAGACTGGCTTTGAGTTTGTCGGTAAAGGGCATCACCTCATAGATACCGACACGCCCTGAATACCCCTGATTGCATTCATTACAGCCGTCTGGGTTGGCTTGATAGAAAGTATGATGAGGAGCGATAGCGTGATGTTGATAAACCGTTTGGTTGTTGTCTTCAATCTTGCAGTGCGGACATAGCCGCCGTGCGAGGCGCTGGGCAATGATTAAACTCAGCGACGATGCGAGGTTGAATGGCTCAATGCCCATATGAGCAAGACGCGTAACGGTTTCTGCGGCGGAATTCGTATGTAACGTCGATAAGACGAGGTGCCCTGTCTGAGAGGCTTTAATGGCGATCTCTGCGGTTTCAATATCGCGAATCTCGCCGACCATCACGATATCTGGGTCTTGGCGCAAGAAAGATCGTAGCGCCTCAGCAAAACCAAAGCCGATCTTGGGTTGGACTTGTACCTGATTAACACCACACAGGTTTATCTCAACTGGATCTTCCGCAGTCGAGATGTTGCGTTCAGAGGTATTAAGGATGCGAAGCCCAGTATAGAGAGAGACGGTTTTGCCACTACCGGTTGGACCCGTCATCAAGATCATCCCTTGTGGGCGTTTGAGTGCGTTGAGATACAGTGCCTTTTGTTGCTCGCTGTAACCCAATATATCAATATCAAGATTGGCCGCACTGCTGTCGAGTAGCCTGAGAACAATCTTTTCACCCCATAGCGTTGGGAGAGTTGAGACGCGCATATCGATGGCGATTTCTTGGTTGAGTCTTAGCTTAATTCGACCATCTTGAGGTAGACGACGCTCTGCTATATCTAGCTTCGCAAGGATCTTTAGACGTGCAGAAAGGCGGCGGCTGAGATGAGCGGCGGGCTGTTGGGTTTCAACTAAGATACCATCACAACGCAGCCTGACTCGGTAATACTCTTCATAGGGTTCGAAGTGGATATCCGAAGCACCTTTGCGCACCGCATCAACTAATATTTGATTGATGAAGCGACTAACGGGGGAGTCATCTTGGCTCAGATCTTCAATGGTGGTGACTTCGTCATCTGAGATCTCAACGAGGTGAGCCAGTTCATCTTGGGTGATCTCTTTGCGGTTACCATCACTGCTAGAGATAGCCTTACCATAGAGGCGACGGATAGCGCTTTCGAGCGTTTGATGATTGGCCAATACCAATTCAATCTGCAACCCAGTCGCGAAACGGAAGTCATCTTCTGCCTGTAAGTCGGTAGGATCGGCCGATGCGAGCGTTAGGCTGGAGGGGGATTTGGCAACGGGAATGGCGTGGTGCTTGGTGATGAGTTCACGCAGCCCCAATTGCTCGCACTGCGCCTCGTAGTCGTAATCGGCTAAAGAGATGATCGGTAATCCGAATATATGAGAGGCATGTTCAGCAAGGGCGTTAGATGTAAAGAACCCAAGCGTAATCAAAGCCTCTGGGGTAGAACTACCAGAGGCTTGCAGATGTTCCACTACGACTTGTTCTTGGGTCAGGCTAAGTAGGTTAGCCTGACGTAAAACTGTGGGAAGGTTGGTTAGCATATTTTATTAGTCACAGCCTTCTAGCTCTAGACCTGTAAGAGTTGTGTTAGCACTTCGAGCACATCCCCATCCAGTGTCTGAACGCGTGACCGTAATAACACCAGAATTTAGAGCACCAGAATCGAAGGTGAATGTAATTGCAGCAGCAGAAGCTGCTTGAGTAGCTATTCCAATTTCTCCAAGTGAATTAGCGCCTGAAGCGACTCCCATAGCATTTAAAGTTGTCAAATTACCGTTCTCTTGGATAAATAACTCAGCAGGTGTTATGACACCTTTGAGAGTCGCAAGAGCAGAGGATGCTTCACTCTTATTTACGTAGTCTTTATAAGCAGGAACTGCTATTGCAGATAAGGCGCCAATAATCGCCACCACAATCATCAACTCAATTAACGTAAAACCCTTCTGCTTTGTTTGTCTTTTCTTGTTCATTGTTCTAATCCATTTATTGTTGGTTACAGTGCAAGCACCTGATGGATTTAGAATAAGAGTCGGTAATCCTGTGTGGAATGGCGTTCAGAGAAGGGCGCGAGTCGCTTTGAATTTATTAGTGACTTGTTTCATATTCTGCATGGATTTATGCGACCGAGTTAAATAGAGTGTCTCAATAGTGAAATGGTAGGTATAAAAAAGGCACCGGATTGAGCGGTGCCTTTAATAGTAAATGTGTTGTTAATCAATAGATTAATCTTTGAAGCGCATCGAAAGATCCATCGCTTTTAAGTGTTTAGTCAATGCACCTACCGAAATGTAATCAACGCCAGTTTCTGCAAACTCAGCAATTGTTTCTAGAGTCACGTTGCCAGAGTTTTCCAGTGCCGCACGACCTGCGTTGATCTTAACGGCTTCACGCATCATGTCTGTCGTGAAGTTGTCTAGCATGATGATGTCAGCGCCAGCGCTGATCGCTTGCTCTAACTCTTCTAGGCTCTCGGTTTCTACTTCAACAGGTTTACCTGGGTTGAGTTCTTTCGCTGTAGAGATAGCTTTCTCGATACCACCACAAGCAATGATGTGGTTCTCTTTGATTAAGTAAGCGTCGAAAACACCAATACGGTGGTTAAAGCCGCCACCACAAGCGACTGCGTATTTTAGAGCGCTGCGCAGGCCAGGGATGGTTTTACGAGTATCAAGCAAGCGACACTCAGTGTGAGCAATCTTCTCTGCATAGATAGCCGTCGCGGTTGCACAGCCAGAAAGCGTTTGGATGAAGTTCATCGCATTGCGCTCGCCCGTTAATAGTGCGCGTGCAGGACCTGATAGCGTACATAGCGTTTGGTTTGGCTCAACCTTATCGCCATCTTCTACGTTCCACTCGATCGTTACTTCACCGCCCAGCTGCTTGAATACTTCATCGGCCCAAGCTTTACCACAAAATACACCGTGTTCACGAGTAATGATGGTTGCGCTGTTTACCGCATCCGCTGGAATTAGACTTGCAGTGATATCAGCCGCTGGATCTAGGGTGCCGCCTAGGTCTTCTTTGATTGTCTCGGCAACCGCGCGAGAGATCTCTAGTGGAAGTTGCTCTTTTAGGTAATCAAGGCGCTGTTGGCTGTTATGTGTGTTTTTCATCGCAAATCTAATCTTGAAAGGGAGTGGGGTACGAATGATACTCTTGCTTCACAGCAAATTAAAGGGTTGAGCCCGACTCGTGTTAGGTCGAGCTCACACTGACAGTATTATATATTGAGTAGTAAAAGAGTAAGGAGGGGGGCATTAATGATGATCAGTGAAACAGGGTGGTACAACGCCGCAAGACATGTGCCTTCTCCATTTTATGATGCGCGTCCTTTGCAAGATGATATTTCCTTGCTGGTGGTGCACAACATCAGCCTACCACCGGGTCAGTTCGGAGGTCCTTACATTGAGCAGTTCTTTACTGGCAAACTAAACCCTGATGAACATCCTTTCTTTAAAGTGATTCACAACATGGGGGTGTCGGCACATTGCCTAATTCGTCGAGATGGCGAGGTGGTACAGTTTGTGTCGTTTTTAGACAGAGCTTGGCATGCGGGCGCATCTAGCTTTGCAGGTCGAGATCGCTGTAACGACTACTCGATAGGAATTGAACTGGAAGGAAGTGATTTCGTTGCTTACACAGAATCGCAATATCAAGCCCTTGCTCAACTTACCCAATCCCTTACTCACCGCTTTCCTGAGATTACGCCACAGCGTATCACCGGTCATCAATACATCGCACCACTGCGTAAAACCGATCCAGGCCTCTCTTTTGATTGGATAAAGTACCGCCAGTCTTTACTGGACTAAATTTCTCATACTCATAGAGGTGTATATTTTATTTAGCGCGACTGTTAAGGGCTTGTAAACGTTCTGGGTGCAAGCCCTTTTTATTCGTTCAACAATGTGATGAATCTTTCACATGGTTAGATGTGACCATTTATTAATGGGTTTTATTCTCAATCTGTGCGCTTGGTTGGAATTTTAATCAACTCTGCCTAATCAATCTGAAATATTTCATTTTTATCCTGAAACTTTCTAGCACGAACACTCCCCAAAAGTATTACCGCTGTAAATGGTAAGACCAATTTGGTTGCTGTTTTAAATTTCAAATGTTAAATCACGGTTAATTCACACTGTGTTCTATGATTCAGGTCAATTTTCAGCTGGACAGTGGCGTTTTAATTATGTTAATTTCTGCACAACTTAAAATTGGTATTACCAATTGTCAGCAAAGAAAAAGAAGAACAACAAACTATGGCTTATCAAAGGATTCGTCAGCCAAAACTCTCTGATGTCATTGAACAAGAGTTGGAAAGGTTGATTGTGGAAGGAACACTGGCGCCTGGGCAGCAACTGCCGCCAGAGCGTGAACTGGCTAAACAGTTCGATGTGTCTCGTCCTTCAATCCGAGAAGCGATACAACGTTTAGAAGCCAAGCGCTTGCTTACCCGCCGTCAAGGTGGGGGAACGTTCGTCAGTGAAAATATCTGGAAGAGCTTTTCAGATCCGCTCCTGAATTTGTTGTCCACCCACTCTGAAACCCAACTAGACTTGTTGGAATCGCGTCATGCGATGGAGGGGATTTCTGCTTACTTTGCGGCATTACGTGGTACCGAGGAAGACTTTGCTCGAATTCAAGCGTGCCAAGAAAAGATTCGAAGTGCGCAAGAACAAGCTGATATCGAAGCTGAATCGGCAGCTGTGATGGCTTTCCTTATCGCTTTAACGGAAGCTGCTCATAACGTTGTGTTGTTACACATTGTTCGCAGCCTAGCACCGTTACTTGAGCAAAATGTCTTAGAAAATCTAAAGCTGTTGCATCGTCGTAAAGACGTTGTGGAAAAAGTGAGTATACATCGAGCTAACATCGTGGATGCGATTGTTTCAGGACAGCCAGAACAGGCGCGTGAAATGTCACATTCTCATTTAGCTTATATCGAAGAAACATTGCTGGATTTGACAAGAGAAGAGTCGCGACGCGAACGTTCACTTCGTCGAATTCAACAGGGTAAAGAGTCGTAATCCTACGGCTTTTTACATGTTTAGTAGAATCCAACTAACAAAAAGGATAGATCGCCATGTCTGACATGAAGCATGACGTTGATGCTCTGGAAACTCAAGATTGGTTAGAAGCTCTTGAGTCAGTAGTACGTGAAGAAGGTGTAGAACGTGCACAGTTCCTACTAGAAACAGTTCTAGAAAAGGCGCGTTTAGACGGCGTTGATATGCCAACTGGTATCAACACTAACTACATCAACACCATTCCAGCAGCACAAGAGCCAGCTTACCCAGGTGACGTAACTCTTGAGCGTCGTATTCGTTCGATTATTCGCTGGAACGCAATCATGATCGTATTGCGTGCTTCTAAGAAAGACCTAGACCTTGGTGGTCACATGGCTTCTTACCAGTCTGCAGCGGCGTTCTACGAAGTATGTTTCAACCACTTCTTCCGTGCTCCAAACGAGACAGACGGTGGCGATCTGGTTTACTACCAAGGTCACATCTCTCCAGGTATCTACTCTCGTGCATTCGTTGAAGGTCGTCTAACTGAAGAGCAGCTAGACAACTTCCGTCAAGAAGTAGACGGCAAAGGTGTTCCATCTTACCCGCACCCTAAACTGATGCCTGAATTCTGGCAGTTCCCTACAGTATCTATGGGTCTAGGTCCGATCTCTGCGATCTACCAAGCTCGTTTCCTTAAGTACCTAGAAGGCCGTGGTCTTAAAGATACTTCTGCTCAACGTGTCTACGCTTTCCTAGGCGACGGTGAGATGGATGAGCCAGAATCACGTGGTGCTATCTCTTTCGCTGCGCGTGAGAAGCTAGACAACCTATGTTTCCTAATCAACTGTAACCTACAGCGTCTAGATGGCCCTGTAATGGGTAACGGTAGCATCATCCAAGAACTTGAAGGCCTATTCAAAGGTGCAGGTTGGAACGTTGTTAAAGTTATCTGGGGTAGCAACTGGGATTCTCTGCTAGCTAAAGACACTACTGGTAAGCTTCTTCAACTAATGAACGAAACTATCGACGGTGACTACCAAACATTCAAATCTAAAGATGGCGCATACGTACGTGAGCACTTCTTTGGTAAGTACCCAGAAACAGCTGCACTAGTTGCAGACATGACTGATGACCAAATCTTCGAACTGAAGCGTGGTGGTCACGATTCTTCTAAACTGTTCGCTGCATTCAACAATGCAAAAGAGACAGGTGGCAAGCCGACTGTAATCCTAGCTAAGACTGTTAAAGGTTACGGCATGGGTGAAGCTGCAGAAGGTAAGAACATCGCACACGGTGTTAAGAAGATGGACATGACTCACGTACAATACCTACGTGACCGTCTAGGCCTACAAGACATCCTTTCTGATGAGAAAGTAGCTGAACTTCCTTACCTAAAACTGGAAGAAGGTTCTGCTGAGTACGAATACCTGCACGCACGTCGTAACGCGCTACACGGTTACACGCCTGCTCGTCTTCCAAACTTCACTCAAGAGTTCAAAGTTCCTGAGCTAGAAGAGTTCGCTCCTCTACTTGGTGCACAGAAGCGTGAAATCTCAACGACTATGGCATACGTTCGTACGTTGAACATTCTTCTTAAGAACAAGAACATCGGTAAGAACATCGTTCCAATCATCTGTGATGAAGCACGTACGTTCGGTATGGAAGGTCTATTCCGTCAGGTTGGTATCTACAACCCACACGGTCAAGAATACACTCCAGAAGATAAAGGCATCGTTTCTTACTACAAAGAAGCAACGTCTGGTCAAGTTCTTCAAGAAGGTATCAACGAGCTAGGTTCTATGGCTTCATGGGTTGCTGCTGCAACTTCATACAGCACAAACGACCTGCCAATGATCCCGTTCTACATCTACTACTCAATGTTCGGTTTCCAACGTATTGGTGACATGGCATGGCTAGCAGGTGACCAACAAGCTCGTGGCTTCCTACTAGGTGCTACAGCTGGTCGTACAACACTGAACGGTGAAGGTCTACAGCACGAAGATGGTCACTCGCACATCCAAGCGAACACTATCCCTAACTGTATCTCTTACGACCCAACGTTTGCTTACGAGCTAGCGGTAATCATGCAAGACGGTATCCGTCGCATGTACGGTCCTGAGCAAGAGAACGTTTACTACTACCTAACAGTAATGAACGAAAACTACGCAATGCCAGCAATGCCAGAAGGCGCTGAAGAAGGTATTCGTAAGGGTATCTACAAGCTTGAGTCTCACGAAGGTGCTAAGGGTAAAGTTCAGCTAATGAGCTCTGGTACTATCATGAACGAAGTACGCAAAGCAGCGACTATCCTAAGCGAAGAGTACGGCGTAGCATCTGACGTGTTCTCTGTAACGTCTTTCAACGAGCTAACTCGTGACGGTCAAGATGCAGAGCGTTACAACATGCTTCACCCGGAAGCTGAAGCAAAAGTACCTTACATCACGACTGTTCTTGGTAACGAACCAGCAATCGCTGCGACGGACTACATGAAGAACTACGCTGAGCAAGTACGTGCATTCATGCCAACTGAGTCTTACAAAGTACTTGGTACTGATGGCTTCGGTCGTTCTGACAGCCGTGAGAACCTACGTCGTCACTTCGAAGTTAACGCAGGCTACGTAGTTGTTGCAGCGCTAACTGAGCTGGCTAAACGTGGTGATGTTGAGAAATCAGTAGTTGCTGAAGCAATTGCTAAGTTCAACATCGATACAGAAAAAACAAACCCGCAATACGCATAAGGTAGAAAAACAATGGCAATCGAAATTAACGTACCTGACATCGGTGCTGATGAGGTTGAAGTAACTGAGATTCTAGTAAACGTTGGCGACAAGGTTGAAGAAGAACAGTCACTGATCACTGTTGAAGGCGACAAGGCTTCAATGGAAGTTCCTGCGTCTCAAGCGGGTATCGTAAAAGAGATCAAAGTAGCGGAAGGCGATTCTGTTACTACTGGTTCTCTAATCATGATTTTCGAAGCCGAGGGTGCAGCGCAAGCTGCACCTGCTCCTGCGGCTGAAGCAGCTCCAGCAGCGGCTCCAGCTCCAGCAGCAGCGGCAGAGCTTAAAGAAGTTCACGTTCCAGATATCGGTGGCGACGAAGTAGAAGTTACTGAAATCATGGTTGCAGTTGGCGATGCAGTAGAAGAAGAGCAATCTCTTCTAACTGTTGAAGGCGACAAAGCATCAATGGAAGTTCCTGCACCATTCGCTGGTACAGTTAAAGAGATCAAGATCGCTTCTGGTGACTCAGTATCTACTGGTTCTCTAGTGATGGTATTCGAAGTGGCAGGCTCTGGTGCGCCAGTAGCAGCTGCTCCTGCAGTTGAAGCGGCTCCAGCAGCAGCTCCTGCGGCATCAGCAGAAAAAGAAGTAAACGTTCCTGATATCGGCGGTGACGAAGTAGAAGTTACTGAAGTAATGGTAGCGGTTGGCGATACAGTAGAAGAAGAGCAATCTCTAATTACTGTTGAAGGCGACAAAGCTTCAATGGAAGTTCCTGCACCATTCGCTGGTACAGTTAAAGAGATCAAGATTGCAGCTGGCGACAAAGTGTCAACTGGCTCTCTAATCATGACTTTCGTTGTTGAAGGCGCAGCTCCAGCTCCTACTGCGGCTCCAGCGCAAGCGGCAGCACCTGCTCCAGCAGCAGCTCCTGCACCAAAAGCTGAAGCTCCAGCGGCGGCACCAGCAGCAAGCGACTTCCAAGAAAACAACGACTACGCTCACGCGTCTCCAGTTGTTCGTCGTCTAGCTCGCGAATTTGGCGTTAACCTATCTAAGGTTAAAGGTACTGGTCGTAAGAGCCGTATCCTAAAAGAAGACGTTCAGTCTTACGTTAAAGATGCACTTAAGCGTCTTGAGTCTGGTGCTGCGGCATCTGGCAAAGGCGGCGACGGCTCAGCTCTTGGTCTACTACCTTGGCCAAAAGTTGACTTCAGCAAGTTCGGCGAAACTGAAGTTCAGAAGCTTTCTAAGATCAAGAAGATCTCTGGTGCAAACCTACACCGTAACTGGGTGATGATCCCTCACGTTACACAGTGGGATAACGCAGACATCACTGAGCTAGAAGCATTCCGTAAAGAGCAGAACGCAATCGAAGCTAAGAAAGACACTGGCATGAAGATCACTCCTCTTGTGTTCATCATGAAAGCTGTTGCTAAAGCGCTAGAAGCGTTCCCAGCGTTTAACTCTTCTCTTTCTGAAGATGGCGAAAGCATCATTCTTAAGAAGTACGTAAACGTAGGTATCGCAGTAGATACTCCAAACGGTCTAGTTGTTCCTGTATTCAAAGACGTGAACAAGAAAGGCATCTACGAGCTATCTGAAGAGCTAATGGCTGTGTCTAAGAAAGCACGTGCTGGTAAGCTAACTGCAGCTGACATGCAAGGCGGTTGTTTCACAATCTCTAGCCTTGGCGGCATCGGCGGTACTGCATTTACGCCAATCGTAAACGCTCCAGAAGTAGGTATCCTAGGTGTATCTAAGTCTGAAATGAAGCCAGTGTGGAACGGCAAAGAGTTCGAACCACGCCTACAACTTCCACTGTCTCTATCATACGACCACCGTGTGATCGATGGTGCTGAAGGTGCACGCTTCATTACTTTCCTAAACAGCGCACTATCTGACATTCGTCGTCTAGTACTGTAATTTAGAAAGTAATTATTAAGGTGGCTTTCGAGTCACCTTAATTCTTTATACAAAGCATTTTTTAGAGAACAGTTCCCGCTTTTCTCATAAAGCGAAAGGGAAGTGTTGTCTAGCTCACAGGCTAACTTAAAGCTACTTTCACACTGTTAACATCTCTGTAAAATGTTGGCTGTTTGAAAGCCCAATAATTTAAGAACATCTTCTCAAGCCTGTTAGGGATAATGACTACAAGAGGTCACAATGAGCAAAGAAATTAAAGCCCAAGTTGTTGTACTTGGTTCAGGTCCTGCTGGTTACTCAGCTGCATTCCGTTGTGCGGATTTAGGTCTAGAAACAGTACTAGTTGAACGTTACAGCACTCTTGGCGGTGTATGTCTAAACGTTGGTTGTATTCCATCTAAAGCACTTCTTCACGTTTCAAAAGTAATCGAAGAAGCGAAAGCGATGGCTGAGCACGGCGTTGTATTCGGTGAGCCACAAACTGACATCAGCAAGATTCGTATCTGGAAAGAAAAAGTTGTAGATCAACTGACTGGCGGTCTTGGCGGTATGGCTAAGATGCGTAACGTAACTGTTGTTAACGGTTTCGGTAAGTTCACTGGTCCTAACAGCATTCTTGTTGAAGGTGAAGGCGAAGCAACAACAGTTAACTTCGACAACGCAATCATTGCTGCTGGTTCTCGTCCAATCAAACTGCCATTCATCCCACATGAAGACCCACGTATCTGGGATTCTACTGACGCGCTAGAGCTGAAAGAAGTTCCTGAGAAACTACTTATCATGGGCGGTGGTATCATCGGTCTTGAAATGGGTACGGTTTACCACTCTCTAGGTTCTAAAGTAGACGTAGTTGAGATGTTCGACCAAGTTATCCCAGCGGCGGATAAAGACATCGTTAAAGTCTTCACTAAGCGTATTAAGAACAAGTTCAAGCTAATGCTTGAGACTAAAGTAACTGCAGTTGAAGCGAAAGAAGATGGTATCTACGTTTCAATGGAAGGCAAGAAAGCACCAGCTGAAGCTGAGCGTTACGATGCAGTTCTTGTTGCTATCGGTCGTGTTCCAAACGGCGCACTTATCGACGCTGAAAAAGCAGGTATCGAAGTTGACGAACGTGGTTTCATCAACGTTGATAAGCAAATGCGTACAAACGTTCCTCACATCCACGCGATCGGTGACGTTGTTGGTCAACCAATGCTTGCTCACAAAGGTGTGCATGAAGGTCACGTAGCTGCTGAAGTTATCTCTGGTAAGAAGCACTACTTCGACCCTAAAGTAATCCCATCAATTGCGTACACTGAGCCAGAAGTTGCTTGGGTAGGTAAGACTGAGAAAGAAGCGAAAGCGGAAGGCCTAAACTACGAAGTTGCAACTTTCCCATGGGCTGCTTCTGGTCGTGCAATCGCTTCTGACTGTGCAGATGGTATGACTAAGATGATCTTCGATAAAGATACTCATCGCGTAATCGGTGGTGCTGTTGTTGGTACTAACGGTGGTGAGCTTCTTGGTGAAATCGGCCTAGCAATCGAAATGGGTTGTGACGCAGAAGATATCGCACTTACTATCCACGCTCACCCAACTCTACACGAGTCTGTTGGTCTAGCTGCGGAAGTATTCGAAGGTTCAATCACTGACCTTCCAAATAAGAAAGCAGTGAAAAAGAAGAAGTAAATACTCTTCATACTTGAAGCCGCAGCGTTGTTAACTGCGTAAGTTCACCCTAATTACATAGAACTCCTATGCTCATAGGGCTGAACTTACTTGTTGCCTAGCTGCAACTCCAATTATTTCGAGTATATGCAGATTGTAAAAGCCGCTGATTCGTCAGCGGTTTTTTTGTGTCTGAGGTAAAGAGCAGTAACGTTTTACTTCGAGATGCGAATACGCTGCGCTCCGAGATACGAAAAGCGAGTACATCAAAACAAAAAGGGTTGACCCACTAGGTCAACCCTTCACACTTCTTCTCGAATCTCGAA
>NZ_JAHGAJ010000030.1 GCF_030248535.1 Vibrio sp. D404a | reverse complement strand
GCACCGATTTGGAAAGACTTAGTACCGTGTGTACCGTTCAGAAGCTTGTTACCACCAAAAGAGGTTGTTTCTGCGATACGGTTTAGTTCGTCGTTCAGTGCTGTTACTTCTTCTTGAATCGCTACACGCTCAGACTTAGAGTTTGAACCGTTTGCAGATTGTAGAGAAAGGTCACGCATACGTTGCAGGATGTTTGTTGTCTCGTTCATTGCACCTTCAGCAGTTTGTGCAATCGAGATACCGTCGTTCGCGTTACGTACTGCTACGTCTAGACCGCGGCTTTGTACGTTCAAACGGTTAGAGATTTGTAGGCCCGCAGCGTCATCTTTTGCGCTGTTGATTTTAGAGCCAGAAGCTAGACGCTCCATAGAAGTCTGTTGAGCGCTGTTTGCGTTGTTTAGGTAACGTTGCGCAGTCATCGCTGAAACGTTGGTATTTACATTCACTGCCATGGTGATTTCTCCAATTGATTTTCCGGTGTTGCGGTTTCCGACGTCTCGGAAAACCAAGTAGTTCTCTCAAAGTTACTTTTAATAACGGCGCGAATTTGTATAGCTTTAGAAAAAACTTCAAAAAAAACCAAATAATTTAATAAACTCAATAAAAACAAACAGATAAGTAAGATCTTTTTATTCTACAAAGATCTAAAGTTCACGTTTGAAAATTAGAAGAGTTCAACTATTGGGCACTTCAAAGGTGGATCTTGGGCAAATTTAAGAAAAGAGACGTTTAATGATCGTGCAACTTTTAACCAGATAAAATTTAGGCAGGGTCAGGATTCAGAAAGAAAATGAATGAAGTATGTTAAAAAACGGGAAAGCTAAAAGCGGAAAAACAGGAACGCTAGAAAGGAAAAAGCCCCTTTTCCTTTGAGAGAACTGGGGCTAGGTGGTGGCCAGAGCCTGTGTGGAGATCATCGAGAAATGAACACATTCTGACTTACCGTTGCATCCTTACCGTAAAAATGTGAAGCAGGTGAGAGATGAGAGAGCTAAACACTCAATAGTAAGTATGCTTGCCAGTTTTCCTTGCTGTATGGCCCACGTCTGGACACGAACAGCAAGGTCAACCAATAACTATTGCAATAGTGACATTGCAGAGTTAGGCAACTGTTTTGCTTGAGCAAGTATTGAAGTACCTGCTTGTTGCAGAATTTGAGATTTCGTCATTTGCGTCGTCTCTTTCGCAAAATCGGTATCTTTGATTCGGCTGTTAGACGCATCTACGTTTTCTTGTACGTTCGCCAAGTTGTTAATACTGTGGCTTAGACGGTTTTGTTTCGCACCTAGGTCAGAACGCTGTGAATCAACGTAAGTCAGAGCAGAATCGATGATGCTGATTGCGTTCTGTGAGCCTGCAACCGTCATTAGGTCGATGTCTTGTACCGTCGTTTGACGACCTTCACTCTTAAGGCCTAGCTCAGAAGCCAAGCCACCAGAGATAGACATAGAACCTTGTTGTAGATCCGGTTCAGCAACAAACACTTGTAGACGACCGTCATCGGTTACCGATGCGTTGATCAAGTCAGACTGACCATTGATGTACGTCGCTAGCTCTTCGATGTCATCACCTGATTTGGTCATCAGCTCAAGCTTCACTTCTTCACCAGACTTGGTCACGAATTCAAGCTTCAGGTCACGAGCATCTGCTGGTACTCCCCAGTTCTTGTCTTTACCGTTCTCTGAATCAAACGTCGTACCACCCATGCGGAAGTCATCAGCACGGATGCTGGTCAACGCCATGATCATCGCTTCACCAGAGTTAGAACCGATCTGGAAAGAGGCCTCACCGAACGAACCGTTCAGTAGTCGACGACCACCAAATGAAGTGGTTTCAGCAATACGGTTAAGCTCATCTTGAAGAGCCATAGACTCTTCATTCAGTGCTGTACGTTCAGCAGCCGTGTTAGTACCGTTTGAAGATTGGATTGCCAAGTCACGCATACGTTGTAGAACGTTAGTAGACTCATTCATTGCACCTTCAGCCGTTTGAGCAATCGAGATACCGTCATTAGCATTTCGCATTGCCACATCAAGACCACGCGACTGTGCCGTTAGGCGGTTAGAGATCTGCAGACCTGCTGCATCATCTTTCGCGCTGTTGATCTTATGGCCTGATGACAAACGCTCCATTGAAGTTGCGAGGTCATTAGACGCTTTATTCAAATAACGCTGCGCTGTCATTGCGGAAACGTTAGTACTTACATTAACTGCCATTTTGCTCTCCTTATGAGTTCGCAAGCTTTCTGCGAAGCGGCCAGCTTTACTCTCATATGGATAAGCACTGACCGTATATTACTTGCTAAACCCTGAGTTAGGGTTTAAGACCTGTATAAATCATTTCTGAGTTACATAGATACAAGTTGTATGCCAAGTTTCAGATTGACACAAAATAAATTTATTTCATTCAAAAACAATCACTTAAAAACAACCCCATCACCTGCGCAATCTATAGATTATTGTTATGTAATCTCTCTAACCTGTGTGTTGCCGCTTTTTGCCGCTTACATTACTTACACTTTAAAACGAGTAATAAAGCGGCAATTTTTAGAACCCTCTCGCACTTACGGCATTGCACATAAGGCATAAAGCAGGGCTCAATTGATACAGCAGAGCGTTAGATGTAATTAAACAGGGTCAAATCTTTCGTTTTACCAAAGGCTTGCTGAGAAGCCTGTAGTGCACGAGAGTTCTCATTGAACTCAATGATTGCCTTTGAATAGTCCAAATCTTCAAAGTTGCTTTTGGCTTTCGCCAGTGACAACTTGAAGTCCTCATGTTGCTGCTCTTGAATATCCAACGTATTCAGACGCGCACCAACATCGGTACGAGCCTTAGTTAAATGGATAAAGGCAGCATGAAACTCTTCCGTCGCTTGGTGTAGCTGAGCGGTTGCCGATGCGTCAGAAACAGACTCTTCAGCCAGTGCAGCAGCATCACGGAAGGTATCAAAAATCGAGAAATTCTCTCTTGGCTCCAACACAATCGCATCACCCTTGGTAATTTGACCGCGAAGCTCAATGTGTAAGCCTTCGTATTTGATCCCTTCTGTTGGATCAAAATCTTTTGCTGCAACAACACTGCCATCTTTTTCAAGCTGGTACGCGTACTTGCCGTTCTGCATATCAACGAACGTGACTTTGTAGGTCGCCGGGTCTTGGAACTCGGTGTTCGTCGCTCGCTCTAACAGCAGTTCAGAGGCCGACTGCAGCTCATACGTAGGCTTGTAGTCGCCAAATGGGTTCTTGATCTCCATGAACAGCTTGCTGCCCGGATCATTCATTGGCATCTCAAAACTGCTAGCGACACGCATTTTGCGCTGGTAATCATCGCCGCCATAAATCACGTTACCTTCGTTATCACGAAAGAAAGGCTGATTTTTCAGCTTGGTTCCAGCAAACGTATAGTTGCCCGACTCATCTTGAGAGTTCGCCATGTATAAGAAGTTATTCGAGATCTCTTGCAGCTCACGCTGTTTTGCCAAGCGGTCTTCAGGCGACAACGCACCGTTAATCATCTCCATTACGGTACGTTTCGCTTCATCAGCAAAACCTTCCGAGTTGGAGATCAGCACTTCGTGATGCTCCAAACGGTTTCTCACCAAGGTGATGGCGTTAACATACTGTTTAAGTTGCTCAGATTGCTGGCCAATATTTTGTAGATAGTGAGTCGCGAGTGGGTCATCACTCGGTGACTGTAATTTTTTACCCGACGCCAACTGAGCTTGGTTATGGTGAACCTTATTCTCTTGGCGACGCAGGTCGTTTTGAACCGACTGGTAGTTATGAAAACTAGAGATGCGATTTAACATGGTTTCCCCCTACTACCTCAGCGCCAGAATAGTATCGAAGGTTTCGTTTGCCGCCTGCATAATGCGCGACGATGCCATATAGGCTTGCTGAAACTTCATCATGTTTGCCGCTTCCTCATCGAGGTTCACCCCAGAAATCGAAGCGATACGCTCTTGTGCAGACTGCTTCTCTAAAGTGGCAATCTCACTGAGTCGGTTTGCGGTCGAAGCTTTCAAACCGGTATTAGTGTTCAAGTTATGGTAAGTATCTAGCAGCGTTGACTGACCTTCATCCAAGGACTTATTAGTTTGAATATCCTGCAGTTTTCGCAGGTTGCCGTTATCACCCTCTGATGGGACAAGGTTTGCCGTGAATTTGTCGTTAGCAATCGCGCCTGCGGTTAATTCAAAGGTTGTTCCCTGAACGGTTATCGGGCCAGAAGGTGGATACGGCTGAGGCTGCATCAACACATTGCCTTTGGTATCGGTCACCGCGAACTGCTCACCACGAGGCGAGACAATGACTTCAAATTCGCGCAGGTCACCCGCTTGAAGAATTTTAAATTCCGCATCACCTTGGGCAAAAGTGGTGGATGCTTCATAACTCTGTGCGGCAATGTCTTTTGGATCATTACTTTCCATCTGCATCTGAGCGGCAAAGTTGCGCGTCGGACGCAGCAAGATCTTCTCACCGAGCTCTGGTGGGTTGCGGATTTCTACACGCATGCCATCAAGGTAAAAGGCACTGCCGCTGGAATCGGTGCTGACTTTTATGGTTTCGCCACTCGGCTTAGTCACCACATAGTCACTGCCGTCGTACTTTAGTCCGTACTCGCCGCCCTTGAGAGCATTGGTGTTATCAATAAACACCGCAACATCCGCTTGCGACTGACCACTGGTCACAACGCGAGACTTCGCCACCACTTCTGAATTCACATCGGTAAATAGGTTGCGACCCACGTTGCCGTTGAGGTCAAGACCTTGGCCTTGCAGTTCATTGACGTGATAAGAGAGTGCCGTTGCCATGCGACCGAGCTCATCCATCACATCAGGAATGTGTTCATCACGCATGTCCAGCATTGCTCCAATCTTGCCGTCAATATCAGCACTGGTGATCGGTTTGATCGCCTTGCCTTCAACAATCGCGAGACGGCGTTGATGTGCATCAGGTAAACCATCAACCAATTTTAACTGGCTCGCTTCACTACCCGACACTAGGGTGTGGCCATTACCAATATGGACGTTGAAACCTTCAGCATTTGAACGTGGCGTTACTGTCACCTTGGTGTAGCCCGACAGTTCATTGACCAGCTTTTCGTGCTGATCTCGTAAGTCGTTATGCGGGCCCGGCGTGCGCATCATCAAGCGTTGAACATCGCGGATCTCAATCGCTATCTGGTTGACGCGCTCCAATCCCATGTCTAGCTTTTTGTTCGCGACATCAGATTGCTGACGAACGGTTTCATGAAACTCATTCAGTGTTTGCGAAATAATACCGGCTTTCTCAAGCACCACCTTACGCGCACCAATGTCATTCGGTGTATCTGCTAAGGTTTTAATCGAATCAAACCACTCATTCATGTTCTCTGGGATTTTTTTCGATGCGTTCGACGACAGCATACTCGAGAGCATGTCGATATTACTTTGGGTATCGTTTTTATTAGCGGCATTGGTTGTTGATAGATTCAGCTCATTAACGGCAAACTGATCCCAAGAGCGGCGAACATTTTCCACATGCACACCCATACCGTAGGTTTGACCACCATACTGGCGTGGATCGTTAACGCCTTGAATCACAGATTGGCGGCTATAACCCTCTGTATTCGCGTTAGAAATGTTATGACCTGTGGTGTTTAACTGTCTTTGCGCTGTAAGCACACTTTGTGTACCTACATTCAACAGATCTGACGCCATAATGCCCCCAAAAAACCTAATAAAATCAGCAAAAACTGATTAACCTTACGTCTAAAAAGCAAATTACGTGCCAAGCTAAAGATTGAGCGTTTATATGAGAGAAACAGCGAGGTAAAAGAAGGGGGACATAGAAAAAGAGCTCGCCATTTGGCAAGCTCTTTATACATCATAAAATCAGTTCATCTGATCGATCTTAGCTTTCACTCTTAACACTTTATCGGCGTAGTTCGGGTCAGTTGCGTACCCTGCACTATGAATGCCTTTGATAAAGTTTTCTGAGCTGCCTTGATGCTGAAGCGCCGTTTGGTAACGTGGGTTTTCATTCAAGAACTTCACATAGTCGTTAAAGCTCTCTTCAAAGTTAGAGTAAGAACGGAATGAAGCTTGTTCTTTCACCGCTGTCTTTCCGTGGAATTCTAACGTTTGAGTGGCAACCTTTTCCCCTTTCCAGCTGCGGTCAGCCTTAATGTTGAACAGGTTGTTGCTGTTGCCTAAAGAGTTTTTCACCATCTTAGAACCCCAGCCTGTTTCTAGAGCGGCTTGAGCAAGAAGTAGTGAAGAGTCGACACCCAATGCGCGCGCGGCTTTTTCAGCATACGGACTCATTGAAGCGACAAAAGATTCTGGCGAGTCGAACGAAACAGGTTTCGCGTCTACTTTTGCTGCATTTTCTGAACGCTCTGCTCTATCCACTTTCTTAGAGTACTTAGGACGCTCAAGCGCAGGGTCAAACCCTTCTTGGCGCACTTTCGATTCTTGTTGGTCGGTGCCTTGTCCTGCACTAAGCTGAGCGACAATCATGTCCGCCAAACCTAGCGAACCCGATGCACTCAACTCACTCGACATTTGGTCATCAAGCATCTGGCGATAAAACTGCTCGTTCTGGCTGTTAAGCATATCTGACTTAAAGCTAGAGTTGGCATCACGCATCGACTTAAACAGCATCGAAGTAAAAATAGATTCAAACTGTTTTGCTGCTGCTTTAAGTGCTTCTTGCTCACTGCCCTCTTCGCCATTTACCGCTTGTTGACGAAGTCGATCTAGACTGCCGATGTCGTGAATGAAACCAATGTCGTTGTTGTTCTTAATCATGACCCGCTCCTTAGATAATGATCAACTGGCCTTCAATCGCACCTGCTTGTTTCAGTGCTTGAAGGATTGCCATTAAATCAGAAGGTGCTGCGCCCACTTCGTTTACTGCACGCACAAGATCATCCAACGTTAGACCCGGCTCAAATTTGAACATCTTGCCGTCGCCTTCCGTTACTTCGATATCAGAATCGGGAACAACGACCGTTTGTCCGCCAGAGAAACCATTTGGCTGGCTTACGTTTAAATTCTCTTTAATTGCTACTGTCATACCACCGTGCGTCACAGCGGCAGAGCGCAGGCGAACGTGCTTACCGACAACAATGGTGCCGGTGCGTGAGTTAACAATGATTTTTGCTGAGCCTTCTGCTGGATCGAATTCAACGTTTTCAATCGCAGATAGGAAAGCCACACGCTGGCTGATTTCACGTGGTGCGCGAACTCGAACTGAAGTCGCATCCACAGCTGATGCCATTTGTGGACCTAGGAAGTTATTGACTGCATCCGCCATACGCTGCGCAGTGGTGAAATCAGATTCAATTAGGTTAAAAGTGATGTAGTCGCCACGACCAAACGGAGTTGGAATCTCTTGTTCTACCGTTGCACCGCTAGATATGATACCGACGTTAGGGTTGTTACCAACAATCTTAGAACCGTCGTTGCCCTGCGCGCTAAAACCGCTTACTACTAGGTTACCTTGCGCTACGGCATACACTTGCCCATCAAGACCTTTAAGGAAAGTTTGAAGTAGCGTACCGCCACGCAGGCTTTTTGCTGAGCCAATTGAAGATACAGTTACGTCAACGGTTTGACCTTGCTTAGAGAATGCAGGAAGTTCTGCAGTAACGATTACCGCGGCCACGTTTTTCGTTTTTGGCTTAGTACCAGGCGGCAATTGAATGCCAAAGTTTTGCAGCATCGCGTTAAATGTTTGATCTGTAAAGGGAGTTGTCTCACCTGTGCCCGGCAAGCCGGTAACTAGACCATAACCAACCAATTGGTTACTACGAACACCTGCAACTTTTGCCACGTCTTTGATACGAGCGGCATGAGCAGTGGTGGCAAGAAATAACATGCCGAAAAGTACAAGTGCTAGCTTTTTCATGGGAGTAACCTGTCTCTATTGCTCTGATTTAAGTAAAGTTTCTTGAGATTTCAGTGTCGTCGTCTGATGGTCAAACATTCGACACTGTCAATTTCACTATAGAGCTACATTAAAAAATCGTGCCAAGAATCCAGGCTCTTGCATATCTTGTTGTACGCCTGTACCAGAATATTGAATTCGAGCGTTCGAAACTCGGTTTGAAGCGATGGTATTGTCGAAAGCAATGTCGTCTGGGCGAATCGTACCGCTTAGACGGATGTACTCATCACCTGTATTCAGCGTCATCCATTTTTCGCCGCGCACCACTAGGTTGCCGTTTGCCAGCACCTCAATTACTTCCACCGTGATGTAACCACTGATGCTGTTGCTTTGATTCGCCGATGCATCACCAGCAAAGGTGTTGGTATTGCTTAGATCATAAGAGAAGTTGTATTTGTCGATGGTCAGCTCTTGGCCACCCACTGCCAATGGCTCCATTGAAGAGTCATTCGACTTTGACATATCTGCGTTGGCTTTTTTGGTCGCACGCGTATTTTCATCCAGAGCCACGGTAATGATGTCACCGATACCACGTGGTTTTGAGTCGTCATACATGCTGCCAATGTGGTTCACGTTGAATAGTGAACCGGTAGCGGCTGCGTAGTGTTCTGGTTGTTGTTTAGGATGAATCGGAGCCCAAGCTGGGTCGCCTGCGACAGGATCAGTACGGCCACGCAGAGTATCGACAATGCCAGAGCTTTCATCACTTGATTTGTCCCCTTCTACCGCATCAACAACCGTAGTAGCGTTTTCTTGTGCCGGGGTTTCGATCGGCTCTAACATGGTACAGCCAGTCATTGAAGCCAATAGGGCTAAACAAAAAATACGTTTCATAGTGATACTCTCTCAGTCAGCAGTACAGGGCGTTAAAAGTGGCTTAATCTAATGATTAAAGCTGTTGGTTAACAAAGCTCATCATCTTGTCTACTGACGAGATAACTTTTGAGTTCATTTCGTAAACACGTTGAGCTTCAATCATGTTCACTAGCTCTTCGGTTACGTTAACGTTGGATGTTTCCAACATTGATTGGCGAATGTTGCCTAGGCCATCAAAGCCCGGAACACCCTCTTGCGGATCACCACTTGCGCCTGTCGGCAGGTACAGGTTTTGACCAACTGGCTCAAGGCCGCCAGGGTTAACAAAATCGGTGATCGTGATCTGACCAACCACAACGTTGTTCTGCTCACCACGGATACGTACTGACACTTCACCGTCGTTACCAACTGTAATCGAGATTGCGTCTTCAGGAATTACGATTTCTGGTTGTAGTGGGTAGCCCTGACCAGAGGTTACGATTGCACCGTCGCCATTCAATGTAAATTGACCGTTACGGCTATATCCTGTCTCACCATCTGGCATTTCTACTTGGAAGAAGCCATCACCCTCGATCATCATGTCTAGGCTGTTGGTGGTGGTTTGCGCATTACCGTGAGTGTGCACTTTTTGCGTCGCGACCACTTTAGAACCTGCACCCAGCATTAAGCCGCTTGGCAGTTCAGTGTTTTGAGACGATTGACCACCTGGCTGATTGATGTTCTGGTAGAACAAATCTTCAAATACGGCACGGCTCTTTTTAAAGCCAACCGTTGATGCGTTCGCCAAGTTGTTCGAAATCGTTGAAATATTGGTTTGTTGGGCGTCTAGACCCGTTTTACTTACCCATAATGCTGGATGCATAGTAATTTCCTTTAAATTCTATTAGCTCATACGAAGCAGTGAGTCAGACGACTTGTCCATCTCTTCTGCTGTGCTCATCATCTTGACTTGCATTTCAAATTGACGCTGTAGGTCAATCAAGCTTGTCATCTCACCGACGGCATTCACGTTACTGCCTTCGATAGCACCAGTCAGCAGCTTAACGGCTGCATCCGCTTCGTATGCCTGATCTGGGTTTTTCGAACGGAAAAGACCATTCGTATCTTTAAATAGGGTTTGATTGTCTGGACGAACCATCTTGATGCGATCAACAACGGCTAATTCTTCAGCTGGAGCGCCTTGAGGAATCACCGAGATTGTACCGTCTGTACCGATTTCAACCTTGCTTAGTGGGATTGGTAGGGTAATTGGCGCATCATTTTCGCCAAGAACAAGGTGGCCACTGCCATTGGTCAGCAAACCATTCTGATCAATTTTGAGGTTACCGTTACGGGTTAAACCTTCACGACCAGAGTTGTCCATCACTGAAATCCAGCCATCACCTTGAATGGTTACGTCTAGATCACGACCAGTTGTTACAACACTGCCTTGAGCAAAATTGTGGCCCGGACGTTCTGTCATGCTGAAAACACGAGTAGGCATGCCTTCACCATACGCTTGCATTGAACGTGCTTGTGCTAAATCAGCACGGAAACCCGTTGTACTTACGTTAGCGAGGTTGTTGGCACGTAGCTGCAAAGCTTGCATATTTTGCTTTGCGCCGCTCATAGCTAAAAACAGTGCGCGATCCATAATTTTGCTCCAAAAAATCATTATCTAGAGCTGATAAAGCAATCACTGTGCCAACTATGAAATAGTGTTTATAATCAGAAGGTTAATAAGAAAAACAGAAATTTAAAAGATCAAAGTGATCCTTTCTGCCAGGGGGTGGCAAGAACAAACATTACCGCGCGGCAATTGAGGCGGCAAATAGATAGGCAAGCAACAATACCCAATTCAATCAAATTGAATTGGGTATTCGCAGATGATTCAAACCAAGAAGGTATTAACGAATCTGAAGAATATTTTGCTGTAGTTGGTTGTGAACTTCTAGAGAACGCGAGTTCGCTTGGAAGTTACGTTGAGCAGAAATCAGGTCAACCAGCTCTTGAGTCATATCGATGTTCGATTGCTCTAGTGAACCGTTGTTGATGCCACCAAATGAACCCTTGTTCGATTCACCCCAGATTTTATCACCTGAGTAGTTAGTAGAATCCCACTGAGTGCCGCCCTTCTTATCTAGGCCTTGCTCGTTCGGTACACGTACTAGACCAACACGACCTAGCATTACGTTTTCACCGTTTGAGTATGTACCTAGAACACTACCGTACTCATCGAAGTCGACCTTAGTTAGGAAGCCTGTTGTTGCGCCGTCTTCATCGAATTTCGTCAATTCAAACGGTGCCGCAAACTGCGTCGAAGAGTCTAGACCAAAGTTCAGTGTTTGAGTAACGTCCGCGCCGTTTAGGTTCATCGGTACAGCACCCGCACCTAACGCTTCCGACACAATTGGTTGGCCGTTGTTTAGGCTCGCCAGAGTACCATCGTTGTTAAAGCGCATAGTGTGACCAACATGGCCCGTCGCGTTTGTCGCATCACCACCAGCAATGTTCAACGGCTTCTCGCCTTCACTATCAGTCATAGTGTAGTAAGTCTGCCATGTGTTCGGCTGGGTTTGGTCTTTTAGGTAGTAAGTGGTTAGCTTGTAAGACTGACCCATAGAGTCGTACACTGTCGAAGACGTAGCACGGTTGTAGGTATCTGCATCTTCGAAGTTAAATGCAGCCGGGTCTTTTAGATCACCGTTTGCAGGCAGGTTTACACCTACTTCAATGTTTTCAGTCTGTTTTGGCTTACCAAATTCAGCTGGAATAGATAGTGGCTTCGGTGCGTAAGACAATACCTCACCCGAGTTTGGATCAACATCGTAACCTAGAAGAAACTCATCGTTAGACGTAACCATGTAGTTATCTTTGTTTAGGTGAAATGCACCATTTCGTGTGAGTTCGTTAATCTCAGGTACCATACGGTCCTTTGCCACAGCGAAAAAGCCTGTGCCACTTACACGTAAATCCATTGGGTTGTTCGTATAAATACTTGAACCTTCGTGGAACTGCTGTGCAACCTTGTTTGCTTGAGCACCGCCACCCGGAGTGGTTTTGCCATTGGTAAACAAAGAGCTTGAGTAAACATCACCAAACTCTGCACGCGACTCTTTAAAGCCAAATGTGTTTGCGTTCGCAATGTTGTTACTTGTTGTGTTCAGATCTAATTGAGCTGCGGATAGACCGCTTAAAGCTACATATGACATTCCAATATTCTCCTAATCTATCTAGCTAGCATATTCACTCTGTTCAGAGTTACGCTTTGCCAACTTCTAGTACTTCAGCAAGTCGTACTGGCGATGTGAAACCAGCCAGATTGAGTAGTACGTTGCCATCACCCTTACCAAGAAGCACACTGTTCACGTTCGCATATGTCGAAACTTCGAACTCTGCACTCTCGCCATCCAGTAAACCCGACGCTTTCACGTTGTATTTACCAGCAGGCAATGGGTTGCCGTCTTCGTCTTTTCCGTCCCATTCAACACGTGTGTCACCTGCAGGCTTAGAGCCGACATCAAAGGTACGAACCAATTGGCCCACTTCGTTCTCAACACGGACCATCAAGTTGTCCATTGCCTGAGGAAGTTTTACCATTGCCGCCATGCCGCCATCACCGGGTTTCACACCTGCCGCACCAGGAACCAATACATCACGCCCAACCAAAGATGAGGCCTGAAGTGCTTGGTTAGAGGTCATTGATGAATTCAAGCTTTCAAACTGTGTATTCATTTTGCCAATGCCATCTACGGTCGCAAATGAAGCCATTTGCGCAATCATCTGGTCATTGCTGACCGGCTTAAAAGGGTCTTGCTGAGCAAGCTGCTTAGTCAATAACGATAAGAAGTCTTCTTGTTTAAGATCTTGCTTACCTGTTGTTTCGTCAGGCTTTTTGCTGTCTTGAAGATTTTTAAGCTGATCAACATAGGACAAGCCGCTTTGACCAACATTATTGATTCCGGCCATATGCTACCTCCTTATCCTTATTGACCCATCTGCAGCGTACGCAGCAGCATTTGTTTACTCGAGTCAGCAACCTGTACGTTTGTTTGGTACGCACGTGATGCTGAAATCATGTTTGCCATCTCTTCCATAACGTTAACGTTCGGCTTGTATATGTAGCCTTCGTCATTCGCTAATGGGTGATCAGGGTTGTACTCCGCGCTTAGCGGTTTATCGCTTTCTACGATACCCAATACCTTCACCGGCACAGTGTGACCACTATTGCGTGCCTTACTTAACTCAGCGCCGAACACCGCGTGGCGTGCCTTGTAAGTCTCATCAGCTGAGCTGCTTACACTGTCCGCGTTCGCGAGGTTACTCGAGGTCGTATTTAGACGAACGGACTCAGCACTCATCGCAGAACCAGTCACATTGAATACATTGAATAAGCTCATCTAATTATTCCCCTTTAATCGCTTTAGTTAAGTTCTTGAATTTGCTTCCTAAGAAGTCTAGAGAGGCTTGATGCCTGATTTGGTTTTGCATGAACAGGTTACGTTCTAAATCCAAATCCACGGTGTTGCCATCTCCCGTATCAGGTTGAGTAGGAATGCGATATTTCGTTTCCCCATTCACCGTTGTTGAGGCAGAAATATGCCGACCGTCCGTACGGCTAAGACCAATGCTTGCCCCAGAACTTGCCGCCTGCAGTGATTTTTTAAAGTCTAATCCTTTTGCTTTGTAGCCCGGCGTGTTTGCTTGCGCGATATTGGTGGAAAGCACCTCAGCGTTGCGCTCACGTACACCAACTGTGTGCTGGTGAATGCCTAATGCGTTGTCAAAAGAAATAGCCATGTAAACCTCAACTCAAGAACTGACTGTTATGAAATAACCGAAGCAATATGTATACCAACTTTTATAGTTAATTGAACAATGAATGCTTTTTATCGGTCACTCGCTGTTAAACTTGCAATATACAAGCCAAGAATAGAGTAGATTGGAATGTCACTCTGGTTTAAAGATATACCGGGACGCAGAAAAAAGAAAACCCAGCACACTGGCTGGGTTTATCATTTAATTTAATGTCGCTTTGTTGCAGCGATGACTACTTCAATTTGTAGATGATGCCTGGATTACAGCGTACCATCTCAAAACGGTCTGTCAGACCAGTCAGAGATTCAGAGGCACCTAATAGTAGGTAACCGCCCGGGTTTAAGCTGTTTGCCATTTGGTTCAATACCTTGGACTTCATATCTGGAGAGAAGTAGATCAGAACGTTACGACAGAAGATAATGTCGAACTTACCCAACAGAGCGTAGCTGTCCATCAAGTTCTGCGGACGGAAATTCACCATACGCTTAACATTGTCTTTTACCTTCATACGACCATCACCCGCATCTTCAAAGAAGGTACGGCGACGCTCAGGCGATAGACCACGGCCCAGTGCAAGGTTGTCGTAGACACCAGCGCGACACATATCGAGCATGCTCGCTGAGATGTCAGTCGCGGTGATCGATACGTTTGGCAGCATACCTGGCTTACGCGCCTGAGTTTCAAGTACCGTCATCGCCATAGAGTACGGTTCTTGACCAGAAGAGCTTGCCGCTGACCAAATCTTAATAGGACGTTTATTTGCCGCTATTTCCGGAAGTAGTTTATCCGCCAATACAGCAAACGGGTAAGTATCTCGGAACCAAAGTGTCTCGTTCGTCGTCATGGCATCTACTGCCGCCACTCGCAACTCGCGATTTCTGCCCGTTACTACATCTCTCAATAAATCTGACAATGATGCCAGCTTAAATTTTGCTACCAGAGGACTTAGGCGACTGCGTACAAGATATTGCTTGCTATCACCGAGTACAATGCCACATTGAGATTCTAAGAAACGGCTGAAATCACGATACTCTTGATCACTAATTGTTATAGCAGTCATTAATGTCTCTTTTTTATTTAGTTAATGCGGATTTAACCGCTGAACCAAGCTCATCTGGATTGAATTTAGCGATGAATGAGTTTGCACCCACACGTTCCACCATAGCTTGGTTAAATACACCACTCAAAGACGAGTGCAAAATTACGTATAGATCTTTCAGTTCAGCGTGACGACGGATTTCCGCGGTCAGTGTGTAGCCATCCATCTCTGGCATCTCGATATCGGAGATCACCAAAGAGATTTGATCATAAATACTGCCCTCTGCCGACATCTGCATCAGCTTCTCGTAGGCTTCTTTACCATCTTTAACGGCAATCACTTCGAAACCAATCGATTCAATTGCGCGTTGTACTTGTTTACGTGCAACGGTTGAGTCATCAGCAATAAGAATGCGACGAACAAGCGGTTTCTCTTGTTCAACTTCAGCAATCTCTTCTGCGATTTTGCTGTCCATTGTTTCATCAACTGGAGAAATTTCTGCAAGGATCTTCTCTACGTCCAGAATCTCAACCAGTTCATTGTCAATGTTAGTAACTGCAGTTAGGTAGTTAGCTTTACCCGCGCCATCAGGTGGCGGCAAGATAGACTCCCAGTGCATATTGATAATACGCTCAACCGAGCTTACCAAGAAGCCTTGGATAGTACGGTTAAATTCAGAGATTACAACAAAACACTTTTCTACGTCTGTTGTTGGACGGCCGCCAATGGCTAGGCTTAAGTCGATGACCGAAATGGTTTGACCACGAATGTGCGCAACACCCTTAACCAGCGGGTTCAAGTTTGGCATTGAAGTCAGCTTAGGACACTGTAGTACTTCTTTAACTTTAAATACGTTAATACCATAGCGCTGACGCCCCATTAGGCGAAAGGTTAGTAATTCTAATCGGTTTTGACCGACGAGTTGTGTACGCTGATTCACTGAATCCAGAATACCCGTCATGAGCGCATCTCCATATCAAACTTTTTTGATTAAAAAGTGTTAATCTACTACAGGCTACGAACCACCAGAGAAACAGAATGACGTATCATAACTCAAATCTGCAACCATTTTCCATAACAACATGTAGAGCTTTTTTTAAAATTGTCGCTAAGTTTATCGGCATTATATCAATATTGTTTAGTTTTTTTGCACAAGGTGCGACATCAGAACAAATTGAGGCCATTCAAGCCGCCGCTGAGCAACATATTCTCGACACCGTTGAGCAGCCTATGGGCGGAGAACTCTTGGTGAGATCCGCCAATGTCGACTCAAGAATCAAAGCCACTGATTGCCCTATTCCCTTAGAAACCAGTGCCTCAACCACCACAAACACCCGAAGCAGCATTACGGTATTGGTGCAGTGTATTCCTGACGAGTGGCGCGTTTATGTCCCCGTTCGCCTCTCTATATCTGCACCTCTAGTCACTGCAACAAGAACCATCGCTCGTGGCGAGATCATTGGTCAATATGATGTGACGACCGCGATGATCTCACTGAACAAGTTTCGCCGACAAGGCTACACCCTTCCTAAACAAGTGATTGGTGCGAAGGTGAAAAAGAACCTACGCCCTGGCGATGTTATTGAGAGGGGTGATATTTGCGTGGTGTGTCGTAACGAGAAGGTTATCATACAAGCGGTTAAAGGTGGCATGACCATTACCACAAAAGGCACCGCCTTAACGGATGGTTCAACTGGAGATCAAGTAAGAGTGAAAAATGATAAATCACAGCGTATAATTGAAGGAATTGTTACTGATATGTCGGAAGTGACGGTTTATTTCTAACTCGCAGGCTGCAAGCCGTGTTGCGGGTTTAACGACAACACACTTCGGCATAAGAGATTTTTTCGTTCTCTGTTAACACGTTACCCTGTCAAAATGACATCTTGTTGGCGAATTCAATAATTGAGTTAAAAATCTCTAAAGTAATTGAACCGGCGGTCGATAGTGACAGTACAGGTTCCCATATTCGTAGATAAAGGCTCAATTATGGCAGGTATTGATAATATTCGTTCGGGACAAACCCTAACGACAACCAACCGCTCTACCGCGCGCACTGATACCAGCAGTTCGCAAGCGTCGAGTTCTGATGTATCGGCAAAGCCCGCAAGCAAAGATGCGGTTTCTTTAAGCCAACAAAGCAAGGCAATTGGTCAAATGCATCAAGACATGGCTGCACAACCAAGCTTTGACCAAGTAAAAGTGGCAGCGATCAAAGAAGCAATCGCGAACGGCTCATACACTGTCGACCCAGAAAAACTGGCAGACAACATGATCAAATTCGAAAACGAGCTTAAAGGCCTATAAGCTCGTTTCGCGTTCATCTGACTTTAAGCTTTATTAGGTTTTTATATGGCGGCACTCGCAGATTTAGTTAATTTTCAACTTCAAAGCGCCCAAGCTCTCTCTGAACTATTGAGTTCGGAAAAGAGTGCCATTACTAGCAGAAAGTCGAGCGAAATTGAACGCATTGCGAAAGAGAAAGTGGTACTGGTTGAACAACTTAAAAGTACCGACCAAAGAATAGCGACACATACCAATGTTGCAGAGCTAAACGAAAAACCAGAGCTTATTGAGCTGGTTGCTAAAATTCGTTCAATTGTCCATGACTGCCAGCAGGCAAACCTGGCCAACGGTGAAGCGCTTAACCGAGCGCACCTTAGCTTCAACAAACTCAGCAATATGATGCAACAAAGCCATGGAAAAATAGGCATGACATACAATGCCGGTGGTCAGACGCACACCATATCTACGTTAGGAACCAACGTAAAAGCGTAACCCTCCTATTCTTCCTCGCAAGTACATGTATCCATTGTATTTGGCTCAAATAAAGAAAAGCGGCAAGTATTGAATACTTGCCGCTTTTTGCATCTTTGGTTTTTGCTTTTTCTGCCGCTTGCCATCTGGAAAGCTCACAGCAGAAAACAACATCAAACTACAATGATTAGAAAACGATTAGAATAGAGTTTGCTGTCTCTTTTCTGGCACGGCTTGAACCTCACCGTAATCACGCAGTTTATCCATCTTCTTGATATCAAGCTGTAGCTCAGTCACATAGCTGTCTCCGACAGGGTAACTACGCACAACCTCGGCACCTCGAATCACACCATCTACAGCACCTGATGTCAGCTCAGTGCCCAAACGCTGATCTTCAAGCTCAGCTCGGCCACTTACGCGCATTCCGTAAACCTGCTCTGCAAGTTCGCGATACGCATCAATCTTTGAAGCACGCATCGCTCGGATACGCTTTTCTTCCTCATTTCGCCCTTTCTGTTCGCTAATACTTGCGTAACCAACCGCAACCAAGAAATCGTCAGGTCGCATGCTCTGCAATGGTTGGCAGCCAACAAGTAGTAGTGCTGCGATTAAAAATATCACCTTCTTCATGACAGGCTCCTATGGGCGAAGAATAACCGTATACGGCTGCTTAATGGTTGGGTCTGAACGAATGATCACACCATCTTGAGTACGGATGCTGTTCAAGGTATCAAGGTCGCGACCAATACGGTCCGCTGGCAAGAAGCCCTGCGCCGAAGCGACAACAATACGAGTTTGCATTCCCACAACACGAGCGTTCACTAGTACACCGCCCTCTTGGCGAAGCATAGTGCCTGTTAGCACATATTGAACATCCTGCTCTTGAGCAAGATCTTTCCAATCTCGGCTCAACGCAAAGTCACCCTGTTGCGTCACTTGAATCGACCCCGTTGTCTTAAAGTCTACCACTTTAAAACCGCGACGTTGAAACTGGTGGATGAAGCCTTCAGAGACTGAATTGCCTAACCAGTTGGTCGAATCCATATGTTGTAAGTCTACAAACGACGTCACAGCAATTGGTGTGCGTGCCGATACGCTGGTATTCGACAGGATGAGATCTTCGGTCATACTCTCGACAAAGTAGTCCATAGTATGACGCGGGCTATCCATTAACATAAATTGGCTACCTGAGTACTCAGTTTTACCGTTATAGATAGGCGAATAAGCACATGATGTAATTAGCATTACACTGATTATCACAAGCCATTTTTTCATTGTGTTATCTCCAGATGTATTAGTACCAGACTGTGCAACGCTATTCTCACCATTCTTTCCTTCAATGGATTACAATGTTGGAACAGTCTTTGCTTTTCATTAATTGTTCACATTAATAAAGCGGCACCTGAGTCAGCATTAAGCTACTGGTAATTTGTTAAGCAATATTTATACCCAACTGGTAACGAATAGATGAAAAAAATATTTTCCGCACTATTTTCAATAGGTTCACTGCTCACTATGACCTTCAATGCTCATGCATCATGGTTTGAGGTTACCGGTACAGCGACGATCGTCGCGTCTGAGGATGCGGCAAGAGTCCACGCTCTTGAAGATGCCCTTTACAAGGCTATGCAGTTCTCTGGCGGCGATATTGGCAGCATTGCTAACCTAACGCCTTACCTACAAGCAGAACAAAAAGAGTACCAATTCACCAATCACGAGGTGAGATACATACTGGTCGACAAAGAGCGTAAGCGCAGCGGCAACATCATGATCACCGCTCGCATCGATATTTACCCTTCGGCAAATGGTTGCCATGAGAGCCAATACAAGAAGACGTTTTTGGTTGGCAACATAGACCTTGCCTCCCCACAACAAGCGGTTATGGGTCGTGTCTACAGCATAGGAGATGACTTTAGCCACGTGGTGAACCGACAGCTCTCTCAAGAGTCGCGCAGCTTCGTTTCCGTTGGCACGACCGATTATGAGATCGACCGACGCCAACCTGAAACTCTGAAAATGATCGCTCAAGATCACGGAGCGCAGTATGTAATTGGCGGCACCATCACCGACTTAACGGCCACTATTGAATCTAAGCTGCTGAAAGATGACGTGATTAATCGTCAATTTGCTTTGGAGATGCAGGTTTATGACGGCAAGACGGGACATCAAGTCTACAACCGCAGCTACCGTGAAGTGGCAAAATGGCCGTTCCCAAAAACCAGTGAAGTGGACACCAAGAGCGCTCGTTTCTGGGCTTCAACCTATGGCAGCATGCTGCTGCGCGTAAGCCGTAACATCATGCTCGATCTAGAATCCGAAGTCTCTTGTAAAATCACCCTACCTGAAGTTGCTGCCGTATTTGGTAATACCGTGACCATGGACTTAGGCCGCCTGCATGGCGTGCAACAAGGTGACAAACTGCAACTGTGGCACACGGGCTCGTTTATCGATCAAAATGGCTTGCCGCGTAACAAGGTATCGAAGAGTGACATTACCCTAACGGTGACTCGTGTTTACGAGAATGAAGCTGAGCTCACCATCGAACAGCCAAGTTTGGCGGGTAGTATCCAAATTGGTGACGTGATGCAGAAGGTCATGTAAACCATTCAGAACTAAAGCAAAGCCCTGACCGTCGTGTCGGGGCTTTATTTTTTCCGCCCATTTGATTTCTGTTTTTCTGATATTTGGCGTAACCTTACTAATAACATAACCATCAATTAGTAAGCTATGAGTGAGAATAACCTGATTGGAGCCACCGGTTACCGCTTCATTTCAAAAGGCAAAACAGCATTTAAAATCCATATCCATACCCCTGACGATACAGTCCTGCATCGGTCGGTTGGATTTGTACGCCTTGGCGAAGAGAAGGCACTCAAAAAGACCATCAAACTTCGCGATGAGCTCGGTAAACAGTTGTGGGGAAAGTTTTGGGGCAAAGTACTCAAAGACCCCTATTTGATGACTCGTCTGCCTCATAGCCTAGAGCCGAAGATTGTATTCAAGCCCAATCCAACACAAACCGACCCAGAGCACCGTGACGAGTGCTATATAGCTAAGTGGCGCGTGTTTGCCGAGAATGGCGAATATAAATATCGAACTAAAGTTTGTTCGATCCGCAAACATGGCAGACTTGCCGCCTATAGCCAAACCAAGCGAGCCTTATTAGATGCGCACAAAGATGTGATTGACCTGCTGGTATTTATGGGCCGCCTCAACAGCATAGATCTCAAGTAATGTCGACAAAATCAGAGTCCAAATACAAAAACAGCTGCCCCGAGGCAGCTGTTTGCATTTATAGACAGTTTTCTTGAAAACCCAAGCTTGTTTAAAGACAAAGCCCGTTGAAAAAGCTACGCCTATTTACACAGCTCTGCCAAGGCAGACAAACGTCGCTGAGACTCTTTTACATAAGGGTTAGACTCATCCCAAGCGTAGCCCGCTAATATTGAGCAAACCATCTGCTTGATCTTAGGATTTGGCTTCTCATAAAAGATAACATCTTGCAGTGAGCCCGAGTACCAACCTTCGACATAGGTGCGGAATGTATCAACTCCTTTCATCAATGGTTGGGCATACTCTTTCTCCCAATCCACAGCTTCACCCTTCACATGTCTAGCAACACAATCCACCGCATATTCAGCAGACTTCATCGCAATGGTCACGCCCGAAGAGAAGACAGGGTCAAGGAATTCACCCGCATTACCGAGCAGAGCGTATCTGTCGGTTGCTAAATGCTTCACGTTGGCCGAGTAGCCACCAATTTCGCCTGCTGGGTTTGTGTACTCAGCTTGGCTTAAAATTGCCGCTAGCCCCGGTTCCTCGCTCGCCACCTGCTTTAGAATATCAATTTTATCTTGCGGGTAGTCATCAAAGAAGCTCGGTTCACCCACTACACCAAACGAAGAGACACCATTGCTAAATGGAATCAACCAATACCAAACGTCAGGGTTAGCTGGGTGCACAGAGATAAGGATTTTATTTCTATCGTAATCCAAACCGTGCTCTGCCGACTCAATATTGTCTTTTATATGAGTAAACACCGCTTTACGTGGTGGAAGGCAAGATGGCTCTTCAAGATTGAGAATTTTAGGAAGCACACGACCAAAGCCACTGCCATCTAACACATAATCAGCTTCGATTTGGTACGCATCTTCCCCCTCAGGTTGAACATCCAAAATAGCGTGCTGATCAGTGAACTGAATATCAATCAGTTCATGTTGATAGTCGATCGATACACCTTGCTTTTGCGCTTCATCGGCCAGCACTTTATCAAAAGCACCACGCTGTACCTGAAATGTCGTACCCGGGCCCTTAGAAAACTTGTCTTGGAAATCAAAAGCGGTGTACACGCCACGCTTGCGAAAGGCCGCGCCATCCTTGTATTGAAATTCAGCCGCTCTAACGGCTTCGGTCATGCCCGCTTGCTCAATGACTTCCATACAGGCAGGCAACAGACTCTCGCCTATCGAAAAGCGCGGGAAAACACTCTTCTCAATCACCCGAACATCGACGCCCTGTTTGTGGAGCAACGCTGCTGCAATCGACCCAGAAGGCCCTGCACCAATGACCACAACTTGTGTTTTTATTTTTTTCATTACCTACACCATCCAACGAAAGCGTTATACCGCTTTAAGTTCAAGGAGCGTATGACCTAAGCCGATGTCATCCGTTCGAGTTACCACCTCAAAACCCGCTTCTGCAACGATCTCTAGGAAGTCTTCACTGCGGTAGAAGCGACTATTGCCGTTAGCAAGACAAGTGAAATAGAGCGATGTTGCGTTCAGACTGTAAGATGCCGCATCGTATTTTTGTGCATCCCAGAACAGCTCAAGGATGTACACTGTTGCCTGCTCTGACATATGCGAACGCACACGCTTAAGAATGCTCAAGATCTCCATCGGCGAGAAACAGTCCAAGAACTGACTCATCCACCATACGTCTGCACCAGTTGGAAGTGCTTGCTGCTTGTCTAGCATGTTCGCAGGGTAAGGCGTAACACGATGCTCAAAGCCTTGCTCTTTGGCATTCGCCATCGCCATCTCAAGCTGTTGTGGTAGGTCTACGATGGTGATTTCCACATCGGAATCATAATGACAACACTGCATCGCCCACTTACCGGTATTACCACCGATATCCACCAGCGACTTAGGCTGCTTTTGGAATACTTTTTCCAACAAGATTGGGAAAGAGCGATCTGAGTAGAAGTGATCGAATTTAAACCAGCTCTCTTTGGCTTTTTCAGGCAACTGAGACAGACCTTGGTAAATGGTTTCCCAATCACCTAGTTCTTTTAGACCAGCCGGCGTGCCGTTTTGAATGGCTTCGGTTAGGTGCATCATCGCGGCGTAACAAACATCCGCAGTAAAATCCATATTGGCTTCGGTCATACCGTCATGCAACAGATAAAAGCCAAGGTTTGCCATACGATAATTTGGCTTGTCCCACAGTACAATATGCGCGCTCAACGCCATATCGAGTAAGACTTTCACACCGTATTCGGAAACGCCGGTCTTCGCAGAAATATCTTGCGCATTTAAACCTTGTTCACCGGCTTCATCGAGGGCTTTTAATACCCCTAAATCACGCAGTGTACGCGCAGTGTGAAAAACGATCGGCGCAAAAGAGAGCTTTTGAGCCTCTGTTTTTGCCTGTAATGCATTGAATGGATCTAAATTAAAATCGGACACAAAAAACCTAACTTATTTTTTCTAAAACTATTCAGCGGCCATTTGCGCTAGCTTTCTTTTGATATCTACGTTGAGATTATTTACCCAACGGTTGTAGTTACGATGAATCTCGCCATCGTCATATTTAAGATTGTCTGACTCTACATAAAGAATAGAGTAGAACTTGTCACTGTAAGGAATTTCAACCACCGCATGGTGAGAGCGAACATACAGCTCAGCACGAATAAGGCCAGGTTTCACCTCAGACACAAGCCAGCCACGATCGACCGCCGACTCATAAATCGCTGATTTTACCTGTTTACTTTGAAGATTATGTGCAACTGGAGTATCCTCGACATTCATAACTGGCTGTACACGCCCGCAACCTGCGAGAACCAAAACGAATAACATCGAAGCTGCAATTTTAAGTAATTTCATTGTATTTCCTTACCAATATTTGTCTTTATCTCGCATAGTATTTAGTTAGACCCAAATCAAATCAATACTCTATGTCAAATCAATCTCATTTAATGTCGTTCAATATTGAAAAATGGTGCGCTAATTCGCCGGGGCTCGCGACTCAGTCAGATTGGGAGGCGTGGAGCACAACTACCCATTGGCCTGAAGATGGCTCATCGCAGTTCAAAGCCATTCCACCGATGATGCGTCGCCGTATGAGCCTGCAAAGTAAACTTGCCGTGCAAACCGCTCTAACATTACTGGAAGACAATGACATCGATTACTTGGTCTTTGCCAGTCGTCACGGCGAACTTCACCGCACCGCGACATTAATTCAGTCAATACTAGAGGGCGAAGACGCGTCGCCAATGGCCTTCTCTCAATCGGTCCACAACACTGCAGCAGGGCTAACAACCATTGCCGCTAAGGCGCCGATCCCTTTGAGCTCTATAGCGTCGGGCGTTGATACTTTTCACAGCGCCATGATTGAGGCCTATCTCTACCTAAACCAGTATCCCGACCATAAAGTCCTGGTTATCGATTTTGATCAACCTCTACCCGAGCTTTATCAAGCCTATGAGACCCAGCAATACGCAGACTACGCTCTGGGTTTAGTGCTAAGCCAAGGCACTGAACTAACCCTCACACGAACCCCTTCAGCAGTACAAGCAGAGGAACCCTCTTTACCACAAGGTCTACAGTTCCTTCAGCGCTATCTGCAAGGTGTTCCAAATTGGCAGATTACAGGGAAGCGTCAAAACTGGTCGTGGGTTAAGCACTGTGAATAAACTCAATCAATACTGGCGTGTGTTCGCCACTGGGCTGTGTTTCTCAATCTTTGGTTTGGGTGGCCTTGTTTTAAGCTTTATCGTTCTGCCATTATTTGCCGTCACCACCCGAGACACCATTGAGCGCGAACTCAAGGCGCAGCGCCTCATCCGTTTCTCATTTAATGCGTTCTGCCGCATCATGAAGTTCACTGGTGCGATTGATTATCGTATTGATGGCGTCGAGACATTACAACAAGATCGCAATTGCATCATCGTTGCCAATCACCCAAGTTTGATTGATTACGTCCTGATTGCCTCTCAGCTTCCACAATGTGACTGCTTAGTCAAAGCGGCCATTTGGGAGAACCCGTTTATGAAACGTATCGTACAGGCTGCAGGCTATATTCCAAACCAAGCGCCTGACGATCTGCTTGAGCGATGCGAAGAACGTTTTTCTCGTGGTAACTTGCTGTTGGTGTTCCCTGAAGGGACTCGTACAACACCGGGTGTCACCCCTTCTTTGCAACGTGGAGCTGCCCAGATTGCAACGCGAACCGAGACTGACCTGCGTGTTATCCACATCACTGTGTCACCCTCATTTCTCACTAAAGAGAAGAAGTGGTACCAAGTTCCTTCAACGAAACCCTTTTTTCATGTTGCAGTCAAAGGTAAAATAGAAGTGACACCCTTTATTGAGAGCTCAAATAATTTAACTTCTGCGGCAAGGCGTTTAAATCAACACCTTGCGGAAACGATTTTTCCAGAGCCAGAAAAATAAGCCTCTCAACACCTTTTTATTGGTGCAAATGTATTTCTATTCAAACGCATTTGCTCGCAGTGCCGCACATAGCGCGCATGTAAACATATGACAAGTAGGCCAAAGTGGAAACATTACATAACGAACTTAAACAGCTGATCATTGATGCCCTTAACCTTGAAGATATGAGTATCGATGAAATTGAAACTGAAGCTCCACTGTTTGGTGATGGTTTGGGCCTAGACTCAATTGATGCCCTTGAACTAGGTTTAGCGATCAAGAAGAAGTACAACATCGTAATCGATGCTGACGATTCAAATACGCGCCAGCACTTCGCTTCTGTGGCTAATCTAGCAAACTACATCACATCTCAGACGAACAACTAGAAAGATTTCCTTATGACACAAGCAAACCAACAAGAAGTATTTAATCAGGTTAAAGATGCGCTTATCGAGCTATTCGAGCTAGATGCTGAAGAAATCACACCAGAAGCGCACCTTTATCAAGATCTTGATCTCGATAGCATTGATGCCGTGGATCTGGTTGTCCACCTACAAAATGTAACCGGTAAAAAGATCAAACCTGAAGAGTTCAAAACAGTGCGTACCGTCAATGATGTGGTTGAATCTGTCGTTGAACTTCTAAAGGACGCATAGTGCGCTCCCTGCTGACTCTATTGTCGGCACTGATCATCTTCTCCTACCCGATTGCGGTCTATTTCGGCCTCAACAAGTTTGGCCTTCAGGCCGTAGGAGGAGTGTTGGCCGCCGTATTCTTGGTCCGAATCGTGACCGGTGGCCAAGCCAAAATTAAAGAACTTAAGCACCTTGCTTGGGTTAGTGGTTGTGCAGGGCTGGTGCTATTACTGCTGGGCATCATGTTCAAACAACACGGGTGGCTCACCTACTATCCGGTAATCGTCAACGCCTGCATGTTGACGGTTTTTGCCCTAAGCCTGACTCAGCCACAAACAATCATTGAGCGCCTTGCGAGATTGCAAGAGCCAGATCTGCCGCAAAGTGGGGTTGATTACACAAGAAAAGTCACCAAAGTATGGTGTGGATTCTTTGTGCTCAACGGTTCAATCGCCCTCTATACTTGTTTCCAATCACTTGAAGTGTGGACACTCTATAACGGTTTAATCAGCTATCTACTTGCAGGGCTGTTATTCGCCGTCGAGTGGCTAGTCCGACAACGCGTACGCCAAAGCTAACATTATGAACACAAGTTATACTTCTCTCGCTCAACTTTTTGAGACGGAGCGCCCTCTCGATTCAGTGATCTGCTTTGACGATAAGTCAGAGGTTCACTGGCAAGACTTTCAGCGCGATGTATCGCAGCTTTGCCGTGTACTGTCGGGTGAGTCTGCCGAGCGTATCGCTATCTGCACTCAAGACAGCTACCTATTTACCCTTGTGTTTATTGCTTGCGCACTGCGTAACAAGCAGATTGTGTTGCCAGGTAACTACCAACCAGAAGCACTTTCAGAGCTCAGCAGCCAGTACGACCTATTGATGGTTGATGAGAGCATTCAAACGGTTAACCGAAGTGATGTTCGACTCATCAAGGACCAGCTCACCGCAGACGAGCACAGCAAGCCAATATCTGAAAAGATCGACTTGCAGGCCGTAAAACTGGTCTTGTTCACCTCTGGGTCGAGTGGCACGCCAAAAGCCATTCATAAAACACTAGAGCAGCTCGATATTGAGATCGCACAACTGAGCAAAAACTGGCAAACCATGCTTGTTGGAAATCGTGTTCATAGTACGGTGTCGCATCAGCATATCTACGGACTACTGTTTCGCGTCTTATGGCCATTGTGCTCATCGGTGCCTTTTTCGCGCTTTAATCTCGAATATCCTGAACAGATAATCTCGCACGCCGATTCGAAGATCGTATTGATGAGTAGTCCTGCGCTACTTAAGCGACTTTCTGAAGAGCAGAACGCTAAGCCCTTGGTCGCAGTTTTCTCATCAGGAGGCCCTTTGCCGCTAGACGCTGCCCAACAAGCACAAAATCTCTTTGGTGAATTGCCAATCGAGGTATTTGGCAGCACCGAAACCGGTGGAATCGCCTATCGACAGCAAGCGACAGCTCAGACACCTTGGCAACTGTTCTCTTGTATTCAGGCACAACTTAATCAAGAAAACTGCATCAAATTGCTGTCACCTTACATCGACAAAGAGCAGTGGTATCAAACGGCAGATGAGTGTGAAATGGTTTCTGACGATCAGTTCATCCTCAAAGGTCGCACCGATCGTATTATCAAGATTGAAGAGAAACGCATCTCTCTGGTCGAAGTTGAAAAGCGCCTTGAGCAACTTCCGTGGATAAAAGAGTGCGCCGTTATCCCATTTGAAGAGCCAAACCGTTTGATTCTTGCCTCTGTGATTGTGCTTTCCGATGAAGGAAAACAGACGCTCAATAGTGTCGGTAAGGGCAAGTTTTGGTTACTATTACGCAATGAATTAAGAAAATGGCTTGAGCCCATCGCAGTGCCAAGACGTTTTCGAGTGGTCGAAGAGGTCCCACTCAATAGTCAAGGCAAGCGACTCACATCGCAGATCGAAGCGATCATAAACGCGCAGTAACTCGCCCTCATACGTATCATGACAACAAGAAAGTAAAGCCAGCGCCATGGATAAAAGAAAGCCAACCATCATACAGATTGAGACCCAGTTGAACGAATCGACACTCACACTGCAAGTGGATGCCGATTTGACCGACTTTAAAGGGCACTTCAAGGGCTTTCCGATCCTGCCCGGAGTAACTCAGATTGATTGGGCTCTCGGTTATGCCATTCAAGAGTTAGCGGTACCGCCTCAGTTTAAAGGCATGGAAGTGATCAAATTCCAAGAGCCGATCTTACCCAATTCGACAGTCACATTGGCGCTAAAATGGGACTCAGATAAACAAAAACTGGCGTTTAGCTACACCTCAGATAACGGCAATTGCACGCACTCTTCAGGCAAAATGAAGCTAGGAGAAAAAAGTGAATAGTGTGGTGAACATTGAGAATACAACAAGCTACCAAGCCTGTTTCTTAATCCCCTGCTATAACCACGGCTCGACAGTCGCAGCAGTGATTGCGTCACTCAAAGGCTTTGGGCTGCCGATTATTTTGGTCGATGATGGCAGTGATCAAGACACCAAACAGCAACTTGCACCGCTTGCAAATCAAGATGACGTTACCCTCGTCACTCTGGCGGAAAACCAAGGCAAAGGTGGTGCGGTCAAAGCCGGTATTCAACACGCTCACCAACTCGGATTTAGCCACGCAATTCAGATCGACGCCGATGGGCAGCACGATCTCGAGGCGTTGCCTAAGCTTATTGAGACATCTCAGGCTTCTCCGTCACGTCTGATTTCAGGTCAACCTGTCTATGATGAGAGTGTGCCTAAAGCGCGCCTGTATGGCCGTTATGCCACACATATTTGGGTCTGGATTGAAACTCTCTCTTTCTCGATCAAAGACAGTATGTGCGGTTTTCGAGCATACCCGATAGCGATTACCCAAGCGGTACTCGAAAAATACGATGTTGGTTCACGCATGGACTTCGATATCGAGGTTCTGGTACGTCTCTATTGGGAAGGCTGTGATATTGATTTCATCGATACTCGCGTGATCTATCCTGAGGGTGGTATCTCGCACTTTGATGCCTTGTGGGACAACGTAAAAATCAGCTGGATGCACACGCGACTGTTTTTCGGCATGCTGCCACGCGCACCAAAACTGATTACTCGACACTTCAAAAAGCCCGGGGCGGCGCCAGCCGAAACGAACAATCAGCCACACTGGTCGCGCACACAAGAGCGCGGTACGGTACTCGGCATCAAACTGCTGTTGATGATCTACACACTGCTTGGGCGCGGAGTGTTTAACCTGATTCTCAAAGGCGTGATGCGTTACTATCACCTCACAGGTAAACGCGCGCGCGAAGCCTCTGAGCACTATCTGCATACATTGAAGCTCTACGCCGAACAACACAATATCGACTTGCCTGATAATCTCGACAGTTATCACCACCTGCTTTCGTTCGGTCATACCATGCTAGACAAACTGGCTGCGTGGAAGGGTGACTTCTCCGTTGATAACCTGACAATTCACGGACAAGATCAGTTTGAAAGCATGGTCGACAATGAGCAAGGGGTAGTTATTCTTGGCTCTCACCTTGGTAATATCGAGCTATGTCGCGCACTAGGTCGCAGACACTCGCACATTAAGATCAATGCACTGGTCTTTACCGAACACGCCGAGCGCTTCAACTCAGTAATGAAAGCGGTTAACCCAAACTCAGACTTAAACCTTATTCAAGTCAGCTCCATGGGACCAGATACAGCAATCTTGCTTCAGCAAAAGCTTGAACAAGGCGAATGGATCGTTATTGTGGGTGACCGAACGTCCACCAGCAAAGAGAGCCGATCAGTGTGGGCAGAGTTTTTAGGGCAAGAAGCACCGTTTCCACAGGGGCCATTTATGCTCGCTTCTATCCTTAAAGCTCCCGTATTCCTACTCTTTGGATTAAGAGACGATAGCAGTAAGAAGCCTCACTTTAACGTCTACTTTGAACATTTTAGTGACAAAATCGTCTTACCAAGAAAGACTCGCGAACAGACTTTGCAACAAGTGGTTCAGCAATATGCTGACCGACTACAGCACTACACATTGAAGGCGCCCCTTCAGTGGTATAACTTTTTTAATTTTTGGACATTGAGCAATCAGCACCATGACGAAAAAGAATCAAAATAGCATCACCTTTGGTGCAGAACGCCTAACGATCGAAGACGTTGTCGCGATCTCTCAAGGTGCTTCAGCAAGTATGAACACCGACCCTGCCTTCACGTCAAAAATTGACCGTGGTGTGGCTTTTCTTGAACGCCTTTTAAAAGAAGAAGGGGTAATTTACGGTGTAACCACTGGCTATGGCGATTCCTGTACCGTTGCGATTCCACCGAACTTAGTAGACGAGTTGCCTCTGCACCTTACCCGTTTCCACGGTTGTGGTCTTGGCGATATTCTCACTCATGATCAAGCTCGTGCAGTATTAGCGACTCGCCTATGTTCACTGTCTCAAGGTGTGTCTGGCGTTAGCCACGACCTACTCAACCAAATCGTTACCCTGATCAATCACGACATTGCACCGCGTATTCCCCAAGAAGGGTCTGTGGGTGCCAGTGGTGACCTCACGCCCCTATCCTACTTAGCCGCTGCGCTGATTGGTGAACGTGATGTACTTTACAAAGGCGATGTGCGCCCTACCGATGAGGTGTACAAAGAACTGGGTATTGCGCCAATCAAACTGAAGCCAAAAGAAGGCTTGGCGCTGATGAATGGCACATCGGTAATGACGGCTCTTGCCTGTATCGCCTACAAGCGTGCGGAATACTTGTCTCAACTGTCGACTAAAATCACCGCTATGGTGTCTGTCGGTATGCACGGTAATGACTTCCACTTTGATGAAGCGCTGTTTGCAGTGAAGCCTCATCCAGGTCAACAGCAGGTTGCCGCTTGGTTACGTGATGACTTACAAGCTGATCGCCCACCGCGTAACAGTGACCGACTGCAAGATCGTTATTCATTGCGCTGTGCACCGCACGTGATTGGTGTAGTGGAAGACTCACTACCGTGGCTACGTCAAATGATTGAGAACGAGCTCAATAGCGCGAACGACAATCCAATCATTGATGGTGACAATGAGCGTGTACTGCATGGCGGTCACTTTTACGGTGGCCACATTGCAATGGCGATGGATACGCTGAAAACGGCAATTGCGAACCTTGCAGATCTACTCGACCGTCAAATGGCACAACTGATGGATTACAAATTCAACAACGGCCTGCCGTTTAACCTAACGGGTGCTCAAGGTGAGCGTAAGCCAATCAACCACGGCTTTAAAGCGGTACAGATTGGTATTTCAGCTTGGACAGCAGAGGCGCTAAAACACACCATGCCAGCAAGCGTGTTCTCTCGCTCAACCGAGTGTCATAACCAAGACAAAGTCAGCATGGGTACTATCGCCGCACGTGATTGTATTCGAGTATTGGAGCTAACAGAGCAAGTCGCTGCGGCTTCATTACTGGCAGCGACACAAGCGTTAGAGCTACGTAAACGTGCCAATGAACTCGACGAGCACCATATGAGCGACAACTTAAAGCAGATCCGTGATCAGGTAATGCAAGAGTTTGAGTTTGTTGTAGAAGATCGCCCACTTGAAAGCGATCTGCGTCTGTTCATTCAACGTATTCAACAGCAGCACTGGACACTGTACTAAGCCGCTTACACTGTATTGACGAAAGAGCCAACTATGTCTGACATCCTTCATCCACTTTCAGCCGAGGTTACCATTGTGACCTCGTTTCAAGATGCCGACCCTATGGGCGTTATCTATCATGGTAATTACTTCCGCTTTTTTGAGGAAGCAAGACGCATCATGATGGACAAGCTAAAGTACAACTATCTTGAGATGAAGGATTCAGGCTACATGTGGCCGATCATCGATACGCGAGTAAAGTACGTAAAAGCGATTCCATTCAATCATGAGATAAAAGTAACTGCGCGTCTCACTGAATGGGAAAACCGACTGCGTGTCGACTACGAGATTCACGATGCCAAGACTGGCCAACGCATGACGCGCGCTCACACTATGCAAGTTGCGGTCGCAATTGAGACAGAAGAGATGTGTTTCGCATCACCAAGCGCTCTCACCGACAAGGTAGAACACTGGCATCAATACGGTTACTTGAGTGAAGATCGCTCCTGTGCCGCCACTAAAGAGAAGTCTTGCCATGAATCCGCATAGCTTTCGCTCGTTAACCTCATTTACAACCTACATCCGAGTGCTGTTGTGCTGTTTTCTGAGCTTGTTCATTACTGCCAATGTTTGGGCTGCCTCAGAAAAAGTAGAAGTAAAGACACTTGCTGATTTACAGACAACACTGAGTCACCAATCCATCATTCGCGGCGACTTTACCCAAACTCGTACAATGGAGATGTTTGATCAACCACTGAGCTCGCAAGGAAGTTTCTTACTGGATAAGGCAAGTGGCCTACTATGGAGTCAAACAGCACCGTTTCCGGTTCATTTGGTACTGACCGATAATAAGCTGAGCCAACGCTTTGGAGACCAGCCTGCACAAGTGATTACGGATAAAGAGAACCCGATGGCGTTTTACTTCAGCCACATTTTTCTTTCTGTATTTCATGGCGATACTCAAAAGTTGACCGAACAATTTGCGCTAGAATTCTCGCCAAGTGACGCTCAAACCAATTGGACACTCTCTTTGACACCAAAGCACGCGCCGATGAATGCAGTGTTTGAGCGCATCGAACTCCAAGGCAATAGCGATATTGAGCGCATCGAACTCAAAGAGATCCGCGGTGACAGCACCCTGATCGAATTCTCCAACTTTAACCACCAACCACAAAGACTCACGGATGACGAAGCTCAGCAATTCCAACTCTAAATTTGCCTTAACTTGGCTTGTACTCGTCCTATTTTTTAGCGGATTGTTAATCAAACAATTCGCTTTTTCGTCTGCGGTGCCTATCGAGACCAACATTCTGAAGCTACTGCCAGAGAACCAACAAAACCCGTTGGCCGAGCAAGCTTTTCAGCAGCTTTCGAACTCGATGAGCGAGCAAGTGCTGTTTATGATCTCTGGCGACTCGCCTAAACAAGCCATCTCTGCCGCTGCCAATTTTGAAAGCCGCCTCAATCAAGAAATGTTCGCCAGTGAACAGCCTCTATTTTCTAAAATTCTGGGCAAGGTTAGCGCCAATACTCAAAGCCAATGGAGTGACTTTTACTTCCAGCATCGCGCACAGCTTCTTACCGAGGTGCAGAAACAGACGTTAGAACATGCGCCACAAAGTCAGGTTCAGTATGTTATCCAATCTCTGTATAACCCATTTTCTGGCGTGACCGCGACGGAGCTATCACTTGACCCGTTCTTGCTGTTTCGCGACTACATTGGTGAGGTGGGCAAGAACACCAGTAACTTTACTCTTCAAGAACACTATCTCACCACAGAGTTTAAAGGCTCTACCTATGTGCTGATCACCGCTACTCTCGCGGGTTCTCCATACAGCCTCAAGACTCAGCAACAATTGCCCCAAGTCGATGCAATAGAACAAAGCATTGAGAACGAATTCGGTGTAGAGATCCACCATACCGGCGTGGTGTTTTATGCCGACTACGGAACACAAAGCGCCAAATCCGAGATAAATACCATCGGGCTGGGCTCACTGGCCGGTGTCATTTTGCTGATTTGGCTCACCTTCCGCAGCGCGCTTCCTTTAGTCCTGTCCTTGATTTCGATTGGTACTGGTTTGCTGGTTGCGCTTGCCAGTACCGTTGCAATATTCGGTCAAGTGCATCTATTTAGCTTAGTGTTTGGTGCCAGCTTAATTGGTGTCTCTATCGATTATTCATTTCACTACCTCACCGACCGCTTAGTCGCTGGCTCTCGCTGGCAAAGCGATAAAGGGTTGCAACATATATTAATGGCGATTAGCCTCGGACTAGTCACAAGCTTGATCGGCTATTTAGGGTTATTGATTGCACCATTCCCGGGGCTACAACAACTTGCGCTGTTCTCATCGATCGGGTTATTTGCAGCTTATGCGACGGTGGTATGCTGGTATCCACTATTGGCGAAGCGCCCAAGTCGAGACAGAAATCTACCACTGGCTTCAATGCTAAGTGCTTGGCTACGTTTATGGGGTAAGCGTTATATACGCTACCTCTTACCTAGCGCGATTGCTGCAGTCAGTGTTATTGCATTAACCCAGATCCAATACGATGACGATATTCGTCAGCTGCAAGCGATGCCTGAAACATTAAAGGCGCAAGAACAAATCATCACATCAGTGTCGGGAATTGGTGGCGGTCAATCGATGCTCTTAGTGACAGCGAACAATGATCAGACTTTGCTTAAATCACTGCAACGCCTCGGCAGTCAGCTTGATCAATTGGTGGCGAATAACACCCTATCTGGGTATCGCAGCATCCACCAGCTACTGCCGACCATCAATGAGCAGAAGCTCAACTATCAACTGGTCAGCGAACTGTATCGCAACCAAAGCCAGTCTCTACAGGGCGGATTAGGTTGGGCGACTTTCCCTGAGCTGCCGTCTTATCGAGAGATCACCGTAGCAGATTTCTTACGTTCCCCCGTGTCTGAGCCTATGCGCTCATTGTGGCTTGAGCCTATTAATGGCCAGCAAGCCGCAATCGTATTGCTGCAAGATATTCAGGACCCAGAGCGCTTCGATGCGTGGCTGAATAATAAAGAGACCAAGCTATTGAATGCCAAGTACCTCAACAAGGCTGATGAGATCTCTTCGCTATTTTCAGAGTATCGCATCAAAGTGCTTGAGCTGCTGCTGGTTGCACTGGCTGTCATTGGTCTTGTACTTGGATGGCGTTACGGCCCACAGAGAGCCATTATTATGTTGCTACCATCTGTTATTGCCGGAGCGGCAGGGCTTGGCGTAACGGTATTGGTCGGGTCGAGCATTAATCTATTCAATCTGCTGGGCTTGATTCTGATCTTAGGCATAGGTATCGACTACACCCTATTCTTTGCTGAGCAGAAAAAATCGCTCGGAACTTTATTGGCTATCTCTCTTTCAGGTATCACGACCCTACTCTCATTTGGGTTGCTATCGCTAAGCCAAACTCACGCTATCCATAGCTTTGGCATCACGGTGCTCACTGGTATCTTCATCGCATGGCTACTAGCGCCAATGGCCATAGAGTCAGAAGAAAGCCCAATGCACAGAAGGACGAAATGATGACATCACCGTACTCTCGCTCAATGCAGCCATATCAAACAAAGCATCTAGAGCCATTCAAGGCACTATTTAAATTGGCGATCCTGATTGTGGCGTTGGTGATGAGTGGCTGTTCACTTGGTCCACAAAATACTCACCAAGCTACGGTCGCCATTGATGAGACGACTCAGGTGGCACTTCCGACACCGGATCAATTGGGCTATACCTTAACAGCCAGTCAACTGATCACGGCAAGCTGGGGAGAGACACAACAGCAACTGCCCGTGCAACTGCAAGTGACTGAAAACAAGGTGGTACTCGCAGGATTTTCTTCTTGGGGAACTCGGATTTTATCTCTTCAATATCAAGATGATACAATAGAGACTCAGATATTAACTGGGCTTGATAACACCCTTCCAGCACCGGAACAGGTCTTATTCAACCTTATGCTTACATTGTGGCCAATTGAATCATGGCAGCGTTCAATGAGCGATATTGGTTGGCGCATAGTGGAAACTGCCAACCAACGAACCATCTATGATGAAAATGATGTAGCGATCATTGAGATTCACTACTCGTCGATGGGCAATCAACAAAAAGTAGAAGGAGACATTATGTTTGAACATCTCACACAGGGTTATCGCATCAATATTCAGACCTTAAGTTCAAACCTAACGACTCCAGCAACAAAGAACTGAACACTATGACGATTTATATCCATGCTTGTGGTTTCCATTCCGCTCTGGGATCACAACACAGTGACATCCATCAACACCTTCAAAGCGGTGTCGGTTCCAATATGGTTGAGGCGCTCGATATCTTAAACGATGGGCAGCCAACGATTGTCGGTCGAGCTGATGGTGAGTTGCCGACAATCCGCGCCTCTTTTGCGGAATATGACTCACGCAACAATCGTCTCGCGCTGTCTGCGCTGTCCCAAATAGAGTCTGAAATTGAGCACGCTAAAAAGCAATATGGAAGTGATCGTATTGCCGTAGTTATTGGTACGAGCACATCCGGCATTTCAGATGGTGAAGGAGCATTTTCTGAGAAGCTGAAAAACGGACAGTTTCCACAGTCGTTCCACTACTCAAAGCAAGAACTAGGGAATATTAGTGAGTTTGTCAGCCACTATTATGACCTACAAGGCCCAAACTACGCAGTCTCGACCGCCTGCTCTTCCAGTGGACGCGTCTTTTTAACTGCTCAACGCCTTCTCAATTCAGGCATGGTTGATGCGGTGATTGTTGGCGGTGTAGATACCTTATGTAAGCTCACCTTAAACGGCTTCCACGGCTTAGAGGCACTGTCCACTGAGCACTGCCAACCATTCAGCGCTCATCGCAAAGGCATCAATATTGGTGAAGCTGCGGCGTTTATGCTGCTTAGCAAAGAGCGTCCAGCTCAAGAAAAACAACCTATTGCCCTACTTGGCTGCGGTGACAGCTCTGATGCTCACCACATTTCGGCACCTCATCCGGAAGGTAATGGCGCAGAACAAGCAATGCTGAAAGCGCTAAAGGATGCCAATCTCAAACCCGAGCAGATCGGCTACGTGAATGCCCACGGCACAGCAACGCCACTCAATGACTCTATGGAAAGCAAAGCGATTTCACGCGTGTTTCCAAACAAAGTGCCAGTGAGCTCAACCAAACCTTTGACTGGCCATACATTAGGCGCAGCAAGTGCCGTAGAAGCCGCCATCGCATGGCATATTCTCAAATTCGATTTATCGCTTCCCTTACAAAAATGTCAGGATAAAGCTGAAGATATCGATATTGATTTGGTAGACTGTTGCCAAAAGCTCAAATCAAAAAACATCATAAGCAACTCGTTTGCCTTTGGTGGGAACAACATTAGCCTGATTTTTGGTGTAGTAAATGACTAATATGCCCTCGATAGACCAACTTCTTCCCCACGACGATCCTATGATTCTCATCGACAGGGCGATCAAGGTAGAAGAGCAAGCTATCCATTGCCAAGTGGATATTGGTGACCACCATCTATTTTACAATTCAGAATCTCAATCGATGCCTGCTTATGTAGGGATCGAATTTATGGCGCAGTCAGTCGCTGCATGGTCGGGTTACCATGCACTAGACAAAGGCGAGCAGCCTCCCATTGGTTTTCTTTTAGGTTCGCGCAGATACACATCGCTTTGCGACCAATTTATTAAGGGCCAAACCCTTGATATCTATGCTGAACAACTGATGGAAGATAGTGGTATGGCGGTATTCACCGCAAGAGTAGAACATCAAGGCGAAGTGGTCGCTAAGTGCCAACTCAATGTCTACGTACCAACAGAACAAAAATTACAAGAAATGAAAACGAGGAGCCAGTCATGACTCGCCAAGTATTAGTCACCGGTGCCAGCAAAGGTATTGGTAAGGCCATTGCTATTCAACTTGCCAAAGATGGCTTTCACATTGCCGTTCACTATATGGGTGACAAGCAGGGTGCTCAAGAAACTCTAGAGCACATTGAATCTGAAGGGGGCACTGGCCGCCTGATTCAGTTTGATATCAGTAACCGTGAACAGTGCCGAGAGACACTTGAAGCTGATATTGCCGAGCATGGTGCTTATTATGGCGTGGTAAACAATGCGGGCATTACTCGTGACACTGCATTTCCTGCTATGACTGAAGAAGAGTGGGATGGCGTTATCCATACCAACCTAGATAGCTTCTACAACGTACTTCACCCTTGTGTGATGCCAATGGTTCAAAAGCGTAAAGGCGGTCGTATCGTCACTCTAGCATCTGTATCAGGCATCATGGGTAACCGCGGTCAAACCAACTATGCGGCGGCAAAAGCGGGTGTGATTGGCGCAACTAAGTCTCTTGCTCTAGAACTGGCTAAACGCAAGATCACCGTCAACTGTGTCGCTCCGGGCCTGATTGATACGGGTATGGTTGACGAGCATGTGAAAGAGCACGCGCTGCCACAGGTTCCTCTGCGTCGTATGGGTGAGCCGGAAGAAGTGGCAGGCCTTGTGAGCTACCTAATGTCTGATATTGCAGGCTACGTAACTCGTCAAGTGATCTCTGTAAATGGAGGTTTAGTATGACCCGCCGTGTTGTCGTTACCGGAATGTCAGGTGTTACGGCCTTTGGTAACAATTGGCAAGATATCGAGCCTAAGTTGAAAGCGTGTGAAAACGCCACTCAATACATGCCAAGCTTTGAGCAGTATGACGGTTTGAACACCAAACTCGCTGCACCGATTGACGATTTCCAACTACCAAAGCACTACAAGCGCAAGCAGGTTCGTGGCATGGGTCGTGTATCTCGCCTAGCAACAGTGGCTACTGAGAATGCGCTTGAGCAAGCCGGCTTAATTGGACATGACGTATTAACCAACGGCGAAACGGGCATTGCTTACGGCTCTTCAACGGGTAGTACTGATGCGGTTGGTGCTTTTGGTGTGATGCTGAATGAGAAATCAACACGCGCGATCACGGCAACTACTTATGTACAAATGATGCCGCATACCGCTGCAGTTAACGTTGGTCTGTTCTTTGGTCTACGTGGACGAGTGATTCCCACCAGCAGTGCGTGTACGTCAGGAAGCCAAGCCATCGGCTACGCCTATGAAGCAATCAAGCACGGCTACCAAACCGTTATGGTTGCAGGTGGTGGTGAAGAGCTTTGCCCAACAGAATCTGCGGTGTTCGATACCCTTTTTGCTACCAGTTTAAAAAACGACACACCTAAGAAATCCCCTAGCCCATACGACAGTGGGCGTGATGGCCTAGTAATTGGTGAAGGCGCAGGTACTCTGATCCTTGAAGAGTATGAACATGCTGTCGCACGTGGCGCGAAGATCTATGCTGAGATCATCGGCTTTGCAAGCAACTGTGATGCGGCCCACGTGACTCAACCGCAGATGGAAACCATGCAGATCTGTATGGAAAAAGCCCTAAAAGATGCCGACCTTGCTGCCGACAAAATTGGTTATGTTTCAGCACACGGCACGGCGACAGAGAAAGGTGACATTGCCGAGAGTAACGCAACAGCGAACATCTTCGGTGAAGTGCCTATTAGCTCTCTTAAGAGTTACTTTGGCCACACACTTGGTGCGTGCGGTGCGATTGAAGCCTGGCTTAGCCTTGAGATGATGCACAGCGGTTGGTTCAGCCCTACGCTTAACCTTGAAAATGTCGATGAACAGTGCGGTAAGCTCGATTACATCACAGGTCAAGGCCGTGAGCTTAATGTTAACTACCTAATGAGCAACAACTTTGCCTTCGGTGGCATCAACACCTCTATCATCTTTAAGAAAATCTCGGCTTAGTTAAATAAAGCTCCAAGTAAATAAAAAGGGTCAGTAACCAAGTTACTGACCCTTTTTTGAATCTAGCAATCGCTCAATTAAGCGTTAGCTTCACGCTCAGCGATGAACTCAAGAGCCATCTTGATACGAGCGATTACGCGCTCTTTACCAACAAGCTCCATCACGGCATCAACAGAAGGAGACTGACCGCCACCTGTTACTGCTACGCGAAGTGGCATACCGATTTTACCCATGCCGATCTCTAGCTCTTCACATACTGCAGCAATCACACCGTCTTTGATGTTTGCTGTTGTGAACTCTTCAAGCGCTTCAACTTTAGCAAGAGCAAGCTCTAGTGGGCCTTTAGCAACACCACGTAGGTGCTTCTTAGCCGCGCCAGCTTCAAACTCAGAGAAATCTTCGTAGAAGTAACGAGATTGCTCAGCAAGTTCGATAAGAGTATTACAACGCTCACCTACTAGCTTGATCACTTCAGTGATAGCTGGGCCGTTTGCTGTATCGATCTTCTGTTCGTCTAGGTGCCATTGCAGGTATTTTGCAACGTACTCAGGCTCAGAAGTCTTGATGTAGTGGTTGTTCAACCAAAGTAGCTTTTCAGTGTTGAATGCAGACGCAGACTTGCTGATTGCATCTAGGCTGAATAGGTTAATCATCTCTTCTTGAGAGAAGATCTCTTGGTCACCGTGAGACCAACCTAAACGAACTAGGTAGTTATTTAGCGCGTTTGGTAGGTAACCTTCGTCGCGGTATTGCATTACTGATACAGCGCCGTGACGCTTAGACAGTTTCGCACCGTCATCACCTAGGATCATTGCACAGTGAGCGAAAGTTGGAACTGGCGCGCCTAGTGCTTCGTAGATGTTGATTTGACGAGGTGTGTTGTTGATGTGGTCTTCACCACGAACAACGTGTGTGATACCCATGTCCCAGTCATCCACCACTACTACGAAGTTGTAAGTAGGAGCGCCATCTGTACGACGAATGATGAGGTCATCAAGTTGGCTGTTTGAGATTTCAATTCGGCCACGGATTTGGTCATCAAATACGACACTGCCTTCTTTCGGGTTGCGGAAACGGATAACGCACGCATCACCTTCTTTTGCTGCTGCGTTCGCTGCAACAACTTTAGGGTGGTTTGCATCGTAGCGAGCCATCTCTTTGTTTGCTTCTTGCTCTGCACGAATTTCATCTAGCAGCTCTTTAGACGCGTAGCATTTGTATGCTTTGTCTTCAGCAAGTAGCTTATCAACCATTTCGTTGTAACGGTCAAAACGCTTAGATTGGTAGTAAGGACCTTCGTCCCACTCCATACCCATCCATTGCATGCCCTCTAAAATTGCATCTACCGCTTCTTGAGAGTTACGCTCCAAGTCTGTGTCTTCGATACGTAGAACGAATTCACCGCCTTGGTTTTTAGCGAATAGCCAAGAGTAAAGTGCAGTACGTGCACCACCAACGTGAAGATAGCCAGTTGGGCTAGGAGCAAAACGAGTTTTAACCGTCATTTAAATACCTTGATTGTGTAGGTGATCATTTCAGTCTCTGATGAATGGTAATCCTTTTCACCAGTCCTAAATTTTGGGCGCTATTTTATCACTCCCTACTAATTCTACAATCGGTAGCGAGCGATAAATGCTCGGTTCTTATTAGAAACCTTACCTCCAAGTTGAGTCATTATAGCAGCGGGCACCCACTTCCACGTTTCAGTTGCCCCTTCTCAACAACATTTTAAGAAATAATGTTGACCTTACCCTTACGGGAAGGTTTATGTTTAGCCATAGATGAGAATTGGAGTATCACTATGAACCACTACATGACCCCACTTAGCGGCTTGAACTGCATGGGTTGCGCGAAGAAAGTGCGTAACTTACTCAGTGACGTTGAAAATACTAGCATCAACGATCTGTCTCCCACCTATATTGATGTGGTAACGCCTTTAAGCTACGGCGAGATTTCTGAGCAAATCGATACGCTAGGTTACTCTATTGGTCATAGGTGGCACTTCTCTCTATCTGGCTTGAGCTGTGGAAAATGCGTCAATAAGCTCACGACGGCTCTGCAAGAACACCCACAGATTGGCTCATTCGATGTTTCTAAAACGGAGCTCACCCTGACCACACTACTCTCTGAAAACGAGGTGATTGAGTACGTTGAAGTAACGGGTTACCAAGCCCGTCCGTTTTCTGAACGGGATCAAATAGAGAGTGATGAAGCACAAGCCCCTGACGTAGCAGATGCAAAGTTAGTAGAGGATGCACAGACCCAATCTCCCGCTACTTCTGAACAATCACACGCTTATCACTTAGTTTTGCAGGGGATGACTTGCGCCAGCTGCGTATCGTCTGTCGAAAAGGCCATTCAGTCGGTCACAGATGTCGAGCGCGTCCAAGTTAACCTCGCGGAACAAACCGCACTCGTATTCAGCGCGAATACCCGAGAGCACCTTGAACAACCGCTCCTACAAGCCGTAAGTGATGCCGGTTATCACGCAGAATTTGTCGAAGATGCGCAGACTCAGCAAGAACAACAGCAGCGCCAACACGCCAAACTACAGCGATCATTTTTGATCAACTCGATCTCAGCGCTTGCGTTGGGTATCCCAATGATGGCTTGGGGCATATTTGGCGGCAGCATGATGATTGAAAGTACCTCTGATCAAATCGGCTGGGGCTTGATGGGTATCATCTGTTTGGTATTGCTGGCAACGTCTGGTCGCCATTTCTTTACTAACGCTTACCAATCATTACTCCACAAGCGAGCGACGATGGATACCTTAGTCGCTCTGGGTACAGGTGCCGCGTGGTTCTATTCAATGCTGGTTGTCATCGCTCCAAACTGGTTCCCTCAAGCGTCGCGTCATGTCTATTTTGAAGCGAGCGCAATGATCATCGGTCTTATTTCATTAGGTCATTACATTGAAGCCAAAGCGAAGGCACGCACGACTCAATCACTGCAAGCGTTGATCAACCTACAGCCTCAACGGGCAACGGTTATCATCGATGGCAAAGAGCAACCTATCGCAGTTGAAGCCATTGAAGTCGGTATGCAGATCCGTGTTAAACCCGGAGAAAAAATGCCCATAGACGGCGTAGTTATCTCGGGCGAATCCTATGTCGACGAATCAATGCTTACTGGCGAACCTCTACCGAATATTAAGAAGGCTACAGACAAGGTATCTGCGGGCACCATTAACGGCGACGGCAGCTTAGTGATTGAAACCACGGGCACGGGTTCAAGTACCATGCTTGCGCGTATTATTCAGATGGTTCGCCAATCCCAGAGCACTAAACCTGCTATCGCCAAATTGGCCGACTCTATTTCAGCGGTGTTTGTCCCTGTTGTTGTCGCTATTGCGGCGTTTGCCGCTGGGGTTTGGTTTGTTTTTGGCCCAGAGCCAAGCGTCAGTTACATGTTGGTCGTCTCAACCACGGTTTTAATCATCGCATGTCCTTGTGCTCTCGGATTGGCAACACCGCTGTCAGTCACTGTTGGCGTTGGTAAAGCCGCTGAGTTAGGTATTTTGATTAAAGATGCCGATGTTCTGCAATCAGCAAGTAAAGTTGATGCGGTCGTGTTTGATAAAACCGGCACGCTCACTCAAGGCAAGCCTGAGGTTCAGCAAGTGTTTACTTACGATATCAGTGAATCTGAACTGATGACTCTGGCGTACTCACTAGAGGTTGCTTCAGAACATCCACTGGCTAAAGCGATCTGTCAGCACTCACAATCTTTGAACCAAGATGCGCTTCCTATTTCAGATTTTGAGAATCTTAGAGGTCAAGGTATACGAGCACGACTCGATGGCCAGATCATTGAGGTCGGTTCACTGAGTTTTATGCACAACCTCGATATATCGCTCGATATTGCAAACAGTGCAATTGAAGCATGCAATAAAGCAGCTTGGACGCCTATTTTTGTCTCGCAAAATAACCAACTTAAAGGCATTATCGGCGTCTCTGATTCATTGAAGTCCGACAGCAAACAAGCGATTCAACAACTGAAGAGTCGCGGTATTCATACTGTGCTACTGACGGGTGACAACCAAGCCGTTGCCCAAGCGATTGGCTCTCAATTGGGTATTGATGATGTTATTTCAGACGTTCTACCCGATCAAAAAGCCGAGCATATTATAAAGCTACAACAGCGCTTTCAGCAGGTGGCAATGGTCGGTGATGGTATTAATGATGCACCAGCCCTTGCTCAAGCGGATGTCGGTATCGCAATGGGCAGTGGCAGTGATGTAGCAATTGAGAGCTCACAAATGACGCTGCTAAACTCATCACCTGTCTCTGTGAGCAATGCGATTGAGTTGTCTCAAGCTACGGTTAAGAACATGAAACAAAACCTATTTGGGGCATTTGTTTACAACTCCCTAGGCATTCCAATTGCCGCGGGTGTGCTTTATCCATTTTTCGGGTTCTTATTGAGCCCAGTGGTCGCGGGAGCTGCGATGGCTCTCTCTTCCATAACCGTTGTAAGTAATGCAAATCGCTTACGACTATTCAAAACAACAGATAATAACAACCAATAAAAATTATCTTCATGAGGTACACCATGATTCGTAAAGTTCTGACTATCACAGCACTTACTATTGTTTCTAGCCAAGCAGTGGCTGCCAACGTGCTCAACCATAAATCACCTTACTGTGGTTGCTGTACAGATTGGACAGTGCACATGCAAGAAGCTGGATTTACGGTGACAGAGAAGCTCCACGACAACATGAATGCTGTAAAACAAAAGCTAGGCGTCACGCCTGAGCTAGCGTCTTGCCATACTGCAGAGATCGATGGTTATGTGTTTGAAGGGCATATCCCTGCCGATGACATTAAGGCTTTCTTAGAAAACCCACCACGCAATGCGGTTGGTCTTGCTGTTCCAGGGATGCCGATGGGATCTCCAGGCATGGAGTATGGTGACGAGAAGGATGAGTATTCCGTCTACGCTTTCAATGAGAAAGGTCAGGTATTCGAGTACCGTCACTACAAAGGAAACTAATCTTTCCTTACGCTAAGGCCGAACAAGCCAGAAGTCTCAGCGCCTAAAACGAAAAATAGAGCCTAGTAACTGCAAACCCAAGACTTGGTGTGCAAACTAGGCTCTTTGCTTTGGACAGTAAAGCAAACTTTTGTTGGCACCAACCGGGCTGTTGATGCCAGATTCCCCTTCCACGTTCGGCTGTGCAGAAGAGACGGCAAGATTAACTTACCGTGTCAGCTAGATTAAAAGCCGTAAGAAGCACCGAATACGAATGCGTTGTTTTCGTTGTCAGCTTGGTTGCGGTACTCGAAGTAAGGTTGAACGCCTTGACGAGTCCAAGTAGCACGAAGCTCATGGTCCATTGTGTTGTCAGCATCGCTCATTACATATACGTTGTTGTAGCTAAGCGAAAGCTCATCATTTACTGCGTAACCGATGCGGTTATCGAAGCGAGTTTGGTCGTCTGCGTTGCTATCTTCCATTGCGTGGTAACGAGTACGGTTGCTAATCGAGATACCGTTATCGAAGTTGTAACCAATCTTAACTAGTGGGCGGTACTGAACAGTTTCGCCGTTATTTAGTAGATGGTGGTAACCTGCAGCAACCCATAGGTTGTCGTTGATGTTGTACATCTGCTCAACACCTAAAGTGATGTATGGAGAGTTACCAATGTTGTTATCTTGCAGAGCATCATCATCGTATTTACCAAGAGAAATACCATCGAACTCTGTTAGAAGCGTTGTACCTGAATCGAACGTATGGCCAGCTTCAAGAGTCGAAGTCGCGTTTGGTTGGAAGTCAGAGTGAAACTGAACGTTACCTGTTACGTAAGAAGAACCAGCAAAAGCGCTAGAAGCGAAAGCAAGTGAAAGAGCACTTAGAGCGATAATTTTTTTCATAGTAAAACTGCCTTAGTTTGATTTTTAGCGGTATGTCTTCGGTGTATCATTCACCTAAACCGCTTGAGTAATAGGTTGCCTCCCTGGCATGAAATCTATGTTGCTCGAATTAATTTGCGTTTCAAAATAAAAGAGTCATCTCAGTGATCTTCCTCACCGTCAAAAAACAATAAGTTATTTTTAACTTTAAATTCAGCAACTTATAAAAAGTAAAAATAACTAAAAACCATGCACACAATCTAAAAGCCGCTCAAGATCACATTTAAGTGCAATGCTCGACAAATTTTAATTTGTTCAATCACACTCGTTTGAGAGTTTTTTATGACGAACTTATTTTTTATCGAAAATAATGAGATCTTCATCACCTTCGTTATGAATCCCTCCCAATCTATAATGTTTAAGGAATAGTCAATCAGGGTTAATGCCCTTTGCGCTTCACATTTAACCAGACACAAAAAAGCTCCCTATGAGAAGGGAGCTTTGTTATTAATTTCGTTTATGCTTTTATTTTACTGTCGTTACTCGACTTACTCGCTCGCCACTCTCAGAGATTGAACGGATGTAAGTTTCACCTTCAACACTTGGACGCTGGCTGTCGTTGTAAGTTAGCCAAGTCTCACCGTCTGCAGAGTATTGCAGCTCTACACCTGGGAACTGAACGTTCATCGCCAGTTTGCCCGACTCGATTTTTGCACCCGGTACTGGTAGGCGGTAGTCGATACCCGCTTTTTCCAACTTAGCCAATTCACGCTGACCAAGCACGTTAGCAAAACGGTTGTAGTCTTGGTTTAGTGCCGCTTTGTCGACTAGGTTAGAGTTTTGTGAATACTCTACTCCCACTTTGTAGTCGTTCTCCCAGTCAGCTCGGTGCCATGCACGTTCAGCCGCTGCAAGTACGCGCGGGAATACCATGTACTCGTATTGCTCATCGTTGCGTACCGTCTCAGACCAAAGCTGTGCTGATAGGCCGTAGAAAGGTTTTGCTTCAATTTCACCTTTACCAGTAAAGCCATTGCCATCGCGATCTAATGATGTTTCTGCGTTTTGAGGCATGTTCTCTGGAGCGAAGCCAAACATCTTACGCGTATCAGTTGCACGTGTTGCCCAGTAGTAGCCGCGCTCTTTTGCATCGACTTCGTATGGCATATCCATGTAGACATAATCAGGGTTCGAAACAATCACGTCGTAACCTTTCTTAGACCACTCGTACACTGAAGATGTACCGCCCCAGTAAAGTACGTCCCAGAAGTTAACGCGGGTGCTCTCTGTAGCGAATGCCTTCTCGCCGTCACTGTATTTAAGGCCATCTTGCCAAGCTTGGAAATGTGGGATGCCCTTCTCAGCGACAATCTTCGACACTTCTTCAGCAAAGTGGCTTGGTAGATGACCAAAGTCGCTCACCGTACCATCAGCAATCAGTGTCTGACACTGTGGAGACTGAGCAAACGGCTTGTCTTGCTTAGACAAATCAATATTGCCTTTCCAGCTCACTTTATCTTCTGCGTTAATGTCTTGCAGGCCAGCACCTAGTTTAATGTTCTTCGCTTCATCACCACCGAAGTGCCAAGTTGTTAGTGGTGCGCCAGCCTCACTGTGCATTGCAGCGACCTCTGAAATCACCTTATCAACAAAGCGAGTCGACGATTCCATACATGGGTTGATAAAGCTCTGCTTATCGTAGAACTGAACCGTGGTTACGTTTGAAGTATCCTGAGGATCCATCAGACGATACTCGTTCGCTTCCGCCTCTTTGCCCTCTTCCATCAAGCGCTCGTAGCGTGCTTCCATCGAAACAACCGCTGCACGGGCGTGTGCTGGCATATCGATTTCTGGAATCACTTCGATGCTGCGTGCAGTCGCGTATTTTAGGATTTCTACGTAGTCCGCTTTGCTAAAGTGACCAGAACCAAAGTTATCGGTCGTTGAACCTGAACCTAGTTGAGGCAATAAGCAGCTTTTCTCTTCAACATCAAAACAACGATTCGCACCCACTTCTGTCAACTCAGGTAAACCCGGAATTTCCAAGCGCCAACCTTCATCATCAGTAAGGTGAAGGTGCAGTTTATTCATCTTGTAAGCTGCCATTTGGTCTAGCGTTGCAAGAATCGCCTCTTTTGAGTGGAAGTTACGAGCAACGTCTACCATGACACCGCGGTAATCAAAACGCGGAGCATCTTGAATAGAAAGTAGTGGTAAAGATTCAACGTTCTGGCTGTCTATTAGGCCAAAAATAGACTGAACCGCGTAGAAAGCACCGGTTTTATCAAATGCTTCAATCGCAATCCCCTCTTTCGAGATGCTTAGTTCATAAGCGCCAGATTTTGCCAAATCCCCCTTAAACTGAGTAGGAACAACAGCAACACTTACAGGAAGGTCGCCACTCACGTCTAGGTTTACCACATCTGCACGTTCTTCAATTGCAGCGAACTGATCTGCGTCGAATGCGTCTTTTGGTAAAGCAATACCACCAGCAATGTTCACTGTACCCTCACCAACTTCTACCGACATTGGTGTTGGAAGTAAGGTTGTAGAAACATCTTTTGTTGCTAGATCTGCGTTCTTTTCAAAACGGGTAACAGCCGTCGCCATTACATTATTATCATCCGGTGTACGTTTTAGGTTATTGCCTTCTAGGCCAGTCACGAACGATGCTACGTCTTCTGTATTCAGTGAAGCAATCATCTTCGGCTCTGCATTAGGCGCTGTTACGAACGCACCCGGCATAAAGTCGGTTTCAAACAGTTGCCAGTATTCACCAATTAACGGCAGTGTTACCTCTTCGCCTTCAGCAAAGCCATCGAATTTATCGGTCGGCTCTAATTTATGTAGGTCACCCGTTACACGAGTAATTTTGAACTGCTCATTATCAACATCAAGGATGAGACGAATGCTGTGGAAATAGATAGCCCAATCTTTAGAGTCAACCGCTTCACCTTGGTTAACTAGCGTCATGTTTACTTTGTTACATGATGCCCATTCAGCACCCAAGTCCTGACACGCCAGACCTTCGTTCGCGCCGTGGTTGGTTAAAACCTCATATTGAACATCTAAATTATCCGCTAGCGTATTCACGACTTGCTGATCCGCTGATTGTGTAACTGCGCAGCCAGTAAGACCAGCTAACACTGCGACTGATAGTAAGTTTCTCTTCAACATCGTATTCACCCATAAGTTAAAATTGAGTAGAAGCAAATTAGTGCGCTTCCAAAAGATGAATTCACTATAGGCCGTTATTTTTCACCGTGAATTAAATCGAAACGATAAAGTGATCCAGTTCAAACACGCATCTGATAGATAAAATATAAATTCAATATAATCAGTAAGTTAAGATCGACGCACAATCCGTCATTTTTATTTTGACGTAAATACTGGGAATCACTTCACAGATTTAGATGGTAAATTGATAGATTACTCACCGCATTTCATTGTGGTATTTTTAAAGTCAAATCGGAGAGAGGATTTTTTGTCTCCATAACGTGATTAACCTCTAATAAAATTACGTTAAAAACCAACGTCAAAACGGATTTTAACGAGCGACGACAACGAATTAAGGAGCCAATGTGCGCCAAATACTCAGCTTTATTGTTCTCTTCTGTACAACTTGCTCAGCAGCAATCGCAGAACCCCTATTTTGGCAAGCTAAAAAAGGTAGCCTCGAACTTGTTATCTTCGGCTCAGTGCATGCTGGAGATCAGTCCATGTACCCACTTCCGCAACCGATTCATGATGCACTAGAGCGCAGCCAAGGGCTTATTTTGGAGGCGGACCTAAAACAGACGAGCAACCTGAAATACCCTGCAACCACAGTCACGACACAGGATGTACTCAACAGCCGACAAGAGTCACAACTTGAGCAGATCAGCAAATCATTAAACTTGCCACATAAACAGATGCTGCTATCTCCACCTTGGGCTACCGCGCTAACGGTCCAAATGAAGCAGTTTGAACAGTTAGGCTACCTACCCCAGTTTGGTATTGATGCTCACATCGCAGCGCTTGCAGATAAACAAAATAAACCACTGATCACATTAGAAACGCTTCAATTTCAAATCGACCTGATTTCACAAGGTAAAGAGGGAGGCAAAGACCTGCTACTCAGTTCTATCGAAGAGTATGATGAAACAGGAGATGCTACTCACTGCTTAATTGAAAGTTGGAAGGCTGGTGACAAGCAGAACTTAGAACACATTGCAGAACTCGCCGCTATGTCGCCAGAATTAACCGCAGCCTTTCTCACCGACCGTAACCATGACTGGGCGAAAAAGCTCAGCAGTAACAACTGGAAGCTAGAACAAGAGGCGACGTATTTAGTTGTGGTTGGCGCGATGCACCTTATCGGTGAGCAGAGCCTTATTGATTTGTTGAAGAAGCGCGGTTTTGACATTGTTCAATTATCGAAGAGCCAACAAGCACAATGCGAGATGGAATAGTGGTTACCTTAGCCATTACCAGTAAGATGACCTTTTCATTATAAAACCATTACCTGATTGACCCAATCCTCACAATCAATAGCACCGTTGCGGTGCTATTATATTGCGCTCGATTTAGACAAGGCATCACGTCAATGAAATCCATTTTCCTAAAAACGACATTGAGTCTTTTTATTTTTCTACCGACCATCGTCTCCGCAAAAGAGACTTGTCATATTGAACAGTTTCAAGCTGTAGACATTCAACCAGAGATCAGCGGTGGCGTATTAGATAAAGAGAGTGGCCAGTTTCTTATCACTCAAAAACCACCAATGCGCTGCGCCACTGTGACCTTTTCAACATCAACGACGCGAAATCGCATTGCCGACCAGATGAACAACCGTTTTGAAGCGACCTACTTTGATAATCAAACCGGCACATCACATTCAATCACGTTCGATGAAGATGCCGTTAAAGCAGGCTATATTCGCGTTGGCCCTAACAACCCTGTCGATGCTTATGTCTGCTTTGAAACGTCAGAGACGCCAATTAAAGACATCACATGTGATGTGAACTAGAGAGTGGTTTAAAAAGAATGATATGAAGGGTTGGCCTGCTGGGTCAGCCCTTTTCTTTAGGCGATGGAAAGAGATTCCCTACTCGCTCCTTCGTCGCTCTAGGGAATGACGTAAAGCTAGAAAGTTATAAGATTTCAAATGCAAAAAAGCCGTAGCATTGCTGCTACGGCTTTCTTTAATGTATTCAGTGAAGAGCTTATTTTGAACATCAGGCGAACCCCATTTGGGCTCTATTCCTATTTCATGCACTCTGAAACGACGAAAGCCTGCTCATTAAGCAGGCTTTCTAAAAGTGGTCGGTGAAGAGGGATTCGAACCCCCGACCCTCTGGTCCCAAACCAGATGCGCTACCAAGCTGCGCTATTCACCGAGATATCTAACTGGCTCATTGCCTGTCGATGGAGCGTATAATACGGATTCTAAATTTATCCGCAAGCGCTTTTTTCACTATTTCCTTCAATATTATACCGTTCGAACAAAAGACATACAGCCCCGTAGAGAATGTGACCAAATACACACACTCGCCAACAAAGATTTAACTTATGCAACAGGATTGATCCAGATCAGTAAACCGATAGGTTCAATTAATAGAATTATACGTGTCACATAACTTTGAGGTATACACATGGACTTTTGGCTAGATCTCCTATTTGGTAATGCAGTGGGACTATCTTCAATGATAGTAATCTTCGGGGCTCTTGGTCTCATGATGTTTTATGGAGGTTTCTTCATCTACAAGGTTATGACTGACAAATCTCCTCACTAGAGTCGCCAAGCCTTAATCACCAACCTGTTTAAGTTGGGACTTAAAGATGCTTTGCACCGGAGCTGACTAATATTGTCTGCTCCGGTTTTTTCGTTTTTGAACCACTCCATAACTTAGGTATACTTTCTTTATTCCTCTCCAACTTGAGATAACCACTATGTCTCATGATGACGACCTAGATCTATTCCAACAAATGATGGGTGACGTGAAGCGTATCGACCAAGATACTGCCGAGCATCAGAAAGTTCACCGAGTCACCGAATCTCACCTTGCCAAACGTGAAGCCGCTATGTGGCTCTCTGACGACGAAAAAGACTACCTATCTTTAGACTACTCTCCGATGCTGAAACCTGAAGATATCGTCGAATACAAAAAAGACGGCGTGCAAGATGGCGTTTATAAAAAGCTGCGCTTAGGAAAATACCCGATTCAAGCCAAGCTCGACCTGCACCGTAAAACGCTTAAAGATGCACGTAACGAGATCCTCTCTTTCTTGCGTCAATGTCTACGCATGGACATTCGCACTGTAATTATTGTGCACGGAAAAGGTGAGCGTTCTAACCCACCAGCGATGATGAAAAGCTACGTAGCAAACTGGCTATCGCAAATTAATGACGTGCAGTGTGTCCACTCGGCACAACAATTTCATGGTGGGACAGGAGCAGTGTATGTGATGTTACGTAAGAGCGATGACAAAAAGCTAGAGAACCGAGAAAGGCATCAAAAACGTATGAGCTAACTGCTCAAATTTAATTCGTGCTCAAGCTCACACTAGGTGCTAAAATTAGCCTCAGTTAAGATACAGACTCAAAAGCAACTACTCGGTAGTTGCTTTTTGTTTACCTATATTCCGTTGTGAAACGCTAAGAGAAAATCATGTCACAAGAATCCCAAGCTAAACGTCTCAATAAATACATCAGTGAAACTGGCTTTTGCTCTCGTCGCGAAGCAGACAAACTGATCGATGCTGGTCGCGTTACTATTAATGGTAAAACACCAGAAATGGGTACCAAGGTACTGCCAGGTGATGACGTTGAGATTGATGGCAAGCCAGTCCGCTCGAAAGAGAAGCCTATCTATATCGCTCTAAACAAGCCAACCGGTATTACTTGTACTACAGAACGTGATATCCCAGGGAACATTGTCGACTTTGTTGGCCACCATAAACGTATTTTCCCAATTGGTCGTCTTGATAAACCTTCAGACGGTTTGATTTTCCTGACCAACGACGGCGATATCGTCAACAAGATCCTTCGTGCTGGCAACAACCACGAGAAAGAGTACGTAGTCCGTGTTGATAAGCCAATCACAGGCGAGTTCTTGAAGAAAATGGCGTCAGGCGTACCAATCCTAGATACCGTTACCCTGCCATGTAAAGTGGAAAAAGAGACCAAATTCTCTTTCCGTATCACCCTAACGCAGGGCTTGAACCGTCAGATTCGTCGTATGTGTGAAGCCTTAGGTTACGAGGTATTCAAGCTACGTCGTGTGCGTATCATGAACATCTCCCTTGATGGTATCCCTAATGGTAAATGGCGCTACCTAAGTGATGACGAGATCGCTGAAATCTTAGCAATGTGTGAAGGTTCAGTGAGCACAGAAGAAGCGTCGAAACTGAATGCTAAAGGTCAACGCATTCGCAAAGCAACCGATGCGAAACTGTTTGATAGCCGAGAAGAAAACCAAGGCTCTAGAGCGCGTCGCAATCAGAAAGAGAACCGCCCACGCACATTCAAAGGTAATAATGCCGATGAATTCCGTCATGCGCCAAACTCTAAGCGCGGTAAACGTCCATCTAACGGTGACGATCAGCAACGTGGTGAGCGTCAACGTACGAATCGCCAAGACCAAGAGCGTAATAATAGCCGTGGTAAAGCGCCTTCTCGTCCTCATAGCAAGCCGACAAACGCTCGCAGACAAGAGACAAACCAAGCGCCGAAGAAACGCGTTGGCGGCACATTAAGCCTGAAGAAGTAACAAGCTGAAATAATAAAAATGCCCACTAGCTCAGTGGGCATTTTTGTATTCAAAATAGAGTATGTTGAATCGACTACAAACACAAATCGACAAATTGAGCTCGAGTCAGTTTGGCAAGGTCACTTGGCGCCAACTCAATTTCTAAACCTCGTTTCCCCGCGCTGACACAGATGGTTTCTTGAGGCTCTGCACTAGAATGGATGAAGGTTGGTAACGCCTTCTTTTGACCAAGTGGGCTGATCCCACCAACCACGTAGCCAGTTGTCTTCTGAGCAATATCTGGATTCGCCATCTCAGCTTTTTTACTCTTCGCCGCTTTGGCTGCCAGTTTCAGATTCAGCTTCTGATCCACAGGAATCACGGCTACCGCGAGATCTTTGGCAACACCATTCAAGCAGAAAAGAAGTGTTTTAAAGACTTTCTTTGGGTCTTGTCCCAACGCTTCCACAGCCTCTAACCCATAGCTGTCATGGCTTGGATCGTGGTCATACTGGTGGATGGAGTGAGTAACTTTCTTCTTCTTTGCAAGGTTAATAGCCGGTGTCATGATTTTTCCAAATATCAGATAAACAAAAAGCGATGCCGAAGCATCGCTTTAGTTAAAATTATCAGGCGCTGAGAGTCAATCTAAACCCTCGTTTTACCTAATTATTTGTAAACCATTTCACCAGATGGTGCGTACGCGTTTACGTCTACTGGGCTGTTTGCTTCTAGGTACTCTTTAAGTACTTCAGCGTCAACAAAACCTGTGTTTACGTAGCCTGGGTGACCGGTTAGTTTAGGGTAGCCGTCACCACCAGCAGCGTTGAAGCTTGGTACTGTGAAGCGGTATGTTTCGTCTAGACGAAGCTGCTTACCACCGATAAATACGTTAGATACTTCACCGTTTGCCACTGTCATAGAGATACCAGCGAACTGCGCGTAAGCACCAGAATCGATTGGTTTAGTTGCAACAACGTTTAGGTAATCCAGTACTTCAGCACCCGTCATATCTGTGTATGTCAGGATGTTAGCGAATGGCTGAACAGTCAGCACATCTTTGTACGTTACTTCACCCGCTTCGATAGAATCACGAACACCACCAGAGTTCATCACAGCGAAGTCAGCTTTAGCACGCTCCATGTGAGAAGTCGCAATCAGACGACCTAGGTTCGTTTGTTGGAAACGAACAACGTTACGGTCACCTTCAAGCTTACCGTTTGTATCGGCAATCTTAACCTCAAGCTGAGCTTGGCCCTGCTCTTGGAATGGACGTAGGAATTCTAGTAGTTCTGGATCTTGTGCAATCTCGTCTTGGATAAGAACGCGCTGTTTCTTACCGTCGATCTTAACCTTCTTCTTCAGGTTCACTGGGATTAGGTCGTAGCTTACCATCTCTAGCTCGCCGTTACGGAATTCGTAATCAGCACGGCCTACATATTTACCCCACTCGTGAGCTTGAACGATGTAAGTACCGTTTTGTACGTCTGGCTTACACTCGTCACCTGGCTTGAAGTTTTTCTTCGCCACGTTCGGGCCTTCCATACATACAGGCTCTTGAGAGTGACCACCAACGATCATGTCTAGGTCACCTTCGTTTAGGTAGCGAGCTAGTGCAACGTCACCCGGTGCGTTAACACCACGTTGACCGTTTTCGTAGTGACCCATGTGAGTTACTGCGAAGATAAGATCCGGTTTTTCTGTCTCTTTAAGCTCAGCAATCAGCTCTTTCGCTTCTTCTTTAGGATCGCGGAAGTCGATGCTTGCGATAAATTCTGGGTTACCGATCTTCGCTGTATCTTCAGTCGTTAGACCAATTACCGCAATCTTGATACCTTGTTTTTCAAACATTTCGTATGCTTGGAACTTGCGCTCGCCAGTTGCTTTATCGTAAATGTTTGCAGATAGCATTGGGAAGTTTGCCCAATCGATCTGTTTAGCTAGCACGTCTAGAGAGTTATCAAACTCGTGGTTACCCAATGCCATTGCATCGTAACCGATCTTGTTCATGCCTTTGAAATCTGGTTCAGCATCTTGTAGGTCAGACTCTGGTACACCTGTGTTGATGTCACCACCAGATAGAAGCAGCACGCTACCACCTTCTGCACGAATCTCTTCACGAAGCTCGTCGATCAGTGTCTTACGAGCGGCCATGCCGTACTCGCCATATTTGTTCTGCCAGAAGCGACCGTGATGGTCGTTCGTGTGAAGAACAGTCAGCTTGTAAGTTTTATCATTTTCCCACTCTTGAGCAGGTTGAGATGCACAACCCGCAAGAGTTGCTAGGATCGCAGCACTGAGTGCTGTCTTTAGAATAAGGCGTTGCTTCATTGTCATACCTTTGAACTTTTTAGGGGAATCCACTGCTTTATTTCATCCAAATTAAACGGACGCTTGTTTGGCAAACGTCGTTACAGGATAGTAAAACTTGAAGTAGTTTAAATTAAGACGGTAAACCTAACATAGTGATTTCATATTTATGTAGGATGGATCACCTTAATCAGCGATCGACTGTGTAACAAACAAACAAAGTTGCATTTCAGTCAATAAGTGATCACAGGCAAACGTTTTCATTGAATTTAGAGCGGTTTGTGATATTGATTAGTCAATCAACAGTTTAAGATAACTTAGTTTGATTTTGTAATGACTATCAAATACTTAATGTTACGATATAACATATCAAACAATGCAAGATTGGCATAAATGGCACGAGTTTCTTGTAAAAGACAAACGAGCGACAAAAACAAAAAAAGCCGGCATTGCGCCAGCTTTTTAACTTATTGATAACGACTATTTGATGTCGATATGGTCAAAGCCTTTGATCAAATCATCAAGTGCTTTCATTTGTGCTAAGAACGGCTCTAGCTTATCCAATGGAAGTGCCGAAGGACCATCACAACGTGCTTGATCTGGGTTCGGGTGCGCTTCAATAAATAGACCAGCGATACCTGTCGCTAAACCTGCTTTTGCAAGTTCAACAGTCTGCTCGCGACGACCGCCTGATGCCGCACCTGAAGGGTCACGCATTTGCAGTGAGTGAGTCACATCAAAGATGATTGGGCTACCGTTTGATGCTTTTTTCATTACACCAAAGCCAAGCATATCGACAACCAAATTGTCGTAACCCATGCACGAACCACGCTCACAAAGGATGATGTTTTCGTTACCACACTCAGCAAACTTATCAACGATGTTACCAACTTGACCAGGGCTCATGAACTGAGGTTTCTTCACGTTGATTACAGCGCCTGTCTTAGCCATCGCTTCAACTAGGTCAGTTTGACGAGCTAGGAACGCAGGAAGCTGAATCACATCAACGACGTCTGCTACTGGTTGTGCTTGAGCTTCAGTATGAACATCCGTGATGATTTTCACGCCGAACGTGTCTTTCAGCTCTTGGAAAATCTTAAGACCTTCTTCCATGCCTGGACCACGGTATGAGTGTACAGAGCTGCGGTTCGCTTTATCAAAAGACGCCTTAAATACGTAAGGGATACCAAGCTTCTCAGTCACTTTTACGTAGTGTTCACAGATCTGCATCGCTAGATCGCGAGACTCAAGAACATTCATACCCGCAAATAGCGTAAATGGCTTGTCGTTTGCAATTGGCATATCGCCAATGTGAACTGTTTTCTGTTCCATCATATTCTCTCTAGATAATTATTAATTAGTGAACCACAACGACTTTTTCGTTCATCGCGTTCACTTGAGATTTAAGTAACTCAGACGCCGGGTCATCTGGGCATTGGTCTATAAAATACTGATAATCTGTTGCTGCAATCTGGTGGCAATCAAGTTGTTGATAGATAAAGCCACGATCGCGAATCTCGTACGGGTCATCTGGCACAAAAGTCAGCGCTAAATCGGTACACTTCAGTGCAAGAGTATAGCGCTCTTCTCGTAGCAACGCGCTTTTCAACAGCGCTAACCACTTACCAATAATGGTTGGGTGATCCGCCACTTCTAGGTGCTCACTCTTCACTTCCGCAAGCGGGCCATCATGACCAATCAGCCAAGCGCGCAGAGTTTGCTGCCCAACATACTCACCATTGTAAGGGTTGATGTAGACAGGAGCTTGATCGTACCAAGTGACCTTGAGTAGAAATTGCGTTGGGAAAGAGACACCATCAACAGGGAAACCCAACTTACGTCCTAGGTACAAAAAGATAGCACCTAAACTCACAGGCACGCCCTTCTTGCGCTCTAACACCTTATCAATAAACGCATTATCTGAAGAGAAATACGCCTCTTTATCTCCAGCAAAGCCCCACTCATAAAAGAATAGGCGAATAAAAGATTCAAACTTTTGCTGTTCGTCTGTCTCATGCACCAATGCTTGCTCAGCATCACTCAGCAATCGAGCCAGTTCTAGCTCTGCCCACTTGTCTTGAGTCTCAGGGTTTACCGCTTTATTTAAGATCAAAGCACCTTCCACCAGCTCTAGCTGGTCAAAGTCTTCGTCAAAAAATTCGTACATAGATAATTAACCGAAATACTAAGATAACTAACCTAAACAGGGAGATTATTAGCCGAAGAATGTTGGAACTTTAGTCACAGCAATCTTACCTGCCATCGCCAACCAGCCTAATGCGCCGAAAAACGAAAAGGTTCTAAGCAACTTGTTTTTACCGAACTTAAGCGCAAAGAAGCCCAGTGCGATGTATGCCATAACACAAGTCAGTTTCTCTGTTAGCCAAGGCGCTGCTGGGGTAAACGGAATAAAACCAGTAATAAAGATCAGACCAATACCAGACAACAGCAGTAGTGAGTCGTTGATATGTGGGAAGCGCTGCAAGAATGGATGCTTAAGCATTGGAGAATTTGCCATCATAAGCGCATAGCGAACTGACAGTAGTAGAGCACTAAGCCCAACCGTCAATAAGTGAAAATGTTTTAAACCTTCGTACATGATATCCCTTTAATTTCTTTTATTGGCGTTTTATCTAACACCGACACTAAGGTAGATAGCGTCCCAAAGTGACTCTATCATTGCCGCCATAGTCTTTTTCTGTCATGACGTCTAAATAACCCAAGGCCTGCATGATCTCCCGAACCGCATCTCCTTGATCGTAACCGTGCTCAAATGCCAACCAACCATCTGCTTCTAGATAGTGGCGAGCATTGTCGGCAATATGCTTGATGTCAGCTAACCCTTTCTCTTCCGCAACCAGCGCTGTGATAGGTTCGAAACGCACATCCCCTTGAAACAGATGTGGATCATCTTTCTCGATGTAAGGTGGATTCGATACTATCAATGAAAAGCGACTGTTTTCAGGCAACGGCTCAAACCAACTGCCATTTAAAAAAGTGGTGTTGGTAATGTTAAGGCGTTCCGCATTCTCGCTAGCGAGTTGTTGCGCTTCAGGACGCAGGTCAATCCCAGTCACATTGCGATTAGGCATCTCAGAAGCGAGTGCCAATGCAATCGCCCCTGTCCCTGTACCCAAATCGAGGATGCCACCTGTCTTACCGAATGTTTTATCCAACGCAACTTCAACCAAACGCTCTGTGTCAGGTCGAGGAATCAAGGTTGAAGGAGAAACTTTCAAAGGTAACGACCAAAACTCTCGCTCACCGACAATATACGCGACTGGTTCTCCGGTGAGCCTGCGCGTTAGCAGTTCATTGAAATGCTGTTCTTGTTCGAGAGTCAGATGTTTTTCTGGCCAGGTAAGAAGGTAGGAACGAGGTTTATCAAGCGTGTGGCAAAGCAGCACAGCGGCATCAATAGAGGGCGAAGTATTCTCGCCCTCTTGAAGCTGTACGATTGCTGCTTTTAATGCACTTTCAACCGTATAGGCAGATTGCATAGGGTTTAGTTGTTCTCAGCTAGCGCAGCAAGTTGGTCAGCTTGGTGCTCTTGCAGTACTGGATCAACCAGGCTTTGTAGGTCGCCTTCTAGCACTTCGTTCAGACGGTAAAGTGTTAGGTTGATACGGTGATCAGAAACACGACCTTGTGGGTAGTTGTAAGTACGGATACGGTCACTACGGTCACCCGAGCCTAGTAGGTTACGACGTGTGTCTGATACTTCAGCAGCACGACGCTCTTCTTCAGCTTGTACAATACGCGCAGCAAGTACTGCCATCGCTTTCGCTTTGTTTTTGTGCTGAGAACGCTCGTCCTGACACTCTACTACTGTACCTGTTGGCAAGTGAGTAATACGGATTGCTGAATCCGTGGTGTTAACGTGCTGACCACCCGCGCCTGATGCACGGAAGGTATCGATTTTCAGGTCTGCTGCTTTGATTTCTGGTAGATCCGCTTCTGGGATCTCAGGCATAACAGCAACGGTACATGCAGAAGTATGAACACGACCTTGAGATTCAGTCTCAGGAACACGTTGTACACGGTGACCGCCTGACTCAAACTTCATCACACCGTAAACGCCTTCGCCGCTTACTTTAGCGATCATCTCTTTGTAGCCGCCTTGCTCTGAGTCATTGCTGCTCATTACTTCAACGCGCCAGCCTTTTTTCTCAGCAAACTTAGAGTACATACGGAACAGGTTACCCGCGAAGATACCCGCTTCGTCACCACCCGCACCGGCACGGATCTCTAGGAAACAGTTGCGCTCGTCGTTTGGATCTTTAGGTAGCAGTAGGATTTGAAGCTCATCAGTCAGACGTTCAATTGTCTCTTTTGCTTCTTTGATCTCTTCCTGCGCCATTTCACGCATCTCTTCGTCGTCTTCTTGCGCCATGTCTTCGGCAGCTTCTAGATCGTCTTGCGCTTGCTGGTACGCTTGGAAGCACTTAGTCACTTCTTCTAACTGAGAGTACTCTTTAGATAGTGCACGGAATTTGTTTTGATCACCGATCACATCTGGATCACCAAGCAGGTGTTGAACTTCTTCATAGCGTTCAACAAGTGTTTCAAGCTTTACTAGAATCGAGGCTTTCATATTCGTCTTATCTTTTTGGAGGTCTAAATTTATTGAGGGTCTTCTAAGCCCAAACTCTGTCTAATGACCGTTAATTTCGCAGGTTCTCCTTGCTCAGCAGCACTTTGTAGTGCGCGTGTTGGAGCATGGATCAATTTGTTTGTGAGCTTATTACTCAGCTCAAGCAAGACTTTCTCAGGATCACCGCCCGCAGCCAGTGACTGTAAACTCTTGCTTAATAACTCTTCTCTGATCTCATTCGCTGATTTTCGGTACTCGCGAATGCTATCGACCGCTTGCAGTGAGCGCATCCAGCTCATAAAGGCGGCGCTCTCTTCACTGACAATCGCTTCAGCTTGAATCGCTTCAACTTTACGTTGTTCGATGTTGCCATCCACTATCGATTGTAAGTCGTCAACTGTATATAGGTAAGCGTCGTTAAGATCGCCCACTTCCGCTTCCACATCTCGAGGAACGGCGATATCTACCAACAACATAGGTTGGTGCTTTCTCTGCTTTAGTGCTGTTTCTACCATACCCTTACCGATGATAGGCAGTGGGCTTGCGGTTGAACTGATCACGATGTCCGCCTTATTAAGATGATCTGGAATCTCATTCAAACTGATCACCTCAGCACCAAACTCTTCCGCCAACCCAAGAGCACGCTCACGAGTACGGTTCGCGACGATCATTTTAGTACAGCCGTTCGCAGAAAGGTGTTTTGCAACCAATTCGATGGTCTCACCAGCACCAACGAGCAGTACCGTTGAGTCTTCGATCGACTCAAAGATGTGCTTAGCCAAGGTACACGCTGCATAAGCAACAGAAACGGCACTTCCACCAATCTCTGTTTCGGTACGAACACGCTTAGCGACAGAGAATGACTTTTGGAACAGCTTCTCCATCGATGCATCCACTGACTTCTGCTCACGCGAATCAGAGTACGCTTGTTTTACCTGTCCGAGAATTTGCGGCTCACCTAACACTAGGGAGTCTAAGCCACAGGCAACACGCATCAGGTGTTTGATCGCCGCTTGCTCTTCATGGATATAAAGACTAGGTTTGAGCTCTTCTGGGCTAACACCGTGAAATACCGATAACCACTCAATCAGCTTATTCTTTGCCGCACTCTTAACGTCACAATACACTTCTGTTCGGTTACAAGTGGACAGTATGACACTTCCATTCACGTGTGCATTTGCGTTAAGTTGCCTTAGTGCATCAGATAATTTATCTGGACCAAACGCTACTTTTTCTCGCAATTCAACCGACGCTGTATTGTGATTGATACCTACGGCAAGCAAAGACATGTATCAGAAGTTCTCGATCAGGGTTTAAAAACAGGATGCCGAATTTTACTTGATGCATGGCTCTATTTAAAGGGTAAGCAGTATTTGTTTTCCTGAGTTCGTGAATTCAATGCTATAGTTGAAGCGTTTTTTCGATATTATTGAACAAGTTGTGAGCAAACATGGATAAATTTCGTAAAATTGCCTCTCTCTTTTATTTCTGGTTAATTCTGACAGGTTGCTCCTCGACACCTGAACAACCCACCAGTGTTGAGTGGCAAGCACACCAGCAACAGCTGCAAGATATTCAATATTATCAAGCCACAGGTAAGCTTGCTTACATCTCACCAGAAGAGCGCCAGAGCCTCAATTTCTTGTGGAAACACTCGCCAAACTTCAGCCAATTGAGACTCACCACCTTCCTTGGGCAAACCGCACTTAATCTCACTATCAATGAACAAGGGGCCAGAGTGGTCACTTACGATGATCAAGTCTTTACTCACCGAAGCGCTTCTCTATTGGTACAGCAATTAACAGGGTTAACGATCCCTGTGGATCATCTTCCTCAATGGTTATTAGGTAACCCACAAGATGCCGACACCTACTTATTGAACGCTAATAATACGGTAGAGGCCCTGTCTAAACAGATTGATGGCCGAGCATGGCAGCTTAATTTTGATCGCTACCGTGATGTAACCCGTACCCAAGCCTCTTCAGAGGGATTAAGTTCCGAAGCAGTGCTGCCACTGCCGACACGACTCTCTTTCAAACAAGACTCAAACAAGATCAACATTGTGGTCTCTAAATGGACACTCGATAAATGATTGCGACCCAAACTCACTGGCCCTCACCGGCTAAACTGAACCTCTTTCTTTACATTACCGGTCGTCGTGACAATGGTTACCATGAGCTACAGACCCTGTTTCAATTTGTCGATTTCGGTGATGAGCTCAGCATTACCGCTCATGATCGTTCAAATCTAATTACCATTACCCCAGAGATTCCTGGTGTTGCTACCGAAGATAACCTGATTTGGAAGGCTGCTACGGCACTTCAACAGTACTCGAATACCCAATTTGGCGCTGACATCGACCTGAAAAAGGTACTACCCATGGGCGGTGGAATCGGTGGCGGCTCATCCAATGCGGCTACGGTTTTGGTGGCTCTGAACTTTTTGTGGCAATTAAATCTCTCTGACGACGAATTAGCAGAGATTGGCTTAAAGCTTGGTGCTGACGTTCCGGTGTTTGTGCGCGGTTTTTCGGCCTTTGCAGAAGGTGTTGGTGAGAAGTTGTGCCCAGCTCAACCGGAAGAAAAGTGGTATCTCGTTGTTAAGCCTCAGGTGAGCATAGCAACCGTAGACATATTCACTCATCCAAATTTAACTAGAAATACGCCGAAGCGAGAGCTGGCAACGCTTCTAGAGCAAGAATACGTAAACGATTGCGAAAAAATTGTACGAATGCTGTACCCAGAGGTTGATAAGCAACTTTCATGGCTGCTACAATATGCGCCGTCGAGATTGACCGGCACCGGTTCTTGCGTTTTTGCCGAATTTTCGAGCAAGAAAGAAGCAGAATCTGTACTGGCAAAACTGCCTGACACCGTCTCCGCGTTTGTCGCGAAAGGTCGAAATCTTTCACCTTTAAAAGAGGCGCTGGCTGAACACCAATCAGCCCACCCACAATCTATTTAAAACTGGACGCAACCCTGAGGTTTCCACCGTGCCTGATATGAAGCTATTTGCTGGTAACGCAACACCTGAACTAGCCCAACGTATTGCTGATCGTCTATACATCTCTCTTGGCGATGCTACTGTAGACCGTTTTTCTGATGGCGAAGTCGCTGTTCAAATCAATGAAAACGTTCGTGGTAGCGATGTATTCCTGATTCAATCTACTTGTGCACCAACCAATGACAACCTAATGGAATTGGTGGTAATGATTGACGCAATGCGCCGTGCTTCTGCTGGCCGTATTACTGCTGTAATCCCTTACTTCGGTTATGCCCGTCAAGACCGTCGTGTACGTTCTGCACGTGTGCCAATTACTGCAAAAGTTGTTGCAGATTTCCTTTCTAACGTTGGCGTTGACCGCGTTCTTACTATCGACCTACACGCAGAGCAAATCCAAGGCTTCTTCGATGTACCAGTTGATAACATCTTCGGTACTCCAGTTCTTCTAGAAGACATGGCTAACCGTGGCCTAGAGAACCCAGTTGTGGTTTCTCCAGACCTAGGTGGCGTTGTACGTGCTCGTGCAACAGCTAAAGCTCTAGGTGATGTTGATATCGCTATCGTTGATAAGCGTCGTCCACGTGCTAACGTTTCTGAAGTAATGAACCTAATCGGTGATGTTGAAGGCCGCGACTGTGTGATCGTTGATGACATGATCGATACAGGTGGCACACTATGTAAAGCAGCTGAAGCGCTAAAAGAGCGCGGTGCTAAGCGTGTATTCGCTTACGCAACTCACGCTGTATTCTCTGGCGGTGCTGCAGACAACATCAAGAACTCAGTTCTAGACCAAGTTATCGTAACTGACTCTATCTCTCTATCTCCAGAGATGGCAGCGACAGGTAAAGTAACAACACTTAGCCTATCTCGCATGCTTGCTGAAGCGATCCGTCGTATCAGCAACGAAGAGTCAATCTCTGCGATGTTTAACTAAGTCTCACCACTCTTTCATTAGAGTGATGCGTTTAAAAAGCACTTCCATTGAAGTGCTTTTTTTATACCTGTCGTATATTGCGCTAAGGTTAGTGTCATAAGTGAGGTTCACGAGCAGAGACAAGTTTTCCACCGCTCGCACCTTTTTCATAATTTGTGATATCATACGGCGCTTTTTGAAATCCCAAGAGAGATCCATACCTTGAGCCAACAAATAAAACTTCTCGTTGGACTGGCAAATCCAGGTCCAGAATACGCCAAAACTCGCCACAATGCGGGCGCATGGGTAGTTGAAGAATTAGCACGCGTACACAACGTTACACTAAAGAATGAAGCAAAGTTCTTTGGTCTGACTGGACGCATTATGGTTCACGGTGAAGATCTTCGCTTGTTGATCCCAACAACTTACATGAACTTATCCGGCAAAGCCGTTGCGGCATTGGCGAAGTTCTACCAAATTAAACCAGAAGAGATCATGGTTGCACACGATGAACTCGATCTCCCACCTGGCATTGGTAAGTTCAAGAAGGGTGGCGGCCACGGCGGTCACAATGGACTCAAAGACATCATCAGCAAGCAGGGTAACAATAAAGAATTCTACCGTCTTCGTTTAGGCATCGGCCATCCGGGACATAAAGATAAAGTTGCAGGTTATGTATTAGGCAAAGCTCCGCAAAAAGAGCAAGAGTGTATTGATGCCGTTGTTGACGAATCAGTACGCAGCCTAGACATCTTATTAAAAGATGGCCTATCAAAAGCACAAAATCGCTTACATACGTTCAAAGCAGAATAAGGTTTATATCATGGGTTTTAAATGTGGCATCGTTGGTCTACCAAACGTTGGTAAGTCAACTCTGTTTAATGCACTAACTAAAGCAGGTATCGAGGCAGCAAACTTCCCGTTTTGTACCATCGAACCAAACACAGGTATCGTTCCAGTACCTGATCTACGTCTAGATGCATTAGCGAAAATTGTTAATCCGCAGAAGATCCTTCCTACAACGATGGAATTCGTTGATATCGCTGGCCTAGTTGCTGGTGCATCTAAAGGTGAAGGTCTGGGTAACAAATTCCTTGCAAACATCCGTGAAACTGACGCAATTGGTCACGTAGTTCGCTGTTTTGAAAACGAAAACATCGTTCACGTTTCTGGCAAAGTATCACCAATCGAAGACATCGAAGTGATCAACCTTGAACTTGCACTGGCTGACTTAGACAGCTGTGAACGTGCAATTCAACGCAATGCTAAGAAAGCAAAAGGCGGTGACAAGGACGCTAAGTTCGAAATCACTGTTCTAGAAAAGCTACTACCAGTTCTTACTGAAGGTGGTATGGCGCGTACAGTTGAGCTTTCAAAAGAAGAAGCGGCAGCAATTGGCTACCTAAACTTCCTTACACTTAAGCCAACAATGTACATTGCGAACGTAAACGAAGACGGTTTCGAAGATAACCCGTACCTAGATGCAGTTCGTGAATACGCAGAAAAAGAGAACAACGTAGTTGTTGCTGTATGTGCAGCTATTGAATCTGAGCTATCTGAACTTGAAGACGAAGATCGCGAAGAGTTCCTAGCAGACATGGGTATCGAAGAACCAGGTCTAAACCGTGTTATCCGTTCTGGTTACGAACTACTTACTCTGCAAACTTACTTCACTGCTGGTGTTAAAGAAGTGCGTGCTTGGACTATCCCTGTTGGTGCAACTGCGCCACAAGCTGCAGGTAAGATCCACACTGACTTCGAAAAAGGCTTCATCCGTGCAGAAGTTGTTGGTTACGACCACTTCATCGAGTTTAACGGTGAGAGCGGTGCAAAAGATGCAGGTAAATGGCGTCTAGAGGGTAAAGACTACATCGTTAAAGACGGCGATGTTGTTCACTTCCGCTTCAACGTATAAGTTTTATTAGCAGCTTATTGCCAAAGGCCAGTGTTCTCACTGGCCTTTTTTGTTTTCTCAATTCAATGATTTCTATTCATATCAAAATTAACTTCGCCAAAATATCGGGTTTCAACCCCATTTTTTGATCACAAATACGCCTCTTTGTCTAAAAAGAAATCGAACAGGCATTTATTCGTGATTTATTTAAAAAAAAAGTTGACGGGTTTCACTCAACTACGCATAATGCGCCCCGTTCCCAACGAAGCAGCAACGCTTCAAAGCGGAACAACAATTTGGAAATGGCTACTTAGCTCAGTTGGTTAGAGCACATCACTCATAATGATGGGGTCGCAGGTTCAAATCCCGCAGTAGCCACCATTTCCTAAATACTTTGCTCTTTAATGAGTTAGAGTCTTTAGGAAATATGCGGAAGTGGCGGAATTGGTAGACGCACCAGATTTAGGTTCTGGCGCCGCAAGGTGTGAGAGTTCAAGTCTCTCCTTCCGCACCATATTTGAGATATCTTTTGATATCAATTGTTGGGCTATCGCCAAGCGGTAAGGCACCGGCTTTTGATGCCGGCATTCCCTGGTTCGAATCCAGGTAGCCCAGCCACAAATTAAAGTGCAATTATCTTTAAAAAGGTAATAGCATTGAAAGCGAGTTTAGTTTATATTGTCTCGCTCTCAGATGGCTACTTAGCTCAGTTGGTTAGAGCACATCACTCATAATGATGGGGTCGCAGGTTCAAATCCCGCAGTAGCCACCATTCTTTCATTAGAATAAAAAATACAACGTGATAC
>NZ_JAHGAJ010000003.1 GCF_030248535.1 Vibrio sp. D404a | reverse complement strand
CTACGCAAAGTTAAAGCGGCTCAGTACGTAGCAAACAACCCAGGTGAAGTTTGCCCAGCTAAATGGAAAGAAGGCGAAGAGACACTAGCACCATCTCTAGACCTAGTAGGTAAGATCTAAGCATCTACTAACCCGTTCTACAGGCGTGCCTTAGCCTGCCTCCTAAAGGGCTTTGGTGCGCCGCTTCTTAATGTTTCCAATGGTCAGCTTTGTTACTTGGCTCAGTAACAATTAGTCAGGCTGGCACTGTTGGGATTGAAAATTTCTCCGTCCAACACGTTCTTGTTGACAAACTTTGTCGAAAATTCGACACCACTCCTATGGGTTTAGGAGTGGTTTTTTTGCATTAGTCTTCTGAATATTAGTCTTCTGAATTTTACTTCAGCAAGGCTAGGATCGTTTCAGCTTTGCTTGCCTCAAATTGCTTTGGTTCTTCAACATTGAGTTGAGTGACTACGCCATTTTCTACGATCATTGCGTAGCGTTGAGAACGCACACCGCCAAAGGTCGCGGTATCCATATCTAATCCAAGTGCTTTAGTAAAACTTGCATCACCGTCACCTAGCATCAGAATTTCAGAGGCGTTGTGCGCCTTACCCCATGCGTTCATAACAAATGCATCGTTAACAGACACACATGCAATTGCGTCAACGCCAGCGGCTTTGATTTGATCGGCTAAAACGACATAGCCAGGTAGGTGGGCTTCAGAACACGTTGGCGTAAATGCGCCCGGAACCGCGAAAAGTACTACTTTCTTATTCGCAAAGAGCTCTTCAGTTGTGTGATTCTGCATTCCTTCATCTGTCAGTTCACTAAGAGTCGCACTCGGTAATGTTTGGCCTTGCTGGATCATGTTTGCTTTCCTTGTTGTGTTTGTTCTAGACAGTGTAGCGAGCAATAGCAAATTGAACCACTGACAGAAAGTAAGGGATTGAGAGTATTACTAAAAAGTGAACCATAGACTACAGACATTACTCGCGATATCTTGGTGTTTACTTAAGAGTTCTCTCGGGATTATTTACCGTTGGTAACTCGTTAAAGGTTAAAAACAGGATGGGTAGGTGCATTATTAAAACTTTGGTTTACGACGTGTTTTCTGGGGAGCTTCAAGCTGGAAACCCCTGTGGTGTGGTGATGCTCGATGAATGGTTGACTGACGCCGAACTGCTCAACTTGAGTCAGCAACTTGCGCAACCTGTGACTTCGTTTTTGATGGAATCTAATGGCCAGTTCCAGATTCGTTGGTTTTCATTGGAAAGTGAAATTAATCTTTGTGGTCACGGCAGTTTGGGTGCAGGTGCTTTTCTCATCACCGAGTATCAACTCAATACCGTAGACCTCCACAGTCAATACGGGATAGTGACGATCCAGAAGCGACGTGAGAATTACTGCATGACGCTTCCTGCATGGAAGGGTGAGCCTTGTATTATTCCCAATGCACTAAATGATAGCTTCACGCAAGTGGATGACGTGTTTTCTACTCGTGATTTAGTGATCGTTTTGCCAGATGAACAATCTGTTGCCAACTTCATACCTAACCAACAAAAAATTAGACAGATTCGTAAACATCACGCTCTGATTGTCACAGCATCAAGCGGTGATAGCGACTACGTTTTAAGGTATTTCGCGCCGAACATTGGTATAGATGAAGATTTAGCGACAGGGTCGGCGCAATGCTCGTTAGCACCTTATTGGTTTGATAAGCTTGGGGTAGAGGCTCTGAATGTTCGTCAATTATCTAAAGCTGGTGGTCTTTTCCAAGTAGAGAAGACGTCGGAATCATTGATTACTATCATTGCCAAAGTAAGCCCCCAAGCGCTTGGACAATAGATAACGAAGCAAAAGGAAGTTATGAAATTATCTGAATTACAAAATCACATCAAAGCATTTGATCATGCCCCTGAGCTTTCCGATCATTATTTTCTAAAGCTGATTGAAGAAGTCGGCGAGGTTTCAGAAGCGATTCGAAAAGGACAAAGTGGTCAGCCACCGCTGGATGAGCTAAAAGGTTCGATTGCCGAAGAGCTTTATGATGTTCTCTACTATGTATGTGCTTTAGCAAATATCTACGATGTGGATTTAGAGAAAACTCATGAACTTAAAGAAGTTCTAAATAAAGCCAAGTACAACCGTTAGTACTCAATTGCACATTAGCTAACTGGATCATCACGCTAGAGTATTAATATCAAAGCGGTTTCTGGTTATTTTTTACCAAACTATGAACCAGTGTCTCTAAGTTATGACAGTGTAGAGGTAGAGCGTTTCGTACCAAGCTTAGTCTCTTTTGCCACAGAATTTTTGAAGGTCGACGATATGTTTTGGGTAAACCAAGAGCCGTACTTTGAGCAAGATGTTCTGTCCTGTTTTGACGGTGCGGGAAAACAAACCCAATCAATTAAAATCAAAAAGAGCTTAAAGCATTCACTTTAAGCTCTTTTTCAATTTAGGGGTAACCAGCTAGGCTATTGAAGGTAAGCGTTTAGCATCCACATTAGCTTTTCTTGCTCACGGATGTAGTCACCCATAAGTGCGGCTGTACCTTCATCCGATGCGTCACCTGCCTGTTCAAGAATGTCACGCTGCTTAACCAATAGTGCGCTGAAACCATTTACCAGCCCAGTGACGCAGTCTTTCCCTTGAGTGGCATTTTGGTGTTCATTGATTGAACTTACTTCAAGGTAGCGACTGAATGCGTGATCAGGTGTGTGACCTAGCGTAAGGATACGTTCTGCGATTTCATCAATCTTGGTTTGAAGGTCAGTGTAGATCTCTTCAAATTTCACGTGTAGTTCAAAGAAAGATTCGCCTTTAATGTTCCAGTGGTACCCACGCGCGTTCATGTACAGAACTTGGTAGTGAGCAAGCAGTGAATTTAGCTCATGGGCAAGTTGTTGTGATTGTTGATTATCTAGTCCAATAAAATTCTTAGTCATTTTGTGTACCTTGTTCTTGTTAGGTTATTTTGTTTTGTTGGGTACAGTTTATGTCGTACAGATGGCTAAGAAAAATGGACTGTTTCTATGTTTTTGATAGGTAAAAGCTATCGTAAGTTTGGGTGCTGAAAGTTTGTTGTTCGCAGTGACTTTTAATATACCGAGCTCAGCTTGTTCTCTATAAAGTCGAGAAATACTCTGACTTTCTCTGGTACATGACGACGTTCTGGGTAGACAGCATAAATATTGTGATCGGGTAGGTTGTACTCTTGAAGCACTTCTATCAATCGCCCAGAATCTAGATGGTCTCGTACGATGAAGGTGGGCATTTGGCATATTCCTAGCCCTTGCAACAGCATCTCGCAAATCGCATCGCTGTTGTTGACCACAAAGTTACCTTTTGGCTCTACTTTCAATTTCTCGTTATCACGATAAAAAGTCCACTCAACACCGGCTTGGAATAGGCTGTAGTAGATACAATTGTGGTCTTTTAAATCAGAGGGTGTTTTCGGGGTCCCAGATTTAGACAGATATTCTGGCGAGGCGCACACTACGCTGTGGCATTTAGCCAGCCTTTTGGCAATCAGTGATGAGTCTTTGAGCTCACCGATTCGGATGCCGACATCGTAACCACCTTCAATCATCTCTACGACTTTGTCATCCATGCTCAGTACCACTTTGATATCCGGGTACTGGTCAAGAAACTCTTTTAATAACGGGACTAAGTGCAATCTAGAAAACGTCATAGGTGCATTGATTTTCAATGTGCCTTTGGGTTTCCCTTGATGGAGGGTGGTTGCATTGATCCCTTGTTGAGCAATGAAGAGGGCGTTGCGCGCATAGTCAGAAAATTGTTCACCAGCTTCCGTCAGTGTAAGTTTGCGAGTACTGCGATGGAATAAGCGCGTACCAAGGTTATCCTCTAAACTGGAAATCCGCTTGCTGACCGCGGATTTGGTCATGTTTAAACGATCCGCAGCGGCTGAAAAAGATCCTGACTCAATGACGGCAACAAAAATAGGAATGGCTGAAAATACATCTCTCATTGTTGAATTCTACTCAACTTAGTTGTTATTAACTGCTTATTATACTCACTAATCGATCTAATTATAATCTGCTCTAACTTTAGGTGAGGGATGATTATGTTAGAAAAATTAGGCTGGAGCTCTATGGCCGTATTCAGCGGCGTTTTGTTGGCTCTGATGATCAATGTGAATAGTGAGTTGGCCGCAACGACGTCTGCATTTTTTGCTTCTTGGATTGCTCATGGCGTTGGTAGCGTCTTGGCTCTTCTTTTGTATTTGATATTCAAGAGCCGTGGCAGATCGCACGAAAAAGTAGAAGTGAAGAAGCGATATTGGTTTGGTGGAATACCGGGTGCTTTTACCGTGGTGTTAGCGTCGATAACAGTGCAGAGTGATATTGGCCTGACTGGAACCTTAGCTCTGGCATTGATAGGGCAATTTGCGTCGTCACTTTTAATCGAGCACTTTGGACTTTTCAATCAACCTAGTGTGAGGCTGTCGCTTGCCAATTTAGTTCCTACATTGTTGGTAACAACAGGCGCATTGTTGATTATCTTCGGAAAGGCGGGTAGCCAATGATTTTTGTTTTCTTGGGCGTATTGAACGGCTTCTGTATTACATTGAGCCGAGTGTTTAATGGGCAGCTTTCCACGAAATATGGGGCGTTTTATGCGTCGTTGGTTAATCATACGGTTGGGTTTCTGTTCTTATCGGCCCTTTTCACTATGGTCTCTGTATCTTTTTTGGGACCACTGCAAATGATGTCAGGTCAGCCTTGGCTGTATTTAGGTGGTGTGATTGGTGCGCTATATGTTGCCGTTAATAGTTTTGTTATGACTAAGCTCGGTTCAACAAACTCTATTGTGCTGGTGGTATGTGGGCAGATGTTGTTTGGTCTAGCAATAGACATGTACAGCGCAGGGTTGGAAAACCTAAGCCTACAAGTACTAGGAGCTGGCTTAGTGATTGTCGGTGTGGTGTCGAAAGTTAAGTATCAAACCTAGCCTGTATTGATCAGGGGTATACGAATTTAGATGACTAAAAGCTGAAAAATCATCGCCCGAGCGGAGTCGACTCGGGCGTATTTTATTACCTACTTAAGTGTTTTTTATGTTTTATGCAGCCATTGGCTTGTGTACGTAGTCTCTGCGTTCAAGTAAGAAGCTTTCTAGGTGAGCGTATGAGTCAAAATTGCGGTGTGAAGGATAGGCCATGTTGCCTTCTTTAATGATGTTACGTGCTATTTGAGAAACGTGTTTTTCTTCAAGCATGTTAAATTGCGAATTAATGTCTAACGTTTGGTTTAACTCAAATACAGCGTCAACGACAGCCTGTGCTTTCTCAGATTCTGTCACGCCTTCTAAACCTAGAGCATCTGCAATAATTGCGAGGCGGTGTGTCGCTTTTGGTAATGCAAATTGAAGAACGTGTGGTAAGGCAATCGCGCAACCTAAACCATGCGGAACTTTGTAAAACGCTCCTAACTGGTGAGAGATACCATGAGCCCAACCGAGTAACGTTTTAGAGAATGCTTTACCTGCGTCAAAGGATGCTAATGCCATTTCACTTCTTGCTTCATCATCTTCAGTGCCGTTTTTGTATGCGCGAGGCAAAAACTCGAAAATACGCTGAATACTCTTTAAGTTCATTTCATCCGTTTGTTTTGTCGCATAGGTACTCATGAATGACTCCATCGCGTGTGTAAGCGCGTCCATTCCTGTTGCTGCGGTAATGTGAGGAGGTAATGCCATTGTCAGTCTTGAGTCGAAAACCGCTAAATCAGGTACGATTCCATAACTTACTAGTGCATTCTTTTGGTTGGTTTTTTCGTCTGTCACGACCGTTACTGTTGTTGCTTCAGAGCCTGTGCCTGCCGTCGTAGGAATGGCAACGAAGTAAGCGCCTTTGCGACGTAACTGAAGCATACTCATTAAACCGTGAGTGATCTTACGAGGATCTAAATTGTGTTTAGCACAACCGTTGATCATCTTCGTGCCATCAATTGAACTACCACCACCAATTGCGATAGCACAGTCATAGTTGTGATCGTGGCATGCGGCGATACCTTTTTCGACGATGGCATACGAAGGGTCTGGCTGAATCTCGTTGAAAACTTTGTAATCAATGTCTCTTTTCTCGAGTGCATCGATAAGCAATTGGAATGATGGAAGGGTGCAAAAAAAACTGTCTGTAAAAATTACAGGACGTTGAATCCCTTTGCTCTTCAAATGTTCCGCAAGTGCATCAAGTGATTTGTCACCATTTAAAACATTTGGTACTGGAACAGGCATGCGAGGGAAAGCGGTGCTTGCAAGTGCATGGTATGTGTTTACAAAAAATCGTTCAGTTTTATATAGCATCGGAGTTACCTACTGTAAGTTAAAATTTGGTGTAAAGTTTCTATTCCCTTGAGCAAGTTCCATCATCCTCTTTACTGTATGTATTTACCTTACACCCAAACAAACCGGTCGGTCTAGTGCTTTTTGTGTGTTTTTTTAAAAAACTTCTTTATGTCGGTTATCAGTAATTGATAAATCACCTGTCAAAACTGGGAGTCTAGAACGCTAATTTATTGAAAATAAAACGTTTAATTTATCCATCGCTAATAAATGAGCATTATGTCTAACATTCCTCGGACAAATTTATTCGCAAAAGCGCTGGACCGACCGGTTTGTTTTGTATTATTGTGTAATCAACCCAACGAGAAAGGTATAGAAAATGAACAGCATTACTTCACTTAATGAAATGAAGCATCACTATAAGAATATGAAAGACGCGTACAATTCGGATCCAATGCCGAGCTTAGACGCCCGTGTCACAAAGCTTAATTTGCTAAGAGAGGCACTGATTGATTTTAGCGACCGAATTTGTGATGCGATGAACCAAGACTATGGTCAACGTAGTGTGCAAGACACACTGATTGCCGATGTGCTGCCGTGTGTCGCTAATATCGATTACAGCATCGAGCACATCAGTGAGTGGATGGCGCCATCAGTGCGTAATGCTGGGGCATTGCTTTCCCTGTCACAAGTTGAAGTCGTGTATCAGCCAAAAGGTGTGGTTGGAATTGTTACTCCATGGAACTTCCCTGTTATGTTATCTGTTGGCCCACTTATTTCTGCAATCACAGCGGGTAACCGCGCAATGATAAAAATGAGTGAGTTCACACCAAATACGAATCAGGTATTGAGCGAAATGCTGTCTACTCTCTTTAGTCATGACGAAGTCGTGGTTGTAGAAGGAGAGGCTGGTTTATCTGCAGAATTTACAGCGCTTCCTTTTGATCACTTGCTATTCACCGGATCAACAGCTGTAGGACGCCTAGTCATGAAAGCTGCTTCAGAAAACCTTACGCCTTTAACTCTTGAGCTTGGTGGTAAGTCACCTGTGATCGTAGCGGATGATGTTTCTATGGAGTTAGCGGTAGAGCGAATTATTTACGGTAAAAGCCTTAACAATGGCCAGGTTTGTGTCGCTCCTGATTATGTAATGGTTCCGGAAGGCAAGAAAGAAGCATTCATTTCAGAATATAAGCGTCAATATCAAGCACTATTCCCTAAAGGTATTCATTCAGAAAATCTTACTTCAGTGGCGAACTCCCGTCAGTATGATCGCGTTATTTCGCTGCTTAATACTGAAATTGGAAAAGGCACACGAGTAGAGCCTTGCCACGTAGATAGCATCGATGAAAACGAGCACCGACTAGTGACTCATCTAGTGGTTGAACCGTCACTTGAATCTAACATTATGGATGAAGAAATCTTCGGTCCGTTACTTCCAATTATTGGGTATAAACAAATCGATGAAGCGATTGAGTTGATCAATAGTAAGCCGCGACCGTTAGCGCTGTACCTAATGACATTCGATGAAGGACTACAAAAGCGAATTAAACAGACTATCCACTCTGGCGGTATGTGTATTAATGATTGTGTATTCCACTTAGCGGTCGATGATGCGCCATTTGGTGGTATCGGTGAGTCTGGTAAGGGTAATTACCATGGTAAAGAAGGCTTTATTACCTTCTCACATGCTAAGACTGTCATGACAAGTGGTCATGAGCATCAAATTAAACATTTGTTCTCAGCGGAAGATAACGAATTCAAGTCAGCAGTATTAGCCATACTTGGGAAGTAATCGCTAACCGTTAATCCAATAGTGAGAGAAAGACAAATGTTAGAACGCTTTTTTGAAAAAACAATCCGTGGTTACTTATTGATTACAGGCCTCCTGACTGCAAGTGCGTTTGCGACGTTTCTCGCACCCGAGTGGAGTATGGTCAACCTATTTTCTTACGACCAGCAAATGATGGTGAACAAGGAGTATTTGCAAGCCACTTATCAACACTGGGGTGTCATGGTTGGCTGTATTGGCGTTTTGCTCATGGTCTCGGCTTACATCAAGCCTTTGCGAACTTCTACCATGATTTACAGTGGTTTTGAAAAAGCAATGTTCGTTGGTTTATTTCTCTATAACGTACACGTTAATGATTACGAGTGGTTTTTAGGTTGGAGTGGCGTGTTTGCTTTAGATGGCTTTGTTACTGTCTATTCGCTTCTCTACGTTTACTACTACTTAACCCGTGATAAGAGCAAGACACCGGCGCACTTACGCTAATTCAAGTTCATTTGCTTACAACTTTCTAAATTAACGCGACTGCACATTCTTTATGTGACTCATGTACTAGCAAATCGTAATCATTGCCTAGACCGACTGGTCAGTTTGAGTGTGTCGGTCGCTACTGATGCCAGAGGTAACCAAGATGGAAATACCTAACCTCAGATTTGATCTAAATACTGTCCATTTTTAGATTTAGGGAAGAGCTTGTCAATGGACTGACATTTACCAAATGAATCATAAGCTATTGACTAAATGAAGGTTTATTAACATGAAAAAAGAAAATATTTTCCTACTCGTCGCATCTCTTGGGATCTTCCCTGTAGCCTTAACTTACGGGCTGTTTCAAGAGTTGTTCTTTGGTATCGATGTCAACAGCATCGAAATGACCAACATTTTCCGAGCTACCATGGGTCTTTATGTGGCAATGGGAACGTTTTGGTTAGTTGCAGCATTTAATAACAAGTACACGTTATCAGCTCTGCATAGCTTGATTGTGTTTATGAGTGGTTTAGCTGCCGCAAGAGTGGTGAGCATGCTTGTAGATGGCACACCAAATATTGTTTTGGTTGGATACACGGTTATCGAAGCTGTGATTGCGTTCTCTGGTTATGTGGTTCTTAAAGGTTCAACAAACGCGAATTTTCAACAGCAAAATAAAGTTGGAGCTTACTAATGAAGACTAAAATTGTAATTTCCTTGGGTCTAATTACCCCGTTCATCGCCTTTCCATCATTAGGCGCAGCGTCAACAGAAGCTACAACAGAGGCAAACCAACCTAACATTTTGCTTATTGTTGGTGATGATATCGGAATGGGCGATCTTCAACCATTTGGGTCTGAGATTAACACTCCAACTCTGAACTCTCTCGCGGAAGAAGGAATTCGCTTCAATAATTTTCACGCGTCTCCGGTTTCGTCGGTAACACGAGGTCAACTCTTTACTGGAGCCAATAGCATTGAAGTGGGTTTAGGGTCGTTCGACTACTCAATCTACCCACCGTCAAAAGGCAAAAAAGGTTATGAGGGTTATCTGACTCGTGATGCCGTAACAATTACTGAACTACTAAGAGACAATGGATACAACACCTATCATGCCGGTAAATGGCACTTGGGGTCTGGTGATGGTCATGGTAATCCACCACAGGATTGGGGCTTCGACCAAACTTATGGCGTCTATTCAGGTGGTTCAGCACACTGGGATGATACCGATATGTACCCATCGGTAAAAGTCGCTGAAAAAGCACTGGCTGAAGGAAAACAGCCGCCTGTGACGAAACAAAAGTTCTATGAGAATGGTCAGCAAGTCGAGCGTGTCAAAGGGATCTATTCTGATGATCTTTATACAGGGAAAATGATTGAATACATCGAAGAGGGCAAGGACTCTGGTAAACCTTTCTTTGGTTATCTCGCACTTACAACGGCGCACTTCCCACTTCAAGCACCTGCGGCATTGATTGATAAGTACACAGAAATGTATGAAAGCTTGGGATATGAAGGCCTTAAAAAACAACGTTACGAACAGATGATCGAAGCTGGCGTGTACCAGAAAAATACACCTTATCCAGCAGACAACCCAATTACTAAAAAGTGGGATGATTTAACGGATGCCGAGAAGAAAACTCAAGCACGACTAATGGCAACATACGCAGCGATGATTGAAGCTCAAGACTTTTATATCGGGCGAGTATTGGATTACCTAAGAGAAACTGGCGAGCTGGACAACACATTGGTTATCTATATGCCAGATAATGGCCCAGAAGGATCAGACGCTATGGGCCCATTGGCCAACAGCTTGTGGAAGAACTGGACCGAAGATCATTTTGATATGTCTGATGAAGCAATCGGTACATCACGTTCAAGTCGACAGCTAGGCAGTGAATGGGCAAACGCTACGACAGGTCCACTGCAATGGTGGAAATGGTTTGTTTCGGAAGGTGGTGTGAGAGTTCCGCTTATAGTGAGTCCACCTGAAGGTACAGGGTTCGATCAGCAAGGTGCAATGTCTAACACAACATTAAGCGTGAAAGACCTACCGATGACCATCCTTGATTATGCAGGTGTCGCGCACCCTGGTTCTGAATATAAAGAGCGAACAATCGCGTTGCCTTCGGGTAAATCTATGGTGCCTTTCTTGTCTGGTCAAGCAGATACCGTACGCTCTGAAGATGATTGGTTTGCATTCGAGTTGTTTGGGAACGGCTTTGTTATTCAAGGTGACTATAAGTTAATGAAGCTCCGCACTGGTATGTACGGTGATGGTAAGTGGCACTTATATAACATTAAAGAAGACCCGGCTGAAGCTGTGCCAGTCGAAGATAAATATCCTGAGATTTATCAAGATATGATGGCGACTTACGAGCAATACAGGAAAGACCATAATATTGTTGATGTTGCTGAAGATTGGAACCCGTGGTTAGGCGCGGCAGGTCATACCATGTCGCATTAATAATACAGACATAACGACATTAAGTTGGCTTATAGCCCCTGAGTTTTCTTAGGGGCTTTTTCATTTTAATTAAAATGTAGACCGGTCGGTTTGTTTTGTGTATAGTGCCATCAATACCTCGAAATAAACAACGGGATTTAGATAGAGAAGGAAACTCTTCAATAATTGGGAGCAACTATGAAAACTATCTCAGCACCACAGTTTAATGGTAAGGCACACAGCAAAATTCAAGCTTTAGCAAAGCCCATTGGTGCGGTGTGCAATATTGATTGTACCTACTGTTATTACTTAGGTAAGCAAGGTTTATTGGATTATTCATCGCGCTCTTCCGTATCCATGGATGAAGTCGCACTCGAAAATTACATTAAGCAGTATATTGAAGCTCAAAATACTGAGGAGATCATTTTCTCATGGCATGGCGGTGAACCTACATTGTTAGGCGTTGAGTATTTTGAATTGGTTGTTCAGTTACAAGCAAAGTATTGCCCGGAAGTTTCTACCATCACAAATGATATTCAGACGAATGGCACGCTCTTGAACGAACAGTGGTGCGAATTCTTTAAGAAACATGACTTTGTAGTTGGCGTTAGCATTGATGGCCCTGAAGATATCCATAATTATTATCGTAAAAATCGAGCAGGCAGAGGTACGTTTGAAAAAACGATGCGTGGAATTAAGCTTCTTCAGAAGCATAAAGTTCAGTTCGCAACACTAACTTGTGTTAACGATGTCAGTAGCCGAAAACCGCTTGAAGTTTATCGGTTTTTGCGTGATGAGGTGCAGCCGTCTCAAATTCAGTTCATTCCCGTTGTAGATAAACTATCTGCGTCAACAAATAGCCAGTGGCACAGCTATGGTGACCTGGCAATCATTCCAGTTAATGGGTTGGTAGAGCCTTGGAGTGTTTCAGCCAAAGGGTGGGGGCATTTTCTAACAACGATTTTTGATGAATGGATTAAGCACGATTTTGGCCAAGTGTTCATTCCTTATTTCGACAATTTCTTCGGCGTTTGGATGGGGCATGAAAGCAGCATGTGCACATTAAGCGAGATTTGCGGAAAAGGGTTAGCCGTTGAACCAAATGGTGATGTCTATTCTTGTGACCATTATGTGTTCGATGAGTTTTTACTCGGAAACATTGAGAAGAATCCTTTGGGCGCTCTAGCTCTCTCGTTTAAACAGCAACAATTCGGTTTTGCAAAAAGCAAGTCGTTGCCAACACAGTGCCGAGAGTGTGATTACCGCTTTGCGTGTCACGGAGAATGTCCGAAAAATCGTATATTAACGACCGCCACTGGTGAAGTGGGTCTTAATTACTTGTGTTCAGGTTGGATGGATTTTTTTACTCATATCGACCCCATTATTACCGGCATATTGAAGCGTAACGGTAAGCCATTGCGTGGAGATAAAGCATGACGTTAGCATTTGAAACCTATTTGGCCGTCGGTTTGTCGATGGCTCTCTTAAGCCTTTGGAAGACCTATTCAGGGCCAGCTATTGCAGCCTTTCTATCATATTCTTACCCGGAAATGCTGGTGTTTAACCTTATCCCAGCGATGCTCGCTGCGTATGCTGGCTGGCAAATTGCTCCAGTGTATTCACGTCTGTTCAAGAAACGAAAAGAAGTGGTGTTTAACCCTAAGCTGAGAAAATTTATGAGAAAGTGGAATCAATACGGTCAATTGTCGATGGCGATTTTGGCACCAGTATTGGTTGGAATTCCTAGCTATACTTTTGTTTCAAAAAGATTAAATCAAAGTGGGGTGAAAACTTTCGGTCTGCTTGTTCTATCTATCTTAGGTTGGAGCAGTTTAGCTTATAGCGGTTTTGCTTTGCTAGATCTTAGCCAATACATTGAGCTTGAAACCATCATTCCTGCCTCTGTTCTTGAGGTTGTTAGACAGTAATCGGTTTTTTGATACCAAATAGAAAAACAAAAAGCTCATCGAATGATGAGCTTTTTATCAGGCATTTTTACAAAATGTGAGAAGAAGTAGACTCATTAGTGCGTCAGTTTGATTGTCTCTTTCATTGCGTTATCCAGCAGTGAACGATCTTTCTGCATAGCGGCCAATAGAGTGCTTCCTAGCCACAAGCCATACAGTGTTCTTGCCGTATCATAGCCATCAAGCATATTGAAACTTCCGTTCTCAACACCTTCTTTAAAAAAGTATCCCATGCGGCCAATGATCTTCTCTGCACCTTCATTAAGCACTTTTTGCATTTGGTTTGAAGTACCAGACACTTCACCAGATAATTTAACGACCAAGCATTTTATTTGAAAATCTGAAGTCAGTTTCTCTGAACACCAATAGTCAAAGTATGCTTTAACTCGATCTTGGTAAGAAAGAGAGGTATCCATCAAGAAACTATCGAGGGTTTCTAGGTGATCTTCGAAGTAATTCGTCAATAGCACAGACCCAAAGTCTTCTTTCGATTTGAAGTGATGGTAAAACGACCCCTTCGTTGCTTCAGCGCTATTAATAATCTTCATCAACCCAAGGCCTGCAAAACCCTGTTCACTTATAAGCTCAAAGCCTACGTCCAAAAGTTTTTGTTTTAAGTCTTTCATAAGTCAGCTCGGAATCTAAATGATTAGTAGCATTATACGCTCACTAAACCGACCGTCCAGTCTAATTCTGACAAACTTAACAAAACCCTGACTAGACCGGTCGGTATGTTTATTCTAGTATATACACGGTCGAGGCAACGTTAGTGTTAAACATAAACAGACGGTGGATTAAATATGAACAGAACAATCATCATTGCTGGAGCAAGTGGCTTAGTTGGCCGAGAAACTTTGAGCGCTTTATTAGACAGTGAGAACTTCGGCACCGTCTATACGCTGTCTCGACGTGAGGTTAACAGAGAACATCATAAGTTAAAGCAGATAATCGACAGTCGCTTAAATGTACCAACAAGCGCTCTTGATTCTATCTCCCCGGAAGTCGGGGTTATCGCTTTAGGAACCACGATTAAAAAGGCAGGAACAAAAGAAAAATTGCGTTCTATTGATGTGGATCTTGTTGTTTCTACAGCGCAAAGCATGAAGAACATGGGTGTAAAACACCTCATCGTTGTGTCCTGCTTGGGGGCTGATAATAACGCACGCTCGCACTACCTTCGCTGTAAAGGGCAAATGGAAACCAAAGTTGAACTTCTGAATTTTGAGAAAACGACTTTCTTACACCCAGGGCCACTAGCTGGCAATCGTCAGGAGAGCAGGCCTGATGAAAAATTACTTCAAGGTGCCCTTAAAGTGTTTAGGCCGTTGATGTTGGGGAGTTTGAAAAAATATCTACCTATTCAAGCTACAAGTATCGCGAGAAGCATTGTTGTGCATTCGACATTCCCGACCCCGAGTAAGGTAGAGCGATTAGATTCTATAGACATGATGAACCTAGCGTATTAGTACCACTTTCCGTGAATCGATTGATATTTCCCATATTTAACCTGAATTTAGGAAGCGATAGTAATGAGATACAAGATTACGTTTATATTGATAGCTTTGATGTTGGTAAAAGAAACGTTTGCAGAAGAGTTAGCAACTGACCCTTTGCATAACCAATACGAATCGTGGTCATACGATCATTATCATGTGGTAAAAAACAATACTAGAACGTTATGGTTTGTCGATTATTACGATATTAGTCATCGACAAAATGAACGAGGTGACTCGGCACTAATATTGACGTTTATACCCGAAAAATTAACGCAAGAGAAAGTAAGAACAGCAGCCATTGACGCGTTAGAAGACTCGAACTCAGGGATCAATATTAATGATCCTAGCATTCAAAAATTAGTGAATAGCTTGTCAGTATCACTTTTAGAAAAAGACGAGATCGCCATTATTTATAATGGGCAAACTATGCAGGTTCAACATAATAGTAACGTTATTTATCAGACTCACTCAACGTCTAAACAGAGCATTGCATTGAGTAACATTTGGCTTGGTGAGAACCCAGTTGATGATTTGTTATAAAGAGAAGTCAATTTGGGTAAAACACCTAACTCTCATGGTTTTAATACTACAACCCTTCAAAGCAATGAGTGGGGATAATACGATGATCAGCATTAATCAAAAAGAGTACCAAACCTTTTCGAAAGGACTTAAGTATGAATTGCTATTTCGAAACTTGGGTAAGCAGGTGTTTTCTGAATTAAAGAAAAACCCTCCAGGTAGCATGACCGCCGATAGTTTGGACCTTTTGAGTAAAATGGAGCATCACAATACCAAGGTGATGAGCCCAGTTCGGCAGCAATTTAATGTTGATAGCTCTATTGGTTGTAAAGATAAGCTATTTGCAAAAACGGTCATACTTTCATTGAGAATGATGCCGTACCTAGGTTCACGGTACCTAGAAGGAAGTGCTGAGCGATTTGTTCACCAATTGGAAGAAATTCAAGCTTCTAGTCCTAGGGGTTATGAAGAGGAAATGACCTATATGGTTGAGCATGAAAGAGCGCTGTATGGATACCTTGTTCATCTAAACAATGGTGAACGAAACCGAGCTCATTCGGTGCTAAAGGATTTTGTTATAGACCATGATATTCAGTAGTCGAGGCTGTTATTTATTTTTATCACTTGTCGAACTTAAGAGAGGCCAGACATGAAAAAATTATCTTTCGTTATGTTATCTGTTCTTCCGCTTCTGGGCTGTGAAACGACCGTTGATCCTGTTAATTATCAAAACAAACTGAACTCTGTTGATGAGAGTGTTTTGATGGTTGATCGTAATGCTGAAAAGCTAGAGTTAGAGAAAGTTCTTACTATTGATCACTCTCGACTCGCTGAACAAGCTGGTGAGTATTTAGCGCCAAGTAGAGTGGACTTTTATAGCGATGATGAACTGAATACTCAATTGTTAAAAGAGAATTTGCAAGTAGGTTTGGACCTTCCATTTCGTGTGTTGAACTACGTTGAAGACGGTCAACAGAAAGCAGTCTATACCGACGAACAGTTTATTCAGAAGCGCCATGGCATTAAGGATAAAGACTTACTTGAGAGATATGCACAACATACGGCAGAACTAACCAGTGGATTAATTAAAGTGGTACCCGTTGAGAATGAAGGTTTAACAAAGAACTACGGCATTGAAACAATAGTTTCAGAGTATGATTTTGACACCACGTTAGCAAATATTAAACGAGACGTGCTTGCTCAAGATGATACCGTTTGGTTCATGAACTGGGACTTTAAGGCTAGAGCACAATCAATTGGTGAATCATTACCAAACTCGACTTTGTTGGTGTTTGGTGGGCCAGCACCTGGCGCAAAAGCAATGACGGACTTTCCAAGCATTGGACTGGATGCTTTTGGCCAAAAAGTATTGGTGACAGAAGAGAATGATCAAGTGCTGGTTTCTTACAATAATATTGTCGATATGTCTGAACTCCATTATAGAGACAATGCTATTCCCCATAAAATCATCAACTATCGACTAGGAAAAACACTTAGTGGAGCGATAGAAAAATAATCAATCCCTCACGTTTATTGCTGTAAATAACATTTAAATATCCCCCTAAATAAGAAGCCATACCTGACGAAAGGATGGTGTGGCTTCTTATTACTTAAAAATCAATGGCTAATTTAATGGATTAATAGGTCAATATTAATATTGCCAGTATCGGCATCGAAATTTAATTTTTGGAAAACCATGAAAACACAATTAGTAACACTATCTTCGCTATTTATTCTTTCTTTTTCTGGCGCAGTATCTGCAAATGACCAAGCAACGAATGAAAATATTAAGCAAGTAGCGCAAGATAGTAAAAACTATCATAGCCAAGATATTAGAAATGTTCAGAGTAATATTACTGCCGGTTACGACAGTTTTGAAAACGGCGACCAACTGTCGCTGGAAGGGACATATGGTATCAATGATAAAGCCAGTGTAAGTCTGGGCTACAGTACATTTGGCTCTGATTATCACAGTGCTTTTGACTATGATGCCGTGACACTGTCAGGCCAATATAACTTATCGAATAATATTGTTTTAGACGGTGAGTGGAATGTCTCTGGAGATTACGACAACCTGACGGTTGGTGGTAACTATGTGGCTCATGCAGGATTTGGCACTTGGAATGTGGGTGCGAATTATTCTAGCGGTGACTACAGCGATGGTTTTGATTTAGAAGCGGGTGTGTTAGTTCCTTTTGGTAATATGTATTATCGCGGTGATTTTACCTACTTCTTGGATTCTGACTATGACAGCGTATTTGAAAATGCTTTGGGTTGGACTAACGGCAATATCGATGTGAATGCATCCGTTACCATGTATGAATTTGACGATACCTCTGTGGGTATTGAATTTGGTTACTTATTTTAAGTTGTAGGTAGATGAAATGAAATTTTTAAGCAAAAAGAATACATTCAGGCTAGCCGGAATTTTACTATTGGCTCCAGTCCTTTCTGGTTGTGTCGGTAGTAATTTCACGACTAAGAAACTAATGGAGTTCAACGTTAAGGTTGTCGATAACCGTTATGCTCGTGGTGGTGTTAACTTCTTACTAGCGCCTGTTTATGGTTTTACAACACTCGCAGATTATTTTGTTGTTAACTCTATTGAGTTTTGGACGGGATCAAATCCATTTGATGGAACGCCGCATATCTTTGACAGTAAAGTCGAGACAATGATTGAAGTAAATGGCGACCTTGACCCTTCGTTACGTGATGCGCCTATCGATCCTTTGACTTACCAAAATATCGAAGATAGCCAAATAAGAACTCTTGATGAAAACACCATTGAAATGGAAGTCACTTATTTAGATGGTACTTCTTCAACGGTTACCGGTGTGAAAGAGGGCTCTAACGTTAAGTATTTTATGGATGGCGAACTTGTCTCTGAAACAACAGTGGAAGCATTGTCAGAAGCGTTTGAAGTCAACTCATAATAAATCGCCACTTTAGGCTAACGCTTGCGAAAAAGGACGCGTTAACTATGCGTCCTTTTTAAGTGCTGTTACTCATTCTAGTGGGCGACAGCTAACCACAGATTCCTTGGTCGCTATTGGTGGGACTTTTGAACAGACGCACTTCATAATGATGTACTTAGCTCGCAGTTCTAAACTTCGAATGATTTGCCAGGACGGCGAGTTAACGGGAATACTAAGGGTAGACACTCACTTCGACTAAGTTTTTATCGGGATCTGAAAAGTACACGGATTGGATTGCGCCAACGGCACCAGATTTTGCGACCGGACCTTCAATGATCTCGATGTTTTCTTTATCCAAGTGAGCAATAACTCGTTCCAATGGCCAATTGGCAATTAAACAGAGATCACCAGAACCCACATTGGCGATGTTTCGTGGTTCTTGTCCTAACAATTGAAAGTTAATCTTTTGGTTTCCAAATCTAACAGCTTTGCGACCGTTGGCAAAAGTCACTTCTTCCATGCATAACACACGCGTGTAGAACTCGACGGCTCTCCCTATATCAGAAACAGTGAGAACAATATGATCGAAATGGCTAATCATTTTTAGGCCCTTTTGCGATGTATATTGATGCCATTTTAATCAGAACGACCACAAGGAAACAAAGACTTATCTAATTTATGAGAAGTGGGCAGTGAGGAGAGTGAAGTGGTTAGAAAAAACGATAGGTTTGAGTAATTACAATTTGAGAGAAAGGGCAGCGTGAAACTGCCCGATAAGCTTACTGACCAGTTAAAGTGTAGCCAGAGTATTTGATACCAGAGAGGTGTGCCATTTCACGGTTCCAAGTCGCGAGATCGTTGGGGTTAAATTGATTGAGATGATTGTGACCACAGGCTCTCGCCATTACCGTCATCAACTCGGTCGATGCTTCGAAGAAATTCTTCAATTGATTCGAGGCTTTTTCTACATTAAGACGTTGCCTTAAATCGGCTTTTTGGGTTGCAATGCCTGCTGGGCAATTATTGGTGTTACACATTCTTGCCGCGACACAGCCGATAGATTGCATGGCACTGTTGGAAATCGCGACACCATCTGCTCCTAATGCCATAGCCTTCACAAAGTCCATTGGTACACGAAGACCGCCAGTGATAATGAGTGTGACGCGGCCTGATGCGCCAACCTTGTCAAGATAAGCTCGAGCCCTCGCTAAAGCGGGGATTGTGGGTACACTGATGTGGTCTCTAAACATCTCTGGGGCCGCCCCTGTACCGCCGCCGCGACCATCAAGAATGATATAGTCTGCCGTTGCATCGAGTGCGAACTGGATGTCTTCCTCAATATGATTGGCACTCAGTTTAAAACCTATTGGTATTCCACCAGTGACCCCTCGTACGCGGTTGGCAAATTTCTTAAAGTCCTCAACGGTATTTAGGTCTTTGAATGTCGGTGGCGAAATTGCGGAGGTCCCCGCTTCAATGCCTCGCACTTCCGCTATTTTACCGATGTTTTTGGCTCCGGGTAGGTGGCCTCCCGTTCCTGTTTTTGCACCTTGTCCTCCTTTGAAGTGAAAGGCTTGGACGTTTTTCAACTTAGACTCTTCAAATCCAAATCCGGCACTGGCTAGTTCGTAGAAATATCGGCTATTGGCCGCTTGTTCCTCGGGGAGCATGCCACCTTCTCCGGAACAAATGCCTGTTCCAGCCAGCTCCGCACCGGTTGCTAAAGATACTTTTGCCTCTTCAGAAAGTGAGCCGAAGCTCATGTCAGATACGAACAGCGGTATTGTGAGTTTCAGCGGCTTTTTCGCCTGAGGGCCGATGACTAATTCTGTGGAAACGGGAACGTCTTCCATCAGCGGTTTAGTTGCCATTTGAGCGACCATAACTTGAATATCGTCCCAATGGGGAAGCAAGTGTCTTGGCACGCCCATGGAAGTCATAGGACCGTGATGCCCCATCTTAGATAAGCCTTCCCGAGCCAGCTGGTGGATAAATTCCACCGTAGGTTCAACCTTGGTCGCTGTTGCTACAGGCATAGCATCAACAGTTTGAATTTGTACGCCCGGGCCCTCAGCTCCTATATCAGAATCAGAAAATTGCTTATGTGAGCCATCACAGAAGGGGAGGTTTTGGGAGTGTTTACATTGGCAGAGGTAGCTGTCACCACTCTCTTCAGCCGTAAAAGCTTTGGGTTTGAAGTCAGTTCCCGCATGAGAACCATCACAGAAAGGTTGGCTTTTTGACCGTCCACAAGTACAAAAGTAGTACTCTTGGTTAGCCTTCAGTTCAACCTTGATAGGTTTGTTACTCGCGACTATTGGTTTGCTCATCATCACATCCATATATTATTTATTTTTTATGGTTTGCTATCAGGCTAAAGTAAAGTTGGACATCGCGAATATTGCAATTAAGGTCGGTGGAAGGGCTCCATAGATTGGATAACAGAATAGGGATATAGAGTGGAACAGAAACGGATAAATATAAGACCAGCCAAAGCCAGTGAACTGACTGAGGTACATGCTTTAGTGACCTCAAATAATGAGTGGACGAAATACAATGGCCCTTATTTCTCATACTCACACCCAACGCTTGAGCAGTTTGAAGCATCGTTTTTTCAGCGGCTACTAGCGGGCACAGAAATACAACTTATTACCGCGAATGATATCCCGATTGGAACAGTTAACTGTTATTGGGAGTGTGAGGAGACGCGTTGGTTAGAAGCGGGCGTGGTCATTTATGATGCCGATTACTGGGGCAAGGGTATTGCAGCACTCGCTGTCTCACTTTGGGTTTCTTACCTATTTGCCACCAAAGAAATTGAGAGGGTTGGCCTAACAACTTGGTCGGGTAACCCACGAATGATGTCACTTGCCTCTAAACTGGGCTTTCAACAAGAAGCGAGGCTGCGCAAAGTCCGTTACTTTGAGGGCGAATATTATGACTCAATTAAATACGGTGTCTTGCGCTCAGAATGGGAAGAGTAGTGGTACTCTCTCCTGAGGAAGGCTTTGGGTTGAAGACTTAAAAGTCAGCCTCGATTTTCGTAAGTAAGAAGTCTTTTCACGACCAAGGCAATCAGATGGACAATACGACAAAGGATATTAGTCAACGTTATTGGGTAAGTGAGTATGCGCCTTACCTAACTGTTCGCACAACCCAAAATAGTACTCAAAGCTATAAAGAGCACTATCACTCTGAACTTTCCATCGGAATATTAAAAACTGGGTCGACGTGCCTCTCTTTGCCAGAACGAGAATTAGTTCTTAACAAAGGTGAAGTGATATTGATTGAACCCAATTTAGTTCACGCGTGTAACCCACTCAACAAAAGCCCTCGCAGCTACTATATGCTCTATGTTGATAGCAACTGGTGTTGTGAAGCCTTATCAACTTTATATGGCTATGATGTAGCAGGTTTCGTTGTTGACCAAGATACATTGCCGTTGTTTGATTGCTCACTTGAAAGAGCTATGGATGAGTTACTTGAACAGGACTCAGTGGAGAATGCTTCGACGGTTGAGAACATATTATTTGACATACTTAGTCGATATAGCTCCCCCATACGAGCGCAATTTATTGAATATACCCTAGCTCTAAAGGTCAGGGAACGATTGCTGCAAGATGTGGAGTCTCCACCGTCATTAGACACACTTTCTAGCGAGTTTGGTCAAACGAAAGAAACCGTGATTAGACGTTTTAAGCGTTATTTTGGTATTACGCCTAAAGCATTTCTGAACAATCATCGAATAGAAAAAGCTAAGTTCTTACTGAAAAGTGGTAAGTCGATTGTTGATGTTGCCGTGGAGGTAGGGTTTTCTGACCAGAGTCAATTGCATAAAGCGTTTGTCAATTATACGGCCTCTACGCCAAGACAATATCAACAGGTTAGATCAATTTTCGACAATAATTAGTCATCCAAAATATTCATAGTGACCGGTAGGTTTTTACTACGGATATTTATTATGTTGTTTTCTTCATTTCTACCTGCTGCTTTTCCTGCCTTAGCATTGGCACATTTCGTTGCTTTATTAAGCCCGGGGCAAGATTTTTTCTTAATAGTTGCTCATTCGATTCGACACAAATTAAAGGGCAGCCGGTTTATTTGCCTTGGCGTTGCACTCGGTAACGCGATCTATATTGGTTTGGCTATTTTTGGCTGGACAAGCATCCGTGATAACGAATTGATTTATGCGGTGTTCGAAGTCTTAGGGGCGATCTATCTATTGTGGTTAGGAACAGTTCTACTAAGAAGCAAAAAGGGTGAAACAAAGCTTTCTTCTGACGAGCAGGCCATACCATCACCTCTGAAACAGCTTGTAATGGGGTTAAACTCAGCGTTACTTAACCCTAAGAATGCATTGTTTTATATGAGCTTATTGACGGTCATATTAGGTAGTGAGGTAACGCTGATTCAACAGGTCTCTTGTGGGGTTTGGATGTTCTTTGCGGTTTTATTTTGGGACCTGCTTATTGCAGCGACCATCAGTCACCCTAGCGTTCATCAGTCGCTTAGCCGTTATATTTACATTATCGAACGTGGTGCAGGGCTAACGTTGGCTTTGTTTGGCATGGCTTTGTTTGTTTCCCCTTTATTAAGGTAAGCCATACCTGACTGACTTTGCGCAGTTCACTTCTCAGTTATGATTGCTCAATAGACCAATCTATTGAGCAATCACCGCATCTTATCTCTGATAGCTCACTTCCATTGTCTGTAAGTTCGCATCAATAGTCTGATCGCCTTTCAAACGTTGCCAAAGCGGAGCGAGCATATCGAGGCCTCGTTCACTTGGGTAGCGTTGAGTCGCTTCAAGTAATTTCCATTCGCCATCGCTATCTTTCTCCGCAAATACGAACTCAAATGAAAGGTTGTTTGCCATCCCTAGGCGTAAATCAGAAACAATTAACGTGTCGTCTTCAACGCGATAGTTCAAGTAGTTGTGGGAAAATGCTTTTAGTCCTTCTAGCGTATTTGGTTTCTCTTCTAGAGGCCAGTTGCCGAGTGGACGAGAGATGAAATCAATCTTATTGTCGCTATCAAGAACCGACGCCAACCCCTCCCAGTATTGCCCATCATCCATAACTACAACACGCCACAGGAAAGTATTAAATGCTGTTGGCGTAATGAGAACCTGTTGGTTAGGGAGGTTCTGCGCGGCTAAGTTTTGTTCAACTCGATCGGCAATCACTTGTTGTGACGCGTAACCCCAACCCAGATAAAGAGTGGAGAGCAATACAACACCTTGGCACCATCGTCCGCCTTTGTGTTTAAAAATCAAAGCGACACCAATGGCAAACAACAATGGCAATGTATACAAAGGATCTATGATGAACACGTTGCGAAGCTCGAAATACCCTTCAAACGGCCAAATAAGCTGTGTGCCATAGGTTGTCATCGCGTCTAATAAGGTGTGTGTTACTAAGACACTCACCGTCAAGAAGAACACTCTCGCTAGTGTCCAGAAAGAATCTGAGTAACGGACACAATACAACCATGAAATCAGAAATGCTAATGGTGGGAGTGTTAGTAAAGAATGGCTAAAGCCTCTGTGCTTAATGGTATTTTGAACCGCATCGCCATAATCCAGAACAACATCTAAATCAGGCAACGTTCCTAAGGCGGCTCCAGTGAGTAGAACCTTCGCATTACAGCGATTTCCAGCAATAGCGCCCGCGACCGTCGCACCGAGCGCAGCTTGAGTAACAGAATCCATATCGACCGTATTTGAATATCGTTAAAAGTAACAGTGGTTCAAAAAGTAAGTTGAACCGGTCGTCGAGTCAAATATCTAGTGCGCTCTGGCCTCTATATTTACCTACTTTTACATAGCTGCCGAACGGACACTCTGAACATTGGCCGACTTTTCAATCTTCAAGATACTTCCAATAATGAAAAAGAGGAGTGTGAATCAGCAAGTTACCGGAAATATACTTCTTGAAATATTTTAGGTGGTTACCATAATAAATCCCATAAACAGAACTAAATACTGATATCTAGGGTATGAATGTATGGATTTAGCCAAGAAGCATCCGTTGTGGCGTAAGCCAAAGCATCATCTTGATGCCGATAGTAGTAATGATCATGTACATTGGATTGAGCTTTTTTACGATTTAGCTCATGTGGTGTCTATATTCGTCCTTGGTAACTTTTTAAGTCATCACCTCGGCTTTACCGGGTTCGCTATTTTCGCTGCACTGTTCACTGTGATCTGGTTTGCGTGGTTTGATTTAAGCCTTTTTAACTCCATTTATGTTAGTACCGATGTTCAGCATCGCTATATTATGGCTGCGCAGATCGTCACTATTATGATCATGTCTTCTTCTATCGTACATATTGATGGCGCTGGGTGGGCGTACTTCGCTATAGGCTATGCGATAAATCGAGCGATCATGTCTCTGCTTTACTACCGAGCTAAAGCGGTGGGAGACAGTGAAACTTGCCTGCCAGGCCGTATGTCTCGTAACTTTGCCATTGGTTCCGCTATCTTCTTTGTGAGTGCTTTTCTTCCTGCGCCATATAACTATCTAGCGTTTGGTGTGGGTATGTTGGTGTTAGCTGCACTCTACGTCGCACCAAAGGTGGGTGTCCTCTACAATGAGCGCTTCTTGCCGCGTTTCGGTCATATGGCGGAGCGTTTTGCACTGTTGCTACTCATCGTCGCCGGGGAAGGTTTTTTCAAGCTGGTCATTACTCTTGCTGACAAGGGCATTGATAATGTCGTGGGTGATGTGTTTGTAAACTACGCCTTTGGTGGCCTCTCTATTTTCCTATTGTGCTGGATCTACTTTGATTTTGTTGGCAATGGAAAACCTCGTGATACAAAGCCGAAAACATTGGTGAAATGGACGGTCGCACATCTGTTCTTGATGCTCTCTTCGGTAACGATTGGCGTTGCCCTATCTGCAGAAGTGAAAATAGGTTTTATGGATCAATACCCATTCAAATATGCATTGATCGGATGCTTGGGCTTAGCGACCTATCTTTATTGTTTGCTTAAGATCCAAGAGGTGATTGAACTTCGAACTGCCCACCGTTTCGCCACTGCGAAGGTTCGATATATTGGTATCGCCCTTTGTTTTGTGACTCTTGCTATTGTGTCATTTGTCCCTTCGTTTATTGGGAATGCGTTTTGGGGCTTAGCACTGTTCTCACAAATCTTTATCCCTGTCAGAACCGCATTCAAAACGCTAACTCGAGAAGCAGAGCAAGAAGCCAAAGGTGAACTTGAATAAGCTCTTTAGTTTGAACCGTAAGAGCACTCGTTTTTACGGTTCAATGAATATCTCGGGAGCAAAGGTCAATCTGGTTGTAGCCAAATTCTGAAACTAATGCGCTAAGGCTCTACTTGCTCGGGATTAGTCCCAGTAGGGCGGCGTACCGTAATATTCAGAAAAGTAGTCGACGAAGGCACGGACTTTTGGAGCGAGAAGCCTAGAGCTTGGATAAACCGCCCAAACATCTGAGTCGTCCATCAAGGTATAGTCTTCTAGCAATTCGATTAGGCTACCATCACGTAATTGTTGGTAGGCAATCCAAGTGGCGCACATAGCGATACCCATGCCATCAATCGCTGCATCTCGGACCGCCTCACCGTGATCGACTTTAATTTTCCCTTTTACCTTAATATGTATCACACCCTCTAGGGTATCGAAGGTCCAAGACTCGAGGCCAGTTTGGTTTATACACTGATGATGCTTGAGTTCTGATGGGTGTTTAGGTTTACCATGTGTGGCGATATAGTCAGGAGAAGCCACCATAATTCGTTTGTCTGTTGCGATTTTCTTGGCAATAAGCGTTGAGTCTTTTAGTTCTGCGTTTCGAATAGCGACGTCAAAGCCCCCTTCGATTAAATCTACCATTGAATCCGTTAGCCGTATATCGACAGAGAGATCAGGGTACTGTGCTAAAAAGCCTTTCAAAGCTGGCATCAAGTGCATACGGCCAAACGAAGCTGGGGCTGTGATTCTGAGCGTGCCTTTCGGGCAGGCCTTTCCTGTACCTACATTGGCCCGAGCGGCATCAACACTGCCAATGATCTCCTCTGCGTACGAGAGGAGTTGCTGTCCTTCTTCTGTGAGCGAAACCTGACGTGTGGTGCGATGAATTAGTCTAGCTCCAATACTATCTTCAAGTTTATTGATATGCATACTTGCTACGGGGGCAGATAAGCCCAACTCTTTGCCCGCTTGGCTGATATTGTGAGTACTGGCAATACGCACAAATAACCGTAGGTGCTCGATATTCATCAACTAGAATCCTTATATTTCAATGAGCTGAACTGTTTATTCAAAGCTAACATTTATCGGTAGAAAAAAGCACTGATAGAACCTTCATTTTTTGTTAATACAGATTGTGGTTTTTGTTAATTGTTATGGTGGGGTCAGCACACTAGGATTTGTCTGGTTACACAATCTTTACAACTCATATTAACGATATTCAATGGAGAGTATATTATGAAATATGCAGGTTTTCAGACATTCACAACAGAACAGAAAGACGGAATCCTAACGGTGACGTTTGATTTTGGTACGGTAAATGTTCAAGGACAAGAAATGCTCGCAGACTTGAATAGTCTGGCAATGAGACTAGAGCGTGACCGTGAAACCAAAGTGGTTGTCTTCCAATCAGCGAACCCTGAAGTCTGGGTTTGTCACTACGATACTGAACTACTCAAAGACATGTCGACTGAAGCGGTTTCACGTGAAGATGCACAGCTTCTGGATCTGCAGGCCGTTTGTGAGCGAATCAGTAAAGTTCCGCAAGCTACAATCGCCAAGCTAGAAGGCTTTGCTCGTGGAGGCGGTCATGAGTTAGCTCTCGCGTTAGATATGCGCTTCGCAGCACGTGGTAAATTTAAATTCATGCAGATGGAAGTCGGTATGGGTATTCTGCCTTGTGGCGGGGGCGCATCACGTATGGCTCGTCAAGTGGGCCTTGGTCGTGCACTTGAGATAGTGCTTAGTGCCCGTGATTTCGATGCGGACGAAGCAGAGGCCTACGGCACAATCAACAAGGCACTGGAACCAGACGAGATTGGTCCTTATGTTGATGCGCTAGCACAGCGTATATCTAAGTTCCCTGCGGAATCTATCAATGCTTGTAAACAAATGGTGTATGAATCAATTGATAAGCCTATTGATGAAGCATTGAAAGCGGAAGCATACTGGCTATACCAAGCTACAAGTAAAACAGCAGCCGTTAAGCGTTTCCAGATTGCGGACGACCAAGGTCTAGAGCACGACATGGAAAACCAGCGCAACTGGGAAGACCTAGTGATGAAGGTTCAAGACATCAACTAGTTCAACATGGATCACCAGTCCAAGAAAAGCTGCTGATATTCAGGAGCTTTTTTATTTTGGTGCTAACCCCTAAATTGATGCTCCTTAGTCTCTTTTTGTGCCTTCACTTCTGCACAATACTCAGCGGTGGGTCGCGCGAGCAACCTAGGTATTCCGATCGGCTCTCCCGATTCGAGGCAATAACCATATTCACCAGTATGAATTCGTTCTATTGATTGCTGAATTTTAGGCAAGAGTTTCTGTTCTCTGTCTATAATTCTTAACGCGATTGCTGACTGCTCCTCGCTCGAGGCTCTATCGTTATCATCACTGAATTCCATCGGCGATACGATGCTTCCCTTAGCCTGTTCGATATGCAGCCTTGTTGTCTCATGCAACTCTTGAAGTTTACGTTCAAAGAAACGGAGTTGGTCTCTGTTCATATAGTCCGAATCTGGAGCGGCCAGAACTTGTTCTTCCGTTAATAGGAGTTGTTTCTCGTCTTCCATTGTCTTACTCCAGTATCTATTGGGTCCATCAGTGTTGCTACAAGGATATTTCTATGGCTGTAAAACTATAGAGCTTAAACTATAATGAGTTATGTTATAACGTAACAATGTAAGGCTAGCACATGGATACACTAAATAAAAATCGACTGCCAGTGACCGTACTGTCAGGTTTTCTTGGTGCGGGGAAGACAACAGTACTTAGTCATATCCTCAATAATCGACAGAATAGAAAAGTCGCGGTCATTGTTAATGATATGAGTGAAATAAACATTGACGCTACGATTGTTAAAGATGAAGTCTCTTTAAATAGAAGTGAAGAGAAACTGATCGAGATGAGTAACGGGTGTATCTGCTGCACACTGAGAGAGGATCTTTTAGAAGAAGTGGGGAAGCTTGCTCAAAACGGTAGGTTTGATTACCTAGTAATTGAATCCACGGGCATCTCTGAGCCGTTACCTGTTGCCGAGACATTTACGTTTGCTGATGATAATGGCCTGTCACTATCGGATGTCGCTCGTCTAGATACAATGGTTACCGTGGTTGATGCCGTCAATTTTCTAAAAGACTATGATGAAGCAAAGCAGTTAAGTGAAGCGGGCGAATCTTTGGGTGAAGAGGACGAAAGAAGTGTATCTGATTTGCTCGTCGATCAAGTTGAGTTTGCCGATGTGATACTCGTCAGTAAAACCGATCTCGCGAGTGAAAATGAAGTAGAAAGACTCATCGCAATTTTGAAAACACTCAATACACATGCTCAAATTATCCCTATCTCAAACGGAGAAATTGCTCTTGATGCAGTGCTAGACACAGGACTATTTAACTTTGAACAAGCACAACAAGCTCCAGGCTGGTTAAAGGAGATGCGTGGTGAGCACATACCTGAAACAGAAGAGTATGGTATATCGAGTTTTAATTTCGTTGCGCGACGACCGTTCCATCCAGAAAAGTTCTATCGACTACTCCATGAGATGCGTCCTTTCGGAAACTTAATACGGTCGAAAGGGTATTTTTGGTTGGCAACAAGGCCGGAACTCGTTGGGCAATGGAGCCAAGCGGGTGGTATCGCACGCCATGGTTTAGCCGGTATGTTTTGGCAATCAGTCCCGAAAGATCAATGGCCAACGGATCCCGATTATTTAGAAGCAATCTATCAGCATTGGCAAGAACCATTTGGTGATAAACGACAAGAGCTTGTGTTCATTGGTCAAGGGCTTGATCAAGACGGGTTAACACAGGCACTGAATGATTGTTTGTTAACTGATAAAGAAATGGATGAAGGCCAGCAGTACTGGCTGACCTTCGAAGACCCATTTCCAAAATGGGGAGAGTGATGTTTAGAGTTAGGCACTGTGCCTAACTCTAAACTATTTTATGTATGCTTCTAATACTCGATATTTATCAGGGTATGCTTCTTCGCTCGACTTTTTGAAAGAGTCGATGGCTTGGTTGACGAGTTCTATTGTTACTCTATCGTTGGTTAGCTTCCCACCAGCAGCCACCACGGCGTCAAGTTTCTCTATAGCTTGGTCAAAGCTCTTATCATTTTTTGCTGTAACGGCTTGCATAAATGCTGTTGCAGCGAAGGGCACTTCAGTAGGACCATTTAGGTTTGGGTCGATACCTGTGTTGAAAAGTGCCGTGATGGTATTGCCCTGTGTTATGGCGTTTGAACGTAGAGCTGTGAATATAAGACTGCTAGCATCCTCCTCATCTAAGTTACGATCTAGCTTGTTTATCATTGTCATCACTAGATCGTCACGGGCACCAGAAGCAATCAAATTTGATAAAACCAGAATGCCTCTTTCCTTTTGGTTTGGGTCAAGTTTGCTCAGCTGTTCAGAGATATATGGGTTATTGTTTGCATCACCAAAAGTGACTAGCGGGATGATGTGTTTAAAGGTATCTATGAGCTCGTAACCAGATGCGAGTAGATAATCAATTTTCTCACGCTGAACACTCACTTCTTGATCGGAGCGACTGATCATTCGAATCAGCGGACTGTAGATCTTTGCGTTGATGTCTTGTGAAGCATCAACCAGTTGCGAAAATAACTCGATGTTTGAGTTTACTGCTGCAAAACGTAGCGGATAGCTAAAATTTTGCATTTTTACACGCTTATCGATATCGACACCCTGATCAATAAGTTTGCTTATCAGTTCTTGGTCGTTGAGAGTCATTGCAATGTAAAGCACGACTTCTGGACTAAGTTGCTCTGAAAAGTAATCAATGGCCGATAAGCTTATGAATTCTGACCACTGCTGCTCAGTAAGATTGGCCAAATCAAAACCATAGTCATCGAGGGTTTCTTTGACAAATTTTGGAAACGTTTCAGGAGGTTTGGGCAATAGTTCGCTATTAGTTGAAGCACCGTCGTTACTCTCTATTGTCTTGACGGGCGGTGTCTGTGGTTCTTCAGTAAAAACCTCTACAGACATCGTGTTTGTTGACGGCGTGGGATCAAAGTAGGCAGCTGAGACATAACCAACACCGACTGCGAATATGATAGGTAAAGCCTTTTTAACGTTTGTCATCATCCATAACTTATTTGTATTTAAAGGCTTTACTTTATCGATAATACGAATCGTTTACAATTGGATATTAACCCGTTCCAACTTTAAGCATAGCTTCCAGTCTTGTCTATAATTTGCACTATGGCTCTTTTAGATCAGCCACATCGAAGGGAGTATACACAGCGGTTTTTGCCTTAGGTTATGACTGTGTATATGTAAATTTCGGCGAGCAGGAGAAGCTCCATGGCATTAACTCTTAACGTAAATGGTGTCGATGTAAGCGTCGATGCAACTCCAGATACTCCAATCTTATGGGTGATTCGAGATCACCTCTCCATGACGGGCACTAAGTTTGGTTGTGGCATGTCATTGTGTGGTGCATGTACTGTTCACCTGAATGGGCAGGCTATTCGCTCTTGCATTACACCTGTTCAAGCTGCGGTTGGGCAAAAAATCACTACGATTGAAGGGGTGGAGAGCCCTGCAGCAAAAGTAGTTCAAGAAGCGTGGGACGAACTTCAGGTCCCGCAATGCGGTTATTGCCAATCAGGTCAGGTGATGTCGGCAGTTGCGCTTTTAGAGCAAAACCCAAACCCGACGGACGATGATATTGATGCTGCTATGGCGGGTAATGTGTGCAGATGCGCTACCTATGTTCGTATTCGCAATGCAATCAAACAAGCTTCAACAAAGTTGTCGTGAGATGGAGTGAACGATTATGCGCTTAATGTCTTTATCAATGGCAACACAAGAAGTTGCTACTAGTCGCCGTGACTTTCTTAAATTGATCGGTGGTGTTGGAGCAGGGTTAACTCTAGGTGTTTCGATAACCAATCAAAAGGCCTTTGCATCCGAACAGTCGGCATCAGATGTATCGTTTGAACCAAATGCGTTCGTTCGTATTGGCAGTGATAACACCGTGACTGTGATGATCAAACACGTTGAAATGGGTCAAGGAACTTACACAGGGTTAACGACACTTGTTGCTGAAGAATTAGATGCGGCATGGGAACAAATGGTGCCTGAGGGTGCACCGGCGGATGCTTCGCGTTATAACAACACGTTGTGGGGCCCTATGCAAGGAACGGGCGGTAGTACCGCAATCGCCAACTCTTACATGCAATTACGAACTGCCGGTGCTGTGGCCAAGTCTATGTTGGTGGCTGCTGCTGCGAAAAAGTGGGGCGTAAGTTCCGATGAAATTGTTGTCTCTTCGGGCGTGGTTAGCCATGGGAGTAAACAAGCCAGTTTTGGTGACTTGGCCGAAGAGGCTGCCAAAATGCCAGTTCCCGACCCAAGTACCGTCCCACTTAAATCGCCAGAAGATTTTACTTTGATTGGTAGAACCAAGCTCAGTCGAAAAGATACAGGGAAAAATAATGGCACGGCGATATTTACTCAAGATTTCAAATTACCTGACATGCTGACTGCTATGGTGCTTCATGCGCCTAAATTCGGCGCGACACTGGAATCGGTCGATTCTAAAAGCGCGAAAGCTTCTCCGGGTGTTGTTGACGTCATTACCATTCCAACTGGGGTTGCTGTATTAGCCACTGATTATTGGAGCGCAAAAAAGGGGCGAGACCTACTCGTTGCATCTTGGGATGAGAGTAAGGCCTTCAAAAAAAGCTCCGTTCAGATAATGGAAGAGTACACGGAACTCTCAAAGAAACCGGGACTGCCAGCTCGAATTGATGGTGATGCTGTTAAAGCTCTCGAGTCGTCAGACGTTGTGATTGATAACACCTATGAGTTTCCTTTCTTGGCGCATGCAACCATGGAGCCGATGAACTGTGTCGCACAAGTTTCTGATGATGCTTGTACTGTTTGGAATGGCGAACAACTTCAGACAGTCGACCAGATGAACATCGCAAACTTACTGGGTATTAAGCCGGAGCAAGTCACGATAAACATGCTTTTGGCTGGTGGTAGTTTCGGACGAAGAGCCAACCCAAGATCGGATTACTTATTAGAGACCGTCGAAATTGCAAAACAGAAAAAGGGCACGCCGATAAAGCTTGTTTGGAGTAGAGAAGACGACACTCGCGCAGGTTACTTCAGACCGGCTTATGTCCATCGAGTGAAAGCTGGTTTAGATGCTGATGGCAATATCAACGCTTGGCAGCAACATATCGTTGGTCAGTCTATTCTGCATGGCACCGCTTTCGAAGCCTTTATGGTCAAAGATGGCATTGACGCGACTTCGGTCGAGGGCGCGTCGAATAACCCTTATGACATTGCCAACCTCTCTCTTGAATTAACAACGGTTAAAGAGGGCCCTACGGTGCAATGGTGGCGATCTGTTGGTAGTACGCACACCGCATTTGCCGTTGAAACGATGATCGATGAGCTGGCCGTGAAGGCAGGCAAAGATCCGGTTGAGTATCGAATGAAGCTGTTACAGAAACACCCTCGTTGGCAAGGTGTCCTTAAACTCGCGGCAGAAAAAGCTGGCTGGGGTAAGTCACTACCAGAAGGAAGTGCCTTTGGTGTTGCTGTTCATGAGTCGTTTGCTACCTATGTCGCGCAGGTCGCTCAAGTTTCGATGAAAAATGGCATGTTGAGTGTCGATAGAGTGGTGTGTGCGGTCGATTGTGGCGTTGCAATAAACCCAGATGTCATCAAAGCACAAATGGAAGGCAGTGTTGGTTTTGGTTTGTCTCCAACCCTAATGAGTACGATTACTTTGGGTGATGGTGGCGCGGTAAATCAGTCAAACTTCCATGACTATCAAGTACTACGCATCAACCAGATGCCGGAAGTCGAAGTTCATATCGTACCATCGGCAGAGGCACCTACTGGGGTTGGCGAGCCGGGTGTTCCACCTATTGCGCCCGCTGTAGCAAACGCGTTTGCTGCCCTTACCGGCAAAAGACAGCATGTATTGCCCCTTAACCTTAAAGGCTAGGGTAAGGCAGTACAAATAACAGACAAGGGAATGGGAAGTAATATGTCGAATCACTTATTTCATATTCTGTCGCAATGGTTTCCCAGAAAAGACCAATCTAATTGGGTATTGGGGACGGTGTTCAAAACGGAAGGGCCTGCTTACCGAAAAGCAGGCGCAATGATGCTGTTTAGTGATTCGGGTGAGCAGCTTGGTATGTTAAGTGGCGGCTGCTTAGAATCAGATATCCATTTGCAAGCACGTAAGGTCATGCTCACTAAAAAGCCAAAAACCTTGACCTATGATGGGAGTGACGAGGACGATCTTGCGTTCCAGTTAGGAATTGGGTGTGGTGGTACGGTCCATGTATTGCTTCAACCCATCTCTAGTGAAAACAATTATCTTTGCCTGCCCGATTTGTTCGCCGCGATGAAAGAACGTCGTAAGGGCGAGTATCTTCAAAAAATAGCGATTGATGAAGTTTATGCGAACTTTAGTACAGGTGCGGTTCGGTTCAGAAGTACAACATCAAACAGTCAATTGATCAAAGATGAAAAGGGTTTGTGGCTTTCGACGCAAGTAGAGGCTCCGCCTCACTTGCTTATTGCTGGTGGTGGGATTGATGCACGACCTGTGGCCAATATTGCTCTCCAGTTAGGGTGGGAAGTCACGATATGGGATCCGAGACCTGCTAATGCAAGACCAGAGTACTTCCCTGAAGTGAAACAGCGGTTGGCCGGCAGTGAAGAGGAACTAACATGCTATTGCAAAGAACATACGGTGCAAGCGGCAATTCTGATGACACATAATGTAGAGTTAGATAGTAAAGCATTGTTCGCTTTGAAGAGTGTGCCGCTGAGCTACATCGCTTTACTCGGGCCCATCAACCGACGAGATCGCGTATTGTCACAGTCAGGCGTAGCGGTCGATGAATTGCGTGTTCCACTCTCAGGGCCTGCTGGGTTGGATATTGGAGCCGAGTTGCCTGAAACCATCGCTTTGGCCATTCTTGCTGAGTGCCAAGCGGCAATGAGCCAAACAACGGCTGCGTCATTGAGTGGCGTGCTACCCGAAAACGAAAGCTTAAAACGAGCAGCCAGCTAAAAGATGAAGTTAGCAATCATGATTTTAGCGGCAGGCCGAAGCCAAAGGTTTAATGGCTGTAAGCTGCTCGCTCAAATGAGTTCAGGGGACAGTCTTTTGTCTCACTCTATTGTGAACGCCACAACAACTGAGGTTGGCGATGTTTACGTGGTTACTGGGCGCTGGCACGATGACATTGAACATGCACAACGCCAGGCGTTAGTACCTCCATGTAAGCTACTTTATTGTTCTGAATGGAGTCTTGGCATTGGTCACTCTATCGCATTCGGCGTTGGCTGCTTAGCAGATGATTATGACGCGATATTGGTGACTCTCGCAGACCAAGTGGCATTAACATCCGAAACGTTCAAATTGCTTGTTTCCGAATACGACGGTAGTCAGATTGTTTGTGCTCAATACGCTGGTCAATGTGGCGTGCCTGCACTTTTTCCTAAGCGATATTTTTCGAAATTGATGTCATTGAGTGGCGATAGCGGGGCCAAAAAAATCCTTCATACTGTAGACGCAGTGAAAGCTATACAGGTAAAGAATGCTGAGGTCGACATTGATACCAAAGCCGACCTTGACCGCTGGAATAGCCTAAACACCTAACACATCCCATCATTATTGAGTAATGTAAAAAAACTCAGTGATGTAGAAACTAGTGTCCGAAGTTGGTGATTTGTAGGGTATGCTTGTAGCAACAAACACGTCGTTGAATGATAAGGATTTTATGCATAACGAAGATACTGGTCTCGATGAGCAGGGATTTATCCGCAATGATTATTCGGTTGATAAGATTCAACCTGAGTTTAAACCCGTCGTCGACAGTGTGGTGCAACAACTGACTCAACGATTTCCAGAGCAAATTGATGGAATTTATTTGTATGGAAGCGTCCCAAGAGGTACGGCTGTCGTAGGTCGTTCAGATCTTGATGTCTCTATTATTCTCAATACACCAATTACAGAATCAGCAAAGCGGATATTCCACGAGCTAAGCACTGCAATTCCCAATCGTCACCCTGAGTTCAGTAAGATCGATATCGATCCGGGTTATCTCAATACCATTCAAAAACCAGAAGAGCTTTACTACTGGCAGTTTTGGCTTAAACACTGTTGTTGCTGTGTATGGGGTAATGACAGAGCGGTTTCCTTCACTATGCATAAGCCGAAGTTAGATATAGCCCTTGCTCTAAATGGGGACCTACCAGTGTTCTTGGATCAAATGGCTGATAGCTTCTCTAAAATGGACGATAAAGCAGTTGCGAAGATCATCGGCAAGAAGTTAGTAAGGGCAGCATACTATTTTATCGCAGCTAAAGACGGGAGTTGGTATATCGATTTAGCTCAATGTGCCCAAGCTGCGAAAGAGCATTATCCCAACCAACAACACGATATTGAGTTTGCGTACTTATTTGCATGCGGAACGCTCACATCAAAACCAGATGCGATAGAACTCTACCAGCGATTAAGTGGCAAGATTAATGAAGTGGCGTCTGAAGCAGTCAATCTGAATAGCGTTTAACCATCACTATTAACGGTTTCCGTGATGATTTCATCTGAATCATAACTCTTGGCAATTTCATTGTGCGCTAAATCAAAACGTGAAGTGCCTATTCTGGAGCTCATTGATGGTTTTCTATACTCTGCAGCGATCATTTTGAAAGTCATGTTGGAGGAGGAAACTTGAAAAGTAGTATTATTATCAGCTTACCGCAGATGCCTGTTACCAAAGGCGACGTATCGACGAACTTGAAGCACCACATCAGTGCTATTGAGCGATCTTCTCAGCAGAACGCAGATGTTGTGGTATTCCCTGAACTTTCTCTTACTGGCTACGAGCTTGAACTTGCTTCTGATTTGGCGTTTGACCCACAACCTTCTGCTTTCACAGAGCTGTCGCAAGCTGCGGTAACACACGAAGTTGTTGTGATTGCTGGCTGTCCTCTGAATGGTTCAGCACCTTCCAAACCAACCATTGGCTCCGTGATTTGTTTCCCTGATGGAAAGGTTGAGTTTTACTCCAAGCAATATCTGCATTCTGGTGAAGAGGTATATTGTTCACGAGGAGAGCGAGATTATCACTTTCAACTAAAGGGTAATCAGATTGCGCTGGCTATCTGTGCTGATTTTATTGAGCCGCTCCACTCTACAAGAGCCAAAACAATGGGTGCTGATGTGTATTTGGTGAGTGCACTAATCTCTGAAATGGGTTTCGAACCAGACTCTAAATTACTGTCTGATATCGCTTCTACGCATAACTTGCTTGTGCTGCTAAGTAACCATATATCGGTGACTGGTGGCTGGGATACATGTGGTAAAAACTCGATATGGGGAGCTGACGGTAATCGTGCAACTTTGGCGAACTCTAAAGAGGAGTGCTTGGTTCTATGTACAATTGATAACGACAACATTGAAGCTCGCTGCGTTAAGGACACTGCTTTGGCGTAACTCGCAAATTGGTTTAATGCGCATCCGTTGTTGAATATTGGGTGTGTTCTCTAGAAGGTAGGAGTCAGATGTTGAAAGAAGTTACCCAAATCCTCGATTTCATGGTCGAAATCGAAAAACTAAAAGGCGTATTGAGAAAATCGAGACCGGTTGGCTTGAAGCGGCACGAGAACTCTGGCGAGCACAGTTGGCATGTGTGTGTTAGTGCTCTGATGTTAAAAGACTACGCTGACGAGGCCATTAACATCGATCGTGTGATCCGAATGCTGTTGATTCACGATCTAGGTGAGATCGACGCTGGTGATAAAATCGTTTACGAATCAGAAACCACAGAGCAAAAGAATAAAGAGTGGAATGGCGTTAAACGAGTGCTCGATATGCTGCCAAACCGACAAGGTGAAGAATATTTGGCACTGTGGGAAGAATTTGAACTTGGTGAAAGTGCCGATGCAAAATATGCCAAAGCCATCGACCGCATACCTCCGCTTCTCCACAACATCAATGATGATGGCTACGGTTGGAAGAAGCACGATGTTCCCAAAGAGAAGGTTCTCAACTTCAACCAGCAAAGAATATCAGCTGGTGGAGAGAAGATATGGGAAGGCATCGAAGCTAAATTAAAACAAGCTATCGTTGATGGGATTCTAACCTAATCATCCCAGTTAGTTTTTCGGTTAAGCACAACCATTTTCTTATGAATGTCATTGTGAGCTTTCGTAAGGGGTTGAGTCATGTAGAATCGGTGTTTTAAGTTTAGAGGCCGCCATGACGAAACCAGTGCAACAGCAAATCGGAAACATCGCCCTTGTTGTCGAAAACTATGACGACGCCATTGAGTTCTATACGCAGAAACTTCAATTTACGTTAGTTGAAGATACCGATTTAGGTGGTGGTAAACGCTGGGTACAAGTCGCTCCGCCCAATTCAAACGGCACCAACCTTTTGCTTGCTCAAGCGAGTACCGAATCTCAAACACAAGCCATCGGTAACCAAACGGGTGGTCGCGTGTTTTTGTTTCTTCAAACCAACGACTTTTGGCGTGATTATGAATCCATGAAAGCCAAGGGTGTGAGGTTTAACGAAGAGCCTAGAGTTGAAGAGTATGGAACTGTGGTTGTGTTTCAGGATCTGTACGGAAATAAGTGGGATTTGCTGCAGCTAAATCGAAGCGGAAACTAGCGGGCATAACCGTCGATAGCAATCAGGAGGTAGAGATGGAACTGAGAGAATTTAGACAGGAAGACTACGATACCCTGATTCATTGGATAGATTCAGATCGGCTCAACTATCAGTGGGGCGGTCCGAACTTTGATTTTCCATTAGACCACAATCAACTCGAACATCATTGCGTGAAACCCGAGGTGCTGCCATTTATATTCATCTCAAATGGAGAGGAAGCAGGTTATGTTGAGTTGTTCAAAGTGTCAGATTCTCAATATCGTATTTGCCGAGTGTTTGTCTCGAACGATTTTCGAGGGCAGGGGCTGGCTAAGATCATGCTTAAACAGCTCATTGAGAAAGCTCGAGTAGAATACAAGGCACAGATCTTAACGCTGGCTGTGTTTGAGCGAAATGTCGTTGCTAAAGGGTGCTATGAATCTCTTGGTTTCGTGGTGACATCTCGTGAGTCTGGAACACGCAGTTTTGATGGTGAGTTGTGGGATTTGTTGCTAATGGAAAACACTACAATTAATAACTTTAGGAACATCAAATGAAAGCTGTGTTACTCGTCGCTTTGGCGATGTTACCGATTGCTGCGCTCGCTCAACAAGATGAAATCGATTGTGAGAACGCAATGAACACCTTAGAGATCAATCAATGTGCAGCGATAGAGTTACAAACCGCTGAAGAGCAATTAGAGACTTATCTTCAAGCAAGCTTTGAACATAACGCTGAAGATCCAACCTTGGTGGAAGCGATTAAGCGAGCACAGACAGATTGGTCGACGTATATGAACTCTCATTGTGACGCTGTCTACACGCAATGGCGAGATGGCTCTATCCGTGGGGTTATGGCGCTTTCTTGCAAAACTGAGCTAACCAAAGAGAGAACCCATCAAATCTGGGCCAACTTCTTAACCTATATGGATAGCACACCGCCCGTTTTACCTGAGCCAAAGGTTGGTAACGATTAGCGCGTTCTTCGTTTGTGCACCGTGAAATTTTTGCCGCGTTTGTCCTCTCTGTATAAATAACATGAGGAGAAACGTTATGAAGTATCTTGTCAAAATTGTTCTAACACTTGTCTTTTGGTTGGGGGTTGCTGCCCCTTCTTTTGCTCTTGAACCGGTATACAGTGACTTTTTCGGTAAGGCGATCAGAGGCTACGATCCGGTTGCGTACTTTACTCAAAGCAAAGCCGTGAAAGGTAACGACGACTACAGCTATGAGTGGAATGGTGCTGAGTGGCGATTTTCATCACAACAACATCTCGATTTATTCAAAGCGGATCCTGAACAATATGCCCCTCAGTATGGTGGATATTGTGCTTGGGCGGTGAGTAAAGGTTATACCGCAAAAATAGACCCTCAAGCTTGGAACATCGTTGATGGCAAGCTTTACCTAAATTACAGCAAATCGGTCCAACAAACTTGGCAGGGTGATATCGCTGGAAACATTGCAAACGCAGACGCCAACTGGCCAAGATTGCTGAATGAGTAAACGAACCAAGTGTCGATTTTCTGAAACCACTAACCATTGATTGTATTTATAAATTCAGTTGACACTCGAGCGGATATATATGACATTGGCTGTATGAAATGTAATCGAACAACACTCAACCAACGAATTATCATCATTCTATAAGAATGGTGGGGATTTTGTTGTACTGAGAAAAGCTAACCCACCCGGTAAGGTGGGTTTTCTTTTTCTATCTTCCGGGCCGTGTTCTTGGAGGAACTCACATGAAAAAAGTCGCCGTTTTTGGTAAGCCCGGTAGTGGCAAATCTACCTTCAGCAAAGCATTAAGCCGATCAGCAGTTTTGCCCTTGCATCAACTGGATTCTATCGTTTATCAACCTAACGGTGAGCCAGTTTCAAAAGACGTTTTTAACCAAGCTCATGACAAGATTTTGAATGAAGACGCGTGGATCGTCGATGGGCTTGGCCCTCTTGGTGCATTCCATCAGCGCTTAGAGTCTGCAGATACCCTTATCTATATCGATTTGCCTTATTTTGTCAGCTACTGGTTCGTTACTAAGCGCTGTCTGAAAGGGTTGTTCGTAAAACCAGAAGGGTGGCCAGATGGCAGCTCAGTCATCAAAGGTACGCTCAATAGCTACAAGATGCTTAAACTCTGCCCTGGGTTTTGGAATGATGAGTTTATGTCTCGACTGTCTCAGATCTCAGAAGGTAAACAACTGCATGTTGTTAAGAGCACAGCCGAACTCGATAATCTACTTACTCAACTCTCACAATAACAGTGGGCTGGTGTTATTAGGCTGAGTAGATTGGTATTTTGAACTGTCTGTCAATGGAGTAAAGATGGAATTCAAACTAGAAATATACGCCCCAGAATCAGAGGTTATTGCAATTCGTGATGCTCTGAACTCTGCGGGCGCTGGGGTTGTGGGCAACTATGACAGTGTCATCTCGATTGTGAAGATATCGGGATTTTGGCGCCCAAATTCAAAAGCTCAGCCCGTCACGGGCTCAAAAGGTGAAATCAACTTTGGTGAAGAGGTTCGTATAGACGTTCGCTGTAAAAGGGAGCGCGTTCAAGCGGCACTCGATGCTGTGCGAGCGGCGCACCCTTATGAAGAGCCCGCTATTAATATTCTCCCACTCTACAATCACGAATTTAATTAGACTCGATACTGAAACAAGGACTGTATTTATGTCAGGAATCACCGATCTAGATGAGCTGCTGTGTTCTATGCGCCCTAAATTAATACCAACAGAGTTTGTGTTCTGCACGACTTCTGGCGACCTAAGGGATTATGTCAATTTAGCGCCTGTAGCCACGTTCATCGAATCAGAAGGACTTACTCTGGTCCTTGAAAAGTCTCGAGCCGAGGAAGCAGGTTTGGCATTTGAAGGTATCTACCAGCAGATCACCTTAACCGTTCATTCCAGTCTGGATGCGGTTGGGCTTACTGCAGCTGTCGCCTCCAAGCTCGCGTCTAAAGGGATCAGCGCTAACGTGATTGCAGCGTATTATCATGACCATATTTTTGTACAACAGGATAAAGCCACTGCTGCGCTATTGGCACTGGAAGAGTTTTCTGCTGAGTGATGGGCATGGATACTAACACCGAGATTTGGCGCAGCTATTATGAGAAAGCACTCGCTAAACCACATTTAAAGCGGACCGAATTTGTCTGTTCACTTAATCAATCGACATCCAGCGTTGCGATTGACTGCGGCTGCGGTGTCGGTAGTGATATGGAATACTTGAGTCGTAAAGGCTACCGAGTACATGGCTTTGATATTAATTCAGACTCGATCGATATATGTGAAGAACGGTTTGCTGATAACCCTTTAGTTGAGGTTACAAACGCTTCATTCGAACAGTTCCAATATCCGAAAGCCGGGATTGTGCTTGCGAACTCTAGCTTATTTTTCGCTGATCCTTCTCACTTCGAATCTGCGTGGCATAAGATCGTCGCGTGTATTGAAATTGGGGGTGTTTTTGCAGGCGATTTCATGGGCGTTAAAGACACTTGGGCAACCCACTACCGAAGCCCAACGTCTTCTTTTACAGAATCCGAAGTGCGCGACCTATTCTCTGGTTTTGAAGTTCTGAGGTTTCATGAGAGGGATGAGATGGCAACAACTGCATTAGGACGAATGAAACACTGGCATACCTATTCAGTGGTCGCGGTGAAACGCTAATCTAGACATAGGTTTATGACTCTAAATAGCTTAAAAGATATGGATAAAATCGCTCACCTTTTGAAACGAGATCCAATGAGAGTAGAAGCTTTGCACTGTGTTAAGAGGCTAGAACTGCCTCAGTGTTACATTGCTGCGGGCTTTCTAAGAAATTTAGTCTGGGATTATCTCCATAACAGTATCAAACCAACGCCTTTGAATGATATTGACGTTGTTTATTTTGATGCTGATGAAGTGGACCTCAATGCCTGTTTCAAGCACGAGGCTTGGCTCAAGACACAAATGCCACAGCTGAATTGGCAGGTTCGAAACCAAGCTTTGATGCATCACAGAAATAACGACCAACCATACCAAAGCACCCTCGATGCTATGAGCTACTGGCCCGAAAAAGAAACGGCTGTTGGTATTAGAGTCACGGCAAACAACGATTATGAGTGTGTTTCCGCCTTTGGTTTAGAATCTCTATTCAATGGACACGTCACTCATAACCCGAAAAGACCGCGTTCGTTATTTGATCAACGCGTATACGCGAAGAATTGGCTCGTCTTATGGCCATCGCTCAAAGTGGTTTATGAAAACGCAAAGGAATCGTGAGATGTTTAAATTGGAAACGGAGCGACTCATTCTCAGAGACATGACACTCGATGATGAAGATGCTTTTGTCACAATGTCTCAAGACGCCAAGTATCAACGTTTCTATGACGAAGATGATTGTGAACCAGACAAATATAAGCAGCTCACTGAACTGTTCGTGGCGCAGTCAACAGAAAGCCCAAGGCAAGCTTATCAACTCGCTGTTGAACTTAAGAGTACTAATGAGTTTATAGGTACGGTTTGTTTACGACTAGAACCAAACCGTCAAGCGTCTATGGGTTGTGCTTTCTCTCGAACTTCGCAGGGAAGCCAACTGGCACAGGAAGCCGCATTTAAGCTCGCGGATTTCGGTTTTAATGAGCTTGACGTTCATCGTATTTATGCGGAAACGATCAGTCGTAACTTGGCTGCGATAAACCTTTGTCGTCGTTTAGGGATGCGAAAAGAGGCGCATTTAAAAGAACATCGTTTCTTCAAAGGGCAGTGGTGGGACACAATCATCATGGCTGTACTGTGTAATGAGTGGTGTGATTTTTAAGCAAAATTAAGATAACTCACCAATACTGTTTTTATATACAGTATTATTGTGTATCCTATCCTAAAAAAGGAGTAGTACACGATGACGTTTGTATATGAACAGCAAGTCCCTAACCCTCAAGAATTTTGCGATATGCGTGTTGCAGCAGGCTTATCCCCTAAATCACTCAAAGCAGCAACTATCGCTCTGCCTAACAGTTTGTATGGGATCTCTATTCGAGATGCCGATAAGCTGATCGCGATGGGGCGAGTTGTCGGTGATGGTGCGTGTAATTTTGAAGTGGTTGATGTTGCCGTTGATCCTCAATATCAGGGCTTAGGGTTGGGTAGGAAAGTGATGGAGTATATTGATGGCTACTTAGCATCTGTAGCGCTAGAAGGTTCTTATGTCTCTATGATTGCTGATGAGCCTATATTTTACGAAAAGCTAGGGTATAAGCTCGTATCACCATCTAGCCAAGGTATGACCAAGAAATTCAGACCCAATAACGTTTGAGTAGGGTAAGACAATGGAAATTAGAATAGGGAAGTTAGATGATGTTTCGAGCATTACGGATATTTTCAATTATTACATTGAACATTCTAATGCTCGCTTCGAGGAGTCCCCGTTGTCATTAGACAATCGATTGAAGTGGTTCTCCCAGTTTAAGCGGGATAGTAGACATCAAATCTATGTGGCGATGGATAACGGTAAACTCATAGGGTTTGCTTGCTCCCAGCCATACAGATCAATGGCTGCCTTTAGTGAGACTGTAGAAGTGACGGTTTATCTGGCGCCGTTTATTCAAGGGAAAGGGGTTGGTTCTCGGCTTTATGAGAAGTTATTTAGCGCCATCCAAGCTCATGGTGTTCATCGAGTTTTATCAGGTATCGCCTTGCCGAATGAGGCTTCAATAGCGCTACATAAGCGTTTTGGTTTTAGAGAAGTGGGCGTCTTTAATGAATATGCAAAGAAGAACGGTGAGTACATAAGCTCGATGTGGTTGGAAAAGATATTTAACGAATAATTCGATGTCGAATCGAAGTTGGCTAAAAAGGGAAAGTCGAGATTTTAATTACAACTCAATGTGTTAGATTAGCTTTCATCGAGAGCTTTTTAATACCGAGAGGCAATAGAGTCTAATGGACGAAACATACATGCTTAGAGCGCTAGAGATTTCTAAGCAAGCCCTGCCGATGTGTATCCCTAACCCGCCCGTAGGTTGCGTTCTAGTGAAAAATGATAAGATTGTCGCTGAAGGTTACACACAAGCCGTGGGTGGTAATCATGCCGAAGTTGAAGCTCTAAACGCTTATCAAGGTTCGGCAGAAGGTGTGACTGCATACGTTACATTAGAGCCATGCTCATTCGTAGGTCGCACTCCTGCTTGTGCCCGTACTTTAGCGCAGTTTGGTATTAAGAAAGTCGTCGCGGGTATGTTGGACCCAGATCCACGAAATAACGGACGTGGAATTGAGATATTAAAACAAGCTGGTGTCGATGTTGTCGTCGGTGTGTGCAGAGAACAGGTTGCTGCTCATCTCGGGCCTTATCTCAACCAGTCTTAAGGCATTAATATCAATAGAGACTGTTCACATATGATCGATTAGCAGGGAGTGCTAAGTAAGGATGACCAAACAAGATCTAGCACAAATGGGCGCGGCTAAAGTCTCCTTGGAATACCTTAATGGTGTTCAATGCATCCGCAAACAACAAGCCTCTCAAGTAGAGGTGAACTTTTATCAAAACGCCCCCCAGTTTTTGCCGAGAGTGAACGCCCCAAAGCTGCTGGGTGTGTCTGATAACGATCTTCTCATTGAATATATCCCTCACAGCATTTCACTTGATGAACTCGTCGCTCACGATCAAACGTTTAAGCAGTTAGCTTCTATTCATAACTCGACTTACATCCCCACTTTTGATGTAAAAGAGCATGCCTGGACTGTTAGTGCAACGGAACAAGCTTTCGAAAGTTTGCAGTTGCCTAATACTGTCGAATCTTCAATTTTAGCTATACAAGCAAAATCAGGCGTTGTGTTCGAACGTTCAGGTTTGATTTCCGGTGACACCAATGACGGCAACTGGGGCGTCAGATCTAACGGCGATTTGGTATTGTTCGATTGGGAACGGTTTGGTTTTGGCAGTCCTGCGATTGACTTGGCGCCACTCGTTAAAGGACTCGGAACTCAACAGTCATACCAAGCGCTGGTGGAGCGCTATCATCAACACAGCACAACTATTCCTCAAATGGAACTTGTAAGGCAACTGATTATTGCTAAGTGTTGGATCATCGTAGAGGTAGTGAACATCCTAACCTCAAGAAGCGGTCTAACTCCTAGAAACAGTGCTCAAGCATCAAAATATATACAGTGGTATCAAAACCACATCCCTCGGTGGTTAGCGTTAGTAGAAAAAGAATTATAACGATAAGGAGAAAACCGTGAAAATAGCAGTATTGGATGATTACCAAAACGCAGTACAAGATCTAGATTGTTTTAGCTTGCTAGAAGGGCTAGACGTTATTGTCTTTAATGAGACCTACTCAGAACAAGAATTGGTTGAGAAATTAGCGAATGTTCAAGCTCTAGTTCTGATTCGAGAACGTACCCAGGTAACGGAGTCGCTCCTATCTAAACTCCCGAACCTTGAAGTAATCAGTCAAACAGGCAAGGTGAGCAATCATATCGATGTGCAGCTTTGCGAAAAATACGGAGTTAAGGTACTGGAAGGGAGAGGGTCTCCAGTTGCCCCTTCAGAGCTCTGTTGGGCACTAATGATGGCAGCAAGTCGACATATTCCTAGCTACGCATCGAATCTTGCAAATGACCAGTGGCAAAGTTCAGGTACCTTAGGGCTAGGGCGAACCTTGAAAGGGTTAAAACTGGGTATTTGGGGCTATGGGAAGATAGGACAACGAATCGCTCAATATGCAAAAGCGTTTGAAATGTCAGTCGTAGTATGGGGAAGCCAAGCTTCGCGAGACTTGGCAAAATCACACGGCTTTGAGGCCTCTGAATCCAAACGCGCATTCTTTCAGCAAGTGGATGTTCTGTCTCTCCATCTTCGTTTGAATGAGGCAACGCGAGGGTGTGTTACGGCTGAAGATCTAAGATCAATGAAGTCAGATTCCTTGTTTGTGAATACCAGCCGTTCAGAGCTTGTCGAGCCTGATGCCCTGTTTAACGAACTCAAATCCAATCCGAGCAAACGAGCGGCTGTCGATGTTTTTGATTGTGAGCCTGCGACTAAAAGCACAGAGCCACTGCTTTCTCTATCTAACGTCACTGCGACCCCTCATTTAGGGTATGTAGAGCAAGGAAGCTACGAGCTTTATTTTAAAATAGCGTTCGAAAATCTTGTGGCGTACGTTTCAGAGAACGAAGTGCTTGAAGAAGCATGTGATTAACGGGTCGGTATGGTTAAGTATGAATAACTTAACCACGAATAAATCTAGCGTTGATAGATTCATTATATTTGGCACTTTTGTAAGGTGTTTAGGTTTAATTAAGGGAACAAGTTGTGTTACGAGAAATGGACATCTCAGACTATCAGCAGGTCATGAACCTTTGGTCTGAAACGGAAGGTATGCAATTAAGAGAAGCAGACTCTCAAGAAAACATCGGGAAGTATCTCGAGCGTAACCCAAACCTGAGTTTTGTTGCTCTGCAAGGCGAGCAGATCGTAGGTGCGATATTGGTGGGAACAGACGGTCGTCGTGGTTATATCCAACATTTAGCGGTATCGAAGGCTTGCCGTGGTCAGGGCTTAGGCGCAAAGCTGATATCAAACGCAGTGGACGCATTGTCATCCATCGGGATTGCTAAAACCCACTTGTTCGTCATCAACGACAACCTGAACGCCCAAGCGTTTTATGAAAATATTGGCTGGCATCCACGTGATGAAATACGTATGTTTTCATTTAACGCATCAAACGTAGGCAATATCTAGGTGCGAGTCAGTACAGAGTAGGAAAATTTAGAGGTGTTATGACTGAAGGTGCAATTGAACAAGCAATCGCAAACATACGTTCCAAGTCTTGTAGTGAACAAGGTAATCACGTCCATGCGGTGACGATTAACTTTCACCCTGACCGTTATACTTCGAATAAGACACCGCTACTTCAAGCGATTGCGCGTGATGGCAAACTCAAATCTCAATTTGAGACGAGCACTAGTAACGGCGGGCTAACGGCCTATACTGGCGGAGCAAGATGGATTTGGGAGCAGAGTGTGTTTGATGGCGCGTATGATGATGCTGCTGACCACTTAAGACCCAAGTATGGTGCTTTGAACTTTCGAGAGTACCCCTCTGGCGCAGCCGCGCGCTTTGGCAGTAGCTATTTTGAGTTAAAGCAACACGTACTGGAGCGTACTACGTTTTGCTATCCAGATAGTTTCTTTGAACCCACAGACTTTGCCATTGCAAGTCGACTGCAGGCATTAATCGATAAAGCATCTTCTGACGACGTTGATCTGTTAGATGATTATATCGAAGCGCATGTTCATGGTGAGATATCACTGAAAGAGGACGTCGAGTGTATAGTACTTGATCCAGCTTATCGCGAGACCGGGATCGAAAGGTATGCTCGCCACTTAGATATTCCAGTTAAATGGCATAACGGGTTTAAACTGAGTGTTGAAGAGATGGCTCGTTATCCAGAATATCGTGGGAAAGAGTACATAGAGCTCGCTAAAGAGTTATCGCAAGATGGTGTCATTGCTCCAAGAATACTCGGCTTGGCAGTCACCGAAAAAGGTTACGACGAACAAGATGTCAAAAAGGTTTGGCATTACTTGGCGCGATTCGGCTACCAATCTTGAGTGACGCTGTCACTTAAAGTGGCATCATTATTAGTCTGGGTCAGGTAAGAATAAAGCTTAGCGAAAAGTAAGAGAGCCACTATCGAGTGGCTCTTTGTGTATTTGGATATTTCTAGCTTAGAAGAATATAGTTTGATGATCACTTACTGCCTATATTCGAAGAGCGGTAAATTACTCTCAATATCCTAATACTTGATCGCTGTTTTACCGATTGAAGCACTACTTTCGATACGTTGGTGGGCATCTTTGAGCGTTTCAACACTAAAGCCATTCAGTGTTGTCGTTAGTGTAGATTTAATGCGGCCAGCGTCAATTAAGTTTGCTGCTTGGAACAAGATGTCTTGCTGCTTTTGGATATCATCGGTGTTAAAAAGTGAGCGTGTAAACATCAACTCCCAAATAAAGCCTGCTGATTTACCTTGCAGCGCTGACAAGTCGATACCATCATCGAACTCAACGATTGAGCTGATTAAACCTTGTGGTGCGATCAGTTCTACCATCGCATCCCAGTGTCCTTTGGTATCGGCGACATTAAAAATGTAATCAACGTGCTGAATACCTTGCTCGCGAACAGACTCCACTAGGTTACGGTGGTTGACGACATGATCCGCCCCCATATCTCGAACCCATTGCTCTGTTTCTGGTCTTGAGGCTGTGGCAACAACAGTCAGGTTAGTAAGCTGTTTTGCTAATTGAATCGTAATCGAGCCAACACCACCTGCGCCACCGATAATCAGTATTGATTTTCTCTCTTCTGGGCGAACACGGAGTCGATCAAATAGTGCTTCCCAAGCAGTGAGCGTTGCTAACGGCATCACCGCAGCAGCTTCATCAGACAGACTTTTCGGTGCATGAGAAGTGATACGGTAGTCGACGGCTTGGTATTCCGAATTTGCTCCCATACGCGTCACGTCACCAGCATAGTACACGCGATCACCAACTTCGAAGCCTTCAACGTTCGGTCCTTTAGAGACAACTTCACCGACAGCGTCGTAGCCTAATACTTTAGGTTGTTCCAGCGTTTTATCTTTTGCATTGCGGATACGGATCTTTGCATCTGCAGGGTTGATAGAAGTAGCCGTTACTTTAACAAGCAAGTCATTTTCTTTTAGATCTGGAATATCAGTTTCAAACTCAAACAAACTGTCTTGCTCTGTGATCGGAAGTGATTGAGTAAACCCTATGGCTTTCATTTTTGATGGTGCTGACATGATGCTATTCCTTTGGAATAGGCAGATTATAAATCCGCCTGATTCTTAAATCGTATTCAATTGATTTATTGTCACCTGACGCTAAGTTGTTTGACTCGCTCTGTTATGAAGGAGAGCCAAACACGAGGAGCTAAGCAATGTGCGTCATTTCATTGAGTGTAAAGCTCGCAACTGCGCCTTCAGTAGCTGCCATGTATTCTGCCAAATGGGTGTTACCCATGTGCGTTTGCCATAGCTCACGCGATTCCCAGTTCTCGTAGAACAAGAAGTGCGCTGGGTTTTCGTTGTCTTGGTGAAGGTCATAGTTAATGCAACCTTCTTCTGCGCGTGTAATGTCGATGAGCTTTAGGAGTTCCGCTTTTACTAATTCAACTTTGTCTTCATTTGCAACGATGTTTGCAACGATGGTTAATTTAGTCATGTTCACTTTCCTTATATTGTTAGTTATTCATAGAGAGCAAGCTCAATAGAAACAATGAATTATCGATGGTCTCGTTGAGATAGTGAATGGTCACAACATTGAGTCTAGGCAATGAAACACCATTAGTTTTCAATTTGTTTTTGAAACACTATCAAACGACGTTTGTTAATCTGTTGCTTGCCAGTCATCTCTAAACGGGATGCTGCGTTAACATGGGTTTTATATTAGGTGTATTATTAACAATGAAAAACAGCGCTTCATTTGAATTATTATCAAATAATATTTGATAAATGGAATCGGCTACTCTATAACTAACGTAAAATCAGCAGTTTTGCTGCTTACCTTATTATTATAAAGGTCTAGTTATGCTCTTAGAGGATTTACAGGTCATTTTGAAAGTTGCGGAGTTTCGTAGTATTACCGCTGCAGCAACGAACCTTGATATGCGTACAGCAACGGCCAGCGCCGCAGTAAAGCGCGTTGAAGCATCTTTAGGGGCAGAGCTTTTCGTTCGTACGACACGCCACCTGAGACTATCTTCGGCGGGAGAACGTTACTTGCCGCAATGCGAGGAAGCACTGAAGATGCTCGAGCAAGCGAAAATGAACATGCACGAAGAGCTCGGTATTATTGATGGTGAAATTCGTATCGCGTTGTCATCAGATCTCGGACGTAACCTTATTACGCCTTGGCTAGACGAATTTTTGCTTCAGTATCCTGGAGTGTCACTCCGTTCGAGTATTAGTGACAGCAATATCGATTTTTATCGCGATTCTGTTGATATGGCACTGCGCTATGGCTCGCCTACTGATGCCAATATGTATGGGTTTAAGATCTGTGATGTGCCTAGAGTGTTGTGTGCTAGCCCTGACTATCTAGCAGAGCATGCGTCACCAACTCAACCGACTGACTTACTTCAACATAATGCGCTCTTTTATCAGCTGCACGATGTTTTGCAGAATGAATGGCATTTCAGGCATGAAGAAAACACTCATAAGGTGAAACTTACAGGAAACAGAGCTTCTAACGATGGTGATTTGGTTAGACGCTGGTGTGTAGCCGGTAAAGGGATTGCGATTAAATCATGCCTTGATATGTCTGAAGATCTACTCACTGGGCGAGTGGTTAGCATCATGCGAGATTACAAACCGACTCCGACTGAACTTTGGTTAGTGTGCCCAAGTCGCCAATCGATCACTCCCACGGTTCGACTACTGCGAGATCTGTTTAGGGAGAAAACCAGTGACATTCTTAGCAAACTGGCCCAGCAAGGCGCGATTTAGAAGAAGTTTAGTCACTACAATGGCGGCGTCGATGACGATTTTGTCGAATGCCATGGCTCATCAGAAAATGGATATCTACACGTAAGAAAGCAATGGAATATAAATTTGATAGTGAACCCTCAGACAAAGACATCAATGAAGTTCGTGGTGGCTTGATTGAACACAATACGCCTTTTTTGGAGGGGATACCTAAATCACAAGTTGCTTATTATGCTTTGGAAGAGCACAAAAAAGTCGGCGGTATTATCGCAGACCTTTGGGGAAACTGGCTTCTTATTAAGTTTCTTTGGGTTGATGAGTCTTTGAGAGGCCAGCAAGTTGGAAGCAAACTTCTCACGCAAATCGAAGAGTATGCGAAATCTCGAGGATGTACGTCGTCGCTCGTTGATACGTTGAGCTTTCAAGCCCGTCCGTTTTATGAAAAACAGGGCTATGAATGCCAAATGGTATTAGAAAACTATCCACTGGATTCATCGCTTTCGTTTCTAATAAAGAAGTTATAACCCGAGCCATTCAGGTATCACCCTAACTATCGGTCGGATGCTACTTATGTTTAGTGTTAATTAGACGCCAGCACACTTCGTCAGTTAAAATTAACGTTCGCGGCTGCACATTAATATCCGTTAACCCAAGAGAAATACGATGATTATAGAAAATGTGCGTCCTGAAAATTACGCTGAAATGCTTAATGTTTGGGAAAATTCAGTCCGAGCAACTCATGACTTCATAACAGAAGAAGATATTGAGTTTTTTAAGCCTATCATCATGGAACAAGCCTTTCCTGCTGTTACGTTAAGATGTGGGAAAAATGAAAGCGGCTCTATTGTTGGGTTCATGGGAACTGAAGAATCAAAGATTGAGATGTTATTCATTTTAGATAACGTAAGAGGGCAGGGAGTGGGTAAAGCGCTGTTGCAATATGCTATTGAGCATTTAGGCGCAACCCAAGTTGATGTGAACGAACAAAACCCACAGGCGGTAGGTTTCTATCAGCATATGGGATTTAAAGTTGTATCACGTTCACCACTCGATGATATGGGAAAACCTTTTCCGATTTTGCATATGACACTTTAACGCTCGGTTGTCGTAAACCAGTTTGTTAGAAGAAACGCCCGAAGCTAATAACTTTGGGCGTTTCCGTATTAGCGTGCTGTTCGCAACAAGGTCGAACGATTAGATGCGAGCAAGTGTTAGTTCAGTGTCAGCTCTTTCAATTCTGGTAATTGATACTGCTCCATCGCTTCAACATCTGGGCGGTATGCGCGGATCTGAGCGCGCCACTCGTCAACAGGTGTGTGGGCAAAGTTCACATTGCGATCTTCTGCAATATCTTGGCATTTACTGTCACCAAAGATAATCGTGAAGCTACCATCGCCATGACTCTTAAAATCAGGACGACTTGTGCTGACTACGTTGTGTTCATCCGTCATCAAGTAGTTTTGATTGTTGTATAGGGTTAGAGAGCTAAATGCAGCAGCAGGCACTTTGTCAAAAGTCGCTTCGTAGCAGGTGTTTGCTTTGGTGTTCTCTGGTGCCCATGATGCGTACATCGCCGTTGACTCTGGGCTTAAGCCCCATGAACCAGCAATCGTGTAGGTCCACTTTTCCCAATCAGATACGTTGTTGATATCGAATTGCACCGAATCAAACATGTCTGGCAGGTTGCCCCATTCAGTTAGCAGTGCTTCACGCAATTCTAGAATATCTGATTCTTTTGTATCGCTTTTGTAAGGAATGGCTGAATTTGACGTAATCTTCATGTTTGGCTGAAGCTGCTCGGTTACGAATGCAATGTCATCAGCTGTTGCATCAGTACCAGTACGAATACCCACGTATACGTAGTCGGTCTCGATTTCTCCTGCTTTGTACTCATAAACACCAGGCTCCCACGTATATTCTACGAATGTGTGGTTTTGATCTTGGATGTGAAGAGACATAAAACGATCGCCCATCTCTGGGACTTCAATGGTGAATCCATCGCGAACGTCAATGATAGCAAGAGAGTAAATGTTATCTACATTTGGCGTTACCACCCAGGTATCAGCTGCCTGAGAAATGCCAGTGAAGTGAATGAACTTGTTGATTTCACCGCGCTTCAGCATGTTTAACGCAAAGATATCGCCTTCTTTGCGTTGATATTCCATTGCCGTCATACCGTAATCCAGTGGATTGACCGTCCAGTTCGATGAATCAATCTGTTTGATTACGTCGTTAGCAGGTACAGAAGCGAAAGCTGACGATGAAAGTAGGGCAATCGATAATGCCAGTGTTGTTTTTTTCATACTGTTTACCTTTTTGAAATTGTTATAGCTGGTAGTTAAATTCGACAATGTGTGAACCATCTCGGTAGCTCAATTCTTCGTTCCATTGCGCAAAGTATCGAACGTTTAAGCGAGGGTTAATCTGATATGAGGCGGCAAATTCATGAGCGAGAATGCTGTCGTTATCTGCAAAGGCATGCTCTTTGTAGATATCAGAACCAGATAGGGTGCTCATGTACATTGGGTTGTAGTTCAGCCAAATGTTGTCGGTGAGCGTCAATTTGCCGTATGCACCAACGACTGCGAATGTTCCTGGTACGGTGTAACCGCTAATCGTCTCGCCATTGTCGCCAATCGCGTTGTTGGCGAAAGCAGCACCGACTCCTACAAGAGGGTAAAGCTGAAGTGGGCCTAGAGCAGGTATCGCTTGGATGAAGCTGTAAGAAAGCGAGCCGGCTTCATTATCGAAATCGTAATTGAAGTCAACCTGAGAACCGCGTCCATTCGTTAGATCCACACCAAATCGGCGTAGGCGAAGGCTATCAATACTATCGTCGGCATAGTCACGCGCGCCGAGTGCATCACCATAGCCGCCTTTTAGCTCTAGTACGTGCATACCCATTGTTGTATCGCTGCCTGTATCAAAGGTTTGCCCAAGTTTTAAGTTGAGGCCTTTGTCTGTATAACCCATGCCGACTTGCGTATAAACGGCCAGAGGATCTGACATATCTTGAACGGCTTCCGTGCCTTGATTGTTGTGGTTATCTGCAAAGACGAATGGTGATGCAGTCAACATAAGTAGTGATAAAGGAAGTCGTTGTGTTTGGAACATTTGAGCTGCTTTCCTAAAGATCATTGAAGTGATGGAGGTATCTTAAGAAAGTTGAAATATGTTCAGAAGTGAAGCTCTTGAGGTTTAGAAATTAACTGTATTAATATCTAGGCGCTATCATGTAAGCACTACCGTTTGAAGGAAGCTGATTATGAAATCGTTCGATTACAATCTATTAAAGGTGTTACGTGTTTTGATAGATACTCAAAACACTCGCCAAGCATCAGAGGTACTAAATCTTAGTCAATCTGCGGTGAGCCACGCATTGAGTCGTCTACGTGATTCGTTTGATGATCCGTTATTTGTTAGGGAGCGGTATGGTCTAGTGCCTACAGAGCGTTGTTTGGAAATAGAAAAATCCCTTCCTGCTCTCGTTGAACAGATTGACAGCTTGTTTCAAGCGCCACAAAGCTTTGAGCCTCAGCATTACAATGGGAAAGTATCGATAAGCTTAACTAACGCACTAACTAACTCAATTGGAGTCAAACTTTATCGAGAACTGAGCGAAAGAGCACCCAACGCTCAATTTGAAATCATGGATTGGACATGGCAGGTAGAGTCTGGGCTATTGTCGAGAAAAGTGCATGTTGCTTTGGATTACGGTCCAGAGAGTTACTCAAAACAAATAAGACAGAAGCTAATGCCAAAAAGCCAATATGTCGTTTGTGTTCGTGAAAGGCATCCATTGACGAAACTTACCTCGATTGAACTGAGTGACCTTGCGCGCTATCCATTAGCACTGATACGAACCCCTGATTGGCGAAGTCGACATGAAACTGCAGAGCAAACTTTCATTCGAGCAGGCTATGTACCCAATGTCATTTTGAAGTCAGACTCACCGTTAGTGAACTTTGAAGCCATCCGTAACTCGGATGCCATTTTTCCTATGGTTCGTTCAGCTGATCCACTTCCTGCGGGTATTACTTCTGTGGAATCAATTCATAACTCACCAGAATACAACATGGATATCTACGCCTACGACCTGCACCAAACAAAAGATTTCGCCTTAAACTCGTGGTTAGTAAGAGAGATTGAATCGATATTGAAGGGCACATTCTAAATGGCAGGGTAATCAGATAGTGGGACATGCGGTTATTGCAACCTAAGCACGAGACTAAACAATACAGTACTGTCATTATCATGAACTCAGATGAAAATTATGTAGGTCGTATTTACGACAGTTTCGGAGGATCTTGATTGATAGACCGTCCGCATATTTTCTGGATTGGTTCTTATAAGAGCTCGTCTCATAACTGATATTGTTATTATTTTATAATTTAGAGGTGCGTCACAGAAATTGGTCGATCCAGCTAGATGTAAAAGATTGGGTTGGGTTCATACCAATACTCAACTTGCTGCATTTTAACTCTTGATGTTGGTCACATTTTCTAATTTGTTTACATAAATTTACACCTTGTGGTTATTGTTCTTTCGTTTTTTCAACAAAGGTGACTGGTTAGATATTCATTTTTATTATGGATGGATTGATTGGATTCCTCATATAACTACTTAGCGTGAGCGATTATTAGAAGCTGATACAAAGTGGTTTTATATAAATATGCACTTGGTATGATTTTTTAGTCGAGGCGTTGGCCAGGGTAAACTATGTCCAAGTTAATAATATCTGTAGAAAGGACCTTTATTGAATTGCTGTTGTATGTAATCGATTTCATTTGTGTATGAATGGTGTTAATACTCTATTTTTAGCGTTGGTTGAAGCTGTTTACATACATTGTTCGGCGTCAGCTCGTTGATATTCATGTTTTGGATAGGTATGTTTTGCTTTTGTTTTCTTACTTGAGTATGACGTATGGATATTGAGACCATTCCACTTTCTCCAATTACAACCAGTGTGATAGTCATTATGATTGGGATCGTTGTACTCGCGACGCTCTACAATGCTCGCCAAAGTAAGAAGCATAATTACGCACTGAACCGATTAGAGCGCGAGAAACATAAGCTAGAACAAGCAAAATTTATATGTGAAGAGAGCAACATCCCTAACATTTATTACATTCAACAAAAAATGGCGAACCTTGAGGCAAAAAAAGGCGAAGTGTATTACACCGCTCATGTTGTTTGTGTTGGGCGTAACGGCGACTTTTACCGCTATTTTGATCAACAAACGTCTATGAACATTAAGCAAAAGTTACATAGTCAATTAAGTGGTGACTTAAAGCCTAGCTTGATTGGGCTCTATGACGATAGATACATCGTGATGATCTTTGCTTCTGAAGTCTCTTTGAATAACAAACAGCAGGTTGAGCATCAACAACAAGTAAGAGCCGCCTTGCCGAACCAAATGGTTATCAATAGTAAGAAAATGCCGTTTGATTACTCGGTAACGACGTTACATTTTTCAAGCACTTATGATATTGCCAAACCAGATCGTCTCTTTAGACGCATTAGTTATGGGATCTTGCGTGCAATTCAAAACCAAGATGGCTTGTATATCCATAGTGAAAAGGACTATCAAAGGAATTTACGTAAACGTCATATGCTGCAAGATTTACAAAGGGACATTCGAGATGGTGGGGCTAACTTCGAGCTCGCATATCAACCTATTGTTCACAGTATGAATCATGATAGAGAGTGTATTCGTGAAGTTTTGCTTGTATGGCGGAAACGTGGGCATATTGAGCCAGAAAGCTATATGTCGTTGCTTAGTGATACTCCACATATTCACTATTCATTGACTCTTATGATCATTAGAAAAGTCGTTGAATTAGCCAGAAAAGATGAACAAGGCCAATGGGATTATAGTATCAACATTGCAATGTCCGACCTTGCGATGACTTCATTTTATAACGATATTTTCAGCCTTACCAAACATTGCCCAGAAGTTCGTAAAAAGTTAATTTTTGAGTTAGTTGAACACAGCGAAGCTATTTCTCAAAAGCATGTACAAGATAATCTTCAAAGCTTGAAACGCTTAGGGTGCCGCCTCGCGATAGATGATTTCGGTACGGGTTATACTAACTACGACCTTTTAAATAAGGGACTTTTTGACGTAGTAAAGATAGACGGTCATTTTGCAATGAATATGGGCAAGGACCCTGTGAGCAATGAGTTTTTAAGATTTATGTTTCGCTTATCTGAGCAAGTTAACTTTACGTTAGTGGTATGCGGCATCGAGGAAGAATTACAGGCTAAATATGTGCCTAAAAAGGCTCATGTATGTTTACAAGGCTTACATTTTTCTCACCCGAAAAAGCTCGTTAATACATTAAGAGTTGCGTAAAGCCTATAGACATTCCGAGCATGCCTGTGCGATCAAAGAACTAATAAGGAGTCTTTAGGCGGTGCAGATAGATCGTCGAAACCTGAGTTATTCCTTATCAAAACCATCAACAATAATAGCGCCCATTGACGCTGGCATAGCGATGACGATAACTCGTTTTAAAGCGACCAACGGAGAATCAAGCACTGGAAGCTTATCTATACAGAGCAAAACCAAAGCGACGACCATTATTGTCAATATATAAGCAATCGCGATGCGTGATACAAACTCAATGACTCTCCCACCAATATTCCTTTGGTAAACGCTCTCAAAAGCATAAATCGATAGAAACAGGCACGACAGCAGAAAAAGCAGAGCAAGATTGGCTGTTGGTAAACTTTCCCCCAATTGCCAGGCTTCTTCTGAAAACGAGATAGGCACCGCGAGAGCAAATGCACCAACAAAAATTTGTCCTGCATCCTCAAGGTTAAAGCTCTTTGACACGCGGCCTCCTAGGCACTGGGAAATAGGGTGACTGGATCAAAATTCAATATGGTTTAACTGTAAGTCATTTTAGTCATTACGCAGTCAATCCACCTATGTTTAGTATATCTCAGTAGTCTGGTCTTGGTATTGTAACTGATTAAAACGGATGACTTTTCGTTACCAGTGAGGATCAATAATGAGGATAATTAGGGGCTATTCGATTATTCACAAAGCTGCCAATCGATAAAATCCATACAAGCTGTTAGATAACACAGCATTAGATGAGGAATACTGGCAACAATCAAACTTTACCCTGTTATGAGCAGTGCATTGCTCAGTTGATTGTCTATTTAAATTTGATAATGAATCAAATGCCACCTCGTTTTTGTCGGAACCAAATTCACGTAGCATGCGCTGATTAATTTCATTGATTGGATTGAGAAGTCATGTCACAAGTACAATTTCAACAAGGCCCAATACGTCCGCCTTCTGAAGCTGACAGCCTGTTAATTAGAACGACACAAGGTTGCCCTTGGAATAAATGCAAGTTTTGCACGCTCTTCGAAGGGATGGAGTTTTCGATTCGCCCTGTTGAGGACATTAAACGTGATATATGGGCAGCGAAAGCATTTTATAAGGGTCGTACATTTGAAACCTGTTTTTTACAAGATGGGGACTCTTTTGCGATGGATACTCAAGATCTTCTGGATGTGCTCTACACATTGAAGAAGGCCTTTCCTGAACTCAAGCAAATCAGTTCTTATGGGCGAGCACAGACGATGACTAAGAAGTCACCTGCTGAAATGAAAGCTATCTGTGAGGCTGGCTTAAATATGCTTTATTGTGGCATGGAATCTGGGTCTATCGACGTTCTGCAAAAAATGAAAAAAGGGATCACCCCTAAATCGATAATCAAATCAGCTGAATATGCAAAGCAAGCCGGTATGAAGATGATGACGTTTATTATTCTTGGGCTTGGGGGTAAAGAGTTGTCGACGCAACATATCACTGAAACAGCGGCGCTTCTTAATAAAATTAACCCGGATGAAATACGAATCTTGTCTTTGGCAGTAAAGTCTGGAACCGAACTGGATGAGCTTGTGCAAAATGGCCAATTCACACCACTTAGTGAAAAGGAAATGCTGGAAGAGCAATATCAGCTGATAAGTCATCTGGATGGCGTTACCAGCAACTACGGGAACTACCACGGTATCAATTTATTGATGGAACTTAATGGTCGCCTACCAAATGATAAGGCGTCTTTCCTGCAAACAATTGTTCAGTTCATGATGATGAGCGAGGCGGACCAAAACAACTTTATTTTGGGTCGCCGCACACATTATTACGCCACTTTGAATGATATGAATAATCGACTGATGTATGACACAGTAAATCGTGAGCTCGAACGCATTCAACATCAAAGCTTCGCGACACTTGAAGATATATTTTACCAACTTCGCCAACGTATGATCTAACAATGAGAAATAACGAATGAACAATCTAAATGACTGGCAGATTCGAAATGAAAACCCAAAGCAATGGTCGCTAGACAAAGGGGTTCTTACTCTCCAAGTTCAGGAAGGGAATATTTTCGGGGCAAGCTCTGGCGAGGTCGACAATATGTTTGTCCACCCCGTATCGAGCAGTGATTACCAAGCGGAAGTAGCTATTGACTTAAACCCAACATTGCCGTTTGAGCAAGCAGGCCTTGGTATATATTGGGACAACGATAACTACGTAAAAATCAGCAAAGAGATGTTTATGGGTGAACGCTCGTTGGTTTTTGTTGTAGAAAAGAGCGGTTACCCGGAAATCAAAGAGCGTTTATCGTTTGCTGGACAAACGGTATCCGTAAAAGTAGAAAAAAGCGGTGGCACGATAAGCACTTACTTTCGAGAAAGTAGTGAAGCGTTATGGCAGAAAATTGGAACTGTAGACGCATTTTTGAATGATGAGAAAGGCGTCATGTTGTACACATTTAGTGGCCGCAAAAATAGCCCAAATTTCGCCAAGTTTAGTGAGTTTAAACTTGTAGATTGAGCCGATTAAAAGGGTAAATAGACTTTCTATCCACTTACTTTAGAGCGAAGTGTTAGATCTAATACAAGTAGGCGCAGAGTTTATTTACCCTTGTTGACGCCGGTCTGCTGACTCAATGCACAACGTTGTGGTCAAACTCTCCGTTATCAAGATAATGCACAACTTGATGAATGGCCTCTGGATCGTCGCGGAGTCGCATGTGATTGATTTCTAGTTCGATAAAATCATGCATGTTTGTTAGTTTTGTCGATTCAACGCTGACTAATCCATCGTTAGTTTTTTGGAAGAGGGCATCGGTCATCATAAATGGTTTGATGCCAGCTATTACACCAAAATCATATGTTGGCTCGTTGAGCCCGTTAGCAAAGCCACTCTCACTAGTCACTAGAGCTTGCGGAACTTCACCGAACCAGCTTGACCAGAATTTATTCGTATAATGATCGGCAACTTCGCTACCGTGATTTGGTGTGCCTATCATGACTACATGCCCGAGTTTTCCTTGTTGCTCCAACGCATCATCTGCTTGTAGGTGGTAGCGAATCAATAGCCCACCAAGAGAATGACCAACCAGATGAACCACGTTTGCACCTTGTATGCATTGATTAATTTGCTTGTCAGTCTCCTCTATGAGTTCACCCATGGTTACGCCAATCGAAGAATAATCAAGAACACAAGTTTGATAGCCTGCATTTAACAAGCCTTGATTAAGTTCGCTCATTGAGCGCCCGCTTTTGGTTAGCCCATGAATGATCACTACTAGATCAGATTGGCTGTCATTTGAATAGGACACAGGCGCGTTTGAGCAAGCCGAGATGAGAATAGCAACCAATAAGACAAAACTGTGTTTCATTAAGACGCCCCACTTACTTCGAATCGAGTTCTATCCGATATAGTATCAAGAAGAGGTATTTATTGGGTATGAACCTGAGTCAGTTTAGTGTCAGTTAGTGCTCATATTTATGAAGTTTGTTGGCTTTTTTGTCGAATTTTTGTCTTATTTTTGTTTGGTATCGAATGTTTAAATAAAGCAGGAACTTACTACAGGGAAAGTAATCTCATTAGCACTTCCATACGTCAATTAGCATTACCATGATTTTACGCTTCATCACGGATTTGATTATTATTCTATACGCTCTCGCTAGCTTCACATTCATACTCTGGTGTGCTCTCGGGAGATAGTGTGGCCTAGGGAGTTTCTATTGTTGATAGAAGATATTAGCTATCTCATCGCGCACTTCGCTCGTTTTTATCCCTTTGAATAGCTGTTTGGCTTGATGGTTATTGGATAAAAATAAAAAGGAAAGCCAATGCTTTCCTTTCTTTACCAGTCTATCTAATTCGTAGCTTGTATTTGATTAGCTTAAAAGATCGACGATAGCTTTACCTACGCCATGAGCGCTGGTTGGGTTTTGGCCTGTGATAATACGGTCATCGACAATCACAAGCTCTTGCCATGGTTGCACTTTAGAGTAGCGCGCTGCGCCACGTGCTAGAGACTCTTCCAATAGGAATGGGATGTCGTTGATGGTGCCGAAATCAATCTCTTCTTCACGAGTGAACCCCGTCACTGACTTAGACGCAAGTAGCTTTTCTCCATTGCTTAACGTGATTGGCAGTAGGGCGCCTGGGCCATGACAAACCGCTGCCACAATACCGCCATCTTCATAGTGTTTTGCCGAAATCTTGGCAAAGTCTTCGTTGCTCGCTAGGTCTGAAAGAAGACCAAAACCACCCGGGTAGAAGATTGCATCATAGTTGTCACCTTTGATTTGTGACACTGGAATCGTGTTGTTAATGCGGTTCTGGAAATCATCATCCGCCAAGATTTTCTCGTTGACTGTGTCGCCTTCGATGTCGGTTCCGTACAATGGTGCTTGCCCACCTTTGATAGAAGCAATGTCGTAATCGAAGCCTGCACTGAGTAGTTCGCTAAGCGCATGAGTGAGCTCTGGCGCGTAAGTTCCGTTTGCTTGGTCTGTTTCACCAAGGGTCGCATGGTTCGTCACAATGATGAGTACTTTCTTCATGATGGTTTCCTTTTTGGCTTACGTGTATTTGTTGAACACCTTCATACTAATTGCTAAACAAATAAGTGATAATACGATGAATTGGCAAAACATTATTGCTATATAGTAAAGGTGAGTATGGATAGTTTTGAAGGCGTTAATGAGTTTGTTACGGTGGCTGAGAGCCTAGGGTTTTCTGCAGCGGCAAAACAATTAGGTTGCAGCACCAGTCATGTGAGTCGACAAGTCACAAGATTAGAAGAGCGATTGGGTGTCGCCTTGTTAGCACGTTCGACAAGAATGGTGAGTCTAACGGAAGCAGGGCAAGCGTATTATCAGCAGTGCAAAGAGTTAGTTATTGGGCTTCAACAAGCGAATGAGCAACTGACTACCCAGCAAACTCAATTGAGTGGCACGCTGCGAGTTAGTGCAGCAGGTGCCTTTTCGGAAAACTATGTTGCACCCGCCTTAATGGATTTCGCCAAGCAACACCCTAATTTAACAGTAGAAGTTAACTATAATACGAACATGGTGAACTTCATTGAAGATGGCTTCGACTTTGCAATCCGTTATGGAAAATTGAGCGACTCAGGTTTGGTCGCGCGAAAACTCGTCAATCGGCCAATGGCGGCGGCAGCCAGTCAGAGTTACATTAATGAATTTGGTTTACCGACTCACCCTGAACAGTTAAAGCAACACAGTTGTATTATTGCCAACAAAGATGTCTGGTTGTTTGAAAAAGATGGCAAGGCGTTAGATGGAGTAAAAGTGCAGGGCAGATGGAAGAGCAATAACGCACACACAGTTTTACAAGCTTGTGTAGAAGGGTTAGGCGTGGCGTACTTACCTAAAAGCAGCTTTAATGATGGTATTTCGTCTGGTCGTTTGGTGCCAATCTTAGAGTCTTATTGGGGAAGTGGAAACAGTAGTTGGATTGTTTACCAGAATCGCCATTTTCTACCGTTAAGAGCAAGGCTTGCTATCGATTTCCTACTTGAGCACTTTGCAAACTGGCAGGAGTAAATATTGCCGATCATTATGATATTGCTTGGGGCGCATATAATGTTGGTAATGCAAAATACGACTGGGTTAACGGCTTATTGTCAAATGTGAACCCGTACCACAGTTTGTATCGGGGGGCGTTGCTGAAACTCATGATCTTGGTTAGTGTGCGAAAAAATCCCCTGTAGTACCGAGGTTCCCGAGTTGTCTTCTATTTTAAAGCGTCGCCGTGTCAAATTAAGCGCGTTCTTAGTCAGTCTTTCATTGCTTTCTGCATGCGGTGGTGGTGAAAGTAATGATTCTGGAGGGGGGACGACTCCAGAACCAAGCTCGCTGACACAAGATCAACGCTACGACCTTCTTTATCGCTCTACATTCGGACCTAGGCCTGACTCTTATCAAGAACTCGCGAGTGTTGGTTACTCTAGTTGGTTGGATAATCAGTTTTCGATGACTCCTACCTTGCATTTGACTCGCTTAAATGAGTACCCATTAGCAGGAAGCTCGGACAGCTATAATCAATCAGACCGTGTGGCTGTTTGGTGGGATGTCAGCTTGAACGCACCAGATCAACTGCGACAACGTGTTGCTTTTGCACTCAGTGAGATTTTTGTGATTTCACGTTATGGCGCGAGTTTGAATGGTCGTGTACCCGAAATGACCGATTACTACGACATGCTCATTACCCATGCCTTTGGGAACTATCGTGATTTGATTGAGTCCGTCACGCTGCACGCCGCAATGGGTGATTACCTGTCCATGATGGCCAATCAAAAAGCGGATCCAGACAAGAATCGTTACCCAGATGAAAACTATGCTCGTGAAGTCATGCAGCTATTTAGTATCGGTCTTTATGAGCTGAATTCTGATGGGTCTGAGAAACATGATGAGCAAGGCCAGCTTATTCCAACGTATTCGCAAGATGATATCGAGAACTTCGCTCGTGTCTTTACCGGTTGGCACATCGCAGAGAAAGCGAAGCCCGGGTGGGGCTCAAAGGAAGGGAATTGGTTGGTACCAATGATTGCCTATCCTGAATACCACGACGATGAAGAGAAAACGGTGATGGGAGAGGTGTTTGCACAAGGCCAGACGCCTGAACAAGATATGGCACAAGCGATGGACATGTTGCTCAATCACGAGAACACAGCGCCATTTATTAGTAAACATCTTATTCAAAGGCTAGTTACGTCAAACCCTTCTCCTGCATATATTGCGCGAATTAGCGCACTGTTTGCTGATAATGGCAAAGGTGTGAGAGGTGACCTTAAAGCGGTTGTTCGCGGAATACTCACCGACAGTGAGGCTCTTGATGGAGCAGATCGCGCTCCGGTAAAAATGAAGGAGCCATTGATCGCCATGACCAACTTTTTCCGCGCATTTGAGGCTAAATCTGCGGATCCTTCCGGACGTTTCCATAATTCAATTAATACGTTTGGGGCTTACGGACAGGCACCATTGGGATCACCAAGTGTATTCAATTTCTTCTCACCGGATTATGCACCGAATGGTGAGATTTCGGCAGCCAATGAGGTTGCACCTGAGTTTGAAATCTTGAGTTGGAATAATTTCATTTTAACTAATAACCAACTTTGGTCAGCCACTGGAAGAACAAATTATGAGGGAGAACAAAACCCAAATCGTATTGTGATCAATACAGCGCCTCTGGAAGCAATAGCGAATGACCATTTAGCTCTAATTGATGAGATTGAAAGACGTTTACTTTCTCAAAGAATGAGTGAACCACTTAGAGCGATCGTTTTAGAAGGGTTAGAAGCTCTTCGTGATACCCAACAAAGTTTAAAGGTTCGTAACGCCATCTACATGGTAGTCACAAGCCAAGAGTTTCACATTGAGGAGTTAGCCCAATGATTTCACGTCGACAATTGTTAGCGGCTATGGCCTCGACACCTATCGTCTCTATGATGGGGACAGGCTCAGCTCACGCACTGCCAAATAATGATTACAAAGCGCTAGTATGTGTCTTTTTGTTTGGTGGCAATGATGGCTTTAACATGCTGGTTCCTAACGACAATGCACATTACGATGAATATGTCGCTGCACGACCAGACATCGCGATTCCGCAGTCATCTCTGTTGCCTTTATCTTTGAATACCGGGTCTGCTTTGACACTAGGCTTACACCCATCGATGACGGACGCTCAGACTCTTTTTGAAAGTGGGAAAATGGTCGCTATCGCGAATAGTGGTGTATTGATAGAACCTTCAACGAAGGAGGGCTTGCAAGATGGTACGCACGCAATGCCACCTTTTCTATTTTCTCATAACTCACAACAGACAGAATGGCAGCGAGGTTGGTCTGGTAGTACAACAACATTAGGTTGGGCAGGCCGGTTGATGGACGTGCTAAGTAGTGATACCAGTGAAATCAGCCCTACATTTAGCCTTAATGGCTACGCCCAGTTACTTAATGGAACAGAGCATGCTGCCAACTTAATTAATGCTTCTTCTTTACCTAAAGTGAACGCAATAAGTAATGCCCAGCGGCGAAAGAGCTTTGATCAAGTGATGAGCCTGTCACCTCATACTGCGTTTGGTCGAGAGTTTGATCGTGTTAAAGGGGAGTCAATTTCAATACGAGATACATTGGCGACGGCAATTGATTCGATACCAGAAGAAGACCATTTCCCTGATATTTCCTTAGCACAGCAACTCCATACCGTTGCGCGATTGATTAAATCAAGCGATCAACTAGGTCATCAGAAACAGATCTATTTTGTCGGCTTAGGTGGCTTTGATACCCATGCTAATCAACTTGAAGATCACGCTGCGTTGATGAGTGCTTTGAGCCAGTCACTTGCCGCTTTTAACCAATCTATGGAAGCATCAGGACTTGGCGATAAAGTGACGACAATGACGATGTCTGATTTCGGTCGACGGTTAGCAAGTAATGGTACAGGAACAGATCACGGCTGGGCGAGTAACCATCTCGTTATGGGCGGCGCGCTAAATGGCGGGCAGCTATATGGTCAGTGGCCATCGTTAGTCTTAGACGGAGAGAATGACTTTAACAAAGGAAGAATGATCCCCACCACGTCTGTCGAACAAATTGGCGCCACAATCGCGAAATGGATGGGAGTGAGAAGTGAGAGTGCAATGGCTCATATCTTTCCTAACTTAGCGAACTTCTCGCTCCAAGATTTAGGGTTCTTGAAGTAAACGGGGTGGTTAGTCCCCCGTCATAAGCATTTAGAATCTGTCTTTAAGACTTTTCGTTTTCTAATTTGATGTTACTAGGTAAGGGGTATTCGCCCCCTATCTTACAGACAAGGCTGCCCACTAAAGCTTTTTCAAATCGAATCGTACCTGCGTCGTCTGAATCCGCTGTAATCATTTCACCATCAATCATGTGATTGACTTCTTGTGCCGCACGCAATGGCACCAACCAGATACATGCTGCAAGTGAACATGCCTCAGACGAAGGTTGGCAGCCTGTTTCTGAACTTCCTCTCACCCATGAGCTGTCCTTCTCTTTTAACAAGATCTGTGTCGCGATGTAATCAGGATGGCTAATGTATTGATCACCACCAATCCAAGTATCATCGAAGGGGAGGTAAGGACCTTGCCATGTTTCCAATCCAGGGTTCTCGATAAGATTGTTGATATTCAAATAACCAAAGTTAGCGTCTGTATCTAAAGTGATGGGTGGCAAACTGCCATTGTCGACCGCATATTTGTACGTTGCATCTAGTACTTGATCAAGGTAGTTGATGATGTCCTTGGCTTCCTCAGTCTCAGATGCACTATAACTAAATGCTTGGCAACCAATTAAACTTGCCAAAAACAAAGCGGTGCTAGCCGATGCTATTTTCAATTTTGTCGCTCTAACTAAAGACACAATTCAAATCCTGTTAATTGTAAAGCTGCGGCGAAACAGTTGGTATATATTCGAAGCGGTGAACTTATATCAGAACATACCTAAGATTGTCACAAGTTTGTAATTAAACTGCGCATTTGCACTGACTTATGTATACCAGTAAGTTAATTACCATTGTAAAAACAAGGTGCTTAAGAACAATGGATAAGATAGAGGTATTCTTAGTTAACGCATTTACTAAGGATGGAAGCGGAGGAAATCCTGCCGGTGTCGTTTTGAATGCTGATAATCTCAATGATAAAGACAAGTTGCGCATCGCTCAGACTATCGGGTACTCAGAAACGGCTTTTGTAACTAGCGACGAAGAAGTGGACTTTGAAGTCTCGTTCTTTACAACTACTGGTGAGGTCGATTTTTGTGGTCACGCGACTTTGGCGACGTTCTCTGTACTACATCAGAAAGGTTTTATCACCGACGGGCAATATCGTCAGAGAACCAAAGCGGGGATATTACCTGTATCGGTCAACGCTCTGGGTGAGGTCACCATGGAGCAGGCTTTACCAACGTTTGGGCGTACTTTTTCCAATTCCGAAATGTCTGGTTTAATTGGCATCGACGAAAAAGCACTGGAGCCTGTAAGTTTTCCAGCGCAGGTTGTATCGACCGGTTTACCCGACCTTATTATCCAAGTACCTACAGGGTATCTCGATAAGGTAAACATCGACGAAGCCAAGTTGATTGAATTCTCTAAAGAGCATGAGTTAGTTGGAGCGCATGTGTTTGAGTTATCCGGTGAGACCGAAATAACTGCAAGCTGTCGCAATTTCGCTCCGTTGTTTGGTATTTCAGAAGAGTCTGCAACAGGAAGTGCGAGTGGCGCACTTTCTTGTCATCTAGATAAGTATTTACCGGCTGAACACTCACGCTCATTTGTCTTTGAACAAGGCCGAGCCATGGGTGCCTTGTCTCAGATCTTTGCTTCAGTAGATTCAAACGAAGACGGTATCCAACGAGTAAAAGTTGGCGGTGTCGCGAATGTCATGGGTTTAAAGATTGTTGGTCTATAAAGCTAGACATCACGAAATTTCGCTCAGATAGATAACGTAAAAATGTTGCTGTTCAAGAATGCACAGCATTCGCAGAACAACAACATTTATGGTTATTATCTATTTTATGGTAAATCAAGTTATTGTTAAATAAAAGAAATTCACGAAGCGTGAATAAGATCGAAATAAGCAGGAGACTGGTTTATTTAAAAGAACCCATGATGCTAACTAGAAATTAAAATTTAACATAATCTATATAATGCGAATAAGCTGTTGATTTTGTTGGTTTTAATTGTTGTGGGGCGATTGTTTTATGTCGAGAATCCATAAGAGTTGAATTTGATTTGATGACGAATACTAGGCGTTTTATGGCAAGTTAAGTTCATGGCTAAATGCGGACAGCTCCGTCCCAAATCTAATTTACGATGTCTAGGCCAAACCAAACTCAGAAATCCTGCTCTTTGATGAAGCTCAGCGAATATGCCGGGGGTCAGTATTCTGAACAACCATCTCTTAAACCAATAAAGCTAAATTGAAATCATATTCACGGACTTTGCTGTGAATCATTCATTTCAAGCCTAAACCGTCTTTAAAGATGCTTTGAAAGTAAAAGCAAAAGCTATTCTGAATGGCTTGTAAAAGAAGATTGTATCAACACAGTAGTACTAACAGAACGCTCTATGAGAACCATAAATCTCAGCAAAATCGATGTTCAGGATTGGCCGCATTGGGGCCACAAATCGATCAAAAAATCTCAGAAAGAGGGAAAAATGGGAAATGTAACGTTACATTGTGGCCAGCGTGCGGCCAACGTGCGCCCAATCCTGAAGCAATTTTCTGGGAGAATTAGTGTGGGAAATTAAGGAATTTTTTGTAAGCCCCTTCTTTAAGATTTAAAAAGTTTTAAACTTCCTAAACTTAGAATTTTATAAAGGCTTCGCCTGAATTTATAACCCCAAAAGTGTGATGTCAAGCAGAATATTTCATCTTTGGGCGGGGGATGACGGGTGGCTGGGGCCGAGCAGTCGGGGGTGTCCCCTAAGAAGCGGCAAAAGGGAAGGAAAAGGTCTAAAACCTGCCCTTCCCTTTAGTTGATTGTAGGCTCAATGTGTATCTTGAGCTTAGACTGTGTAACCGACAGGTTGATTGCGTTTCCTAAAGGGCGTCATGCGAAGTTTAAGACCGTTTTAGTCTAATATTTATAATGATTCTCCAGTTATGGCTTAGGAGCCTCTGGAATGACTCTAGGACCATCTAGGACTGCCTTACTTATCATATGCACCTGACTGAGTGCCGGCTCTGTCATCAAATAGTCTTTTCTCTTGGTGTCCAAGGTCCCAAAGTTCATTTCTAAAAACAAAAAGCGGGACTTTCTCAAGCCCCGTTTTTCATAGTGTTTTGTATTAAGCACCAGCTTCAAGTTCTTTTCGAACTATGGCTGCGCCAGCACTTAGTGCATCTAACTTAGCATTGGCTACACTGCGCGATAATGGCGCCATACCGCAGTTAGTACACGGGTAAAGCTTATCAGCGTCGACATACTTAAGAGCTGTCCTTAATGTGTCTGCGACTTCCTCAGGCGTTTCAATTTCATTGGTTGCCACATCAATGGCACCGACCATGACTTTTTTACCGCGAATCAACTCAAGTAGTTCTACTGGAACATGTGAGTTGTGGCACTCCAGAGAAATGATGTCGATCTTCGACTTCTGCAGCTTAGGAAATACCTCTTCATATTGGCGCCATTCAGACCCTAGTGTTTTCTTCCAATCGGTGTTTGCTTTGATGCCGTAGCCATAACAGATGTGAACGGCAGTTTCACACTTAAGGCCTTCGATAGCACGCTCTAAGCATGCGATGCCCCAATCATTAACCTCATCGAAGAATACGTTAAACGCCGGCTCGTCAAACTGGATGATGTCGACACCAGCCGCTTCTAACTCTTTTGCTTCTTGGTTAAGAATTTTAGCGAACTCCCACGCTAGCTTTTCACGGCTTTTATAATGGTCATCGTAAAGCGTATCGATCATCGTCATTGGGCCAGGAAGCGCCCACTTAATCGGTTGTTTTGTTTGCGAGCGTAAGAATTTCGCATCTTCAACAAAAACAGGTTTTTGACGTGACACTGGACCTACGACTGTAGGAACACTCGCATCGTAACGATCTCGGATTTTAACGGTTTTTCTGTTTTCGAAGTCAACGCCACTCAAGTGCTCGATGAAAGTCGTCACAAAGTGTTGTCGTGTTTGCTCACCGTCACTGACGATATCGACACCGGCAAGCTCTTGAGATTGTAATGAGACACGTAAGGCATCCTGTTTACCATCGATTAGCTCGTTACCTTGTAACTTCCACGGTGACCATAACTTTTCAGGTTCAGCGAGCCATGAAGGTTTTGGTAGGCTGCCTGCGGTAGAAGTTGGTAGTAATTTTGACATATGAACAATCCCCTAGCCTTAAGCGAAATTCGCAGACCATTGGTCTAACGTGTGTTGGAACGGTTTGATAAAGTGCTCTTCAGCGAATTTACCTTGCTTGATTGCTAGCTTGCTACGTTCTTCACGGTCGTACACGATTTGTGTTAGTGAGTGATCTGAGTTCTTCAAGTTTGGTTGGTAACGATTACCAGCAACCGCGTTCGCATTGTAGATTTCTGGACGGTAAATCTTTTGGAAAGTTTCCATTGTACTAATTGTGCTGATCAGTTCTAGGTTCGAGTAGTCGTTAAGCAGATCGCCAAAGAAGTAGAATGCCAACGGAGCAACACTATTTGGCGGCATGAAGTAACGCACTTCTAGGCCCATTTTCTTAAAGTATTGCTCAGTTAAAGATGATTCGTTTGGCTGATATTCGAAACCTAAAACTGGGTGTTGGTTGTCTGTGCGTTGGTATATTTTATTATCTGATACGCTTAGGCAGATAACAGGTAGCTTTTTAAAGTTCGCTTTGTATGTGTCAGACTTAATGAACGATTTGAATAAGTTGCCGTGTAGTTCACCAAAATTATCAGGAACACTGAAGCCAGGCTTATCTTTGTTATGCTCTAACAATAAAACACTAAAATCGTAATCTCTCACGTATGAAGAGAAGTTATTCCCCACTACACCTTCAATGCGTTCATTGGTCGCGTGATCGACAATATTAGTTTTCAATACTTCGATAGATGGGAAGTTTTCGCCTTTGCCTTCAATGTCGATATCAACAGACACGATCTCTAGTTCGACAGAGTAGCGGTCTCGATTTGGGTTGTCCCAGTTTGCTAACGCATTGAAATTGTTGTTAATCATATTCAATGCGTTACGTAGATTTCTCTGACGGTTCTCACCACGCGCTAAGTTGGCAAAGTTGGTTGTAATGCGCGTACTGTCTGAAGGGTGGTAATTTTCATCAAGTCCGATGCTTTTAATCGTAAAGTTAAAATCAGTAGTCATGTTGAGCGGTATCCTATTTCCTGAGTTGAAAGCTTATTTCCTTACTCTCTCTAGGCTTTCTGGATTATTTTTATAGTCCCAGTCATTAGTCACCACAGCTTTATTTAATAATTGAATAACTTCAAATGCCAATATAACTGTAATTGTTTCGCTAGATTTAGAGAAGAGTCTATTTTATAGCTCGAATCTAGGTCCGAAAAACAGTGGTAATCCTTCACATTGATTATGAGAAATATTCATGTAGTTATAGGGTGGCATTGATGTGCTACTCAGTTATATTACTTTATCCGTTTTGATGATTTGCTTTATATGGAATGCAAACCCTAACAATTAATAGGAGATTAAGGGTGAGTGAAATAGTACTGATATTGTGTTGTGCTGTGTTAGGTAGCGGCGTTGGTTTCTTAGCTGGGCTATTGGGTATTGGCGGTGGTCTAGTCATCGTCCCAATCTTAAGCATTATATTGCTGCAATTTGGCGTTTTGCCATCTGATCAAGTTGTGGTCGTGGCTATTGCAACTTCTTTGGCGTCAATACTCTTCACTTCAACTTCTTCTGCTATCGCTCACCATAAAAATGGCAATGTGCCGTGGGACATCGCACCTTGGATTATGGTCGGGGTTGCGTCGGGCGCGCTGATCAGTGGTTTTATGGCTGCGCAATTGCCAGACCAAGTCGTTAGAACCATTTTCGCAGTGAGTGTATTTCTTATCGCGGTTAAAATGTTCCTTAGTAGCAAAAGCGACAATGCACCTGAACGTACCTTACCTAATAAAGGTGTGCTGACAGTTCTTACCACTATTACTGGAGCGTTGTCTGCGATGATCGGTATCGGTGGCGGCGCTCTTTTGGTTCCTTTGTTGTCTTTCTTTTCTGTCAACGTCAAAAAGGCGATCGGTTGTGCATCGGCATGTGGGATCATCATCGCGCTGTTTGGGTCTGTTGGTTACGTGAGCTCTGGCCTTCCTTACTTTTCGTTGAGTGATGGTTTTGCGGGATTTGTTTACTTGCCAGCCTTGCTTGGTATTGTTTCGACGTCATGGTTCACTGCACCATTGGGAGCAAAGGCAACCAATCATCTTCCTGTAGCTACGATTAAGAAAATTTTTGCAGTACTTTTAGTTGTGATGGCCGCAAACATGGCGTTTAATTAGGGCGTTAAGTTTTAGTTGTATACGAGGAGCTCTGCTTGGAATTTAAAGAAATCGAACCTAGCCAGGTTCCTTTTGATTTGTTGTTAGAAGCGGATCCATCCAAGGCGAGTATTTCCTCGTATCTATATGATTCTTGGTGCTTTGTTGCTTGTGAAAGTGATGAAATATTAGGAGCATGTATCGCGAAACCATTAACTCCTACCACTGTCGAGATTTTTAATGTCTCAGTGCTGCCCAGTCACCAACGTCTTGGTATCGGTACAAAACTTTTAAAGTCGGTGCTTGCAGAGTTACCAAACAAAGGTATCACTCGCGTAGAACTAGGAACGGGTACCTTTGGCTATCAATTAACGTATTACCAAAGATTGGGTTTTCGCGTTGATTCGGTATCTAAAGACTATTTCCTCATCAATTACAGAGATCCAATATTTGAAAATGGTATCCAGCATAAAGACATGCTGAGGCTGTATATTAATCTCTGATCATCATCTCAACTTACCATTTCGGCTCATTGTCTAATTAACAGGCGAAACTCACCTCGTGTGATGGAATTTTTTATGTCGATTGTCGCCGTAATTATATAGTGTGATATAATTACAGTTATATCACACTAGTTTGTTAACATAGGCGCTATGACGAACTCAAACTTCCCAACTCAACGACAAAGCCAAGTGACGCTGTCACCTGGCCGTTCTCATAAAGAAACTGTCCAGCAGTGGGAAAAGCAAAAAGAGAAGCTCAGTCGCTTTAAACTTAACTTTCCCAACCTTAATGAGAGTTTTGATCCGAATTGGACTGAATTACCTCTAGTGCGAAAGCACTTAGACGAGTTCGAAGAAAACCGTGGCGGGTTGAGTATTCACACTTTAAAGATGTTAGCGTTCGTTGTTCGTAAATGGGATGAATACTGCAAAGACCAAAACGTTTATAGCTTTCCTATATACGCCCCTGTCCTATTAACTTGGTTCAAATCACTTAAGCTAGAGTTCGATGTAAAGATCAATACGCTTAAGCAATATCGAGCACAGCTCAGTCTGTTCCACAAAATCATGAATACGGATGACGTCACTAAACTACCAACCATAGCCACCTTCTTTAAATCATTGCCAAAAGATGAGATGGAAATTACCGGCTCGCAAGTTATCGAACTGCAAGCTAAACCGTTTCGAAAGCACCATTTGCTGAGATTAATGGATTTATGGGGCAATGAAAAAAGAGCTGTACCTTATCGAGATCTTGCTGTTCTTACCGTTGCCTATGGCACCCTACTTCGTGAGGGTGAAATTGGTAAAATACGCAAAAAACACATTAAGTTTCTTGAAAATGGCGACATTAACATCGAACGTGTTACATCTAAAACCACAATCAGTCCAGAGCCGAAGCGATTAACAGGCCGATTTTCAGCGATTGTAAAACGCTATGTTCAAACCTATTGCCAGCCGCTGGATGAAGATGATTTTATCTTTTGTTGGCTAACCGTTAAAGGAGCAAGGCCAGCAGGCTATCGTCAAACTCCGATGTCGGGCATGACTATCGACCGCATTTATCAGCGCGCCCATGATCTTCTTACTGACTTAGGTGACGTTGTCACATCAACAGAGGCGCATCGAAACATATGGAGTGGGCACTCTAGCCGTGTCGGTGCATTACAAGATGGCTATCATGCTGGTCTCAATTTAACCCAGCTGATTCAATTGGGCGACTGGAAGAGTAATGAAATGGTACTGCGCTATTTGAGAGGTCTTAATAATCAAGATAGCCCGAACCTTATGCTTCAAGGCTAAAAAACAAAGTCTTCAACCTCAATTTAAACATTAGTTTACGCAGAATGCGTGCAAGTCTTTGATCCCTATCTCAGCCACGGCGATAATCATCTCTGGAGGTACATCGTCCATAGAGTGAACTGACATACCATTGAGAAAGGTCGCCATGAAATGCGTCATAACTTGTGGGTCTGCCGATTCAATTAATTGGCCTTCATTTTTAGCTTTGGTAAATCTTGCTTCCAGAATATCAACCATCTCTTTTCGACAATCCATCATCGCCTGTTTGATCGGGCTCGCATCAGCGCTGCATGCTAAAGCGCCTTGGATCATCAAACAACCTTTTGGCTTTTCTTTACAGCTATGAGCTTCTGCACACCCTATAATGATGTCCCTGACAACGACACGTATATCAGCCTGCTCTAATGCCCGATAAAAATATTCTGATTCACGGGCTTTATACATTTCGACCGCTTTGAGAAACAGTTGTTCTTTATTACCAAAGGCGGAATACATGCTGGGTTTATTGATACCCATAGCCTTGGTTAAGTCAGAGAGAGAAGTTCCCTCAAACCCTTGTTCCCAAAACACTTTTAATGCTTCTTCTAACGCCTTTTCTTGGTCAAAACTGCGTGGTCGACCCGCTGTACCGACTACCATAATCTCACTACCACTTATTCGTTCAATCCCCTAAATGGTAATGCGGCAGGCATACGTTGTCCATATGTAATAATCATTGATTCTATAAATTTAACTTGATCATTATCAAAAGTCAGGATTATTATACCGATCGGTACAAAACTCACATAAGGATAGCGAGATGGTAGGTAAACACCTTAGAACCCCTCTTCTACTAATCTCATTTGCAGCACCGTTCGTGCTGTCTGGATGTCAAGATTCGCACGCAGAGGCACCTGTTCCGGCTCCACCGCCACCGACGGTAGAAGTCGCTCAAGTGTTAGTAGAGCAAGTAACAGAACTTGATCAATTTACTGGTCGACTAGAGTCGCCTCAAACCGTGACTGTTATGCCCCGAGTCTCGGGATATGTTGATCGTGTTCACTTTAAGGAAGGACGTCTTGTTGAAGCAGGTGACGTTCTATTTTCAATTGATAACCGCTTATTTGCCGCAGAAGTAAACCGATTAAAAGCGGAACTGAGCAGTGCACAAACCAGCCTAAATCAAGCAATTAAAGACTATGAACGTGCCCTACGTTTAAGCAAGACTAACGCCATTTCTCAAGAAACGGTGGATGCTCGATTTGCAGATAAACAGCGCAGTGTCGCTAGCGTATCAGCGTTGAAGGCTGCATTAACAAAAGCAGAATTGGACCTTGAATTTACTTTAGTTCGTGCACCAATCGCAGGCAAAGTTTCGTTCGCAGAAGTGACCAAAGGTAACTACGTAACCACGGGTCAAACCGTTCTCACGTCACTAGTGTCTACTTCGAAAATGTACGCTTATTTCGACATTGACGAGCGTAGTTTCCTTAAATATCAAGAAATTAATAACCTCATCTCAGCGGATGGCGAAATTGAAAACGTCGTCCAAATGTCGCTGGCTAACGATACTGATTTCCCTCATATCGGTTATATCGATTTTGTAGACAATGCGATCGATGAAGCAACGGGAACGATTCAAGTTCGCGCTGTTTTTGATAACACAGATAAGAAGTTTTTGCCGGGTATGTTCGCGAAGATGCGAATCGCAGGCTCAGACAGCTACCAAGGCGTGTTGATTGATAACAAAGCGATCGGCACCGATCTGAATAACAAGTATGTCTTGGTTTTAGGCGATGACAATATAGTCCAATACCGAGCAATCTCTCTTGGTGAAGGCCTTAACGGTCTGCGCATTGTATTGGATGGCCTAAAAGGCGACGAAAAGATTGTCGTTAATGGCTTACAACGCGTCCGCGCCAACATGCCTGTTACCCCTGACGAAGTTGCAATGGCGGATGAAAACACCCTTGCAAACATTCGCCAACAACAAGCATTACGTGACCAGCAGCGCAGTGAACTACTGACTCTGCAAGTGAAGCAATAAAGGAACCGTTGCAATGTTTTCCCAGTTCTTTATCCGTCGGCCGATCTTCGCATCCGTGCTGTCGATTCTCATATTCATCGGTGGTGCATTGTCTGTATGGCAACTGCCTATCACTGAATACCCTGAGGTTGTTCCTCCGACTGTCGTTGTAACAGCGACTTACCCGGGTGCAAACCCGAAAGTGATTGCGGATACCGTCGCGTCTCCCCTTGAGGAAGAAATTAACGGCGTAGAAGACATGTTGTATATGTCTTCTCAGGCGACTTCAGATGGCGTGATGACGTTAACCGTCACCTTCGCCATTGGTGCCGACGTGGACAAAGCGCAGACTCTTGTTCAAAGTCGTGTTGATCGTGCCCTACCTCGTTTGCCTGAAACTGTTCAGCGACTTGGTGTTGTGACGGAAAAGTCATCACCAGACTTAACCATGGTCGTTCACTTGGTGTCACCCGATGAGCGCTATGACCTACTTTATCTTGCGAACTATGCAGCGCTTAACGTTAAGGATGAACTTGCCCGAATCGAAGGTGTTGGTGCCGTTCGCCTGTTTGGTGGTGGCGAATACAGCATGCGTATTTGGCTTGATCCAAACAAGGTCGCAAGCCTTGACCTCAATCCTAGTGAAGTGATTTCTGCGATTCGCGAGCAGAACCAACAAGCTGCAGCAGGTAGCCTTGGTGCTCAACCAAGTGGTTCGTCAGACTTCCAACTGCTTATTAATGTCAAAGGACGTTTAAGCGAGGTTGAAGAGTTCGAGAACATCATCATCAAGGTTGGTGAAGATGGTCAGATCAACCGTTTGAAGGATGTCGCTCGTATTGAATTAGGTGCCGAAACCTACTCACTTCGTTCACTACTTGATAACCAAGACGCCGTTGCAATTCCAATCTTCCAAGCTTCTGGCTCAAACGCGATTCAGATCTCTGACGACGTAAGAGCGAAAATGGAAGAGCTGTCAGCTAGCTTCCCTCAAGGTGTGAGCTACGAGATTGTTTACGACCCAACGGTATTCGTTCGTGGTTCTATTGAAGCGGTAGTGCAAACACTGCTTGAAGCGGTGTTGCTTGTTGTACTAGTTGTTGTTCTATTCTTGCAAACTTGGCGCGCATCGATCATCCCATTGGTTGCGGTTCCAGTTTCGCTAGTCGGTACATTCGCTTTCATGTACTTAATGGGCTTTTCTTTAAATGCTCTGTCACTGTTTGGCCTAGTACTTGCCATCGGTATCGTTGTTGATGATGCGATCGTGGTGGTGGAAAACGTAGAACGAAACATCGAAGAAGGTCTCGCTCCTATCGCAGCGACTGAGAAAGCGATGCGGGAGGTTACAGGCCCAATTGTTGCGACGACGTTGGTGCTCGCTGCGGTATTCATCCCGACTGCGTTTATGTCTGGCTTAACGGGTCAGTTCTATAAACAATTTGCATTGACCATTACCATCTCGACCTTTATTTCAGCTATTAACTCGCTGACTTTGAGTCCGGCTCTTTCTGCCCTACTGTTACGTGGTCATGACCAACCAAAAGATTGGCTCACTCGTGCAATGGATGGCTTGTTCGGACGCTTCGTATTTACCCCATTCAATAAGCTATTTAACAAAGGTTCTGTTGCTTACGGTTACGCGGTGAAGAAGAGCATTCGACTTGGCGCACTGATTGGTGTGATGTACGTTGGCCTGCTCGGCTTAACAGCTTACCAATTCGATGAGACTCCTACGGGTTATGTGCCGGGTCAAGATAAGCAGTACTTGGTTGCATTCGCGCAACTACCAGACGCGGCTTCACTTGAGCGTACCGATGCGGTTATCCGTGAGATGTCTGAGATTGCTTTGGCACAACCAGGCGTTGAACACTCAGTGGCCTTCCCGGGTCTGAGCATTAACGGGTTCACTAATAGTCCGAATAGTGGCATCGTGTTTACTCCGTTGGCTGATTTCGACGAGCGTCAAGACCCGAGTCTTAGCGCAAATGCGATTGCGGGTCAGCTAAACCAAAAGTTTGCTTCTATCCCTGATGCATTCATCGCGATCTTTCCACCACCACCGGTTCAAGGTCTGGGTACGATTGGCGGTTTCCGTTTGCAGATCCAAGATAGAGCGAACCACGGCTACGAAGCACTATACGGTGTCACTCAACAAGTGATCATGAAAGCATGGGCTCACCCAGCACTAACGGGTGTATTCTCGAGCTATCAAGTGAATGTTCCACAGTTAGATCTCGATGTTGACCGTACGAAAGCGCTCAAACAAGACCTATCAATAGATGATGTTTTCTCTACCCTTCAGTCGTATATGGGAAGCACTTACGTCAATGATATCAACCGCTTTGGTCGTACATATCAAGTGAACGTTCAGGCCGACGAAGAGTTCCGCCAAACGCCGGAGCAGATCCGCCAATTAGAGGTTCGAAATACCAACGGTGAAATGATTCCTTTGGGCGCGTTTGTTGATGTGAATTACAGCGCAGGGCCTGATCGAGTGATGCATTACAACGCTTACACAACAGCAGAAATCAACGGCAGTCCTATGCCAGGTTTTAGCTCAGGTGAAGCACAAGCAGCGATAGAGCAGATCCTGGCTGAAACACTACCGATTGGTATGACTTACGAATGGACAGAGCTGACCTACCAACAGAAGTTGGCCGGTGATACGGCTATGTTGATCTACCCACTGGTTATCTTGTTGGTATTCCTAGTACTTGCTGCGCAATACGAAAGTGTACGTCTGCCAATGGCGATCATCTTAATCATTCCTATGACGCTTCTTTCAGCGATCAGTGGTGTGATTCTATGGGGTAGCGACAACAATATCTTCACTCAAATTGGCCTAATCGTATTGGTTGGCTTGGCAACTAAAAACGCAATCCTAATCGTAGAATTCGCCAAAGAGTTGCAAGACAAAGGTCGTACTGTAATGGAAGCAGTGCTTGAAGCATCACGCTTACGTCTTCGCCCTATCTTGATGACATCGATTGCCTTCATCATGGGTGTAGTTCCGATGGTGTTCTCTACCGGTGCAGGTGCCGAGATGAGACAAGCAATGGGTATCGCCGTGTTCTCCGGCATGATTGGTGTAACTATTTTCGGTCTGTTGCTTACGCCACTGTTCTACTACGTATTGGCTAAACGTACACCTAAAGAGCAGAGTGATAACAAAGAACAAGTTGCACTAGAGCCAATTAACGAATCCACTGTCTAATCCTTTATTTTGAGTGATTAGAAAGGCAGCCCGTGCTATTTGGGGCTGCCTTTTTTTCAATCTACTATTCAGCGCTCAGTCCATTCCTTTATACGCTTCAGTCTAGGAATTGTTTAATATCCTCGATATCCAATAACTCTGGTGCGAGATGCTGCTCCGCATAACGATGGTAAACGCCACTCGTTAATAACAACTGAAAAACGTCTTTGTCGATATGTCCACTTTCCATCATTTTCGACAAAATGCTAATCGCTTCACTGAGTGGTTTTGCCTTTTTGTAAGGTCTGTCTGACGCGGTCAAAGCCTCAAATATGTCCGCTACAACGAGAATACGCTCAGGAACTGACAAATCACTATCGCCCAACCCACGAGGATAGCCAGTACCCATTAAAGTCTCATGATGCGTCGTCGCGTATCGGGGAACACGCTCTAGCTCGGGAGGAAATGGGATACTCTCTAGCATCTTAATACCACTGATCATGTGCTCATTGATCTTAAAACGCTCTTCGTTAGTCAATGTCCCGCGCCTAATTGAAAGATTGTATAACTCGCCGTGGTTATAGAGCTTTTCCGGAACTCGCATGTTGATACCAAACTCTTCTAAGTTGACGAAAGGCTGATCACGTTCAATGATATGCTCTTCTCGATCAGTCAGTAGCTTCTCAACAGCAGGGGTAGATTTAGGCTGAACTCTGGTCTCTTCAAGAGGCGATAGACCTAAACTTGAATCGAAGTACCTCGTCCATTCTATTTCGGCAAGTTTTTCAATACGTTCAACGTCCTCGTCCGACATAAACTCTTTGCCCACATTGGCATTCGCAACAAAAGCAAACTGTTCTTGAAGACTGTCTAACTGTGGTCTTAATACATTATCCAGCTCAACCTCTTCCCCTAGGCGAGATAAAAGGTACTTAATTTGAGCATCACGCCATAACACTTCGTAACGCATTCGCACTTCATGTATACGATTGTAATTCGTTTCTAGCTTGCTTCCTTTATCGACAACATACTCTGGCGTTGCGATTTTACCGCAGTCGTGAAGCCAAGCCGCAATGCGGAACTCGCGGCGCTCTTCATCATTTTTGAAGTGGAAGTCTTTGAACGCACCTTGATCCGATTGTTCTGCAGCCTCTGCAAGCATCAATGCGATCTCCGGTACACGATTACAATGGCCTGCGGTATAAGGAGACTTCTCATCAATTGCACGAGCAATCAATTGAATCATTGATTCAAAGAACAAGTTTTGTTGCTCTTCAAAATGCTTCAAGGAATTACTCCCTCGAGTGACAGACAGTCCTAACTGATGAATTTCTTCAATACGACTATGGACTCGTTGAACTTTGTCGTATTGACGATCCCGGACTAAACGAACTTGTTGACGAAGTAGATTGATTGGGTTGGCAATCGGTGCTGCCATCGCCCAAGCAAACGGAATCAATACTGCAAGAACAAAAAGAGAACCGCCTACCGAGTACCATGTTGATTCATTTACTCCAGCCATAATGTACGCTTTCGGCACTAGCACAGCGAAGTAGCGTTCAGCCTTATATGTCAATTCAGAGATGTATAAGTACTTCTCAACTCCATTAATGGTAACGAGCTCTACCGACCCTTTCTTTGCTAAAGTGCCTGTGAGTTTAATTAATTCCGGATAAGGCAAGAAAGTGTGTGTTGACGGTAGCGAATCTGGCGAAAACCATTTGTCTCGTAATTCCTGCCTGTGCTCTTCGCTGAGTGAAGCCAGTGCCAAATTAATAATATCCGCGACATCACGATATTCATCGCTTACTGCAAAGTAGATCTCACGGGAAAGAATAGGCGATGCGACAGGTACTATTTTTAGGTTTTCACGGAATTTTTCGCGGACTTTAGCCATTAAGACCTGAGTCAGATCCAGCACCGCATCAATCTTACCTCGTTCAAGGTCGTCGATCGCGGTGTGCAAAGAAGCGTAGGACGTCACCTTTAATTCAGGGTACGCGTCTTGGATATTGTCCTGCATGCTCCAGCCTCTCAATATTCCAACTCGCTTGGCTGTGACATCTTCAAATGTCTTGATCTGTTCATTATCACTATTCATCAACAGTGCAAAGTTTCCTCGATAAAGAGGATCGCCCACAACACTAGTCTGACTGAAGTTCGTTGGGTCGGATAATGACTGCAGTACGTCGATCTTGCCGCTGTTAAAATCAGCAACCAAATCACCCCAAGAACCGTCATTGACGAACTTGAACTTAAGCCCTGTCATATCAGAGATCACTTTGAACAAGTCGATTGCGAATCCATGTGGGCGACCAACGATGGTATAGTCAAGAGGAGCCCAATCGTGTTGATTCGACACCTTAAGTTCAGGCGTTGAATCAACAAGTTGTTGTTGCTCTGCCGTAAGCGCAATAGGGCTTACCAAAGGTAGTTTTTCGTTGATTTCTAACCTTTGATTGCTGGCGACAAGGCGTCCATCGGATCGATAAACAAATGCCTCTGCTTGAGGTTGCTTCTTGTTTTCGACAAAACGGTTAGTGAGTCGAGCCTCCAAAGATGATAAAAGCACATCCACACCGACAACTGTGTCACTGCCCTCTACCCTTGTCGCAAAGGTTTCTCCAGTCAGTTTTAAAGTATTAAATAGATAAGGAGACGTATTGTAGACCGTACCTGTCGTGGCATTCTTGTACCAACTACGTTGAGTAGGAAGGTAGTTACTGTATTCTTGCTCTACCTCGCGAGGAGTAAAGGATTGGTCATAAAAAGTGGACGTTTTACGTCGTTGATTTCCTTCGCCTTGGTGTACTACCACCAGCCACTTTTCGGAGCCTTTAGCTCCCACGGCTGCCCTAATTTCGCCAGATTCTAGATGGATTATCTGAAAAAAATCATTATTGCCTTGTGCGACAAAAATACTGTGAAGGCTGGGGTCTCGTAACAACAGTTTAGATAGCGGCAACGCAATGCTTTCGGTCGAGGAGTCCATTCCGATAAGGTCTACTAATTGAACGCCACTACGAGTAACATTTTCCGCTACATTTTGTAGGTTAGAGAAGTAGTCTGATACACCGCTCGCTATTGTCTGATATCGTGCCAGTGTGTGCTTCAATTCTGTTTGACTTGCAAAATAGTATTGCAATGTAATTGCGACGCCCCCAGTGACAAAGGCGCAGAAGACAAACATCAACCCCAGCACCACTCTTAAGGAGACTCGTCTATGCGTTTTCTTTTGCATTCTTTTATTCCATAACTGCGCGACTATTCTAAATAATCCATACAAAACTGACTTATTTTACGAGCCCTATTGCGCTTTGTGCGAATCACATAATCTATCGTCCTAATAAATTCTTAAGTATAGACAATTACTTAAATTTATCGGTGTCAGAAATATATCTGTCTCCACACACCCGAAAGAAGTGATCAAGTAACAATTGCGATATGTATGTCGGCGGACGTAATAAGATTAAAACTGCTTAATAGATAAATCGCATACCTCGCGCGCCATAACCTACTCTATGTCTTGAGACTATGTGAAAAATAGAAGATATCGTTCCAATTATAGGCTTTTTCCTCATGCAATTAATGAGGTTAGAATGATCGGCAAAATAGGGCTCTGAGTAACTATGCGTTAACGAACACCGAATCCATACCAGGAGAATAAAATGAATCTTCCTTTTGTATTTAAGCGAGTGTCAGCTTTATTCATTGGTACTTTGTTACTAATTACCTGTGGTATTGCATTGGGTAAGCCTACTACCAGTGATTTTGAACCTAACACCAGTTACTGGTTCCAAGAAAAGCCTAACCGAGATGCCCCTCCATTAAGAGAAAACACTGAGTTTGATATCGCCATAATAGGAGGAGGTTATACCGGTCTCTCTAGTGCTTGGCATCTTGCCAAAACGAACCCGCAGTTAAAAATCGCCATTTTTGAAGCAAAGCAGGTAGGAAGTGGCGCCTCAGGACGAAACGGAGGAATGGTACTTCCCGGCTCAGAGGTGATGGATATCTATGATGCGGGAGAAGCAAGTAAACGTCATTACGATATTACCGTCAAAAGCATGCGAAAACTTCAGGCACTCATCGAGTCTACAGGAGTTAATACTGACCTCATGCTTAATGGGTATGTAGAAGCGATACTTGATAAAGACGCGATCTCTGATTATCGCGATTATGTAAGGACTGGCAATCGACTTGGTATACCGTTTGAATATTGGGATGCCGATACCACAAAGAAAAACCTAGGAACAGAGCGTTACGTTGGGGCTGTTTATGACCCCAATGGGGGCCAAGTTCATGCGATGAAACTGGTTAATGCACTCCGAAAGGCCGCTGAACAAGTTGGAGTCATTATCTACGAACATAGCCCAATACTAGGCATCAAAGAAGGCAAACAGATCGAGCTCAATGTCGCGGATAAATATACCGTGGTCGCCGGGAATATCGTCCTCGCCACGAACGGCTATACTTCAAAGCTTGGCTATTTCAGTGACCGCCTATTTCCTGTTCATGCTCAAAGTGCCGTTACAGAGCAACTAACCAAGGCGCAGTTAAACTCAATTCAATGGCAAAAAGGCCTCCCTTTCTATGACACTCGAAAGCTCCTTTATCATCTTGTTATGACACCAGATAACAGAATCGTTATTGGCGGAGGCAATGCTGAATACTTTTTAAACGACGGCCTAAAGTACAAGGGAAATCTCGATAAAGTTAAAGACCTTATGATGGCCGAGTTGATAAGTATCTATCCCGAACTCAATGGCATCAAATTTGAGAGCGTTTGGAACGGTGTACTTGGAATGACAAGCAATAGTAACGAAATCGTAGGGGTCACAGGGAGTCACGAGAATGTGTATTATGCTCTTGGCTATAATGGCCATGGCATCAACCTATCTTTCCTTTTCGGAGAAATTATCGCAAGCCTTTATAATGGACAAACGCACCCGTGGTTTAATCACGTAGAAGAATCCCTACCAATGAGACTGCCTCCTGAACCACTCAAAGCAACCGGAATAAAAGGCACACTTATATATTATAAGAAACAGGATGAAACTTATATTAATCGATAACTAATCCTGACGGCAGCCCCATCATTAAGCGAGTAGCATAGAGGCAATACCCTTGTATCCTAGCTACTCGATACTCTACATAAAAACGGTCAGATTGGTGACTAGTTGATATGAAATTAGTCGATTTTAAGCGCGTTATTTCAATTCTGGTTCTAAAACGATTCTAAAGGCTCCATTGTTAATTTTTCACTTTTTCATAAAGTGAGCTTGATCACACAAGAATTAATGACTATTGTAATTATATTACATAAAAGAAAATTTAATACTAAAAGAGAGATCGTGAGAAAGCTTAGTGAAACCATACTAATGAAAACGATAAAGTCTACAACAGCGGTTTTATCCACTAATTGGTCAAAGTTTCATAGCATTAACCTAATCACACTATAACTTTATTTTATAAAAATACAAAAACCGACATAAAACAAGGAGTTTTCTATGCTAAAAGCAGTTAAGGAATTATTTATACCAACACGAGATTACGCGGGTCGTAACGTTGATTTGGTCATCGCACGTCTCTCAGAACGCACTCGAAGCAAGGTCACGGATTGGTCTTACCTTCATGATGAACATCTGTACGTAAATACAATCAATGGGATGAAAGTATTCCCTCACGAGATCATTCGCTACGCTGCATAATTTAATTTCAACAAAACTGTAATAAAACGGGCTGATTCGCCCCCTCTTTGGGGTAAAAAGATCTGAGGTCGATACTCAAGGAGGTGTCGCTCGACGTTTCAGTCATCCACTTATCAATAGATCAACAAAGGATTACCCACGGTCACAGAAGCCTATCTTTACCGTGAGTGAATGTGGCGAATTAAGCTACTACCACCCTACCAATGCTTCAATATCAACACTCCACCGCCAAACATAGCCATTCAAATAATAGTACAACCACATGTTCTGAAAACCGATTTGAGAAGTGATTAGGTTTGTGTCTCAAAGCTCATTAAGTGGTAACTATTTTGTGCATCTCTCACTGTCTTCAGAATTTTAAAGCCTTGAGATAGATAAAACTGGATGGCATTGCTATTTTGAACAAGGCATTTAAGAGTCAAACTTCCACATAACTCTTTGGCGTGATTAAGCAATTCAACACCGATACCTTGTTTAAGCTTTTTAGGGCTAACAAACAAATGATGGATGAAATTGTCGGGCCTCCAGATTGAAACAAAGCCAATGACTTTGCCCTGCTCCATAGCTATCCAAGTTTCTTCTCCATCTGTATCTTTCATAAAATCAGCTAAACAATATGCGCCAGTATCCAGAAAAGAGAAAGTAGCCACTCTAGATTCAAAGTAAAGCTGTGCGGTAGCTTCTTGATGCTGAGCTTGAAATCTGATTATTTCCATAAACTACCTGTAAGCCTTGTACTGTGATATGTAGTAAACACTGCCGCCACTATCGTTGACCGTTCACTCTCTATCAAACGATCGATGCAGAACTCCACTCATACGAATCACGCTAAACAGGTGATGATCCATCGGCTCGGGATTCCAGCAAAATACTCATAACATTATGATTAGGTTCGCTTTCAATTTCGACGACTGACCAACCTAACGACTGGTATAGCGGCTTAACATTTGTGTACACATACAGACGACTTTGAATAAAGCCCGATACTTGACCGACACCGCGATTTATCAATTCACTCGCAATACCTTGACCACGCCACTCTTTGGATACGAACACGGCGTTAAGCCAAATAACTTCTGAGTCACCGTGAGGCTCTTTAAAGTGCGAATAAGCAAGTCCACCAATTACTTGATTGTCTCTCAAAGCAACGATTACCGGAGGAAGGTTAGCGTCTGATTGATAGCTATCTGCGAAAAGAAAATCAGACCACTCAGCTTGGAACAGCTCCTCTAGAACTGTCCAATAAGGACTGTTTTCATCGCAATTTCTAAATACTACCTTGTTCATATTGAATGATGACCTCAACGTCATATAGGACCGAACTAAGAGTCATACGGCACGACCACAGAACCTAATCGATTGTGCTGTCGCAGACTGCGTCCAAAGTGACCAAGTATAGCGAATCTCTTTGAATAGATTGTTATGCTTGGTCTATCAGTAGGCAAGTACGATTTCTTCGTGGTGTATGTATAGTTAGGCTATTGATTAAAGTAGCCTTATTAATGATTCCCTTTACGACGTAAATGCTCAGCATACTTTTGGGAAATCAGTTGATGTATATGAAGCCCTGTTTTACGAACAAGATACCAATCTATTGCTGCTAAAATGACTAAGCCTATTATCGTTCCCATCTAAAACCCTCCTTGCACATCGAATGATCACTCTATCAAACCCTTGATTAGCCCTGAAATACTGAAGGCAATTTATGATATGTAACGATGACTTTCAGATAAGTTAGCGCTTATTTTGGGAATAAAGCCTCATTTCGGATGTTGTTAGATAGCCTCCCCTAAGGCTCGTGTTATTAAAAGGCAGTAAGCTAAGTTCAGGAGTAAGAAATTATAGGTATATGATTATTTCCAACTGAAAGGGTGATTAAGCTCGCTGGTTTATATCTATTAAATACGCCAGCACTAGAAGCTGGCATATTTGAATTGTCATTGTCGAATGTAAGCCTCGATATCATTTTCGCCAAACCAGATATAAAACGAACATGCCACCTAATGCTGCAGTCACAATACCAACAGGCAGTTCCTGTGGCGCTAATACCGTTCGACTGACTAAATCTCCAAAGAGCAGAAGGACGGCGCCCCATAAAGCAATTAAAGGCAATGCGCGCTTGTGAGTCACACCAGAAAATGGCCTGACCAAGTGCGGAACCATGAGACCAATAAAACCAACCACGCCCGTCAATGAAACAATCGAAGCTGTACAGAACGCACAACAAAGAAATATTTCGCTTTGTAGACGATGAACATTAACGCCAAGTGAACTCGTTGTCTGCTCACTCACTAATAAAGTATCAAGCTCACGGTAACGCTTAAAAATCAGCACAATCAAGCAGAGTACACCGAATAGTGCGAATATAAGGTTGTCCCAGCGAGCAAGCCCTAAACCACCCATTGTCCAAAACAGAATAGAACTGGCGGCTCGCTGATCGCCAGAGTAAATAAGAAAGCTTGTTATCGCACCGAACAAAAACGATATGGCGAGACCGCATAAGATCAGATTGTCGTTACCCTTTTTTCGCTGCATCGAAAATAGAATAAGAACTGCGCTGGCAGAGACAATCCCTCCTGAAAATGCCGCTAATGGCAATGACCAGATCCCTAGAGCATCTCCTACCTGAGTAATGACCAATACAGCGCCAGCGGATGCTCCAGAAGAGAGCCCAAATAGGAATGGATCCGCAAGATCATTGCGCGTAGATGTTTGAAGCAATGCGCCTACCATCGCCAGTCCAGCCCCGGCAATCACAGCTAAAAGGGCCCTAGGTAACCTCAAATCAAATAAGATACGGCTCGTCATGTCTGGCTCGGCTTCACTAAATGAGCTGAGTCCAACCATGACTTCTTTAAAGGTTAATGGAACAGAGCCAAACTGTAAGCTCATCACAAAAGCGAGCAACATGGATGCAATGCCTGCCACCCAAGCTGCCCGGTATCTACTATGTAAAGTCAATGGAAAAACAACCTTGGCAATTATTGTGCATCAAATGCCAGAGCAAGTTTTTCGATCGCGTCGATGTTAGCAGGCCCTGGAGTTAGCTGCTCATAACGAAGCTTCACGTAACGGCTCGATTTCACTGCATTGGTATGTTTCATAAGAGGGTGCGCTTCAAGGAAACGTTGCAATGAATCCGCCCCACTCGCGGTTTGGTAGTCTAAAAGAATAATGACATCTGGATTTTCACGGGCCACATTCTCCCATGAAGTTCTCGCCCAACTTGCTTCGATGTTATCCGTAATATTATGCCCACCAGCAGCCTCGATCATGGCATTTGGCATTGCATATTTACCCGCAGTGAAAGGTTTATCTTCACCTGAGTCGAACAAAAACACCTTTGGTGCGTCTGCTTCAGAGGTGGTTTGCTTCTCTGTTACCGCTGTAACGCGCTGTTTCCAACTTTTCACTAACGCTTCAGCTTTATCCTGTTTATCAAAAATGACACCGAGCTTTTTCACATCGTCATAAAGAAGATCCATAGTCGCTGCTTGCTGATCGCCCTGCGTGTGAATACAACTTTCAGAGAGCACCAAAGTATCTACGTTATACTGCTTGAGGGTCTGAGGGGTGACTTCGCCCCCTACTTTCATCCCATAATTCCAACCAGCGAAAAAGAAGTCCGTATCAGCTGCAATCAATGTCTCCAACGACGGGTATTTCGGTGCCAGTTCTGGTATCTCACCTAACTCATTCTCAAAGGAATTCGACATTTTGTACCAACCAGTGATACCGGTTACGCCAATCATGCTAGGTTGCAGGTCAAGCGCAAATGCCATTTCTGCCATATTGATATCGTGCACAACTGCGCGACTTGGACGTTTTTCAATGGTAAGTGGACTACCACAACTCTCCACGGTAACTGGATATACTGTATCGGCCGCGTTGGCTGTGAAGGCAAATGGTAGGCTAATTAACATACCGGAAATTAAAGACCACTTCATTGGTGGGCAACTCCTATTAGTGACAAGTTAGAGGGGTGATGAGCAGCCTCAAAATGATGAATGGTGCTACTCATATGGGGATGTTTGAATGAGATAACGCGTAGCCCGAAAACTGGTGTCATAAAATGGTCTTGCATTACGATATCGGGGGTTTCGAACGTCACCATTTTTTGATCGGACATAAGTAATACTTTGTCTGCAAAAGGGGCGACCAAAGGCAGATCATGCAACACAACGACACTCGCTATGCCACGTTGTTTGATTAAGCTGAGTAGTTCTAAGCGTGCAAGAGGGTCTAAGTGATTAGTTGGCTCATCTAAGAGCAGTAGCCTAGGTTCTTGAGCAAAGGCGCGAGCAATACTGGCACGCTGTTGCTCTCCCCCAGACAACTCACCAAAATATCGTTCGCTCTTATCAGTGAGCCCGACGTCTTCTATTGCTTGATTAACCGCTCTTTTGTGTTCTTTTTGACTGCAACAGAAAGTATGAGGAGTGCGCCCGAGCCAAACATATTCGAAGATACTTAAACGTGGGTCGACATTCTCGTGTTGAGTGACAACCGCAACCCTCTTTGCGAGTTGTTGTTTATCGATACTCTTCAGACACATACCAGATAGAGACAACTCTCCATCTACTGTTTTGTACTCTCCGGTGATGGCTTTTAATAAACTCGACTTGCCGCTGCCATTTGGCCCGATAACGGCAACACATTCTCCTTCATCGACGCTGAAAGAAACATCTGAGACGGCCCTCCAATTCGCCTTACCATTAGCAAAAAGCCTCCTAACCGACAAGACAGGTATATCCAAATTTCCACCCAAAGAATCAAACCCAAACACCATTGTGATGTTATAACATAACAATGGTGTTGCGCATATATCCTTATTAGTGCATATCAGAGGTAGGAATTAACTAGAGCATTTAATACATTGTTCTTCGAAAGTACTGAGTCTGAAGGCGTCTTGGACTCGAGAACACAAACAGTAGCCGGCTTTTTATCACCTAACCTTCAACTAAATAAGATTTGAGTTTTTCTCTGAGCCAAATATTCGAAGGGCTTTTCTTATCTCGGTTGTGGACGAAGAGTTGGTACTTGATTGGGAATGTTGAGAATGGCATCGGTATTATTTGCAGTCCTAGCTTATCAGCAAGTTCATTAGCCAAACTTCTTGTCATTGAAGCAATACAATCGCTACTTGATACCATCGACATTTGCCAAATGAGCGATGTGCATTCAGCAGCAACCTTTCTCTCTTTCAGACTAACTGTCGTGAAATAGTCCGCCAAATACGCCTGTTCGCGGCGTAGCTTAAGTGTTATGTGTTTCTCACGATAGAATTCATCTTGAGATATTGAACCTGTGATCCTCGGATGACCTTTTCTGGCAATAATGCACATCTCGTCATCGAATAACGGTTCTGTAAAGAATGAGGTTGGTGTGTGATTGGAGAACTCAATCGCAAGATCAGCTTGCCTCTGATTAAGATCATCCATCAACTGTTCTTCATTAGAGCGCGTAGGGTGAAGCTCAATCGTAACGTTACCCAACTGATTATCGGCTTCAATTTTCGTCAGTAGTCTTAGCATCACTGGTTCCGATGTGTAAACCACAAATTTATGAGGCGTCTGGGTACTAAACTCTTCCAAGTTTTCTAGCGCGTTATTAATTTGTATCAACGCTGGCTCAACTTGACGAATCAGCTCTTGCGCTTGCCTCGTTGGTGCTATCCCTCTACCTGAACGAATAAAAAGCTGACAGCCTACTTGTTGTTGCAATCGCTTCAGCAAACCACTGACACCGGGTTGAGTCATTCCCATTTCGTCAGCGGCAAGTGTGATCGATTGGTGGCGATAAACGGCGGAAAACACTCTAAGTAAGTTTAAATCGAATTTATCTAGCATAGCTCATTACATAACAAATCGTGATGTTTGGAATTCATATTCGTTTATGTATTCTTATGTGTCAATCCTCTAAATTTGTCTCATACCAACTTGAGAGACAAAACGAGGTTCTCTATGAAAACGACTCTAAACCGTTCTGTACTATCGCTAGCTATCATCGTTTCTTTCAGCGCTACTGCCGACAATGAATATGAATCAATCGAGACATACAAAGGTAAACCTGCAACTGAACATACCATTGAGGCCAACAACGCATTGGCTGAAACGCTGCCATGGCAAGATACCTCAGCATTTGAGCGTTCAGAGAGAGGGCTCATCGCGGCGTTTGGTGATCATCGTGTAGGTGAGCTGCGTAATCGCATGTCTCACATGAACGTAGACAGCATTCGTGAAGACCGTCCGGATACCGTTAACCCGTCTATCTGGCGCCAAGGTCAAATGAACTATGCCTCAGGCGGCCTTTATCAAGTTACGGATGGTGTCTATCAAATACGCGGTGCCGACCTTTCCAACATGACAATCTACCGCACGGACAACGGGTACCTTATCCACGATCCATTACTGCATGATGAAGTCGCAGAAGCCGCTTGGAACTTTGCTAAACAACACCTACCAGCGGTGAACGGCGAGCATAAGATCACCGGTATGATCTATTCTCACACTCATGCCGACCATTTTGGTGGTTCAAGAGGCATCATTAACACGGGCGATTTTGCAGAAGGAGCCCCAGTTATTGTTCCTGGCGACTTCATCAAAGAGATGGCAGACGAAAACATCATGGCGGGTAACGCGATGTCACGTCGCGCACAATATCAATACGGCCAGTCTTTAGAAAATGACGCCACAGGTATTGTAGACAACGCACTGGGTATGGGTTTTGGTAAAGGAGCAGTAACGTTAGTAACACCAACAACAGAAATTGTTGAACGTGAAGAAACGCGTGTTATCGATGGCTTAGAGGTTCACTTTATCAACATGCCCGGTGCTGAAGCGCCCGTTGAAATCGTAAACTACGTACCTGCGTACCGTTCATTGAATACGGCCGAACTGACTTACGATGGACAGCACAACATTTACACATTCCGTGGCGCAAAAGTGCGTGACTCATTAGCTTGGTCTAAGTACCTAACTGAACTTAAGATGCGTTTCGTGGACTCTGGGCTGGTTGATAACATCCATTCTGCCCATTCCGCTCCGGTTTGGAACAACCCAGAAACCGAAGAGAATGAAATCGGCCACTACATGGAGATGCAACGTGATAACTATAGCTGGCTGCACAACAACTCGGTGCGCTTAGCAAACCACGGTGTGAAAATTGGCGATGTTGGTCGTTCAATTGAAGAGATTATCCCAGAGTCGCAGAAACAAAACTGGGCATCACGTGGCTATCATGGTTCGTACAGCCACAATGCTCGAGCGATTGTAAACTTGTACTTAGGTTATCTCGATCTGAACCCAGTCAACATAAACCCACTTAAGTCAGTCGACAAATCTTGTACTTACGTGAACGCTGGTGGGGCAGATAATTTCTATAAGTCAGCTAAAGCTCACTTTGATTCAGGTAACTATCAGGAAGCCGGTCAGCTATTGAATGACTTAGTACTGTGTGAGCCAACTAATATCGAATACCGTGAATTATTAGCGGACACGTTTGAGCAACAAGGCTATCAATCTGAAACAATGGCATGGCGTAACTCGTACTTACAAGGTGCGGTGGAACTTCGTACGAATGAAATTGGAGAGTCTTTAAAGACAGCCTCTGAGGACGTTATTGCAAACACACCGACAACAAACTTCTTGGACTTGGTAGGTGTGCAACTAAATGGGCCAAAGGCTGAGACTGCAGGCTTGAACTTTAACATGGGAATTTATCACCCTGATATTGAAGAGCGCCATTACATCGAAGTCTCTAATGCTACCTTCTCTCACCTACCAGTGACTGAGTTAGGTTTAGAGGGTTCTATCCCAGCATTGGATACAGAGATAATTATTCACAAAGCCGATTTAACCAAAGTGATTACTGGCGAGACAACACTTGAAGCATTATTTGAGACTGGTCAGGCAGGTCTACGTGGTGATGCGAAGAACCTACAAGACTTAGCGAGTTCTCTAGATAAATTCGACATGAAGTTCGATATTCTTCCGCTAAATCGTTAGCAATAAGCTACTGATTAAAAAACTAAAAGAGTCGCAGTGCGGCTCTTTTATATTTTTTAGGGATAGGAAGAAAGGTGCTTTAAATCTCAACCACTTATATACAGAGCATGCTTCTGATGATGTGATGTGCCTCTGCAACTTGCTCTACCTCTCCTGAGAGAATCACATCTAAGGGTTTTCTCCCCTCAAAGAATACGCTCTTACTTGCGGTGGTTAAAAAGTGGTGCCTCTGTTTGGGTTCTCGATAAAGCAGCTCTAAACATTCATCGATCGCCACGACATGTTCGCTTTGCTGCTGCGATGCTTGATTCTCTAGAAAACGAGTGATTTGACTATCACTCACGCCCCACGATTTAAAAACCTCACTCGCTTTTTGTTGAACAGTCATAATACACCTCACCCATTTCTCTTATATAACGACAAGACAAAAGTCTGTTAGTAATGCCCTACTTCAATTGCAGGTTCATCGAAGATCGTTTGTAAACGCTGAGCGTAGTTTTCTAGTAGTTCAATACGCTCTTGTTGTGTTTTACGTGCGGGCCCAAATACCTTCTGTGGGGCGAGAACCGAAAACCCAGTAAATTCGAACACGCCACGGTGTATTGGTCTTAAAATCGCGTCTAAGTCACCATTCCAACCGTCTTTCTCGTAGAGCTCTTCTGGCCCGCCCATGGTCACGCTCACCATGGCTTTCTTTCCTTTAAAGATACCGTTCTCGTAAAATCGGCCGCCGCCATAGGCTCTACCCATCGCAAATACACGGTCCACCCAACCTTTAAGGGCTGCTGGCATACCGAACCACCACAGTGGAAATTGGAAGATGACCAAGTCGCACCACTCCAGTTTTTGTATCTCTTCTTCTATATCTGCTGCAAAGCTCTGGTTATCCGACGCGTGCATCTCTTCGAGTTGTTGTTTGAAAAACTCAGTATCCATTTCGCTATTGAAGTTATGACGTCCAGATACTGGATCGAAGTTCATCGCGTGTAAGTCCGATGTTTTAACTTTATGCCCAGCCGACTCTAGGGCTTCTACCGAACGACGAAACATAGCACCATTAAAACTTTTCGGCTCTGGATGCCAGTAAACAACAAGTACGTTCATTATTTGCTCTCCAATAGTTTCACAATTTCACGATAGCGATATTCTTGTGTACGTATTACAGGTGTTTGCCCGCTAGAATATTGCTTTGTTGCGTTTAGTATCGGACAATTTCTTGTTAACTTGTAGAGTGTCTTTCATCAACTTAAAGATAACTAATAGTTAATGAATTAAGTTCTTGCTGTGGTCTCTTTGATTCAACTTGCTAGTCACTACATTTGTGTAATTGTCGAGAAACGATCTGGAAAGGATAGCTATCACATCCACTTAATGGCAAGTAGATGTGAAAGAGTAGGAATTCGATCTAAGGAACAGAGGCTATAACTTGGGTAGTTGATAGCGAGTACTTCGCCCGGCACCAGCTTTCACTAAACACTTTTGCTCAACCAGTGCGGCTAAATGACGTGTTGCTGTTGGTTTACTCACCTTGGCCACTTTGTGATATTGAGATGTGTTGATGCCATCCGCAAAGTCACCATCAAGCATGCGATTGAGCACTTTAACTTGTTCTTCCACCAGCTTAGTTTGATCGACATGACGCCAAAAGTTGGTCTTAAATACCGTTTGATCGATCTCTTTTAACACCTCATCGAATGTCTCATTCAACGTATTGAAAAACCAAACAAGCCACGGAGTAATATCCAGAGATCCTTTCTGAGTTTGTTCTAGAATATCGTAATAGCTTTTACGATTGGCCAATATGCCAACAGACATGGCGTAAAAGCGTACCGATTGCTGCTCTGCCTGCGCGAGCGCGAGGTCGGTAAGAAGGCGGGTAATTCGACCATTTCCATCGTCAAGGGGATGCAAGGTCACAAACCACAAATGCGTGATTGCGGCTCTTATTAAAGGATCGAGCGATATGTCTTCTCTGGAGTCGTTGAACCACTGGATGAATTGGTTTAGCTCAGCATCAAGTACATCGCGGCCCGGTGCTTCAAAGTGCACGATTGGCCTGTCTATTCTGCCAGAAACCACCTGCATTGGCGTGTCACCTCGCAGTAGACCACCAATAACCGGGTTAAACATGGTGTAGCCTTCAGAAAAGAGTCGGTCATGCCAATGCAGAATTCGTTCAAGCGTTAACGGCGTACTCAAATTTTCGACGGCATCAACCATGATTTCCGCCAAACCATCAGTCTGTTCGGTGGTCGGGAATGGCCTTTCTTCTGATAAACCTAGTTTATTCGCTAGCGAAGAGCGCACTGAAAAAGCATTCAGCTTCTCTCCCTCAATGGCACTTGAGTGGACGATATTAGCAAGCAAAGTATCTAACATACTCTCAGTCTGATCTTGAGAGTGGCTGAACATTTTTCCCAATAGGATCCCTTGGTTGAGACGCGTACGCCTTACCATTGGTTCTATAATATTGTTGTCCCAGTCAAACTGTGGCCAATTCGCTTGTTGCCAGATCCACATACCCATGCCCTTGATTTGAAAAAACACCATAATCAAATCACATTATGATTTGTTTATCCCACATAATCAAATCATAAAATGATTCGATTAATACCTTTATTCACCTCATTAACCCTTCAATAGGACTACTAGAATGACAAATGCCATCATTCCCGGATGGCATATTGTTCTACTAACTACGATTCAGTGCTGGCTTGTTTGTCACTTGGGTTACTTTCTTAGCGGGTTTAACTATCAACCCTATACCGATGAGGAAAAGAACACAGGCAATAACTTGCGCGGTACTTAGCATTTCATCGTACATGTAATACCCAGATATCAACGCAAAAACAGGTACCAACAGAGTCATCGGTGCGGTAGTGCTCAGTGGGTATCGAATCAATAGTCGATTCCAGACCCAATAGCCAAACAGGGTGGTTGGATAAGCTTGGAACAAGACAGCAATCGTCGTATTCATATCCCACAATTCAAACGCTTCCGATACGATGCTTGGCCCGTAAATACTTACCGCGAACATCACTAGCGGAATTGGCGCGAATAACATTCCCCACACATTGAACGCAAAAGCTTGGGTGGTTTTAGACGCCTTAACGATCATCCCCATAATTGTCCAGCAAGTCGCCGCTATCATGATGAAGATACCGCCTTGCAACGTCACATTACCGTTGGTCGCTGACACAAGCACCATCAGTGCAATGAGTGCTGTTATAGCACCAACAACTTTCCTTTTTGATGCCGCCTCTTTATGAATGAATACCCCTACGGCCATACTGATAAGCGCATTAGAAGATAGCAATACCGACGACATGCCAGATGATAAGCCTGCTGTAATCGACCATGATGCCATTCCCCATATACCAACACCAAAAACTAACCCATAGCTAAACAGATAGCGCCATGCAACGTTTGGCCTGCGAATGAAAAAAATCGCAGGAATCACTGCCAGTGTGAATCGCGCAGCGGTGGCTAATAGTGGGTGAACCTCCGTGATCCCCATTTTGATCATCGAAAAGTTGAACCCCCAAATTGCCATCACAAAGATTGCCAAAAATAAATCGTTTCTAGCCATAAACTGCCCTCCTTCTTCTTTGAAAAAGAGTATCAATCAAGTACAGTTTCCAGTACAGATACAGTTTTTAACAAAAAAATAAGTACAGTTGGCATCTATGAGTCTTTACAAAACATTGGCTAATCAGTTTGTTCAAGAAATTGAAGACGGGAAATTAAGCGAAGGGAGTCGTATGCCCTCTTTGCGACAACTGGCAAAACAGCAAGCCGTTAGTATGTCGACCGCAGTCAGTTGTTATCAAGAATTGGAGTCTCAGGGTTGGATCCACTCTCGCCCGCAAGCGGGCTACTACATTTCTGCGCGAAGTAAAAAGCACAATACGCCTAAGTGGACGCAATTTGTCAGTAAGGTCTCCCTAGTACACCAAAGCTTCTCTATTCACTCGCCTTACAACGGGCCACTTGGGATATCCAGCACGACGATTGATGACACCACACTGCTCGAGCTCGAACGTAGCTTTCGTCGCTCGAGTAAGCGATTAGGTAGCCGACTGAATCACTACCCTAACACCCAAGGCGACCCGTCATTGTGTGATGCTTTGAGTGTTCATTTTTCAAAGTTGGGAATTCATATCAACCCACAAGACCTTGTTATTACATCGGGGTGTATGCCCGCGATTAAGGCTGCGCTTGAAGCATGTACCCAAGTTGGCGATGCTATCGCGATCAGCTCTCCATGTTTTAGTGGGATATTGGATTTGCTTGGGAAAATGGGAAGGCGCATTGTCGAGATCCCATCAATAGATGAAGGGATCGACCTTGCACAGCTTGAATTACATTTGCAGCAAGGGAGCGTAAAAGCTGGTATTTTCTGTACGTCGCATATGAATCCACAAGGTATTACTATGTCTGCTCAGCAAAAGCAGAAACTTGCCGAGCTTGCCAATCGTTACCAAGTGCCGATGATCGAAGACGACGTATATTTAGAACTCTCCTATTCAGAGCACACTCCGTTACCTGCCAAGTATTATGATTCAAATGGCTACATACTCTGGTGCGGTTCGATTTCTAAAAGCTTATCGCCAAGTTATCGTTTAGGCTGGTGTCTGCCAGGTCGCTATACAGACAGCTATCGCCAGCAACACTCCGCATCATGCTTTGGTGTATCACTGCCTATTCAACTTGCAGTGGCTGACTTTATTGAATCGGGTAACTACGCCAAGCAGCTAAAGCGTCGAAGAACCAAACTACTTAGTTTAAGGCAGTCTTATCTCAATTATTTATCCGAACGTTTGCCAAGCGAGGTTAACATCAGCCAACCGCAAGGAGGAATGGTATTGTGGCTACAAGTCCCAAAACTCAACCTCGAAAGGTTCACGGCGTTGATTGAGGAACATAAAATCGACATTCGATTGGGTCAGCTGTTTAGCACGCTTCCCCTCTACAACGATTGTTTTAGGATCAATATTGGTTTTGACCTAACTGAAGATGTGAAAAGGGAAATAGACTTATTGGCAGATGCGATTAGAAATTCGCTTTAACGACCAAACTCGTTAAGAAATTTGGGTAGTCAATAAAAAATGAGCAGACAATTCGCCCATTTACAAACCTCGGAAAACAATAAGCCTTGATCAATCTCTAACAAGGTTTTGGACAAAAATGAGTTATACCGCCTTCTGATCTAACGCTTAATTCATAACCATTAGTTAGTAAAGACTGAGCATTTCCCGGTCCCGGTATTCTCCTAGAAAACAAACTCTGCTTGGTTTATTTTCCCACTAAAAAGCAAAAGCCACTGACTTAATCAGTGGCTCTTTCTACGATATGACTAGCAATAATTACAGAGTGTTATGGATCTCTTTACCATCTTTCATGATGTACGGCATGGTGCTGACCGTAGCTGTTATACGAGCATTTTCTTCAGAAACCGCAGGAACCGCGCCAATTACAGACAAGTCTTCTAGTGGGTTACCATCAACAAGGATGATATCAGCGGCGTAACCTACTTGGATTGAACCAAACTTATCCATAGGGTATGGGTTCTTCTTGTTCTTACCATCCATAGAGAGTAAGTCATACGCGTTAGAAGTCATCGATACCAGAGTTTCGTAGTTACCGAACATCTCACCCATCTGGTGAATCTGTACGTCACGACGAGCTCGAGCAATAGGATCACTTGGGCGTTGCATTACAAGGTCAGTACCATAAGCGATACGGAACTTGTGCTTCTTGAATAGCTCACCAAAGTTGTCTGCGTTCTTAATCAGTGGCGCTACCTTATGGTATGCTGCATTCTCAGGGTTACCATAGTAAGGATGGTCTAAGATGGTCTGATCAAACGCCGCCATAGCAGGAATACAGAATGCATTAGCATCTTTTACTGCTTTTGCCGCTTCATCAGAAGACATACCATTACAGTGCTCGAGAGAGAATACACCTAGCTCTGCTGAACGTTTCACATCTTCGTCGTTGATAACGTGAGTCGCTACGTATGAGTTGTAAGACTTAGCCGTTGCTACTGCCGCTTTAACTTCTTCATCCATGTGACCATCGTAGAATACAGGGTCAATGTCAGACGAGATACCACCAGAAGTCATAATCTTGATACCAGAAGCACCCATACCCATGTTCACACGAACTTCACGACGCATTTCATCTGGTGTATCAGCGATAGCGGTGATGTTACGGTCATACATTCGCTTCTCAAGAGCTTCGTCCCCTAGACCAGAAACAGGTCGCCAGTCAGCATGGCCTGCTGTTGGAGAAATTAAACGACCTACGTGGAAGATACGTGGTGCTTTGATTGTACCCTCACGCTCAGCAATGAACATAGAGTTGTCATTACCACCGATATCACGGACAGTGGTAAAACCAGACATTAGAAATTCATTAGCTGAATCGACTGCGCGATAAGCCATAAGGTCAGTTGGCTGTGCAATACCGAAATCGTCCATCTTCTTAGCTTCATTGAATCGTAGGTGCACGTGGGTATCAACTAGGCCAGGCATCAGTGTCTTGCCTTCACCGTCAATCACAGTGTGACCTTCAGCGTCTATGTTACCTTCAGAGATCTTAGTGATCTTGTTACCTTCAACTAGTACAGAATGGTTCTCGTACAGTTTGTTATCCACACCGTTAAAGATATCGACATTAGTAAATAGAGTACCCGCTTGAGCGCCCATAGTTGCCAATAGAAGTGATGATGCTAATACTGTCTTTTTCATGTTTATTACCTACATTCTCTGAAAGTGAAAACTTACTCAGGGTTCAGCAGAACCGTGTGATAAGCGATGAGTGAATAATAAATAGTTCAGAGTGTAGAAATGTACATTTTGCGAAATTCAAGAATACGAGATTAAATTTGTGCCTTTAGATACTGTTTAGGTGACAGCCCTGTCACTCTCTTGAAAGTACGTATAAAGGCAGATGGTTGACTATACCCCAGTTGAGCTGAGATATCGGAAATTTGAAATCGACTTGTTTGTAGCTTCTTGATTGCAAACTCAACCCGCTCTTGCTCCAAGATTTCTCTAAAGCTTGTGCTTTCCTTCTTTAATTGTACTTGAATCAATCTCGGTGAATAATTAATGATTTCACTAAACGCATCTAGTGAAAATTCGGGTTGAGCGACGTAATTTTTTATCACTAGCCTTGTTGTGCTTTCAAAGGATGCCGACTGTGTAGAAGACTCACCCTTCTTTATCCTTTCACTCTTCCCAAAGGTTTCCTTGGGCACGATTAGCTCTAATACAGAGCTTTGAATAGTAAAGCTGCTTGTTGGTTGGCCATACCTTACATCTATTTTTTGAAATGTAAGCACCTCAGATAAATCACGCAAATCTGTCGCTTGAAGGTTCACCTGCTGTGGCAACCACTCACCTTTAATTAGGTGACGTATTAATAGAATGAACTGGAAGAAAAAACTCATTTCAAGCCAGACACAATTGCTATCTTTTGAGTTTGGTAGGAGCAAATCGATTGACTGGCTATTTTCAGCAAGATTGGTGGAGCGAAAATTTAAGATACCTTGGTTAGGTACGTTTGACATAGATAGTGAAACGTCTGAAAGAATGTCCTCTACCTTACAACTCTTGCTTTCAAGCATATGTAGATGATTGAGAGCGGCATCATTGGCTGAGGTCATCAAATAGAGCAAAAAATCACTGGGATTTAAGCTTGTATGTAAGTAATTTAACAGATCCACTAATACGGATTCAGGGATATATTCACTATCCCTCTCTTTAAAGTATTCTGGTATCCACACGTGCTTATATATATCAGTTAGAACTAAGCCACTCTTGTTTAAATTGCCCAAATAAGCCAAAGCGGTCGCCCGGGGTGTTAGAGAAATAGAATCCATTACAACTGCCTTCCACTTTCTTCGCAAAATGTACACAAGACCATCAAGAACTCCTCCAGAATGCTTAGAAGATTGTATTTATATCTAAATATAATTCAAAAACTCAAGTTTATAAAAAATTACTGATAGGGAATTTTCTTATGAAACTATTGCTCAGAGCAGTACTCCTCCCTCTATTGCTAAATGCACTTTCTTTTGGTGCATTTAGCCAAGAAAATGAATTGAAATACTTCGTGGTACAGGGAAAGTTGACCCCTGAAGTCGCTAAATTATTAATAGAAAATCCTGCAGATCCAACAGCAGGAGCGCGCAAATCTATTAAGAGCATACCAGGAGCAATACTAGTTGATTACTACTTGGAGGTAGGAACAGCACAAAATCTAGCTATTGTTGCTCTGCCAGATAGCTCTATTGCTGCCGCTCTAGTCTATCAACGACTCTCTACTGGTGGATTGACCGACATTAAAGTCAGAGAGATTCTGCCTTCAAATAAAGTAAAAGAGATGCTTAAAGTTGCAAAGTCTTTGAATTAATTCTACCTAACTTTCCCACTCTGATACGTATTGCGACGCAACCCCTTACCTTAGCTTCGCAATATGTACACTTCTCGCTCGAATCTTTCATTACAATCTGTCCATACTTTAAACATTGAGAGTGTATTAATGCCTAAGTTATCACCACTTTTACTCGTTCTGCTAGTAGGAAGTAACCTAACCTCAGTTAGTCTGTATGCGGCAGAGGAAGGCGCAGAAAAAACTCATAAGTCTGGCTACGACCGTAAGCCAGAGTTTTCTGGCCCTGACAGCCCAAAAGGCCAACTGGAAGAAAATGATAGAGTGAAGGAAGCGGCATTTCGCTTTCCTGCATTTGATGGCTTGTTTACAAACTGGAATTCGTTTAAACAAGAATTGGATAACCAGTACGGCTTAAAGTTTGGTGGCCACTATTCCACCATGTACCAAACCAATGGTGATGAGAGCTATTTATCTGGCAACTTCCGACTAACGAGTACTTGGACTGTATTAGGTAAAGATACCGCAACTCCTGGCTTCGTCTCATTGATTGCAGATAATCGTCATTCTTACGGTGACTATGATGCACCGGGTAATTTCGGGAATTTTGGTCAATATGGGATTACAGCCAGTCAATTTGGTGATTTTGATGGGAATTTCAAAATACTGACTTTGGCTTGGAACCACAAATTTTCCGAAGACTCCGGATACGTCATAGGTTCCTACGACCCGAACGATTACATGAACGTGCAAGGGTATGTCAGTCCGCAAACCTCGTTCAGTAATATGAGTATATTGCTAGAAACATCAGTCAATCTACCAGATACCTCATGGGGTGTCGCTGCGGGGCATTGGTTTAACGACTCTTGGTATGTACAAGGGGGAATCAATGATGCTAATGGTTTCGGTGGTGATGGCAATGAATGGTTCACTGGCGGAGCGGAATTTTTCAAATGGACGCATCTTGGATGGTCTCCATCCAAAGACGACCGCTACTACAAAAACTTCCATATTGCTGCATGGCATGCCGATGAGCGAGACGAACGAATTAGTGATAACTTTCGTGGGCAAGAAGAGGTTTGGGGAATGTCAGCAGCCTTCAACTGGACGTTCAACCAACAATTTATGCCGTTTGTGAAAGCAGGTTTCTCGGAAGGCGATCACACCTTCTTCAACAATACGTTTGCAGCGGGCATGATGTATAAATTTATGTCCAGCTCTGATCTCATCGGTATAGGTGGGCACTGGGGGCGTTTCTCAAATGATAGAGATTTGGGCGATGGGCTTGCTGGTGAATCGCAAATATCTACTGAGATTTTTTATCGCTTCCAGTTTTCGCAAAACCTAGCGATTACCCCAAGTATTCAATATATTGATAACCCACTGCTTTCTGCGAATTCAGACGGTTCAGAAACTATCTTTGGCGTGCGTGCGAGGTTCGTGTACTAACACAATCTTAATCGTCAAAAATCAGGGTGAGCTAGATGTAAACCTAGCTCACCTCGGTTAATTCACACTCAACAATAATGAAGAACCCTATTAATTCTACTCATTTCGTAATTTGTACATTTTCTTTCCTAATTCAAATTAATATCGCCCACTCCTAACTTTGTTTTAAAGGGCAAGAAATGATCAAGCAAATTCTGGCTACTACACTGCTTACCGCAGCACTGGTTTCAGTACAAGTCATGGCCAATGAAGGGACGAGCAATCAATCGGTTGCTGAAAAGGCAGCAAAGGAACTTGCGAACCCCAACACGGCCTACGCCAGCCTCAATCTTAAAATCCAACATTACAGTGGGTACGAGAATGGTGGTAGTTCGTTCAGCACTACCTTTCAACCTGCTCTACCGTTTCCTTTAGATAACGGTGACAAGGTTATCTTTCGCCCCGCAATTAGCTACATAAACAACAATTTTACTGAGGGTTATTCAGGTTCAAAGATTGATTCATCGGGTGTATCTGATATCTCTTTCGACCTTGCTTATGCAACAAGCCTTGGAGGCGATCCTACCAATCTGCTTGCTACAGGTGTGTTTGCTACTCTTCCAACTGGCTCAAGTTCATTAACCGGAGACCAGTTTGCAGCTGGCCCAGAGCTTTTCTTAGGTAAGTTAAGCAAGGAGCGTATTTTTGGAGCGCTTAACACTCATCAATGGGGGTTTGCAAATGATGGGAGTACATCAGACATCAACCGCACTGGTGTTCAACTAATTTATGTTGAAATTCTTGGTGGTGGATGGACTGCTGGCTCTGCACCTCAAATGAGCTACGACTGGAATACAGACCAAGTAGAAATACCACTTAACTTTATGGTATCAAAAACAACGGTGCTCGCAGGTCGGCCTTGGAAGTTTGCTATTGAAGCAAACTACTATGTTGAAAAAGATGAGAAAGTCCGCCCTGACTTTATGATTGGTTTTAACATTACTCCAGTCGTTAAAAATAAGCTCGCTGACTTATTCTAGGTTCTAGATGAATAATGTGAACTTCTCATGATGAAGCCCCTTTATGTATTGTAGATAACGCGGAATGGGGCAAAAGTAAGTTCATTACGCAGGTTGCGTAATGGATTTGTAACGCTAAATGGGGCAGTTCTGAGCTAGCCAATGGTAGAGAAATCAAGAGGCAAGACAGATGGCATACCTTGCCTTATTATTGGCTTCAATTTAAAAATTAAAATCAGTAGTTCTTATTACGCATCTCGACTACGTTTAACCATTCACCATCTTCTTTTTCCCAGATAGAAGTGTACTTTTGGATTTCTAATTTTTGACCCGGCATCTGAAATTTCACAAGACCGATAGCCCACGCCATTGTACCGTCTTTGCTAACGTGTGCTTCCGCTGGCTCGTAAGATAGATAAACACCCATTTCGCCAATAAATTGTTTGAACATCGCGACTTGCTGATCACGACCTTGCAGAATCCCTCCTTCTTCTAGCAATATGATACCGTGCTCGTGCAGTGATTCTCCTAGCTCGTCGTATACTCCTGTCATTAGCTGTTGACACAGTTTGCGCTCCAACGCCATGATTTCACGAGTTTCCGCGGTATCCTCGTAGCGAGGGGTTCGGATTTTCTCTACACCAGTCACCACACAGTGTTCGTCTGTCATTCCATCTAACCATTGCTTTTCTATGTCATTTGCTAATGCTGATGGTGCAATAAAAGCAGATACAAGAGCTACTGATGTGAATAGTGTTTTTAATGCTTTCATGATTTATATGTTCCTGATTATCTTTACTTTAAATGTTAATGCGACTTATTGGTTCATGTTTCTAATTTCAGCAACAACTTTCCATTTTCCGTCTTCTTTTACCCAGACGCTGACATACTTTCCATATTCAACATTGTCGTTTTCATGAGTGATGGTGATGACACCATGTACCCAACCCATGTCATCTGAAGCACTCACGAATGCCTCGGTTGGTTCCCAGAAAAAGCGTGGGAACGCATCGCTTGGGGCCTGTGGTTTACCACCCGTTTCAGCTATTCGTTTGGCAAAAATGTCATCTGCCCTCTCTGCTGCACTGCCGGGGTTAAACATCAACGCATTTTTTGCATGTAGCTCTCTTAGCCAAACAAAGTCTTTAGACATTGCCTTGTAATAAGACTCTCTTTCCAGTTCCATTAAGGTTTCAATGCTGTTCATATGTATTTCTCTTTGCTTTGATTACTTACTAGTAAGTAAGTAGAAAATTTAAAATAAAACCCACATCAAGTAGGTTTAAAATTAGTACTGGTTTATTGTTTGATCAAATTGAGTTTGATTTGCTCCATTAACGCATCAAACGCAGCTTCACCATTCATTCGCGCGCTCATCGTCGCGATTTGTAGCAAGTTGACAATAACCAAAGCTTGAGCTTTCGGTTCACCTCTAAAAGTCATTGAACCTTCTTCTAACCCCTTTGCTAATACATTGGTCAGAAAGGCGACATCTTGCGCAAATACTTCTTTAATCTGCTTTTGCATACTTTCAGGAATCACATTGTGCTCAACCTGTAACGTCACAGCCAAGCAGCCTTTACCTTCCTCTAGAGTGACTTCACGAATAAGGCGAATGTAGTGCTCAAGCTGCTCCCAAGCTGGGCGTTTTGTGCTTTCAACCATGGCGTGAACCGCCAACGTTTTATCGAGATAATCATCCAAAACCGCATTACCCAGCAGTTCTTTAGTGCGGTAATGGTTGTGAATAGCCGCTTTTGACATACCAAGTTCTGAGGAAATGTCTTGATAGCTAAACGCACTAAAAACGCGCTTCTGTAAAAGCTCAGAGGCAATATCAACAATTTTCTGTTTAGTATTCGACATGATTCATCGCTAAATTGGGTTTGAACAGAATATTACTTACCAGTAGGTAAGTGGTCAAGGGCTATTTTTGATCCTCCCATTTATTTACCTTTATCTTGAGATTGAAAGTGATACAAAAGGTCATTACCATGCTTACCAATTAGTAAGTAAGAGTACCGTAATGTCAGAAATCAAAGTCACACCTTGGAACCCTTTCACGGGGTGTCGGAAGATATCGCCAGCCTGTGATAACTGTTACGCAGAGCCATTGGCAATGAAGCTTCAGCACTGGGGAACGAAAGGCTATGAGAACGGTTTTAAGTTTACAATCCATGATGATCGCATCGCTCAAGCCCCACCGTTAAGCCGTAAAAAGCCCACGCTCTACTTTATCAACAATATGAGTGATAGCTTTCATGAGCACGCGAGTGATGAGGTTTTGGAGGAAATTTTAGAGGTCGTGAAGCAAGCACACTGGCATAACTTTTATATGTTGACCAAACGAAGTAAACGCATGAGAGTGTTTTTTGAGACGCGCGCTGTCCCTGACAACTTATGGCTCGGCGTAACAGTGGAAAACAAAAAGCATGGCTTACCAAGAATTCGTGATCTCCAAGCAATCAAAGCCGCCAACAAGCACTTATGCTGCGAACCTCTACTTGAAGAGCTTGGCAATATTGACCTAGAAGGAATTCGCTTTGTTGTAGGTGGAGGTGAGAGTGCAATGAAGGCTAGAAGAGCAGAGCTTAACTGGGTGTTATCATTAAAAGAGCAATGCGATAAACAACAGGTGCATTTTTACTGGAAATCTTGGGGAACTTTTGATGGAGAAGGCATCCGAAAAGGTAATAGGCAAAGTGGAAATCTGATTAATGGTGTGGAATACAAATCAATCCCCGAAAATCTTATGCCAAATAAAAATACACACTCACAACAGTCTAGCCAGCTTTCTCTATTTGATTGAATCTTACTTTCACGCTAAGAGCATTGTGGCGCTTGCACTTTATGAGCATGCGAACAGAAGTAAAAAGCCACCGGCAAGCGTAACCGGTAACTATCGAGAACGTTCTATAAACAGTTGAGTCGTCAGTAAGTAGCCAAATTACTTTTTCATAAACTGAGACATGATGGCAAAATCTGACGTTAATTTACCAACAGCATCCGCTTTGGCAAAAATGGACTTGTAGCCATTCAAGACCGAGTCATCCAAGCCTTTATCCTGCATAACCGATTCTAGGTGATGCATTGCGCCATAGTGGGTTGCGACGGTCGCAAGGCTCTCTTGGTCACCCTCAATTCTTCCAGTCGCATTACGTGCAATAAAATCATCAACCATAAACTGCACTACAGGGCCCGAGCTTTTCCAAAATTCACCCAAGACATTCAGGTCTACACCCTCAGCTTCACAGACAGCAACGGCATGGGCTGCGCCAAACAAGGCTCCCCACATCATACTCAGAGACGACACATCAATCGCATTTGCACTGCCAATCTCACTGCCAACATGAATGGCAGAGCCAAGTGCAGCTAAAGTAGGCTGTACTTGCTCAAATAGTTCAGGATCACCCGAGATGACGATTGCCGCTTCTTGTGTGCCAATTAAATCTGGCGTTGCTAGGATCGCACCATCTAAGTAAGTTGCGCCTAATTCCTCCACCCATTGCTTTGCTTCCCTTGCTTCTTTGGGTGCTCCGGATGCAAGCTCAACAATCGTCTTTCCTTTAAGAAGTTCTGCCGTTTTGCTTATATTGAGCACTGCTTGGGTTGTTTTGTTATCGCGGAGGTTGCTAATAATGATGTCTACATCACTGAGAGCTTGCTCAACACTATCCACTACTTTTGCGCCAAACTCAGTAAGTGGTAGCGCTTTCTCTTTAGTGCGGTTCCAAACGGTAACATCGTGCTTATTAGCAAGCAGTGACTTGATTAATGCAGAGCCCATTAAGCCTGCACCTAAAACCATTACTTTCATTCTTTATAAATACCTTGTTTCATTTCCTATTTGATGCCCACATTCGCAGGCATCTCATGTATTTGTTGATGGTGTGAATTAGAGTTCGAAATGTTTCAGTGCCGCTTGTGCCACTTCTCTACCAAACTCTTGAACAAAGTGACCCGCTTCTGGTACTTCCATTGGTGCTGGGCAGCCTTTGATTACCGTTTGCATCCAACCCATGATTGCTGGACCTAGCATTTTGTCTTTCATACCAACAGCCATAAAGGTTTCACCATCCCACTCTCCCCAAAAGCCCATTGCAGCGGTTGAGGTTTCAATTGTGGTTTGATCTGGGTTTGAGACCATTTTCGGCATTTTGCGAACAGCAGCTTGATAAGTGCTATCCACGAAAGGGGCTGCATAAGCTTGCGCTTCTTGCTCATCAAGCGTCGGTGCATATTTTTTCATGAAACCATCAAGAGCCAATTCATCTGGTTCTAGAATATCTTTCTTCCACTCAGAGAAGGCTTCTTGCTCAGTTGGTCCCATCAGCAGTGCAGTATTCATGATAATCAAGCGCTTAAATCGTTCTTTCATTGCTTGAGGAAGCGTTAAACCAAGCAGACCACCCCAGTCTTGAACAACCAGAGTGATGTTATGGAGATCAAGGTGTTCAATCAGCGCTAATAGGTAGTTGCGATGAAACTCAAAAGTATGCGTATCTTCTGACACAGGCTTGTCTGACTTACCAAAGCCAATGAGATCAGGTGCAATAACACGAGCACCAGTATCGGCAAAGACTGGGATCATTTTACGGTACAAGTAGCTCCAAGTTGGCTCGCCGTGTAGCAACAGAAATACTTCACCAGATCCGGCATTGCCTTCATCCAAATAGTGACCTCGAATGTTTTCATATCCCTTTAAACCTTCAACATAGTTAGGTGTGAATGGATAGTCCTTTAGATTTTCAAACTGAGAGTCTGGGGTGCGAAGTACTTGTGTCATGTTTTTTCTCCTATTAATTTAGGTCACTCGACCTAGTGATTGCAAATTTAGGTCATGAGACCTAAAATGTCAATGCAAAATTAAATTAGATTGAAAAAACGTAGTCACTACCAACACGCTTAGGCAAAGAAATGGCAAAAAGATCCGCAAAAACAGACAAGATTTTAGATGTCGCCCTTGAAATCCTTCGAGTAGAAGGCGACTTTGGCGTCACAATGAGAAAGGTGGCGAACAATGCCGATATGTCACTGAGTAATGTACAGTACTACTTCAAAAATAAAGATGTGCTTTTAATGGCAATGGTAGATCGCTATATCCAGCAATGTTTAGATGAGCTTAAAGAATTCTCGGCAGTCGAGCGTGAAGAAGAGTTAAAACCATTGCTATCAATGCTTCTCTCCCATGTATATGAAGTGTCAGATATGTGCCGTGTGTTTAGAGAATACTGGGCTATTTCCACTCGAAATGAAGCGATTGAAAATCATATTCTCGATTACTACCGCTCGATGCTAGATGTGATGGCGGAAAATCTACGTCCAATCGCATTAAACGATGATTGCTTGAAACAAGCTCTATCCATCTTGATCCCGTTTGTAGAAGGCTATTCAATTACAGCAAGAGCACTGCCCAATGGATTAGTTCCAACGGTAGATGTTTTAGAGAATGTTCTTTTACAAAGTTTGAACGGTAAGATTACTGGATAGGTGCATCAACAATATGGAATGCACTTTTTGTAACGGTTGAAAGGTGCTTTCTAAAACGTTTTGGGGCAGAAGTGTTTTAGCTTACCAGCCCCATATTGAGCGATGTGAAGGCATAAATATCAGCAGCAAGAACAATAGTTTTACTCAGCGACACTCCTACACCATGGTTCGCATTGACATTAATACGAATCATAACGGGCGCAGGCCTTGAGGCTTGTCTTGAAACTAACGATACAGAGATTTAGTCGATTCTCTAAAAAGCAAATCAATCGGTGGTAGTCGCGCTTCATGCCTTTCACCTGAAAGTAAATTCAAAATAGACTGAGCACACATCTCTCCAATCTCTTCAATCGGCTGTCTCAAGGTCGTTAATGCTGGCGTGAAATATTTCGACGTTGGCAAGTCATCAAAGCCTAATACTGACACATCTTCTGGCACTTTGTAGCCGTGATCGTTGAGTGCCTTAGTCGCCCCATAAGCCGTTTGATCATTGGCAGGCATCGACAACATCATCAACTGGATAAAAGGCAGTGCAGACGCGTTTCCACCAGGGCTGACTCATGTTCAGCTAATAAAGGACTGAAGTCGCCAAAATTCAACGCCATAAACTAGCATCTGCCCCTTCCATTCAAAAACTACATGTTGCGCAGAACACGTCTGCGCCTGTAAATGTAATTGCACGATGTCTGTAAGTGAGCAGATGCATGAGTACCCCACTTAACAGGCAACACTCGGTCACACATTGTTTGCTTAGATAAACACTCGCGCTCGAATGCCAAATACCCATGCACTGCTCTCGTTAGAGAAGGCGGGATCCTTTATGTATTGAATATCTGGCGTAATCTGTAGGTGATCGCCAAACTGCATGTTGTAGTAAAGTTCTGCCGCTACTTGGTCTTCGCCAGCATTCAAGAAAGTCTGTAACGTGTCGCTGTTTGTTTCAGACCAGTTCACCGCAAAACCTAAGTTGTTCTTTGGCTGACCCAAACCAAAATAGCCTAAACCGACTGAAAGTGATTTGTCATATAAAGCGACATCCCCTTCAGACAAGCCACCTCGCACGAACGGCATAATTTGTGGTGTAACGAACTGACTCCAAGAGAAGTTGATACCTTGCCCCGATTCACCTCCAACGACAGTGCCATCAGACAACACCGTCGAAGACAAGCTGTGTCTTGAGCCTGAATCCATGTGCCAAAGGGTTACATGAAAATTATCGGTATAAATCTGCTCTTGGGATGCTGTCCAACCCAACTCTAATGTTGTGAATAAGGTGGTGTCGTTAAACAGAGTGTCGAAGCCTTCAAAGATATCGTCAGACTTACCTTTCGCATCAGCAATACCACCAACAACATAGAAATTATCCCCTATCATGTGCCCAGCAGACAGAGCCAAAATACCATCATCTGGTAGTCCCATTGCACCCGACCCCGTCGAGAACGCGAGATTGGTAAAACCAGACCAAGGGCTTGCTAATGCGTAAACATCAACATAGTTGGTCACGTCTTGCCAGCCGACAATAATGGTGCCTTTGCCATCGTTAATTTTCTGTTTCCAGTTTAAGTCTGTGACACGAAAGCCTTGATCACTGAAAGCGGGCGCGATCATACCTGCGTATCCAATTTGATCTTGACCTAGCCAAGCAAACTCCTTGGGAGAGGTGTCGGTATAAGCATGACGATGTTCCACCTTCCATACCAAGCTACCACTACTATTTGAGTCATCACCAGTAAGATGCCAAGAACCATAGACACGTGCGACACCCGAGGCTGCACTCACCGAGTCACCTGTGGTTCCATCCGAAGACTGAACCCTTAAAGAAAAATAGTCCGCACCAAACGTAAAACCATCTGCTGCCAAAGATTCGCGCCAGTCGAGCTGCTCGGATTTTTGTTGAGCAATGGTGTTTTCTACTGAATCAGGGCTCTCAAAATTTGCAGCAAAACTGGTAGGTGCGGTTAATGCGGCAAGAATCGTCAGAGTTAAAGTAGACAGTTTCGTATTCATTAATGACTCTCTTTTATGTCGATGTTCTTGAGATGAGTTTAGGTCCCCTATCATCTAAATATATGCACTTTACGACTGCGGATGACAAACGATATCAATACCCGACCTTCCAGCCGAGGTGCGTTAAGAACTTAATAGACTTAGAAGACAGAAGGTATCTTAACTTTAAAGTGTAGGCCGCAATGGCCACTTGGTGACACACTAATTAATTTTTGTGTTGTTGATCTGATACTCAAAATTTGTTCATAAACAGAGTATTACAAATAAGATGCTGTTCTATACTCAATCTACACCGTAAATTTATGCTGCAGTTAAATCAGCTTCACCATAGAAAACACAATACATATTGAGTAAGGGATTATCATGCGTAGATTACTCATCGCGACCGCAGTTGCGTCGCTATCTTCGGCAGTAAACGCTTCAATAGAAACTAAGGACTGGCATGAGTTCGCCTCGCCAGAAGCTCAAAAGTATGTTTCTGACAACATTGTGCTCGACTTTTATGCGTCTCCAAGCGGCACGGGGTTTACCAAAGACTCTGAAGTCGCTCACTATATCGACTTAGCACATGAGCGTGGTATTACCGGTGCCTCGGTAACACTTGGGGCACCACACACACCTAACCTGCTCGCCTTTAAATCAGAGCATGGAAAGTGGACTCAAGCGTCTGAATCAGCGAAAACACCTATTCGTTTCGTCAAAAATGTCAGCGATTTTCAATCCGCTCATGATAATGGTGAATACGCTATTATGTGGGCAAGCCAAACCACAATGCCGCTCGATGGTGATGCTGCCAATGTTGCTGTTATGGCAAAATATGGCGTCAAAACCATGCAGCTCACTTACAATGAAACTGAATTGACCGGCTCTGGCGTTATTTCAATGATAAATGGCGATACCAGTGGTCTTACCGACTTTGGTAAAGAGGTACTCGATGAGATGGTAAAACACGGTATTACCGTTGATTTATCCCATACCTCTCATTACACAACGAAAGGCATTACCGATTACATGCAAAAGCACCATAAAGGTGTGCCAGTCATATACTCTCACTCCCCGATCGCTTCTACTTATGGTTGCCAACCCCATGAAACGCTCACAGAAACTGAGCAACGCATGGCGAAAAAGAACCTTAAGAAGGGCGATCCCGATTTCCGTCTAGCTGCTTGCTACCGATTACTTTCCGACGAACAAGCGAAAACAGTGGCTGATATGGGCGGTGTGGTTGCGGTGACTGCGACTGAGTGGATGATGGATGGAGTTTGGCCAGAAGATATCACTCCTAAGCAATTTGCAGAGATGATCGATGGAGCCGTCAAAGTAGCTGGTGTTGATCACGTAGGTATAGCTACTGACGACATGATGACAACTGCAAAAGTAGTCCCATTTACCATAGCGAATCCAGACAAATATGCAGATAACGGCTACATGGTGGAAGCCTTTAATCGCGGTTCAACCGGTTGTGCTGAATTATCAAAACACATTGCTGGTGTCGTAGACAGCCTTTGGGAAATGGGGTATTCAAACGACGACTTAGCTAAGCTTTTTGGTGGTAACCTCATGCGCGTCTACGCTCAAACATGGAAATAGCATTACACATCTTGCAAAGTTAGAAACAATGCCCGCACTGTAAATAGTGTGGGCGTTTTCGTTATAGTCTGTGTTCTAAGTTGAGCCTAGGCTATGTTTAAACCCAAATAGACAGGAAAGCAAAGATTGATCACTCTGATCCACAAGTATGCCGTCACCACCTTTATTGAAGAATTAAGCAATGAAGTAAATGATGCTTGGTCATTGGTGAGTAAAGCTCATGTCCCTATTTACTTAGAAACGAGCTCCGCGCAATTCGCACCTTTTATCGCCTTTACAAAGCTACTTGAGCAAGCTCACAACGCCTTACCCACCCATCAATTCATCCATCTTTTACAGGCATCCGCGGATAAGTTCATAAGTAAGATGGGGTTCGATAGCGACCAGTCACCATCACTACAGACCCTCACACAAGTGATTCCTATTACCTCACTAACAATTCAGGAAAACGCCAGTACTTATTCCATAGAACTAGAAGCACAACAGCCAGACCAGTTAGTGTTTTTAGCAGAACTTTATCTATTGGTTACAACACACAGATATTTGAAAGCGTTAAACCCCCGCTTAAATGACCCAGTCAAATACCATCTACAACACTCAGAGGCGAGTGATTTAATCAAACTGCAAATCAGCAATAGAACACCGCAATTCTTGGGCCACCAGCAAACCGCACTTTTCTACCACGAATCCATCGCCCCAAAATCAATAACTGGTGGCGACTTACCAACGCGCATTAGCAGCACTGCATTGAGTTATGCAGAGCAAGTTCGTGCTGCTCTTGAAGGTTATGTTGGACGAGAAGACCTCTCGATAGAGCAACTCAGTCAAATCCTTGAAATGAATGAGCGTACGATTCAACGACGCTTAAAGAGTGAAGGTAAGACATTTAGGAAAATTAAGGAGTCCTTGAATATCGCATTTGCCAAGCGTGTGATGATTCAAAGAAACGCATCTATCTCTGATGTGGCCGAACATCTTGGCTATTCCGATACCTCTCAATTTATCCGTGCCTTTCGAAAATCAGAGAATACGACACCTTTGCAATGGCTTAAGAACGCGCGAGGAACCTAATCACTTCGATGATTTTACAGCTGTCGCAAAATGCACATTTTAAGGATTTCTAATAGATATATTTGCACTCGTAAACTAATTCGAGGGTAAAAACATGAAAAAGCTTCTTATCGCAGCACTCATCTCAGCAGCAACATTCAGCGCTCACGCATCGATTGAATCTAAAGACTGGCACCATACCGCAACGCCTGAAGGTTCTGATTTTGTTCAAGACACTATCGTTTTGGACTTCTTTGCCTCTCCTGCAGAGATGGGATGGACATCAGAGGACATGTTGGCAGACTACATCGACCTCGCTCATGAGCGTGGTATTACGGGCGCGAGTATCACCATCGGTATGGGGGCTCATAACACATGGGACAAATTCGTCGCTGAGTATAATAAATACGACCAAGCTATTCGCTCGTCTGATACTGAGTTGGTGTTTGTTCGTCGTGTTGAAGACTTCCAAAAAGCCCACGATGAAGGCAAATACGCAGTTCAATGGAATAATCAGTCATCAGCAATGTTAGAAGGTGACTTAAGCCGCGTCGAGACTATGGCGGATATGGGCATCAGAACCATGCAATTGGTTTACAACGGCACCAACGATGCAGCATCAGGTGTCATCGACATGATGAACGGCAAAGACGGAGGTCTAACCGAGTTTGGCAAGAAAGTGATTGATGAAATGGTCAAACATAGCATCACTGTTGACCTATCCCATAACTCAGAGAAAACCATCACGGGTATTCTTGATTACATGGAAGATAAGCACCCGGGCGTGCCTATGATCGTTTCTCACTCACCTGTGGCATCGACCTATGAGTGTCAACCATACGAAACCATTCAAGAGACAGAAAACCGTATGCAGAAGCTGGGTCTTAAAAACGGTGACGACGAATACCGTCTTTCAGGTTGTTATCGTTTGATCGACGCACCCGACGCTAAGCGTATCGCCGATAATGGCGGTGTTATCTCTGTAACCTTCACCGAATGGATGATGGATGGTATCTGGCCGGAAGATATTACGCCTCGCCAAGCAGCAGAAATGATTGACGGTGCAGTACAAGAGGTCGGCATTGACCATGTAGGTATAGCCTCTGATGACATGCAAACGGTCGCAGGTGTCGTTGGTTTTGCAAAGAAGCACTCAGATTTGTACGCTGACAATGGCTACATGTTGCATGCGTTCGACCAAGGCGCAACTGGTTGTGGTGAAATGTCTAAGATCATGGCACCGGTTGTCGATGAACTAAAGGCAATGGGCTACTCAAATGAAGACATGGCGAAAGTGTTTGGTGGCAACTTGATGCGAGTTTACGGTCAAACATGGAAATAGTCTCTTTAGTGAAGAGCCAGTCAATTCAATAGAAATATGTGGGCGACGTAGGTTGCCCACATATTTCGCCATCATCTAAGGACCTTATCAAAGCACCTTCGGTCTCTATTCTCTTCAGCATAAATAAACAATCAGGGATTTTTATCGACTTATCAATCCTTTGCTATCACACTAAGAAAGGTATTAATCAAATCACATAATAACGAAGGCGTAACCTACTCCATGACGCTAAAAGAGATCCTTAAAGTTCGTAATGTCCGCTACTTCCTCATGTTTAGAAGTAGTTACTTCGCTCGCTTTTACTATCCCGTATTTACACTACTCTACTTAGATTACGGCCTAACACTGTCTCAATTCGCCATGCTTAACGTAGTGTGGGCGGCAACCATTGTGCTTGCTGAAGTCCCATCGGGTGCATTTGCAGATACGCTCGGGCGTAAAAAGCTGGTGGTGCTGTCATCGATCGTCATGTTTATCGAGATCGCCATGATCGCCTTCGTGCCGACGGGAAACCCAAGTCTCGTGTTTGTTGTGTTTTTAATAAACCGGGTACTGAGTGGGCTCGCGATGGCACTTGCGAGTGGCGCCGATGAAGCCTTGGCTTATGACACCTTAAAGGAGCAAGGTCATGAAGACTTGTGGCCTAGAGTGCTGCAAATCCAACTAAGAATCGCTTCAACGGTCGGCATTTTTGTCACCCTAGTTGGCGCGGCAATGTACGACGTTAACTTTATGACTAGTGTTTATCAGGTTCTTGGGTTCGACGCTCCCCAGAACACCCAAGACATTATGCGTATCCCCGTTTATGCCACGCTTATCGTCGCCCTGATCGCAATCTATGCTGCATTCAGCATGGAAGAAGAGAGCAAATCTGTGCCACAAGGTAGCAACAAGCTAACCAGCACAATCGAAAGCATGAAGCTCACATTGAATACGGGGAAGTGGGTATTATCCACGCCATATGTGCTGTTTATCATGCTTTACTACAGCTTGTTTGAGCATACATCTCGCATGTTCTTAACCATGAACAGCCAATATTACACGGCCATTGATATCCCTATTATCTATTTTGGTTTGATTGGTGCCGGCGTGAGTCTGCTAAAAATTATCATGGCGGGTCAAAGTCGAAGATTAGCGGAGAGCATGGCACCTAAGGCGTTTATTTTGATCATGGGTGTAGCGAGTATGGCAACCTACTATTGGATCAGCCTAGGTTGGTCTATCTATGGTGTGATTCCAGCGTTAGTGCTGATCTTCATTATCATGACGATGAACATATTTATTAGTTATCACCTTAACAAACAGACCGAATCTCATAACCGAGCAACCGTTCTTAGTTTCAAAGGGCTAATGTTTAACGTGGGTTACGGCTTGATTGGTGTGCTTTACGCCTACTATTACAAGCTTCTGTCGAAGAACTACACTGACGAAGAGATAGAGCAGCACATAGACTTCATCGCGTCGCTCTCATCGTTTTTCTACTACTTTACCTTCTTATTCATCACCATTAGCGTCGCCTTCTATTTGAAAGACAGAAAGCGAGCCATCTTTTAGATCGCTTGTTCAACGTCAGTGTCTATGTTTTCCACTCGCAAAGGCATAGACACTAACGAACGTCTAAATACAGTTCGCACTTACGCTATTCAGGCAAGCGTAGCTCGATCTGCTTCAATAGCTCTTGGATACCCTTCTTATCATAGGTTTGCTTTGTTTTAGGTTGGCTACTTTTGCGGACAATTAATTCCACGGGAATGCAGGTTTGCTTGAATTGAATTGGCGTGTTTGACGGATGGTTTTTTAGATCAACCGCTTGGATGACACATTGTTCGCCAATGGCTGTGAAGTCTTGCTTAACTGTCGTTAGAGGTGGATTAAAATACGCACTGTCGGTGATGCCATCAAACCCAACAACCGCAACCTGATCGGGTACCTTGATGTTAAACTCATCCAAAGCACGCAACACGCCAAGTGCCATTTGATCACTCGCGACAACCACGGCATCAAAACTCAGCTGTTTACCAATCGCTTCACTGATTGCAAGGTAACCACTTTGTGCTTGCCAGTCCCCTCGATAGCAATCTACGGCTTTCGTTTCTGATACATCGATTTCCGCTAGCCAAGATTGCAGACGAATATTGGCCGCTGTTGACGCCTCTGGCCCAGCAACCAACAAAAACTGACTTCGTCCTGTCTCTACCAAGTGCTTGACCACTTCAGAAGCCCCAATAGCATGCTCACCATGAACAAAATGCACTGGAGTACCATCAGGCACGTCGATAAAAATCAGGAGTAAGCTTGGAAACTGCTCTGCCAACACCATAGCATCGTCTTTGCTAAGCGGTACGTTGAGAATAATGCAATCTACCTGCTGAGCAATAAGCTCTCTCATCGCACCTTGAATACTGGATAAACTTGGCTCGGAAACAACAGAAAAAGCAGTACCAAAATTCAATTCATGTGCTTTTCTTCTTACACCATTGGCGATAAGTGCGGCGCCATGCAAAGCCATATCTAATGTCACTAGGCCAATATTGGTCGATTTCGCTCGACTCAACATCTGCGCTCCCTTATTGGGTACATAACCTAGCTGCTTGATCGCCTTATTCACTTTAATACGAGTAGATTCAGCAACGCTCTCAGACCCATTCGTCACGCGAGATACCGTCTGGGTCGATACACCCGCCAGTTTTGCTACATCTTTAAAAGTTACATTCATCGTCTTTTCTAATGCTCTTTGCTGTCTTAGTTCAACTCTAACAGATGGCGTTCAACAATAACGTCGCACGCCTCTCGAAATGTTTGCGAAAACATTAATTTTTGTTCCCGAAAACAGTCGATCTAGACCTAATTTAGGCAATTTCAAAGTCGCTTTAGATCACACTTAAGCGGCATTTAAGTTCTAAAAGCCATAGATAGGCGCAATATATAATTCAGAAAACATGTTCACGCAAACAAATAGCAGAGCGAGCAAATAATGAGTGAGTTTGTCCATTTACAAAGCAAAAATCACAGCTTGATTATCAAAACTGACCGAGTGCCAGAGATCCTTCATTGGGGCGCCAAAATTGCGCAGATAGACGAAGACCTATTGCTTTCAACAGAGCGCCCGATTTCCCAAGCTCGTTTAGATGTCGATGTTCCTTTGTCTCTGTGTCCTGAACTGGGTAGCGGTCACTTTAACGCGCCGGGCATTGAAGGCCATCGCGACGGCTACGATTGGGCACCTGTATTCAAACTGGCATCGACTCAAGTTGAAGCAAACCAAGTGACATTTGGTATGGTTGATGATGTTGCGAATCTTGAACTGACTGTTGAGCTTAAATTGAACTTCGATACTGATGTTGTTCAGAAACGTATTAACGTTAGAAACCTCGGCGATAGCAAATATTATCTTGGCAAACTCTCATCAACTTTGCCTTTGCCAAACCACGCCAACGAGTTAATGACTTTTCACGGCCGTTGGTGTCACGAGTTCCAAACACAGCGACAACGCTTTGAGCATGGCGGCTTCATGCAGGAAAACCGTCGCGGGCGTACTTCCCATGAAAACTTCCCAGGCCTGTTCGTGGGCACGAATGGGTTCAGTGAACAGCTCGGTCAAGTATGGGGTTTCCACCTTGGTTGGAGTGGTAACCACCAAATGCGTGCCGATGTACGCAGTGACGGTCGCCGTTTTGTTCAAGCTGGTGAGCTTTTACTGGCTGGTGAATCGATCCTTGAAGCTCAAGGTGAATACCAAACGCCATGGCTGTATGGGTGTTACAGCAACACTGGCTTGAACGGTATTTCTCAACGCTTCCAACAATTTGTTCGCGATAACATTGTTAAGTTCCCTGTAACCAAGCCTCGCCCTGTACATCTAAACACATGGGAAGGGATTTACTTCGACCATAAACCTGAATACATCATGCAAATGGCAACAGAAGCGGCCGAAATGGGTGTAGAACGCTTCATCATTGATGATGGTTGGTTTATCGGTCGTGACGGTGAACGTGCAGCTTTAGGTGACTGGTATCTAGATGAGAAGAAATACCCCAACGGTTTAAAGCCTGTGATCTCTCACGTCAATCAACAAGGGATGGAGTTTGGTCTTTGGGTGGAGCCTGAAATGGTCAGCCAAGATTCGAATCTGTATCGCAACCACCCTGATTGGGTACTGAGTCTACAAGGTTACCACCAGCCTTCTGGTCGCTGGCAATATGTTCTCGATTTGCAAAATGAAGATTGCTTTAACTATCTTTTTGAGCGCCTTAATGACCTGCTCACACGCTACAACATCACTTACCTGAAGTGGGATATGAACCGCGAACTGGTTCAGCCAGGCCATCAAGGTCGACCTGCTGTCCATGGTCAGACTCAAGCGCTATATCGTTTGGTGGATGACCTGAACAAGGCACATCCCGAAGTGGAGATTGAATCGTGCTCTTCAGGCGGTGGCCGCATCGACTTTGAAATTCTTAAACGCACGCAGCGTTTTTGGGCTTCAGATTGTAATGATGCGTTAGAACGTCAAGCCATTCAAAAAGGCATGAGCTACTTCTTCCCACCAGAAGTGATGGGGGCGCACATCGGCCCTGCAGAGTGTCACTCAACGAATCGTCGTCATGGCATAAACATGCGTGGTGTTACCGCTCTGGGTGGTCACATGGGTGTTGAGCTAGATCCAGTGAAAGAATCAAAAGAAGAGAAAGAGGCATTCTCTCGCTATATCGCGCTTCATAAAGAGTACCGCCACCTACTTCATGGCGGCCGCAGTTTCCGTATCGATCCGGCAGACAAGAATCAGAACATTTACGGCGTGGAGAGCGACGATGAAATGTTGATCACTGTATGTCAGTTAGCCATGCCAGATCATGCGCTGCCATCACCATTGAGAATCAGCTGTGCGGATATTAACGCTAAGTATCACGTGAAGTTGGTTGAGATGCCGCAAACCAGTTTCCAACTGATGAAGCAACGCCCTAAGTGGCTAGATAAAACACTCACACTAAGTGGCGATAACCTAAAAGAGATCGGCGTGACCCTGCCGATTCTCGACCCCGAATCAGCACTGATAATACACCTACAAAAACTCTAACTCGTCGTCAGTCATAAGAAAGCATCGGGCAAAGGCGGTTGTGAAAATCATCATGACGCCTCTGCCTGACAGGATAACTACATTCAAAATTCCGATAATTTAAGGACAAAACTATGCCAATGACAATCCTACTGTCATTCTTTTTCTTCACAGGCTTGGTGGTGTTTTACACCTGGTCACAAGTGAAGAATCAGAAAAACGACTCCAAAGATGGCTTCTTCCTTGGAGGCAGAAGCTTAACCGGTGGCCTAATTGCAAGCTCACTCATTCTAACTAACCTTTCCGCGACCAGTTTCGTTGGGATGAGTGCCCTATCATTTAAAGGCAATATGTCGGTGATGGGATATGAAGTTGCCTCAGGTATCACACTGATCATTATCGCACTCTTTTTGGTACCTCGTTACCTAAAGCAAGGCATTACCACGATTCCTGATTTCCTTGAGTCTCGCTATGACCTATCGGTGAAGCAGTTCGTAACCGTATTGTTCCTATTGAGCTACATCATCAACCTTTTACCAAACACACTATACGCTGGCGCGATGGTAATCGGTGGTATTTTCGACATTGAGGGTATGTTAGGCATTAGCCGTTTCCAAGCGATCCTACTCATCGCATCGATTATCGGTTTCCTAGGCCTGTTCTACGCGATCTACGGTGGTCTGAAAGCGGTGGTAATCGCAGACACATTAAATGGTGTTGGTTTGATCGTTGGTGGCCTGATGATCCCAGTTTTTGGTCTTATCGTGCTTGGTGATGGCAGCTTCATGGAAGGTGTAGACGTTATAACGACCAATGCCACAGACAAACTACAAGCTGTCGGTGCAGAAGACGACCCTAACGTGCCATTCTCAACCATGTTCACTGGTCTACTGCTTGTTAATCTTTACTACTGGGGTACTGACCAAGCGATCATCCAACGTGCATTGGGTGCTAAGAACCTAAAAGAAGGCCAAAAGGGTGTAATCCTTGCCGGTGCAATCAAAGTTGTGACGCCTCTGTTCCTGATCATCCCGGGCATCATTGCTTACCATATGTTTGGTACGGTAGACGCGACAGGTCAAAGCTACGAAGCGGATACCATGTACACGCGTCTGGTTAACGAAGTACTGCCAAAACCACTTGTTGGCTTCTTCCTAGCAGCAATGTTCGGTGCAATTCTGTCGACGTTCAACGGTGTATTAAATTCATCCACGACTCTATTTACACTTAACGTCTACAAGCCAATCTTTGACAAAGAGAACAAGCTTTCTGACGAGCAGCTCGTTAACAAAGGTCGTTCATTCGGTCTGTTCATTGCAATCCTATCAGTGGGCATTGCGCCGTTCATCATGTTTGCGCCGAATGGTCTGTTCGACTTGCTACAACGTTTAGCTGGCCTATTCAGTGTGCCTATCTTCACTATCGTGTTTATGGGTTACATAACTAAGCGTGTACCAGCGATGGCGGCGAAGGTTTCATTAGCAGTATTTGTGGCGGCTTACGGTATCGTACAGTTCACTCCAGCTTCAATGCATGATTACTTAGGTCCACTTAAGCCATTGGCTGAACTGCACTTCTTCCACCAGCTAGCCGTATTGTTTGTACTATGTTGCGGAATCATGTTTGTAATCGGTAAAGTACGCCCACGTGATACGGACTACGTGCTTCCAGTCAACGAAGCGATGGACATCAAGCCTTGGGAATTCCGCTTCGAAGCTTCAGCCGTGATTCTGTACATGGTACTTGGTGCTTACATTACGTTCTCTGACCTAGGCTTAGTCGCTGGTGACACGTCATTCATGGTGACTTACGCGCTTTGTGGCATCGTTATTCTTGGAGGCCTTTTTGCCCGCATTAGAAAGAAGAAAGCTCAAGCCGCGCAACTTGACGCTCAGAACGCACAGTAAGTAATTTACGACTCAGCCAAAACCAAGCAGAGCCCATTATCGGCTCTGCTTTTTTGTATTTGTTCAAAACAAGCCCAGCGAGCATATTCAGCTGTCGGCTTAACCTGGAACGGCCTATTAACCGATTCTATATATTCGCAATTTTATCAATAACATACGTCAATTGTGCCTCTAACCAGGTTTGTAATAAAACCAATTTGCTATATATCTCAAGTGCCTATATAACATCCCAATACATTCACAAAATGGAACTTACTATGACTTCACTTATTGTTTTCATCGTCATCCTTTTACTTATCGCGGTGTTTGCAGTCAGCATTTACAACAAACTAGTGACACTACGTAACCGCTTTAAAAACAGCTTTGCTCAGATTGAGGTCCAACTAAAACGTCGTTACGACCTGATCCCAAACCTTGTTAGCACTGCTAAAGGCTACATGGAGCATGAAAAAGTAACGTTCGAGCGTGTCATCCAAGCACGTAACCAAGCAATTTCAGGCTTAAAAGCAGCAAGTGATGCGCCAGACAGTGATGCGGCCATTAACCAACTGGCACAAGCAGAAGGGATGCTACAAAATGCATTAGGTAAGTTAAATGTTGTTGTTGAAGCTTACCCAGAGCTGAAAGCCAACGAAACCATGACCCAACTGCAAGAAGAACTGACCAGCACCGAGAATAAAGTTGCTTTTGCTCGCCAAGCTTTCAATGATGCTGTTACCAGCTACAACACTTACAAACAGACTTTCCCACCAGTCTTGTTTGCCAATATGTTTGGTTTCCAAGATGGTAAACTGCTTGAATTTGCAGACAGCGAAGCAATCCAAGAAGCACCAAAGGTTGAGTTCTAATGGATTTCTTTGACCATCAAGATACCGCGCGTCAACGCACCGGGCTTTTGGTGTTTCTGTTCTCCTTAGCAGTATTAATCATCACGGGTTTGGTCAGCGTACTGTCGATTATCATTTATTACGAGGTCACGGGGGAGCCATTTGATCAAAGAACCGCTATCACCTACACCTTGCTGTGCTTTGCAGGTGTAGCATTGATTGTCGCAATCAGTTCTATATTCCGTTTGTCTGAGCTTTCTTCTAATGGCGGTCGCGGCGTTGCTGAGAGTATTGGGGGGAAGCTTATATCCTCGAACACAACCGACACCAAACACCGTCAATTGCTTAATGTTGTAGAGGAGATGGCGATTGCTTCTGGCATCCCCGTTCCTCCTGTTTATGTAATGCAGGAAGAGCGAGGTATCAACGCGTTTGCCGCAGGCATGAGCATTGATGATGCCGTTATTGGTGTTACACAAGGCGCGCTAGACAGCTTTTCCCGTGATGAGCTGCAAGGCGTCATTGCTCACGAATTCAGCCATGTGTTAAATGGCGATATGCGATTGAATACACGTTTGATTGGGGTCTTGTTCGGCATTACTTGTATCGCACATATGGGTCACTTGGTCCTCGACAACACACACTATACGAGCCGCGCATCAAGAAGCTCTTCCGATTCCGATAAAGGCTTCGCTGTCATTATGATGATCGCGATTGTATGTTTGGTGCTTGGTTGGGTTGGAACTTTATTTGGCTCGATGATCAAAGCAGCTATCTCTCGACAACGGGAGTTCTTAGCAGACGCAAGCGCGGTTCAGTTTACTCGTAATGACCAAGGTATTTCAGGTGCTTTGAAAAAGATTGGCGGTCATGCATCTGGCTCGAGCTTAGATGCACAAGCGAGCAGCCAAATGAGCCATATGATGTTTGGGCAAAGCAGTTTGTCTGGCTTCACCGGCTTCTTCGCTACTCACCCACCTTTGGAAGAGCGAATTCGTCGTATCGAACCCAACTGGGACGGCCGTTTTTCGCGCACACGTCAAAGCCAAGCTTCAGCATTTGGTCATGAACAAGTCAGCGGATTTGCTTCAGATGCCGATTTCGGTTCTCAAGATCATGAACCACAAAGCGCACCGCCAACTTCCTCAGAACTAAGTGATACAGGTAAACAGCTTATTAGCCAATTACCCCAGGACTTGATAGACATTGCACGTGAACCCTATAGTTCGCGCTTTATTGCATTGCTTCTGATTTTTGATGGTAGCGACATGCAACGTGAGATGATCAAAGGTCATATTCCAATGGTATCGCACGCGAAGCTGTTACCGTGGCTGGATTACGATTTGCCGTTGCACTTGAGGCTTCCTCTTCTAGAGCTCGCGATCCCAGCACTTAAGTCAATGAGTGAAGGTCAGACAAATAGACTTTGCCAAGTACTGCGAGAGTTGTCTCAAACCGATAACCATTACTCGCTAGGTGAATGGTGCGTTATTAACTTGCTGGAAAAGCAGCTTCTTTCGCCATTTGGCTCTACTCGACAAAACAAAACCTTCAAGCAACTCGAAGAAAGCGTACACTGGTTGCTACGTGAATTGGCTTGGGTAACGCACTCCGAACGAGAAAGTGCGCAACGCGCATTCAACGCTTCACTTACCTCGCTAGGGTTTGCAGAAACCACATTGGAAGAGCCAAATAGTAACTGGCGCTTAAGTCGCGTTGCATTGGATCTGTTGCTACAACTCAAGCCTCTTCATCGACACCAGTTCGTTAAGGCATGTCGTTTAGCAATTGAGTCTGACGGTAAGATCACCGTTGCAGAAGGCGAAGTGTACCGAGTGATAGCGTGTTTCTTGGAAGTTCCAGAACCGCCGCTTACCGTGACGATTTAACAGCACAAAGTAAAACGCCAGCGATGATGAATTGAAGGCTGGCGTTTTTGTATTCGGCTATAAATGACTCAGAAAGCGTCATAAACTTTCAAAGCGTTATGGTCAAATATTTCATTAAACAAGTATCCAGAGTAACCGATTAGAGAATTTTAGGTGGTCTGAGAGTTGTTTGTGATAGAAAAGTCACACATTTGTCATAATATAAATAATGAACTCCAAGCCGTGTTATCATCCCTTTAATTATTGTAAAGGTTAGCAATTTTCACTTAGAGTTAAGTGTTATGAATAAAGATATAAAACTTCATTTTATAAAGTACTTTCTTTATAACTCCATTTTCCCTGTGTTATTGTTTCTTGCTTCTTTAACGCCTTATTTTATGTTCACCTCTGCATACTTACTCGCCTTTTTAGGAGTTTATCTACTTGGTTATATAATTCTCTATCTTAGACTTCGAAGTCGCCATTTAAGTGTCGTAGATGATGTGGTTTCTCTTGATGGTCATCCTTGTGATGTGGAGGCTCATCGTTTTTTACACTGGAAGTGGTTGAAATTAAGTTATATGAACGGCCCTGTTCGGGTTTCGATAGAGATCCCTAAGACATTAATGAAGAATCAAGATTGGGATGAACTAAAGGTTATTACTTAAAAGCTCATATGCTCGTTAGCATTTACATAACGGCACTTAGTACGAACCTAACTAATATTACCTTTTTGCTAGTGCGATTTTTCTCACAGTACTAGCACTTCACAACAACTTTGCCATACATCTAGTTATTCATGGTTTGCTAGTATTTGATTATCCGAAACTCATTTCTGTCCAGAATCTTCATGGCGGGTGCTTCTAGCTCAGAAATGCCCCATTGTGAGTTTTAACGAGAACATAGAAGTAAACCAATTTATCCTTATAAGAGCTAACATTAGCGCCTCCAAAGAGAATTCTAAAAAACAACAGAACGATAAATTAACCTTGGAGGTTGAAAAAAAGGAAGTTGCTATAAAACAACTTGGGCTAGGTTTACCTTGTTAATTTACCGTTAATCAAATGTGGGACATTCCTAATTCTAACGACATCATAAATGGAATTAATGTTTATGTTACTTAGTTCGGAAACGAGCTCTATCTCCCCTAACCAGAATACATCGAATAAAAGGTGGAGATCTGAGGCAAGTAGTCGATCAAGTTCTGAATCATCGCAGCCTGATATATGAATCACTTTAGAAACATCAACCAGAATCAAGCGTTGTTTCATGTGCACACATTTGTGCTGTTCTAAGTAAGATTTGATGCAATCAACTATCACGATTCTGCATTTTCCTTCACCCACATCCAGAACAACATATGGGCGATCGTTGAGGTAAATCGTTGACTGATATCGGTCTTCTTTTAACATTTTGCTTAGGTTCATAGCCCTGTCCTATTTTAAAAACTTGCCTTGGACAATAACGTGTTGCGCGCGCTCACCCTATGAATAAGAGCTATTCAAATTCCACCACTCTCAGCCCTCAAATTTGCATAACAGTTACCCGTAGGATTCTGAAATTTCGGCGTTAACATACATCTCACCAAACGGAATGACACAAACATAAGGACGATAAATACCAGAATATGAGAGTCGATCATGGACAAGAAAAGTATCTTAGCAGGCACTATTTTATCAACTCTATCAACTGGCGCATTTGCCTTTGATTCATCTCGTGTAAGTGGGGAACTAATTATTTCCACTGGCTACATGTCAACGAACTCTAACTTAAGTACCGAAAGTGACGCTCATCTTAGTGATAGAAACCAAAAAGGCTCACACAACGATGATTTAGTTGTATTTCCATTAGGTAGCATCGCCTATGATCTTGGCGAAGATCGCACCCAGCGCATTTATCTGGGTACATCTCGAGACGACTTAGCGGTGGGCGATCTAGCCTTTGAAATCGGCTACCAATACGACATGCTTAATGGTACTCAAGTAGATGTAGCTTACTTGCCAACCGTCTTATCAGGTGAAGTATGGCAAGACCCATACCTGCAAGGAAATCGTCGTACTACTGATGTAGATGGGCATGCGTTCCGACTAAAACTCAACAATATCGTTGGCTCTGGTTTTTCTCTTGATATTGCATATGCAACACAAGAAATTGATGAAGAGCACATCACAAGGCAAGAGCTTTTGCGAGAAAGCGATATGTATTACATGAAGGGTAGCTACCTACTGCAACTTGCATCTAATATGGGCTTGATCACCAGTGCTGCCTATCTACGCAATGATGCGGAAGGGGACGCAGAAACCTACAACCAATATAAAGTAGAGATGACCTACTTTGCGAACTTTGATGCTCATACCTTTGCGCTAACAAGCAGCTATGCATACCGTGATTTTGATGGCTACAATTCATACTATGAAAAAGAACGCTCTGATAATAGACACAAGTTTTTCGCCTCGTATGAATACGCGAACATTGCTGGGTTAGAGAATTGGAGTTTCATTTCATTTGCCGGTGTTAACTACAACGATTCAAACATCGACTTTTATAAGAATGAAGAATACCTAGCCACTGTAGGTGTTAGCTACAAGTTCTAACTTAGATAGACCCTACCCCTAAGCCCCCGCTCTGAACCATATGGTTTAGGTGGGGGTCTTTACGTTTGGAGGCTAAAAAATAATTTCTACTCTAACTTTCGGGTTGAACAATTGAGTTAAAGAAATCTTGCATCGCCTGATGCAGACATTGATTCAAAGGATAACCTCGCTTCGATTGAAGATACCCTCCCGACACACTCACTGTTCTAAAACGCTCAGGCATATCTGGCAACGGATAACAAGTTAGTCTATCGTCATGCTGCAGAATGTAACTGCTGTTAAATGCCATTGCATCAGAGCTCGCTAAACAATCAATCATGATCGGCACATTTTGGCTGACCAACTTAACGTTCGGCTCCCCACCTTGTTGTAAAAACAGCTCATCGTAATAATCGTATTTTCCGACTTGGCTACTTGAGGCGTACTTAACCAAGGGAATACCTTTAACCTCAGTCCACTCTGAAGTTTTGCTTAAGATTGGATGATCTTTTCTCGCAACTAGATTCACTTTGATATCAGACAAATGGTGCGTGTAGATGTCTTGAGGAAGCGGAAGCAACGTATAGTGGAGCATGTAGTCAATTTCCCGCTCTAACAGCCCTTGAAGTGACTCCTGTTGCCAATAAACAAATCGAAAGTTTGCGTTAGGTAACGCGTTCGTTACCGCTTGATAAACCCCTCGTCCAAACACATCCAACAAGGTTAAATCGCAGGCGATAACAATAGTGCCATCAAACTCTTTAGGGTTGAAAGCTTGATAAGCATCAAGCACCTGCGAAAACGGAGTGAGCATATGATCAGCCGCCTCAGCTAACTTTTCTGCCAGTTCTGATGGCTCCACACCATGCGCTTTTCGAATGAATAATTGGTCGCCGAAAGTTTCTCTCAGCTTTGCCATTCCACGGCTCACACTTGTTTGAGATATGCCCAGCTTTTCTGCTGCAACTGAAGTATTGCGAGTTTGCACCACAACGCGCAATAGTCTGAGTAAGTTCAAATCTAAATTATCAAGACTATTATTCATGATTAACGAGTTCCATTCTGTTTCTAACAACATAACATAAACTCATCTTTTCTATAGCATTCAGCTAGGCAATTCTATGATTTGAGTTCTGCAAAACATGCACAAAAAAACCCATCAGTGATGGGCTTTTGCAGATTACTTGTTTGTTAACTTTGGTCGGTTAAGCTTTGGTTGGCTTTACCTTGAAAAACAACGCGTAGTTCAAAGGAATAACGATCAACGTTAATGCAGTTGCAAACAGTAAACCAAACATAATAGTTACCGCCATACTCTTGAAGAATGGGTCAACCAGCAGTGGAGCGACACCCAAAATGGTGGTAGTAGCACCCAAAATTACTGGCCTTGCTCTGCTCATCGCTGCTTCAATAATGGCATCATAAGCCGGTTTACCATCGTTGATTTCGTTCTCTGCTTGGTCAACTAAGACGATCGCATTTTTCACCATCATACCAATTAAGCTTAAGAAGCCTAACGTTGCCATGAACTCAAACGGTGTTTGAAATACTACTAGACCAATCGCCACGCCAAGCACAGCAAGCGGCACAGTACACCAAATAACGAGCGCCTGACGAATGCCGTTGAACATGAACACAACAGCAAGAACCATGGCGGCAAATCCATAAGGTGCCGAAATTGCTAAGCCTTCATTTGCCTCTTTTGACGCTTTGTACTCACCATGCCATTCGAACTGGTAACCCACTGGTAATGGCATCGCTTCGATGCGTTCTTTCACTGCATCAAGTGCATCGGCAGTCAGCACGCCTGAGCGTGGGTCTGCTTGCGCCATGATCGTAGGCACTCGGTCTACACGGCGTAACATTGAATCTTGCCACTCAAGATCAACATGGTCGACAAACTGAGCCAGTTGCAAGTAACGGCCAGCTGTTGAACTAAACACCTGCGTATTCTCAATGCTGCGAGCATGGTCACGTTCGCTTTCTGGCGAGCGTACGACGATTGGAATCAGATCGTTGCCTTCACGGTAAACACCTACTTGTTTACCTACCAACGACTGTTCTAACGCCTGATTAAGCTCTTGGGTTGTTAGTCCAAACTGCTGTGCTCTATCTGAAACATATACAGGCTTAACCACTGGGACTTGCTGACGCCAGTTGTCTTGAACCGCGACAAGCTCTGGTGTTTCTTCCATGATCTGTTTTGCCTGCTCAGCCAGTTGTCTTAGGACTGCGCTGTCTGGGCCACTAAATGCTGCTTCAATTTTCTTACCACCACCTGGGCCAAGCATGAACTTCCAAACGTTGACCGATGCTTGTTCGTACTTTTCACCGAGCTCTACTTGCAGCTCAGCTACCAATGGTTCGATAACGTTAAAGTCATCCACGTCCACCAACATTTGAGCATAAGCCGTGTTTCGCGCTTCTGGAGAGTAAGTCAGCATGAAACGCAGACCACCAGAGCCGATAAAGCTAGTGGTATTGGTTACGCCCGCTTTCGCACGTACATCTTGTTCAATGTCCAACATGATGCTTTCGGTCGTGCGGATGTCTGTACCTTGAGGCAAGAAAACATCCACTACAAACTGCTCACGTTGCGATTCTGGCATGAAGCCCGGAGGCACGTAGCCAAACATCTTCACACCCAATACAAACAGCGCAATCACGACGGCAAGAGACATTTTTTGATTGTTCAGAACCCATTCCAGTGTGCCCTTGTACCAAACCGAGACTTTGCTTGGTGCCTTATCTTGCTTCTGCTGCTTAACCTTCAAGAAGTCATGACAAAGCAACGGAGTCACGGTGATAGCTAAAACCCAGCTCAGGAACATGGAATACAAAATTACCCAAAACAGAGTACCCGCATATTCACCCATATTCGATGGCGACAGACCAATCGCACTAAATGCACAGATACCAACAATCGTACCGCCAAGTAAAGGCCACTTGGTTTCGTTTACAATGTCGCCAACCACTTGCTGCTTATCGGCATTTGGGTTCTTTTGAAGGCGAGTCAATACACCATCGGTCACTACAATCGCATTGTCCACCAGCATACCGAGCGCAATGATGAGAGCACCCAGTGAGATACGTTGCATCGCAATATTGTCAATCAGCATTACGATCAACGTACCTGCGACCGTTAGCACTAAGACGAAACCAATAACAATGCCTGTACGCAGGCCCATGAATAGCAGGAGCACCACAAATACAATCACAACCGCTGCAATCAAGTTGTTAATGAAGTCAGCCACCGAGTCACGAACTGAGTCAGACTGAATAGATATCTCGTGTAGCTCAATACCGTGTGGGCGCTGCGCTTCAAGTTCAGCAAGCCTTGCTTTAACCGCATCACCCATTTCAACAACGTTACCACCAGCAACATTCGAAATACCTAAGCCAATCGCTCGCATGCCGTTATAACGCATCAATACCGATGCAGGATCTTCGTAGCCACGTGTGACAGTCGCGATATCTTGCAAACGCATCACACGATTGTTCTCACCTACTGCGATTTGTAGCGCTTTTAGCTGCTCGAACGAGCTAATATTTGCACTTGGCATCACGGATACGCGCATGCCGTCGGTGTCCATTGCACCAGCCACCGTCACCACGTTTTGCTTATCGAGAACTTGATAAACTTGTTGGGCGGAAACACCAAACTGGGCCAAACGCTCACTTGAAATCTCAACAAAGATTGTTTCTTGTTTCTCAGCCAGAGTCGCTGTTTTTGAAACACCCGGAACCAAAACCAGCTCGCGACGCAGTCCATCCACATAATCTTGTAGCTGTTTGTCGGTAAAGCCTTCCCCCGTCACCGCATAAAACTGAGCGTATACATCGGCAAAGTCATCATTCACAATCGAAGATGCTGCCCCTGGAGGTAATGAGCGCTGAGCATCGCTTACTTTGCGTCTCAGCTTGTCCCAAACCTGCTGAAGCTCGGCCTCGGTGTTCGAAAACTCACGTTTAATTTCGACCGTGACTTCCGACATGCCTTGCTTAGAGACAGAGGTAATTTCCATTACTTCTTGTAACGACTGCGCAGCGCCTTCGATCACATCGGTCACTTCATCCGCTACCTCTTGCGCGGTAGCGCCTGGATATGGCGTCACGATAACCGACTGGCGAATCACAAATTCAGGATCTTCAAAACGGCCAAGTTTTAGGTAGCTGATGTAACCGCCAATAAGCATTAGGGCAACCATGACCCAAACACTGGTGCGCTTTGCAATGGTGTATTGAGCGATGTTCATATTAGTAAACCTCTGCTAGTTCTGGACGTACTTCAAGGCCTTCCTTTAGGCTCTGTGTACCGGAAACTACGACTCGCTCTCCCAATTGCAAGTTAGACTCAATGTGTACTCGGTCGCCATTCAAGCTCCCCGTTTCAACATTGCGCTTTTGAAGTGTGTTATTTTCATCCACCACCCAAACGTACTGATTACCCATATTGTCTGGGTTGACTGCCGTTAGCGGTACTTGAATCGATTTCAGTTCGCTTTGAACTTCATCTGAATAGACATGAACACTCATACCCGGTAGTAAACGGCTTTCTGGCGTTGTTTCCACAGAAAACGTGACCGCATAAGTCCCCGACACTGGATCGGGTTCTGTTTCAAACTTCTTCAGAGCAAGTTCAAATGTTTGGTAGGGAGCAACACCCGCATCAGCAAATACTTGATTCGCTTCACTGTTTCGCGTCATCAAGCTTTCAGGAACATGAATGACCGCTTCAAGGTTGTCTAAATCATGCAGCGCCACAATCACTTCATTGCTCTGAACAAGAACATGATTTTCAACAAAAGAACGGCTCACCACCCCAGAAAAAGGCGCAGTTAAGGTAGTATCATCAAGGCGGCGAGAAGCTTCTTCAAATCGGTTTTGAGCTAAATCAAATCGTAACGTGAGCTCTTCAAACTGGCTTTTAGAGATCGACTGACGGCTTTCGTATAATTTCTTTGCTCGTTCGTATTCTGAACGCGCATTGTCTCGCTCAACTTTCGCGGAAGTCAGAGCAATTTGAGCATCAGCAGAATCAAGCTTTGCGATCACCGCACCTTCTTCGACAAAATCACCCTCTTGGACAAGAAGCTCAACTAAACGACCACTTGTACGAAACGAAAGCTCTGCGCGGCTTGCAGACTGAATAACACCATTAAACGATAAGTCGGCGGTGTCAATGTTAGAAACTTTCTCTACGAGAACAGGGCGAATAACGGTTTCAGTGGCCATGCTTGCTTCTTCTGAACCACATCCTGTGAGTAAAATCGAAAGAGAGATCGCCACAGCGACTGCTGCTGGGCGCATATTTTTAACAGTTAAGCTATTTACGTTTATCACAACTTTCTCCACTAATAATAATTTGATGAATTAACTGTATTTTCCTAAATCAGACTTGCTCAATACTCTCCTTGTTTAGAGCCTAGTCTATCTAAATATTCTGTTGACTCGATGAATATGAGTTATTCATTTCTGCATTAACTTTAAGAGGTAGTGATTTATCACTCCAATAGTTAAGTGCATAACTTATGTCTTCTTCACTCTTTTCGGTTTGTTCATCCATCACCCCTTCAGATATAAGATCTAAATAAGTTGGCGTTAGATGGTCATCTAGCTGAGCATTACTACTGCTGTAGTAGCTCATCGTCGTTAGAGTTGATATGAACCTTTTAAGGTAGCGCATGGGTTGACCTCAATTTTCCGACCCACTTTCAACTCCAGCGAGCGCAAAACTGAATATCTCCTATTCGTTTTCCTTCCCTAAACAATACTGCACACTACTTCCATCGAAACGAGTTATTGGAGTGAAAAATGAAAGGCTATTTACCAGTCATCCTTATTGTTTGTGCTTACCTTGGACTCTTTTTTTCACTGATACAGCGCTTAGCTTAGACAAACGCAAACCGTATACATCGATTGTTCAAATCAACCGCTTAAAGGGCACTTAACATGCAACACATAGAGATAGACCCGTTTATTTCATTCACATTAGCCATCGTGCTTCTGTTCGTAGGTAAGTTAGCGACTATGCACTGCAGCTTGCTGCAAAAATACAGTATCCCTGAGCCCGTCATTGGTGGGTTCATTTGTGCACTTTTCGTGGCTGTCGTCTATTGGGGGGTTTAATACCACGATCATTTTTGATCTCGATGTGCGCGATACACTACTTCTGTATTTCTTTGCAGGAATAGGCCTAAGCGCCAGTTTTAAAACGTTAGTATCAGGCGGTAAACCTTTGCTAATTCTTACTTTTTTAGCCGTTCTTTATATCGTATTGCAAAATCTAGTTGGTATTAGCGTAGCTTCATTACTAGGCTTAGAGCCGATACTTGGCCTAATGGCAGGGTCAATCTCGCTGATTGGTGGGATAGGCACCACCATGGCTTGGTCACCAACCTTCGCTGAAATGAGTATCGATGGTGCAGCGGAAGTAGGCTTAGCAGCCAATACAATTGGTTTAATTGCAGCCTGTTTAGTCGGCGGTCCAGTCGCTAACTTCCTCATTAAAAAGCACAAACTGACGCCAAATTCCGACCACAACCTAGATATTGGCGTGTGTCACAACGAAACCACTAAACTGGATCACTTCGGCATCTTGTATGCTTGGTTAATGCTGAACTTAAGCCTGATACTCGGGTGGTTCATCAACATTCTGTTTGATAGCATTGGCCTGCAACTGCCGCTGTTTGTGGCCTGTTTGGTAGGCGGTATTTTGATCGGAAACATCAAGTCACTAGTACTTAAAAAAGAGACCAGTAAGAACGCTCAATTAGGTCAAGCGATGATCTCGGATATCTGCTTAGGAATGTTCCTGACTATGGCGCTAATGGGCTTACAATTGTGGCAACTGAAAAGCGCCATGGTGTTCTTGGGTAGCGTCATGTTTGTCCAGATTGCACTGTCTATTGTTTTTACTCTCTTCGTTGTGTTCCGCTTTATGGGCAAAGACTATGAAGCAGCGGTCATTAGCTCTGGTTTTGGCGGTATTACCCTTGGTTCCACGGCAACGGCCATTGTGAATATGACCGCGGTCACTCAGCAATACGGCGCAGCCCACAAAGCGTTTATTATCGTACCATTGGTGTGCGGGTTCTTCATCGATATCGCCAACGCGCTTATCATTAATCAGTTTATAGCGTTCTAAAAGGTACAAGGACACAATTGAATGGGTCAAAATCGCATTGCTATAAATAACCCGAAAAATCAAAGTACGCCGCAGATCGTAACTCACTTTAGTCCAGAGGTGTGCTGAAGCCGATCACGGCAAACACACCTTTGCCCCGAAATAAGCTAGTTAGTTAACTGCCTTACGGCGATGGGTTGATTTCTTGTTAATTTTCAACCCATTAGTTAACAAGCCTCTGTCTAAATATTATTACTGCATGTACTTAGCTTTATGACAAGCAACTAAAGCATCATTGCATATTCCTACATTTAGAAAGTGCCCTTGAGCAAAGTCAGATCCTATAGATGCAACTAGTTTTGCAAAATCATACGCAGGGATATGAGTATCAATGACATTAAATACCAAAGTAGCAAATTTCTCTTCAGCAGTTTGACCATCTAACACCCCCAGTGCTAGTCGACTACATGAGTTAAAAACATATTCAGCATATCCATCAAACGTTGGATTTTTGAGTCTCCCTCCCCTTAGAATCGCACCATCAATATATGCTACAGCGATAACATTCCTGACGATTTGGGTAAGGAAGTCCAAAGGTGAGTTAGTCGCTTTAATCGCCTCAGAATATTTTTCTATGAACTTATATACTAAGTAAACATCGGCATTTTTTGATGAACGGCTAAGCTCTAGTACATCCTGATACAAAATCTGTGAGGGTGTTCCTGACAAAAGATTCATCTGAATACTTCGTTTTCTTTCCTCATATGAGAGAGAAGTCAGTATTTTCTCCACGAAGTTGTTCATATTTACCGTTGGACAGCCGAAGCCACAACCAAGCTCCGCCATAATATGATCGACACAAAGTAATGGAATATCATTCGCAAAAGACAACTGCAAAGTGGAGTAAACTGTTTCATCCACCATATCTCTCATTTTTATCAAGACATCAGGCGTATCAGCAACTTTCAAGGTTTCAACGTTCGCATGGTTCAGTATCGCTCGGATACCACCAATCAACTCTTTGCAGTCACGCTGTATTTCTTGAGATGTAACCCTATAAACCCCTCGCTCAGTAAGTCCCATCGATAAGTAGTCATCACGGAGGACATCTTGAACCCAAGAATCCAAAGCTCTTTCTGTATGCTGGGATAACACAACTTCGATACCTAAGTCACAAAACGCAGAACTAAACCCCATTAGAGATAGATAAACTACCGTATAAACATCGATGATAACTTTCTTTGGTTCATCTTCACCACGAGCAAAAAGTTTGGCGTATTTCGCTGAATCTGAGTCTATGGTCGATAGGTGCTTTATCGCCCCACGAACAGGTTGATCTCTATCCGTGTAATGCCCTCTGAGCATTAGAGGGACATTAGGGTTTTTAAGAGTCTCGTTAACTGCATCTTCTTGCGGTGAATGACGCCTTAATATTCTCTCAACGTAGGGGATTAAATCTTCATTATTGCTGGGTAAAGAGTATATTTTAAATGGATCTGAACCATCATTTCCACGGTGTCTAATGTTGGCAGCATGTCGATGTGCGGCTATATAAGGAGGCAAACGCTCGACCATGGTGTAGTCGCCAATCGTTGAGCCTTGTGGTATTTCATTAAGGGCTTGCCCTAAAGGAGAATCAACATCTAGTAAAAGAGGGTGCTCTGAAACTACATTTTGGACAAGAAGACGAGTAAAAGTTTCAAAGCCGTCTGAATAAGTAACTCCGTCAAGACAATGTTTGGGAGTATATGGGTTACCCTTGAGACCGGAACGGCTCTGTATCGAATTAAAGTAGATTTGTGTAAGTGCTGAAGCTACCCGATCAGGATCTTTAGCAAACCAGTCAACAAGAACTTTATCAGCAAGGTTTGCATCAACACTAATTGCTATTTCGTTGATGAGAGGCACTTTTGAATCATCATAATCCAAGAAAACATCATCAGGAATCTCAAAGACAATTTTTCGCAGTTCTGCTGTCTCAGCACCATTTTCCTTGGTCGCATGCAACAATAAATGCCATGGGTAAGGCAAGTTGGGTTCAAGTCTAGTAGCAGAATAAGCAGATTCAATCGCGAGCTGGTACTCGTTCAAACGCTCGTATGTCTGTGCCTCTCTTAGATAGATTGTAATGGTTTTATCTTTAGGTGCTAAGTGTGCAACCTTAGATAACAATAGTTCAAACTTTTCACACGCGAATAAAGCATCTAGGTAGCATTGAAAGAAAGGAGATACCCACGCGTCCTCCGACAAAAATGGTGTCAGAAATTGCACAGCTTGCAAAGGTAAGCCTAGCACCACGAACCTTTCACACAACCTGAGAATAGCGTGGGAGGGGATGGCCTTAAATCGTTGAGAGTCGGCCTCAAAAAAGCTTTGAGCTAGACTATCCAGCTCATGGAGCTTTTTCTTGTCCTCATCGGAACAAACTAAAGCACTGAGATACAAATTAGCAAATGAGTTAGTATATTCATCATCGGTTCTAACTACCCCACCGTGATCAACCCAGTTACTTATCGAGCTTATTTTTACCTTCCCAGCTTGGACGGCAAAGTCTAATCGAGAAAATGCTTCTAAGTCTAACGTACCTGAGAGAGGCTCAGTGCTAACTTCAAGACTGTTTTCACTCTTGGAGAGTTGCTCTATTACTTTGGCACACTCTGGATTTACGCCCTTGATTTGCTCAAGGTATAGCTCTCCAAGCTCAAATAATCGAACATCAGAAAACTGGTACAGGTTCAGCAAATTAATGAGAACACTTAAAAGTCTGACCTCAAAATGCTTTCCCATCCTAGCCAACAGCTGTTCTGTAAGTGCATCTAATTGATTTTTATCTGTCTTACTAAAAGATATAACGGGCTTACCTAGGTTAAGGGAGGTTAAGAAACATGTTTCTGCGACCAGTAAAAGTACCTTGGCATTATCTGAGGAAAAGCTGTCTTTCAACAATTGAGCGATTTCAACTGCTAAAGCAAACTCTTCTGTTCTCAGTGCTCCTCGAACCAAGCCAGTAAGCTCCTGCTCAGAAAAGTCATAAGGCTTTGTGGAATGATAGGTGTCATTAAGTTCTTCATTAGAAGCTAAGCGTTCATAGAACACCTCTTTAACAAATTCGCCTTTTATATCTAAATCCAAGTATCGAGATATAGCGTTGCTTTCTGAAGTTCTGGACTCTAAGTCAATCAGTATTGAAGTAACCACTTCTCGAATGTTTTCAGGCAGAGAGCCTTGCCTGAGCAACGACAGTATCTCACTCTTTGATGGCAGATCAGAACAAGCAATAAGTTCTACTTTTAGACTTAAAGCATTGAGCAAGAGCCGAACATCCTCTTCGAGAGAGTTGATGTCATTTAGAGCCTGTAAATTCTCTCGAGCCTTATATAAATCCCTAAATCGGATATCTTGCATGATACCCTCAACCACTCTCATAAGATCTCTAGCTTGAATGCTATGAATAATGTGCACAGACTTATTGCCTGCAATATTATCACCTGAACCGTAGTGTTCTTGGTCTGCCATCAGATAGTGTTCCTACTTGTTATATACGGTCTTATTCCCTACGATGTTGTCTCCTGAGCCGCTGTGGTTCTGGGTAACAGAACCTATACCAATATTTTGTTCAGGTTTGACTGACTTCATAAGCTCCTGAAGCTCAGATGATTCATCCAGTTTACGAGTAATTGCACGTTCACCGAAGTCTTGTAACTCAAGCTCATGAACTTTTTCTGTAATCTGTTCTAAAACCACATCATCAACAAGCCACCCCTGTAGCTTCTCTTTTAAAAATGCTGAAGATATCGTGATTCCATCTTTAAAGCCGTCATAAAGAACACCCGATAGAATTGCCGATGTTAAAAATTCCATAATCTTTCCTAAAAATAATCTGTAAAATCAATACTATCAATCAGGCTTGTATTCTATATAAAGAGGTTTCAGCTGACAAACACTGTTCTCATGACTTGAGAAGAGTGTAGTCAGGAAGTTTGATTGAGGCTTTGTTAAATCTGAGTTCAGCACTTCGATGAAAGTTAAGTTATAAAAATGTTCTTTTCCAATTTGACACTATTGGTCATATTGCAAGCCCCCGTTACAAGCAAATTGTTGATTAGAAGAAGACTAAGAATATCCGAGCGATACAGCTTTTGCTTGCGCACACTGGGATCGAAAACAACATCAAATGTTTGGGTGTGGAGTTGGAGGACGCCCTCTGTTTATCCGAAGAAATTAATAGCTGATTTGTAAGGTATGATTATCAAATGTTGATCACAGAGCTTTACCCTATGTCACTTTTGTCCAAAAACTATCTAGAAATTGAGCAAACTTCATTATCCAACCACACCAACATCAATTGCTGTACAATACACGCGCTTGAAACCACAGCCCTATCAACTATCCATGCACCAGGTGAATCTTGCGTTTAACTAGCTTTAAATACAAAACTCGTAAAGGCCCAGACTATCGTCATGGGGAGCAAGTGTCGTTTATCGACATACGAGATACCTTTGGCATTGGCAGCATTCGTGTAGGTAAATGGGTCAACCAAGAAGAGAAAGATTTAGCAGCCAACCTGATCTTCGACTCGTTTGCCGACCTTGCTTACATATTGGCTCTACCGCCCAAAGCCATTGGGTTGAGAGGTAGTCTAAATCTGGCTTTTGGAAGCGGCGGACAAAAAGGCGTTCAAGCCCACTACGCACCAAATCAAAGAGAACTCGCGCTCGCGAAAAATGCCGGAGCTGGCGCTTTAGCCCATGAGTTTTGGCATGCTTTTGATCATTACATTGCAGAGAAAGCGTTTGATATTGGTGACAGATCTGGACCACAAAGACGAACGATCTTTGCCAGCGACTGTTGGCTAAAAAACGCCGAGCATTTTCCGCATCCGTTGAATGACAGATTACTGAAGATATTTGACGCGACGCTGCTCACTGATGATCAGCAAGACCGGCACGATTATGTATCACGAAGTGTTGTGGCAGACAAAGCGATGGGAAGCCATTATTTCTCCCTACCTACAGAGATGATGGCTAGAGCCTTTGAGTCAGTGGTCGAGTCGTGCTCTGGCATTGAAAATAGCTACTTAGTGTCTGGGACAACCAAACCCGAACACATCAAAGTCTACCCTGACTTAGAGCATCGAATGAAAATTCACAGCGCATTACAAGCTTACTTTAAACCTCTAGGTGAAGCCTTGAGTGGTTTGCAATAGAAGGCTTTAATATCGTATAAAAATATGGAAAGCCCTTTATATCAATTAAAGGAAGTCACCTCATTTCACCTGCTGTCACATGGATGGACATCGCAATGCAGCCAACTCTCAGTATCCGAGCCTACACTAAGAAGCTAAACAGTCACTCGCATGATGATTACCACCAGCTTGTGCTTCCAGTTCAAGGTAACATCAACATTCAGATGGATAAGTTTTCTGGAAAGGTAACTGTGGGTGAGTGTGTTGTGATTCCTGCGGGCACTACCCATGGTTTTCAAGCGGACGAAGCCGCTCGATTTATTGTTGCTGACATGCCAGCGCTTCCAGAGCATCTTCTCGAGAGTGACGTACACGTATTTTCTACGACAACACCACTACTGAGCTTTATCTATTTTGTGGAGAAACAGCTAGAACACCAAGTGGACAAAGCGATAGAGTCTTCAATTCTCGATGTCTTTACTATGCTACTAACACAGCAACCGATAACTTCAAAAATTGATCCTCGGATCCGTGCTGCGCAGAGTGAGATTTTTGACAATTTAGCAAACCCTCTTTCAATTGCCGAGTTATCAAAAATTGCTTGTCTGAGCCCGACTCAATTTAAAGTGCTTTTCAAAACCAACCTCGGTATGAGCGTCCAACAATACGTTACTCACCATAGAATGGAAAAAGCCAAAGCGCTTCTTACTCATACTGATTTACCCGTCCAGATTGTTGCGGAAAGAGTCGGCTATAACGATCTTTCTGCTTTTAGCCGACGCTTCTCTCTTCATTTCGGCCTACCCCCACGCCAATTCACACGCAGTTAAAAGCGTCTTTTTAAAATACAATTTCGTCTTTTCAGCAAAGTACTGCCTTTTTTCATCGCTTATCCTTTCAGCATCAAATGGATGTTTGGATTAAGAAATGATGACAACACGCTTTCAGCTAGCACCACATCAGCATGGATCTATTTTTATATTACTGGCTTCGATCCTTTGGGGAACAACAGGGGCAGCGGCTACGTTAGTTCCCGAGGTAAGCCCATTAGCTGTTGGCGCTTTTTCTATGGGCATAGGTGGCGTGATACAAGCTTTATTAGCAAACACTGCCTTAAAACAAGATGCTTCATTGTTAAAGCACCATAGAAAAGAAGTAGTGATTGGCGCCCTTGCATTGATGATTTATCCAATGGCTTTTTATACTTCAATGAGAATGGCCGGAGTTGCGACTGGCACCGTGGTTTCTATTGCCTCCGCCCCACTTTTCACTCTTGCATTCGAGTGTCTATTTAGCACAAGTAAGAATATAACTATTCGTAAGCTTTTCAGCTTAGTGATCGGAATTTTTGGCATTGTACTTCTCGTCAATGCGGAAACCACTCACAGTCACTCTGAATCGCAATTCAAACTTTGGGGCATCTTACTCGGCCTAGTCGCAGGCTTAAGTTACGCCACATATTCCGTAATGGCCAAAGAGCTTATTAATAAGGGGATTCAGTCACAGGCAGCGATGGGCGCCATCTTTGGGCTGGGCGCGTGTTTACTTCTACCCACCCTGCTGGCATCAGGAGACAACTTATTCGCATCTCAAACCAATACCCTGGTGCTCATCTACATGGCGGTCATTCCAATGGGCGTCGGTTACATCATGTTTGGGGTGGGATTAAGGCACATCAATGCGAGCACAGCAAATATCCTAACGCTATTCGAGCCTGTTGTTGCGGCTGTCATCGCAGTGTTAATACTCGAAGAACACATACCGCCAATGGGATGGTTGGGAATTGCTTTAGTCATGGTGTGCTTGTTTTTTCAGTCAACACAAAAGGAGCAGCCCCAAAATAGGTTGGCCAAACCTTAACGATTGCACCAACACCGAACAATATTGGCGACTTTTAGTGCAACACAATCATGGTTTTATATCTGACTCCCCAATAAATGGGCACTTCATCATTGGTACGTATATTGCTCACTATGTAGATTAAGGATTGTATACAATTAAAAATACATTAAGGGAATCACATGGAACAAGAACGTAACAGTGAACTGATCTACGGATTGGATGATCGCCCATCGGTCAAAGCTGCCAGCTATGCAGCACTGCAACATGTTTTGGCTAGCTTTGTTGGCATTATCACTCCAACGCTCATTATTGGAGGCGTATTGGGCTTGGGGGAACACATCCCCTACTTGATCAGTATGGCTTTGATGGTTTCAGGAGTGGGTACTTTCATTCAGGCAAAACGAGTGGGACCTGTAGGTGCTGGAATGATCTGTGTACAAGGCACCAGTTTTGCCTTCTTGGGATCGGTATTAGGTGCCGGCTTTCTGGTTAAAGCGAATGGCGGAGGACCAGAAGAGATGCTAGCCACGATTTTCGGTGTTTGCTTCTTTGGTGCCTTTGTTGAAATTGGGCTATCTCGCTTTATCGATAAGCTAAAAGTCGTCATCACACCGGTAGTAACCGGCATTGTTATCACGACCATTGGTATTTCATTAATTAAGGTGGGCGTTACCGATATCGCTGGTGGATTTGGCGCTGACGACTTTGGTTCACCAAGCAACTTAATGCTAGGTGCCTTGGTGCTAGGGATCATTGTCGTGCTAAACCTCAGCCAAAGCGTCATGGTCAGGTTGTCATCGATCTTAATCGGACTTGCGATGGGTTGGGCAGCGGCGATTATCATGGGAAAAGCAACTATGCCTGATTTTGCCTCTCAACCGTTACTGAGTATTCCTGTACCATTCAAATATGGCTTTGCTTTTGACTGGCAAGCCTTCTTACCTATTGCTTTCATCTACCTCATCACTGCCATTGAGTCGACTGGTGACCTCACCGCGAACAGTATGTTCTCTGGGCAGCCTATCAAGGGGCCAAAATACATCCAACGTTTAAAAGCAGGTGTATTAGGTGACGGCGTAAACTCACTTATTGCGGCTGTATTCAACACCTTCCCAAATACTACATTCAGCCAGAATAACGGTGTGATTCACTTCACTGGTATTGCGAGTCGATACATAGGCTACTTCATCGCAGGCATTCTATTCTTGATGGGGCTTTTCCCTATTTTAGGTGCCGTGTTAATGACGATTCCAAAACCAGTATTAGGAGGAGCAACACTGGTGATGTTCGGGACAGTTGCAGCAGCAGGCATCAAAATCATCGCCAATGAAAAGCTAGACCGACGCCGCATCATGACAATCGCCATCTCTTTTGGTTTGGGTCTTGGCGTAATGCTGGTACCTGACTTACTGAAAGAGGCCCCTAAACTGGTTCAAAGTATCTTTGGTTCTCCGGTCACTATGTCGGGTATCGCCGCCCTTATTATTACTGGGTTAATGGCCATCATCCCTGAGAAGAGTGAAAAGCCAATGCCAAGTAATACGCAAGCAAGTAAAGCCTAATCAATGGCCTTAATACACAAATGAAAGAACTTCGGTTAGTTGAACAGACCCCGCTAGCCGAAGTGTTTCAATAGTAGCAATAACCCATAGATTCAGTCATACAAGCTTCGAAATCTGGCGAGCCCAACACCTAACCATGTCCCAATCGCGATAGTCTCCATCCTCTACCCCTTTAACCATAGCAATCAGCTTAAGTGGGTATCGGTAATACCAAGGCATACGTTTTGGCTGCAATGTACCGGGAAAACCTGCAACCATGATGGGCTCAACATTACGATTCATCTTGATTAGCGTTTGATCATAAACCCGTACCGAATTGAATGAGCTGGATGGCTGTTTTACAAGCGCCAAACAGGTATAGAAATACGCTACTGATGTCGATGACAATTCATTTTGATACTTACGGATATATGATCTAACTTCCGTCAGCCATCTGTCGTAGCGGATTGGCGCACCAATAATAACCACTTCATCAGCATAGGGAGCTCTTGCTCTCTCTACAGGATACACTTGTGTTGTTATACCCAATTCTTGTAACTCTTGAGCGATGGTATGTGCTATATCGGCCGTCGAACCAAAGCCCGAGCCGTATACAATTAGTACTCTTTTTCTGACCATGTAAACCTCCCATGTTTTCAGCAAAACTAAAACAAGCTAACCCATGAGCAATGCTTGTTAAGTTTGTTTATTACATCCAATTAGGCGATGATTTGATTGACAGGAAATCGTCGAAGATTTGCAGGAAATACATTTATGGAAGACAAAGCGCGACTAGCATTATCTAAATTCAATACTGAAAAGCGCAAAAAGAACGCCGCAGGATCGCCGTTGAGTGAGCTGAAAATGAGTAGCGTGTTTTATACTCATTCGACAATGAAACAACCGTGGGGCATCAAAATGCCATCTATCCCATCGAGCACAATGTTTCACTTAGTTCTTGAAGGGAAAGCGATTGTGGTTGTCGAAGGAACACAGGTTAAGCTCGGTGCCGGCGACTTTATCTTGCTTCCACACGGCACAGGCCATGATATCGTCGATACAAACAAATCAGCTGCTACCGATTTGTTTGAGAATGACATAGAAGAAATTACAGAGCACTACGAACGACTAACAACCAAAGGTATTGGTGACACGACCATAACTCTATGTGGTACGGTTTTGTTTGAAAACGAGGTCACGACTTCGATCATCACGTCTATGCCTGAGTTCATTTTAATTGACGCACAATCAAAGGCTCACGAGACGATTAAGAGTGTCGTTCAAGCCATTCACAGGGAAATAAAAAGTGAAGAGTATGGTTCTGAGTTGGTGGTGTCTAAATTGGCAGACGTGCTTATTCTACAGTGTATTCGAACGTGGATAGATGAAATGTCTGATGAAAATCAGAATTGGATAATGGCGCATACCGACAAACGTTTATCACGGGCAATGAAGCTGATCCACAATGACAGCGCTGCCAATATCGATATCGAAACACTGGCAGATATTTCAAGCATGTCCCGCACCAGCTTCATCGAATACTTCAAGAAAACTGTCGGACAGACACCCAAGAAATACATCACCGATTGGCGCCTATCTCTTGCCAGAGAGAAGCTATTATACGGAAAGGATCATGTTCTTAATGTTGCTCTCGACGTCGGGTATCAATCAGAGGCTGCCTTCAGCCGCGCCTACAAAAGTAAATACGGTGAGTCTCCATCGACCACCAAAAAGAATAACTTAGCCAAAAACGGCTAAGCAATAACGACAACAGCCTGAATAGACATCCAGGCTGTTGTTTTACGTTTCACTGTTTGCTCTCGATAGAAGGTAGCTAAGTCGAATAACCGACAGTTAATCCCAATATCCGGCTGCCATCGTCTTCGACACGTAGTCTGAAAACTTAGTCGGTTTTCTTCCAATAGCTTCTTCAACGCCATGAGTAACGTTTGAATTGCGGCCATCAAAGACCACCGTAAACAACTCATTCAATAACCATTGGTAATCTTCTGGCAAGTTCTGACTCTTTAGAATCTCTAAATACGCTTCGATGCTCACAGGGGTAAACTTAATCTTCCTACCAAGCTGTTTCGAAATCTCATCGACACAATCTTGGAATGTCATCAACTCAGGGCCTGTAACTTCGTAAAGGCTATTGCGCTTACTTGGATCAACCAAGGCTGCCACGGCGACTTCCGCAATGTCATCAGTGTCAATAAATGGCTCAGGTGTGTTGCCTGCTGGTAACACAAGTTCGCCCTCTAAGACACCTTGAGCCATAAAGCTCTCGCTAAAGTTTTGCGCGAACCACGAAGCTCTAACAATATTCCAATCCAAACCGCTGTTGATCAGAATACGTTCTGCTTTTTCTGCTCCCTCTTCACCACGCCCAGACAGCAATACGATATGTTCTACACCTTGCGCTTTAGCGACTTCCACGAACGCATTAATGTCTCCCTCAGCGTTAGGCACTGCCAAGTCGGGTTGATAGGTAACATAAGCTGAGCGAGCCCCCTTGAGTGCAGTCGGCCATGAGCTTCGAGCCTCCCAGTCAAAATACGTAGCCGCACTGCGAGAAACTTGCCGCGTTTCAATGCCAAGCTGACTAAGAAGCTTGTTCACTCGAACACCAGTTTTTGCATTTTTACCAATAATGACAATAGGTCTTGTTGGGGTAGCATCTGACATAATCTTTCTCCTAATAAATCGGTTACCGCTTGAATGCAGCACCATGATGGCTTAAGAAAACCTATGACTGAATGATGTCGAATCCGGATTTATTGATAGAAAGTTCGAGATGCAATTGTCGATTCCAGCTACAAAACCTAAAAATACCCTATCTTTCCGTCACTTGTATTGAAACGAGAAACAATAGACTGCAAAAAAACCTACCTGTCCTCACAAAAAACATGGTTAAGCTATCCATTCACCAACCAAATCTATAAAGTGCAAATCATTCTATCAATAGCGCAGTTTCACCAAAGCAATCGAGGGCCACAATGCATCTCTACACATGGAAAAAAGAGTACAGCTTGGATGTAGAAGAGCTCGATCTTCAACACAAAAACCTATTGGCGATGATCAATAAACTGATCATGTTTCAGAACGAATCTAAAGCGATTGTGCGCCGCTTAATTGATGAAGTAATTGCTTACGCAGAGTTTCACTTTTTAAGTGAAGATAACATTATGATGATCACCCATTACGATGGGTTCGAGCAGCACCAAAAGGTTCACCAAATGCTGCTCAAAAAACTAAGAAACAAATATACGCATTACGTCAATGGCCAACTCGATTTGAAAGAAATCATCGTTTTTATGGCGAGATGGCTCATCGACCACATTATCGCGGAGCAAAATGATCGCGCTTTAGCAAGATACTTACGCTCTTCAGATAAGTACCGTCACCTGCTGACTTTGGAGAATTGCGGTTAAGTCCCAAAAGTTGTTAAGGATACGAACTGCCAAAGCACGGACATCAACAAGCTAACCAATATCACCGAATTGATAGGACATTTCGGTGGCCTGACAAGAATAATCCCAAAGTTCACCTGCAACTTCCTGACTCAGTGCCGTATCCTTTAGTCGCTCTTTCACAGGGCGTCCGCGAATACCAAACCTTGGACCGATAGAATCCCCACTTTGGTATTCTTGCGCGCAACACGCCATAAGCAAGGGTTGAACACCCTCCTCCATTGGAGATGCGAGCCATTTGGAAAGCATACCACCTACGCCTTGTGTTTGTTGCCTTTCACTCGCGGTTAGACCCGGGTGGGCTGCGATCGATTGTGCATCAATACCATTCGATTTAAACATCTTATGGAGTTGACGAAAGAACAACATGTTCGCAAGCTTGCTATCACCGTATGACTTTATTCGATGGTAAGGCCTTTTCTTCCAATCAAGATCATCAAAGCGTATTTCCCCAAACTTATACCCACCGCTACTCACTGTAACGACTCTTGCTCCGGGCGTTGTTTTGATTATCGGTAGCAAGCACCCTGTGAGTAAAAAGTGGCCTAAGTGGTTTGTCGCGAAGTGCATTTCATGACCCTGCTCTGTATGCTGAAGTTCACTTAGGTTCACCACACCTGCATTGTTCAGCAATATATCAAGACGGTCATGCCTCTCAATAACCGCATCAGCAAAATGCCGAACGGATGTAAAGTAAGTCAGATCGAGCAAACCGTTCTCGATATCCGCGTCCGGAACAAGCTTAAGTATTTTCTCTTTGGCTAACACACCTTTCTCATTGGTCCTGCAGCCAATAACCACCTTACAACCTGCTTGTGCCAGTGCTAATGCACTTTGAAAGCCAAGCCCGGCATTCCCACCAGTCACGACCGAGACTTTTCCCTTTAAATCAGGCATATCTTGCGCTTTCCACACATTGATCATTCCCTATATTCCTCACCGTTGATATTGAAGAAGTAAGAGTTTAATCTGTGTGGTATACCACACAGTCAAGAGGTAATGATGCGAATTGGAGAGTTATGCAAGCAAGCGGGTGTGTCAAAAGAACTCGTCAGGCATTATGAATCGCTCGGTTTAATATCATCTTCACCGGTGAGTGCGGGCAGTCGGGTGTATAGGGAGTTTGACGAACAAGCTATAAACAGGCTTTATCTGATTGAGAAGGCTAAGCATGTTGGCTTGACTCTAAAGCAAATCAAACCGCTGCTCAATGCGTTTTTAGATAACAAAATGTCAGATTCTGAAGCGATTGCTATATTACTCAAGCAGTCAGCCCGCATGGATGAGGTCATCCAACAAGCTCAAGATGTCAAAGAACTTATCCAGAATCATATCGATAAGATAGAAGGTAAAGTGGGACCACATTGTGAAAACCACCAGTACCTTCGTCCTGGAAAGTGACAATGAAAACAGTAAGAGTTGCTCGAAATTCTTCCATATAGCAAAGAACGAACAAGATATATACTCGTTGCTTTCCTTGCTAGTTCGAATAGTAATCCGTTAACACTTGAATAAACCGCTGCTTATCTGTTTCTGGCAAAACGTTGATGCCCGCAGCGGCTTTACGCCCGCCCCCTGTAGGAAAGCTAGAACACACCTCATCGGCCCCAGTTCTATTCGACAAGGGTGCACGTAAGCTCACCATGTAAGATTTATCAGCTTCATTTTTTGTTAGTACAGCCTGAGCACGGTTCGGGTCTTGATTAACAATCTCGTTCCCAAATACCCCGCTAATGCGTCTTGCCCAAGTTTCACTCGGCAATTCATAAACGCGCGCCGAATTGCTCTCGTAAGTTGGAGCGAGGCTCGACACCTGTTGATAATCACTTTGATAAGCGGCTCGTAAACGGTAGAACACCGATTCTTCGTCACTCAACAGATCAAACGGATTTGGGTATTGATAGAGTGTTTGGTAAAGCTCTACGGGAGTGAAGTGCAAATCACTCAGTGATGCCCCATATCCGTTATAGTTGACTAAGGTGCCCAACTCTTCCAAGAACGCAATTTGTGACTCATCCAAACCATTCTCTAGTGCGAGCTGAGTCGCAACAGTTTTCAAGTTGTCACCAAAGGCCGCCGCAATCGCCCAAGCCACATGTTCACCATTAAGCTTTTGATTGATCAACAAGCTAGTACAGCACTCTGGCGCAGTATCCACTAGCGCATCTAGGTTGTCAGAATTTGGCATTTCACCCGTACGATGATGGTCGCAATAGAACACATCAACTTTTGCTTCCAGTAGTGCGTGCAATGCATCTTGATTTTTCTCCATCGACACATCCAATACCGTGACAGAAGAAGCGTCCTTTTGAGCGACAACTTGAGAGAGCAACTTAATATCACGCTTAACGCCAGTGATAAGGACGCTTTCTTTTGGTTCACTCAAACGCAGTTGTAACAGCGCAATGATGCCGTCTGCGTCTCCATTGAATACATCGTAATGCATTGGGAGTTCCTTCATTCTTTCTATCGAATTGGTTAAAACTAATCGCTATATTTGTACTAGCGACTCTATTTTATATCAATATCAAGTTGTTAGATGATATAACACGATTGAACAATACCGCCTAGAAAGCGAGCAACGGTGTTGAGTCACAGGTCAACGCTTTAGGTGGACACAACAGATATCTACCTGTTGTAGTGATTCAAGCTTGTTTGAATTAAACAGTGCGAAAACTGTAATGGGAGTGAAGTATCTTTAGCTCCGGGGGAATCAATTTAAAACGCTACCTGCGCTGTCTACCTCGACTTTTTAACGATTGGCTCGACTCTGAGATTACGTTTGAGCTGTATTCGATTCTATCTCTGCCGTTACGTTTTGCCTCATAAAGGCAGTTATCCGCTTCTTGAACCAGATCGTTCAAATGTGTATTGCAGTCTGGTGTGCTCGTTGTAATACCGATACTCACACTTAGGTATGGCATATCAATGTCAACGCATTCAAATATCTTCATGTTGCGTAAGTTAAATATAATCCACTCTGCTACCTTCCTAGCACCTGAAAGCGGCGTATTACCTAAAAAGACAACGAACTCTTCACCTCCGTATCTCGCACAGAGGTCTGTCGTTCTACGACAAGCTTGAGATAAAATATTTGTGACTCTAACTAGGCATTCGTCACCGAAAGCGTGGCCGCAGCTATCGTTGATCTTTTTGAAAAAGTCGATGTCTATCATAATGATCGAGACTGGGGTACGCTCTCTCACATAAGTCATCCAGTGTTCATTGGCGAACGCTTCAAACTTTCTTCGGTTTGCAATACCGGTCAATGGGTCTTGCTCTGATGCCTGAGCGACCAAGATTTCGGCATTTTTCCTATCCGTAATATTTTGATGAGTGATGACATAAAAAGGGAGGGTACTTTCAGTGAGTGGCGTCACTCTCATCAAAAACCAGCGCTGAGTGTTTGGACTATGACAAGGGTACTCATAAGTAAAACTCATCGTTTCTCCGGAGATCACTCTTTGAATACCTTGTTTAACGGTTTGTTCGCCTTCTCGTGGTGTTTCTTCACCGCAGCAATCTAAGTAATTGATACCTCGCCATTCAATCTCATTATCACCGTCATTTTCGGTACCAAAATCCTTCCAGCTTTGATTTACAAACACGATGCTTCCAGTTGCGTCGATAATCGCAATCTGTTCAAGCAGTGAATTTAAAATCGACTCAAAAAAGTCACTAGGCAATGAGATTTCCATCTTCTCCAACATACAGATCCTTGTATTCAAATTAAAGAATAGCTCAAAACGTGGATTTTTATGAAGGTGTGAGCATAAGGAGGATTAAGCGCCTTATATACATTAGATTTGCTCGCGAAAATGGCTCAATTTGTGACATTTCCCATCACGATTTTGCTGATCAAATGAAGATTAATCAAAAGGGTATTTATTTTGTTCTCTTGATAATTTAGGCTGCCTTTAGAAATTGTAAAAACGAACCAAGGACAGACGATGAGCTCATCACAAATTTTAGACCAAGCATTGATCGAAAGCGGTCGCGACATCCCATTAACCGAGCTCCTTTTTGCTAAGCGAGTACTGGACAATTACCTAGCGGTAGCGAAAGAAAGCAGCCCGACTGAGCTGCTTGTTGAAATGCGCGAAGCCGCTCAAGGTGTCGAGTATTTCAAGACAGAAACTAACCCGTGTGAAGCACGAAATGTTATTAGTCAGATGTTTGAAGCTATTGGTGCAGCTACGACTTTTGAGCAATACAAAACGATCGCTTCTAAACCACAACAAGCACTGCATGAGCTTATCGAAGACAGAGCTCAACTCATCAAACGCGAGCGTGGCCTCCTCCTTGCTGCAGGCTATGATTTGTCACGCGTGTAAATGTGTCAGCGCGTAAATGTCAAAGGCCACTCACTAGTGGCCTTTTTGATGTCTAAAATTCAATTTTCTGAAAGTTATCCGTTCTTCGCATCGTATTCACTGCGCGCTCTTTCAATACTATCTTGATTGTCCCCCGCCCAAGACACCAATTGATATAATGGCTTGACGATCTCTCTCCCCATCTCCGTCAAACAATACTCAACTTTAACCGGCACTTCCGGATAAACGGTACGATTGACATAACCGTCACGCTCTAGATCCCTCAGTGTTTGGGTCAGCATTCGTTGCGAAATACCTTCGATTCGTGATTTAAGGGAATTGAAGCGGTCTTCCCCGTCTACCAGCGCAAACAAAATCAACAACGACCATTTGTCACCGATATGTGCGACCACGTTTCGAATTGGGCAGTCTTCATTGTTATGAAAAGTCCGTCTGTCTGACTTTGGCTTCGCCATCATTTACTCCACTCTAGTAAGGTGAATTTGTCTCTATAAGTTACCAAAATGTGCCTAGGGCATGTTTCGGTGCGTTCTTGTACAATAGGTTACTATTAATTACTATAGTTATCAATGTATACCTAGAAACAAAAAAACAACGGAGTGAACCATGTTAAAAGCACTGACCTCATTTATCCTTTTATTGGCAAGCACGGCTGCTTACGCACAGGCTTCAGATAAAATCATTATCGACCTACCTTCACTACAAAAATCCAATTGGTCTGAGCAAGAGCTCAACAATGCGAGGATCATTACCGACTTTGTTCAGAACATAATGAACAATCATGATTTTGATTATGTTCTAACTCATTACAACGACAGCTCATACATTCAACACAACCGAAATCTTCCAGACAAAATTACGGGCCTTGTTGGCTTTCTACAAGAGTTCGTTGAGGAGTACCCAGACTATACCTATGACGTAAAACACATCTACGTTGATGGTGACTACGTTATTTTCCACTCTCACGCGACATTAAACGCAGAAGACAGAGGGAACGACGAGAAAGGAATGAACATTATTGATAAGTGGCGCTTGGAAGATGGAAGAATTGTTGAGCACTGGGATTCAATCCAAGCATTGGATTTTTCGATGAGACTGTATTCGCTTATCAGTGGCGGAGACATCGCAAACTCAAATGGGGTTTTCTAGACCACAGAAAAACGTGCGCTCCGAACGCCATCTCTCAGGTGAGCGCACTCATTCCTTAGACTTTAGTCTAATAGCATTAATCACTACTCAATCGCCGATTAAAACACCAGCTTAATTTAGCTTTCCCATCTCGAAAGCTAAATTAAACTAACAATCAAACGCTCTTATCTAAAAAGTAGCTGCCGCTGGCCAACTATCCGTCACGCTACTGCCACTAAAGCCCAAATGCACTGTGTTAGGGTTACTGTCACAATCTAATCCCATGCATCAAAGTATCGAGCCAGAATGACGGACAATGCCCATTTCATAAATCGCAATAGCCTAGCTGGGCTGGCGGCCACTTTGGTCGGCGTCGGTATCGGTCGATTCGCGTATATCGCTTTAATGCCGGCATTAATACAGCATGGATGGTTCAATCAAGACCAAGCCGCCTACTTAGGTGTTTCCACTCTTATTGGTTACCTTCTAGGTGCACCGTTAGCGAGCTACCTACTCCGGTTTTTTAGTTCAGGTCACCTTGTGCGAACAGCGATGGTCATCAGTACTATGAGCTACTTCGCTTGTGCTTTTGAACAAGCCCCTATTACTTGGTTTTACATATGGAGAACCTTGGCGGGCACAATGGGTGCGCTATTGATGATTCTCGCGCCACCAATGATCCTGAGAAAAGTCTCGCCACAAACCAAAAGTCGAACCAGTAGCGTGGTATTTTCTGGCCTTGGGATTGGCGCCATGTTGTCAGGCACTTTGATTCCAATACTGATTAGCGCCAGTGTCACGTCGACTTGGCTCGGTATGGGGTTCATTACCTTCATAGCGACACTATTAAGTTGGAATGCTTGGGAAACAGTTCCCTCTCCTTCAAGCGCAAGCTACATCAAGGCGTCTTTCTCTCAATTAAGCACATCTCAGCGCCATTGCGTGTTGTTCGTTTTTATCGCTTACACGTTCGATGCCATTGGCTATCTCCCCCATACCTTGTTTTGGGTCGACTACATCGTAAGAGATATAGGTATGCCCTTTGGTGCGGGAGGATTTTTCTGGGCTGCGTTTGGCGTGGGAGCCGCTGTCGGCCCTATGCTGATCGGCATGTTCGCAGACAAACAAGGAATAAAATTCACCCTGTGTATCGCTTTTTTGTTCAAGGCAATTGGCGTTGGACTTCCGTTAATCAGCATCCACCCTAGTGCCCTGCTTGTGTCGTCAATTTTGGTCGGAATGTTTACGCCAGTCACTGTAATGCTTGTTTCAACTTATACATTGGAGTGTGTTGGCTATGAGCTGCACACTAAGGCTTGGGGGTTAATGACACTCTCTTTTGCACTGTCACAAGGTGTTGTAGGTTTCCTAATGGCCTATCTTTTGAGCCAAGGCGCAACCTACGCTCAGCTGTTTTTAGTGTCGACATTAGCACTAATCATTGCTGCGCTTTGTATCTCGTTCACATCTACACGGGCTCAAGTTGAATCACCATCCCCAATCGAAAATCGCCATTAAAGGATTAATGATGAAACTCTATCTCAATGATACATCCCCATTTTCGCGCGCTGTAGTCGCGACCGCTCTCCTTACGAAAAGCTCCTCTTTATCCCTCGAATGGGTCGACCCTTGGGCATCTCCTGCAGAGCTGATAGACGCAAACCCGTTTTGTTTGATCCCAACATTAGTCACCAAAGAGGGTATCACCCTTTCCGAGAGCCTATGTATTTGCCAACATCTAATCGAAGTCAGCCAGCCTGAAGATCTAATCCCTATCGACTATCTAAACGTTGATCAGGTCAGCCAGCTAGGTTTTGCAAAAACACTGATGGAGATTGCGTTTAGAAGTGCTGCATTAAAGCGCTATACCGACGAGTCGAACGAGTTAATTGCACGTGGTGAAAAGGGCGTAACATTGGCCTTAAAAAGGTTAAACCAGCAGTTAAATCCCCCAGGTATCGATTCCTACCTGCAACCTAATCTCGCCAATTTATACCTTCACGTCGCATTGGATTACGTTCAGTTTCGTCATAGCGCCATCTTTAACGAGGTTGAAAACAATAACATTGCAGATTTTATGCAGCGCTCCCCTTTCTCTGAAGTACTCGATGTTATTACTCTCGAAACTCTCTCTACACAACCAAGCTTTGGATCGTTGGTAAATCCGTAACGTACTCGTTGTGGCTTGATGAGCAATGAGCAAGCTCAATGGATACACGTTGCTCTTTTAAAATACTAATAGAGGCTTAATTTGAATGAGTTAGTAAGCTACTCCTTTATATTTCAGGTAAAATGGTGATGTAATTTACACTTGAAGCGACGTTAATTGCTATCAAACACAACGGAGTCCTAGGTGAAAAAAGTTTTAGTCAGTTCGTGTCTAATGGGGAATAAAGTTCGTTACAACGCTAGTTGTTTGTCCATACCTGAAGCTGATTTTGAATGGCTTAAATCAAACCTAGAGCTTGTGATTTTTTGCCCAGAAGTATCAGCGGGACTTCCGACTCCCAGACCACCAGCTGAAATCATTGCAGGAAAAGGCATCGATGTACTAGACGGTTTGGCGAGCGTTGTCGGCGACGATAACATCGATGTTACCGCTCTATTTGTAGCTGGTGCTGAGAACGCCTTAAAGCTATGTCAAAAGCAGCAAATCAAGTATGCGGTGTTAGCTGAAGGTAGCCCATCCTGTGGCAGCTCTAATATTTACGATGGTACGTTTAGCGGAACCAAAATCGATGGTTCAGGAGTCACCGCTACGTTGTTAGAGCGGAATGGCATCAAGGTATTTAGCCAGAATACGATAGCAGAGCTTCGTACTATCTTGGTTCATACAACCAAACCTAATAGCAACAACACGATGAAGGAACAATCATGATAAAGGTTTTAGCTAAGGTGTTAACCGTGATGGATTGAGCTATGACTGATTTCATTCAAAAGGTTCGTGAAAATTGGAGCCAAATTGACGAGAACACAAGTCTCGAGCCACTATCAATAGGTGCGACCAATACTGTCTTTCGTGTCCACTCATCACAGACCTTTTACCTCAGAAAGTATCGAACTCGCAATATTGAACAAATAACGCGTGAGCATAAACTACTTGATAGGCTCACTAATAACCTGAAGGTTATCATTGCACCAGTTTTAACTCGTGACGGAGATACTTTTAGTCAGTTCGATGGTGACATCTACGCGTTGTTTCCAGAAGCTCAAGGTCGGTTAGTTGAGAAGAGCGAGTTATCAGAATTACATGCTCACCAGTTAGGAAAAACGCTTGCCAATTTACATATAGAGCTCGCTTCTATTTCTGGGAACGACTTTCCAACAATTGAACTGTCGTGGGATAAGCATGCTTGGATAGATAGACTGCGAGAAATAGCTACTGCGATTAAAGCGGATAGTAAACTAGATGCGAACGGCTTAATGTTAAAGCGAGTTAAGCAGCAGAGCCGTTATCTGGAAAGTTCAAAAGCTATTCATTCATATACACCATCAACTAGTAGGCAGTTGATTCACGGCGACTTTCATCACTTCAACGTATTTTTTGACTCCAACGGTGCTGTCAGCGATGTCATTGATTGGGACCTTGTACAAAACATGCCTCCAAGTTATGAGATAGCTAGAGCCTGTATGTACATGTTCAATATGGAGCCAGATAGATCATTGACCTTTCTAAAGGGTTACCTGTCTGTCAAACAACTATCTCAATACGACCTTAATGATGGTGCAATGGCTTGGGCCGTTTATGCTGATCATCATGTTTGGGCGCTAGAAGAGGTGTTCTTGAAAAACAATATCGCGGCTTTAGCGTTCATCCCTCAAAGCGACTTTATCCCATTTATGGAACAATGGTCGAAAGTTGAAAGTGCTCTGTTTTCCCTAGACACATAGATACTGTTTGAAACCGATTCAATATACATGACATTTAAACTCACCTTGGTTTGCATATTAGAAGTAATAACCATCAAAGGAACTCAAAATGAACAGTAAAAAATTTGATAGTTGGGGAAAGTTACGAAAGAAGGGATGCTTAAAGTGGTTGTTACAGTCGACTTTGACAGCAGGCTTCGTATATTCCGCCTTGAATGTGGCTCTGTTTTACCCATCTTCAGACGCTCACAGTATTAGTCAGTTCCTCTCTGAAAATGCGCCTAACTACATCTTCTATACGGTCGGTATGTTCTTTGCGTTTTGGGGAATTTGGCTGTACTCCGAATCTTCATATCAAAAAGAAGCCAAGCGCAGAACGCGCACGTAAGATTAAAACAAACACCCAGAAGGAATTGTGACTTTGAGAACCCACGAATGCGTCTCTTTTATTATGTTAGATGGAGACAAAATACTGTTAGAAAAACGAAGTAAGGACAAAGAGACCGATCCGGGCTTAATCACTATTCCCGGTGGCCATATCGAAGATGGTGAGACCCAAGTTCAAGCCTTGATGAGAGAAGTGAAAGAGGAGCTCGATGTAACGCCGACCAACTTCCAGTATTTATGCTCGCTCTACCACCCCACGCAAGAACTGCAGCTCATACACTATTTTATCGTTGCTGGCTGGGATGGTGAAATTAAACCTTATGAAGCAGAAGATATTGAGTGGCATGCTTTGGAGTCAGCCGCCGTTGAAATAGCGGCTGATGCCATAGCTTTAAAAGAGTTTGAGCGCATTAATGCATTTCTATGGGTTTAATGGTTCCATTATCATCACCAACCTACTTCTCAATACTTTTTAAATAAGCAACGATATCGGATTTATTCTCGTCGATGGCCTTCTCAAGTGGCGTATTACCATCCAAACCTTCAATCGTAATATCACCGCCATTCGCCACTAAGATTTTCAATGCTGGAAGGTTGTTCCCCCATACTGCATCGTGCAGAGGTGTGTAGCCGTTTCTTGGACCAACGGCATTCACATCAAATCCAGCATCAATCAGAAGCTCAACGATTCGAGTGTTATCTTGGAACATGGCTGCGTGCAGTGCTGTGCCGCCGTAAGAATCTCGCGCATCAGGATCTGGGTTGGTTTCCAACAACTCAATCACTTTAGCTTCATCACCATGGTAAGCAGCAAGATGAATCGTATCAGCACAGAACACTTGAAATGCTGCTCCGATCGAAACGGCAAATACAGAAAATAGAACCGCGAACTTTTTCATAGTAATCTCCTTACTCGACGACTGTCGCTTCTAACTTAGCCAGTTTTAAAGCGTCGCCAACACGGATAACTTCAAGCTCTTGATGAACCATCATGTCGAACTTCTCTTTAGTTTTTGATGTTGCTTGCCAACGAACGTCATAAGAAACCGTCCAACCAGATACCTGGTCGCCTTGCACATCCATGCTAACGATGTCATGGCTATTCCAAATGATGCTATCTGTCACACCTTGATACCAAGCTAAGAATGCTTCTACAGAATTGATAGGCGTTCCCGGGTATTGCATGTTAACTGGCTGTGCGATGCGATTAACGAAGTAACCAGACTCTCGCTGATGGTCAAATGCAGCAAACCACTGATAAACAAAACTTTTAACATCATTTTCGCTCATCTCATAACGTGCTTTTGCATCGTATGTCGTGCTAAGTGAATTGAGATCATTGTTGGCGTGAGCGGCTGATACTGCGATCAGAAAACTAAAAATAAGTGTGGTAAGTTGTTTTAACATAGCGATGACGAGCCCTATCAATAACTGATGAATTAGAGAGCCCGCTATGAGAAAGTTTAAGCGGACTCCGTTGCATAACTAGGTCCATTATTGACGAGGTTTGTCATAACCTGTAGCCTGACATTAATTACTTTATAAATAACCAAAAGTTAATGAAATCGATTCCTACACAGCTGCCGGTTTTCATTCAAGTCGCCAAACTTGGAAGCTTTGCTAAAGCAGCTCGAGAGCTCGGCATATCAGCACCTGCAGTCAGTAAAGCCATTGGTAAATTAGAGCAAGAATGGCAGACCAAACTTTTTCTGCGCTCTTCTCACTCTTTAAGCCTGACTCCTGCAGGAGAACAACTATACGCCAGCCTATCTCCCTCGGTAAGCTCGATTCAAAACGTCATTAGCCAACTCACAGATGACCCTTCCCACATATCAGGTAAGATCAAAGTTAACCTGCCTGCAAGTTCGATCGGCCAAGACATCATCCTGCCTATCATCATTGACTTTATGAACCTTTACCCTGATGTGGTTTGCGACTTAAGCTTCGATGATAAGAATGTAAGCCTAGTAGAAGAAGGGTTTGACCTTGGTGTTGGAGCTGCGATCAATGAAGATTCTCGCTTAGTTGGAAGACCTATTTTACATACAGAAATTGGGCTTTATGCTTCAAGAGATTACATCCAGAAATTTGGTACCCCTAGTTCTCTAGACGACTTGAAGAGTCACAAATGCATACCTGTGCGCTCAATCACGACCGGGAAAATGCACAAATGGCGCTTGAGACTCAATGAGCATGCCCTACTTCATGAGCCAAAAGGCAACCTGGTTGTGAATAACTTTTCTGCCGCTAAAGAAGCCACGATTTTAGGTGCTGGAATCACTTGCTTGGGAAACTGGATGTTCGAAGAAGAACTTAAGCAGGGTAATATCATTCCGGTATTAGAACATTGTTGGGGGGAGTCGATTCCTATCTGGCTTTATTATTCATCTCGAGCATATCTGCCATCACAAGTCCGACTGCTCATTGACTTCATCGTGGAAAAGACAAATCGTCGCTAAGTCGATCAAATGCACTGGGTTGTGCGCCTGATGTTAAATACCATTGAATTTTCTCAACACAGGCTTCAGTGCTTAAACGGGACGTGTCTAACTCAAGGTCATAGAGCCCATGTTGATGCACCCGGCTCAACTGAAAACGTGCTGCACCAATTTTACGATCACCTCTTGTCGCCTCTCGCTCTTCCAAGGTTTCGAGTGGGCAGTGCACACCAACAAACACCACCGGCAAGCCAGAAAATGCTCTAATACAATCACTCAACCACTCTGGCTGCTGTAATACATAATCCACAATTACATTGTTGCCCGCGCGCGCGATCGCTGCGGCAGATTCATGAAAACCTGCGACAATTTTGGGGAACCTCTCCTCCATCAAACTCGGGTTATTCAAATCGCACGGTGCGATCTGAGACAAGTAGGTATCCACTGAGACATGCATATAGACATCTGCCAATGCATTCTGAAGAGCATGACTCAGTGTCGTTTTGCCTGAACTCGACGTACCATTAAGGAATATCACCATGAATAATTAATCCTTTAAAAATCAATGCACTAATGTTAATTCATCCGTTCATGAGAAGGAAATGAAAAACTATTGCCACTTCAGCGTTCTACCTAATAATTATGTATCCATACGTTTTCAAATGCAGGATTCAATCCGTCATTTGAGAGTTATTGAATACTCAGATCCACCATAAACTCCATCTTGTTCCCTAATCAATTTGGAGATAAACATGAAACTAAAAGCTATTACAATTGCTCTACTTGCTGGTTCACTGACAACCGGACTTGCAAACGCGTGTACCTCTGTCGCTTGGAATACTGATTTAGGTACTTACACCTCAAGAACAATGGATTGGATGGAATCGACCAAACCTGTTCTAGGAAATATCAATAAGGGCGACATCCGCTCGATGCAAGGCAACGGCCTAGGTGATACTTACACAGTAAAATATGACATGGTTGCAGTGCTGGCCTACGGTGAATTGGTCGCAGACGGCGTCAACAGCGAGGGGATGCGCGTCGACACACTGTTCTACCCAGATATGACCATGGATAAAGTCGAAAGCGACTCTGACCTAACTCAGTTTACTCTGGCTGAGTACTTATTGGCGAACTACGCTTCGGTAGAAGAGGTGGTTGAAGCACTACCGACTCTAAAATACGGGTCAATCATGATGGATGGCATGCCTGTAGAAATGAAGCTGCACTGGTCAGTAACAGACAAAAGCGGTGATCGCTTGGTTATCGAGATGGATGAAGATGGACTCAATACTTATCGTGGTGAAGACGCGATGGTAATGACAAATGACCCTTCATTAAAACAGCAGCTAGAGACGCGCAATAAAGTGAAACACACTTGGGAAAATGCAACGCGTGATACTGACTATGGCTCAATTGGCAACGGTAATTCTCCAAGTCGCTTCGTTCACGCAAGCTACTTCGTAAGTAAACTGCACGCACCGACCAGTGATCGTAATGCGATGATGAAGCTTTCAACTGTTCCTTTCCGTGTCCCAGCTGAAGCGCCTTACAAAGACTTTGGAAATGGCCAAGGCGTTTCAAGCTATGCGACTGAATGGACAATCACGCAAAGCCTTGAAACAGGCGAAACTGTGTTTGAATACAACTTTGGTGACAATTGGAACACAGTCCAATTCAACGTATACGAGATGATGGGTAAGGACATTCGCCTTCCACTCGATAATTCGTTTATGGTTGCCCTGTAACGATCTTCAAAGCCTTGACCTTATCGTCGAGGCTTTTTACATTGCATCCATTTATGATGCTTTATCCTCCCCACACTAACAAGCATTAGGCTAATAACCCTCTTTAAAACGCAGCAGAAAGGCCTACTCGATTCCCTTCGCTATCTACAATCACGGCAACAAAGCCAGCTTCAACTTTGTCGTTACCAGTTTCGATTTTTCTTCTAGAAACAATAATCTTTCCCCCTGTGGCTTCTACCTTATCTAGCACCGTTTGAATATCAGGGTTAGCGTTGATGTAAACAACAGTACCTTGCCCAGATGGTTGCAAGTTTTGTGATTTAGCGAGAACGCCTGTCACCCTATTTGAGTTTGCTTGGGCAACATTTGGATTAAAAGGGAAAAAAGCGGCATCATTTATTCCATCTTTTCGGCGAATCATCTCGATAGAAAGAATTTGCTCATAAAACTTTTGCGCTCGGTCTAGGTCATTTACTGGGATTTCAAACCAAGTTATCACATTGTTTTTATTATTAATTTTATTCATGGTGTCATCATTACTTATATCTATTTGATGGATTAGAACTGTTGTTTAAGGAACGCGACTGTCTGCTCGATGGAAGAAGCCGCACGCTCCGATGGTTCACCGTCAACAGGCATATCGAACATGTGACCACCCTCTTCAAGAGGCTCAAGCTGGCAATCATTTCCTAGTGCTTTCGACTTTAGGTAAAAAGCATGAGATTGTTCATATGGCACATCCCAATCATCCTTCGCGTGAAATAGGAGTGTTGTTGGCATTGACGAGTGAAGGCTGAATATAGGTGAACATTGAACAAATTCGAGAGCCGATTCATTCGGTGCTTTCCCTGTTACCGCTTCAGCCCAACCGCCAGTTTGGCGAGTATGTGCATAAAATTTGAAGCGTTGAAACTGCCCGTCTGCATCGCCTAGTTCTCTGTGACCAACCGCTGTTATTGCGTCTTCACGGGAAATCAAATCTTGCTCTAAGTAGTGCGCACTTGGTGTATGCGTCCACGTATCTATCAAACTGCCGTAACCATAAAAAGAAACAACGGCTTTAATCGATGAGTACTTGGTACTTAAGTAAAGTGATAGGTAACCACCTGCTGAATGCCCGACGACAGCGATATCTTTAAATTTTTTGCTCAGCCACTCATACGCATCGCTAACATCCTTAAGGATTTCAGTTAACTTAGTTTCGGGAGCTAAGCGATAGTCAAAAGCAGCGACTGAAAAGCCGGCATCCAGATAGGCTTGGAGTTGGTAAGACGGAATATGATTTTTACTTCCCGCCATCAAACCACCTCCATGCAGCCACATGATTACTTTTCCATTGCCAAGTTTTTTAGGCTGGTAAAGGTCACAATCTAGTGTGATTTCACCTACTTGCTTAAACACCAGTATCTCTTTATTCATATACGTTCCTCACCTTGATTGACGGAAATAATAGCGCCTTGAATAAAACTGATAAACAGGACAAAATGGTTTAGTTAAGCCCAAAAAATGGGATAATAAGAAATTAATTAATGGGATTGGCTAATGCTTGAAGAACTAGACAATGCTTGGCTTAAAGCATTCATTACGGTTTATGAGAGGAAGAGTTTCAAGGTTGCAGCTGAAACTCTCAATGTACCGACAACCAATATCAGCCGTTATATCAACCAATTAGAAGCCCGTTTTGAAGCAAAGCTGTTTTATAGAACTACTCGAAAGATATCTCCCACACCGCTAGCCGATTCAATTTACCCTAAAGTTAAAACGCTTTACTTTGAACTTAGCGGCTTTTTAGATTCTGTCCATGCTATGAGCAACACACCTGCTGGCAAGCTAAATATCTTAACGCCAGATACCCCTGTTATTGGTAATGCGCTTTCTGATTTTGTTCTAGCCTACCCAGAGATTAACGTTACAAATGGCAGTGCTAGCTATATTGAGAATGACATTAAACGTGATCCTGATGTCATTATCAGTATGGAGAGAGGTGACTTGCATGATCAAGATTGGGTATCCAAAGAGCTTTGCCGCTGGGATAGTGCTGTATTAGCCTCTCCAAATAGCCTAATGCAGTTTGGGCAACCAAAAACAATCGCTGATTTAAAAGCGTTTCCCTGTATATCAAGCGTTAATGCGATAGGCGGTAATGTTTGGGTGTTCAACGATAACCAAGGTAGAAGCATCTCACTACCCATAACGCCCAAGATAAAAAGTGACAATGCTTTTTTTATCAAGTCATTAACGATTAAGGGCGCTGGCTTATCAGTTCTTCCAAAACATTTTTGTAAGAGTGAGCTAAATGATGGACGATTGATAGAGGTTAAGCTAGATCATCAAATCGAGCCTCTAAAGTTTTTTATCCACTATCGTCCTTTAAAAGACCGCTCGTATTTGTCCAAGATTTTTGTAGACTTTATGCTTAAGTTCTCGCTGTATTAACCATTCGAAGTGTAAGCACTAGCTAGCTCTGAACCTCTTCTAAATTGAGCGGTCTTTTAATACCGCTCAATTTTCCCTGAGGCACAATCGCTCACAATGAACTAAAACATCCGTGGATCGAATCTTGCGAGATTAATACCAAATATTGTAAGGGTGCGGATTACTTTAAATTTGACAAGTTATGAACCTACCTAATAGCAGCACTCCTGAAACTTGCGATTAGTTATATTCGTTTGCACCATGGACTTGGTTTCTACCCTGCTCTTTTGCATAGTAGAGAGCCCGGTCTGCCTTCTCTAACGCTTCATATACCGTGATGTTTTCGGATAGTATAGACACGCCAAAGCTGGATGTGCGGTGACCTACCTTTTCGAATATCGTAGATTCAATCAAACATCTAATCATTTCAGCTTTTGCACAACTTGTTTTAATATCTGTTTGAGGCAATATTGCTAAGAACTCCTCACCGCCCCAACGACCAAAGATATCAACTCTGCGTAAGCATTTATTTACTATGTTAGCTAACTCCATTAGAAATTCATCTCCCACTTGGTGCCCGTAGGTATCGTTCACTTGTTTAAAATGGTCTATATCGAACAGAATCAATCCAACTGTACCACCATACCTTTTACAGCGGTTTAGCTCTGTTACCAATGAACGGTCTAACATACGACGGTTTGAAATTCCCGTTAGTGAATCGGTATATGAGATTAACTGAAGTTCTTTATTTGCCTTCTTAAGCTCTAAATCTTTTTGCTCTAAGGCTTTATACATTATCTCTAACTGCGCTTTATCTTTCTTTACTTTCGTTGTATAGAACACTAAAAGTAATAAGATTAAAATGGCACCGAAAATAACCCTATATATAACGTGAAGATCCAAATAGCTTTCGTACTTCACCGATATATATTTATTGAGTACTTCTCTTGTAAAATCGTTGCTCATGGAATTGACAGCTTTTTCTAATATAGATATTAATTCGCTATTGCTGTGAGCCGTAGCGATTGAAAGATCCCACCTCTCATCAAAACGGCCAGAAATCTTCAAATTACCAAAAGAGTAGTGTTGTAAATAGTAGTTCAGTACAGGTAATGCTTCGATAACCCCATAGAGCTCTCCCTTACTAACGAGTTTTAAACCTTCTTCGACATCATTGACTTGAACAATATTTAGATCCAAGTCACTGTTGTTTAGAAGCTCAACGTAGGCGGTACTTTTAAAAATACCAATCGATTTTCCTGCTAAATCCGACAGACTGTCCACGAATAATTCATCATCTCTTGTCGCTAAGACAAGCGGCAAGGACAAGTAGGTGGAGGTGAAACTCAGTTTTTTAGATCTCTCAGGCGTTTCCATAACCAGCGGTAAAATATCACATTTGCCTTCATTCGCGTGTTGAAGGGATTCCTCCCAAGTTGACGTTCTGTGAACATAAAAAGGAACACTTAAAACTCTCTTTAAATACCCGATAAAGTCATCCGTCATGCCACCAACCTTATTATCCTCTATCTCTTCAGAAGGATACCAATGTGGGTGCACACAAAAAGAGATGTGTTTTTTCTTAGAGAGGAAGGCTTTTTCTTGAGTAGTCAAACCGATTGAATTGTCGCGTCTTTTACCTAACCATTGATTCTTTATTTCATTTAGCTTCACGTCACCGATTTCTTGTAAGGCTTTGTTGAAAATCGATGTAAGCTCTGGGTTATTGTGTGTAAATGCAAACCTAAGATTCAGTGTATCTTGCAAAAAAAACTTAGTGTCTATATGGCGCCCAAGCCCTAATTGATTAATGACGTAAAACAATGAGTCATTCACTATCGCAAAATCAGCACGATTTTGAGCAATCGCATTTAATAACTCACTAGGCGTATCGAGATACATGTACTTAACATCATCAATTTGACTCAAAAAATCTCTGTATGCAATGGTGCCATTGACTAAGGCAACTGTCTTACCTTCTAGATCTTCTATCCTAGATATCTCGTTTGTGCGGGTACGATTAACGATCACCGTGGGGGTCGAGGTGTAATAAGGCTCTGTGAATGACAAATATGACTCACGCTCAATTGAACGCGAAATCGACGTTACACTACGATAAGTGCCGGCTTTGAGCTTTTTTTGTATGTTTATCCAGTCATCAAAAGCAAATCTAATTTCTAACCCCGTCTTCTCTTCAATGAGTTTAGTAACCTGGTGATCAATGCCTATCGGCTCACCATCTACATCACGGAAGATAAAGGGCTCAAATCCGTTGCCTGCAGCTAACGTCACTACAGGGTTTTGTTCTATGAATTTAAGTTCTGTCTGGCTTAATAGTGAGGCGTGGCAGCTCAGAGCGGCTAGCAAAGAAAGCACGGCCATAAATAAAGATCTACACATGAATGTTACTATTAAGCCCATAAACCAATTACAATTTCGTTATACCTAGAGTTATATGGAATGGTATTTTATAACCACTCTTTGGCTTGTCAATCCTCTAATGTCATCTAATAGCCCGGTAATCAAAACATTTCATATGGTGTATCGATCTTTTAGAAGAGTGGCTAGTTGGATTTTTTATCTAAAACAATGGACGATTATAGACAGTAGTTAACATTTGATATTCAACAGCAAAGGTAGTGATAAATTGCTCTCATCAAGACTCCGAACATTCACTCTTGCTACTTAAGTAATTCAACCAACTCTTGGTAGTGGTATTCTTTAGCAAGCTCCAGTGGCGTCTTACCATCAAAACCTTTCAGTGTTTGTAGCGCACCAGCGTTAATCAGCGCTTTTGCCGCGTCCACATGACCATGCCACACCGCATCATGAAGTGGCGTATAACCGTTATTTGGTCCTTGAGCATTTAAGGTTTTTCGGAATCCAGCAAACCCCTTTAAACACTCAATCACATCAGCCTGACCATTGTAAGCCGCCTTATGCAGCGGAACGGCTTTCATGTAGTGATCAACAATCGTTTGATCGCCACCTAACATCATTAGCTTCTCTAGCGCTTTCACTTTTCCATCGCGAGCAGCGACCATGACAGCGGTGTGCTCGTCGTTTCCAGAGCACGTAATTGGCGAGGTTTGGTTGAGTGTTGAAAATACATCGTCAAGTTCATCTAGTGCAGCAGCAGCCTGTTCGTCGGTTAGGTTGCTGTCCGTCACCACCTGGTAAGCAGACATTGCATTTACTTCGCTGTCGCGGCGATTGGTGTAATCACTGAACAACTGTTTAAGCTCGCGAGATTGCGCTAACCCAAACTGATCGTCATTGGATGCGCCGAACTCCGTAAGTTGATCCGCTCTTAATCCAAATGTAGAGATGATCTCAATATTGATATCGGCATAAGTCAGCAGCTTAGCCACAACTTGAGGCTTACGATGCCAAACCGCAACCATAAGTGGCGTCACACCATGTTTTGGAGTTTGTAAGTTGATGAATGCCCCGGCCTCAACCAAAGCCTCCACCCATTTCTCTGAGCTTTGCTGAGCCGCGATATGGAGTGGCGCATTCCCCATCAATGGATCGAGTTGGTTAACATCGGCACCTTGCTCAATCGCTTGTGTAAATTGATCAAATTGACCGTTAATGATCAGTTGATGAAGTGCTGGCATCGTCATAGTTTATCCACCCTGTATAAATTGTAGGAATCAATTATCCATCATCGCCACCTTAACCAAAAGACAGACTTCAGTTAAGGTGGAGGTAACCGTTAGTTAATGAAACTAGAGATCACCATGAGGTGTTAGCAGCATTTTGCCCATCACTTTACCGCTCTCTAGCAAATCATGTGCTTTGGCTGCTTCTGAAAGTGGCATCGCTGAATAGATAGGTTTCACCTTGCCTTCATCCAATAATTTGTAAACCTGATTCATTGACTCTTTTACAAGCTCAAAATTGCTGAAGTAAGTCGCGTAGATCTCAGAATATGAGATAGTCGGTGCTTTCGCGAAATGCTTCACCGCTTCTGCTTGTAGGTTTGTCTCTCCAACGCCAGCCAAAAAGCCAAAGATAACGATGTGACCTAGCGTTGCGAGTACCTCTAAGTCTTGAGTAATGGTGTCGCCTGCCACCGGATTAAAGATGTAGTTAACTCCTTTACCATCGGTGATTCTTTTCACCTCTTCAACCCAATCGCCAGTTGAGTTAAGCGCGTAATCCGCCCCTAGCTCTAGCGCTTGTTGTACTTTCTCGTCCTTGCGGTCAAGGGTAATCACTTTAAGCCCTGCGATTTTCGCCAATTGGATCAGAGCGGTACCAACGCCGCCTGTTGAGGCATAAACAAGGGCAAACTTGTCTTGTTGTGCTCGAACCACATTGTGAAGCATGTGATACGCCGTAAAGTAGGTAACTGGCATCGCGCCCGCTTGCTGCAAATTAGCGTCATCAGACAATAAAACCAGTTTGTCGGCATCAACGGCGGTATATTCTGCGTAAGTTGCAGCGCCAATAGGACCAAGAAACGCTACTTTTTGTCCTTCTGCCAAATCGGTACCATTCGCATCGACGACGATACCACTTCCCTCAACACCAGAAATGAAAGGTAGGTCTGGCATCATACCTGGAGGCATGTTGCCCTCGCGGATCACCGTATCAATAAAGTTGACTGGTGCCGCCGCAACTTTTAGCAGAACCTGACCGGCTTTTAGCTGTGGTTTCTCAATATCTTTGTATTGAAGTTTGTCGCTGCCACCTGTTTGCTCTAATACGATTGCTTTCATCTCTTACTCCTCGGCGATCCAATTCGCGGTTTGAATGTGTTATTGAGTACGTAAGAGAGTGTAGACCTGACTATAGCAACTAGAAATAAGCAATCTGGGACAACACAATTGCATTTTTGGGATTGTAGCTAATTACGAATTTAATGACTCATTTCGGTCTTTAACGTAATCGACCACTTGTTTGATCTGACTTTGGGCATGACGGCGACCTAGATAATAGGCATACATCACTCGCGTTCTAGGCGTTAATCCTTCGACGTGAAGCGCAACCAGCTCTTCCGTTTTCACCATTGAGTCTGGCAACATTGCCATGTACTGACCATTCATCGCCGCATGGTAAGCAAGCCCAAGGTCATCAACAATCAACTCTTGCTTTACATCTATGTGAATCTCTTCTTTATTAGGGTTCAGGAACACCCAAGACAAGGATGGTCTCGCGACAACACAAGGCAAAGCTAGCAGTGCTTCCGTAGTGATAGTTGTATGTTCAATAGCGTGCTTTGTCAGAAATGAACGATGCGCATAGATTGAATAAGGAATATCCCAAAGCTTTTGAGCAATAGCCGAAGAATCAACGAGCGGCCCAACCCTAAAGGCGAGATCAATATCATCTTGGATCAGGTTTTTATTGCTATTTGAGAGAGACACATCGAGTGTAAGTTCAGCGTGCTGACTAGCAAAATCAATCAGCCACGCACCGAGAAAATCGATACCAGCTCGCACTGGCATTGAGACATTAAGTTTTCCTCTGAATGCCACTTCCGCATCTACCGCAAGATCGATTGACCGCTGAATCGCACTCAACTGACCCACACAATCCTCATAGAGTTCTTGCCCACGAGAAGAGACTCTAACCTCACGAGTTGTGCGATGAAGCAAGGTTAAGCCAAGGCTTTCTTCCAACGCATCCATCCGACGGCTGACTGTACTATGAGGGATCGACAGCCGTTCAGCCGCCTGCTTTAAACTGCCGGTTTCGACAACACTACAAAAGATATTAAGATCATCAAGAACACGCTTCATCGGCTTACCTTTAAACTGCACATTCAATCATTATTCCAATTTTAGGATCATGGTGTCTACTGTTTAGAGATACAACCATTTGACTACTCAAACCTCTTGTCACCTTATCTACCTAAATAATCGCAAGGTGCAGACTTCAGGGATCCGATACTCCAGCTAGACTTCAAAAAGTTCCAACATGAACTTTTTAAGCCAGATAATTGCAGGATCATTATCGTAAGCGGTGTGCCAACCCATGTAGAGCTTAAAACCATTCGCCTCAAATGGCAGATCAAAACTATCAAGGTCATTCGCGTAGAAGTCCACCAGCTTTGAGGGCAGCGTACATACATAATCCGAGCGCTTAAGCAACTCATACACCGACGTAAATTGCGTGACCGACATTGCAATGCTTCGTCGCTTGCCGAGCTTCAATAACTGCTCGTCCATGTAGCCAAAGAAACTGCCGCCAGAGGTGGAAACCAGCAGGTGTTTAAGCTCGCAATATTCATCAAGCGTTAGAGGCTTAGTTCCTCTTGGGTGAGATTTTCGCTGCGCCATAACAAAGCTTTCATCAAATAGCGTCACCGCTTTGGCATCAAGAGGAATTGCCCTTTCGGATGCAATCACAAGATCCACCAACCCTTTGTCCATCATCTCGCTTAGATCGCTGGTCTTATTGTGGAAAGCGATTTGCACCTTACCGCCAAGCTCTGCAAACGCTTTGCTCGCAAGCCTATGACTAATGACGGTCAATGGGTAATCCGAGATCGCAACATTAAACACACGTTCGTCGGTTTGGGGATCAAACGCTTTGCCATCACTAATCAAGTTATCGAGATCGCGTAACAGTCGCTTAACTGAACCATGTAACTCTTTGGCTTTGGATGAAGCAATCATCCCTCGCCCATTTGTAGACGGCACTAGAAGTGGATCGGAGAAAATGTCTCGCAACTTTGCAAGCTGAGTCGAGACTGACGACTGGCTTAGGTTGAGTCGCTTAGCGGCATTGGTGACGTTGTTTTCATCTAAAAGCACATCTAAAGTGGTGAGCAGATTAAAATCGACACGTCTTAGTTTATCGGTCAGATTAGCCATCGGATTTTACGATACCTATTATCAAAAACTTCAATTTCAAAGATACCTATTCACTGTCTATTATTCAATCGTCCGCTGAGAACAGACCGAGGAGAGACTCATGTTAGACGTGAAACTATTTGATACAACACAACCAATCAAAGCAGTAGAAAGTGACATTCCACAAGCCAAGCGTGGCAGTGTCGTCGTTAAGATTGATGCAACGCCACTACTGAGTTACACGCAAGATTATCTCCAAGGCAAGCTGCCGTATATGCTGCCGCCAATGCCATTTACGCCAGGTACAAATGCCATTGGTACCGTGTATGAAGTTGGTGAAGACGTGGTTGGTCTCCAATTGGGTCAGCGTGTGGTCGTTGACTGTAACTGGGTAAAAGATGAGGGCGTAGAAGACCAGCAGCGCGTGCTGATCGGCTTAACTGGTATAACGGCAGGCAGTATGCCAATGCTAGAGGACTACCCGAACGGCACATGGCGTGAATACGGTGATTTCCCTGCATCGGTTGTCATGCCTATAGACAACACCGAAGCAACAGATTCTGCAACGCTTGCGGCCATTGCTAAGCTCATAGTGCCATTTGGTGGGCTGCGTAGAATGAACCTCAAAGCAGGTGAAACGGTGATCATTAACGGCTCTAGCGGTTACTTTGGTTCAGCTGCCGCACTATTAGCGCTTTCTATGGGTGCGAATGTTATTTTAACCGGACGTAGCCAAGAGAAACTTGAGAAGATCGCATCGGCGATCAAGGCTCCCGCAAATCGTTACCGCGTTGTCGCGCAATCTGGTGACTTTGATGCTGACGTAGCCGCACTAAAAGCCGCCTTTGGTAACGGCGCACACAAGGCACTGTGTATGGTTGGCCAAGCTCGTGATTCACACAGCACGCTAGTCACTCTCAATGCACTGAAGTTTGGTGGTCAACTGGTGATGATGGGCAGCACGTCGGCGCCACTCAATATTGATTACAACCAAATGCTTCTCAACAACTGGGAAATCAAGGGCAACTTCATGTACACCAAACAGGATTACCTTGCGTTGATTGCGATGGTGAAGTCAGGTTTGGTTGATTTAAGCCTAATTTCGCTAAAACAGTTCTCACTAAGTGAGATTGACGATGGCATTGAAGCAGCGAAATCGCTGCAAGGTCTTGATAGTGTAATCTTAACGCTTAACTAAACAGCAATAATTACATAGCCCTGCTTTCACGCAGGGCTTATTTATATATGGCTTTGGCTAAGTCAGCTCGACCTCACTGAGATAATCAACCAAGGCTCTCACCGCATGAGGCATATACTCACGCGAGGTAAAATAGAGATAAACCGACAACTCTGGCGGCCAATATGCTTCTAATACTGGCACGACGTTCCCTTGCTTGAGCTCTTCACTCAGCACCCAATCGGCAAGCCCGATGATCCCCCAGCTCTGACACAGCATCGCTTTACCTGCGCTAAAGCTGTCAACCACGATTCGCCCTTTCGGCAAAAAGCTATGCTCTGTTTCACCATCAAACAAGCTCATGCTGCGTACCTTACCGCTCTCTAATGAACGAATTGGAATACATTGGTGCGTAGCAAGCTCATCTATGGTGCTTGGCAGGCCTTTTTCTTTAGCGTAAGCCGCAGAGGCAAATAAACCAATGCGCCCTGTCATGATTCGCTTGGCGATCAAGCGTGAGTCTTGATTCAGATAGGTACCAATCCCAAGGTCGAAACCATGCGAGATAAGGTCAACACTGGCATCGCTAAAGTGCAAATCCAGCTCAATATTTTGGTGAGTTTCTGCAAAGCGCATTAGATGAGGCAATAGCGTATCAACCCCTAGTGATGTGCTTGGCAGGTTGATCTTGATGGTTCCTGACAGCTCATTATTGACACTCTGACTGCTTGAGATGGCGGAAAAAATTGAATCTACCGCAGGAGAGAGTTGTTCAACCAACTCTCGCCCTACCGAGGTAAGGCTTAATGAGTGTGACGAGCGATGAAACAGCTTGAGCTTCCATTCATCTTCGAGCTTGTTGATTGCCTTGCTGACCGCAGGGGTTGAGATACCTAAGTTTCGCGCAGCGGCGGAAAAGCTCTTCTCTTTCGCAACCTCTATCAGTATTGGGAGTTGACTCGGCAGTGATTTCATAAACTTTTAGTTAAAGATAGTGTAATTGTTGTATTATAGATGGTTCAAGAGATCTCATCTAACATTTATATCAACGCAATTGATGAACGAGATTTCACTATGTTTAAGCAACTTACTAATGCCCTATTACTTTCTGCATCGCTTTCGGTGCCATTTACTGCTTTAGCTCAGTCAAACACTGCAACTGACGCTATGATAGAGCCAGTAATCTCAATGCCTGCGGGTCACTTTTTTGAAAACCTGACTTACAAGAATGATAAAGAACTGGTTGCCACGGACTACACGGGAATGTCGCTCTATCAATACCGCGAAGATGGTGCTGCGAAACTACTGGCTAAGGTAGACGGTCATCCAGTATCCATTCGCTTTGATGAAAACGGCATCGGTCTTTTGAGTGTTCATGAAACCTCAATCATGCAGGGTGCGAGCTTTCTCGAAAGCATGGCGCTGTATAAAGTGACGCAAGACGGTCAACTAACACGCCTCATCGGGTTAGACCAAAGCGCATTCTTGAACGGTATGGCTTATCTTGGTGAGCAGCAATACCTGATTGCAGATGCTGCGAATGGAAAGATCTTCCACTTCGATATGAACACATCCAAACTCTCTATCTGGCTGGAAGATGACAAACTGCAAGCGATGCAAGAACGCCCAGGATTACCTGGTGTGAATGGCATCCAACTTTACAAAGGTGACCTTTACTTCACTAACTCTGCGCAGCAATTACTTGGCAAAATCACGATCAAAGACGGCAAAGCAGATGAGCTAGCCATCGTGCACAAAGGCATTCAAGCGGATGATTTCATCATTGATGATCTAGGCGATTGGTTTATTACTACGCACCACCACGAAGTAATTAAGTTTACTCACGACGGCAAACAATCTGTGTTAGTTAACCACGGTATTGAGGGCAACACAGCTATTCAAATGAGTAACAAGGAAGCAGGCGTGTTTTACATCACCAACGACGGCGGATTGCTGTTTGGTGGTACAAATCCGGCAGGGCTTCATAAGGTGACGTTTAACTAATTCAAGTTCTGGTAGCTTGGTTAGCTCACGAATAGTTTAAGATGAAGAAATCGCAGCTAAAATGCGATTTCTTTACCATCACGGAAGAATCGTCCTGTCGGCCAATTATTTGGCAGTGTTGCGGCCCAAGTGATGCCTTTGGCGCCTAGTTCGACTGGACGACCGCCACTACCCTATTTCTTGCAAAAAGTTACGCATACTTGGCAACCAAGGCAATCATTTAATTGACAAGACTGGACGCTGAGCGATTAGCACAAATGAGCTTTGTGTTTTAAATGGTGACTTCCATTCTAACTCTAAATGCTTGTTTTCTCGCGGTTGGTAAGCCTTGTTAAGTCCGATTGACGGATGAGTTTTCGATAGTTTGCAGGTGTCATTTCCACCCTTTTCTTGAATGCGCGATTAAAGTTACTTCTATCGCTATAGCCAACCTGCCAGCAAATCTCTGGCACGGATTGCTCAGAGCCTTCAAGAAGCTCTTTAGCTTTTGCAAGTCTCGCAGCCTCTTTCATTTCTTTGAATATCAGTCCCTTCGTTTTCAAGTTCCTTTGCAGGGTACGAGGGGTCATACCTAGCAGTTTAGCGAACCAATCAATGTTGAACCAAGGTAGGCATGCATAAGATGTAATTAATCGGTCAACCGCCTCGAACCAATTGGGTTGTGCCGAAGAAATAGAAAAAGGGGAATAGCTTTCATCAAGAGGGATGCTAATCGCTCCATACTCACAACCAAGCTTTATTTCTGTTTTTGGTAGAGGTGACTTGCGGTTATATGGGTTTGTTGAGGCAAGATCAGCTTTCTCAGGATACCAATCACGACCTAGCAGGATTTGGCAGAAATTCACTAACGCGAGTGTTCTAAGCCACTCTGAAATCTCAAAGCCAAGGTTGTTTTGTCGGTAAGAGCTTCTATGACATAGCCACCAAGCGTCATCCTTCCGTTCAACCCAGATCGTGACATGATTTGAAAGGCTGACTAACTCATCAGTCAGTAGGGTGACAGCTTCGGCTAATGTTTTTGCTCCTTTCGCTCGCTTTTCTAAGCCAAGGGATAATAAAGATATCGCAGCTTGTTTTCCTGCCTGAATTCGAAATTTATCACCATGCAACGAGTCAAGTTTGTAGAAAAACTTCATCACATCATTGGTCGGAAGCCAGTGGTTTGATGAAAGCAATGTAAGTGGCAGGCCACAATATTCAGCGCAAGACCGCCACTCCAACCTGTGCCGCTCACAGTATTTTATGAACGGCATAATACTACTACTGGATGTTACAAGTATTCGGCCGGTATTGTGGTTTGCTTTCATATCCATTCCGAGGTGTCGGATTTTTGATTGCGGTTAAGTATACAAATACGCAGGAGCGAAACAAGTGTCGTGAAATGACCCGCTATTTGTTTTTAGTTTAATTCATAATTTGCGTGTACCAAGTAGTTAAAAAGCGAGATTTATAATGAAACTAAAAACAATTGCATTCCTAACATCACTGATTGCTTCACCTGTATTTGCAAGCGACAAACATACCGACAACCCTATTGAAGCTGCGTTAAAAATAGACGGCGCACAGATTAACCTTACGGTAGATGCCACTAAAGACCCATTCACGCCAGAGTTTGTAGATGCGGCCCGCGCAAGCTTTGGCAATTGGCACTGGCAAATGGGCGGCGATCATGCTCTCTACTACAACGCCAATATGAATGAGTTCCTTACAACTGCTATTGCCTCGCCTAACGCAGAGTACAAAGAGCTCCGTCGTAATATTGTTAAGGAACTGGACAACCTAAAAGTTCAAACTCAAACGAAAGGCGAAATGACGATGAAGGATTACTTGGCTGATCCTCAATTCCGCACGCAAGGCTTTATGCTAATTCACAAAGGTGAGGTAGTTTATGAAGCTTATCCGGGCATGAACCCAACAGATCGTCATATTTGGGCGTCTTCAGCCAAAACCACTGTAGGCCTTATCATTGCTCAGTTAGTTGCTGAAGATAAGATTGATACGGACAAATCAATTACCGCTTACTTGCCGGAACTTGCGGGCACAGTATGGGATGATGTTTCTGTATTAGATGTGATCAATCACACTACTGGCCTAGACAATGAAGAAAAGCTGGAGTCTATCCTAGATCCTGATTCTCCTGCGGTTCGCTTTTATGCAACTAATTTTGGCTCTCCTCGTCAATCAACGGGTAAGGTTGAGACTTGGCTTGATGTTGCACAAGATGCCGAACAAATTGATGGCGAAAAGGCTGGAGAGCGTTTCCGTTATGCATCAATAAACACTATGATTCTAACTGAACTGGTAGAGCGTATCGAAGATGCAACATTTACTCGCGCATTTGAAGACAGGGTCTGGAGCAAAACGACAGCTCGTCAACCAATGTTCTTTAACCAAACTCCAACAGGTGAAGCTATCGCACTAGGTTTGGTGTTGTCGACACTAGAAGATAAAGCACGCTTTGGCACTTTGTTCACTCCAAGTTGGAAATCTGTAGCGACAGAACAAGTAGTATCAGATGAAGTGCTTAATCTTATTAAAGAAAGCGGCAACCCTGAAAGCCATGAAGGCTCAACAAAACAAGCCAGCTCTGTCTCTGCGTTTAACGAAATGACGGTATCCCAGTCTTATCATTTCGATTATATTTTCGATGATGGTGCCATGGCGAAAAGTGGCAACCTAGGCCAGTTGATCTACATTGACCCAAATCGCGATTTTGTTGGTGTGATGTTCTCGACTAACCCTTATCACTCGGGTCATGGCGAAAACAAAGGTCCTGCATTAATGCGCGCTGCAGCTAAATCACTCGCAGAGCAGTAAGCTCAATTCAAGAGTGTAATACATACCTCTCTCCAGCGAGCCTGCGTCCGCAGCGCTCGCCATACTCTTAAATCCACTAGCATCAGAAAAGCTAGCGACAATCGCAAACTTCCGAAGTCTAATTATTGGTGTGTAAGATATTGGTGGGTAGGGTTCGACCAAGTGAATAGTGGGGTACTTCTTAGTGTTTTTATTATGGTTTTACCCGTGAATAAATTGATATAAAGTACTTCCACTATTTAAACATTCTAGTTACATCTCTTGAGCAAGGAAACCCCAATGTCAGTAGAAGACAATAAAGAAACCCGCCATAAAGCCCGTCAGCAAAAAGTGAAAGAACAAGTCGATGCTAGAGTAGCGGCCGCTCAGGAAGAGAAAGGTTTATTGCTGATCATTACTGGTAACGGTAAAGGAAAATCTACATCGGGCTTTGGTACCATTGCTCGCGCAGTAGGTCATGAAAAAAAGGCAGCCGTCGCGCAGTTCATTAAAGGAACGTGGGCAAATGGCGAGCGCAATCTTTTAGAGAAATTAGGCGTTGAGTTTCACGTTATGGCAACTGGCTTCACTTGGGAAACTCAAAATAAAACGGCTGATACCGAAGCGGCACAGATTGTATGGCAAGAATGTAAGCGATTACTTACTGACGAGTCGATTGATGTTCTACTGTTTGATGAGCTTACATACATGGTTAGCTACGGCTATATTGAGTTGGACGAGGTTGTTGAAGCTCTGAATAATCGTCCGAAAATGCAGTCTGTGATTATTACCGGGCGCGGCGCGCATCGTACTTTGATTGAAATGGCAGATACTGTTTCAGAAGTTAAGAATGTCAAACATGCCTTCGAGAGTGGTGTAAAGGCTCTGCAAGGGGTCGATTGGTAATTTTGAGGGATTAGTTTCCTAATCCGCCTCTATCATCATGGTAGTTATAATACCTATTCAAATGACTGAGCCGACGAGAGACCAAGGTCTCAAACTCTCCAGCAGCAGCTGAACCTAATGAAGTTTCACCAATTAGAATAAAATCATTAGTATTACCTGGTTTTCGATAGTTAAAAAGACTCATACGCTTCGATGGGTTTTTAGATACACCAAACTTTATTACATTTAATGTTGAAGAATAAGCTACATAAAAATTATCAGCTTCTTTCTTCCAACGAGAAAAACCGTCATGTTCCATAAACCAAACCTCAAACATCTCAAATGAGGAAAGTCTATAAAACATACAACTGTAGAGCTTACCATATTGCGCCATACCAATAAGAGGCATAACGCCCAATTCATTAGATCAGAATGAGCGATGGGCGTCTACCCATTGTTTTATATAGAAATTATGAGGGGATTCGTAAGAATTGGG
>NZ_JAHGAJ010000029.1 GCF_030248535.1 Vibrio sp. D404a | reverse complement strand
ATAACTCGTTTCCGCTCGACTTGCATGTGTTAGGCCTGCCGCCAGCGTTCAATCTGAGCCATGATCAAACTCTTCAATTTAAGATTTTGTGACTCAATGAATACTGATTACATTACATAGTAATGTTGAATTGACTGTGCCGAATCTTACGATTCGAATTGGTCACTCAGTTCATTGAAATCAAGTTGAAACCGAAGTTTCATTTTTGATATTCATCAACGAGTGCCCACACAGATTGATAGGTTTAAATTGTTAAAGAGCTTTTCCTTTTTGAGCTTCGCTCAAATCGGACGGCCATTTTAGCGATTTAAGTTTTAGTGTCAACCACTTTTTTCAAATCTTTTTTCAAGCGCTTAGCTTGGCTAATTTGGCTTGCTGATTTGTTCTCGCTCTTGAAACCTAAGCTTCGAAGCCATCCCGTGTCAGCGAGGTGGCATTATAGAGATTGCGATCACATTGGCAAGCCCTTTTTTACGTTTTTTTCTGTTTTTTGATTGTTCGGATAAAAAACACCCAAAACTGGCTATTTATCCTAGTCATCGACCTAATATTGCTCTTAAGCTAGCTATATAAAGGAGGATTTATGAGTTCTATACGCAGTTATAAAGGTATCGCCCCTCAGTTAGGCGAACGCATCTATATAGATGAAACCGCAATATTAGTTGGAGATATCAAAATTGGCGACGACTCTAGTGTTTGGCCATTGGTCGCAGCAAGAGGAGACGTGAACCACATTCATATAGGCCAACGCACGAATGTCCAAGATGGTTCTGTATTACATGTCACTCACAAGAACAAAGAGAACCCCGACGGATACCCACTGATTATTGGCAACGATGTAACGATTGGCCATAAGGTGATGCTGCATGGATGTACCATTCAAGACCGAGTATTAGTGGGTATGGGCGCTATCATTCTAGATAATGTAGTCGTTGAAGAAGAAGTGATGATTGGTGCGGGTAGCTTAGTGCCACCTAACAAGGTATTAGAAAGCGGCTATCTCTATGTAGGAAGTCCAGTGAAGCAAGCACGTCCCTTGTCAGATAAAGAACGTGCTTTTCTTCAAAAATCTGCCGACAACTATGTGCAGAACAAAGATGACTACCTAGATTCAGTTCGACCGGTTTAAGGCGCTTGAATCTCGATTTGACCAGAGGAGTTAAACTCCTCTTCTTCTATTAGCTCTTCTGCTAACTCTTCAAGGTCAAAACGCAGTTCATTAAACACCGAGAGTGCTTGGTCACTCTCTACCTCACGACCCGCAAGTTTTGCTAATTGCTCTAGACTAACGAGACACTCAATCAGTGCACCACTCTGCTGAGCTGGAAATACCACTGATTGATTCTCTTCATCCCAGGTTTGAATGTCTGGAAACAGAATAGACTGATTCATTGTTAAGCCTCTAAGTTCTTTCTCAATTCTCTGAGGATTTGCTTGGTACCCGGTCTTAGACCTCGCCACAGCATGAAGCTTTCGGCGGCCTGACCAACTAGCATACCTAGGCCATCATAAGCAGCGTGAACACCATTATCTAATGCCCAGCGATTAAAGACCGTGTGCCCCGAACCATAGACCATGTCATAAACGGTACTTGTTGGTGTGAATATCTCGGCGGACACTTGTGGAAGCTCACCACTCAACCCTGAAGAAGTGGAGTTAATGATCACATCAAAGCCTTCATGCACCTCATCAAGTCCAATGCCTGAGACATTACCAAAGGAAGTAAACATTTCTGCGAGTAGTCGTGCTTTAGAAGCAGTACGGTTGGCAATCACTAACTGGTGAGGACTGTGGTCAAGCAATGGTTTAATCACACCTCTTGCAGCACCGCCAGCTCCAAGCAACAAAATACGAGCGTCTTTTAATACTACTTGGTGTTGCAATAAATCTTGGACGAGCCCCTCACCGTCGGTGTTGTCACCAATGATCTCGCCATCATCAAGCTTTTTAAGAGTGTTGACGGCGCCAGCTAGTTGAGCGCGCTCAGTTAGACGATCCGCAAATTGGTATGCGTCTTCTTTAAACGGTGCTGTGACGTTACAGCCTTTACCACCATTACCAAAGAAATCTTTCGCTGCAATGAGAAAATCACCGGGCTCAGGCTGTTGAGATGTATAGGTAAGTTGCTGGTTCGTTTGGCGAGCAAATAGCGTATGAATAAATGGTGATTTACTTTGACTAATTGGGTTTCCAAAAACGGCATAGCGATCTATGTACTGTGTCATATCCTTACCTAACAGAGCTTATGAAAAAGGGTCATCGAATGATGACCCTATCACTATACCTATAAGGAGGGAAGTCTTACCAAACTCTAGGTTTTAAATAGTCTGTGTACAGTAGCGCCTCTGGTGAACCCTCTTGAGGTTCGTATCGATACTCCCATCGTGCCAATGGTGGCATCGACATCAGAATCGACTCGGTACGACCACCACTTTGTAGACCAAATAGGGTGCCACGGTCATAAACTAGATTAAATTCAACATAGCGGCCACGACGATAGAGTTGGAAATCGCGTTCACGTTCACCGTAAGGCGTCTCTTTTCTTCGTTCAACAATTGGCAGATAAGCTTGAGTATAACCCTCGCCAACCGCTTGCATGTAAGCAAAGCTCTTCTCAAAGCCCCACTCATTCAAATCATCAAAGAACAAGCCGCCTACACCACGCATCTCATCACGATGAGGCAAGTAGAAATACTTATCACACCACTCTTTATGCTGCTGATACACATCAGCACCAAATGGCGCACATAGGTCTTTCGCCGTTTGGTGCCAAGATTGGCAATCTTCAGCAAATGGGTAGAACGGGGTCAGGTCGAAGCCACCACCAAACCACCAGATTGGATCCTCTCCCTCTTTCTCTGCAATGAAGAATCGAACATTAGCATGTGAAGTTGGAATATATGGATTCTTAGGGTGAATAACCAATGAAACACCCATCGCCTCGAATTTACGACCGGCAAGCTCTGGGCGATGTGCGGTTGCTGATGCAGGCATTGCTTTACCTGCGACATGAGAGAAGTTAACCCCACCTTGTTCGAAGACGGCACCATTGGTCATCACACGCGTGCGACCACCACCACCAAGACGCTCACTCGGCTCACGTTGCCACGCGTCTTCTTTAAAAACAGCGCCACCATCGGCTTGCTCTAATTGTTGGCAAATAGAGTCTTGTAAGTTGAGCAAGAACTGCTTTACCGCATCTTTATCAATTGCTGACATGTTTCTTCCTTTATGCAGGGTTTAGCCCTGTCTTAATATTTGAGAAGTTTTTGCATCACGGATCTCGCTTGGCTTATCACGACCACCCGTTTCACCCTCTAGGATCGCCACCAGATGTTGACCAAGTTGCTGTTTCACTTCTTCAGTTGTCATACACGGCGGCTCACCCGATAGGTTGGCACTGGTAGAGGTTAACGGCTTACCGAACTCATTACACACTCTTTGTACCAAAGGGTGATCAGTTACACGTACCGCAATCGAATCGAATTGACCACTCACCCAATCTGTTACTTGTTCACCGGCTGGCATGATCCACGTAACAGGGCCTGGCCATGTCGATTTTACCGTTGCCAATTGCTCAGAGGTAAGCTGGCTTTCATCTATATAAGGAAGCAGTTGTTCATAACTTGCAGCAATTAAGATGAGGCCCTTTTCCACTGGACGCTGTTTAAGTTCAAGTAATTTCTGGATGGCTTGCGGGTTATCAGGGTCGCAGCCAACACCAAATACACCTTCAGTTGGGTAGGCGATCACTTCACCTTGTTGTAATGCCTGTAAAGTATTCTGAAAGTTGTCCACGGGTTGCCTCATTTATTCTGCTATTAAACTCGTTAAGTGTACAAATAATCACTAACTGTGCCTAAAGCTATTTGTTTATAAAATGTATCAAATAACAATTTTGACTGACGCAAACGTTTTCCTAATGCGATTTTACCCGTATAATGCGCGCAAATTATCTAAATCACTTAATCAAATCGTACCTGAAGGAGTTTGAGATGACTGTCGGTATTATCATGGGTTCTAAATCTGATTGGCCAACAATGAAGCTAGCAGCAGATATGTTGGATCAATTTGGCGTAGCGTACGAAACAAAAGTGGTTTCTGCTCACCGTACTCCTCAACTACTTGCGGATTACGCAACGAGTGCAAAAGAGCGTGGCATCAAGGTGATCATTGCAGGGGCAGGCGGCGCAGCTCACCTACCGGGCATGGCAGCAGCGTTTACTAGCGTTCCTGTTCTTGGTGTACCAGTACAGTCTAAAGCTCTAAAGGGCATGGACTCACTTCTTTCTATCGTTCAGATGCCTAAAGGTATTGCGGTAGGTACATTGGCGATCGGTGAAGCGGGTGCAGCGAACGCAGGTATTCTTGCGGCGCAAATCATCGGTACTCACAATGAAGACGTGATGGCAAAAGTAGAAGCGTTCCGCTCTGAGCAAACAGAAACGGTACTTGCTAATCCAAACCCTGCAGAGGACTAATCCCCATGCATGTTCTTGTGTTAGGCGCGGGCCAACTTGCTCGCATGATGTCCCTAGCTGGGGCGCCACTGAATATTGAAATTTCTGCCTTTGATGTTGGCAGTAAGAATATTGTTCACCCATTAACGCAAGCGATTCTAGGCAATGGCTTAGAGAATGCGATTGAGCGTGCGGATGTAATTACGGCTGAGTTTGAACACATCCCTCATGATGTGCTTGAAGTGTGTGAGCGTAGTGGCAAGTTCCTACCGACTACCGAAGCAATCAAAGCTGGCGGCGACCGTCGTCTTGAGAAAGCTCTGCTCGATCAAGCAGGCGTGAAGAACGCGAAATACGCGGTTATCAACTCTCGTGAAGATTTTGACCACGCAATTAACCATGTTGGCCTTCCTATGGTGCTTAAGAGCACACTAGGTGGCTACGACGGTAAAGGCCAATGGCGTCTAAAGTCGACAGATGCTATCGAGAGCGTTTGGACCGAAATGGCAGAATGCATCGCAGCGACCGACAACCAAGCGATTGTCGCTGAAGAGTTTGTCCCATTTGACCGTGAGGTTTCTCTGGTCGGTGCCCGCGGTAAAGATGGTGAAATCCAAGTTTACCCGCTGGCTGAGAACGTACATACCGATGGCGTATTGAGCCTATCTACCGCTATTGATGACATCGTTCTGCAAGAGCAAGCCAAAACCATGTTTACTGCGATTGCAGAGCGTCTAGATTACGTTGGCGTGCTAGCACTTGAGTTCTTTGATGTTCAAGGTGAGCTGCTGGTGAATGAAATCGCACCACGCGTTCATAACTCAGGTCACTGGACACAACAAGGCGCTGAAACATGTCAGTTTGAGAATCACTTGCGTGCAGTCTGTGGTATGCCTCTGGGTAGTACCAAGCTGATTCGCCCGACTGCGATGATTAACATCCTTGGTGAAGACACTCTGCCTAACGCGATCTTGGCGCAAGCGGGTTGTCACGTTCACTGGTACGGCAAAGAGAAGCGAGCGGGTCGTAAGATGGGTCACATCAACGTCAGCGCAGACTACAACGCAGAACTGCAACGCACGCTTTGCGGCCTAGCTGAGATCTTGGATAAAGAGGCTTATCCAGCGATCCACGATTTTGCTGAGCAGATGCAGTAAGTTGAAATCCAATAAAAACGGCGCTCATTGAGCGCCGTTTTTTATGCTTGTTCTTGAATGTGGTGACATTTTCGGTCAGCACACTGCTTTTTGATGCCTTTTGCGGTTTTCTTCTCCATCAACAATGGATACTGGCACACTTCACAACGGCCTATAATAGGCGGCTGATTGACGGCAAACTTACACTTAGGGTAGTTATCACACGCGAAGAACTGCTTGCCATAGCGAGACTTACGCTCAACAAGGTGACCTTTACCACACTCAGGGCAGGCCACTTGTGGTGCTTGTTTTTGTTCTTCTTTAGGCTGATCGAGCGACTCAATATGATGACACTCGGGATAGCTGCTGCACCCAATAAACATACCGTAACGCCCCTGCCTTAATACCAATTCACTTTGGCATTTAGGGCAAGGCACACCAAGCTCTTTGACGATGTGCCCATCATTCTGATGCAACGGCTTGATATAGTCGCATGCAGGGTAATGAGTACAGCCCATAAATGGGCCATGCTTACCGTGACGAAGCTGTAGTTCTCCATCACACTTCGGGCATGCTTCATGTTCTAGTGCATGCTCGTGGGCGGAAAAAAGCTGATGATCGATCTTACTACTCATGACAAGCCTGTATTAATGCAAGATACCTTGCTCTTTGGTGTACAACAGCTCTTCCATTTGCGTGTAAGCACTCTCATTACCCGGTACGTTAAACAGCACCATTAAGATAATCCATTTGAGATCATCCAACTCAAATTCATTGGTCTCTAACCCCATCACTCGATCGATCACCATCTCACGAATTTCAGTGGTCAGTACGTTAATCTGCTCTAAGAATAGAAGAAAGCCGCGACACTCTAGATTGATTCGCGCCATCTCTCGCTTGGTATACACACGCATTGAAGTATTCGAAGAGACCGAAATAGCCGCTTGGCTGTCGGTTTCTTGCAGTGCAGCGAGATCTTCTAACCAGTGAAGCGCCTTATAAATATCGTCTTGGTGAAACCCTGCTCGAAGTAACTCTTCTTCAAGCTCGTCTTGATCCACCTGCAATTCAGAATCGCTATGGATGTAGGTTTCAAACAGGTACATCAGAATGTCCATCATCATAGCTAGCCTCTCCCCTTTCGAATATAGCCACCAGAAACTGCAACAACATGCCCTAAAAGTTCTAACTCCAAGAGCTGCATCATGACTTCATGCACAGGTATATGGGTTCGCTGTGCCAAAATATCAACGGGTGTCGCCTCTAACCCTACGTTAGCTAACAGATGTGGAAATGGCAATTGTTCATTTGCATTGTCGGTTATCGGCGCTTCAAACAGACAGGGTTGTACTTCAATAGACCAATCTAGTAGGCTTTTTATTTCAACAAGGACATCTTGAGCGCTCTGTACCAGACAAGCGCCCGCCTTAATTAAACTGTTTCCTCCACGACTGGTTGGACTGTGTATTGAGCCCGGCAAGGCAAAGACTTCGCGCCCTTGCTCTAACGCGTAACGAGCGGTGATAAGAGAGCCACTTTTTTCTGCTGCCTCTACCACCAGCGTGCCTAGCGACAAACCACTAATAATGCGATTGCGACGGGGGAAATTTTCAGGGCGCGGCTTGGCTGAGGGTCGAAACTCAGAAATCAGCGCACCTTGCTCCGCGACTCGCTCTGCTAATTTTCGATGGCGAGCCGGATAGAGCGCATTCAATCCAGAGCCCAATACTGCGAAAGTTTCGCCACCACCTTCTAGAGCGCCATCATGAGCATAGCCATCAATACCGAGCGCGAGACCACTGGTGACAATCAAACCACTTTGGGTAAATTCACGGGCGAAGGCCTTAGCTGTTTGCAAACCTTCTAAGCTCGCGTTGCGGCTGCCGACCATTGCGATCTGAGGATCGCTCAGCGTGCTAATATTGCCGCGCACAAATAAGGTGCTCGGCGCACTGGCTATCTGACGCAAGCAAGGTGGATACGCAGCACATTGGTGAGTCACAATATGATGAGTCGGACTTTGGGCTTGCCACGCTAAGCACTCTTCAACCAAAGGCTCAGTCTTGAATTTAAGGTAGGCTATCTGCGAATCAGAGAAACCAATCGCTGTGAGCTGTTGGTGAGAGTAATCGGCAAGATTTTGCGGTGAGTCTATGGCCAACAAACGCTTAAGGCGCTTCATACCCAACTTGGGGACAAAGCTTAACCTCAACCATGCTGCTAGCTCTTGCTCTGTCATGGGAGAATCCTACTTGTCAGAGTCATCACTTGAGAGCGGTGAAACAGCTAAGATATCCTGACTAATAGGTTTGCTGCTTTGAGTCACTAAGGCCAAACTGAAGTACTGATACGGTCTTATGACCATCAAATTCCCCACTTCCGTGCTTGGCAGTTGGATCTTATCACCCAGAGCCTCACTGTCGTAGCTGTAGTCACCTTGCTGACCATAAACCACCGCACCAGCCTCACTGAGCGAAAACATTGACCCTTGGCGAAGGTTATCGTGTGTGCCTCTATCTATCACCACTACATGGTTCTTGGCACTGAACTTTCCTCCCTCCATAGATCCAACAATATGAGCAAACTGTCCTGCGGTGGTTGGCGCAGGATAAAAGGTCGTCGTGAGCGCGGCTTGATCGATATTCAATTCCGGCAACACCACATCATTGACTAAGATCTCTTGCAACTGAGAGTCGACCTGCAAGCTGCTAAACGAGGCTTCAACGGAACTAAGATGGGCACTAGCCACTAAGCGCAGTGACACCATCGACGATTGAGGCTCACTACGTTGATACTCCGCGACAGCTCGGTAGATTCCCCACTTTTGATGTTGCTGCTTTCCAGAGATAAACAGTCGGTCTTGAGCGGTTAAAAACTTGCGTCCATCACTGGTGCCCAGCACTCGCTGTGCGGAGTCGATATCCGATTGAGTGACGAGTCGATCTGATTGAAGGTATGGAAGAACTAAACCCTCATCGACCGTCGGCACCGCTTTTTTATCTCTCACGCGAATCTTTGGGCTGAGTTTAATCACTGGTTTAAGGCTCAAGACTGGCTGACCATTCAACCAAACCAGAGAGAGTTTATCGCCCGGATAAATCAAATGAGGGTTGTCTATCTCTGGATTCACCTGCCATAAGCGCGGCCATAACCACGGACTATCAAGATACATCTCCGAGATATCCCAAAGCGTATCACCCTTCTCAACAACATAGGTTTGCGGTGCATCCGGCTTTATGGTCAGCGATGAGACAGGCTCTTGAGCCAAAACAGGGGCAGACAATGGTAGAAAAACTAACGTTAACCTTGTTAAAAAATGGCGCATGACCTCGGTTCCTTGGTCCGGATATATGACATCGAATCGTAGATTTACCTTCAGGATGCTGTCATTTGACCTATAAAATGTCTAGAATTGAGCCAACAAGGTTTAAGCTGTTTCGGCACAGTTCAATATTTCGAGTGTATATGTCTGTATTACAAGTATTAACATTACCAGATGATCGTCTACGTACCGTGGCGAAACCGGTAAAAGAAGTTACCCCAGAGATTCAAAAGTTCGTTGATGACATGATTGAAACCATGTACGACGAAGAGGGCATTGGCCTTGCGGCGACGCAGGTTGATTTCCACCAACGTATTGTTGTTATCGATATTTCAGAGACACGTGATGAGCCAATGGTGCTGATCAACCCTGAAATCATCGAGAAGCGCGGTGAAGACGGCATCGAAGAGGGTTGTCTATCGGTTCCCGGTGCTCGCGCACTTGTGCCTCGTGCGGCAGAAGTGACGGTTAAAGCACTTGATCGCGAAGGTAAAGAGTACACCTTTGACGCTGACGACCTACTGGCTATCTGTGTTCAGCATGAGCTTGACCACCTAGAAGGTAAGCTGTTTGTTGATTACCTATCGCCACTAAAGCGCAAACGTATTCAAGATAAACTAGCCAAGATCAAACGTTTCAACGAGAAACAAAAGTAAGCGCTAGTTAAACCAATTAGAAGGAAGCCTACCTTGAGTCAGTCTTTAAGAATTGTCTTCGCAGGTACTCCGGATTTCGCCGCCCGTCACTTGGCGGCGTTGTTGTCTTCGGAGCATGAAGTTATTGCAGTTTACACCAATCCAGATCGCCCTGCAGGCCGTGGTAAGAAACTGTCTGCGCCACCAGTAAAACAGCTTGCACTAGAGCACGGTATTCCGGTTTACCAACCAGAGAACTTCAAGTCAGATGAAGCTAAGCAAGAGTTGGCGGATCTTAATGCCGACATCATGGTGGTAGTGGCTTACGGTATGCTGTTACCACAAGTGGTACTAGATACCCCTCGCTTAGGTTGTATCAATGTACACGGCTCTATCCTGCCGCGCTGGCGTGGTGCTGCACCAATCCAACGCTCTATTTGGGCGGGCGATGCAGAGACGGGCGTGACCATTATGCAGATGGATATCGGCCTTGACACGGGTGACATGCTAAGCATAGCTACGCTACCAATCGAAGCGACAGACACCAGCACTTCAATGTACGAGAAGCTAGCAGAACTAGGCCCTGATGCTCTTGTTGAGTGTTTGGCTGACATTGCTTCAGGCAAAGCAGTCGCGGAAAAGCAAGACGATGAACTTGCGAACTACGCGAAAAAGCTAAGCAAAGAAGAAGCTCGTATCAACTGGAATGACGACGCGGCTCATATTGAACGCTGCGTTCGTGCCTTCAACCCATGGCCAATGAGCCACTTTGAAGCGGCTGAGAACAGCATCAAGGTATGGCAAAGCCGTGTAGCAGAGCAAACCTCTGACAAGCCAGCGGGTACGATTCTGCAAGCGGATAAAACTGGTATCTACGTAGCAACAGGGCAAGGCGTACTTGTTCTTGAACAGCTGCAAGTACCGGGCAAGAAAGCGATGTCAGTTCAAGATATCTTGAACTCTCGCGCAAGCTGGTTTGAAGTGGGCACACAGCTCGTCTAACACTTGCAAGACTGCACTCAATGCGGTCTATAACCTTTACGAGGGCAGAGATGCCCTCATGTATTCAATAAAATAGTCGGTACTCCCCATGAATGTTCGCGCTGCTGCTGCCAATGTCCTGTTCCAAGTTGTCGATAAAGGCCACTCTCTTTCACACGCGTTACCTGCGGCTCAAAAAACGATTCGTCCACGTGACCATGCACTACTGCAAGAGATCTGTTATGGCGCTCTGCGCTACTTACCTCGCCTAGAGTCTATCGCCAACCAATTAATGGACAATCCATTAAAAGGCAAGAAACGTGTTTTCCACCACCTAATTCTGGTTGGTATTTACCAATTGAGTTTCATGCGTATCCCTTCGCATGCAGCGGTAGGTGAAACAGTAGAAGCGACCAAAACTCTGCGTGGGCAGAACCTAAGTGGCTTGATCAACGCAGTACTGCGCAATTATCTACGCGATCAAGAAGCTCTGGATGAGGCAGCGGTCAGTCACAACGCTGGCAAATACGGCCACCCAAGCTGGATCCTAAAAATGCTACAAGAGAGCTACCCAGACCAATGGGAGCAACTTGTCGAAGCGAACAACAGCAAGGCACCAATGTGGCTGCGTGTTAACCGTCAGCACCACACTCGTGATGAGTATGCTGAGCTGCTTAATAACGAAAACATTGAATACACTCTGCACTCACAAGCTGCAGATGCTATAAAATTATCTGCGCCGTGCGATGTCACTCTGCTACCAGGCTTCGATAAAGGCTGGGTTTCAGTACAAGATGCCGCTGCGCAGCTGTCTGTGGACTACCTAACACCAAAAGACGGCGAGCTAATCCTCGACTGCTGTGCTGCACCAGGTGGTAAAACCGCGCACATCCTTGAGCACACTAACGATACTGAAGTGGTTGCGATTGATGCTGATGCTAAACGCCTAGACCGCGTTTACGACAACCTAGAGCGCCTTCAATTACGTGCTGACGTAATCTGTGGTGATGCACGCTACCCACAAGAGTGGTGGAGTGGTGCTCAATTTGACCGTATCCTACTTGATGCACCATGTTCAGCTACTGGCGTTATTCGTCGCCACCCAGACATCAAGTGGCTGCGCCGTGCTTCTGATATTGATGCGCTGGCAGAACTACAAAGCGAAATCATGGATGCGATGTGGGGACAACTGAAAGCAGGTGGCACTATGGTGTATGCGACTTGTTCGATCACACCACAAGAGAACGTACTCCAAGTGAAAGCGTTTCTTGAGCGTACTGCGGACGCAACATTGATTGGCTCCGATATCGAACAACCAGGTCGTCAAATATTACCTGGCGAAGAAGATATGGATGGTTTCTACTACGCAGTGCTAGTGAAACAAGCATAATTATACAGCGGCTAAGAAGAGGTTCTTAGCCGCTGTTTCGTTGTGGTGACTATCACCAAGGCGTTAAATAACAAAAAATAAGAGATAGGCTATGAAGATCATTATCCTAGGTGCTGGACAAGTCGGCGGTACCCTTGCTGAGAACTTGGTAGGTGAAAACAATGACATCACTATTGTCGATCGCGATGGCGACCGACTGCGTGAACTTCAGGACAAATATGACCTTAGGGTAGTAAATGGCTATGCCAGTCACCCGAATACACTGCGTGAAGCGGGTGCTCAAGACGCAGACATGTTGGTTGCGGTAACCAATATGGATGAGACCAACATGGCCGCGTGTCAGGTCGCCTTCTCTCTATTTAATACGCCTAACCGAATTGCGCGAATTCGCTCTCCAGAATATCTGGAAGAGAAAGAAGCCCTATTTAAATCTGGTGCTATCCCGGTTGATCACCTCATTGCCCCTGAAGAGCTAGTTACCAGCTACATTGAGCGTTTGATTCAATATCCGGGCGCACTACAAGTAGTAAGTTTTGCGGAACAGAAAGTGAGCCTAGTGGCGGTAAAAGCCTACTATGGTGGCCCACTGGTTGGTAATGCACTGTCTGCTTTACGTGAGCACATGCCGCATATTGATACACGTGTAGCGGCTATCTTCCGTCAAGGTCGCCCTATTCGCCCACAAGGCACCACCATCATTGAAGCCGATGATGAAGTGTTCTTCGTTGCGGCAAGTAACCACATCCGCTCTGTTATGAGTGAGCTGCAACGCCTTGAAAAGCCTTACCGCCGCGTGATGATTGTTGGTGGGGGTAACATCGGTGCCAGCTTAGCTAAACGCCTTGAGCAGAGCTACAGCATCAAACTGATTGAGCGCAGCTACACCCGTGCCGAGAAGCTGTCTGAAGAGCTTGAAAACACCATAGTATTCTGTGGTGACGCAGCAGACCAAGAGCTGCTGACCGAAGAGAACATCGACCAAGTAGACGTGTTCATTGCCCTAACCAACGAAGATGAAACCAACATCATGTCAGCGATGTTGGCGAAACGTATGGGCGCGAAGAAGGTAATGGTGCTGATTCAGCGCGGTGCTTACGTCGACCTTGTACAAGGTGGTGTGATTGATATTGCTATCTCCCCACAACAGGCAACCATTTCTGCGCTGCTTACTCACGTGCGTCGTGCTGATATTGTTAACGTATCTTCACTGCGTCGCGGTGCTGCTGAGGCGATTGAAGCGATCGCGCACGGTGACGAAACCACCTCTAAGGTTGTCGGCCGAGCGATTGGTGACATCAAGCTACCACCGGGCACCACCATTGGCGCAATTGTACGTGGCGAAGAGGTACTCATTGCCCATGATAGAACCGTAATCGAACAAGATGACCACGTGGTCATGTTCTTGGTTGATAAAAAATACGTCCCAGACGTTGAGTCGTTATTCCAACCGAGTCCGTTCTTCCTATAAGAACGCACCAGTAAAACATCATGGTTAACTTACGCCCCATTCTATTGGTTATTGGGTTGGTGCTCTCCAAGCTCGCTCTGTTTATGTATGTGCCGACTCTGGTAGCTTTCTTTACAGGAACGGGCGGCTTTCTAGAGTTCGGTCAATCAGTGGTGATCACCCATGTGATCGCCTTTATCTGCCTGAGCTTAGGCCGAACCGCGCACTTCCGTCTTGGGGTAAGGGACATGTTCCTGATTACCTCTTTGGTTTGGACCATCGCCAGCGCCTTTGCTGCACTGCCGTTTGTATTCATTAACCACATCAGCTTCACCGATGCCTACTTCGAGACCATGTCGGGTATTACGACTACGGGTTCAACCGTACTCAGTGGGCTGGATAACATGGCACCAAGTATCTTGTTGTGGCGCTCTATCTTGCAGTGGCTCGGTGGTGTTGGCTTCATCGTGATGGCGGTGGCGGTACTGCCGATGCTCAACGTTGGTGGTATGCGCCTGTTCCAGACCGAATCATCAGACTGGTCTGATAAAAGTAGCCCACGCGCTAAAACCGTCGCCAAGAATATCGTTGCCGTCTATCTGGTACTCACAGGGTTGTGCTTTATCAGCTACTTGTTTGCGGGAATGGGGATGTTTGATGCCATCAACCACGCCTTTACCACGCTCTCGACAGGTGGCTACTCTACCTCTGACGGTTCAATGAACCACTTCTCAAACAGTGCGCACTGGGTTGGTACCCTATTCATGTTCCTAGGCGGCTTGCCCTTCCTACTGTTTGTCAGTGCCCTACGTGGACGCAAGCTCACACCGCTCTACAAAGATGCTCAAGTACGCGGTTTCACCTACCTGTTTCTGGTCTCAAGTGCAGTAATATCAATGTGGCTGGTGATTCGTGATGGCTACACCGTGATGGATGCGCTGCGCGTGTCGATGTTTAACATCGTCTCTGTGGTTACAACGACAGGTTTTGGCTTGGAAGACTTCACGGCTTGGGGGGCTCTGCCAACGACACTGTTTGCCTTCTTAATGATGGCGGGCGCTTGTTCCGGCTCGACTTCAGGCGGCATCAAAATATTCCGCTTCCAGATCGCGATGACCTTATTACACAAACAGATGATGAAGCTGATCCACCCTTCAGGTGTATTTGTACAACGCTATAATCAAAGACCGGTCAACGACGACATCGTGCGCTCATTAGTTGCGTTTGGCTTGATGTTCTTTATTACGATTATTCTAATTGCGGGCGGCCTAAGTGCAATGGGACTGGACCCTATCACCAGTATTTCTGGCGCAATCACCGCGGTAGCCAACGTAGGCCCGGGCATGGGCAGTGTGATAGGCCCAACCGGGAACTTTGCACCGCTACCCGACGCAGCTAAGTGGCTGTTGAGTTTTGGCATGTTGATGGGAAGGTTAGAAATCCTAACCCTGTTAGTGCTGTTCTTCCCTGCCTTCTGGCGTCGTTAACCGAGCATTTAAAAGGAAACCATTATGCGAACATACCTATTGATGGCCAGTGCCCTACTCAGTGGCAGTACATTTGCCGATCAACTGCTCACCCTACCCGATGGTAAACAGGTGAACCTCAAAGATGATTTTACCTGGGAGTACGTAACAACCAAGGTGGAATCGGAAGTCACTGGTTCGACGGCACCTGCGAAGCCGAGCATCGCCGCGATTCCCGTATCGACTGCCGTGACAGGAACAACCATCAAACTCAACGATACCAAGCCAAGCCTGCAATTGTCGCAGTCAGGTGTTGATATTGTGTTGGGTTCTGCAAGCTATCAAGATGGGCAATTGGTGATTCCAACCGCGGTGACTAACCAAGGCACACAACCGGTAATCTTGGTATCACTGAAGGTTAAGGTGCTCTCAACGGACGGGGAACTCCTAGCCGAAGAGCAAGTGGATACGTGGAAGTCTATCAAGCGCATGGCAGATACCTACCTTCGACCAAAAGACAGTGCCGAAGGCAAGGTGATCAAGCTCGATGTCGCTCAACAACCAGCGTATCAACTTCAAGCAGAAGTGGTTGAAGTACTAGCACGCTAAACTGGCGTGACGTACAGATAGATCGCAAAGAAATGACAGGCGCATCCCGCCAATACAAACAGATGCCAAATGGCATGATTGTATGGGATGCGTTTAGCGACATAGAAAATCACACCCAATGAGTAAATAATTCCACCCGCAGCAAGTAGAATTAGGCCACCCAGTTCAACACTCTTAGCCAGTTGATAAATCACGATCAGTGACAGCCAACCCATGGCGAGATATGTCACCAGTGACAAGCGTTTAAAGCGATAAACGAAGGCTATTTTCATCACAATGCCTACCAGTGCTATTGCCCAAATCACCCCCATTAAGCCCAGTGCCAGAGGCGTTCTTAGGCTGACCAAAAGAAACGGTGTATAGCTGCCTGCTATCAATAGGTAGATAGCACAGTGATCTAGGATCTTAAGTAGGCGCTTAGTTTTCTCAGTGGTGATCGAGTGGTAGAGGGTGGAGGCAAGAAACAGCAAGATGATACTGCTGCCATAAATAGCCATGCTCGCCATCGTCAACGAATCAGCTTCAAATTGATCGGCTTTTATTAGCAGCAAGATCAAGCCAACCACACCCAACACGACACCTAGGCCATGTGTGATTGCATTGGCTCTCTCTTCTATTTCGCTGTATTCACTGACTTTGGTTTCAGACATGGGCACCCTACTAGAGTAATCGAATATTTACTCTAGTATTACACATTAAGCTTACACGTGTAAGCTTAAATTTTTATTCGGCTGATCGTGGTCTGATAAAGGTTAGGTGACGTCCTCCAGATACTCAATCACCATCTCACCGGCTTGCTGAGGTGAGGTGTCGAGCGGGATACTCAATTGACGTTTGAGTTGACCAACACCAAGTAGGCTAGCCAACATCCCTTTTGCTCCATCGCGATTGCGGTCGATCTCAAACCACAACTTCAGCTCTTGCTCATCACGATGAGCCACCACTTCTAGCTCTCGCCAGCGACCATGATAAGGCCCTGTGGTCGGTACAAATTCAAACTCTTGAACGAATGGCAGTTCAAAGCCTTCAACCGCCTCACACTCCACCTGTCGAATGCGCAGACCCTGCGCCTCTAGCTTATTAAAGATGCCATCGAGCAGCTCATCGGGGCGCACGGTGAGTACGTCTTTATCTGATGGATCAATGGCCATGGCGATATCAAGCCCGGTTTCAAGCCACACCTTAGCGTCACCAATGGTCACAGGTGTATTGAGTGGTACATCGAATTCACACTCAAAGTCGCGTGTTTCGCCCGGCTCTATCGTAAAGGCGTAGGGAAGACTCCACTTCGCCAATGAATAGGTTTGATGAACACGACGAGTTTGGCCTCGGTCTTGTTTATCAGGATTAATTGGGACTTCCTTGATGTAACGACAGCACAGATTCAGGTCGATGTTATCGATCTCCTGAGGTTGTGAGCCACCGTAAACGTGCACAATAATGTTGGCTTTACGCCCAGGGTAAAGCACCTCTTGTTGGAGTACTGAATCTACCTTCGCCGATCCAATACCAAAACTTGCTAGCGTTTTCTTTAAGAACGACATATGCACCTCCTTTAAAGCACCATCTTAAGCCTGAAAGAGGTTCAAACTCAAATATACTGCTCACACAATTTTAGCTGTAATTGACGGCAATTTTTAACCCAAGCGTCGATCGTTTAGTCAGATGATGATAATCTGTTATTGATATGTACGCATATCATTATCCTGATTCATGATTGGATTGGCGAGAGCCAGACGAGCCAAACTTCAAGCAATTGCGGCGCAGCTCATTTTGGATCAGGCCATTAAATTGGCAATGGATATGCCTGACCGTTAGGTAACTCAATGCGACCAACAGCTGTCAGGTTTTCGCACACCAACCGTAGTGCGATGCGTCGTCGTAGTGGCTTTGTTGCTGCTCCAACGGCAAAGAAAGTGGCTCCTACAATGACTCTTGTTGAGAAGACTGCTCTGCTTACGTCTAGCTCTGCAAAAGTAATTAAAGCCGCATAACAAAAAGCGCAGTCTTTACTGCGCTTTTTTCTTGCCTGTTGGATTGGTATTCCGTATCCGATTTGATACCTTTACTGCAAATCATTATAAAATTTGTGGAGAATAGAAAATGAAATGCCATCGCATTGAAGAGCTGATTGAGCTAATGGAGCCTGAGTGGCAAAAAGACCAAGAGCTAAATCTATTAGAGTTCATCATCAAACTGTCTAAAGAAGCAGGTTATGAAGGCAAGCTAGAAGAGCTGACCGACGACGTGCTGATCTACCACCTTAAGATGCGTAACAGCCAAAAAGACGAGATGATCCCTGGCCTGAAAAAAGACCAAGAAGACGATTTCAAGACCGCTATTCTAAAAGCACGCGGCATCATCTAATCAGACTCACATCCTGCTCAACGATTTTAAAGGCGACCATTCGGTCGCTTTTTTGTTTCTGTTCGCTATTTTTTCGTCACAACTGTTATGAGTTTTGTTGCTAAAGGTTGATAGCGTTAAAGAAATGAGAACAGTATTGTCGCTATAATCGCCTCCCATAAGAATCTTCTAAAATAAGAGTAGCGTGTATAGGGTCCAGTGATATACCAAAGCTACGGTGTGCAAGATTCTCCCGCAGAGTTACTTAAAGCAATGTCATAAAGTGCCCACACTAAGAAAAGGCACCTATACCATCAAAAGGATAGTCCATGAGTCAGGATAAAATCGATATCAAAGATGTGACTCCTAAAACCTTTAATCCCAAGACACATAAAGGTAATGGAGATCGATTTAACCCCAATAACCGCATCTACGTGCGTGAAAGCAAAGGGAAATTTCAACAACTGCGTCGCTATGGCGGCTGGTTCTTGTTACTACTGTTCGCCCTGATCCCATGGATTCCATTTGGTGAAAGACAGGCGATTTTGCTGGATATTGGTAACCAACAGTTCAACTTCTTTGGTACCACCCTCTACCCTCAAGATCTGACCCTGTTAGCGATCTTGTTTATGATTGCAGCCTTCGGCCTGTTCTTTATTACCACCTTTTTAGGCCGTGTTTGGTGTGGTTATCTGTGTCCGCAGACCGTGTGGACCTTTATGTACATCTGGTTTGAGGAAAAACTAGAAGGCTCGGCCAACAAGCGAAGAAAGCAGGATTCAGGCAAGCTCACGTCGAATCTGATCATGCGTAAAACGCTTAAGCACCTTGCATGGTGGGCGATTGCCCTTGCGACCGGCCTCACCTTTGTCGGCTACTTTATTCCGGTCAAAGAGCTAGTAATCGGCTTCTTCACCTTCGATGCCTCATTCTGGCCAGTATTCTGGGTGCTATTCTTCGCAGGCTGTACCTACGCCAATGCAGGATGGATGCGCTCTATTGTGTGTTTGCACATGTGCCCATACGCGCGTTTCCAATCTGCGATGTTTGATAAAGATACCTTTATTGTTGGCTACGACACTGAGCGTGGTGAAAGTCGTGGTCCTCGCTCGCGCAAAGCTGACCCTAAAGCTCTGGGCTTAGGCGATTGTATCGACTGTAATCTGTGTGTTCAGGTATGTCCGACTGGTATCGATATCCGTGATGGCCTGCAATATGAGTGTATTAACTGTGGCGCTTGTATCGATGCCTGTGACCAAACCATGGATCGCATGGGCTACGAGAAAGGACTGATCAACTATACGACCGAGCACCGCCTTGAAGGCCATAACACTAAGGTCATGCGACCTAAGCTGCTGGGTTATGGCGGCGTGCTGCTACTGATGATTGGCTTGTTCTTTGTGCAGGTGGCGAGTGTCGACCCAGCGGGTTTAACCGTGCTTCGTGACCGTAACCAACTGTTTAGAATCAATACCCAAGGCATGGTAGAAAACACCTACACGTTGAAAGTAATCAACAAAACGCAGCAGGTTCAAGAGTATGACTTAAGCGTAAGCGGCCTGCCTGATCCAACTTGGTACGGCAAGCAGACCATTTCTGTGGATCCGGGTGAAGTGCTTAACCTGCCGATCAGCTTAGGTGCTGATCCAGAAAAACTCAGCTCACCTGTTTCGACAATTCAGTTTATACTCTCGGATAATGAAGAGTTTACGATGGAAGTTGAAAGCCGCTTTATCAAGAAGCTCTAATACCTGATTAGGTATTTCAACCACTCAATGGAAAAAGGCTCAGTAATGAGCCTTTTTTATTTTATGACTGAACAAGCTTTTAACTTTGACAACCTAACGCCAGATTTCATGTGGTACGCCCTAGAAAGTATCGGCGTTCGCGCCGAGTCTGGTCTTTTGGCGCTTAACAGCTACGAGAACCGTGTCTATCAGTTCACGGATGAAGACCGCAAGCGCTACGTGGTGAAGTTCTACCGTCCGCAGCGTTGGAGCAAAGAGCAGATACAGGAAGAGCACGACTTTGCGCTCGACTTGATTGAGCAAGAGATCCCGGTTGCACCGCCTATAAAGATCAATGGTCACACCCTGCATGAGTATCAGGGCTACCTGTTTGCGCTGTTTGATAGTGTTGGCGGGCGTCAGTATGAAGTGGATAATCTCGAGCAACTTGAGGGCGTTGGCCGCTTCTTGGGTCGAATCCATAAAGCGGGTTCTGGAAAACTGTTCCAACACAGACCGACCATCAGTCTCGATGAATACCTGCATCAACCACGTAAGATCCTCGAAAACTCTCGCTTTATCCCTGCGCATATCGAATCGGCTTTCTTTAATGACCTCGATATGTTGATCAAGGCACTGGAGGAGCAGTGGTCAGACTCAAGCAGCATCATTCGTCTGCATGGCGACTGCCACCCTGGTAACATCCTTTGGCGTGATGGCCCGATGTTCGTTGACCTCGATGACGCGCGTAATGGCCCTGCTGTCCAAGACCTATGGATGCTACTCAATGGTGAGCGCCAAGATAAACTGATGCAGCTCGACATCCTATTGGAGGCGTATCAAGAGTTTTGCGACTTTAACAGCGCAGAATTGAAACTAATTGAGCCGTTGCGCGGTCTACGTATGGTGCATTACATGGCATGGTTAGCAAAGCGATGGCAAGATCCTGCTTTTCCAATTGCCTTCCCATGGTTTAATGACCCGAAATACTGGGAGCAACAAGTACTTGCTTGTAAAGAGCAGATTGCTACCCTACAGGAGCCACCACTTTCGTTAATGCCTCAGTGGTAAGGCAACACTGATAGCAAACAACAAAAATTCAAACATAATGGAGATTGAATAAATGAAAAAGCTATTCGCATTTTTCTCATTGGTTATGCTGAGCTTATCGGCTCACGCGGCACAATTTAACGAAGGTGAGCACTACAAAGTTCTAGATCTAGAAGCTTCGAAGAAGCCGGTAGTGACGGAGTTTTTCTCATTCTACTGCCCACACTGTAATAGCTTTGAACCAATCATTCAGCAGCTAAAAAAACAGCTTCCTGAAGGTGTTAAGCTTCAGAAGAACCACGTATCTTTCATGGGTGGCGCTATGGGTAAGCCAATGAGCAAAGCCTACGCAACCATGATCGCACTGAAAGTCGAAGACAAAATGGTGCCAGTGATGTTTAACCGCATTCACAACATGAACAAAGCACCACGTGACGAAGAAGAGCTACGTCAGATCTTCCTAGACGAAGGCGTTGATGCGAAGAAATTTGATGCAGCTTACAAAGGTTTCGCAGTGGACTCTATGGTTCGTCGTTTCGATAAAGCATTCAAAGACAGCGGCCTTTCAGGCGTACCAGCCGTTGTGGTTAACAACCGTTACCTAGTTGATGCGCAAGGTATCAACTCACTTGATGAATATTTTGCACTGGTTAATTTCTTATTGAAGAAATAACTCATTGATAAAAGGGAGCTTCGGCTCCCTTTTTTTTGCTATGCTCAAAAAGCATCATTGATAAAAAATTAATCAGGAACCTTTTAGTATTTCGGCTATCTATAGTTTTTCACGATTCACTAACAGGTTGGGCAAGGAGCCCCGCGAATGAAATTCAAAATAACAGTTCTAGCTTTGAGCATTGCAGCAAGCCCTGCCTTTGCCAAACTTGCCGATGAGCAAGGCATCAGCGGAGAGATCTCCATTAACGCAGGGGTTACCTCTTCCACGTCTAACTTTGACGCTGATGGCGATAGCAATATCTCCTCTCTTGACCAGAAAGCTTCCTCTGAAAGCTCTTTCTTAGTCGCACCACTGGGTAGCATTGCCTACACCTTTGGTGAGCGCTTAAATCATCAGGTTTATACGGGTACCGCTCGTGACGATATCGCGACGGGTACCGTCGTACTTGAAGTCGGCTACAAATATCAGCTGCAGTCTGGAATGGTGATTGATGCTTCAATCCTACCAACCATCATGTCAGGTGAAACCTGGGCAGATCCATATAACACAACCTCATCACGCACAAAAACCGACGAAACAGGAAACGCGTTTCGTCTCAAGCTCGATAAAATCGCCGGCTCTGCGTTCTCTGTCGATATGGCTTTTGCTACTAAGGACGTAGAGAAAGACCTAGTTATAGATGAGCTCAAGCGAGATGCAGATACCTTCTATTTGAAAGGCCAATATCGTCAGCCTCTAAGCCGCAGCATGATGTTGATTCCATCAGTTATCTACCAAACACGTGATGCCGATGGCAGTGCCGAATCCTATGATCAGCTGGGTGCAGAAGTGAGTCTATTTGGGGTTCAGGGTCGCCACCAATATGCACTAACCGCAGGTTATAGCCAACGCTCATACGACAGTGGCAACCCACGCTTCAACAACAAAGAGCGCAGCGATGACAACATCAACCTGTTTGCTGCGTATGAATATGAAAAGTTCATGAATTGGCAGAATTGGTCGCTGATTTCGCTAGCGGGTTATGGTCATAGCGATTCAAACATTACCTTCTACGATGAGTCTCAATACATCGTCTCTGTTGGTCTAAACTACAAGTTTTAACCACTAAGGCCTCAAGCGGTATACCCTCACTCTGGTTATACCGCTTGTGCCGTCAACTGCTTCAACAATCTATCCATCGCTCGATACCCCAACGCCTCTGAAAGGTGCTTCTTGTGAATCCGCTCGCTCCCCTCGAGATCGGCAATCGTGCGGGCAACCTTGATGATGCGATGATAGGCACGAATTGATAATCCAAGCCGATGCAGAGCCGTCTCTAAGAACTCGGCATCTTGCTTATCCAGTGGGCAATACTTTTCAATCTCACGACTAGTCAACAGTGCATTGGATTTTCCTCCTCGCTCGACCATAGCCGACCTTGCATCAACTACACGCTGCCTAACGACCTGTGTCCCCTCACCTCGATCGCCACCTTCTGCAAGCATACCTTTGGGAAGTAGAGGGATCTCCAATGACATATCAAAGCGGTCTAATAAGGGACCAGATAATCGATTCAAATAACGCAAAATAATCTGTGGATTGGCACGGGCTTGATTGCCTTCGTAATATCCCGTCGGGCTTGGGTTTAGCGCCCCCACCAATTGAAAGCGAGCAGGGAAACGGGTCTTGCCCGCTGCACGCGAGATGATGATTTCACCGGACTCCAATGGCTCGCGTAACGAATCAAGAACCTTTCTCTCAAACTCCGGCATCTCATCGAGAAACAACAGCCCATTATGCGCCAATGATATTTCTCCCGGCCTTGGCACAGAACCTCCACCCACTAGTGCTGCCATTGAGCTTGAATGATGAGGAGAGCGAAACGGGCGTTGCTTCCAGTTGTACTGATTGATCTCTTGCTGGGTAAGTGACGCCACTGAAGCCGTCTCCATCGCTTCATCATCATTCATCTCAGGTAATAAATCACAAAGGCGTGAGGCAAGCATGGTTTTGCCGGTACCGGGAGGACCTAGAAACAGTAAGTTATGATTGCCTGCTGCTGCGATCTCCAATGCCCTTTTGCCTTGCTGCTGACCGATAATATCTTGTAGATCCCGCATCGATTGCGGCGCACTGTGAGGTTCGCTGGCGTTATTCAACTCTAAGGCATGTTGTCCACACAGGTAGCTGCACACCTCAAGCAGGGTTTGCGCCGATTTATGCTCGCCCTTGCCCACCAGCGCCGCTTGCTCACCGTTGTCATGTGGAACCACCAAGGCTCGCTTTGATTTATCACACGCCAACGTGGCAGGCAGCACTCCCTTAACCCTCCGTAACTCACCAGACAAAGCCAGTTCACCAATAAACTCATGCTTAAGCACCTTGGTTTCTGGTAGCTGCTCCGACGCCACCAAAATTCCCAAAGCAATCGGCAGATCAAACCGTCCGCCCTCTTTGGGCAGATCCGCTGGTGCAAGGTTGACAGTGATGCGCTTTGCAGGAAATTCGAAGCGAGAATTAATAATTGCACTACGCACGCGATCTTTAGACTCTTTGACCGTTGTCTCTGGTAGTCCGACCAAAGAGAACCCTGGCATTCCGTTGCTGATATGCACCTCGACAGTGACCGCAGGTGCTTCCACACCGACGCTGGCGCGACTATGAATAATTGCGAGTCCCATAGCTTTCCTTTGTTCTTGATTTAAAAGTATTCAGCCTGGGTATTCGTTCCTCACCAAAGCCGTAAGATTGTTATATAGCTTGGTGGAATTAGTTTTTAATGTGAAAAAAGAATGACATTTTGCTTGTCAGGAAACAGTTTTCTGTGATAACACTAGAGATAGATGGTTTTACATACGACAATCGACGAGAAAGCTCGGATTTTATGACACTAAACACACGCCTATACGCACTGATTAACCTGATTATCGTGGTCATTATTATGACGACGCGGGGGCGTGTGGATAAAAAATAGCCACAAATTTTTAAAACCCCCGCACTGACAAGTCCGGGGGTTTTTTCTAATTTATAGATTCGATTTTTATACTTTGAAGCATTTTCGGCTACGCCGATAGACAGGAAGAATGGGAGCACACGATGTGCAGCAACAAAAAAAATAGTTACCAAAATACCGGTAACCAGGGGGATTTACGATGAAAGGTGCAGAATTAGTCGTATCCGCTTTGAAGCAGCAGGGTATAGACACCGTATTTGGTTATCCAGGTGGTGCCATAATGCCAATCTACGATGCATTGTACGACGGTGGTGTGGAACACATCCTATGTCGTCACGAGCAAGGTGCTGCAATGGCCGCCATAGGGATGGCGAGAGCCACTCAGGATGTTGCAGTATGTATGGCGACCTCTGGTCCGGGCGCCACTAACCTAGTCACCGGCCTTGCCGATGCATTTATGGACTCAATCCCCCTCGTCGCCATCACTGGCCAAGTCGCTAGCTCCCACATTGGTACTGATGCCTTCCAAGAAATGGATGTGATCGGTATGTCTCTCTCTTGTACTAAGCACAGCTACCTTGTTACTGACATTGAAGACCTTGCTCCAACCTTAGCAGAGGCCTTTGAAGTAGCTAAAACCGGTCGTCCAGGCCCAGTTATCGTTGATATCGCCAAAGATGTGCAACTTGCAGAAGCTCCAGTAGAAGTTCTTCCTTCTTTCACGCCACCAGCAATACCGGTGGCACCACAAGAAGCGATCGAGACGGCACAGCAAGTCCTTTCTCAAGCTACCCGCCCTGTTCTTTACGTTGGTGGTGGTGTTCAACTGGCAAAGGCAACCGATTCTGTACGTGAGTTCTTACGTCTTAATCCAATGCCAGCGGTTAGCACATTAAAAGGCTTAGGTACCATCGAGCGCGATGACCCACACTACCTAGGTATGTTAGGTATGCACGGCACCAAAGCGGCTAACTTAGTCGTTCAAGAATCCGACCTACTGATCGTAGTCGGCGCGCGCTTTGATGACCGAGTAACGGGCAAGCTAGATACCTTTGCGCCACACGCAAAAGTCATTCACATCGATATCGATGCGGCAGAGATCCACAAGCTTCGTCATGCGCACGCTCCACTGCGTGGTGACATCAACACTATTCTTCCTCAGTTAGAGCTGACTCAAGACATCAGTCCTTGGGTTCATCACTCTGAGAGCTTACGCAGCACATTTAAGTGGCGCTATGACCACCCTGGTGACCCAATCTTCGCACCACTGCTGCTTAAGCAACTTTCAGACATGATGCCGGATAGCTCAATTGTCTCGACCGACGTTGGTCAACACCAGATGTGGGCTGCACAGCACATTCAACCTCGTCAGCCGCAGAACTTCATCACCTCTGCAGGCTTAGGTACCATGGGCTTTGGTTTGCCTGCAGCGATGGGGGCAGCCGTTGCGCGCCCGGATGATCAATCAATCCTTATCTCAGGTGATGGTTCATTCATGATGAATGTTCAAGAGCTTGGGACACTTAAACGTCGCCAGATCCCGGTGAAGATGGTGCTACTCAACAACTCGCGCCTTGGTATGGTTCGTCAATGGCAATCGCTGTTCTTCGATGGCCGCCACAGTGAAACCATCCTAGATGACAATCCAGACTTCGTGATGTTAGCAAAAGCCTTCGATATTCCGGGTAAAACCATCACCAAGAAGGAAGAAGTTGAGCCAGCCATCAAAGAGATGCTTGAGAGCAAAACAGCTTACCTTCTGCATGTATTGATCGACGAAGAAGAGAACGTATGGCCACTTGTACCACCTGGTGCATCAAACAGTGATATGTTGGAGAACACGTAACATGGAAAGATATTTACTAGACATCAAAGCCGATGATAAGCCGGTACTGTTAGAGCGTGTTCTTCGTGTTATTCGTCACCGTGGCTTCATCGTTAAGCAGGTTGCTGGTACTCAGAACCACGAGAGCAAAATCGCGAGCGTTGAGATCATCGTTGATAGCGACCGCCCTATCTCTTTCTTGGTCAATCAGATTGAAAAGCTATGGGATGTACGCACTGTCGATGTGATTTCCATTAGCCGTAACGAACTACCAAACAATAACTTACAACAAAAGATTGGTGCATAAGGAAGCGCAAACATGACAGCAAAAACAGCAGACTACATTTGGTTTAATGGTGAGATGATTCCTTGGGCTGAGGCGAACGTTCACGTCTTAACTCACGCTATGCACTACGGAACTTCAGTATTTGAAGGTGTTCGTTGCTACAACACTCCAAATGGCCCAATCATTTTCCGTCACCCAGAACACGCGAAGCGCCTAAAAGACTCAGCCAAGATCTACCGCTTCCCTATTCCTTACACGGAAGAGGAGATCATGGAAGCCACACGCGAAACACTGCGTCAAAATAAGCTTGAGTCTGCCTACATCCGCCCTCTAGGCTTTGTCGGTAATGTTGGCCTTGGTGTATGTCCTCCAGAAAATACTGAGATGGACCTAATCATCGCTGCCTTCCCATGGGGTTCGTACCTAGGAGAAGAAGCTCTAGAAAACGGCGTAGATGCGATGATTTCAAGCTGGAATCGCGCAGCACCTAATACCATCCCAACCGCAGCAAAAGCAGGTGGTAACTACCTTTCATCACTACTGGTTGGTGGTGAAGCTCGTCGTCACGGTTACGATGAAGGTATCGCACTGAGTGTCGATGGCTACCTGTCAGAAGGTGCCGGTGAGAACATCTTTGTCGTGAAAGACGGCGTGATTACGACGCCACCAGCGACCAGCGCGATCCTGCCTGGTATTACACGCGACAGCATCATGACTCTAGCCCGTGATCGCGGCTATGAAGTACGTGAAGCCAATATTGCACGTGAAGCACTTTACCTAGCAGATGAAATATTCATGACAGGTACAGCAGCTGAAATCGTGCCAGTACGTACAGTTGATAAGATTGAAGTCGGTTGTGGTAAACGCGGCCCAATCACTAAAGTAATGCAAGACCTTTACTTTGGCCTATTCAACGGCACCACAGAAGATAAGTGGGGCTGGTTGGATTACGTTTACCCAGAACAAGCACCTTCAGCTCAATAATTTATAAGGAAGTAGCAAATGTCTTCGGCTCCAAAAATCAAATATCGCAGCGCAACTACAACTCACGGCCGCAACATGGCGGGTGCTCGTGCCCTTTGGCGTGCAACGGGTGTAAAAGATGATGACTTCGGTAAGCCAATCATCGCTGTTGTAAACTCATTCACTCAATTTGTTCCAGGCCACGTTCACCTTAAAGATATGGGGCAGCTGGTCGCAGGTGAAATCGAAAAAGCGGGCGGTATCGCTAAAGAATTCAATACCATTGCCGTCGATGATGGTATCGCGATGGGTCACGGCGGCATGCTTTACTCGCTGCCTTCACGTGAATTGATCGCTGACTCTGTAGAGTACATGGTCAATGCACACTGTGCCGACGCGATGGTGTGTATCTCTAACTGTGACAAAATCACTCCGGGAATGATGATGGCAGCGATGCGCCTCAACATCCCAGTGATCTTTGTTTCTGGTGGCCCAATGGAAGCGGGTAAAACAAAGCTTTCTGATCAACTCATCAAACTAGACCTTGTTGATGCGATGATCCAGGGTGCCGATCCAACAGTTTCAGATGAGCAGAGTGAGCAGATCGAGCGTTCAGCTTGTCCAACTTGTGGCTCTTGTTCAGGCATGTTCACGGCAAACTCAATGAACTGTCTAACGGAAGCACTGGGCCTATCTCAGCCAGGCAACGGCTCTATGCTAGCGACCCATGCAGACCGTGAGCAGCTATTTATTAACGCTGGTAAGCGCGTTGTTGAACTGACTAAGCGCTACTACGACCAAGGCGATGAATCAGCACTACCGCGCAACATCGCCAACCGTGCAGCCTTTGAGAACGCTATGGCGCTAGATATCGCAATGGGTGGTTCTAGTAACACGGTTCTTCACCTGCTAGCAGCAGCGCAAGAAGGCGAGATCGACTTTGATATGAATGACATCGATGAGATGTCACGTCGCGTTCCTCACCTGTGTAAAGTGGCACCATCTACTCAGAAGTACCACATGGAAGACGTACACCGCGCCGGTGGTGTCATGGCGATTCTGGGTGAGCTAGACCGCGCAGGCCTACTCAATGGCTCAACCAGTACTGTTCTTGGCATGACAATGCAGCAACAGCTTGCTGAGTACGACATCATGCAAACTGAGAATGAAGACGTTCTTAAGTTCTTCCGTGCAGGCCCTGCAGGTATCCGTACCACTCAAGCCTTCTCTCAAGATTGCCGCTGGGATCGCCTAGATGACGACCGCACCGATGGTTGTATCCGCTCAAAAGAGAACGCATTTAGCCAAGAGGGTGGCCTAGCCGTTCTATCTGGTAATATCGCGGTTGACGGCTGTATCGTTAAAACAGCCGGTGTTGATGAAGAGAACCTCAAGTTCCAAGGCCCTGCGATCGTGTTTGAAAGCCAAGACACTGCGGTAGAAGGCATTCTAGGTGGCAAAGTGAAAGCGGGTGAAGTGGTTGTTATCCGTTACGAAGGCCCTAAAGGTGGCCCTGGTATGCAAGAGATGCTGTACCCAACGACTTACCTGAAGTCTATGGGCCTAGGCAAGTCTTGTGCACTGCTAACGGATGGCCGTTTCTCTGGTGGTACGTCTGGTCTATCTATTGGTCACGCCTCTCCAGAAGCAGCAAGTGGCGGTACTATTGGCCTTGTTCAAGATGGCGATATCATCACTATCGATATCCCTAGCCGTTCTATCTCGCTAGACGTTCCAGAAGAAGAGCTTGCTGCTCGTCGTGCGAAACAGGATGAGCTTGGCTGGAAACCAGCTGATCGCCAACGCGAAGTGTCATTCGCACTTAAAGCCTACGCAAGCATGGCGACCAGTGCCGACAAAGGCGCAGTGCGCGATAAGTCGAAGCTTGAGGGCTAATCTATGAGTGATGACACCTCAACGCCCCGTTTACAATCTGGTGCAGACTACCTGCGCCAGATATTAAGAGCTCCAGTTTATGAAGCGGCTATCGTTACGCCGCTGCAAGAGATGCCACGCCTGAGCGCACGTATCGGTAACCAGGTTCAGCTTAAGCGTGAAGACCGTCAGCCAGTTCACTCGTTCAAGCTGCGTGGTGCCTATAACATGGTATCCAGTCTTTCTGAACAACAGAAAGCTGCAGGTGTAATTGCAGCATCGGCAGGTAACCATGCTCAAGGCATGGCTCTGTCTGGCTCTAAGCTCGGTATTCAGACCACGATAGTGATGCCAAAAACGACTCCAGACATCAAAGTAGATGCGGTACGTGGCTTCGGTGGCAACGTGGTTCTGCACGGCAGCAACTTTGATGAAGCGAAGGCTGAAGCAGAACGCCTTTCAGCTGAGCACGGCTATACCTTTGTACCTCCCTTCGATCACCCATTAGTGATTGCAGGACAAGGCACCATGGGTATGGAGATGCTGCAGCAAAATGGTCATCTCGATTATATCTTTGTACCCGTTGGTGGTGGCGGTCTAGCCGCTGGTGTTGCTGTGCTGATTAAGCAGTTAATGCCAGAAATCAAAGTGATTGCAGTAGAGCCAGAGGATTCCTCTTGCCTCAAAGCAGCATTAGATGCAGGTGAGCCGGTAGTTCTAGATCAGGTCAGTATGTTTGCCGATGGCGTTGCAGTTAAGCGCATTGGTGAAGAGACCTTCCGCCTATGCCAGCAGTACATCGATGGCCATATTGCCGTTTCTAGCGATGAGATCTGCTCTGCAGTAAAAGACATCTTTGAAGATACTCGTGCGATTGCCGAACCTTCTGGTGCGCTTGCTCTGGCAGGTTTGAAGAAGTTTGCTGAGCAGAACCAACTGCAAGGCAAGCAACTGGCGACAGTACTGTCTGGTGCCAACACCAACTTCCATGGTCTGCGTTATGTGTCCGAACGTTGTGAACTGGGTGAAAAGCGCGAAGGTTTGCTTGCGGTGACAATTCCAGAACGACAAGGTGCCTTCCTCGAGTTCTGCAATATCATCGGCGGCCGTGCTGTGACAGAGTTTAACTACCGTCATAACGACGACAGCCTAGCGAACATCTTCGTCGGTGTACGTCTCAATGGTGGGCAGGAAGAGCTCGATAGCATCATCTCTGATCTTCGTGAGGGCGGCTATCCGGTAGTCGACCTTTCAGATGATGAGATGGCGAAACTGCATATCCGCTATATGATTGGTGGTAAGCCATCCAAGCCATTGAAAGAGCGCTTGTACAGCTTTGAGTTCCCAGAATACCCAGGTGCTCTGATCAAGTTCCTAGATACGCTTGGCACCCACTGGAACATTAGCCTGTTCAACTACCGTAATCACGGCGCCGACTATGGTCGTGTTTTGTGTGGATTTGAATTGAGTGACGACGACCTTGCACAATTCTCAACTCACCTGCGTGAGCTTGGCTACCAATGCAAAGATGAAACCGATAACCCTTCGTACAAGTTCTTCTTGTCCTAAGAGATTGTTATCTAATAAAAAGAGCGAGTATTAACTCGCTCTTTTTGATCTTATCTTTAAAGATCGTTCAACTAGATCGCCTTGCGATGATCCAACCAATCTCGATGCAGTTGATCACTGGATCCCAAGTAATTCACCATCCACTCAATCAACTTATGATTGTCGTCTTTGCGCCACACAAGACAGCACTGACTGAGAGGGCTCGGCTCCGGCAGTATTTTCTCCACCAGCAAGCCTTGCTCAATGATAGGAGCTGCAATATGGCGTGGCATATAGCCAACCCCTACTCCATTCTTAAGGCATTCAATAGCACTGTACCAATTAGGCAGCAGCAAGCGCCTTTGATTGGCGTAGTGACCCGTATGACGCTTGGGCAATACGCTCGAGGTATCATCTAAACAGATAGCTGGGAACTGACTGACAAAGGTCTCATCAAGGTTCTGCTCTCTCACACACGGATGACTTGGTGACATAACAAACGCCCAATCGAGCGGCCCCATCTCTTTAACCTCAAAGTCACCGCCTACCGGAATCGCAGAAGTGGCACCAATCACAATATCGGCACGCCCTTGAGCGATCGCCTCCCAAGAGCCATTGAACACCTCCATGTTGATCTGCAGTTCAGCAAAATCAAAGGTCTCATAAAACTCTTCAATCATCGGCTTCATCTTGTCGAGCTTAACCACGTTGTCTAGGGTTAAGCGCAGAGTCTTTTTCCACCCTCGGGCAGCTCGCTTGGTCTGGGCACTCACCTCCTCCATCTGGCGCAATAAAGAGCGCGCCTCTTCGATAAACACCTCTCCGGCAGGTGTCAGCTCAACCTTTCTCGGCAGGCGCTTAAACAACAGCACACCAAGTTCTTGCTCTATCTGACGAACCCCGTAGCTGATCGCTGATGGCACCTTGTGCAGTTGTTCAGCAGCAGCCGTAAAACTTCCCAACCGAGCCACAGTGTCGAGCATTTCTAACGATGATTTAGAGAACATAAGCCTTCAAATTTTTTGATTGATAACCACATATTTTAGCGTTTTATTTTAACAAAGCAGAAAAATAGAATGTCAGCGTACATAAAACGGGCATGACGTCACCCAACAACAAACAATAATTTTGATGATAAATACATCACTACAACAGCTTAATGGCATTTTATGAATATTTCTAAGTTTCAGCTGACCTACCTTGCAGTTCTGTCCATGCTAGGTTTCATCGCGACCGATATGTATCTACCTGCATTTAAGGCAATGGAGATCGACTTTGCAACCGGCCCAGAGCAGATTGCCCTATCTCTAACGGTATTCCTTGGCGGCATGGCGATGGGTCAGCTTCTTTGGGGTCTTGCCAGCGATAAATATGGCCACCGCAACACACTGGCTGTCGGTCTAGTTCTGTTTACGGCAGCATCATTTGGTTTGGCTTTCAGCACTGAGGTTTGGCAACTGCTGACACTGCGCTTTATCCAAGCGATCGGTGTGTGTGCTCCTGCTGTGATCTGGCAAGCGATGGTAATCAAGCGCTATTCACAAAGCAGCAGCCAACAAATTTTTGCCACCATCATGCCTTTAGTGGCGCTATCTCCAGCACTGGCGCCTCAACTGGGTGTGCTTCTAGCGGATAACTTTGGTTGGCACAGCATCTTCATTACTCTAACTCTAATGGGCGCGCTATTGGTTGCAACTACGATGGCTCAACCAAAAGAACAACCAGAGGTAAAACAAACCTCTATTAAATCTGATATTAAGGCGCTAGTTAAATCTAAACCTTACTTGGGTAATGTACTGATGTTCGCTTCAGCATCGGCCGCTTTCTTTGCCTACCTAACGGGTATGCCAGAGATCATGGCTCAGCTAGGTTATGAAGCAAAAGACATTGGCCTAAGCTTTATCCCACAGACGATTGCGTTTATGGCGGGTGGCTACTTTGGTAAGCAAGCGGTGAAGAAATACGGCGATGGTGTGGTGCTGCGCAACCTAGTGGGTCTGTTCAGTGTGGCGGCAATGCTTATCTTCATCGCCTCACAGTGGGAACTGACGTCTATTTGGCCTCTATTAGCCCCATTCTGTTTGATTGCAGTAGCAAATGGCGCACTTTACCCAATCGTAGTAAACCGCGCGCTATCAAGTGCCAAACAGAGCCCAGCGACGGCTGCAGGTCTACAGAACAGTTTACAGATCTGTATTAGCAGCCTGGCAAGTGCACTGGTTGCAGCAATGGCGAGCCAAGCACTGAGCGTTACCGGTGTTGCTATCGTGATCTGTTTAGGTGGCCTATGGTTTGGTTACATCTTCTCAAATAAAGAGTTGTCTCAGCACTTCTCTGCGCCGGATAACTCGCGCGTAGTCGCTGAAGACAACCAAGACTAGCCTGCTCATTCATTCAAAACTAAAAAGAGCGAGTTTAGTACTCGCTCTTTTTTTCTCTCATAGAACTCAATCAGCTCTCATTCTCCACCACTTCCAGCGCTGGTGCTTTATGTCGGCTGTACTCATCGTAGTTAATCACGCGGCTGCGTCCCATGTCTTTCGCCATATAAAGTGCATTGTCAGCCATCTTAACCAGAGACTCGGTATCCGACGCAGGCTTAGGATAGGTTGCAACACCAATCGACACGCCTAATTGTCCCAGTGACAAGCCTTTGTGCTCCAAGTGCATTGAGCGCACGGCATCACATAGGCTTTGAGCAAAGTCGGTCGCCTGCTCCATTGAATAATGTGGCAGCAACACAGCCAACTCTTCCCCACCAAGACGACAAGCAATTTCATCTTCACTAACACTCTGCTTGAGCAAGGCGCTGATCTCTTTCAGCACGAAGTCACCCGCATCATGGCCAAAGTTATCATTGAAGCGCTTGAAATGATCCAAATCGAGCATCAATAATGACAAAGGTTGCTCGCTGGTGGCCGAGTTCATTGAATGCTCTTCCAGTTTTTGCTCGAAGAAGCGGCGGTTGAACAAGCCCGTTAATGGATCGCTCAATGCTTGCGAACGAAGCTTCTCTTGTAGGCTCAAGTTAGCCAACGCCAAGCCTAAATGCTCAGAAACACTGAATGCTAACTGCTCGGTGATCGGGTCAATTTCAATATGCCCTTGGCCAAAATAGAGGTGCATGATGCCAATGGTATTACCGTGCGCGGTCAATGGAATGCACAAGGTTTGGTTGTTCTCTATCTCGTCCATGTGACCACAACTCAGCGAGTGAAAGTCATCGTTAGATTGATGAGGACGCCCTTTACGCAGCGACCAGCACTCTTCAGGTGCAAAGCTCGAACTTCCCGGCCAAGTGTCTCCCCAATCAAGCTGGGTGATCAATTGGTTACGTGAAGCGCGCATTAGGGAAACACTGCCATTAATCTTACCAAGGATTCTCGGCAGGATATCCGAGACGATCTGTTGAGCTTCAACCATGTTGTTACACGCCGCTAGCATGTTGGCCAAGCGGTGCATCAGCTCAATCTCATGGGTACGCTGACGAATACGTTCGTCTTGCTTCTTCTGCTCTTCTTCAACACGCTGCACTATCTGACGGTTACTCACATACGAGGTGCCAATCAAAAAGCTCAGACTCAGCAGCACCATGCCGATCAAAATCCCCATTAACTGGAAATTCATCTGCTTAAGCTGGTGCATCGGTGAGGAGATCACCACCACAAAGTCTTTACCTTTTACCGTCTCTTTTTGCGAGTAGTAGATTCGATCTATTGAGGTAACGGTACTAAAGCGAACATCACTGCCATTGCCATGCTTGAGAGCTTGTAGAAATTCAGGTCGGTCACCATGGTTTTCGACACCGGCTAGGGCGTGATCGGAGAGGTCAGTATCACCAATCACCACACCTTGTGGGTCAATCACTTGGATTCTAAGTCGAGTGTTGGCTTGAGTGAGATCACCGATGTAATCATCCACGTCCATATCGGCGGTAAACGAGCCGCTGTCTTCACGAATCTCATAGATCACGTCTGACATCAGCGATATCAAATGCTCGCGTTCGTTTTCAACCACCAGCTTTTCCAGCGTGACGTAAAAGCCATACAGCCCTATCAACATTGAAAAAGATAAGATAATGATCGGCATGGTTTGCCATTTTTTCTCGACCAATCTCATTGTGCGTATTTCACCTTAAATTTACAGAACCCCAACCCGAATAATAACAATGTCACAACATATTACAATCAGGGTGTTGATTAAATTATTAGCAACAGACAACAAAAAAGAGCCAGTCACTCACGTAACTGGCTCTTTCTTTTAATAAAACTAAACAATAATCATTGATTATTTTTTCTTCACTGGACGCTGCCAGTTTGCGATTTTGCGCTCTTTAGCACGGCTGATCACCAACTCATTCTCAGCGACATCGCGTGTCACGGTTGAGCCTGCACCTACTGTCGCACCATCTGCAATCGTCACAGGGGCAATCAGCTGACTATCAGAGCCAACGAAAACGTCGTCGCCGATGATGGTCTTAAACTTGTTTGCACCGTCGTAGTTACAAGTGATCGCGCCAGCGCCAACATTAACGCGCTGACCGATCTCTGCATCACCAAGGTAAGTCAGGTGGTTTGCCTTAGAGCCTTCGCCTAGACGCGTGTTCTTCACTTCGACAAAGTTACCCACGTGTGAATCGTTACGCATGTCGGCACCTGGACGTAGGCGTGTAAATGGACCAACCGTACAGTCTTCACCAACCGTCGCGCCTTCAATTACGCTGTATGGACGAATCACTGTGTTGTCGTCGATCTCACAATCTTTTAGAACACATCCAGCGCCGATAGTCACGTTATCGCCAATGCTAACGCTGCCTTCAATGATCACGTTAACATCAATCTCTACGTCCATACCACACTGCAGCTCACCACGTAGGTCAAAGCGGCTTGGGTCACGCAACATCACGCCCTGCTTAAGCAGCTTGTCCGCTTGTTCCGCTTGGTAAGCACGCTCTAGACGAGCAAGTTGAGAGCGATCGTTAACGCCTTCAACTTCAATTGGGCTGTTTGGATGTACCGCTTCTACCGCACGACCTTCATCGTGAGCTGCTGCGATAACGTCTGTTAGGTAATATTCGCCTTGCGCGTTGTCATTGCTTAGGCCAGACAACCAACGCTTCAGATCGCCACCCGTAGCAACCATAACGCCCGTGTTGATCTCTTTAATCAGCTTCTGCTCGTCGGTTGCATCTTTTTGCTCAACTATCGCAACCACTGGACCATTCTTACGAATAATACGGCCATAACCTGTTGGGTTATCTAATACAACAGTCAGCAGCGCAATGCCGCCAGTTGGTTGTGCATCTAATAGGTTTTCAATGGTTTCAGCTGAGATCAGTGGAACGTCACCGTACAGAACCAGAACTTTCTCATCATCAGCAAAGTGCGCTGACGCTTGATCGACTGCGTGACCCGTACCTAGCTGCTCTGCTTGTAGCGCCCAGTTAACTTGCTCTTCAGCAAGAGTCGCTTTCATCTGGTCGCCACCGTGACCGTAAACAAGGTGGATGTTTTGTGCACCCAAGCCGTTACAAGTATCGATAACGTGTTTAACCATTGGCTTACCCGCAAGGGTATGTAGCACCTTTGGTGTGTTTGAGTACATGCGAGTGCCTTTACCCGCCGCGAGGATAACCGCGCTGAAATTCATTGGAACAACCTATCTGACGTTATTTTAGTTAAGACGATATTGTAACCGTTTTTAGCTAACAAATTAAATAATCTGATGATTTAACACATATGGCTTATCCAAAAATGCAAAAAGGCGACCCTTAGGTCGCCTTTATCTCAGTATCGATAATTTCTATAAAATTAACGACGCTGTTTTGTCAGTTCGATAACTCGTAACTGAGCAATGGCTTTAGCCAGTTCACCGGCCGCTTGTGCGAAGTCCATGTCGCCATGCTGATTTTGGATATTCTCCACAGCCTTGCGCTTAGCTTCTTCCGCCTTTGCTGCGTCTAGCTCTTCACCACGGATAGCTGTATCAGCCAGTACAGTCGCTGTACCGGGCTGAACTTCTACCATACCACCAGAAACATAAATGATTTCTTCGTGGCCGTGCTGCTTAACAATACGCACCATACCAGGCTTGATAGCGGTCAGCAGCGGTGTGTGACCATGGAAAATACCAAGTTCACCTTCGCTACCGGTCACCTGAAACGTCTCAACAAGACCAGAGAAAAGTTTTTTCTCTGCACTTACTACGTCTAGGTGAAAGGTTATTGCTGCCATATCGCCTCCTAGTTAGCCTTATAGCTTCTTAGCATTCTCAATAGCTTCGTCGATAGTACCGCAGTACATGAACGCTTGCTCTGGAATGTCATCGTATTCACCGTCTAGTAGACCTTTGAAGCCACGTAGAGTCTCTTTAAGAGGTACGTAAACGCCTGGGTCACCTGTAAATACTTCCGCTACGTGGTAAGGCTGAGTTAGGAACTTCTCAATCTTACGAGCACGAGATACAACTTGCTTATCTTCTTCAGATAGCTCGTCCATACCTAGAATAGCAATGATGTCTTTAAGCTCTTTGTAGCGCTGAAGTGTACGTTGTACACCTTGAGCGATATCGTAGTGCTCTTGACCAACTACTAGTGGATCTAGTTGACGTGAAGTTGAATCTAGCGGGTCGATCGCTGGGTATAGACCCATAGCTGCGATGTTACGGTTAAGTACAACCGTTGCATCCAAGTGCGCGAACGTTGTTGCTGGAGATGGGTCAGTCAAGTCATCCGCAGGTACGTATACCGCCTGTACAGACGTGATAGAGCCTTGCTTAGTTGACGTGATACGCTCTTGTAGAACACCCATTTCTTCCGCTAGTGTAGGTTGGTAACCTACCGCAGAAGGCATACGGCCTAGAAGTGCTGATACCTCAGTACCTGCAAGCGTGTAACGGTAGATGTTATCTACGAATAGTAGAACGTCACGACCTTCGTCACGGAAACGCTCTGCCATTGTTAGACCAGTCAGTGCAACACGTAGACGGTTACCTGGTGGCTCGTTCATCTGACCGTAAACCATCGCTACTTTAGATTCTTCAGGTTTTTCAACGTTTACAACGCCTGCTTCCTGCATCTCAAAGTAGAAATCGTTACCTTCACGAGTACGCTCACCTACACCTGCAAATACAGATAGGCCAGAGTGCTGAAGTGCGATGTTGTTGATAAGTTCCATCATGTTAACGGTCTTACCTACACCTGCACCACCGAATAGACCGATTTTACCACCCTTAGCGAATGGACAAACCAAGTCGATTACTTTAACACCTGTTTCTAGAAGTGCTGTCTCGTTAGACTGCTCTTCGTAGCTAGGCGCTTCGCGGTGAATTGCGTAGTGCTCTTCTGCACCGATTTCACCACACTCATCAATCGCGTCACCTAGAACGTTCATGATACGACCTAGGGTCTTAGTACCTACTGGTACTGAGATTGGCGCGCCAGTATTTTCTACTGTCAAACCACGACGTAAACCATCAGAGCTACCCATTACGATTGCGCGAACTACGCCACCGCCAAGTTGTTGCTGAACTTCAAGAACTAGACGTTCTTTAGCTTCAGTAACGTTCAGAGCGTCGTATACACGTGGTACTTCACCCTGTGGGAACTCTACGTCGACTACTGCACCGATGATCTGTACGATCTTACCTGTAGCCATCGTTAATCCTCTAACTATTTAGTTTTACCTAAGCTTTAACCGAAAAAGCGATTAAACCGCTGATGCGCCTGAAACGATCTCAGAAAGTTCTTGTGTGATTGCCGCTTGACGGGCTTTGTTGTACACAAGTTCTAAGTCATCAATTAGGTCGCTAGCGTTGTCTGTTGCAGCTTTCATAGCAATCATTCGAGCCGCTTGCTCACAAGCAAGGTTCTCTACCACACCTTGGTACACTTGAGATTCGACGTAACGAACCAATAGTGCATCTAGTAGTGGTTTTGGCTCAGGCTCATAAATGTAGTCCCAAGCATGATCGCGCTGCATGTCTTCGCTATCCGATTTAGGCAAAGGAAGTAATTGATCGATCGTTGGTTCTTGTACCATAGTGTTTTCAAACTTGTTGAACACTACGAACAGGCGATCCAATTCACCTTCATCATATTTCTTCAGCATTACGCTTACAGAGCCGATTAAGTCTTCAAGGCTAGGGCTATCGCCTAGGCCAGAAACTTGAGCTGCTACTTTCGCGCCGCTGTTGTTGAAAAATGCTGTTGCTTTTGAACCGATAATTGCCAGTTCAATGTCAGCACCTTTCTCAGACCAATCTTTCATGTCTAACATAGCTTTCTTGAACAAGTTAATGTTCAAGCCGCCACATAGACCACGGTCTGTAGAAACGATGATGTAACCAACACGTTTGGCTTCACGTTCCTCAAGATAAGGATGCTTATACTCAAGGCTACCGTTAGCCAAATGACCGATCACTTTACGCATTGTTTCTGCATATGGACGAGTAGCTTCCATTGCGTCTTGAGAACGACGCATTTTTGAAGCTGCTACCATTTCCATTGCTTTCGTAATCTTCTGTGTGCTTTTAACACTACCGATTTTATTACGTATCTCTTTTGCGCCGGCCATCGTTACTCTCCGTTAATGGTATGAGGTGACCCTAAGGCCACCCACCAATTACCAGGTCTGGGTTGCTTTGAAATCGTCAGCAAGCTTCTTCAGCTCAGCTTCGATGTCATTGTTGTAAACACCCGTTTTGTCGATCTGCGTTGCAAGATCGGCATAGTGACTGCGAGCATACGATAGTAAAGCAGCTTCAAAGTCTAGAAGCTTAGCAAGCTCTACGTCTTGAAGGTAACCACGCTCTGCAGCGAAGATTACTAGTGCTTGGTCAAATACAGACATTGGAGCGTACTGCTTCTGCTTCATTAGTTCTGTAACTTTTTGACCGTGGTCTAGCTGCTTCTTAGTCGCTTCATCAAGGTCAGACGAGAACTGTGCGAATGCCGCAAGTTCACGGTACTGTGCTAGTGCTGTACGGATACCGCCAGATAGCTTCTTGATGATTTTAGTCTGCGCTGAACCACCTACACGAGATACTGAGATACCTGGGTCAACAGCTGGACGTACGCCCGCGTTGAATAGCTCAGTTTGTAGGAAGATCTGACCATCGGTAATCGAGATTACGTTCGTCGGTACGAATGCAGATACGTCACCAGCTTGTGTTTCGATGATAGGAAGAGCAGTTAGAGAACCTGTCTTACCTTTCACTTCACCGTTAGTGAACTTTTCTACGTACTCTTCGCTTACACGAGCTGCACGCTCTAGTAGACGAGAGTGAAGGTAGAATACATCACCCGGGAATGCTTCACGGCCTGGTGGACGCTTAAGTAGTAGCGAGATCTGACGGTAAGCTACCGCTTGCTTAGATAGATCATCATAAACAATCAGTGCGTCTTCACCGCGATCACGGAAGTATTCACCCATCGCACAACCTGCGTATGGCGCTAGGTATTGTAGCGCTGCAGATTCAGAAGCAGATGCAACAACAACGATAGTGTTTTCTAGCGCGCCGTGCTCTTCTAGTTTGCGAACTACGTTAGCGATAGTCGATGCTTTCTGACCGATTGCTACGTAGATAGAGAAAATACCAGAATCTTTTTGGTTGATAATCGCATCGATCGCCATCGCTGTTTTACCAGTCTGACGGTCACCGATTACTAGCTCACGCTGACCACGACCGATTGGGATCATTGAGTCAACAGACTTGTAACCAGTTTGTACAGGTTGGTCTACCGATTTACGGTCGATTACACCTGGTGCAATTACTTCTACAGGCGAAGTCAGTTTCGCTTCGATAGGACCTTTACCATCAATTGGCTCACCTAGTGTGTTTACAACACGACCAAGTAGTTCTGGACCTACTGGCACTTCAAGAATGCGGCCAGTACCTGTAACTTTCATGCCTTCCTGAAGGTCAGCATATGGGCCCATTACAACAGCACCAACCGAATCACGGTTCAAGTTAAGTGCTAGTGCGTAGCGGCCACCCGGTAGTTCAATCATTTCACCTTGCATCACGTCCGTTAGGCCGTGAATGCTAAGAATACCATCGCTTACCGATACGATAGTACCCTCGTTGCGAGCTTCACTAACAACGTCGAAAGATTCGATGCGTTGTTTAATTAGATCGCTAATTTCCGTGGAATTAAGTTGCATGCTCCAATCCCCATTAAGACTGCAATGCATCGCTCAGGCGGTCTAGACGACCACGAGCTGAGTTATCGATGACTAGGTCTCCGGCTCGAATAATAACTCCACTAAGTAGAGTCTCATCTATACTGCAATTCAGCTGAACTTTGCGCTCTAGGCGCTGTTCCAATTTGCTGCTGATGTCTGCCAGTTGTTCTTTAGAAAGTTCTACTGCTGAAGTTACTTCAACGTCGATCTCTTTCTCGTGCTCTTTTTTCAGAGCGAAAAACTCGTGACATACATCTGGAAGAGCCTTAAGTCGGCCATTCTCTGCCATCACTTTGATAAAGTTTTGGCCATGTGCATCAAATTGTTCGCCGCAGATTACAATGAAAATTTCAGCTAGCTTGCTGGCAGTTGTTGAACTGTTCAGTAGGCTAACAATATCATCGTTTTGTGCGACCTCGGCTGCGAAAGTAAGCATTTGACCCCATTGGTCTAGCTCGCCCTTCTCAACCGCAAAGTCAAAGGCTGCTTTAGCATAGGGGCGTGCGATTGTAGTCAAATCAGACATATTCAGCCCCTTGCATTAAAGTTTTGCAGTAATGTTGTCAAGAACATCTTTGTGTACTTCTTGGTCGATAGTACGTTCAAGGATTTTCTCAGCACCAGCAATTGCCAGAGTTGCGACTTGTTTGCGCAGGTCATCACGTGCACGTTTACGTTCAGCTTCAAGTTCAGCTTCTGCTTGAGCAAGAATCTTCTGGCGTTCTGCCTGAGCTTCTTCACGAGCTTCGTCTAGAATTTGTGCTTTACGCTTATTTGCCTGATCAATAACCTCAGTTGCAGTGCGCTTCGCTTCTTTCAGTTGTTCAGAAGCGTTGGCTTGTGCCAGGTTCAAATCTTTAGCAGCACGTTCAGCTGCTTGTAGACCGTCAGCAATTTTCTTCTGACGCTCTTCAATTGCTTGCATGATTGGTGGCCATACATATTTCATGCAGAACCAAACAAACATAGAAAAAGCAATCGCTTGACCTAGCAGAGTTGCGTTCATATTCACAACAGCTACCCCTCTATTCGGACTTAGTGTTAATCAATGACAAACCTGAGTTTGTCTGAAGTTAAAAGTGATTAACCTAGTTGACCAACGAATGGGTTTGCGAAAGTGAATAGAAGTGCGATTACGATACCGATCATTGGAACCGCATCCAGTAGACCTGCGATGATGAACATCTTAACTTGAAGCATAGGAGCCATTTCAGGTTGACGTGCAGCACCTTCTAGGAATTTACCACCAAGAATTGCAAAACCAATTGCAGTACCTACGGCACAAAGACCAACAATAATAGCAACAGCAATTGCTGAAAAACTTAGTACAGTTTCCATTTACGTTCTCCGATTAACATTAATAGTTAGAATAAAGCTTAAAAATTTTTTTTAGTGATCACTATCTTCGTGGGCCATTGATAGGTAAACAATTGTCAACATCATGAAAACAAATGCTTGAATCAAAATAACCAAGATGTGGAAGATAGCCCAAGGTAGAGCACCTACCCATTGTAAGTACCACGGTAGCATCGCTGCGATAAGAATGAATACAACCTCACCCGCAAACATGTTACCAAACAAACGCATACCTAGAGATAGTGGCTTCGCTAGTAACGAAATTACCTCAAGTACCAAGTTGAATGGAATCATAATTGGGTGATTGAATGGGTGTAATGCCAATTCTTTAGCAAACCCGCCAAGCCCTTTCACTTTGATGCTGTAGTAGATCATCAGAGCGAAAACGCCCAAAGCCATTGCCATGGTGATGTTAACATCAGCTGTAGGAACCACTTTCAGGTAAGGGATACCTAGCCAATGCTCTGCAGGATATGGTAAGAAATCAATAGGCACTAGGTCCATCAAGTTCATTAAGATAATCCAGCAGAATATAGTCAGTGCTAGTGGAGCGATCAGCGGGTTGCGACCATGGAAAGTTTCTTTAACGTTGTCACCAACGAATTCCACTACCATTTCGACAAAACACTGAAGCTTACCAGGTACACCTGCTGTTGCTTGCTTTGCTACTGAGCGAAATACCCAAAGGAATAACGCACCAGTTAGTACAGAGAAGAACAGACTGTCTATATGTACGTTCCAGAAACTTGTCTCCTCTACAAAACCTAGCTTGGCTAAAGACAGGTTCTGTAAGTGGTGTTCAATGTATCCGGATGCTGTTGCCGCAGCCATAACTCGTCCTATTTCTTATTGTTAATGAAAAGCACTGGCGCAAAGATATTAATACCGAGAGCCAGTAAATAGGTCAGTTTGAGGGGAATTAATTCCACCTGCATATACATGTAGACAATAGAGAATAGTAAAACTGTGATTAAGATTTTTAATGCTTCGCCTGCATAGAACGACGCTGCAACCAGTTTCGTTGCACGCGCCCCACAAAAAAGAAAAGCACACACACAAAACACCACATTGGCAATGACAAAAATACCGCCACCCACCAGTGAAGCAAAACCCCAATCAGGATTAACAGCTAAACCTAACCCCACCGCCACTAATATAACCGCGCTAAGCTCGATCAATAACATTTGCTTTGCAAGCACTCGTCCTGGTCTTGCTAACGCCGCTACCATGTATTCGTTCCTCTTTTAAGCCACTTACCACCGCTTAAAAGCGTGCTGAGAAATTGGCGAAAATTATACGTTCAGCCAAACTGATTGCAATAAAAACGCAGCAATCATTTACATTTTTGTATACAAACCGACAACTTTCGTACGAAAATTATTGTTTATTACATTATTGACCTAAGTCAATTATCTCATTTAGTCCTCTAGCTTGGCAATAAGTTGCTCTAATTTGTGAGGCTCATCAAGTGTAATCGTCACTTTTGACTTTCCTGTACCAGATCGGACAATTGTAACGTTTGCTTGCAATTTTTCCGTCAGTCTTCGTGAAAGTTCGATGGCTTCTTGGTCTTGCGGCTGGGTTTCCGCTTCAACCTCTGGTTTTAGGCACTTTTTGACAAGTTGTTCGGTCTGACGAACCGTGAGTTGCTTGCGAGCAGCTGTGTTAGCCGTCTCCACTTGCAGCTCACCTTCTAGGGCTAACAATGCGCGAGCGTGACCCATCTCAAGCTGCTTAGTCACCACCAATTCTTTAACCGGTGCTGCCAGCTGATTAAGGCGCAGAAGGTTACTCACTGTGGTGCGAGACTTACCGATGACCTCAGCCACCTTCTGGTGTGTCAGCTCAAACTCGTTCTGTAGACGCTCTAGGGCTTGCGCCTCTTCAATTACATTCAAGTCTTCACGCTGAATGTTCTCGATTAAGGCCATGGCAATTGCTGCGCGGTCTTCGACCTTTTTCACCAAGCACGGCACTTGTTTAAGGCCAGCTTGACGAGCAGCACGCCAGCGACGCTCACCTGCAATGATCTCATAGTGATCTTGCGACAGTGGGCGCACCACGATCGGCTGAATGATACCCTGAGACTGGATCGACGCAGCCAGCTCTTCTAGCGCGTCTGGCGCCATGTCTTTACGTGGCTGATAGACACCTGGCTTCAAGCTGCCAATTGCAAGCTCAGTAAGCTCACCATCGGCAGACAGTACCTGACTATGAGAAGCGACTTGCTGTTTTTCACGAGCCATTGAGCTAGTTGCAAGCAATGCATCTAGCCCTTTTCCTAAACCACGCTTAGACATTGAGCGAATTCCTTTGGTTTTATTTAAACTGGGACTTCTTCACGACGTAACATCTCACCAGCAAGTGCCAAGTAGGCTTTTGCACCGGCGGAGTATTTGTCGTAGTACATCGCTGGTTTGCCGTGGCTTGGAGCCTCAGCAAGACGTACATTTCTAGGGATCACAGTTCGGTAGACCTTGCTACCAAAATGCTTCTTGAGTTGATCAGATACTTCATTCGACAAGCGGTTGCGAGGATCATACATAGTACGAAGTAAGCCTTCGATCTTCAGATTCTCATTCACAACAGCTGCCAGTTTACTGATGGTATCCATCAAGGCTGTTAAACCCTCTAACGCAAAGTATTCACACTGCATCGGAACCAAAACAGAGTCCGCCGCAGCCATCGCATTAATTGTAAGAAGGTTTAGAGAAGGGGGGCAATCAATAAAGATGAAATCATAGTTATCGCGAACTGACGCGAGGGCATTCTTAAGCCTCACTTCACGCGCAAACACTTCCATCAGCTTGATTTCAGCCGCGGTAACATCACCGTTGGCTGCGATGAGATCGTAGTTTCCCGACGTACTGCGGCAAACTACCTCATCAAAAGGTGTGTCTTCAACCAGTAAATCGTAAGCAGTTGCTTCAACCTGATACTTGTCGACACCGCTTGCCATAGTGGCATTACCCTGTGGATCGAGATCGACAACCAAAACTTTGCGCTTAGTGGCGGCCATAGAGGCTGCCAAATTAATGCAAGTTGTTGTTTTTCCTACACCACCTTTCTGGTTGGCAATTGCTACAATTCTACCCACTATGGCCTCGCTGATTATCCCTGACGCGATAACGTTACTAGATGACGCTCTCCATCAAGCTCTGGAACTTGCAAAGCTTTGATGTCAGTTACTGAACACCAGTCCGGTAACTGGTCCATTTCGTCTCTAGGATGTTGTCCTTTAAGAGCCAAAAATACACCGGATTGCTCTTTAGGTAAATGATGACACCACTCAACCATGTCTGTCATTGATGCAAACGCACGACTGAGCACAGCGTCAAACTTTTCTTCTGGCTGGAACTCTTCAACGCGACTTTGAACAGGTGTCACGTTGTCGATACCCAACTCATGTACGACTTGCTTGATAAAACGAATACGCTTTCCAAGGCTATCCAACAAGAAAAACTCACAATCAGGATTCATAATTGAGAGCGGGATACCAGGAAGGCCTGGACCCGTACCGACATCAATAAAACGCTTGCCCTGTAAGTGAGTGCTGACAATGATGCTATCTAAGATATGTTTCACCATCATGTCCATCGGGTCGCGAACCGAAGTTAGGTTATACGCCTTGTTCCATTTATTGAGCAGTTCAACGTAACCAACCAGTTGGCCACGTTGTTTATCTGATACTTCTAGGTTGGTCTGGCTGATCAGGTGATCCAGTTTTTCGCGTAGTGCGCTCATTATGCTTCCTCACCTTTCTTCAGTAGGCCATGTTTCTTCAAGTAAACCAGTAGGATAGAGATTGCAGCCGGCGTAATACCTGAAATTCGAGAAGCAATACCAATCGACTCTGGCTTAGCCGTCGACAATTTAAGTACCACTTCGTTAGATAGACCTTTTACTTGGCTGTAATCAAGATCAACAGGCAGTTTGGTATTTTCGTGACGCAGCGACTTTTCGATCTCATCTTGCTGACGCTGAATGTAACCCTCGTATTTCACTTGGATTTCAACCTGTTCTGCAGCTTGTTGATCGTCTAAAGCTGGAGCAAAACGATCCAGAGCCGTCAGTTGTGAATAAGTCATTTCTGGACGACGCAGAAGATCCTCACCACTCGCTTCACGCGACATTGGCGTTTTTAGGATCTGGTTAAGTGCATCGATGTCTTCAGATTTCGGGTTAATCCAAGTCTCTTTCAGGCGCTGACGTTCTTTTTCCATGTTGTCGATTTTCTCGTTGAAACGCGCCCAGCGCGCATCGTCAATCAAACCAAGTTCACGAGATTTTTCCGTCAAACGGATATCGGCGTTGTCTTCACGCAGTAACAGACGGTATTCAGCACGCGAAGTAAACATGCGGTACGGCTCTTTAGTACCCATGGTGGATAGGTCGTCAATCAATACGCCCATGTAAGCCTGATCACGACGTGGGCTCCAACCTTCTTTGTCTTGAGTAAACAGACTTGCGTTCAAACCGGCCATCAAGCCTTGCGCCGCCGCTTCTTCGTAACCCGTGGTACCGTTGATTTGACCCGCAAAGAATAGACCCTTGATAAACTTAGTCTCGTAAGTCTGTTTTAAATCACGTGGGTCAAAGAAATCGTACTCAATTGCGTAGCCTGGACGCACGATGTGTGCATTCTCGAAGCCTTTCATTGAGCGAACAATCTGCACCTGAACATCGAATGGCAAGCTGGTCGAGATACCATTTGGGTATAGCTCGTGCGTGGTTAGGCCTTCCGGCTCGATGAAAATCTGGTGGCTGTTCTTATCAGCAAAACGCATCACCTTATCTTCGATTGAAGGACAGTAACGTGGACCGATACCCTCAATCACGCCCGCATACATTGGGCTTCGGTCTAGGTTATTACGAATCACTTCATGAGTGGATTCGTTAGTGTGCGTGATATAACACGGGATTTGGCGTGGCTGCTGCGCACGGTTGCCCATGAATGAGAAAACAGGTGTTGGGTTGTCACCGTGCTGAACCTCAAGTTCAGAGAAATCGACACTACGAGCATCAATACGCGGTGGAGTACCCGTTTTTAGGCGATCAACACGGAAAGGAAGATCACGCAGACGCTGAGCCAATGCGATCGATGGTGGATCACCCGCGCGACCACCTGATGAACTTTCCATACCGATATGGATCTTACCGCCTAGGAATGTACCAACCGTTAATACCACAGCCTTAGCATGGAATTTCAGTCCCATTTGCGTCACAACACCGACGACTTGATCCTGTTCTACGATCAAATCATCCACTGACTGTTGGAACAGAGTCAGGTTTGGTGTGTTTTCTAGGGTGCTGCGAACGTACGCTTTGTACAGGGCACGGTCAGCTTGAGCGCGTGTAGCACGAACGGCTGGTCCCTTAGAGGCATTAAGAGTACGGAATTGAATACCTGCATGATCAATGGCTTGAGCCATCAATCCACCCATTGCATCGACTTCTTTTACTAAGTGTCCCTTACCAATACCACCAATCGCTGGGTTACAAGACATTTGCCCCAGGGTATCGATATTGTGAGTAAGGAGTAACGTACTTTGACCAGTACGCGCAGATGCGAGTGCGGCTTCCGTTCCTGCATGGCCGCCACCGACTACGATGACGTCAAATTTTTCGTGATAAAGCATGAACCGACCTCAGGTATTCAAACGATTTCTAGACAGATAAAAAGGAGCGATATTCTACCTGTTTTCATAGCGTGAGAAAACGTTTTTGGAATTTTTCAGGAACGCTATTTTTAATTAATATAGATAAGATCTTTAAAGAGATCTTTTATTGGATCTATTATTAGGATCGAGAGGTTCTGTGGATAACTCAAAAATGATCAACAAGATCATGGATCTTTTTTGGATCAAATGGTGTGATCTAATTTTGATCAGGATGAGGATTAGCTGGGATCAAAAAGGCTACTTATACACACCCTAAAAAGTGATCTTAAGTTGTTATTTGGATAACTATAGGTTAATCACTGTATTTCTATGATCTTATCCACAAGAAAAATGGCAATAAATGAGAAAAAAGTGCCATTTCATTGGTAAAAGTTATTCACAGCTGGTGGTTTTGGGTACAAAAAAAGCGGCTTTCGCCGCTTTTTTATCGATTATAGAACTCTAAAACTGCTCACTATGATCGTTAAACCACTCTTCTGCAGCGTCTTCGGGTACCGGAGTCTCCAATACATCGATGGTAAAACAGTCAGAAATCGCCTGTGCGCCAAGATTTGTTAATAACTCATGGGCGGCTTGGCCTGCGGCGCAGAAGGTATCGTAGCTTGAGTCACCAATCGCAATCACAGCAAAACGAACCTTATCGAGTTGAGGTGCTTGCTCGGTCAGATCGGCAATGAATGGCTTGATATTGTCTGGGAATTCACCTGCACCATGGGTTGATGTCACGATCAACCAAGTATCTTGCTGCGGGATCGATGCATACTCAGGTTGATTGTGGAGCGTGATTGCCAGACCTTGTTCTTCGAGGAGATCATTTAAGTGATCACCAACGTACTCAGCCCCACCGAGTGTGCTGCCCGTAATAATGTGGATCATGGATATTTCCTTATAAAAAGGGCGAGCTATGCTCACCCTAGTTTTTATTTACCAATACAGAAAGAAGAGAAGATGCGACCGAGTAGGTCGTCTGAGCTGAACTCACCTGTAATCTCGTTAAGGTGCTGTTGAGCAATACGCAGCTCTTCTGCCAAGATTTCACCTGCCATATAGCCTTCAAGTTGTTGCTGGCCAATATCCAGGTGCTCTGATGCGCGTTCCAGTGCATCAAGGTGGCGTCGGCGTGCCATGAAGCCGCCCTCATGGCCACCAGCAAAGCCCATGCATTCTTTTAGATGATTACGAAGAGAATCAATGCCTTGGCCTGTTTTCGCTGATAGACGAATGAGTGTTGGGTCATTCACATGACAGATCCCTAGCTCTTCACCCGTTTGATCGGCTTTATTACGGATCACCGTCATACCGATTTTAGCCGGTAGGCGATCAACAAAATCAGGCCAGATATCTTTCGGGTCAGTCGCGTCTGTGGTTGTGCCATCCACCATAAATAGCACTCGGTCCGCTTGTTCAATCTCTTCCCAAGCACGTTCAATGCCGATTTTCTCGACTTCGTCAGATGCGTCACGCAGGCCTGCAGTATCGATGATATGCAGTGGCATGCCATCAATGTGGATATGTTCACGCAGTACGTCGCGTGTGGTACCAGCAATATCAGTCACGATAGCGGACTCTTTACCAGATAGTGCGTTGAGTAGGCTCGATTTACCTGCATTAGGACGGCCAGCAATCACCACCTTCATGCCTTCGCGCATGATGGCACCTTGGTTAGCCTCTTGGCGAACCGCTTCCAAATTGTCGATGATAGCCTGTAAATCAGCACTTACTTTACCGTCGGCTAGGAAGTCGATCTCTTCTTCTGGGAAGTCAATTGCCGCCTCAACATAGATACGTAAGTGAATCAGTGACTCTACCAGCGTGTTGATGCGCTTTGAGAATTCACCCTGCAGTGACTGGAGCGCCGATTTTGCCGCTTCTTCAGAGCTTGCATCAATCAGGTCAGCAATGGCTTCTGCTTGGGTTAAATCCATTTTGTCATTGAGGAATGCGCGCTCTGAGAACTCGCCCGGACGTGCAGCACGTACACCTGAGATGGTTAGGATGCGTTTAATCAACATGTCCATAACCACAGGGCCACCGTGACCTTGAAGTTCAAGAACATCTTCACCTGTGAAGGAGTGCGGGTTAGGGAAGTAAAGGGCAATACCTTGGTCTAACTCAATACCATCATGAGATTTGAATGGCAGGTACTCAGCGTAGCGAGGTTTTAAAACCTTACCAGTGACCTCTAGAGCAACCTGAGCTGCCTGTGGGCCTGAAACGCGGATAATACCGACACCACCACGCCCGGGCGCGGTCGCTTGAGCAACAATCGTATCTGTAGTCATAGTTGTGCCTGCTAGCAAGTGAACGCCGACAGGGCGCTCACGATTAATCAATTAGCTGAATTGTAATCAGCCCAAAACAAAAAGGCGACCTTTTGGCCGCCTTTCTTTTAACTCTTAGTCTTACCGACTGCGTAACGCTTACTTAGAGTGTAAGCCTTTCTTCTCCAGCTGCTTATAGATAAGCGTTTGCTGAATCAGAGTTACGATGTTCGATACTAGCCAGTAAAGAACCAGACCAGATGGGAAGAACAGGAAGAAGAATGTGAACATAACCGGCATGAAGGTCATGATCTTCTGCTGCATTGGATCCGTTACTGTTGTCGGGCTCATCTTCTGAATTAGGAACATTGAAGCACCCATTAGAAGTGGCAAGATGTAGTAAGGGTCTTGTGCTGAAAGGTCAGTAATCCAACCGAAGAACGGTGAGTGACGCAGTTCAACAGACTCCATTAGTGCCCAGTATAGCGAAATGAAGATAGGCATCTGTAGAAGGATAGGTAGACAGCCGCCTAGCGGGTTTACTTTCTCTTTCTTGTACAGTTCCATCATTTCTTGGCTCATGCGTTGACGGTCATCGCCAATACGCTCACGCATCGCAGTCAGCTTAGGCTGAAGCATACGCATTTTCGCCATAGACGTGTACTGAGCTTTCGTCAGTGGGTACATAGCACCACGAACGATGAATGTTAGGATGATGATCGCTACACCCCAGTTCGATACAAAGCCTTGGATGAACGAAAGCAGAGTATGAAGTGGTTTAGCAATAAACCATAGCCAGCCGTAGTCCACTACTAGGTCTAGGTTCGGTGCAACTTCAGCCATTTGGTCTTGAAGTTTTGGACCAACCCATAGTGTTGCTGTGAAGTTTGCTTGGTCGCCATTTGCAATCGTCTTGTTTGGCATGCGAACACCGATGTCGCCAAGGTTGCCAATTACACGAGTGTAAAGGTTGCTGCCTGCTTCGTCGCGTGGGATCCATGCACTTGCAAAGTAGTGTTGGATCATCGCTGCCCAACCTTGGCCGTTCGCTAGGTTAAGAGACAGGTTGCGATCTTGCATGTCGTCGAAGCTGTATTTTTTGTAACGCGTATCTTCCGTAGAGTAAGCACCACCACGGTAAGTTGGCATTGTTAGGCTACCGCCGTCATCCATTACGTTTTGACGTAGGTGAGCGTACATACCAAATGTTGCGTTGTTGCCTGAGTTGTTCACCACATCGTATTCAACATCAATCGCGTAGCTGCCGCGCTTAAGGATGAATGTTTTGGTGTAATCAAGGCCGTTCGCTTGGTAGGTCATTGGGATGCGTAGTTCATCTTGACCATCCGCCAGTGTGAAGCTGTCAGCTGAAACTGTGTAGCTTGGGCGGTTCGTGCTGCTTAGGTCGATACCTTGTGGGCCAACAAGACCACTTTGAGCGATGAATTGGTGACCAGGTTCGTTCTTAAGTAGAACAAAGCTGTCTTTTGAATCGTATTCAGCAGAGTAGTCGTTAAGGCTTGCCGATACCACGTCGCCACCAACCGTATCAATTGACAGAGTCAGTACATCAGTGGTTACTGTGATCGCTTTTGCCGAAGCAACTTGACCCGGAGCTGGATCTAGGTCGTCTGCATAAGATGGCGCTGGTAGAGTGCTGCCAGATTGTGCCTGCTCAACCGCTTGTGGTGCTGGGTTCTTCGCTACGTTCCACTGTTGGAAAAGTAAGAAAGATACCAGAGCCAGTGCGATTAACAGGATATTACGTTGAGAATCCATCGTTATTTATCTCTGTCTTGTTTTTGGACTGGTGGAACGGGGTCATAGCCCCCTTCGTTCAAAGGATGGCATTTTAATAGACGTTTGCCTGATAACCAACACCCTTTTACAAAACCGTGAGCTTTCAACGCTTCTATCGCATATAAAGAGCAGGTTGGAGTAAATCGGCAGCGAGGGCCAATGAGTGGACTAATGAACCATCTATAAAAATAGATAGGTATTAGCGCTAACCACGCGAAGGGCGAGACAGGCGAAGCCATAATTTGTCTAATAATTTGAACATTTCTTCATTGCTCAAATCTTGCGCGCTCTTTTTAGCAATAACAACAAAATCTTTGTTAGGAAGTTTGTGTTGATTGTTACGAAAGCTTTCACGGCATAGGCGCTTAAATTTATTGCGACCAACGGCGGTTTTAATCTGCTTTTTCGGAACGGCTAATCCAAGACGAGGATTTGAAAGAGAGTTTTTACGAGCAATGATGGTGAAATGAGGGGAGCCAGCTCGATGAGCTTGCTTGAAGACATTTTGATAATGTTCGGGAGTTAACAAGCGTAACTCCCGACCGAAGGCTAGCTTTTTCAAAATAATCAAAGATTACTTAGAAAGACGCTTACGGCCTTTTGCACGACGTGCATTGATTGTTGCGCGACCGTTCTTAGTAGCCATGCGAGCACGGAAACCGTGAGTACGCTTACGCTTTAGAACTGTAGGTTGAAAAGTGCGTTTCATTGTAATTACCTTACTGATCAGTAGTTTTAGGTTTTTGTTAAACCCGGCGTGGGCATTGTTTCCCTCTTTATATAAAGAAAGGAGAACCGACGCCTCTCAACAAAGAGGCGGAATTGTAATCACTGTCACAAAAAGTGTCAATGATTGGGTTAACTAAAATTCCGGTCGGGGGATTATACGTAGAATCTCTAAAATCTCAAGGATCCTTACTCGATCCCAACCTTATTTAGGAATTTTTTTAATTTAGGATCTTGTGGATTACCAAAAATATCCTGTGGAGATCCTTGCTCGACAATGTAGCCATCTGCCATGAAGATCACGCGATCCGCGACTTCTCTCGCGAACTGCATTTCATGGGTAACCACCAGCATGGTTTGATGCTGATTTGCCAGTTTTTTCATTAGGTTAAGTACTTCACCGACCCATTCAGGATCGAGTGCAGAAGTCGGCTCATCGAACAGAAGTAGCTCTGGTTGAAGGGCCATGGCTCGGCCAATACCCACACGTTGTTGTTGGCCGCCTGAAAGCGCGGCTGGGTAGCTATCAGCTTTGTCGCCTAGACCAATATCATCAAGTATTTGTTGTGCTTTTTCATAGGCTTGCTGCTTCTTCCAACCACGTACCGTGATCAAACCTTCAGCGATGTTTTGCTTGGCGGTTTGATGCGCAAACAGTGCGTAGTTTTGGAAGACAAAGCCGGTCTTACGACGCAGGGCTAGCACCTCTGCTTTGGTGTGATTTTCAACGTCCACCTTGATGTCATCAATCGCAATCGAGCCTTGATCGGCGTGCTCTAGAAAGTTCACGCAACGCAATAGGGTCGACTTACCAGTACCACTAGAACCGATGATAACGATAATCTCACCTTGTTGGATTTCAAGGTCGATACCTTTAAGGACTTCCGTCTCTCCAAACTGCTTGTGGATATTTTCTAATTTGATCATCGTGCATACGCCTTATTCAGTTTCGCTTCGGCCCATAGTTGAATACGAGTTAAAATCACCACCACACCCCAGTAGATAAGTGCTACGGCTAAGAACGCTTCGAAGAAACGGAAGCTTGAAGAGGCCTCCATTTGCGCTTTTGCCATAATCTCAGCCACACCAAGGGTGAAGGCAAGCGAGGTCGACTTAATCATATCAATGAAGTAGTTCATCAGTGACGGTAGAGCGACACGTGTTGCCTGTGGCAGGATCACACGGCGCATCGCCTGACTAGTCGTCATACCTACCGAAAGACTCGCCTCCATTTGGCTGCGGTCGATACCAATAATCGCGGCACGAATACTCTCTGCCATGTAGGCGGCGAAGTGCAATGTTAAACCAATAACAGCGGCACTGAAGGCATCTAAGCCAACCATCCATGGGAACACTTGAGGTAAGCCGTAGTAAAGCAGGAATAGCTGTACCAGCAGTGGGGTACCACGGAAGAAGCTAATATAGAGTTGGCTGAGTTGATCCAGTACTGGGATTTTGAACACACGAATGTTTGCTAGTATCACAGACAGGATCAGGGCAAAGAATAGGCCCCATATTGCCATCTCCATGGTTGTGCCTAGATACTTAAACAGTATCGGTAGCAACTCCAGCATGTAATTAAAGTCAAATCCCATAATCTATCTCGTTTGGTTATGTCAGGCGTTGGGTAATGTGTTGTGGTTATTAGTGACTAAAAAAAGAAAAACCCACTGCAGAGAAAAGCAGTGGGTTATGGCTGTTTAGAGTGAGTAATTACTTCTTAGTAATGTCCGCACCAAACCATTTCTCAGAGATTTTCTCTAGCGTACCGTCAGCACGCATTGCTGCAAGTGCTTCGTTCACTTCTGCTTGAAGCTTCTTACCGTTTTCGTTATCAACAAATGGCCATGCGTTTTCGATAGTTTCGAAAGGTTGACCTGCTAGTTGCAACGGTAGACCTGTTTTCTTGATTAGCTCAAGAGCTGATAGGCGGTCCATAACAAAAGCATCCGCGCGACCTAGTGCTACATCGTGCTCAATACCTGTGTCGTAAGTTTTTACGTTGATTTTGCCGTCTTTGTCGTAGTTACGTAGCAGCTGTTCAAAGTTTGAGCCTAGGTTAACCGCAACGGTTTTACCATCTAGGTCTTCAATGCCTTTAATGCTGTCGTTACCTTTACGTACAGTAATCTGTGCGCCATCAACCACGTACGGGTCAGCAAATAGGTATTTTGCCTTACGTGCGTCTGTCATTGTGATTTGGTTTGAGATCGTATCGATACGACCTGTTTCAAGAAGACCGAATAGACCAGAGAAGTTCGCTGTTACGTACTCCACTTTGTAGTCATTACGTTTACCAATTTCATCCCACAGATCCACTTCAAAGCCTTGTAGCTTATCTTGCTTCACAAACGTGAACGGGAAATAACGGCCAGACATGCCTACTTTAACTTCAGTGGCAGCTTGAACAGTAGCAGCAGATAGTGCGATAGCCGCAATTGCAGCTTTAACCCAGTTTTTCATTTGGTAACTCCTTATCATTATGGGGTGAGATGTTACTGGGAAAACAGTCAATAGAATAAATAACCAGATGTTATTAACCATAACCAGATTGAATTCTAATTTTGGGGATAACTAGACAGGATCCGGGCATAAGTGGATCATTATGTGAGTAAATTTGGGGCAATTTGTGTGGATCCAGACATTTTGGCTAAAATTATTGTGAATAACTTGGATCTTATTCACTGGATCCGCGATCAATTGCTGGCGATCTGATTTATCAACAGGTAAAATTGCCCGTCATTTCAAATAACTTAAATAGAGTGGGGGCACCGTGTCATCTTCGCTTTGGTTGCAATGTTTGCAACAGCTTCAAGAAGAGCTACCAGCTACAGAATTCAGTATGTGGGTTCGTCCGTTACAAGCGGAGCTCAATGACAATACTCTTACTCTATTTGCACCGAACCGCTTTGTGTTGGATTGGGTGCGTGATAAGTACCTAAATAGCATTAACCGTCTACTGCAAGAGTATTGCGGTAACGATATCCCACATCTTCATTTTGAAGTGGGAAGTAAACCGGTGTCGGCGCCTAAGCCTGCAGCCCCTAAGCCAGCGCGCACAGCCGCTGATGTTGCCGCTGAATCTTCGGCTCCGGCACAACTTCAAGCTCGTAAACCTGTTCACAAGACATGGGATGATGAAGAGCCTGCAGCAGAGGTCGACCTTAACCACCGTTCAAACGTGAACCCTAAACACAAGTTCAACAACTTCGTTGAGGGTAAGTCGAACCAACTTGGCTTAGCAGCAGCACGCCAAGTGGCTGATAACCCAGGTGCAGCGTACAACCCACTATTTCTATATGGCGGTACCGGCCTAGGTAAAACTCACCTATTGCACGCGGTAGGTAATGCGATTGTTGATGGTAAGCCGAACGCTAAAGTGGTGTACATGCACTCTGAGCGTTTTGTTCAGGATATGGTTAAAGCCCTACAGAACAACGCGATTGAAGAATTCAAACGCTACTACCGTAGTGTTGATGCGCTGCTTATTGATGACATCCAATTCTTTGCGAATAAAGAGCGTTCTCAAGAAGAGTTCTTCCATACCTTTAATGCGCTACTGGAAGGCAATCAACAGATCATTCTAACTTCTGACCGTTATCCAAAAGAGATCAACGGGGTAGAGGATCGTCTTAAATCTCGATTTGGTTGGGGCCTAACGGTTGCGATCGAGCCGCCTGAACTAGAGACTCGCGTTGCGATCTTGATGAAGAAAGCAGAAGACCATCAGATTCACCTAGCCGATGAAGTGGCATTCTTTATCGCTAAGCGACTGCGCTCAAACGTCCGTGAGCTTGAAGGTGCATTGAACCGTGTCATTGCTAACGCAAACTTCACAGGTCGTCCAATCACCATCGATTTCGTACGCGAAGCACTGCGTGACCTACTGGCACTGCAAGAGAAGCTGGTTACTATCGATAATATTCAGAAGACAGTGGCGGAGTACTACAAGATTAAAGTAGCGGACTTACTGTCTAAGCGTCGTTCTCGCTCAGTTGCGCGCCCACGTCAATTGGCGATGGCACTGGCAAAAGAGTTAACCAACCACAGCTTACCTGAGATTGGTGATGCATTTGGTGGTCGTGACCACACCACGGTTCTGCACGCGTGTCGTAAAATTGCTCAACTTCGTGAAGAGAGCCACGACATTAAAGAAGACTATTCTAACCTGATCCGTACCCTTTCTTCTTAATACACAGTATTCTTAACCAGAGATAACAGAATATCGGCCGCTCGTTGGATAACGGGCCGCCCTTGATACCTTAAGAGCAAGCTATGAAATTTACCATTGAACGCAGTCACCTGATTAAGCCGTTACAACAAGTCTCTGGCGCACTGGGTGGTCGACCAACCCTGCCAATCCTAGGTAACCTACTGATCAAGGTTGAAGATAACGTATTATCAATGACCGCCACCGATCTAGAAGTGGAGTTGGTGAGTCGCGTGACACTAGAAGGTGAGTTTGAAGCGGGCAGCATTACGGTACCTTCTCGTAAGTTCCTTGATATCTGTCGCGGTTTACCAGATAGCTCAGTGATCACAGTGGTTCTCGATGGCGACCGTGTTCAAGTACGCTCTGGCCGCAGCCGTTTCTCTTTAGCAACGCTATCTGCGGCTGATTTCCCAAATATTGAAGACTGGAGCAGCGAAGTTGAAGTGTCTGTGACACAAGCAGAACTGCGTGGTCTGATTGAGAAGACACAATTCTCAATGGCGAACCAAGACGTTCGTTACTACCTCAACGGTATGTTGTTTGAGATTGAAGGCTCAACGCTACGCAGTGTTGCGACTGATGGTCACCGTATGGCGGTATCTCAAGCTCAGCTTGGTGCTGATTTCGCACAAAAGCAGATCATTGTGCCTCGTAAGGGTGTTCAAGAGCTCGTTAAGCTATTAGATGCGCCTGAACAGCCGGTAACGCTGCAAATTGGTAGTTCAAACGTGCGTGCTGAGGTGAATAATTATGTATTCACTTCTAAGCTTGTTGATGGTCGTTTCCCTGATTATCGCCGCGTAATGCCGCAAAATACCACCAAAACGCTAGAAACTAGCTGTGATGAACTTCGCTCTGCTTTCTCTCGTGCTGCAATTCTATCGAATGAAAAATTTCGTGGCGTGCGTGTGAATCTTGCGGATAGCGAAATGCGCATCACGGCGAACAACCCAGAGCAAGAAGAAGCGGAAGAGATGCTAGACGTGAACTACGAAGGTGACGCGCTAGAGATCGGCTTCAACGTAAGCTATGTTCTGGATGTACTGAACACGCTACGCTGTGAACAGGTTCGTGTATCTATGTCGGATGCCAACGCCAGTGCACTGATTGAGAACGCACAAGATGACAGCGCGATGTACGTTGTTATGCCAATCCGTCTATAGAGATGGTGCCGTCGTTAATGATTAATATGATGACGTTATGCCACTCTCTCGTCTGATCGTTAAGCAGTTTAGAAATATTGAAGCCTGTGACATTCAACCGTCATCAGGCTTTAACTTTCTTATAGGGGCGAACGGCAGCGGTAAAACCAGTGTCCTCGAAGCGATTTACCTGCTCGGGCATGGCCGTTCTTTCAAGAGCTCCTTAACTGGTCGCATCATCCAAAATGAGTGTAGTGAGCTGTTTGTTCACGGCCGTTTTTTGACCTCGGATCAATTTGAGCTGCCTATTGGCATTAATAAGCAGCGCGATGGCACAACAGAGGTTAAAATAGGCGGTCAATCTGGACAAAAGCTGGCGCAATTAGCGCAAGTCTTGCCTTTGCAGTTGATTCACCCAGAAGGGTTTGATTTACTGACGGATGGGCCGAAACATCGTCGTGCCTTTATTGACTGGGGCGTGTTTCACAGCGAATCTGGTTTTTACGATGCATGGGGGCGAGTGAAGCGCCTCAATAAGCAGCGTAACGCGCTGCTCAAAACAGCCTCCCACTATCGTGAACTCAGTTACTGGGATCAGGAGCTGGCGCGATTGGCGGAAAACATCAGCCAGTGGCGAGCAACCTATGTTGAGCAGCTTAAACAGGTCGCAGAAGAGATTTGCGCTACCTTCTTGCCAGAGTTTGAGATAAAGATTAACTACTATCGCGGCTGGGACAAAGATACGCCCTATGCTGAGATACTAGAGAAGAATTTTGAAAGGGATCAGCAGCTTGGTTACACCTTTAGTGGACCAAACAAAGCGGATCTAAAGATAAAAGTGAACGGCACTCCAGTGGAGGATGTCTTGTCACGAGGTCAACTGAAGTTGATGGTGTGCGCGCTGCGCGTGGCTCAAGGCCAACACCTAACTCAGATGACAGGTAAGCAGTGCGTCTACTTAATAGATGACTTCGCTTCCGAATTAGATAGCCAACGCCGAGCACGCCTTGCGGAGTGTTTAAAGGCGACCCAGGCACAAGTTTTTGTAAGCTCTATTACCGCTGATCAGATTGCCGACATGCATGATGAAAATAGCAGGATGTTTCATGTGGAACATGGCAAAATAGAGCAAGGATAATTAGTCAGAGAGTAACTATGTCAGATAATTACGATTCATCGAGTATTAAGGTACTGAAGGGTCTGGATGCGGTACGTAAGCGTCCTGGAATGTACATTGGCGACACGGATGATGGTACCGGTCTGCACCACATGGTCTTCGAGGTGGTAGATAACTCTATTGATGAAGCACTTGCTGGTCACTGTAATGACATCATTGTTACTATTCATGACGATAACTCGGTTTCTGTTCGCGATGACGGCCGTGGTATCCCTACCGAAATGCACCCAGAAGAGCAGGTATCTGCAGCGGAAGTAATCATGACGGTTCTTCACGCGGGTGGTAAGTTCGATGACAACTCATACAAGGTATCGGGTGGTCTGCACGGTGTAGGTGTTTCTGTAGTAAACGCACTGTCGAAGCAGGTTACTCTTACTATCCACCGCGGTGGTCAAATCCATACTCAAACCTATCACCACGGTGAGCCTCAAGCGCCACTAGCTGTGATTGGTGAGACGGACAAAACGGGTACAGAGATTCGTTTCTGGCCAAGTGAAGAGACGTTCTCTAACACCGAATTCCACTACGACATTCTAGCGAAGCGTCTGCGTGAGCTTTCTTTCCTAAACTCAGGCGTATCAATCAAGCTACGTGATGAGCGTGAAGAAGACAAAGGCGATCACTTCATGTTTGAAGGTGGTATCCAAGCGTTTGTTGAGCACCTAAACACCAACAAGACACCAATCATCCAGAAAATCTTCCACTTCGATAACGAGCGTGATGATGGCATCACTGTAGAAGTAGCGATGCAATGGAATGATGGTTACCAAGAGAACATCTACTGTTTCACCAACAACATCCCTCAACGCGATGGTGGTACTCACCTTGCGGGCTTCCGTGCAGCGCTAACGCGTACACTGAACAGCTTCATGGATAAAGAAGGCTTCTCTAAGAAAGCGAAGACAGCGACTTCAGGTGATGATGCACGTGAAGGTCTGACTGCGGTTATCTCGGTGAAAGTGCCAGATCCTAAGTTCTCAAGCCAAACCAAAGACAAGCTGGTTTCTTCTGAAGTGAAATCTGCGGTTGAGCAGGCGATGGGTGAGAAGCTGTCTGAGTTCCTAATTGAGAACCCAGCGGAAGCGAAAACGGTTTGTACTAAGATCATCGATGCAGCACGTGCACGTGATGCAGCGCGTAAAGCTCGTGAAATGACTCGTCGTAAAGGCGCGTTAGACCTAGCAGGCCTACCAGGTAAACTGGCTGACTGTCAGGAAAAAGATCCAGCACTCTCTGAACTATACATAGTGGAGGGTGACTCGGCAGGCGGCTCCGCAAAACAAGGCCGTAACCGTAAGAACCAGGCTATCCTACCGCTGAAAGGTAAGATCCTGAACGTTGAAAAAGCGCGCTTCGATAAGATGCTGTCTTCACAGGAAGTAGCAACGCTGATCACAGCACTTGGTTGTGGTATCGGTCGCGATGAGTACAACCCAGATAAACTGCGTTACCACAACATCATCATCATGACCGATGCCGACGTCGATGGTTCGCACATTCGTACGCTACTATTGACCTTCTTCTACCGTCAAATGCCTGAGCTTATCGAGCGCGGCTACGTCTACATCGCTCAGCCACCGCTTTACAAAGTGAAGAAAGGTAAGCAAGAGCAGTACATTAAAGACGAAGACGCAATGAACCAATACCAAGTGGCATTGGCTCTTGATAACGCAGCACTTCACGTAAATGCAGATGCGCCAGCATTGGCAGGTGAAGCGCTAGAGAAGCTGGTTCAACAATACAACTCTGGCATTAAGCTGGTGGAGCGTATGAGCCGTCGTTACCCACACGCACTGATGCACGAAATGATCTACATGCCACGCCTAACGGCAGAGCAGTGTCACGACGAAGCGGCAGTTGAAGCGTGGGGCAAACAGCTTGTTGAGCAACTGAACGCGAAAGAAGTCGGTGCAAGCCAGTACTCACTAGAAGTTGAGAAACACGAAGAGCTAGGTCTAAGCCTACCTAAAGTTGTTGTTCGTACACACGGTGTGACACACGAGCACGCATTGAGTGTTGAGCTGTTCAACTCGAAAGAGTACGACAAGCTAGCAAGCCTATCTGAGGCTCTAGATGGTCTAATCGAAGAGGGCGCATACATCAAACGTGGTGAGCGCACTCAAGAGGTGAACAACTTTGTTGATGCTCTGAACTGGTTAGTGAAAGAGTCTCGTCGTGGTCTAAGCCTACAGCGATACAAAGGTCTAGGTGAGATGAACCCAGATCAGCTTTGGGAAACGACTATGGACCCAGAGACACGTCGCATGATGCAAGTAACGATCGAAGATGCAGTCGGTGCAGACCAACTGTTCACCACGCTAATGGGTGACCAAGTTGAGCCTCGTCGTAACTTCATCGAGGAAAACGCACTTAAGGTAGCTAACCTAGATGTGTAGATTGTCCTAAAAAACAATCTGAAAATTTTAAAAGACTGTCAGAAATGGCAGTCTTTTTTATTGCCGATATTTTAATTATCTTTCAATAGGTTGGTTCGTCATCCTCAAGAGGGAGGAACGACCGAGTTGGGGATCTCTAGAAGCGCGTAGAAAATATTTTAGCCTAATCCCTTGAAACTATTTTGTTCAATCCATATATCTATTGGTGAAGAGGGTGACTGTCTTGCTCAAGAGAGAAGAAACAGACCTTTGAAACGCTGAAGAGGTATCGCTCAGGAGAGGATAACCTTGAAGGCACACAATTGAACTGATTTATTACTACGTCCCAGCGTTATGAGAACCCGAGGAGTAGCGGATAAATCCCTTAGTCGGCAACGATCGAACACACTATCGATCCGCGTAAACTCACGACTAAGACTATTGCTTACTAAAAGGATAGCATTATGAGAACTGTAGATTTCACTCCACTATACCGCAACGCAATTGGCTTCGATCGTCTATTCAACATGATGGAAGCGAACACATCGAAGAACTCTTCTGGCGGTTACCCTCCATACAACATCGAGCAAAAAGACGAGAACAACTACCGTATTACTATGGCAGTTGCAGGTTTTGCTGATGACCAATTAGACCTAACTCAAAAAGAGAACATGCTAATTGTTAAAGGTGAGCGTAAACCAGAAGCAGAAAAAACCTATGTGTACCAAGGTATCGCAGAGCGTGATTTCGAGCGTAAATTCCAACTGGCTGACTACGTAAAAGTAGTAGGTGCGAGCATGGAAAACGGTCTACTGCACATCGACCTAGAACGCGAAATCCCAGAAGCGATGCAACCACGTAAGATTGCTATTAATGGTAATGGTCTAATCGAAGGCTAATTACTATTAGCTCGCAAGAGCTAAAAACATCGGGAAATAAGTGTGAAAGAGCACCCAATCAGGTGCTCTTTTTGTATTTGGGCTACGGTAAGCTAAAAGCTTTGATTACTGCTCGCTGTAAGCCTTTTCCACTTCTTCAGCGATAATCTTAATGCCTTTTTGCATCATCTCATCGTCTTGCACATAGTTCATACGTAGGCACTGATGGGCATGATCCCACTCGTCTTCTTGACCTATAAAGAAGTATTCACCCGGGACAATCAATACGCCACGTGCTTTCAAGCGCTTGTATAATTCCATGGTCGTGATCGGCAGTTCATCAAACCACAGCCACAAGAAGATAGCGCCCTCTGGCTTATGAATGCGGAAGCGAGAGTCGGTAATGGTTTGCTGCAGTAACTTAACCGCACGTTGGGACTTCTGCTGGTAGAACGGCTTAATGGTGTTCTCGCTTAGATCAAGCAAATCACCCTTCTCAATCATATGATGCGCCAGTGCTGGACCAATACTGCCCGGTGCTAGGCTGATGATGCCATTCATATTGGTCATCGCCTGCGTTACTTCTTCGCTCGCAATCACGATACCGCAACGCACACCCGGTAAGCCAAGCTTTGACAGGCTCATGCACAGAATCGTATTTTCATTCCAGAAGGGTTCAACATCTTCAAAGATGATGTTTGGAAACGGCAAGCCGTAGGCATTATCAATGATCAGAGGGATGTTGTTGTCACGAGCCAACTTATCCAGCTTGCGGATCTCTTCATCGGTCAGTACGTTGCCGGTTGGGTTGGTTGGACGCGAGGCACAGATCGCCGCGACCGATTCATCGACCTTAAGCTCTTCAAAGTCGACGTGGTATTTGAACATGCGATTGTCGAGCATCTCGATCTCTGGGTGGTAAGAGATAAAGATGTTTTCATCTATTCCGGCATCGCCGTAACCGATGTACTCCGGCGCCAATGGCAGCAGGATTTTCTTGTGTGAGCCGTCTTGCTGCTTACCCGCAAGCAGGTTGAATAGGTAGAAGAAGCCGCTTTGGCTGCCATTGGTAAGGCTGATGTTCTTTTCGCTGATGTTCCAGCCATAGGTCTCTTTAAGTAGAGCGGCTAACGCTTTCACGAAAACATCTTTGCCCTGCGGTCCATCATAGTTAGCGAGGGCGTTGATCAGGGCCCCACTGGCGAGGAGTTCTCCACTGGCTTGGTGAAAGTAGTCGAGCATGGCAGGAATGGCTGCTGGGTTACCACCACCGAGCATGATGGCACCTGGAGTGCGTAGACCATCATTCAAATCATCCATTAACTGCGTAATACCTGAGTACTGATTAAATTTTTCACCAAATTGAGAGAATTGCATTACTTACTTTACCTAATTCATTGTGATTGCTTGTTATGTGTCATTAAGACAGACCTTATGTCTGCCATCAGTGTATTCCTTGAACATACCGTAATGTTTTTGCGACGCATAGCGCCAAATGCTCTAACACGTAAAAAACTTCTATAAAGTTTGAATTATGAGTAACCGTTTGCTTATTGAATCCGGTTTTTAGGATCAAAAAAGGAGAAGCCTGTGCTTCTCCTTTTGTTTTTAAGATTTATTTCCAGCGTGATTTATTTCGAGCCGGTATAAACCACGAGCACCTTGTCATCTTGATATTGGCGCTCGAAGGCATAGTAGCCCTCGCTGTTACGCAGGATATGTTTGCCTTGTGCAACTGCTGGGTGACGCTGACGGAATTGACCGAGTGCCTGCCAATGCTCAAGTAGCTCTGCACGCTCCCCATTGATTTGGTCCCAAGGCATCGCAGAACGTGTGCCCTGCATTGGGTCGGAGCCGGTTGGGCCGAAGTCGCGTGCGATTTCATCACCGTAATAGATCTGAACAGCGCCCGGAGCAAGCATTAATGCATTGGCCGCTTTGGTTTGCTTGGCAAAGTCAGTGCCGTGTTGTGTCCAGAATAACGAGGTATCGTGAGACGATAGGTAACTCAGTACGTTGAACTCGCTGTCACTGTTGATCTTCTCTGCATAGCGAAGGTAATCGGCATCGAGATCAGACAGACACTTGAGCGCTTTCGGTGCAATGTCGCTCTGGAATTCAAAGTTGATGATCGAATCAAACCCGTTAGCAAAATAGTCGGATTTCACCACGCTATGCGCCCACACTTCGCCCGTCATCCAAAATGGTAGGTCATCCAGGGCTTTGTCTGGGTTGTTTTGCTTCCACTCAGCCAGTGCTTGTGTGGTGCTCTGTTTTAGTTCTGCCCATGCGTCGAGCTCAACGTGTTTGGCGGTATCGACTCTAAAGCCATCGACACCGTATTCACGGACCCAATCAGATAGCCAGGTGATTAAGTGGTCACGAGGTGTCATTAGTTCATTGGTGGCGCTGGTGGATTTTTTGCGATAGAAGTTGGGTAGCCCCGTGGTTTCTGTCGATTCTGTTTTCAAATCCGGTAGGTGCGCCAAAGACATGGTCAGGTTGTTGTAGCCCGGCGAATCATAGGCGCCAATATCGCTGCGTAGCCATGCTTTGCCCCACCATTTTTCCCATGCTTCTTGGTCGCTGTAAGAGATGTAGTTATTAAAGTAGTGCCAGTTTTGGCCTTCGGCGGGTTGCCAATCTGTCCAGTTTTCTCCTAGCGTTTGTTTGGCTTCTTGGTCGCTGAGATTGAGTTTTCCGAAGTCGAACTCTTGCATATCAGCTAGGGTGGCGTAACCGGTGTGGTTCATCACCACATCCCAAATCACGCGGATGCCTTTGCTGTGTGCAGTATCGATGAAGGTACGCAGCTCGTCTTCTGTGCCCATGTTGTCATCAAGCTTGGTCCAGTCTTGATGGTAGTAACCATGGTAGGCGTAGTGTTTGAAGTCACCTCTGTCACCACCGCCAACCCAGCCGTGGATTTGCTCCAGTGGCGAGGTGATCCAGATAGCATTAGCACCTAGCGATTCAATGTAGTCGAGCTTTTCGGTTAGACCGGCTAAGTCACCACCATGAAAGGTACCGATCTCATCTTGTCCATCTTTGCTGCGTCCATAGCTATTATCGTTGTCTGGATTTCCGTTATGGAAGCGGTCGGTCATCACGAAGTAAACCGTGGCGTTGTCCCAACTAAATTCCGCTTTGGTCTCGGCTTCGACTTTTTCGAGTAGGAGAATGCCTTGGCTATTATCTGCTGGCTTCATGGTAACGCTGCCGTTCGTTACCGTGGTTTGATTACCGGAAAGCGCATCTCTGACCAAGGTACCATCATCAAAGGTTTGAGCCACATTTATGGTGGTGGGTTGGTCACTTGGAATAGGGCATGCAAAACTCTGCACCTTCTTCTGCTTAGGTTTTACCTTAACCGTCAACTCATTAGATTGTGGATTGAGGGTAAATTGGTAGGTGTTGGCTCTGAATACCTTGATATCAATTTGCGACTCTTCTGCGCAGTCGTCTACGCGCAGAGGCTTATTAAATTTCACTCGGCTCTCTTCGGCCAAGGCGTAACTTGTGCCACAGGTTTGGGCAGCATCGCTCATAGAAAAGGTGTGCGTGCCTTTGCTGAGCTCGCGCTCGGCAATCAATGTACCTTGTCCCGTTGATTGAAAGGTCAGAGCCTGATCGTCAATGGTCAACAGGAGTGGATTGTCGCTGGTTTGGCTGCATGCGCTGAGTGCAAGAATTGAGAGCGCGAGACTGGTCTTCTTCATTGTATCCTTCCCCGAATAAGACTCCCGTTATATCAAAGGTTGGGATCTACATTCTGAGGACTAATACAATCGAGTAGTGGCTATTACCTCTACAAATAAATACCAAGTTCACAAAAACAAAAAGGGAAGCGTGCGCTTCCCTTTGTTAGGCTTAATACCGTATTTCAGCTGTTTATAAGCTTATCTTTGAAGAACCTTACTTTTGAAGGACCGAGATATCAGCAATCTGTAGGAACAGGTTACGTAGGTTATTCAGTAGCGTTAGACGGTTCTTCTTCAGAGCTTCGTCATCAGCCATAACCATTACATGATCAAAGAACGCATCAACAGGCTCACGTAGGTCAGCAAGCTTGCTTAGTGCTTCTTGGTAGTTACCTGTCGCAAATGCTGGCTCTAGTGCTTCTGTCATTACAGCAACGTTTTCAGCCAGTGCTTTCTCTGCATCTTCTTGAAGAAGGGCTAGATCGATATCTGCTGCTAGCTCACCATCGAATTTCGCAAGGATGTTACCAACACGTTTGTTCGCTGCTGCTAGTGCTTCTGCCGCTTCTAGTTCACGGAAGTGAGAAACCGCTTTAACACGTTGGTCAAAGTCAGTTGGCTTAGTTGGACGACGTGCTAGTACCGCTTGGATGATATCCACGCTGAAGCCAGCATCTTGGTACCATGCGCGGAAACGACCTAGCATGAAGTCGATAACGTCAGCTTCTACGTTGTCGTTGGTTAGCTTATCGCCTAGTAGTTCTTTCGCTTTTGCGATCAGATCAGTTAGGTCTAGGTTGTAGCCGTTTTCAACGATAATACGTAGCACACCAAGTGATGCACGACGTAGAGCGAATGGGTCAGAACCTTTTGGAGCTTGGCCAATACCGAAGATACCTACGATAGTGTCTAGCTTGTCTGCCATTGCTACTGCAGAAGAGATACCAGTGCTTGGTAGGTCATCACCTGCGAAACGAGGCATGTACTGCTCGTAAAGTGCTAGTGCAACTTGCTCGTCTTCACCATCGTGAGTTGCGTAGTGCATGCCCATAACACCCTGAGTATCCGTGAACTCGAATACCATAGATGTCATTAGGTCACATTTCGCTAGTAGACCTGCGCGCTTAGATTTCTCAACGTCAGCATCGATCTGCTCAGCGATGTAGCCAGCAAGCTCTGTGATGCGGTCTGTCTTGTCTTTGATAGTACCAAGCTGCTTCTGGAAGATAGCTTGCTCTAGCTCAGGTAGACGGTCGATCAGAGGACGCTTACGGTCAGTGTTGAAGAAGAACTCAGCATCCGCAAGACGTGGGCGTACAACCTTCTCGTTACCTTCGATAACGTGGCGAGGCTCTTTAGACTCGATGTTCGATACGAAGATAAAGTTAGGAAGTAGCTTCTTGTTGTCATCGTAAACAGGGAAGTATTTTTGGTCACCCTTCATGGTGTAAACCAATGCTTCAGAAGGTACTTTTAGGAACTCTTCTTCAAACTTCGCAGTAAGAACGACTGGCCACTCAACCAGAGACGTTACTTCTTCTACTAGGTCATCTTCTAGATCAGCTGTACCACCAACCGCTGCTGCTGCTTTTTGCGAATCAGCAAGGATGATCGCTTTACGCGCTTCGTAATCTGCCATTACTTTACCGCGCTCTTCTAGGATCGCTGGGTATTGCTCTGCAGAATCGATAGTGAACTCTTGCTCACCCATGAAGCGGTGACCACGGATAGTGCGGTCAGATGCTACGCCTAGGATTTCGCCTTCGATAAGGTCAGAACCCATCAGCATAGTTAGTGTTTTAACTGGACGAATGAACTGAGTTGTCTTGTTGCCCCAACGCATTGGCTTCGCGATTGGTAGGTTACCTAGTGCTTTTGCTGCTAGGTCAACAACGATTTCAGACGTTGCTTGGCCTTTTACTTCTTGTTTGAAAAGAAGCCATTCGCCTTTGTCTGTTACTAGACGGTCAGCTTGTTCAACCGTGATGCCGTTACCACGAGCCCAGCCTTGAGCTGCTTTAGTCGCGTTGCCGTCAGCATCGAATGCGACAGAAACCGCAGGGCCACGTTTTTCAACGATTTTGTCTTCTTGGCCTTCAGCCAGTGCTGCGACTTTAAGAGCAAGACGACGAGGTGCTGCGTACCATTTCACACCTTCGTGAGCCAGGCTCGCGCCCTTTAGCTCTGCTTCGAAGTTTGCTGCGAACGCTTCTGCTAGAGTACGAAGCTGTGTTGGTGGTAGCTCTTCAGTACCCAGTTCAATTAGAAATTCTTTAGCCATGATTACTTCTCCTCGTCCTTCTTGCACATTGGGAAGCCAAGTGCTTCACGCGATGCGTAGTATGCTTCTGCAACTGATTTAGTCAGGTTGCGGATACGAAGGATGTAACGTTGGCGCTCTGTTACTGAGATAGCTTTACGCGCATCAAGGATGTTGAATGCGTGGCCAGCTTTTAGAATGCGCTCGTAAGCTGGAAGCGGAAGTGGCTTCTCTAACTCAAGTAGCTCTTTACACTCTTTCTCGCACTGGTCGAAGAAAGTGAATAGGAAATCGACGTCAGCGTGCTCGAAGTTGTACGTTGATTGCTCAACCTCGTTTTGGTGGAAGATATCACCGTAAGTTACTTTGCTGCCGTCTGGTGCGATGTTCCACACTAGGTCGTAAACAGAGTCTACTTCTTGGATGTACATAGCTAGACGTTCGATACCGTAAGTGATCTCACCAGTAACAGGCTTACACTCAAGGCCACCAACTTGCTGGAAGTAAGTAAACTGAGTTACTTCCATACCGTTTAGCCATACTTCCCAACCAAGCCCCCATGCGCCTAGCGTTGGGTTTTCCCAGTTGTCTTCTACGAAACGAATGTCGTGTACTAGCGGGTCGATACCAAGAACTTCAAGTGAGCCTAGGTACAACTCCTGAATGTTATCTGGAGATGGTTTTAGAGCTACTTGGAACTGATAGTAGTGCTGCAGACGGTTCGGGTTTTCACCGTAGCGACCATCGGTCGGACGACGTGAAGGTTGAACGTATGCCGTAGACATTGGCTCTGGGCCAAGTGCACGTAGACATGTCATTGGGTGAGAGGTGCCAGCACCTACTTCCATATCTAGAGGTTGAACAATAGTACAACCGTTTTGTGCCCAGTAATCCTGCAGCGCGAGGATCATTCCCTGGAAGGTTTTGATATCGAATTTTTGCATAGTCAGGTTCGCGCGATTCTTATAAATGATTTGAAAAATAACAATCAAGTATACCCAGATATTTGCCCAGCGAGTAGCGTTAATCTTGTTTAATTAATAGCCTTAAATCCCTTTTAATGGATTTTTTACCCTTTAATCTTCTTTTTTCGACTTAACGGGAATTTTTAGTCACTTTTCAGCTTGTTTTAGAGGAGGGGGCTCGCTAAAATCACGCCGTCTTTGGGGAGTAGCTTACCTATTTATCAACACTGGGATAATAGGTTCGTTCGTCAACATAATTGATGCAAAATCATCATGGCGTTCGAGACGACAATCGACCACAACAACACATAAGTCGACATCGTTTAGCAAGACCTTAGACAAACATCGTGAACCGGGGTGGGGCGCGAGGTTTGTCTACGGTTAAAATAATAATCCCGCCCCAAATGAGCATGTCGTGAGCGTTTTAGCAATCTCTATTACAACTGTTGCCTTGGCCGAGATCGGTGATAAGACACAGTTACTCTCTCTTCTGTTAGCCAGCCGTTATCGCAAGCCGATACCGATTATTGCTGCAATCTTCTTTGCCACTATTGCCAATCATGCCCTAGCGGCTTGGTTAGGTGTTGTTGTATCCGATTACTTATCGCCAGAAGTCCTCAAATGGGTTGTGGTGGTGAGCTTTTTGGCGATGGCGGGTTGGATTCTAATCCCAGATAAGCTTGATGACGATGAGGAGATCTCCAACCGTGGTCCGTTTGTCGCAAGCTTCATCGCGTTCTTCATTGCAGAAATTGGGGATAAGACTCAGATAGCCACTTCTATCCTGGGGGCTCAGTATGCTGATGCGCTGCTGTGGGTTATCTTGGGTACAACGATTGGTATGTTGCTCGCGAATGTACCTGTGGTGGTGATCGGCAAATTGTCCGCCGATAAGATGCCACTGGCGCTGATTCGTAAGATCACTGCGCTGCTGTTTGTTGGCTTAGCTGTCGCGGCGGCAATCTATTGATGATTTTTCGCTGATAGATCCCTCGGTTTAACGGGGGAATCTATCGCTATATCTATCAATCTATAATTATAAATGTGCCAACTTTTTAGGTGCGATCTGCATTATGTGTAGCAGCTCAAACTCTTACAGAGAGGTGCTGTGAGTTGCGTCGACTGACATATCACTGTCACACTTGTCATGATATTTTAATGTTGTGAGTTGAGAACACGAGGGCATGATTATGTTGACGCGTTATACGGGAATCACTCCACAAAGTCAGAGCTACCTATTTACCTTTGGCTTAGCATTAACTCTATTGGGGATGGTATTGACGGACATGTGGCTGCCAATGGTGGCAGGTGCCATGATCATGACCGGACTGGCTGTTGAGGCTTGGATTCGGGTCGCCCACATCATCCCTATGCGTAAGGAGCTGCGCTCAATTCAGAACCAACTCGATAATCTGCAGCACCGCAGCCAAAATAACGAATAGCAAAAAGCCGCTCACTGAGCGGCTTTTTTACATCTGGATATTATCGTCCGATTAGGCCTCTAGACCCTTTTTGATCAGATACTGATAAGGCACCGAGTCGGTGTTTTGACCGACCAACTGGTGATCCATAAATCGACAGAAACTCGGGATGTCGCGTGTGGTCGATGGATCGTCTGCCGTTACCAGTAATACATCGCCATCCTGCATGTTTCGAATTGTCTTCCTGACCATCATTACCGGTTCTGGGCAGCGTAGCCCTTGTGCTTCTAAAGTGTGTGTGGCCAGTTCAGGATTGAATGTCATGATAGGTGTCTCTTTCTGTATAACGAGGGGAATAATACGTCTGCAGAAAAAATATGCAATAAGTGCTTGGCAAACAGAATTATTTACTATAAATTATTTAACAAGTTGGTAACAACTTTAGCAAATGACAACTAGCTAAGGAGTGGCGATGTTGACAGCACTTGATAGATTAACCATATATTCGGTTCTCTGCTTTATTTCTTTTTGCGCGTTAGTGTTACGCACACCAGCAGAGGCCTCGTTAATGCCAATCATTGGCATAGCAGCAACAATTATTGGTATTTGGGTTGAAATGCGACGCTGGCGTGGCTTGCCAGAAGAGCAGGAACATTAAATCGCAAGATATCTAACCTAAGTACAAAACGTTTTTCCGATACGACACATTCCGACACTATCCCCAAATTTTCTTGGGCTTCCCCGCGTAATTGCGGGATTTTTTTTATCTAAAGCATGCTATAAACAAGTTAGTGAACAATGATCATTGTATTCAGCTAGGTAAGCGTGTGGAATTAGAAGACATTTATCGTCGAGATTTAAATCTGTTGGTTGCTCTTAAGGTATTAATTGAAGAGGGCAGCGTTAGCCAAGCCGCTTTGCGTTTGAATCTTAGTCAGTCTGCAACCAGTCGAGTGTTGGGGCGACTTCGTGAACTCCTTAACGATCCCCTCTTTACTCGTCAAGGGCAGCGTCTACTTCCGACCAAAAGAGCACTCGAAATCAGCCAGCGCATTGATCAGCCGTTGGAGTCATTTCGTCAGCTGTTAAGTCCAAGTGACTTTGACCCATACTACTGCACGGAACGTTTCCTGATCGCGACTACAGATTACGCGATGCAAACCATCCTTCCGTATGCGTTGCCTAAGATTTATGAGCAAGCACCAAACATCTCGCTAGAGTTTGCACCGCTTCAACATGAAAACCTATTTAAACAGCTGAGTACCGAGCGCGTTGATATGGCGATATGCCGACCAACAGGTCCTGTCGCCCCCTTGCATCAGCAAGTATTAGGTCCTGTTGGGGTATCGTGCCTGCTTTCTAAAAATCACCCTCTGGCTGATAGCGCGTTAAGCCTCAATGATTATGTATCACTGCCTCATGCGATGATTGCTATCAGTGATGGCGTAAAAGCCTTGCTTGATAATGCATTAGCTAATCAACCGCCAAGAAGGATGGTGCTGCGGGCCTATCATTTGGAGGCGGCTTTAGCGATCGTCGATAGAATGCCTCTTGTGATCACAGTGCCTGCCGACCTCGCGTATTTAGTGGCAGAGCGCTACGACCTCGTTGTTAAGCCACTACCATTCGAGTTTATCCCGTTTGATTATTCACTGATTTGGCATTCGCGTTGTGATTCGTCAGCTTCTCAACAATGGCTGAGACGAGTGGTGAAAGAGGAGTGTGGTGAGTTAATTCAAAAGCGGATTGCCGATGTCGGGCTGGGTTAACGGAATGAAAAAGGGCTGAGTAAACTCAGCCCCTTGTATTTATTGCTTGAAGCTCTATAGCTTCGAGTGTTTAAAGCTATAGCTTGATGACAACACGACCAGTGATTTGGCCGTTAGTAATGTCTTCAGCAGCTTGGATCGCATCATCCAGTGCCACTTCTTTAGTTGCTTGTTGGTAGAACGACTCTGGAAGTAGTTCAGCTAACTGTTCCCATGCCTTGATACGTTTCTCACGTGGACACATTACTGAATCTACACCCTGTAGACGCACGTTACGTAGGATGAATGGCATTACCGTTGTTGGTAGATCGAAGCCACCCGCTAGGCCACATGCCGCTACAACGCCGTTGTAATCGATCTGTGCCAGTACTTTTGCTAGAACTTTGCTGCCTACCGTATCGATAGCACCAGCCCACAGCTGTTTCTCTAGTGGTTTTGCTGGCTCTTCTAGCTCTGCACGCTCAACAATGCGCGATGCGCCTAGAGATTTAAGTAGCTCACCGTTCTCAGATGCACGGCCTGTTACTGCTGCTACTTTGTAGCCCAGTTGGTTAAGTAGAGTGATAGACACACTGCCTACACCACCGCTTGAACCCGTTACTAGAATCTCGCCGTCTTCTGGCTTAACACCTGCATCAACGATAGCTTGAACACATAACATTGCTGTGAAGCCTGCAGTACCAATCGCCATTACTTTTTTAGCGTCTAGGCTTTTTGGCATTGGTACCAACCAGTCACCGTTTAGGCTCGCCTTTTCAGCCATGCCACCCCAGTGACCTTCACCAACACCCCAACCAGTCAGTACCACTTCGTCGCCCGCTTTGTAACGAGGGTCGTCTGATTGAGAAACCACACCTGAAAGGTCGATACCCGGTACCATAGGGAAGTTACGAACAATGCGCCCTTTACCAGTGATCGCTAGACCATCTTTGTAGTTTAAAGATGAGTAGTTCACATCAATCTTAACGTTGCCTTCTGGAAGTTGTGACTCGTCAATTTGAGAAACGCTAGCAATCGTTTTTTTGTCTTCTTGGTTTAGTACAAGTGCTTTAAACATGGTGCTCTCCACTGGAGGAATATTAGGAAACTGAGATAACTGTAGTTGAATAATTGAAGAAAAAATAATGAAACGTCAACATTGAATCTATGCATCAAATGCATAGTTCCAGTTTTGTGATATCGGTAAGTCGGCAGATAAAAAAATGCAGCCCTAGAGACTAAGGCTGCATTTTTATCGTTACCCTACTAACGACAATTAATTGGTCTCTTAACTTAGAGTTACTCTAGATTAAGGGCGTTCAAATACCGTTGCGATACCTTGGCCCAAACCAATACACATGGTTGCTAGGCCGTACTTCACGTCCTTCGCTTCCATTAGGTTAATCAAGGTGGTTGAGATACGCGAACCTGAACAACCCAGCGGGTGACCAAGTGCGATTGCACCACCATTGAGGTTTACTTTCTCGTCGACCATATCCAGAAGACCTAGGTCTTTAGCACATGGCAGAGATTGCGCTGCAAAGGCTTCGTTAAGCTCAATGACGCCCATATCTTCAATCGATAGGCCCGCACGCTTCAGTGCTTTCTTAGTCGCTGGAACCGGTCCATAGCCCATGATTGATGGGTCACAGCCTGCAATTGCCATTGACTTAACACGAGCACGAATCGTCAAACCAAGCTCGTTAGCTTTATCTTCGCTCATGATCAGCATCGCAGATGCACCATCTGACAGCGCTGATGATGTACCGGCGGTTACGGTACCGTTAGCTGGATCGAATACTGGGCGAAGCTCAGATAGGCCTTCAACTGTAGTCTCTGGGCGAATCACTTCATCATGATCCAGTGTGAACAGTGAGCCGTCTGCCGCGTGACCTTCAGTTGGTAAGATCTCGTTTTTAAAGCGACCTTCAACCGTTGCAGCGTGTGCACGAGCGTGAGAGCGGGCAGCGAAAGCATCTTGGTCTTCACGACTGATGCCGTGCAGCTTACCAAGCATCTCTGCCGTTAGACCCATCATACCCGCGGCTTTTGCTACGTTCTTTGACATGCCAGGGTGGAAGTCCACTCCATGCGTCATAGGAACATGACCCATATGCTCAACACCACCAATCAGACAGATATCGGCATCGCCAACCATAATTGAGCGTGTTGCATCATGCAGAGCCTGCATAGATGAACCACATAATCGGTTAACGGTTACAGCACCAATTTCAATCGGTAGGCCAGCAAGTAGCGCAGCATTACGTGCCACGTTAAAGCCCTGCTCAAGTGTCTGTTGGACACAGCCCCAGTAGATATCTTCAATCTCACTCGGGTTAACTTGTGGGTTACGCTCAAGAATGCCTTTCATCAGGTGTGCAGAAAGGTCTTCTGCACGTGTATGACGGAAAGCGCCACCTTTGGAACGGCCCATTGGGGTGCGAAGGCAATCAACAACAACTACGTTCTTCATTTTGTAATTCCTTTTCCAAATGTGGGTTATAGAGAGCTAGCTTGTTGAGCGTCGTAAAAGCTTTCGCCTTTCTCTGCCATATCAAGCAATAGTTGAGGTACTTGGTACATTGCGCCAAGGTCTTGGTAGCCTTTCGCTGTCTCAACAAAATTCGCGATGCCCACACTGTCTAGGTAACGGAAAACGCCGCCTCTGAATGGAGGGAAGCCAAGTCCGTAAACCAGAGCCATATCAGCTTCTTGTGGTGAAGCAATGATGCCTTCTTCAAGACACAGTACCACTTCGTTGATCATTGGAATCATCACACGCTGGATAATGGTCTCTTCATCAAATTCCTGTGGTGCTTGGCATACGTCTGCCAAGATAGGAAGGATATCTTCTGAGAAGGCTTTCTTCGGACGACCACGCTTGTCGACGCTGTAGCTGTAGAAGCCGCTGCCATTTTTCTGACCAAACTTGTTCGCTTCAAATAGCGCGTCGATCGCGTCACGGCCTTCTTTACCCATTCGCTCTGGGAAGCCTTGTGCCATCACATCTTGAGCGTGATGCGCAGTATCAAGACCAACCACATCCAGTAGGTAAGCAGGACCCATAGGCCAACCAAACTTACGCTCCATGATTTTGTCGATTTTGGTGAAGTCAGCACCGTCGCGAAGCAACATGCTAAAGCCGCCAAAGTATGGGAAAAGAACACGGTTAACGAAGAAGCCTGGGCAGTCGTTAACGACAATTGGTGATTTACCCATTTTCGCCGCGTAAGCGACAACGCGATTGATGGTTTCATCTGAAGTGTGTTCACCACGGATGATCTCTACCAAAGGCATGCGGTGTACTGGGTTAAAGAAGTGCATACCACAGAAGTTTTCTGGGCGTTGTAGAGATTTTGCCAGTAGATTGATTGGAATCGTCGACGTGTTAGAGGTAATCACGGTATCAGGACTAACCTGCTGCTCCACTTCACTCAACACGGCTGCTTTAATTTTCGGGTTTTCTACTACCGCTTCAACAATCACATCTGATTGCTCGATACCTGCGTAGTGAAGGCTAGGAGTAATAGAAGAGAGAATACCTGCCATCTTGAAGCCATCGATGCGGCCACGAGACAGACGTTTATTAAGAAGCTTAGATGCTTCGTTCATGCCTAGATCTAGCGATGCTTGAGCAATATCTTTCATCATCACAGGCACGCCTTTCAGCGCAGATTGGTAGGCAATACCACCACCCATGATGCCTGCACCTAATACAGCAGCACGCTCTGTCGCTTTATTCGCTGACTTGCCAGCTTTCTTCGCGATGCCTTTGATGTATTGGTCGTTAAGGAATAGGCCAACCAGTGCTTTCGCTTCTTCAGACTTCGCCAGTTTAATGAAGTGTTTACGCTCGATATCCAATGCAGCATCACGATCGCAACGAGCAGCTTCTTCAATCGCGACAACAGATGTGATCGGTGCTGGGTAGTGAGGACCTGCTTTCTGAGCTACTAGACCTTTCGCCATAGTAAAGCTCATCATTGCCTCTAGCTTGCTGAGTGATAACGCAGAGGTTTTCTGTTTGCGGCGAGCAACCCAGTCTAGCTTCTCGCTCGCGGCCAGAGATACTGTATTAATTGCCGATTCAAGTAGTTGGTCGGTTTCAACAATCGCATCTAACAACCCAACTTTCAGTGCTTCATCTGCTCGGCATGCTTTGCCTTGCGTGATGATTTCCATTGCGCTGTCAGCACCAATAACACGTGGCAGACGTACACAACCACCAAAGCCAGGCATGATGCCTAATTTGGTTTCTGGTAAGCCGATGCTGGTGGTCTTGTCACCAATACGGAAGTCAGTGGCTAGTACGCACTCACAACCGCCGCCAAGTGCATGGCCGCGCATCATTGAAAGGGTAGGAACAGGTAGGTCTTCTAGCTTGCTAAAAATAGAGTTCGCAAAAATCAGCCACTCTTCTAGTTCCGCTTCTGGTTTCGCGAATAGGCCCAAAAACTCCGTGATGTCTGCACCTACGATGAAGGCATCTTTGTTTGAAGTTAAGATCAAGCCGCGCAGTCCAGCGTGGTCATTTAAAGCATCAAGTGCTTTGTCGAGTGATTCTAATGTAGCAAGGTCGAGCTTATTTACAGAGGCTGGAGCACAAAAGCTAAGTTCGGCTATACCATCTTGTAATTCCTTTACCTGTAGGGTGTTAGCTTGGTAAATCATTGTCTATCTCCATGACATACAATCGACGATTGTTTGAGAGAATTTTGTTATCTTTCTTTAAGTATAGAATACCTGGTAAGACCAGTTTCTTTAGTCTGTACCCACCACTGGCTAATTTCAATACATTTTTTAAACAATTGTTTAACATTGTGCGTTAGCACAGATCCGCTAACCCTTATTATTCACCCGTGATACACTTTGCCGCCCTGATCGCTAAAGTAAATGATATGAATGACCAACCATATTTAATCCCGGCTGCTTCGGCTGTTTTTGAAGAAGAAATTAAGAAAAGTGTCTTCATTACCCACCTTGCTCATACACCGAGTATCGAGGCGGCTAAGCAGTTTGTTGATCAGATAAAACAAGAGCATAGCGCAGCAAGACACAATTGCTGGGGATTTGTTGCTGGGCGACCAGAAGACTCGATGAAGTGGGGCTTCAGTGATGACGGTGAACCTTCTGGAACGGCGGGTAAACCAATATTGGCTCAACTGTCTGGCTCTGGAGTGGGGGAACTGACGGCCGTGGTGACTCGTTATTCGGGTGGAATTAAGCTCGGTACAGGTGGATTAGTAAAGGCGTACGGCGGTGGTGTGCAACAAGCGCTTAAGCTGCTTCAAACTATCGAGAAAAAAATAACCACAAAATTGCGCCTAGAGTTAGACTATGGGTTTATGCCGATCGCCCAATCAATCATGTCGCAATATCAGGCGGTAGAGGTTGAAGCGGATTATGGCGTTCAGGTCACAATGGTCATAGAGATTGAGCTGCTTCAGGTCGAAGCCTTCACTCAAACCATGATCAATAAAAGCGGTGCCAAGGCACTGGTCACTCAAGTAAAAGATAACTAGGAAGTGTGAAGCCTTTCGCTTCGTTCATTAGCTCATGCAATTTCGCTCAATTATTCGAATCGTCGGATTATTATTAGCACTCTTTAGTGTCTCAATGCTTGCACCCGCGCTGGTGGCATTGATCTATCGAGATGGTGCTGGTGTTCCTTTTGTTACGACCTTCTTTGTTTTACTTTTTTGTGGCGCTACCTGCTGGTTTCCAAACCGTCGCCACAAGCATGAATTAAAGGCGAGAGACGGCTTTCTTATTGTTGTTCTGTTCTGGACTGTAATCGGCAGTGCTGGTGCACTTCCTTTTTTAATAGCAGATAACCCAAACGTTTCGGTTACTGATGCTTTCTTTGAGTCTTTCTCGGCTCTCACCACAACCGGTGCTACTGTTATTGTTGGACTGGATGACTTACCTAAAGCGATTCTTTTTTATCGTCAATTCCTGCAGTGGTTTGGTGGTATGGGTATCATCGTACTCGCTGTAGCGATCTTACCGGTACTGGGTATCGGTGGTATGCAGCTATATAGAGCGGAAATCCCAGGTCCTGTTAAAGACAGTAAGATGACCCCGAGGATTGCAGAAACAGCAAAAGCACTCTGGTATATCTATTTAAGTTTAACTATTGCTTGTGCGGTAGCGTTTTGGCTAGCGGGAATGAGCTTCTTTGATGCCATTAGCCACAGTTTCTCTACTATAGCTATCGGTGGCTTCTCGACGCATGATGCCAGTATGGGCTATTTCAATAGCCCTGCGATTAACATGATCACGGTTGTGTTCCTGCTTATCTCTGCGTGTAACTACTCTCTTCACTTTGCAGCATTTGCATCGGGCGGGGTTCACCCTAAGTACTATTGGAAAGATCCTGAGTTTCGTGCCTTTATCTTTATCCAAGCGGTGTTGTTTCTGGTTTGCTTCTTATTACTACTGAATCACCACTCTTACGACTCTTATTATGATGCGTTTGATCAAGCGCTATTCCAGACGGTCTCTATTTCAACCACGGCTGGTTTTACTACAACCGGCTTTTCAGAGTGGCCACTGTTCTTGCCAGTACTGCTTTTATTCTCTTCTTTTATAGGCGGGTGTGCAGGTTCGACTGGTGGCGGTATGAAAGTTATCCGTATTCTATTGCTGACTCTGCAAGGCGCTCGTGAAATGAAGCGTTTGGTTCACCCACGTGCGGTTTACACCATCAAGGTTGGCGGTACGGCACTTCCTCAACGTGTTGTTGATGCGGTATGGGGATTCTTCTCTGCTTATGCTCTGGTGTTCGTGGTTTGTATGTTGGCTCTGATTGCAACGGGTATGGATGAGCTGAGTGCGTTCTCTGCCGTGGCGGCAACATTGAACAATCTGGGTCCAGGCCTCGGAGAAGTAGCAGTCCACTTTGGTGATGTTAATGATAAAGCAAAGTGGGTATTGATTGTCTCTATGCTGTTTGGGCGCTTAGAGATCTTCACTCTATTAATTCTATTAACGCCTACGTTCTGGCGTAGCTAAGGAACCATTGTGGCAAAAGCACTATTTCTTTACTCAAGCCGAGAAGGGCAGACCAAGAAGATTCTTAACTATATAAAAGAGGAGATGGCGGAGTTTGATTGCGACATTCGCGATCTGCACACTGTTGGCGACGTAGATTTCGCTCAGTATGACAAAGTACTGATTGGTGCCTCTATTCGTTATGGTCATCTTAATAAAAAGCTGTACCAGTTTATTGAGCGCAATCTTACTCAACTTCAATCGAATAAAGTGGCGTTCTTCTGCGTGAACCTAACCGCTCGTAAAGAAGACCAAGGTAAAGATACGCCAGAAGGCAGTGCGTATATAAAGACATTCCTTAAGAAGTCACCGTGGCAACCTTCTTTAATCGGTGTTTTCGCAGGTGCTCTCTATTACCCTAGATATAACTTCTTCGACAGAACCATGATTCGCTTTATTATGACGATGACTGGTGGTGAAACGGATACCAGCAAAGAAGTTGAGTACACAAACTGGCAAAAAGTCTCTTTATTCACTGAAAAACTCAAGAATCTATAAGAGAAAAGCTTACTTTTGAGGCGTTTTGTTTTCTTTTTAATCGAACAATTAAAAAAAGCAAAAAAACTTAAAAAAGGGCTTGCCAATGTGATCGCAATCTCTATAATGCCACCTCGCTGACACGGGATGGCTTCGCAAGAAACCAGAACGAATCAGTAAGCCAAATTAGCCAAGCTAAGCGCTTGAAAAAAGTTTTGAAAAAAGTGGTTGACACTAAAACTTAAATCGCTAAAATGGCCGTCCGATTTGAGCGAAGCTCAAAAAGGAAAAGCTCTTTAACAATTTAAACCTATCAATCTGTGTGGGCACTCGTTGATGAATATCAAAAATGAAACTTCGGTTTCAACTTGATTTCAATGAACTGAGTGACCAATTCGAATCGTAAGATTCGGCACAGTCAATTCAACATTACTATGTAATGTAATCAGTATTCATTGAGTCACAAAATCTTAAATTGAAGAGTTTGATCATGGCTCAGATTGAACGCTGGCGGCAGGCCTAACACATGCAAGTCGAGCGGAAACGAGTTATC
>NZ_JAHGAJ010000028.1 GCF_030248535.1 Vibrio sp. D404a | reverse complement strand
CAGAAGCTGCTCTTGGCTTAGTCGGATAGAACCATCTTCGTCCACTGAGTAAGCTAGGTCACCTGATACCGGTGCATCATCAACAGCTGTTACGCTGACATCGATGTTGGCAGACACGGTATCCGTACCGTCAGACACATCAAAGCTGAAGTTTACGTCGCCGTTGAAGTTCTCGTTTGGTGCAAAGGTGTAAGTGCCATTACCGTTGTCGGTAAGAATACCGTCACCACCATCGTAAGTGACACCTTCAACAGTCAGGTTGTCGCCTTCAATGTCGGTAGCACCTGTTAGCAGGTCGGCATCAGTGAAGATAAGAGTGCCATCCTCTTCAACAGAGAATTGTTGGTCTTGAGGAACTGGTAGATCGTTAACTGGGTTAACTGTTAGGTCGGCAGACGCTTGAACCGTGTTAGTGCCGTCGGAGATATCAAAACTGATGTCGATATCGCCGTTAAAGTTCTCATCAGGTGTGATCGTGAAGCTGCCGTCATCGTTTTGAGTAACCGTCGCATCACCATCAACCGTTAGGCCGCTTGCGGTTAGGTCATCCCCCTCTACGTCAGAGGCTTGAGACAGAAGCTGCTCTTGGCTCAAGCGGATAGAACCATCTTCGTCCACTGAGTATGCTAGATCACCCGATACTGGCGCATCATCGACAGCTGTTACGCTAACATCGATGTTCGCAGAGACTGTGTCAGTGCCGTCTGAGACATCAAAGCTGAAGTTTACGTCACCATTGAAGTTCTCGTTGGGCGCAAAGGTGTAAGTACCATTACCGTTGTCAGTAAGAATACCGTCACCACCATCATAAGTGATCCCTTCAACAGTCAGGTCGTCCCCTTCAATATCTGTCGCGCCCGTAAGAAGATCTGCATCAGTGAAGATGAGTGTACCGTCTTCTTCAACAGAAAACTGTTGATCTTGAGGAACAGGTAGATCGTTAACTGGATTTACTGTTAGGTCAGCAGACGCTTGAACCGTATTCGTGCCATCGGAAATATCGAAGCTGATATCGATGTCACCATTGAAGTTCTCATCCGGTGTAATCGTGAAGCTGCCGTCATCGTTTTGTACAACTATCGCATCACCATCCACTGTTAGGCTGCTTGCGGTTAAGTCATCACCCTCTACGTCAGACGCTTGAGACAGAAGCTGCTCTTGGCTTAAGCGGATAGAGCCATCTTCATCCACTGAGTACGCGAGGTCGCCAGAGACTGGTGCATCATCAACTGCAGTAACGCTAACATCGATATTGGCAGATACTGTGTCGGTGCCGTCGGATACATCGAAGCTGAAGTTTACGTCACCATTGAAATTTTCATTAGGCGCGAAGGTGTAAGTGCCGTTACCGTTGTCGGTAAGGATACCGTCGCCACCATCGTAGGTAACACCTTCAACTGAAAGGTTATCGCCTTCAATGTCGGTAGCACCTGTTAGCAGGTCGGCATCAGTGAAGATAAGAGTGCCATCCTCTTCAACAGAGAACTGTTGATCTTGAGGAACAGGTAAATCATTAACCGGGTTAACCGTCAAATCAGCAGACGCTTGAACCGTGTTAGTGCCATCGGAGATATCAAAGCTGATATCGATGTCACCGTTAAAGTTCTCATCTGGCGTAATCGTGAAGCTGCCGTCATCGTTTTGGACAACTATCGCATCACCATCCACTGTTAGGCTGCTTGCGGTTAGGTCATCACCCTCTACATCAGAGGCTTGAGACAAAAGCTGCTCTTGGCTCAAGCGGATAGAACCATCTTCGTCTACTGAGTAAGCGAGATCACCTGATACTGGCGCATCATCCACCGCAGTAACGCTCACATCGATGTTGGCAGACACTGTGTCAGTGCCGTCTGAGACATCAAAGCTGAAGTTTACGTCACCATTGAAGTTCTCGTTGGGCGCAAAGGTGTAAGTACCATTACCGTTGTCAGTAAGAATACCGTCACCACCATCATAAGTGATCCCTTCAACAGTCAGGTCGTCCCCTTCAATATCCGTCGCACCGGCTAGCAAGTCTGCATCAGTGAAGACAAGTGTGCCATCTTCTTCGATTTCAAAAGATTTATCTTCCGGAACAGGCGCATCATTGATAGGGCGTACAGTTAGGTCGATTGAGCTACTGATCGTCTCTTGGCCATCACTAATGTCGAACGTTAGGTCAAGTTCACCGTTAAAGTCCGCAGAAGGGACAACCGTAAATGTGCCATCACCATTGTCTTGGACTGTCGCATCAGCGCCAACTTGAACGTTAGACGCAACAAGATCATCGCCATCAACATCACTTGCGTATTCGAGTAGTTGTTCTTGAGTGAATGTTATGGAGCCATCTTCGTCCATGATGTAGGCAAGATCTTGCTCAACCTCTGGAGCATCATTGACGCTTTCTACATTAACTTGGAATGTATTTGTCGTCGTTTCAGAATCGAAATCATCTTCGACTTGTGACGTTGTCTCATCGCTAGTGTCTTGAACATCCACCGCAAAGGTTTCTTCTGTCGTTTCAGAATCTAGATTATCACCGCCTTGTGAGCCCTCAGAATCTGCAGAAGCACTTGGCGCTGCTGAAGTCTGAACGGCTTGCCCTTGAGCTTCATTCCCTTCGGCATCCGCACCGCCTTCAGAGCCAGAAACATCACCGCCACCAACAGCTTGTGCCCCCGCACCTGAAGCTGCACCACCGCTTCCTGCCGCTTCTTCACCGGCACCGCCGCCAGAAGCCACACTGTCTACAACGTTTGATTGGGCAGCTTCCGAGCCGCTACCACTCTCTGTTGACTCTTCTTGTACCGCGCCGCCAGATGCTGATGCTTCCTCTTCTGTACCAGCACCACTTGGGTTGTCTTCCATCGCCTGATTCACTTCATCAGCAGCGTCAGTGTTTTCAGCACCCGTTGCTACTGTCGAAGCAATCGTATTTTGTTGATTTTGTTGGTTCTGCTGCTGGGAGGGCGTACCCGCGTCATTGGTATCCGTTTGTTCTACCGCATCATTTAGATCTTCGTTTTGGTTATTTTGATTATTTTCGCCTGCCATTACAGCCTCCGTTGCCAATAGCTAACTGATCGTGTTTAGAGGCATTAAAGGACACCATCGGAAAAAACCAAATTTTTATACAACATTTTTCATAAATTAATTTCTTTACGTAAAGAATGAAAAAAAATTTGAAAACCTACTTTAAAGATCCTTAGTTATTGTCATTAAAGCAATTAAGGCAGTGGAATGATGATAGACATGACGAATTTGTTACGTTCAATCGACAACAGCCACAAAGGCTTGCAATTGCTACTGGGTGACTTTTATCAGGACTTTTCAGATGCGGCCGTGAACATCGAAACGCTACATAAAGCCAACCGATTTGATGAACTCAATAATTACGCAAAAAAACTCAAAACAATCCTAACCCTGCTTTGCGATCAAGATTTACCACCGAAGCTAGCCAAGTTAGAGCATTTGAGTAACCACCACTTCCCTGCACCGGAAGAGCTGTTAAAGGACATACAAACTGAACTACACAACATTAATCGACAGATCAACCACTTGTTGGATATTGAAGGAGTAATAGGTGACAAGTCATCGAGGTAGATCATGAGCAACAATCAAATAGAGCATCACCTTAGAAAAGCTCTAGTATCAAACACCGAGGCGACCAAGGTGACAGCGGATGACACTATCGTACTGGCTAGTGCGATGACGAGTGTTCACAAAACCCTGCTGATCATCTTTTTGCTTGCGCTTGTTGCTATCACAGTCGCGTCTCAAGCTCGTATCGATATTGTTGTATCTGTACGAGGCGAACTGCTATTGGAATCGGATGTCGAGAAAGTTCAGCACTTAGAAGGCGGGATTTTAGAAGAACTATTGGTTAGAAAAGGTGACGTTGTTTACGAAGGTCAACCTATCGCTCGAATACGCTCTCTCGACCGAAATACGCAGCTCGATACCGTCAATACTGAAATTATCCAGTTAGAGCTCGATAAGATTCGCTACGAAAGTTTGCGTGACATGGTCGAGCCCGATTTTTCTAATTTCATCGATGATTACCCAGAACAAGTTCAGGTCAACATGAATACCTGGCAACAAGAGTTCTCTAAAAATCGTTCAAATGAAGAACTCATTACTCACGACATCAAACATAAAAATTCCTTGATAAGTTCGATGCTCAAGCGTCGTAAAAGCTCAGAGAACCAGCTCTCCCTAATTAGAAAACAACTTAACATCAAAAACACACTGTATAAGGAAGAGATGGCTTCATACGTAGACGTGCTGAATATGAAAGTACAAGAGTCGAATATGGTTCGTGAGATAGAGAACCTTGACGAGTCAGTGATGAATGAGCGCTTCCAGCTCGATAAACTCGAAAAGCAACATAGAGATTTGATAGAGAACAGAAATTCAGAGTATCAAGCACAGATCATTCAAGCGAACAAAGATTTGAAAATCAAACGCATTTCGCAACCTCAACATTCAGACAAAGTAGATCGTCTCATCGTCTATTCACCCGTTGATGGTGTGGTCGACAAACTGCATTTCAACTTTCGCTCAGCCGTTATACCACCAGGAGAAAGTATCGCAGACATCGCACCTATCAATAACTCCCTTCATGGTGAGGCTAAGATACCGCGTAAAGACATGGGGTTTGTTGAAATTGGGCAAGCCGTAAAGGTAAAAATGGATACTTACAACTTTGCTAAGTACGGTTTTGTCGAAGGAACTATCGCGTCAATCAGTCGTTCATCTTATGAAGAAGAGGATGCCGAATTCTATTTGGCGGAGATTGAAATTGACCGGAATTTCCTTGAGCGCGGAGGTACTCAATACAAGCTCTCCCCTTATATGGAATTTACTGCGGATGTTAAAACAGGTTCACGTCGTGTCATCGAATACGCTGCCAAACCTGTAATGTCAGCCATCGAAGATGCATTCGATGAGAGGTAGTAGATGAGCGGAAAGCCTTCCTACAATATTTCAGTACCCGCTCTGAGGCTTAGCATGCTATTTAGTGTGCTATTGGCTGCTCTCGCTCTTTATTTATACCTATCGTGGTCAAAAGCCGACTCGGTAGCGCAAGTTCAAAATGCACCATTGCTGATACAAGCTCAAGAACTCAATCACACGATTGAGCTAGACATTCAAACCTTACAAAACTGTTTAACAGCCAATAATTGCAATACTAGCGGCCTCAACTTTTCCACACTCAAAAGTGAAATTGATGAGTTCCGATCACTCGCTTCACTTAATAAAACTGAATTTAGCTTGGTCGGTGCGACTGAATATACTCAGCTTGAATTAGCGATCAATCGTTTTTCGGACAGTTTTAGAACTCGCAATGATGTCTTGGATTTATACCTTTCACTGACCAACAACTATCTGCTAATGGACGACAACTATCGCACTATGTTTAACAACCATGCGAGCGATCTGATGTCTGAGAAAAATCAGTTTTTCATGTGGTTATTCATGGTGGTTGTGATTCTAGCTGCTATTGCGTTGATATCTAACTCAATCGCCATACTGAAGCTTAAAAAATCAAACTCAAACGAAAGAAACATCGATGTTGAATTTGATGCTCTTCATCAAGAACTTAAACAGCTTGACTTACAAAGGCTTGAAGAGCTACTTAACGAAGTGAGTATTAACCCCAAGCAGCGTCAGATCTATTCACATCTAAAGTTGATCTTCAGTAAGCTCGAAGACCAGAAACGTAATAACGATCTGTACAAACAACTGTATGCTCTAATTGGATATGAGATACGTGGTATCACCAACACTATCAATGGTGGTGTCCAATATCTGGTACAAGAGACCGATGAGAGCGGTGTGTTAATGGCTAAAGACATTACATCGGCTTCCAATACCCTTTCCGAACTTGCAGAAAACTACAACCGTTTGATTTCTCAAGGAACAGAGAGTAAATCAAAAGAGTTCTCCTTATTAAGCGTATTGTCAGAGTTGATGATTCATATCAGCGCTAAAGTGCAGCGAAATGAAGGAGAGCTGGACTGCTTTATCTCGGACAACCTACCCAATCGCGTTGAAGGTCAATCCACCAGCTTATTCTGGATACTGTTCTTGCAGCTCTCAAATGCTATCCAGCTCAAGTCAAACAAAAAGCTATTTGTGACCATAGAATCGGGCGCGGCTTCTGACATGGAGAATACACGCCTCACTATCAACCTAAATTTCCTATCTACGCTTGATGTAGCTGTCGCCAAGCTGAACAAGCTTCATTGGAGCGATCACAAAGACCACAGTGCGAATACCGATGATTTAGCCAAAAGCGTTCTGAAAGACTACAGCTATTACGAGAGTCACTGGTTTCAATCTGGGGCTCAGGAACGTTTTCAGATTGAGTTAGACCTCAAAGCGAAAAACTTCCACACCGAGAAAACTCGTTTCGATGGTAAGCGTTTATTGCTGTGTGCTAATACCCAAGTCCGAATTGATGTAATGAAAAAGATGCTCGTTAACTTGGGGCTCGAGATCACGGAGATTCGCACCGCCAACGAACTGTTTTCTGCAGCAAAAACCTTTGGTGAATACGATGCCATTATGCTGACCGATACCTTTGAGTCTAATAAACTACCGTCATTAAGTAAGACGGTGAAATCGCAACTCAAGAATCATCCAAATACCAAACTACTGCTTTCCGTTGCCAATACACAACATGCGCAAGAGTGTCATAGTTTTGTCGACAAAATCATTAACTCACCTGCGATTCCGTATGAATTTATTCCAAATTTACTCACCATTATGGAAGCGGAAGCCTCTGAAGAGCAGATGGAGAACAGTTCATTCTTGATTGTGGAAGATGACCGAGTTCAGCAAATCTTGCTCAAACGAATTCTAACCAAACAAGAGTATGAACCAGACACTGTCGGCGATGGCGCTGATGCGGTGAAACACTTCATGAACAAACGCTCAGACATTATTTTCATGGATTGCATCATGCCCGGCATGGGCGGTATTGAAGCAACGAAACGCATTCGACAGTTTGAAAAAGAGAACGAGAAGAACCCTTGTACCATCATTGGTGCAACCGCATTGACCAGCAGTAACGAACATCAGGCTTGTATAGAAGCAGGAATGGATTACGTGATCAGTAAACCTTACAAAGGCGATGAAATCATTAAGGTGATCAACAAGTATGTGGCGGTACAGAAACTTAACTAGCAGCATCATCGCTGCACTCGCAATGAGCACGACACCTTCAGCATTGGCGACGACCTTGCTTGAAGCAGTGCAACTCGGCCTGCAAAACAGCCTCTCCCTTCGTGCCAGTGACAAAGGCGTCGAAGAGAACGAATACAATATCGGAATAAGCCGATCTAAGTTTCTTCCTTCATTAAATGGCGCGGCCGATACCACATGGAATGAAAATGAAACCTTACTGTCCGGCGTTCCCGACACTACCTCAAGCTACAACTCAAACAGCTACAGCGTTTCTCTTTCCCAGTCCATATTCAATCTAGGCGACATCTTCAAATATGGCACCGCCAAGCTCGACTTCAATATCGAAGAGATTAAGCATGAGAACAAAATTCAAAGCACAATTTCAGAGATCAGCTCTCAATACTTTGAATACCTCAAAAACAACGCACAGATAAAGGCGACCTTGGTCGAGCTTAAATCTTCTGAAACCCGCGAGCATCAAATGCGACGAAACGTAGAACTGGGGAATACCGCGGCCAGCGAGTTGTACGAAGTTATCGCTCAAAAGGAAGGCGTTGCGAACCGATTAAGAACACTGCAAAAAGACAGACGCGTGATTCTTAACGGCCTATCCATTCAAATTCAGTACCCTATCACGCCTTCACAAGACATCTATGAGAGCGTGCCGTTAAAAGAGATAAATGAAACCGAGCAACGCGAGATCATGGATCAAGCTCTGAAGCTCAATAACGATCTGCTGGTTGCCAAGAAAAACGTCGAGAGAAGTCGTCGAAGCTTGAAAGAGAGTGGTTCCAACTTCTTGCCTACCGTGTCGCTGTCAGCGAGCTATCGTCATGATGATGCGAATAACTTCGACAGAACCGATCCAACAGCAACGGGTGAGAGTAACTCCACGAGCGTTGGGTTAAATCTAGCCGTGCCACTCCTATCCGGAGGCTCTGATTACTATGGTTACAAGAAGTCATCCACAGCGGTAGAGAGAACAGAGCTGCTCTATCAAGACTCTCTGTACACCACTCGCGACAGCGTTAACACTTCAATACTCAACATCAACGACTTTTCGCAATCGATAAGTAGCTACGAAAATATCATTCGTGCTAACTACGCCTCTTACAAAGGCATCCAACGAGCCTATCAACTCGGTACTCGTACCATCACCGATCTTCTTGCCGCAGAGAGTAAGCTGTTCAGTGCGCTTCGAGACTACGAGAGCGCAAGATACGACTACATCATCGAAACCATCAATCTAGAACAGACCAAAGGCGTGCTTTCAATCCAGTCTATCGAGAGCATCATGCAATTGATGAGCGACATCGAAGGTAGAGACAATCAAGAGCTCGTGCCGAAACACCTTCTCTCGACGTCATCTTTGAGAAAAGGAGATCGCAATGCAAACTGAGCATTTTTCTCAAAAGATTAATATGGCAGATAAGTGTTATCTGACGTTTTCTACCATCATTTCGACGCTATTTGGGCTGGTCCTTCCCTTCTCTATTTTGATCATTTTCGACCGTGTGTTGCCAAACCAAGCGCAAGACACGCTCTTCTTACTGTTCGCGATCATCTTGATTTCCATCTTCCTCGATTACCATTTGAAAAATCAGGAAGAGAAGATCTCTTCTGTGATCATGAGGCACTTTGAGACCAATCTTACCAACAAAGTCTTCCAATCTATCTGCTTGGCGGAGATCTCTAAATTTCGACGTTTAGAGCCCGGCGAATATTTAGAGCGTATCGCGACCATTCCTGAGCTCAAAACCTTCTTTGGTGGTGAGTCGGTTCGCGCTCTTATTAACCTTGCCGTTAGTGTTATCACTATTCTCATCATCGGTCTCATCAACATCTGGGCAGGCATTACGCTTCTGATCGCCTCTGCGATATTGGCGATGTTCGCGTGGAGCCTTTCCAAACAGAAAATTGGCAGCCTGCAAAACAAGTCGGATATTGAAGGTTTAACTACCTCTAAAATCATTGAGATCATTTCAAGCCCGCTCGATATCAAAGCGCGAAATATGGAATACCGCGTCGAAAGTCTGATGACACAAATGGTTGAAGAGCGAGAAGTTGAGAACATCAAATATGAGCAGATTGAGTCAAACTTCAGCCTGATACTGGCGCTGATTCAACAACTCTCGATTGCTTGTGTCGTCGTGGTTTTAGCAACCGCCGTAATCAATATGGAATCAAGCCAAGGCATCATGGCAGCAATCATCATGCTCACTAACCGCTATTTTGCGCCTTACCAACAAGTGATGCGTACCGCGAGCCGTTGGGAATTAAACAAGCTCCACATTCAGCGTATTGCCGATCTGCTTGAGCTCGCTGCCTCTGTCGAACACCAACACGAAACGACGGAAGTAGAGCGTGTTTCCGTGAAGTATTCAGACAAACAACGTATTGAATTTGAACGTGGACAAGCATACCTACTGACGGGTAAAAGTGGTTCAGGTAAAACCCATCTAGCAAACTGCATTACTCGACAAAATAGCGACAGTAAACTGGATATTATGATCAACGATACGCCGCTCGAGGATTTGAACTACAACGTTTGGCGTAACAGTGTCTTAATGGTGGACAAAACCAGTTCGTTCGTCGAAGGCACCATCATAGATAACCTCACCTGCTTTCGCCCAAGCTTGAATAATACCGCGTTTGCGCTTTGTGAGACCATGAACATAAAGGCACAAATCGACGGGCTTCCTGCCGGGTTCTACACCGAGCTCAAGGGCCACATGCGCAACCCATTCTCACGCCAAGTTGGCTACGCTTTGTTGTTAGTCCGAGCCTTGCTTGCAAGTAAACGTGTATTGATATTTGATGACATTGATTGTGTCTATGATGATGACTTTGCACGGGTCGTGCTCACCAGTACCGCTTACCGAGCTAACGATAAGATCCTCATCATCGCCAGTAATAAAATGGACAAGCTTAATCACCGCCTCAAACGAGTGAAACTGACAGGAGGTGACCAATGAGCATCTTAGTTGACTTCAACAATGTTCCTCAACGAGTCATGGATTTTGAAGCGAGCGGGTATGACGAGCGCTACAGTCAATCTCCCTTGATTCGAGGTCTGGCCTACACCCTGATAGCACTTGAATGGGAAGGTACACCCGCTATCTTGAGTGATGCTTTCATTCCTAAGCCAAAAGACGGCGATAGCTTTACCGCAACCATAGAGCGCCTTGGTTATCGCTGCGATGTCACTAAACTAAAAACGCTCGAGAACATCGATAAGCACCCTCACCCGTGCTTTATTGAAATCGAAAACCTAAGCGCGATCTTTTTGGGTACCAAAGATGGCAAGTTGCTCTTGTTTGATTACACCAATAACAACACCATTGAGTACCCAATGTGTAACAAGCCCTGCTTGCTGATTTCAATCAGTGAGTATTCGCGACTGTTCCGAGAACCGCCTCCAGAATCACAAGATCGAAGCAACTGGATCAAGTACGCGTTTTATCGCTACAACAACGAACTCAAGAGTTTGATTATTCTCAGTTTCGTGATCAGCATTTTAGGCGCGTTGCAGCCCTTCTTTATCATGAGTGTTTATAACTTCGCCCTCACCTCAAGCTCGGAGGCAACCCTCTATTGGCTCACCTTGTTCGCGGTGATAGTAGGCTTCTCTGAATACTTCTTCAAAAAGATGCGGGTCAACATCATTGCGACCTCCGGTAAGGATCTCGCGGTGCATATTTCACAAGCTGTGATATCCAAGCTTCTCTGGCTGCCTTATGCGATGACATCGACTGCGGGTGTGTCTTCTCAATTGGCGCGTTTAAAAGATATTGATACGTTCCGTCGATTGGTGACCGCAGAGTCAACCTTGAGCTACTTCGACATGCCATTTGTGATCGTGTTTATTATCGCCATTGCCCTGATGTCTGGTACAGCAGCGCTTGTGGTAATGGGCGGTCTTATCTTGATGTTGGTGTTCTGTGTTTACTCGCGCTATATCTACTCCCAAGCGACATCGAAAAGCTCGCGAGCCAATGCCATGGTGTCTTACCAATGGAACGAAATCCTCCGCGGGATAAAAACCATCCAAGGTTTGCCGTTGCTTCGCGTAGTTCAATCTCGCTTTAGCGCTTCTCATCTGCAAAGTACCAGCGATGCAGAAAATGTTGCTGTCACAAACAGTAAAGTGCAAGCGGCCGGTGGTAGCTTAATTCAAGTGATTGGTACTGCGAGTATCGTCACCGCCGTTGTGGGCGTGATGGAAGGTACTTCTGATGCAGGTGCGATGCTCGCCACTGTTATACTGGTTTGGAAGGCGCTTGGCCCTATCATGGGTATCTACAACTCTATTTCTAAATTCCAATCAATCAAAGCCTCATCGGCACAGATCAATAATTTGATGTCGATGAATGATGACAAGCTAACTCTCGAAAAAAGCCCTCCGATTCGCCTATTTCAAGGCAGTATCGTCGGCAGCGGTGTCAGTCACAGATACACAGGGGCAGCAACGGGTTTAACCAACTTGGGCTTTAAAATCCCCCCAGCCGCCAAAGTCGTGGTTTGTGGTCCAACTGGCTGCGGCAAAACGACACTGATTTCGATCATTGCTGGGTTGGAAGACCGTTATCAGGGCGCGGTGTCGGTCGATGGTTACAACATTAAGCAGTTCAACAGCTATCGTTACCGCACCTCGATCAACTACATCCCGTTTAATCTGCACATTTTTGAAGGCTCTTTAGAGACCAACTTCATCCTGCACAATGGACTTATCCCTACAGAAAAGATGCAGGAAATGATCAGCTTCTTTGAGCTCGATGAATGGCTACCAGACGGTTTGGCGACACAACTCAGCGTCGACAAATGTAAGAACCTACCTAACGGAATCCAACAGAAGTTGCGTTTGGCACTGGGTTTGGGGAATTGTGAACAACCGCTCATCATCATTGATGAGCCGTTTAATGGTGCTGAGCAAGAAAACTCTCAATATTTCAACCGCCTGTTTAGCGATAAATTGCTAAACAAAACCGTGATTTTCTCAACCAATGATCCTAATTTGATCGCCACATCAAACATGAGCTTAGTTCTTGAGCCAGACGGAAATCTAAAATATTTTGGCTTAACAGACAAATACTTAAACAGCTTGAGCTAACTTTAGAGTCATTATTCGAAGCTCATCCGTTTGATAACCAAATATAATTGACAAATTCATCACAGAGCATGATGATTCGGACTAAAACAACGCATAACAAGGAAGTAAATGTATACATTCGTTGCAGACAAACTTGATATCGCGTACACGAGCGCTATTCCTGAAAATCATCAATTTCGGGAGTACGATGTACCCGAAGAAGAGATGGAACTTCGAGAGATCATCGAACTCTGGTACGAGTGTTCCTTTCTGCCCGCTTTTAATCTTCAGAAGATTGATATCGCTAACAAAGCCGAATTGACCCTCATTCAAAAACACGTCTTGAGTAACGACACAGAGACGGTTGCGTTTCTTCTCAAAAGCAAAGTCTATCGTGCTGCACTAAATCGTATCTTGGGAGTGTGGTCATTAGAACCATCAGCGAAATGTGTTCTTGAGCAGTTGTTGCTTGAAGTAAGCCACGGCCAAACTCACTAAGACCATCATTCAATTAGCCATAATCCAACCATTCTCAATCTCTTAAAGACAAAAAAGAGCGACGCCAAATGGGTCGCTCTTTCGTTTTTCAATGTGTTATATCAGTAGTACATAGCTGTTAAACAGGTCATGCTTACAACTTCGTCCATGCATCATCCCAATACAAGCTATCACCCGGTGCATAAGAAGGACTCGCACACCACGCTGTGTATGGCCAAGGCTTACATTCATAAACGCCATTATCAGCGCCTACTACGCGATCGCCTGCTTCGTAAGATGTCCCAGCGACATAATCTGGGTAATCACCCGGTGGAGGTGTTACTGCCTCATCTGTCACAGCAAAGCCTTGCTCAAACACAACCGATTCACCATCTTCAGCGATACCATTCGTCGATAGCTTGAAAGTACCCGCCTCAATATCGTTCAATACAATGCGCTGTGAAGATTGACCATTCACTTGTGATTGAGTCTGTTCTATTACTCGATCCGCTGCGTTACGCACTGTGGTCGTTACATCTAACGCTTCATTGCTGCTTAGTTGCAGCTCAATAACCACTTGACCACTATCGAGCGTATAAGATGAAGCGAGTCCTGTTACAGATAAGCTTGGATCGACATCTGGGTCTGGTGTTTCGCCGCCACATGATGAATCTGATACCTTGCTCCAGACACCCCACTCACCTGTCGTTCCCGGCTCTTCACCACGCGTCCACCAACCCGCTTGCCATGTTTGGTTTTCATGAGAGACTTTATCCCCCTCAACATACACAGTGCCTGCATCCCAAGCGTTCGCACAAGTGCTGCCATCAGTAACCGTAATCACTCGCTGTGCTTGCACAGTTTGTAGCGCACTGTCTGTTACTCGATAGGTTAATGTGTAATCGCCAAGCTTGTCTGAATCAACTGAACCTAAAACTTCAATCGCTTGAGTTAGGTCACCATCTTCAGGGTCGCTGGCAGACACACCCGCACGAGGATCGAATGATTTGCCAACCAGAATACTGGTATTCACGACACCTTCAAAAACAGGTTTCTGACTGTATACCTCTATCGTACGGACTTGCGTTGTTTCATTGCCATCACTATCTGCCACCTTATACGTCAATGCGTAAGTGCCAATTGCTGAAGTGTCAACGTAACCCTCTACAACTATGGATGACGTTAAATCGCCATCTTCCTCGTCATGTGCTGTCACGCCCGCTAACTCATCAAAGTCGCCTCGGTGTAATACTCGTGCGTTTTCTATCCCTTTTAAGACGGGTTCGCCATCATTACCCGGTGGTGGCGTCACTTGACCATGAATAAACGGGCCATAATCTTTAATGAACTGCTCGTTGTACTCTTGCCCTTGGGCGTTTGTGCCCATATCCCAGTTCACCGACCAAGTCATAACGCCACGCAAAGGCTGCCCCTGTTCAGTCAAGCGATCAAACGCTGTGTAGAGATCCTGTGGCTCTTGCACATACCCTGTGGCTGCCGCATCAATGCTAGACGGAATACCAAATACCAGCTTGTCGTGAGGAATTTTGTGGAAGCCGCGTGTGCCGTTACTCAGCGAGTCAGCGATGTAGTAGATGAACTCTTCTTTCAGTTCATCGTTGTTCTGGGCAATCCAGCCTACGCCTTCCACCCAAATACCATCCCCGCCTTGGTTATAGAACTGAGGGTTAATCCAGTCGTAATAGCCTTTAAGGTTGTCGATATAAGGAACATACTTACCGCCCGATGTTAGATATGGGAACTCAGGAGCCATAGTAATTAGGAAGTTTTTGCCTTGCTCTCGGTAATGGTCTTTTACCAATTTCAATGCATCTGGAATCACGGTTTGGTTGTTTTCCGCAGTCACTGCCGCCTGCTCTAAATCGATATCTAGGCCATCAAACCCGTATTTCTCGGTCAGGCGAATAATCTCATCAGCAAAGGCTCGCTCATCACCCGTCTTAAGTTCAACGTGTGCATCTGCGCCACCTAAAGCAAGTAACACTGAGCGACCTTGGCGGTTAAGTTCCGAAATCTGATCAATAAACTGCTGCTCTGAAAGGCCAATAGTGGGATCTAACTTAAAAGTTGGGATACGGCCATCAGCAAGGTCATACACCTTCATGAAGGAAACATTTACAATGTTGTACATCGGGTTGACCTCATCTAAGGTCACACACGGCGCATTGCCACCTTTGTAGCCCGATCCATCACACCAGTTGTGCCAATAACCCACAACCACGCCAGCATTCGGGTTAGTCATTGGGGTGCTGCTCGCGCTAGCCGCATTGGATAACGCAACCATACCGAAAGAAATTGCGAGTTGTAGTGCCGTTCGTTTCATCATAAACATCATTTCCTCGTTGAATAGCTGTTCTTATAACAGTGCCTAACAATGATTTTATGCATGAATAAAAAACGACTAATAATGTAATTTTTATAAAACAGATATCATTTATATAAGTTGTGATTTTAAGTCACAGATAGAAAAAAAATATAATCTTAGTTTTGACTATTCAAAATTATTAACCCTTCAATTTTCGACTAATTAAATAAGATTCAAATATAAACATCACAAATTCAATTAATTAAAAATATAACACCGTTAGCTAATGTAAAATGAAGACTGTCGCTAACTCCTACCTCACTTTGAATCAATAATCACTTGATTGCATACCTAAACATTATCACCTAGTAAGCAAGATAACACCTATAACCAGCAATGCACTGTACAATTAACCATCAAATAAAGAGACACTAATTCGGAGTATGTAAAGTCGTAAACTAAAAATATGAATAACAATTCACAAAGTTATGGTTTCATTCACAGTATTGATGTTTCAACTTGTTTCTATGGATATTGATTTTATAAATTGAGACACATATCCAAGTCGAACAGTAACTGTTGCTTATTCTATGATCATGAAGTACCAAAGCATTGCCAAAACGTCACTCCATTTTATCGCTTCCTTTTGTTGCGCTATGGCTCTGCTGCTCCCAATTACCCCCTTTCACTATAAGAATGTGAGTGAGAAGTCGGTAGAGCTTGCAGAAACCAAATTAAATGACATAAAGGCGAAGTTTGACTCTTTTCTAACAACGCAAAACGCTAGCCTTCCGTGTAAGGCCTTTGTTCGAGATCTGAGACAAACGGTATTTCACACTGACTGGGTCAAAGAAGCTGCTATATATAATCATCGTGATTACTTTTACTGCTCGACGACAGAAGGCGATGTTTGGTTTCCTCTATATCAAACCATCAGTAATCGAATTGAAAGCGACCCCAACCACACAACTCTTTCATACACAAACTCAGCGATATCTCAATCCAAAGCCATCATGCTGATCTTCAAAGATCAGCAAAGCCAAGAAGGTGTCAGCCTGTTGATTCCTCCTCATTACATTTCTGATATCGTTGAAGGGCAATTATCACAGTATGGATTAGAGTCGAAGGTCGAGGTCATACACCGTGATATATCAACGCCAGAGCCCGTCTCCTTCATCAAAGCTCTGAAAATTGAGTCTGATGCTTATCCCTTAACCGTCATCTCATATGCTGGCTACCGTTACTACATCAACTTCTTACTTACCTACTCTTGGTTCGGTTTTCTCTGTGCGGGTGTCGCAACCATTGTCGCTTTGAATATAAAACATAAAAATCAGGGACGAAGAAGCCTCGAATACTCCTTATCTAACGCTCTTAAAAACAAACACCTGCACGTTCACCTACAGCCCATTGTTGACCAGCGTACGACACGAATCGTCGGTTGTGAGTCGTTATTAAGATGGAATGACCCAGTAGAAGGCAATGTATCCCCCGCGATATTCATTCCATTGGCTGAAAGCCTAGGCCTGATTGGCGAGCTCACTTACTTTGTCTTAGATGAAGTCTTAGAAATCTTACAGTGGAACCCTGAGCTATTCGAAAATAGGTACATCAGCGTCAATATCAGCCGCAATGTCTTATCAAATGAAGATTTCTCAAGCAGAGTTCTTCAAATCTACAAGAAGCACCCAGAGCTGCTAAAGAAGGTTACGTTCGAAGTAACCGAAGATGGAGAGTGTTTAGAAAGAGACATGCTCAAAATCAAAGAGAACTTAGCCGAACTAGCAAGTGTTGGGGTACAAACGGCCATCGATGATTTTGGTACGGGCTACGCAGGCTTAGACTTTGTGCGTCAGTTCCCTTTTAACATCGTCAAAATTGACAGAGTCTTTGTTAAGAATATCTTAGATGAAACCAGCCTAGGCATACCACTGTTGGTCTCGATGCTACAACTTGCCGAAACTCTAGGTATGGAAGTCATCGTAGAGGGTGTAGAGAATGAATCACAGCTCTCTACCCTTGCAGCATTGGGCGTGAACTACATTCAAGGCTTTTACTTTTATAAGCCGATGCCGAAGAAACTGGCTATAGAGATATTGAAGCATCAGGAGCAAATCAACGCCAAAGATTTACAGCTAATACCAACACTATGAGGTTTGGCTCAATACGAGCCTTACAGTTAAACCACAGATACAAAAAAGCCCGCACATGTGCGGGCTTTTTGCCATACGAAGTATGAAAAATTTGGTGGGTCCGGGCGAACTCGAATCGCCGACCCCTACCATGTCAAGGTAGTACTCTAACCAACTGAGCTACGGACCCAAATTTTGTGTTCTTTGCTTTAATTATGTCTCGTGTGACCAAAGCGGTTGTTCTGACAAGGAACAACTTAAGGTATGGTGGGTCCGGGCGAACTCGAATCGCCGACCCCTACCATGTCAAGGTAGTACTCTAACCAACTGAGCTACGGACCCATTCCTTAAGAACGAGAAAGATATTAACGACAGAGCTGATGGCGTGCAAGCACAAATTTACCTTAAATCAACTGTTTGCTCTATATATCAACAAAGCGTTGTTTTTTTGGTCTCAGCAATCGACATTTGTTGAGATAGGTCACACCCGCTTTAGTATCTCTTACTCTTCGTCTGCTTCAAAAACAACATTGTAGTTTTCTGTGTAGGTACAATTTGGCTGGCGACTACACGTAAAGAATCGTCTTCCCTTGTGTTCACCCTGGCTGGCCAGTTTAATAATCATCGGAGAGCCACACTTCTTACAAAAGCGAACTTCTTTAGATGGCTCAATCAAGTCAATATGCGCGGCAAGCAACCTTTTTAAACGACTAACTTGGTAACTGTGTTTAACAGAAGCACCTATCAGCGGCAGTCCTGCTGACTTACACACATGAATCAGCAACTTCTCTCGGTCGACTTTGCCTTTATTAAGTTCTTGTCCGTTATCGAGCTCAATGATAACTCTAGGCTCTAACGTTCTTGGGTCACAAACTACAAAATCAAAATAACTGCGCGCGATCTTATTGTTCGCGATAAACCAGTTCTTCTTCGAATTAGACTTCGCCGGTGCGATTACACTCGTCATACTTACTTTAGCGAATACAGCACCATGATGTCCCACGGCAGACTTGAGTGCATTATAGAAAGCCGCTTGCTGCATATTGAGCAGTGCACCTTTCTTTTGATAAGCATGATCTTTCGTATCGTCATGCTTAACCACATATTTTTGTATGAAGTAGAAGAAAACAACCAGAAGAATTACAACAATAAAGATGTTCGTCATTTTGCCATTGCTTAACTAAAAACTAGAACCGTTAGCGTATGTATAAATGCGCTTATAGGCAAGAAAAAGCAGTGGCTAGGTGCCCTTCACACCCGCCTCACCCGTACGTTCAACAAGTCACAACTGCAATACATCACGCTTTTTGAGCATTTATCGTACACAAAACCAAACAATTATTGATTTAGATCAATTTGGCAACATATGTGATCAACTAGCATAAAAATCGTTAACCAAATGTTAAGGGCGACAATATGGAACTGAAACAAGACCCAAGATGTTATACCGATGTATGTGTTGATGGAAAATGGTTCCATTATGATCACTGCAGTACACGTGCTTACATGTTGAAAGGAGGTGCTTCTGCCGTCTATGAACTTGAAAAAGAACCATCTACTGAAACGGAGCTTGTTGAATTACTGCAAGGCATTGCTAAATAATTTTTGATTCCCCTTTTGAGCACTGACTAGCAAATCAACAACATTCATGTTTGAACTCTTAGTGACAGCAAACCCTACTTCCCCAAGTGAGGTTTGCTGTCTTTTGAATGATTTGTCCATAACATACTTGCCCCTCAATTATCTTGCATCGAACTCTGCATATTCGTCTTCTTTAATCACAAAAGTGTTAACAGGCCATTAAACAGTATTGCAAACTGATTGTAAGCATGCCTATATTAACAGTACTTCAATCTGTTTACTTTGAGCCCTGTGACTACCAAAAGCATTCCCATCCAAGTTCGGCAAAGTGCCTATAAAGCGGCGTTTAACAGCTACCCATTTATCGCGTTAAACCATGCTATCGTCGGTATTGTTTGTTACATCTTGTCTCAGGTAGTTTTCGACTCTTCGATTCGAGCATTGGTTTGGCTTAGCATCTTGCTCATAACACTCGCGTGCCGCTACGGCTACATTCGATACTTGCACAACAACCTATCGTCAATCGTGCACTGCGACAAAACCTATTGGATCTATGCGATAACAAGTGGCGCTTTAGGTGTTGTCTGGTCAGCGGGTTCAATATTGGCCATGAATACTGGTTACCCAAATATAGAGCTGCCAATCGTACTGATCGCCTCTGGTCTTGCCTTTGGTGGTGTTATATATCACATCAATTTTCGCGGCGCCTTCCATTGCTATTTCTGGTCTCTAATGGGACCTATCGCTGTTTATTTAATTTGGGTTAAGGGATATACCCTCGCTGGTGCAACTATTATTGCAACGGGAATTGTCTATCTTTGCTTTTATATAGCGAAACTGCACAAACGTTCACTGCAATGGCTATTAGAAGATGCAGAAAGGGAACGATTGATCACCGATTTATCCCGCGCTAACGAACGTATTCAAAAAATGTCAGAAACGGATGCTCTTACTGGCCTTAATAATCGAACTTACTTCAACAACACTATTCCAAACATATGGCAAACTGCATTGGAAAATAGACAAAGCCTCAGTGTTGTCTTGATCGACATCGACTTCTTCAAGCCCTACAACGACAACTACGGTCACGTCGCTGGCGATGAAGGCCTAAAACAAGTCGCACAGACGATAAAATCTGTCACTCCACCTACTGCGGAAACAATGGTGGCTCGTGTTGGAGGGGAAGAGTTTATAGCGATTATCCCGCAAGGTAACCTGGAGTCGAATGACGTGCAGTCGGTGAATCCGGAGTCGGTAGCTAAGTACGCTGAAGCACTGCGAGAAGCTGTTGAGGCAATGAAACTTCCTCACGACTTTTCAGGGTGCAGCCAATGGATAACGATAAGCCTTGGTATTGCAACGGCGAAGCCAAATAAAGATAGCAAACCGATTGAGTTGATTGATCGCGCAGATCAAGCGCTATATAAAGCAAAATCAAGAGGTCGAAATAATGTTGTAACAGAGGTGGATGAAATCAGCTCAAATTTATAGAAAGAAATTAAATATATTAATAAGTTGTTTTTTTGATTCTATGTTAATCAATTATTTAACTTTAGGTAATACACACTAAATATAATTTTGATTCCACCACTCCAATTAATGGAATAGCATACCCAAAAGGAGTATAGTCATTTCTCTTTTTGATTATTATGGTCGAATCCAATGCCGAAGCGCAGCAAAGAAGATACTCTTATCACAGTCAATTTAATTCTTGATACCGCCACACATCAATTACTGACAATGGGCTACGATAAGATGTCTTATACCACACTCAGTCAGGCGACAAAAATATCCCGAACAGGCATCAGCCATCACTTTCCTAAAAAGACAGACTTCCTACTGGCTCTTCAAGGGCGCTTTCTTACTGTCATTATCGATCAGCTCAATCTCACTAAGGGGCTAGTTGAGCTAGAAACCAGTTGGCGAAAAGCACTTTTCAACCAAGACTTTGTTGCTGTACTTCGCTTAACGTTCCATCACTCCGTAGTCCATCAAGGTGGCGAGGCGTTCTCTGGTCAACTGATGCACTCCGTTATTGCTGTGATTAACCATCGCATGAATACCGATGCCACCAAAAGCGTCGAGCGTTTGTTTGGCGTTAGCCTTATTCAAATCGCTGCGCGTTGATTTGCACAAATTCACCACAATGATGCCAACCCTTTTTGATAAAAGTGTCATAGATTAACGACTCAATTTTTTAAAACTTTTAGGCGATTCAGAGCATTTTCTTGATTTAACTCAGACAATCTACCGCCTACTTGGCGTTATATTGAATTTCCTGTTCCTACAGGCCACTATTTCAGATGAAAAAGTGGTCAATATAATGAGAGTTAACAATGACCCAAATTAATGAGCAACGTTTAGTTGAACACTTTTGTGATCTAGTAAAAATTGACAGTGAATCACGTAACGAAAAAGCAATCGCAGAAGCACTTGCTGAGCAGTTAGGCGAGCTTGGTTTTCAAGTTCACAAACTGCCTGTTCCAGAAGAAGTCTCTAACGGCTTCAACATCTATGCACGCTTAGAGGGCTCACTAGAAGGCAGCACTGTATTTAGCTGCCACATGGATACCGTAACACCGGGTATTGGTATTGAGCCTATCATCGAAGACGGCATCATCCGCTCTAAAGGTAATACAATCCTTGGTGGTGACGACAAGTCGGGTATCGCTGCGATCATGGAAGCTGTGCGCTGCATTAAAGCTGAAGGTCGTGAACACCAAACCATCGAGATTGCATTCACAGTGTATGAAGAAGGCGGTCTATTTGGTTCACTGAACTTTGACATGTCTTTCATCCAATCAGACAACGCGATTGTACTAGATACAGGCGGTCCAATTGGCACAATCGTGAATGCAGCTCCGGGCCAACAAAAGATTGTCGCTAAGATCAAAGGCCGTCCTGCGCACGCTGGTTTAGCACCAGAAGAAGGCATTAGCGCTATTCAAGTTGCGGCTGACGCAATCACTAAGATGAATTTGCTACGTATCGACGAAGAAACGACGGCAAACATCGGTATTGTTAAAGGCGGACAAGCAACAAACATCGTAATGCCTGAACTAACAGTGGTTGCAGAAGCTCGCTCATTGAACGGCGACAAACTAACTAATCAAGTTGACCACATGATCTCTACATTCGAAGAGAGTGCTAAGCAGTTCGGTGCTGAAGTTGAAATCGAATCCACTCGCGCATACGATGCCTTCGTTATTGCCGACGATCACCCGCACATTCTTTCAATCAAGTCAGCATTCGACAAGTTAGGCATTACGGCCGCGACCAAAGGTACAGGTGGCGGTAGCGACGCAAACAACTTCAATGCAAAAGGGCTAACAACAGTTAACCTTTCAACTGGCATGGCGAAAGTACATACGACTGAAGAGTACATCGCAGTTAAAGACATGGTATCAATCACTGAGTTCGTGATTACTTACGTAACGCAGTAAAATAGACCAAAATCAACAAAGCCAAGCATCGTTGCTTGGCTTTTTGCTATCTAGAAAACGTAGCGCTGAGTTATTTGGGAGAAGCTTCCACTTTTACCATAATATCAAACGCTTCTTTGATATCTTTAGCGGCTACTCGGTTCCCCTTCTCTAGCTGAGTGAAGACAACGTTCAAAAAATCATTCTGACTAAATCGTCCTTCATTGTTCGCATATCTCTTCAGGTATGAGTCTTTTAGCTGCTCTGCTTTGGTTCTATTCTTGGAGTTAGCAATAAACACAACGATCGCTATAGCGATAGCTAAGGCAAGAATATACAACATTAAATTTCCTTTCTTGGTTTGATTTCAGACTCTAAATAAACAATTGAGCATAATATCAATACTTACAGTATGGATTCTTTATAAGATGCTCGAAGTGTGCATTCGCACCAGTTTTCGAGCGTTTATGTGCTCTTAATCTTTGACCACAATCATCACAAATGAAGTGTGTCTTATGACGTACCTCTAATGCCTCATCGATGGTTATGGGTTGGTTGTCGCTAGCATTTATTGCGGTGAATATGTTCTTAGTCGTCCTTTGGGCTTTCTTACTGCTTGTACGAGAATGGTCTATCAATTGACTGCTACTGATTGTTAGGGGACCAAACAGTGCGGTTTCTATCGTTATCATATTTCACCCATAAAAAGAGGCACATAGAACCTTTAACGCTCTACTTCGGTGAAGGTGTAGTATCCATATTGCTTTCGAGACTCTCCATTATTTATAGAAAGAAAGAGACTCTTTTATATCAATGAGAGAGTAAATACAAATAAATCAACAGGTTACATTCGACTATAAAGGAGTCTAATTTAGGGAAGATATGCTCAACAAAGCAAGAAATGACAAAGCCAAGCGTAACGGCTTGGCTTTAGTATCTGAATAGAATTTTAGTATTTGAATGGAACTTTGTTATTTGGATAGAGCTTTAAGAACCTAAGACAGCAGCTTAGAAGCCTCGCCTTTTCCAAAACTGACCTTCATCTTTGGCTACGAGATCAAAGGTTTTATCTGCGATCACTTTACCCTTTAACTCGACAGTCATGCGCCACTTACCGATTTTGTTATCGATAGGCTCCCAGATTGTGTCACCAAGATAGAAGTCCCAGTCGTTACTGCCGACATACTCTTCACCATCAAAAGGTTCAAGCACCTCTCCTTTTTCGGTAGTGATATTTGGGTGATAAATACAGTAGCGAATTTTCTCACCTTTGGCTTTCTTGATGTTAAGGATATAGCCAAACTCCACATCAATCTCAGCCTCTACCCTATTGGTAAACTCCTGAATCTTTGGTAGATCTTTCGATCGCGAATCCCAAGTGGAGTAAATACCATAAGAAGTCATATCCACGACTACAGAACGCTTTGCCATTGTTCAATTAACCCTTTAACTGTTTTTGTCTATGTTCTTACAAGACGAGATTTTCGATGAGCTGGCGTGGTGCTGGCGAAATTACTGTTCTTGCCAATCTTTCCTCATTCGTTCAACAACAGACTCAGGCACCCCGTGAATGTTGCCATACTGTTCACGGCACACCTCTATCACAAGTTCTGCACCATGTTTACGTGCCATTTTTCGATACGCTTTCATTTCCCACTGTTTGACAAACGTGTTCGAGACCACCACATCAAGCCCTTGTTTTAAGGCCTCTTCCGCACGCTTTTGACACCACGCATGCGCTTGCGGAAGTAAAACCGGATCGAAACAGTAGACACCTTGGTCATTTACAAAATACATATCGGCTTCCACATGGAAAGCATCCAGAGATTTTGCTCTCGTCGATTTACCAGAACCGGGTAAGCCTCGAATTAAGATAAGTTTCAAACTTTTACTCACCCTTAGCTAAAAATAACGCGAAAGCAGAATGTTAACGTATCTGAGGCCAGAATCATAAACCTAGATCACTAAGCGCTAATTTATGTTTCAACGACCAACACATGTTTGCTCAACCGCTTCAATACTGACTCCTTAACAACAGTCCTGTTTAGGTGCTTTGTAGATTCAATAACGAAATATTTACAAAGGTGCGTTTTGTATGTCGACAAGCGTCACAATATATTATAGATTCAGAAGTATAGACGTCTAAATATCTAGCTTAGGGAGAAAGCTGTGCCTATCCGCATTCCAGACCAATTGCCAGCGAGCGATGTTCTTCGCGAAGAAAACATCTTTGTTATGCCGCTATCAAGAGCATCGACACAGGAAATCCGTCCACTTCGAGTCTTGATCCTCAACCTAATGCCAAAGAAGATTGAAACTGAAACTCAATTCTTGCGCCTACTATCGAACAGCCCACTGCAAGTCGATGTAGAACTATTACGCATTGATGACCGACCAAGTAAAAACACACCGACTGAGCACCTTGATAACTTTTATCGCCAGTTTGAGATGGTCAAGAACCGCAACTTTGATGGACTGATCATCACTGGTGCGCCGTTAGGGTTAGTGCAATTTGAAGATGTGATCTACTGGGACCACCTAAAGACCATCATGGAGTGGGCAAACAAGCACGTGACTTCTACTCTTTACGTATGTTGGGCTGCTCAAGCGGGCTTGAAACTGCTGTACGACCTACCGAAAAGAACGCGTAAAGAGAAGTTGTCTGGTGTTTACCATCATGAGATCCATAACCCATACCATCCGATCCTGCGAGGGTTTGATGATACCTTCTTGGCTCCACACTCTCGCTATGCCGACTTCTCACCGGAATACCTATCGGACCATACTGACCTTGATATTCTAGCAACGTCAGATGTTGCGGGGGTTTACCTGGCCGCGACTAAAGACAAGCGAAACGTGTTCGTTACTGGTCATCCAGAATATGATGCACATACGCTGCATAATGAATACGTACGAGACCTCGGTGAAGGTATGGAGCCCGTTATTCCAATCAACTATTACCCGAACAATAATCCAGACAACAAGCCTGTTGCGAGCTGGCGTAGCCACGGTCATCTATTGTTTTCGAACTGGCTAAACTATTGTGTTTACCAACAAACACCATACGATCTGGAACATTTCAGCGAAGAGAACTTCACCAAAGACGACTAACTCCGTTAATTCGATCTTCAAGTCACATCATTCGTGCGAGCCGTTTGTCATCACTCGATTTGGAGTCGGTAACAAATGGCTTTTTTATGGTGGGTGAGTCGCATTACCTCACCTTTTTGCCATTTAAATTAACGACTTCTCATATCATGAACAGGCATCGAGAAGGAGCCCGTTAATGCCCTCATCCAAGTTATTACATTCATTCATTACTACTCTCGCCATCTTAGTTTCGGGCTGTGTTTCCGTTACAGAGGGAGACACCAAAAAGGTCGACTCTGACCCCGTTTCAATGTCTGAATCTAGGATTGCGCTTGGCTTAGGATATATGGAACAACAAAACATGGTTCGTGCACGAGAAAACCTCGAACTCGCGATTCAACATGCACCAGACTACTACCGTGCTCGGCTCTCTATGGCCCATTATTATGAACAAGTGGGTGAAGTGGATGAAGCGAGGTCTGCGTACCGAAAAGCGCTAAGCCTAGACTCAAGAAACGGCAATGTTCTCAATAACTACGGTACGTTTTTGTGTAAGCAAGGCGAGTATGAACAGGCCGATAAGTACTTTAATCGCGCCATTGACCAGCCCTATTACTACTTAGTATCCGCCAGTTATGAGAATGCGGCTTTTTGCGCATTTAAGGCAGGTAATACTGAACGAGCCAAGTACTACTTCACGCGTGCGATTGACCATGACCCGAACCGAGTAAAGTCGATATTACAACTATCTAAAATTGAAGTAAGTGAAGCCGATTACAATGATGCGAGGCTTCGTCTGTTTAAATTCCACCAGCGATATGGTTATCAAATACCATCACTTCAAATATTAATCGACCTTGAAAGGAAAGCGGGCAATCACGCGCTTGAGAAGAAGTACCAAAGCAAATTGGATGAATTGATCTCTGCTTAACTAAATCTGATAAAAAACGGGCTTGTTGAATGAACAACAAGCCCGTTTTAATTTAAGGAAGTTAACGATACTTTCTCGTTTTGCAGTGTGAGCCGTTATTTAAGTGCGATCCACTCTTGTCTTTGCTCGTTGTCCATAAATGTCCATGCTACAAAGCGGCTCACTTTCTGGCCTTGAGACATCTCTATGACTTTCACTTGTTTCGCTTTAAGCTTTCCAAGTTCAGAGCGAAGCATATCGACGTTGTCTTTCTTTGAAATCAATGTTGTGAACCACAGTACTTGCGTAGCAAACAATTGGCTCTCACGTGCCATCTTCATGATGAATGCCGCTTCACCACCTGGACACCATAACTCCGCTTTTTGGCCACCAAAGTTTAAAGTTGGCTTATTTTGCTTGGCTTTTTTCGATTCAGGTTTGAACGTTTGACCCGCTTTCTTAGCTCGATTTGCCGCTAGGTTATCTAATTTACGCTGTGTCCCCTTTTCCGCTTCTTCTAGAGAGCTGTGGAATGGAGGGTTACAAATAGTGACATCGTAACGTTCATTATCTTTTATCACACCCTTAAAGATAGATTCAGAGTCCGCTTGCAAACGTGCTTTAACCTTACCCTTTAAATTAACGTTACTTTCAGCAATGAAATTCGCGGCTTTCACCGACACAGGGTCAACATCACTACCCGTGCAACGCCATTTGTATTCCGTGGCGCCGATAATTGGGTAGATACAGTTCGCACCAACACCGATGTCTAACGCTTTCACTGATTGATGATTATAAGGTTCGCCCTGACCATCGCTATTAAGGATGTCTGCCACTCTGTGAATGTAGTCCGCTCGACCAGGAATCGGCGGGCACAAGTATCCAGCCGGAATATCCCAGTGCTTAACACCATAGTGATGCGACAATAACGCTTTGTTCAGTAGTTTAACCGCCAATGGATCAGAGAAATTGATCGTATCTTCGCCTACTGGGTTCTTAACTAAGTGCGCTTTTAACTCTGGTAAAGCCGCGACCAATAGATCGAAGTCGTAACGCCCTGTGTGTTGGTTTCTTGGGTGTAAACCCGCTACTGGCTTTACGGTATTCTTATTGCGTTGTGTACCACCAGCACGCTTCGAGCCAGAAGACTTGTGCGAACCATTCGACCTTTTCGGTGCGTTATTAGAAGTGCCTTTTTTAAAAGGAGCTTTGCCCTTCCCGCCTTTGTTGTTGCTTGGTTTACCAGAAGCTCGCTTGGCTTTGTTCTGTCCAGCCGCTTTTGAATCCGCACTGTTACGGTTTGTATCAGAAGCACTGTTTTTTGATAGGCTTAGCGTGGTTCTTTTTTGTGATTGGCTCATTAGGCTACTTCTTTAAGTCTAGATAAATCATGAACAAACGGGCATCTAACTCTAATTGATGATATTCCGGTTCCATGTGACAGCATAGTTGGTAAAAGGCTTTGTCGTGGTCTTTCTCTTTGATGTGCGCAAGTTCATGTACCACCAACATTCTCAACAAAGGTTCTGGGGCATTACGAAACACACTGGCGATACGAATCTCGTTCTTCGATTTGATCTTACCACCGTGGTTCTTGGCGACATAAGAGTGCAAACCTAATGCATTGTTGATTAGGTGAATCTTGCCATCATAAATCACTTTACTGATGGGTGGTGTTTTCTTCATATAGCGATTTTTAATCGCGATCGCATAATCAAACAGGGCTTTCTCGCTCTTTATTTCGTGATTCTTTGGATAGCGAGATTCAAACCATGGCACCAATTTACCTGACTCAACAAGCTGAGTAACAGGATCGATAATGTGTTTAGGATAGCCTTGAATATAGCGTAATGAAGGATGCATGCTGAAAGACCGTACAGGTTGCGTCACAGCAATTCGTTGCGACGTCGAAAATTGAGCCGCATAGTGTAACTGATCACACTTTTCTAATCACCCTAGATTCGCTACACTTTGCTCAGATCCATCAAGAGAGAAGCAAAATGAAACGTGTTGTACTGTACGTAGCGGATAAATGCCCACACTGTAAAGATGCTCAACGCTACCTAGACTCAAAGAAGATCACCTACCGACTGACGAACGCGAAAGCACACATCTCGTAACGGGGGAATAAAATGAAACGACTAGTATTATATGTAAAAGACAAATGCCCTCATTGCAAAGATGCTCAACGCTACCTTGATGAGAAAGCCTACAAGTACAGGATGACAAATGCAAAAATGCAAAGAGGGAGAAAAGAACTAGACGCTATTGGTGCTAGATCACTACCAGTACTAAAAATCGGTGACCAGATAATGATCGGTTGGAACCCAAAGAATTTTGAAAAATTATATAAAGGAGGCTAAACAGCCCCTTTATATAATGAAAAAACCAAGCCTGAAACTAAATTAAAGATCAATTTTCATGCGCTGTAATCGAGCGACTGATTTTTGATTTACACGCTTCGTTGTTTCTTCGTTTGTTTCGAAATTGTAATAGTATTCATCAATCATATCGTGATTGTGGCTATCATAATCGATTACTTCAAACATGATTTCATTATCAGAAACAATTTGTGAACGTTCGAATGCTTCAAACCAATTATCTTGGTTGGTGTATTCGTGTTTAGTGAACTGTTCAATTTCAGTATCAAACTTGATTACTGTTTTACCATCTGAACAAAAGATTGCTTTTTGCCCACCAAGAACAATTGCAGCATGTTCCGAAAGTTCATAAGGAAACTCCACTTCATCAATTGAACCTAATGTGTGGCGGTAAACTTCACATGAACCACGCATTTCATAGCCGTTACGGATCAACGAGCCATCGAAATAATAATTATGAGGAATGAGTTTGTTTATTACATTACCTTGAACAACCTCACCATCAATCAATTCAAGTTCAATGAAAAGATTAGAGTTTACGTTAGAAGTTGTATCCGTTAGAACAACGGAGTCTTCGTAAATTGAGATGCTGTGTTGTTGTTCAACGTTAAATTTATGTTCAACACCATCACGAATCCAACTACTATGACCACCAAGTGCGTCAGAGTAACTAACGATGATGTCACCATTTGATAATGTCCCAACAACTCGACCCGATTCTTCAGGAAGGTGCTCTGTTACTGGTTTCAATTCAAATATTTGTGCATCTTCATTGTATACAGTCACGTGGTCAATCATCATTCCTAGGCGTGCTTCTTCATCAATTAGGGTTGATACCTCAAAGATCATACTCTCAATGCTGTTATACGAAGATGTGTATTCAACCGATGAACGAAATTGTTCTTTAGTCGGCTGGTTCTTCTCATAGTACGGCTCGCCATCCAAGTAAATTGGTGTTAGTTCACCAGTTTCTTTATTTTGGATTAACGTTGCTTCGCCAAGTGTTACTTTCTTACCATAAGCACGAACAGTAATTTTGTTAACCATGATTACTGCATACTTAGTGTTGATGTCTACCATTTCCGTAACATCAGGTGAGAGTACTGTTTGAAAGTTATCACCAGTGAACGAAATGTTTTTTTGAGCGTTATCACCACGATATACCAACTTGCTATCAATTGTTTGCATCGATTGCATACCAGCTTCAGGTGTACTCATGTGGGTTACTGCGACAGCAGAAGGGGCAGGTTCTGAAGAGGAACTACCAGAACCACCACAGCCCGCCAGAGAGGAGGATACAAGAAACAAGGTTATTAGATTACTTTTCATAATTAACGTCTTTTCCCTAACAAGAAAACAGCTAGGTGCTTTCTTTATTAGATAGTTTAATTCTAGCAACTCCATGCTTCATATTCCCAACGCCCACCATTTACAGTCATGCGTACTGAAACAGATTACAGTCATTTGTAACTGATTACAAGTGTGGGTGAAAAGTGCATATGAAATGAGACAGGGAGGAAATGCCAGTCAGCTTAACTGACTGGCATTACGCGAAATGCGGGCTTTGTTGTGCAAGTAACACAAAAATTAGAAAGTCTCAGAGTTGAATTAGCCTTTGATTTTAAAAACGGCGTTACATTTAACGCACTTGTATTTCGCTTTGATCCCCAAAACCTTATCAAAAAAAGTTCTGTGCACTCTTACAACTTGTTGTTCTTTACATTTACATTTCATAAAACTCAGAATACCATACCGTCAATAATTTGATTATACGTACCCCATACTTAAAGTAAACGCGCTTTACATTTTGTTGCATAAATACAATAGATAAAGCGAGCAAAGTCACATTAAAAATCGATATTTTTAGTGACACTCTGCCCAGTTTTTGCGATTAGATTTAAGTTAATAAGGTGAAACAACACCACATCCCGAATTTTAAAACTTAAGCTGTCTGATTATTGACACTCCCATTTAACTAAACGTATTGCTTAATAAACTCAATAAACGTTCGATCTGCCTTCGATAAATACCCTTCTTTGCGCCACGCGAGTGATAGGTTTAACTTCACTGGTTCGCTAAATGGGATACCAACGACATCCGACTCATACTCTGTGACTAAGCTGAGTAATGCGGTGATTGCAAACTCTTGTTTTACGATAGAGAGAATCATGGGTAATAGGTTTGTTTCAAACGCGATGCTCATATCAAGATCATATTGTTTGCGGACGTGATCAATAAAATCTCGATGAAAGTAGCCCGACTTAAACATTATCAAATCTTGTTCAAAGAACTGCTCAAAAGTCAGACTGCTCTGCGTTGCCAACGGGTGATCTTTACCGACCACAGCCATCATTTCCGAAGCCAACAAATGGTCAGTTTCTAAGTCATCAGGCACATTTTCATGGTTGATAACGCCAATATCGAGCTCACCATTGAGAAGCATCTCTCGAATGGAGGCTGTACCGGCATCTATTAGTGTAATTTTGAGATTAGGGAATCGGCTCTTGAATGCCATTACGACTCTTGGAAAGAAGTAACTGCCCATCATGCTCGGAGCGCCTAACCGAACCTCTCCCTTTTCCAACCCCTTGAGTTCATCCATCGCTAACTGTGCATCATCAAACTGCTGACCGATTCGCTTGGCATGCTCATAAAGCACTTTGCCCTCTTCCGTTAACGTGACCTGCTTTTCTCCCCGTCGAAACAAAGTTAGCTCAAGCATTTGTTCCAGTTTCTTGATTGAAATACTCAATGCCGGTTGCGCAATATGGAGCGAGCGAGCCGCTTGGGTAAAGTTGCCATGGTCAGCGACCGCTAAGAAATGACGCAGAGATTTTGATTCAAGCATGCGATATACAAAATATATTGAGGTGATATTTTTAATATATTTCTTTTATTAAGGTTGAGTTGCTACCTTGTTCACAAGTTGGTAAATATTTAGAACAAGGTTACGCTCATGTTTGATGCTGGTACACCGCAATACAAGAACATCACACGATCTTTGGCGATTGGCTCGTTCATTATTTTCTGCAATCTGTACGTGTTTCAGCCCATTCTTCCACATATGGCCGAGGTCTTCTCCGTAAGTGAAACCCAGGTGAACTGGTTGTTTGCTGCCACCACGCTCGGTTTATCTGTTAGCTTAGTACCTTGGGCTATCGCATCTGAAAGTTTTGGTCGTAAACCGATTATTTTGCTTAGCCTATTTCTGATCCCTCTAGTCGGGCTTTCCATGGTATACACAACCACTCTATGGCAGTTGGTCGCGGCTCGCGCTGTTATGGGAGTTGCTGTCGCTGCATTTGCAGGGGTTGCCGTCGCCTATATGGTTGAAGAACTTACCCCAAAGGCATTTGCCATCGCTATCGGTGGATACATTGCCGCTAACTCCTTAGGGGGAATTTCTGGGCGTGTAGTGGGTGGGCTTATCACCGATTATTTTGATTGGCGCGCCGCTGTCATCTTCTTTGTCGTCAGCTCTTTTATCGGTGCGCTATATATTGCTTGGAAGCTCCCTAACCAACATGGGTTCAAACCGCAAAAAGGACTCTTCTTTCACCATAATCGAGCCGTAGTGACTCATCTTAAGAACCCAACATTGTGGACAGCCATGCTCATCGGTGGTGCGAACTTCGCGTTGTTCGTTAACTTATATTCGGTTATGGGCTTCCGTTTGGTGGCGGAGCCCCACTCTCTCGCCGTTAGTTTAGCATCCTTGATCTTTCTCTGTTATCTAGCTGGGACCATCAGTTCGAAGTTTTCCAGCCGTTGGACACAACGATTCGACCCGTTAGCCGGTATTGCTCTGGGTACTTGCATCAGTTTATTGGGCATGCTCATTTCCGCCGTCGAGCAGATCCCTTTTATGATCGCTGGGCTGTTGTTAATTAGCTTTGGGGCTTTTTTCGCCCATACACTTGCGTATGCATGGGTGAGTCAGAAAGCGACCAAAGCGAAAGCCACCGCGACTGCTCTCTATTTAGTGCATTACTACATAGGTGGAAGTTTGGGTGGTTTCTTACTGCTGTACTGTTGGCAACATTTTGGTTGGAACGGTGTAATGTTAGGCGGTTCGCTGCTTTACGGTTTGATTTTTATCTGGCTATATCAACTACATCACCACCGCGAAGCCAAACCAGCGATGACTCAGGCTCAAATCTAGCCTCCAAACAAAGGAGTTTGTTCGCTAAAGAGCTATTTGTTCGCGAGAGAACTAACAGAAGGATAAATTAGGGTTTTGATTACGGGCGTTTTTGTTATGCTACGCAAAAAATTATTCGGAGCAAGTCATGTCAAACCCACCTTCAACCGATCTGCAGGTCATTCATGACCAAGTTCAGCAGTGGCTCAATGATGTTGTAATTGGACTCAATCTCTGCCCATTTGCAGCAAAACCTCAACGCAACAAACAGATTAAGATCTTCGTCAGCGAAGCGACAACCGAAGAGACGTTGTTAGAAGATATCATGACGCACTTTGTCGAGCTGGATAACACAGCGCCAGAAGAGTTAGAGACCACGCTGGTTGTCGTCCCAAACATGCTGCAAGACTTCTTTGATTACAATATGTTTATCGATTGGATTGAAGCGCTGATAAAACAGCAAGATTGGGAAGGGATCTACCAAGTTGCGACGTTCCACCCTGATTACTGCTTTGGTGGTGCAGACCCAGAAGACGATGAGAACCTAACAAACCGATCGCCTTACCCGGTCTACCACCTGATTCGTGAAGAGAGCATGGAAAAAGTGCTGAAACACTATCCAAACCCTGAGGCGATCCCAGATACGAATATCGCACGCGTAGAATCATTGACGCCAGAAGAGCGACGTAAACTGTTCCCTTATCTATTTGGTGCTAGCTAACACACGCTTTCTGTGAAGGCATGACGAATGGGCGAGATACGAATTGGTCTCGCCCATTTTCTTTTGCGATATAGAGACATTCATCTGCAACCTTAATCAAGTTGTCTAACGTCGACATCCGATTGAGTTGATTCCCTTCAGTCGCCAGTTTGAAATGGCAAACGCCTGCGGAGATAGTCACAGGCTCCCTGTCCAAAGTGATGTTTTTTACCGCTCTCAGTAATTCTGTCAGGCGGTGTTCTGCATATTCTGGGGTGACTTGTGGGTAACAGACAATAAATTCTTCTCCACCAAAACGAGCCGAAATCCCACTCTCATCGGTATTCTGTTTGAGCACATTGGCGATTTTCTTTAGTACATCATCACCGATTTGGTGTCCGTAGTTATCGTTCACTTTTTTAAAGTGGTCGATATCGATCACAGCAATACTGCCGATACCCTCACCGGCTCTTAGCTTCTCGACTTCAGCATTGAGTTTTTTAAACAGGCAGCGACGATTAGGCAATCCTGTCAATGGATCGTAAAGCGCCTGATATTCAAGCTTCTCATTTAGCTGCTGCAGGCGTTGTTCTTGAGCACGTCGCACCAACTCGACTTCAATCCAAGACGCCATCAGCTTCATGACATCGATATCCATCTCTTTGAACTTTCGATAATAAGGCTTTGGGCTAGAGAAATTTAACGTGCCGTAGATTTCATTATCAACATAAATAGGAATGCCAATATAAGACTCCAAGCCAAAGGCTTGATAAGCGGGATGGGTCGCATAGACATCGTGCGTCCCGCAATGCTCTATAGAGATAGGGCCACTGGCGCGACAAGTGATCTCACAATATGTGGCGTGATAATCGAACGAATCACCTTGCGAAAGTGGTACCCCTTCTGGAGTTACACAGTGTTGTACTGTGTATTTATCTCCCTCGACTTTAGAAAGGATGCCAATGTCTAATTCAAAACGTTGTAAGCCCATCTGTAAAAGCTGTACGATCTGCTCTTCAAATCCCTTTTTGTAGTCATTGGTGATTTGATACAAGCGTCGAATAACAATTTCGCTTTCGCTGGCTCTATTCATAAATCGATTCTCTACTCCAGTAGATGGCCTCATCTTAGCCATTCCTCATATGGATGAGTAAAAGACAAAAGCTAATAATATACAAATACTTTTATAGCATTCAGAGACATTGATACGAAGAATATAAGTTAGGCTCTCTGTGTTACGAATAGCGCCACACCCTCAGCTTTGCTAAAATACCTCCCTACCAAATACAAATGGATAGGAATATGACCCTTTCTCAACTAAACCAAACCATCTTCGATCACCTTTACCGCGATATTAAAGAGTTCCGTAGCACCTTCGACCTTCCTGTTGCTGCACCAGGAACAATGGACGACAAAGGCGACACTCTACACACTTCTCTGGCTATCGAAGAGCTGACTGAACTTGCTGAATCAGATTCAAAAACAGAACAAGCCGATGCAATCGTAGACAGCGTCTATGTATTAATGGGTCGTTTAGTCCACATGGGCCAAGACAAAGTTGAAGACAACCTAGCGATCAGCTACCTAATTGATCTTCTATTAAACGTTGCTAAGAACCGCGCAATTGAGTTCCTACCATGCTGGGACGAAGTACACTCTAGCAACATGAGCAAGGTGTGCCGCAACGAGAAAGAGTATGCGGAAACAGAAGCGTTCTACGCAGAGCAGAACATCAAATTGATGGCTGTTCAAAAAGGTGACTACATCATTGCAAAATGTGCTGAAGACTTCGTCTCAGAAGAGAAAACCATTCGCCAAGGTAAGGTTCTTAAGTCGGTTTACTACCGCCCAGCAGATCTTGCGCCACTAACGGCTTAATTACTTGTTAGATTATTAGCTTAAGCCACTTGTAAGAACAAAAATAAAAGCGCCTCAGGTTTCTAATCTGAGGCGCTTTTTTTATCGCGGACTAACTGCATTCGTTTAAGTTGATCATCAATAAAGTAGAATATTTACTTTAGCTAGTCTTAATTCTGGCCATATGATAGACCGCAACATATTCGCCATCACGAAATGCAAATGCCGCTGACTCGCCTTCAATTTGAAATCCAAACTTCTTATACAGATTGATCGCTTGTTCGTTGTCGGTATACACCGTCAATTCTAGGCGCTTAATGTTAATCCAGTTATCACAAAGATCGACGGCAGTTTGCAATAACGCGCTACCAACACCTTTACCTGCATAGTTATCCTTAACACCCATACCTAAAGAGGCAACGTGTCGACGTCTCGGGTTAACACAGACCTCTAAGCCAAGGTTTCCAATGACTTCACCTTGGTACAACGCGACGTAAGAATAGACATGCTCTGGAACATGGGTGAGACGCTTCTCCCAGAGGTCAAGCGAAGGGTGTGGGAGTTGCAGGGTGCCACGAAACGCGTTTGGGCACTCAAAGATCTCTTTAACACTTCTTGCATCACTCGGTTCTGTGCGTCTTACTTTTATTTCCATTTCATTTCCTTCTTAGTTCATGTTGTTTTATCACTCTAATTACTGTTCCTTTCACAGTAACAAAAAAGCGTTAAATAACAACAGCCCAGAAGAAAAATAATTAAATTAATAAGTTAGGCAGTAAAAGCCTCTATTTTGAGGGTTTTATCAACAAAAGAAGTTAGACGCGCCAAATAACGCGCTGTTTTAGGTAAAGAATGGCGTTATTGAAACAGTAAGTAAGTATCGTCGTCGACAGAGATGCTTTTAATCTGCGTCTTAAATACCTGCTCAAGCTGCTGCGGAACCATCACTTCTTGTGCACGACCAATATGTTGAAGTACCCCTTTGTCCAACAACAAGACTTGATCAGCGTGCCTTAACGTTCGATTCAAATCGTGGTTCGCCATCAACACGGAAATACCTTGCGCGGCCACTCGTTCAATCAACTTATAAAGCAGAGCTTCCTGTCCTATGTCGAGTGGTGCAGCAGGCTCATCCAAGATCAACAGCTTGGAGTAAGGGTTGAGCGAAGGCCAGATTTGTAAACACATTCCCGCTAATCGTACGCGTTGCCACTCACCACCAGAGAGAGTTTGAATGGAGCGATGTAGCTTGTCGCTTATCTCCAGCATATTACTGATTTCATTGAGTACCTGCGTAACCAAGCCACCGTCTTTTGCAGAACCTTGGGTCTCAGCAGAGCTTGGCAGTGACAGAGCAAGAAACTGAAACACTTCAAGATTGAAAGCTGGCCTCGCACTCTGACTCAAATAAGCGCGCTGAATGGACAAGTCTTGCAGGGTAAAGCTAGACAGCGGCTTATCACCAAGCACAACGTCTCCCGTATAGCTGTCACCAATACCAGATATCGCTTCCAACAGCGTACTTTTACCGCTGCCATTTGGGCCAATCACATGAGTGATCTGCCCCGGCTTAAGATCAAACGAGAGAGGAAGCAGCCTTGAACCAACACTTAAGCTTTTAATTTGAATCATGATTCTTCACCAACATCCAAATAAAGATTGGCGCACCAATCGTAGTTGTCATAACACCTAGCGGCAATTCAGCAGAATCAAGTAGTGTACGAGCGCAGATATCTGCAAACACCAATAGAGCAGCGCCAGATACTGCCGAGAGTGGAAGCAGATATCGGTTGTCAGTGCCTATCGCAAGGCGTAATAAGTGCGGGACAACTAAGCCGACAAAGCTGATAACCCCACCAAGAGCGACAGCACAACCGACAAGGATCGAGACAGCGAAAATCAGACGCCACCGCAGCGCGGGTACGTTGATTCCAAGCTGCGCAGCATGCACTTCCCCTATCATCAACTTATCAAGCTTCCTGCCTTGTAGGCACAGCCAGATAACGACTGGGATCATCACCAAGGTTAGCGAGTGCTGATACCACGCAACACCACCAAGACTGCCCATGAGCCAGTACATAAGCTGCCTTAGGCTAAGGTCATCACTGAAGTAGAATGCCCATGTCACCATAGCTCCGGATAAGATGCCGAGTGCCACACCAATCAACAAGAGTTTTGCGGTGGTCAAGCGCATGGCTCGCACCATACCCACCAGCAGTAAAGTAAAACAGAGCGACCCAACGATAGCTGCAATCATAAACAGCTCTGGTGTTGGTGCGAACGGTAAGAAGAACAGGACGACAACCATAGCAAGGCTAGCACCACCGGAAATACCTAAGACTCCGGGCTCAGCCAGTACGTTGCCCAAAAGTACCTGTAGGCTCGCTCCAGATACCGCTAACGCAGCGCCAATGGCAATGGCTGCCAATAGACGTGGCAATCTTAAATCGACAAGTAGCTTTTCTTCGAGTGGAGAGAGCGTATTCAACGGGGAAATAAAGAGATCGCCGACCATCAGATAGATGCCGCTAAGAACGAACAGCACGGCGATCATCAGATAAATCGCACGGGTCCAGCGTCGTTGTTTTTGTTGAATAAGGTGTTGGAAATCCATATCAAGCTACTTTAACTAAGTTCGCGTAACCTTACCTGTATCCCCAAATAAACACAAGGTTCACAATCGCTTGCGAACCTTGTTATATCAATCGGTTGACGTGAATTATCGCTGTCGATTAATCGTAAACCAGTTGTCCATGATCAAAGCGAGTTTCAACCTCACAAACCATCAATGCCGCTCGTTGCCCAATCGCCACATGACGGTTTGGGAACACCACAGCCTCATTCTCATTCTTAGCCATCAGTGGCTTATCGCCATCGTGACCAAAAACTTCACCGTGTTTAAAGGCGGTAAAGTTCTCCACCGAGTCTGAGAACATAAAATCAAAATCATCATGTAGACGCACAATGGTACGGCTCACACGATAAGTGATGGTCTTTTTCGGTAGGTGTTCAGGAATCGCTTCTGCAATCAGGTTACGCATCGCAAGATCGAATGCTGTCAGCTTATCTAACTGGTTTTCGCCAACTCGTGCTACTTGTCCCAATTCCATCGTCAAAGCTTGAGCTTCAAAGTTCTCGGCACTGTACCAACTGAAAGTGCTCGAAGGTGAGTTAGAGAGCAGCAGTGCTTCAACATGCGCACTATTGATGAACTCGATCAGCTCTTGCCCACGAACAGGGTGACGAACTTTAGGGCTCACTGCAAACGAGTAGTGTTTAGATAAACGAATAGCGCAGTGAAGGTCCAAGTGCCAACGCGTCGCTGGATCAGTGTCTTGGTAGAACTCTGTCACCAAATACTTGAGCTTTTTCGCAATCTCACTTTCGCGATTGCTTTCATACTCTTTGTCATCAAACAAACGGTTCATGTTCACGTCAAGAAAACGTGTATGAGCGTTAGTCGCTTCAGGGTGAGCGATGATGAAAAGACAACGAGCGTTTACTTTTTGGAAACCTGTTTCAATGTCTTCGACTAGCTTATCAACCAGCTCCATTGGTGCGGTTTCATCACCATGAACGCCCGTCGAGAAAATGATGTTTTTTGTCTGTTGATCGTAGTTCGCGGGAATAACTTCAAAAACACCACGTTGATGAACTTTTAGTTGTACTCCGTTACTTAGTACGGTTTGTCCTGCAAGCACTTCTTGTTCAAGATCTAGGCTGTCCAAAAGAAATGATTGGCGAAAGAGAGATTTCGTCATGCGCTACTCCTTAATTGCACGGCCGTATGTTAATAAATTGTACAAAGAAATTGTGTTGCTATGATCGCACTTATCAACAGAAACTCCGTTATCACTCACAAATACTGCCCATAAATAGTTGTATTGGCCCTGTCTATAGCAGGGAGAATTAAACCTTACGAGGTTTTTAAGCTATATCAATCAGATAAGAGCCGTGTAAGCTAACACAGCTCTTATTGAGTATGAACCGATTAAGATCAATTAATCTTCCTGATTGAGTAATCTTTCAAACTCGTCAATTTGCGCAGAAACCATGTCGATACTCTGCTGCCAGAAATCCGCTTCTTTCAGATCCATACCAAGGTGTTTAGCAACAACATCTTCTGCCATCATGCTGCCGGTGTCGCGAAGCAGCGATACATAATCACCATAGAAACTCTCGCCCTTCACATCGCGCTGTGCGTACACGCCCTTGCTGAACAGGTAACCAAACAGATATGGATAGTTGTAGAAGCTTACCTGAGCAATACTGAAGTGAAGCTTACTCGCCCAGAAGTAAGGGTCGGCTTCGCTCATTGCATCGCCGTACCACTCTTTCCAAGTTTTCTCCATTAACTCACACAGTTGCTTGGCAGTAAGTTCGCCTTTTTCGCGCTGCTCATAGAAAGATTTTTCAAACTCAAAGCGCACTGGGATATTGATCATCAGAGCCAATGAAGAAGAGAGCTCTTCCCAAAGCATTTCTAGTTTCTCGTCGCGAGTTTGTGCTTGTTGCAACAGATGGTCGCGAACAATATTCTCTGCAAAAATCGACGCCGTTTCTGCCAAGGTCATCGGGTAGCGAGTTTGACACAGTGGCATGTCACGCATTACCCAGTTGTGGAACGCATGGCCTAGCTCATGAGCCAATGTCATAAGGTCTGAACGGCTACCACTCCAAGTCATAAATACCAATGGTGAACGCGTCGCAGCAAACTTGGTACAGTAAGCACCCAGACGTTTATTTGGCGCAGGCGCAGCATCAATCCAGCCATTCTCGACCATTAGATCAACGAACTGAGCCATCTCAGGGTTCACTTCTGCAAAAGCCGTCTTAATCACATCGATGGCTTCATCAAATGGATAAACCTTAGATTCTGCCTCACCAAGCGGTGGCATTGCTGCAAGGTGGTTCCAAGGCTTCATTTCGTCGAGGCCGTGAACTCTTGCCATTAATAAGCCTGCCTTTTGCCCCACGGTGCGATTGGCTTTCGCTGTCGCCATCATGGTGTCTAAGGTCTCAGGAACGATGCGGCTGCCATGTAAGCTTGGCGCTAAAAAATGCACATCGCAGATTTTCGAGCGTTTCTTGTTCTCAGTCAGACGCCAACCTGCCAATGCGTTCAAGATCGACGCAAAGGATTCTTGATGTGTTGCCATCGCACTTTGTACCGCGCGCCATGCAGGCTCTTGTTTATCAAACTCACTGCCATAGAGAAGGCTCGCCGCTTGTGAGAAACCAAGCTCTTCGTCTTCGCCTTTCAACTTCAGCGACAGTTTCAATGAACCGGTCAAGTTGTCGTAAAGACGTCCCCAGCCGTCACGACCATCAACTTCCATCGCTGCTAGTAGCTGTTCTTCAGCAACACTCAGGCGTGTAGCCGCAAGCTTGCGAGAGCTTTCAATAGCAAAACCTTGGCCTGCAACGTCTGGGCTCGCGTGGTCTAACACCTTAGTAATAAACTCAACATCGGCATGAACCAGAGTGTCTTCATAAGGGCTAAAGGCTTGAGACATTTCAGAGTTCAATTTCGCCACTCGGCCTAATAATTGTTTCGCTTCGGTATGGGTTGCATCCACAGATGCGTGACAGTTAGCGAAAGTGTGAATGGTTCCGAGTAGCGTGCCTGCGGCTTCAGATGTTTGAATCGCATTCTGCATCGCGATGACCGTGTCACGCTTCTCTACATGCAGGTAAAGCAGTTCGATACACTGCTCGATCAATTCGATATCTTGTTCAATCTTTGAATCGTCTAATCCGCGATATGCAATGCTCAAATCCCAACTTGGCGTTGTCATGAGTTCTGTCCTTATTCTGTGCGATGTTCTATCGATAAAATGGTAAAAATTGATTTCCCAGTGCTCACTGGTTGGTGTATTTGAGGCCTAAGAGCGGCTGCCCAATCACCTTCACACTGATGTAATTATTGTCTGTTTGTGTGATTTGAATGTGTGTCAGAGACGCATTACCTATCGCTAAGTTGGAATAGAGCGTCGGCTTTTTCCAATCCATGTCGAGGCAATGCGCCAAAATCACTCGGATTACGCCACCATGCGTAACCAGCAATGTATTGTCATGGGCGCTACTGATAAGTTGCGACCAACCTTGAATAACGCGTTGGTGGAACGACTGTAAACTTTCCGCTCCAGTTAATTGGTGACTTGCCGGATCTTGCCAAAACGACTCCAAACTCTCCCACTGTTCACTGAGGAGATCGAATGGAACGCCATCGACATCACCGAAGTTCATCTCCTGCAATTCACTGATGCTGTCTAACGGCAGCAATTGTGTAGTGGCGACTCGAACGGCTAAATCATGACAGCGGCGCAGCGGTGAAGTTGCAACCGCATTAAGCCTGATCGGAAGCGCGGTGATCGACGCACAAATTTGGTCTTGAAGTGCATCGTCCACCAACACGTCAGCGTGGCCATTCAACGCTGCCTCGCCGAGTACTTTGCCGTGGCGAACGAGATAAATATGCTTGGTGCGTATCTTATTCAATGTTAATCCGCTAGCCTTAGTTTTTGAGAACCATGGGTAAGCCCGCAGCGATGAAAGTCACTTGGTTTGCCACTTTCGCGAGGGCTTGGTTCATTCTGCCAGCATTGTCGACAAATAAACGAGACACTTGCCCCATAGGAACAACCCCTAGCCCAACTTCATTGGACACCATTGTGATGTTGGCAGGGCTAGCTTCGACCGCCTCAACAAGCTCCTGAATCCACAGCTCGACTTGCTCATTGGTCGCCTGCTCACCAAGCTCATAAATAACGTTGTTGAGCCACAGTGTTAAGCAATCAACCAAGGCAACATCAGATTCGTTTAAATCACGCAGCATCTTAGCAAGTTCCAGTGGTGCTTCGTGCTCATTCCACTGTTCATCACGTCTCTGCTGATGGTGCTTGATACGTGCTTCCATCTCTGGGTCGAAACTGATTGCGGTGGCGATATAATGCAGTTTACGTTTGCTGGTATTTGCTTGTTCAATAACCTGTTTCTCAGCAAAGCTGGACTTGCCCGAGCGTGCACCGCCTAGAATCAAATGCGTTGTTTTTTCATGCTTTGTCATTCAGGACTCACCCAAGCAGGCCGTTATAGAAGGCAACAATAAAGAGTAGATAAGTCGAGAGCTCGACCAGTTGCTGTGCTGCGCCTAAGCAGTCTCCCGTGAAACCGCCAATGCGCTTGATTAACCAGCGTTTAAGTAGCGTCCTCACGATAGAGCCACTGACGAGCAAAACAAAACTCCACTCAATCCCAAACCAAAGGCTCGGAATCAAACCAACACCAATCAAAAACAGAGTTTCAGAATGTGTCTGTTTATTGGCAAGTGGCTTACTTTTACTGGTATCTGGATCACTGACATACGGCATATCGTAGATAAGTGAAGCCGCAATGGCTCGGCTAAACGCATACGCCGCGACTAAGATCATGAACAGATCACTCGCAGTGGTTTGATTGATAAGTTCGCTTAAAAAGACCCACTTCCCTAAAAGCGCCATGATCAACGCTGATGCGCCGTAAGTACCGATGCGGCTGTCTTTCATAATGGTTAGGCGTCTTTCCACCGTCATGCCGCCACCAATGCCATCAGCCATGTCTGTTAAGCCATCTTCGTGAAACGCTCCCGTTAACAATAGGCTGAATACCATCATCAGCACTAACGCAACCTCAGCGGGCAATACCCAACTCAACAGCACATACACAGACGCGCACAACAAGCCAAGCAGAATACCCACCGTGGAGAAATAGCGCCCTGCTCTATTCATACGCTCTTCAGAATATGGCGTGTCGTGTGGTACAGGTAGTCGTGAAAAAAAGCCAAGCGCCAATAGAAACAACTGCCACTGATATTTCATACCGCTGCTGGTTTCTGGTTGAGTCATTACACGGTCACCCCTGCACTCTCAAAACTGGCCATATCGTTGTAAAATTCTGCAGCTGCTCTAACCAAAGGCAGAGCAAGAGCAGCACCGGTTCCCTCCCCAAGCCTTAAACCTAAGTCGAGCATTGGTTCAGCGTTAAGCTCTCGCAACACATATTGATGCGCATACTCTTGCGATTTATGAGCAAACAACATGTAGTCGCGACACTGTGGTTCAATTAAGGTCGCAACGTAAGCGGCAACTGAGACAATAAAGCCATCGACCAGTACCGGTGTTTGCATTCTTGCTGCCCCGATAAAGCCACCAACCATTTGTACAATTTCAAATCCGCCCACTTCAGCTAAAACATCTTCAACGCTTTTGCCTTTGCAGCGGCTGACGCCATTCGCGACAACTTGTTGTTTATGCTTTAGCTGAGCGTCATCAATGCCCGTCCCTAAGCCCACACACTCCTTGCAATCTAAGCCAGTAAGCGCACTTAACAGCGCAGAAGCACTACTGGTGTTACCAATACCCATCTCACCGAACATCACAAGGTTGCTTCCTCCGGTAATTCGTTTCTCAATCAGAGATTGCCCATAACTTAACCCTTGCTTTACCTGTTCAGCCGACATCGCCGCTTGTAGGTTGAAGTTATGAGTGCCGCTGCCTAATCGTTGAGAGACAAGTCGTTCGCTGTCGATACCTTCGATTCTCTCTATATCAATAGCTTCAAGGATTCCGGTATCGACCACGGTTAAGTGGATATCATTCAAGCGACAGAAGCAGTTGATTGCGGCTCCGCCATGGACAAAGTTCAACACCATCTGTTGAGTCACCGCACTCGGTGCAATGCTCACGCCTTCATCCGCAATGCCATGGTCGCCTGCAAAAACGAACATCGATGGTTTGTTGATTGTAATTCTTTCGACGGGGCTCTCGCTCTGCTGACTTTGAATAAGAGCCAGTTGAAAAGCGGTGGTCTCTAAAAGGCCTAATGCGCCAAGTGGCTTGGTTTTTTGATCAATTCGATTTTGGATAAACGCGGTGTGCTGGGTGTCTAACATAATGATAAATTTTTTAGTGCCGATGACTTTATTATCAATAACTTATCGTAAGCCACTGCTCTTACATGCAATATAGAAAGCAAGAACAAACGATCCGGAACATTACCGATAAAAACAGGAGATAGAAGCTGAGCCAATCACCGACTCAGCCCGAGATTATTTTGGACGCGCGACCGAAAATACGTTCGAGAGTGTTGCATACTCACCACCGCCAAGACGTGACAGCGGGTTAAGTGCCAATGCGTCGATTTTCAAACGTTCACTGCTGCTATCAATCACATCCTCTGCGATATAAACCGCCTCTACCTTGGCAAACAGTAAACTCTGAGGCACATCTCCCACCTCTTTTACCTCGAATAAGGTACAACCAAATGCCACAGAGCAAGACTTAACGCGAGGCAGGTCAAAGCCTTCAAACTCAACCAGTTCAATGTCATTCGCTTGCACTTCCGATTGCTCATGCTCTAACGTCGCAGCTGTTGCTGTCATCTCTTCAGCGGATGATTCAGAAGCAATATGAATGACTAACTTACCGGTTTCTATGGCGTTTTTCGCGGTATCTTTGATTTCGCCCGTTGGTTTTTTACCAACAGAAAGCATCAACAACGGTGGCTGGCTCGACACTGGGGTGAAGTAAGAGAATGGGGCAAGGTTATATACACCACCCTTAGATTCAGTCAGCGCCCAAGCAATAGGTCGTGGCACAACCGTTTGAGTCATCAGATGGTAGATTTCATTTGGAGAGAGAGTATCGAACTTGAGGTTCATCGCACATCCTTGGCTAAGACAAAGTTCGAATTAGTGTACTTGCTATCTCGTGATCTATCTATCGATAAGTCACCTTTCAGTCAGACTTTGCTGTCGAATTGACCAAAAAAGGCTTAAAAATCTCATTTTGAATGTCAATTTGAATAAGAGCCCACCATTCCAGATCGCATTCTAATAAAATCAACAACTTAAAAGTTGGCATCAGTTATGCTTCTATTAAAGTGCTTTAAGTCACTCACTATGAAAAGCCAAGTGTACGGCCTTCAAGGAACGAAAGTTGAGGTGCACAATTAGAAATATAAGATTTAGGAGGTCTCCATGTTCGCTAACCAAAGTAGAAGAAAACCGAATAAATCTGCAAAACAAAGCAAAAAAGTGAAGAAAATCCCACTCTCCTTCACTTAGGTAAGCGTTTGTCTCCAACGCAAGCCAGAAAGCCCGCTCCCCGCGGGCTTTTGTTTTTTCACGCCAAATCACTGTAAATATGAATAATTTGTTGAAACCCTCACGGTTTTTTCTGGATCTTATGCGTAGATTGATCCAAAACTAAATATCAGACACAAGCATTTCACTGTCCACGGCTCAATGCTTCAGGGGCTAATTGAGTATCGATCATTCTTTTGTAAGGAGTACACATGTCCATTCAAGGTGACAACTCTTCTGTCATTGTTGCAGGCGCGACAGGTTTGATTGGCGGCCATGTGTTAGATCAATTGCTCAATGAACCTGCAGTGCAGACGGTTTACGCCTTATCACGTTCATCAATCAACACAGAGCCAAAACCCGCTAAGTTGGTTCAAATCATCAACGGTGATCTCAATGTGACCAATTGGGATGACAACAACCCAAGACCAACCCTTGGTGTTATTTGCCTAGGTACAACCATCAAGCAAGCAGGTTCAAAAGCGGCATTACGCAAAATCGATGTTGAATTAGTCACTCATGTGGCTCAGACCATGAAGTTCTTGGGTGTTGAACGAGTTGCTGTGGTGTCGAGCTATGGTGCATCGACCACCTCATATTCTCATTACCTAAAGTGCAAGGGGCAGATGGAGCAAAACCTTCTTCGAATGGGTTTTAAGCAGCTTTTCATAGCTCGCCCTGGGCCTCTACTTGGCACAAGAAAACAACCAAGAACCGACGAAAAGTTTCTTCAAGCCCTCTCACCAATCTTCAAACCTTTTATGGTTGGCAGTTTAAAAAACCTACGCCCAATCGACTCAAAATCCGTAGCTAAAGCGATGCTCTATAAATTATTCGAAAATAATTTCAAAAATGTCGAAATTTACAGTTCGAGTGAAATGCTTAATTTATTGGCGAAATACCGCTAAAAAGGCTACTGATTCATCACAATGTTGAATATCTCATCAATCTATTTGATGGATATTACGAATCGATCTATCAAATTACTTTTCCTTATTTTACGTTTTGTTACAGAACGTTATTTTAGCTAACAGTACTCATGCCTATATATCTAGGCATTCAATTATTTTGAAGTAATTCATAAGGAAATTAAATGTCATTCCCTGCTATCGCTGCCTTAGCGGTATTCACTGGTATTCTCTTTTTTCTCTACGGACAGCAGAAGAAAGAACACACCCTTTCACGCTTAGTATTACTTGGTCTTGTTTTCGGTAGTGGCTTTGGCTTAGGTCTGCAACTGCTGTTTGGCGAAGGCAACCCAATCATTAAAGAGACATTAGACTGGGTGAACATTGTTGGCCGCGGTTACGTTGGGCTGCTTAAAATGGTGATCATGCCATTAGTACTAGTTTCAATGATCGCAGCGGTTGTGAAACTAGAGAAAGGCGGTTCACTGGGTAAAATCTCAGGCATCACTATCTCTGTACTGCTGGCAACCACAGCTATTTCTGCGATTATCGGTATCATGGTAACGCAGGCGTTCGGTCTGTCTGCTGAAGGCCTAACTGAGGGCGCTCGTGAAACTGCACGCCTAGCGGCACTGGAAACTCGTGCTGACCGCGTGTCTGATCTAACGATTCCTCAAATGCTGGTAAGCTTTATCCCAACTAACCCATTTGCCGATCTCACTGGCGCTCGTTCAACGTCTATCATCGCGGTTGTTATCTTTGGTGTGCTAACTGGTATTGCGGCACGTAAAGTGATGGCAGAGAAAGAAGAGCTAGAGTCTCCAATTCGCACTTTCGTAGAAGCGGCTCAATCTATCGTTATGCGTCTTGTTAAGATGATCATGGCATTAACGCCTTACGGTATCGCGGCTCTTATGGCAAAAGTGGTTGCGACTTCAAGTGCATCTGACATCCTAAGCCTACTTGGCTTCATCGTTGCATCGTACGTTGCGATTCTACTGATGTTTGTCGTACACGGTGTATTGGTATCATTTGTTGGTGTTAACCCGAAAGAGTACTTTCAGAAGATTTGGCCAGTACTGACGTTCGCATTCACGTCTCGTAGTTCTGCAGCGACAATTCCACTTAACGTAGAAGCTCAAATTACTAAGCTAAATGTGCCACCAGCGATTGCAAACCTATCTGCATCATTTGGTGCGACAATCGGCCAAAACGGCTGTGCGGGCATCTACCCTGCTATGTTAGCGGTTATGGTTGCACCAACCATGGGTATCAACCCAATGGATATCAATTTCATTCTGTCGTTAATCGCAATCATCACTGTTAGCTCATTTGGTATCGCTGGTGTCGGCGGTGGCGCGACCTTCGCTGCACTTATCGTACTGCCAGCTATGGGTCTACCTGTGACTATCGCAGCACTGCTTATCTCTATCGAGCCACTTATCGATATGGCTCGTACTGCGCTTAACGTATCTGGTGCAATGACAGCTGGTACAATTACAAGCCGTATTCTGGGTAATAAAGAAGAGCAAAAAGCTCTTCAACAAGCACAAGCTTAATCTGAACAACAGAATTACCTAAAGATAAGTGACTAACACTCACTTGGGCTAAAACAAAAAAACCGATGCGTCATTGCATCGGTTTTTATTTAGAGAGCTGGAATATTAAAGGCTGAGTTCAGAGATACTCAGTTGAGCAAGCGATTCATCCTCTTCTTCACTCAATCCACTAATACCAATCGCCCCAACAACACGACCTTGAGACAAGATAGGCACACCACCTTTAAAGCCTGTAATGTTTGGGTCATTCCAGTAACTAATATCTTTGCCTGTCACTCTCGCCCACTCACCCAAGTTACCGCTTGGCTGGCGATCACGCGCTGAGGTATAAGCTTTGCTCTTTGCGAGTAAGCCCGCTTGCACACTCACCTCATCCATTTTTGCAAATGCGATTAACTCACCGTGAGTATCACACACCGCTACGGCGACTTGTTGGTTATTGTTTGTGGCTGTTTCAATCGCAGTAGTCACGGCTTGTTGTGCTTGTAATAAAGTCAGCATAATGTTCACCTATGGCAGAGCCTGACCACGAGAGTAAACAAATAAGTTGTACCACTCTTCACGGGTCAGATTAACCTGAGTCGCCGCCACACTCGCGCGGATTCTCTCTAGGTTGGTTGTGCCAATAACAGGTTGAATATTTGCAGGGTGACGTAATAAGAACGCCAGTACGATCGCTTCACTTGTCACGCCGTATTGCTCAGCCAACTGCTGCACGTACTTCGCAGTTGCGCGGACACTTTCATCCTCTGAGCTCAGACCTTGTTCAGAGAATCGGCCTTGTGCTAAACAGCCCCAAGCTTGAAGTTGCACACCCTTAGCACGACAGTACTCTAGCGTGCCCGGAGCCCAATCCGACTCATTCAAACCTTGTGAGTTAACCAGTACAACATCGTTTAGCCAATCAAGCTTTGCAAGGCTCATTTCCATTTGGTTCACAACTAATGGCTGATCCAGAGCAGATTGTAAGAACTCGATTTGATGACCACTCATATTTGAAACGCCAAAGTGCGATACTTTACCTGCCGATTGCAGATCTTGAAGCGTGCGCGCTAGCTCATCAAGCTCCATCAGAGGATCTGGACGGTGCAGTAACAGCACATCCAGCTTCTCAGTATTCAAACGTTCTAAAATGCCTTCAACGGAGTTTTGAACCCATTGCGCAGAGAAATCATAACGTCCAACGTTACCTTCACCTTGAAAACGAATGCCACATTTCGACTGTAAAAACATTTGATCGCGCAGTTCTGGCTGGCTTTTTAGTACCTGACCAAAGGCCTGCTCGGCTTTTGAAAAAGTATAGATATCAGCATGGTCAAACAGGTTAATCCCTAACGCCATCGCCGTCTCAATAATGCTCTGTGTTTGATAAACGTCATCTTGAGATACAGGGTTGTCATTCCAACCGCCGCCTAGCCCCATACAGCCGTAAGCAATCTCACTAACATTTGATAGATGTGTTGACAAAGGAAGTACGTTTTTCATTATTCATTCTCGTATTCATAAAATCAGCCCTAATCATATTGTTCTACGAGAAAAACAGAATAGCCTGAATCCGAAATGATTGTTCGCTATAATGAACAAAAGAGTTATGAAGGACGATACATGAACGAGCACAAACGGATTGAAAGGTTAATGTTGTTTGTTGAGCTTGCTCAGCAGCTTAACTTCACCAAAGCAGCAGAACGACTCGGTATTTCAAAAAGTTACCTCTCTGAGCAGATAAAGCGTTTGGAGAGCGACTTAGAATGCCCACTGCTAGTGCGCACCACACGCAGTGTTCGGCTAACACTTCAAGGCGAGCGTGCGCTTGCTCAGGGGCTGGTTATTCGTTCTCAAGTGCTAGACCTAGAACGCAGCGTGTCGGATGAACATGAAGCGATTAAAGGTGTACTTAGAATTACTGCACCTAAGATGTTCACCGAGGTTTTTCTCTCAGATTTATGCCAACGCTTCCAAGCGTTATACCCAGAGATCTATTTCGAAATCAACAGCAGTTACACCACCTACAACCTCAATCGAGAAGACATTGATATTGCCTTTCGTGCTACCAATACCCCACCAGAAAACATGGTTGCGAAAAAGCTGCTCTCCTATCAACATGACTTAGTGGCTGCGCCTAGTTACCTCGATCAATTCGGTACGCCCAGTTCATTGGATGATCTTCAAGATCACCAATGCCTCGCAACATTACATCAACATGAATGGCCATTTAAAAGTGGCAATGTGCATGTTTCAGGATGGTTATCGAGCAATGAAAACCACCTATTAAAGCAACAGGCTGTGCGTGGCAGCGGTATTATACGTATCGCCAGTTACTACGTCGCCGACGAGGTAAAACAAGGCACTCTCACACCACTACTCACTGATGAATGTATCGCTCATGGCAACTCGATTTACCTGTTTTATCCGCAAATGGTCTACCCCGCGAGAAAACACAAAGCCTTTGTTAAATTTGTTCAGAGTTACTTTGAAGAGCTTGAGTCAAACAACTAACTCAATACCTATCAGTACATTAGGTCTATGACCCCTTATCAACACTATACAGACGACACACTTTGTTACTTTTCTCGTCAAACACAAGTGATCGTCTGCGTCCTCCTTTTCGAATAATGCTCTGATAGCCAAGGTGGCGATGTACGCATTGGAATGCGCATCGCCAAATTAAGTTATGACTTAAAAATGCCATCAAATCGAAACATGGATTTGCGTTACTGACACTACCCATTAAGACAATGAGTACCATCAGGAGGATGTATGAAATACTGCCCGTTCTGCTCGACCGAGTTAATCGAAAGACACCATGTACACGTGTGCCCACGAAATGAGATTGGCGAATGCCGCTTCGATGGCTATGAACAGTACGAACAGCGTGTGTTAGCCGAACTCTCGTCTGAAAGCCTAGAAATGGATAGCAAAGTCTATAGTCGAATTCCAGAAAGGTAGTCCTCGGTAAGAGTACCCTTCCTTACTCGAACCTTTCGCAACTCACGCCTTTCGACTCTGAAACGCTTTTTAAGCCATGACTTCACTCAACAGCGAAAGTTGTCCAACAAAATATGGCTAGTAAACAAAAACGCCCTTGCATCAACAAGGGCGTTTTTCATATTTTTACTTTGCTTATCTGAGCAACGGCGACAAACATCTCGCCGTATTTAAAGCATTACTTCGTTGAATCAGCAGCGACTTTTGGTTGATCTACTTCAGTCAGTAGACCTTTAATCAGACTCACACAACCCAATAGAAGGATCAGTGTAAATGGCAGTGCCGCAATGATAGTGATTGATTGCAGCGCCTGAATTGACTGAGTACCGCCAATCCAAAGCATAACCATCGCAATCGCACCTGAGATGATAGCCCAGATAACTTTTTGACGAACTGGCACTTCAAGCTTACCACCCGCTGTCATACCGTCGATAACGATAGAGCCAGAGTCAAGAGTCGTTACAAAGAATACAATGATCAGTGCAACAGCAATAACCGACAGAATGTTACCCATTGGGTAAGCATCCAGCATGTAGAATAGGCTTAGTGATACGTCTGCGATACCTTGATCGATACCCAGTTGACCCACTTTATCGATGACTTGTTCGATCGCCACACCACCGAAAATAGACATCCAAGCGGTTGTCACAATCGTAGGGATGATAAGAACACACAACAAGAACTCACGAACCGTACGGCCTTTAGAGATTCGCGCTACGAACATACCGAAGAACGGTGCGTATGCTACCCACCATGCCCAGTAGAATACTGTCCAACCGTGTAGCCAAGTTGTATCTTCACGACCAGAGTTTTGGCTTAGAGGGATAATATTTTTCACATAGCCCGTCACTGCAGTTGCCACAGAGTCTAGTACCGTTGTGAAGTTTAGAACCGCGATGAAACCTAGAAAAACAAACGCGATAACCATGTTCAGGTTACTTAGCAGTTTTACACCACCGTCCATACCACGAAGTACAGAGATGATCGCCAACACCATGATAAGAACAATGATCAGCTGTTGTAGGAACAAGTTGTTCTCTAGACCAAATACGTGGCTGATACCACTTGCTGCTTGCGTACCACCTAGGCCAAGCGAAGTTGCTAGACCAAACAGGGTAACAAGAACGGTCATCACATCAATCACGTCGCCCGTACGACCCCAAACTTTGTCGCCAAGTAGTGGGTAGAATACCGAACGCATAGAGAGTGGCAGACCTTTATTGTAAACAAAGTAAGCCAGACACAGTGCTGCCATGCCGTAGATAGCCCAAGCATGTAGACCCCAGTGGAATACCGTTGCGCCTAATGCCGCTTCACGACCCGCTGCAGTATAAGGTTCTGCGTTAAGTGGTGTACCAAACCAGTTGGTAAAGAAGGCCGTAGGCTCTGCTACACCCCAGAAGATAAGGCCAATACCCATACCCGCTGCAAACAGCATTGCGATCCATGATGCCATTGTGTAATCCGCAGTCGCGTTTTCGCCACCCAGACGAATCTTACCTAGCGGAGAGAAAGCTAGACCAATAGCAAAGATTAGGAAAAGGTTCGCGCCCCACATGAATAGGAAATCGAAGTTCGCGAGTACCGCACCTTTCACAGCGTCGATGGCAGCTTTAGCATCGCCAGGAGCCATAGCAAGAAGGGTTACGATGAAGAGAATTGACAGGCCTGCAGAAGCAGTAAAAACCGTGTTGTGGACATCCATGCCCCATTTATTGATGTTGTCTTGACCGACTTGATAATCTGTTGAATCTATACTGTATTTTTTTGACTTAAAACTCATAAATTAAGATGCACACATATCCGAGAATCCGAATATAAGGACCAACTCCATATCCAATTAATATTTGATCAGCGCGCCATACCATATAAGGGGTAAAAATAAGTGAATCTAATCAATCACTTATGACGTCTTACTCAATCCCGAAGGCGGTATTATAACACAAAATAAAATACTTTTTTGGTAAAGCCTGCGCACTAACTCACCAAGTGCAGCATAACTATCTGATTATAAAGAACTAAACAGTGGTAACTTTTTTCAAAAAATAGTTAGAGTACAAATTAATTTTCTTGCTCAGAGTAAGGCTATTACTCATCCCAATAAACGGTTAACGATGCCATCCTATTTGCGGTGATTACCTTGCTCGAGGCATAAAAAAATGCAGTCGACTCTTACGAGTGCAACTGCATTTTTAAATCGTTTAAGGCTTAGTGCCTAATTACCACATCAAATCATCTGGTACGACAAAGTCTTTGTACGGATCATCTTCATCAACCGCTTCTTCAGAAGCCGCTTGAGTATCAACGATAGACTCTTCGTCACGCATCGCAATCTTATTCGCAACGCTGGTCGGGATGATCACATAGCCTTCACCATCACGAGCGATACTAAGAATACCTTTACTCAGTTGCTTTTGAGTCAAATCTTCAACGTAAAGATGCTTAACCAAGGTACCGTCAGTAAAGTTGTATTTGATCTCGCCGTCTTTTTGCTCGATCTTATTCATCGCAATCAACTGTTTCACCTGAGCTTTGATCTCTTTGCTCAGCTGCTTCTCTTTCATTTGTTGATTGAGTTCTTTGTCTTTCGCTTGTTGCGCTAGACGGTTCTCTTCCGCTGCAGCTTTCGCTTCGCGAGCTTGAACACGTGACTTTTTAGAGCCTTTCTTTGCTTTTTTCAGCTTTTTCTCATTAACCAAGCCAGCTTTTAGCATCTGCTCTTGGAGTGTTAACTTTGCCATGACTTTCCCAGTTCAGGATTAAAAACGGCCCTATCATACCTGTTTTTTGTCGTTCTGTTTATATCCTCGACTCGGTTTATGACAGCAATAAGTCACTAAACTGGTTAAGTTCCTAATTCAGACGACGTCGAAACTGCGCCGGGGTTTGTTTCAGCCACATTTTGAATGCGCGGCGGAAATTAGCGGGATCGCTATACCCAAGACGTTCGCCGATATCTTCGACACTCATGTCAGTATTCAGTAGCAGCTCTTTGGCAAGCTCAATACGAACCTCAGATAACAAGGATTGATAATTGGTTCCTGCTTTCGCTAGATCACGGCGTAGTGTGCGTGACGAGCAACCAAATTCATGTGCGAGTTGCTCAATCGTAGGAAACTGACCGGGTTCGCTATAAAGCATGGCTCTCACTTGATTATCGAGAACAGATGAAGAACTAAAGGACGCCATGATGTTATGACAAGATGCCAAGTAGCGCTCTAAAGTGGCGGCATCGTGATTAGGCAAACACTCAAACAGTAGCGCACTGTCAAAGCGTAACTCACAATACTCATGATCAAACTCAACATCACAATCAAAGCGATGCCGATACTTATCACCATGCTCATTTTTAGAGTAAAGCGGCTGCGCATAAGAGAGCTTGAGTGAATGAATAGACAAGCGTGACCGTGTTAATTGGTGAAACAGAGAGACTATCGAGCTGAAAAAGTACTCACAGCAAAAGGCGAGCATCTCGCCAAGCTCAAGGGTGTTTTCAATCCGAATGATGGCCTCGCTTTTGCCATCAACAGAATCAGACTCTTGAATCAGAAGAACCGAAAAGATAGGCCCATTCAACCTTAGATACTTAAAACCACTTTTTATCGCTTCCAACACATTTTCGCTGGTTGCCAATACATATCCCAGCACACCAAAATGACTTAAGGTGGCTTGCTCTCCAAGCCAAAGACCTAACCCCTCATTGGGCAACAGGCGGTTGACCGCTTTAAATACCACCAGTTTATCCGCGTAACTTAACTGGGCATTGCCATCTTGCCAATCAAGCGCGCTCAAACCCAAAGGCTCTAGAAGCGATTGGGTATCTAACCCGCGAGATTCCAAACTGGAGAGTAGCAAAGCAATATCAAGCGTTCCTAGCAACTGATGAGCATTGCTCGGTTGGTAAGCCGCTAACACTTCGCTTTTTATTGTCACTGTGATCCACACTCCTGTTTATTCGTCTTCTAGTTCTAATGCCGATTCACTTCAAGTATCAAAGCGTGATTCAAGGCTCTTAACTGTCCTTTAGTGACCTCACGATTTGCTTTCTTGCTGATTAGAATAGCAATTATGTTAATGCAATGTAACGAGAGTCATGAACAAACCTGTACTTAATCGACAAGCTCCCCTAAGTATCATTGATGCCAACGGAAAACCGGTCTTTGGTCAGTTTGATACGATACCTCGTGAGCTCAACATTGAACGGTTCGATTATCGTACCTCTATGGATAACCCTGCCAACCCGTGGCAACGACACTTTCACTACAAGCAGTTTCAGTTTGTTAGTTTAGTCACAGCCAACTATGTGGTAGGCATAGCGATCGCTGACATTCGTTATCTTGGATCTGCCTTTTGTTATGTCTACAACATCAGCGATGACTCATTCGAAGAGCAATCATGGCTTCGACCTCTCTCTGTCGGCAAGTTAACCACCCGCTCCCCTTATCAAGGTCAGACTCACATTGCCAACCGCCAAATTCAGTTCACTATCAACAAAGGTGAATGGCAAGTGGATATTGATACCGAACAGGTTAAAGCAAAGTTGCACCTGACAAGCCGCGATGAGAGCCAACCTCTTTCAATGACAACACAGACTGGCTACTCCGGTTGGACTTACACGCAAAAGCATAACGCCCTCTCAGTTAGTGGCGATCTGACTATCAACGGTGGTGAGGTTGACCTAACTCACGCTCTAGGCGGTTACGACTTTTCCGCAGGTTACATGCGTCGGGAAACCAGTTGGCGCTGGGCCAGTATCAATACTCACCTCATAGACCAACAAGCTACGCTCTACCCTTTAGGGCTCAATTTAGCCGCTGGAGTCAATGAAACCGGGACTTGTGAAAACGCGTTGTGGGTTCAAGGTACAAAGCACCCACTGCCTGCGGTCTATTTTGAGTTTGATCGAGACAACATTAGTCAACCATGGCAGATCCATTCAGAAGACCGGCGAATCGATCTCACCTTCACACCAATCAATAACCGTAGCGAGAAGCTCAACTTCATCTTGCTGAAAAGTAATTTCCGTCAGTTCATTGGCTATTTTTCTGGCTCAATAAAGGACAATGACGGGGTCGTACACTACCTCGTTCAGGTACTTGGATTAACCGAAGATCACTTCGCTCGCTGGTAAACCAACGTAAACCTGCAAATGCGCATCACACTAACCCCGTTACGAAGACACACTGAATCTGTTATTAATAGACGCTGAGGCAACCGATGAATATAGAATCGCTAATCAACAACCCAGAATGGTTACTCGTGGTATTAGCGCCACTTTTTATCGTGTGTATGTTGACTGAATATTTTGTTGGACAAAAGCAAGGGCACTTACCAGAAAATGCTCGTTATACCCTTTCAGAAGTCGCGTGTAATTTCACACTGGCTGGAATGCATCAACTCTCCGATTTGGTTACAGGGTTACTAGTAACGCACCTGTATCTGTGGCTCTTTGGTTGGCGACTCATGGACATTGAGATGGGGTTAATGGCATTTGTTGCTTTGATGGTGCTTCAAGACTTCTGTTATTACTGGTTTCATCGAGCGAGCCACAGAACGCGTTGGATGTGGGCTTCACATGTTGCCCACCATAGCTCCGAACGGATGAACTTTAGCACCGCATTTCGCCAAAGCCTAATGTACCCAATATCGGGCATGTGGGTGTTCTGGCTGCCGCTGGTGATCATCGGATTTGAACCGAAATGGGTCGTATTTGTTGTTTTGCTCAACCTAGGTTTGCAGTTCTTTGTTCACACACAATGGATACGCACGCTTGGACCTTTAGAGTGGATATTCAATACCCCTTCACACCACCGTGTTCATCATGGTAGCAACCCCCAATACATAGACAAAAACTACGCTGGGGTGCTGATCATTTGGGACAAACTGTTTGGTACTTTTGAACCAGAAGTGGAAACCGTTCGCTACGGTACCACCAAGCCCGTCAACAGCGACAATCCAATTACCGTCACCTTTCAAGAGTGGAAACTGATTTTCCATGATCTCCAAAATAGCCATTATAGCTGGCAGCAGAAACTCAAAATGATGTTCTCGCCACCATCTGATTAACCCGAATCACAGCCCGACCACACTGGGATTAGGGTGTTTAGCGTATTCAAGCCGTGGCATTTTGCTCAATTGAATAGTAATGCACCAATTTCATGAAATTTATTTCCAATGCGGCTTGCACGCCCACCGCCTCCTGTCAGATACTGAGGAAAAGTCACCTTCAGTCACGGTAGACCCTATCTACTGTCAGGATATTCAATGAGCTCAGATAATCAGCCGACCTACTTCTTCTTCGACTACGAAACTTGGGGTACGAGCCCAGCTAAAGATAGACCAAGCCAATTTGCAGGTGTTCGCACCGACCAAGATTTCAATATCATTGGTGAGCCGCTGGTCATCTATTGCCAACCACCTGCTGATTACCTTCCTGCACCTGAAGCTGCATTGATCACTCGAATCACACCACAGAAAGCGATGTCGCAAGGTTTACCGGAACCTGAATTCATTGCCAAGATTCACGCGGAGCTTGCTAAGCCGAACACCACAAGTTTGGGTTACAACAGTATTCGATTCGATGACGAAGTAACACGCTACACCTGTTACCGTAACTTCATCGACCCATATGCGTGGAGCTGGCAAAACGGCAACTCGCGTTGGGACCTATTAGACGTGATGCGCGCGGTTCATGCTCTGCGCCCTGATGGCATTGTATGGCCAGAAAACGAAGAAGGTTTCCCAAGCTTTAAGCTAGAACACCTGTCTGTGGCTAACGGTATTGAACACGAAAACGCGCACGATGCGATGGCCGACGTGATTGCGACCATTGAGCTGGCGAAAAAGATCAAAGCTGCTCAACCGAAAATGTTCGACTACCTATACAACATGCGCCACAAACGTAAGCTGAACGAGCTTGTCGACATTGTAAACATGACCCCACTGATGCACGTTTCTGGCATGCTGGGTAAAGAGTGCAACTACACTAGCTGGATTGTACCTATGGCTTGGCACCCGACTAACCAAAACGCGGTTATCGTTGTCGACCTAGCAAAAGATCCAACGCCACTGCTTGAATTGGACACAGACGCGTTGCGTGAAAGACTTTACACCAAACACAGTGAGCTCGGCCCTGATGAGCTACCAGTACCAATCAAGTTAGTGCAACTCAACAAGTGCCCAATTCTTGCGCCAGCCAAAACGCTGACTGCAGAAAACGCAGAGACGATTGGTATTGACCGTCAACAATGCTTAGCCAACTTAGCACTGCTGCGTGAGCATCCAGAAATCCGTAAAAAGCTCATTGGCCTGTATTCGGTTGAGCGTGAGTATGAGAAAGACAACGACGTCGATACTCAGCTTTATGATGGCTTCTTCTCGCCTTCTGACAAAGCTGCAATGGACATCATTCGCCAAACTGAACCTAACAACTTAGCCGCCCTTGATATCAGTTTTGCCGACGAGCGTATTGAACCTTTGCTATTTAGATACAAAGCGCGCCACTTCCCTTGGACGCTTGACGAGTCAGAACAGCAAAAATGGGCGAACCATTGTCGAGAGTTTTACGAAAGTCGACTTGAAGACTACATGCTCAACCTTGAGAATCTAGCTCATGAGCATGAAAACGATGAGAAGAAGATGGCAATACTCAAAGCCGTTTATCAATACGTAGAGAAGTTAGCCAGCTAACCCATCGACTTCACTCAATAACTTAACCTAACAGCAGAGACCCCTTTTGAAAGAGAGACTGATCCAACTCGTGTACCTGATGATCTCGTTTACCTTGATCATCGGCTCACTGACAGCAGGTAATGCCATTCAGAGCCTTCTTGATACTTCGATTCCCGGAAGTATTTTTGGCATGCTGCTGCTTTTCTTTGCGATGGTGATCGGAATCATCCCACCTCACTGGGTACAACCCGGTGCGAGCTTGATCATCCGTTTCATGATCCTTCTGTTTGTACCCATCAGTGTTGGGCTCATGGAGCATTTCGACATGTTAGTTGCCAACGCCCTGCCTATTTTAGCCAGCGCAATTGGCGGCACGCTTATCGTTCTGGTGTCGCTCTCTTGGTTCTTAGACCGAATTATTATGAAGGGTAAATAACATGTGGATTCTGTTGACCATTGTTGTATTTCTATTTGCCCGTTGGATTAGCCAAAAGGTGAATTCGCCTCTGTGTAACCCTCTGTTGATCAGTCTCGCCATTATTATTCCGATACTGACTTACTGGCGTGTGCCGTTTGAAGAGTACTACGCAGACAACACTTGGATTACCTACATGCTGCAGCCGGCCGTTGTTGCCTTAGCGTACCCTCTCTATGAGCAACTGCCACAGATCCGCGCAAACTGGCGTATCATCACTCTCGCCTGCGCGGTTGGTAGTATTATGTCGATGCTAAGCGCTGCTTTTATTGCCGCGGCTTTCCATTCCGATTTAAGTCTAATCGCGAGCTTGCTGGGTAAATCAGTCACTACACCAATCGCAATGGAAGTATCGAGCCATTTAGGTGGTGAAGCGGCTATCGCGGCGATACTGGTTCTCCTCGTTGGTCTGTTCGGTGCGATATTCGCTTACCCTATTTACAACCTGATAGGGATTAAGAGCCCGATAGCTCGCGGACTGACGATGGGTACGGTATCTCATGCCCTTGGCACAGCAACCAGCGCCGAGAAAGATCCTCGAGATGCAGCATTTAGCTCACTAGCATTGGTTTTATGCGGGGTTATCACCTCAATACTCGCACCATCGGTATTCTCTTTGGTGCTGTGGCTGTACTCTTGATCTGCTATTGCAAGCTAATGCTCAACAAGGTCGTATTCATGAACCACAAGATCGAAATAGTGAGCCACCACTGGCAATGTTAATTGTCACCACTGTTTTTCAAACGAAATCAGAGCGCTTTTCCAACAAATCTTTGGGAAATGCGCTCTTTTTTTCCACTAAACTATTTACTAATGCAATGTGATGCACCCGACAATTTGTGACATCAATTACACTTTGCAGGCTGCAAACGATTTCATTTGTGACCTCACTCTAATTGTGCAACACAATGTAACAACCAACACTCAATGGTGACATTGATCACAGAAAATTCCTGAGTATTGCATAAACTTAAAGCCTAAGGTCAATTAAGGATTCAACATGAACAGTCGTATTACCCTGGCGCTGGAAAGTGCTCCAGCTTCATTGAAAGCACTTCTAAGTGACATCGTATTAGCAGACAACTTTGACGCCACTATTTCTAAAGAGCAGTTTCAAAGCTTGCTGGATGCAAGCGGTCTTTCTGATAAAGAAGTTCGCCTAGCTTTACTGCCAATTGCAGCGGCATTTTCGTATGCCCCGCTTTCTGATTTCTACGTAGGTGCAGTGGTGCGCGGCCTTTCTGGTCACATTTACTTCGGCGCCAACATGGAAATTGCAGGCGCACAGCTTGGACAAACCGTTCACGCTGAACAAGCTGCAATCAGCCACGCTTGGATGAAGGGCGAAAAAGGACTTTCTGATATCACCATCAACTACAGCCCTTGTGGCCACTGCCGTCAGTTTATGAACGAACTGACCACAGCAAAAGAGCTTAAGATTCAACTGCCGGAGCGTGAAGAGAAATCTCTGCAAGACTACCTTCCAGACTCATTCGGCCCTTCTGATTTAGGCATTACTGAAGGCCTAATGACTGAGCTTGACCACAAATACACAACGGAAGAGACAAACCCTATCGTTGTTAAAGCACTAGAGTCGATGAACCGCAGCCATGCGCCGTACACCAAGAACCTAAGTGGTGTTTCTCTGCAGCTTGCTAATGGTGAGATCTTCACGGGTGCTTACGCCGAGAACGCAGCGTTCAACCCAAGTCTACCGCCACTACAAGTTGCAATGATTCAGGTAATGCTAGCCGGCTTTGAATTCGATCAAATCGAAAGTGCCGCACTCGTAGAAAACGCAGAAGGTAACATCAGCCACCTAGCTGACACGCAATCAACGCTAGAAGCGATTAATCCAGATATTCCGGTTACTTACTTAGCAATCTAATCGCATCTGATTAACATGCAATTCACATAAGCAGCCCTCTTTCAACGGGCTGCTTTTTTTATGCTTAAAATTCACTAAAATCATCACGCAAACGTTTGCTTTTAAGGTTGGAATAAGTATGATCACCCCGTTCTCAATTACTCGTTCAAAAGATCGGAAGGAATAACTATGTTTGGTACCGCCACTCGTGACAATGCTACTCGTGTACTTCTATTAGGCTCTGGTGAGCTAGGCAAAGAAGTTGCTATTGAGTGTCAACGTTTAGGTCTAGAAGTGATCGCATGTGATCGCTACCCAGATGCCCCTGCCATGCAAGTCGCTCATCGTAGCCATGTTTTAGACATGCTAGATGGTGATGCACTAGAAGCAATTATCGAGCTAGAAAAGCCGGATTACGTAGTACCTGAAATTGAAGCCATTGCCACCAGCAAACTGGTTGAACTAGAAGCGAAAGGCTTAAATGTCGTTCCAACCGCAAACGCAACTAAGCTAACAATGAACCGCGAAGGCATTCGTCGTCTTGCTGCTGAAGAGCTAAAGCTGATGACATCACCATACCGCTTTGCCGATACTTATGAAGATTTCGCTGCAGCGGTTGAGTTCGTCGGCACGCCGTGTGTGGTTAAGCCTGTAATGAGTTCTTCAGGCAAAGGTCAGAGTGTCATTAAAACGGAAGAAGACATTCAAAAGGCGTGGGACTATGCACAAGAAGGCGGTCGTACTGGCGCTGGACGTGTGATTGTTGAAGGCTTTATTGACTTCGATTACGAGATCACCCTACTTACCGTTCGTGCGGTTGACGGTGTTCACTTCTGTGCACCAATTGGCCATCGCCAAGAAGACGGTGACTACCGTGAATCATGGCAGCCACAAGTGATGTCAGACAACGCACTTAAAGCAGCGCAATACACAGCTGGCAAGGTAGTTGACGCACTGGGTGGTTACGGCATCTTCGGTGTTGAGTTATTCGTAAAAGGCGACCACGTTATCTTTAACGAAGTTTCACCGCGTCCACACGATACAGGCCTTGTAACCCTGCTATCTCAAGACTCGTCTGAATTCGCACTGCACGTTCGCGCCTTCACAGGAATGCCAATCAAGAGCATCACTCAGTACGGCCCATGTGCTTCAGCTGTTGTACTTGGTCAAGGCACATCAACCAACATTCGCTTTGAAGGACTACAAGACGCTCTGAACGCACCTCAAACACAGGTTCGACTGTTTGGTAAGCCTGACATCAATGGCCGTCGTCGCCTAGGTGTTGCTCTCACTCGTCGTAACAGCATTGAGTCTGCAATCGAAGACGCTGTCGAGAGCGCTTCAAAGATCAAGGTGATCTACTAATCAATAGACCTATTCTATTCGGTAGCTCAGTTTTCTGAGCACAAATAGAAAGACGTTTACTGAGCACAAATAAAAAGACGGGCTGATGTGCCCGTCTTTTCATTTCAAATCCACAACGATTTGCTATCAGCGACGTGTTTTAACCCTGACACTCGATCAGGTAAACCTCTTCACTAAAACGAGATAGACCTTTCTTGGCGATCTTAGGATGATCTTCATCTGCAATGTCTTGGTTTAGTAGCGTGATCTTATAGCCTGTGAACAGCGCCTCGACTTCCTCTCTTGGTACGCTAAATGGAGGACCGCTCATCTCTTCCTGAATATAATCCAGAGTGACTAATAGAATCTTACCGCCCGGCTTCAACAGCTGCTTCAAACGCTCGACGTACTGAACGCGCATCTCTTTTGGCAGCGCCACCAACGAAGCGCGATCGTAGATGGTATCTACTGCTTGAATTGGCGCAGTGAAGTAATCGCCCGTATAGATACTCAGTTCATCAAATTGGTATAGCTCATGTTGACCATTAATCTGCGTCACCATCGGCGTATAAAAATGTTCAGAAAAGAACGCACGGACTGCGATTTGGCTCAGCTCAACGCCCTGCACTTCCTCATGCTTAGACGCCAACCACACCAGATCTTCACTCTTGCCACAAAGCGGGACAAACACGCTCTTTTCATAGCTAGGCTCAGTGTGCTGCCAAAACTTCACGAGCAGTGGGTTCACATCTTCTAAGTGGAAACCGATTTGGTTTGCGGCCCATTTATTGTGCCAAAATTCAGGATTATTCATCTTTCGTTCATGTTGTTCAGTCAATAATGCAAGGGTACAGGATAGACAGGTAAGAGCAACCTTGGCATAGGTCAAAGTTCTTGAAAATGTGGAACTAACGCTTCTTTAATTTGTCTATATGTTCACATACTAAAACAAGAGAAAACGTTAAGGTTGGCTTCTGTTCAAACGGCCCCATATAGTATGTAGAGACACCACAGTTTGAACAACAATTTGCTCTTAGCGTTACTGGTTACCCCTTTTAGTTTCACCGTTTTGTAACCTCGTATTTTGGAGTTTGAATGAGTGTATTTCTCCGTACCACGGCACTAATGCTTCTTGTATTGAGCCGCGCGCCTGCATTCGCAGCAACTGTATCAACTAACTCAGCAGAACCAACTCGCACCCCAGCACAAAACCAAGTGTCTTCGAAAGTATTCCGTCACAGCCTAAGCGGCCTATACGGCATCAAAGCGTTTGACTCAAATCCAACTCAACCCCATGACGATTTCGACGTTCTTTACAGCAAATCTCACCAAGCTCAAGCTGAGCTAGAAACCATCTGTAAAAGTACAGCACTACTAACTAACTCTGAAGCGCTATTTGCCGGTGTAAAATCACAGGCTCGTGCTGAAGAAAAAATTGCGTTAGAGCTGAATGGTGACGTAACAAAAATCACCGACCTTGCTCGTGCAACCATCATTGCGAATGACGTAGAGAGCTTGGTTGAAGTCTATGAAGCTGTCAGCCGTGAAGCCGATGTGGTCAAAGTAAAAAACAAGTTTAAGTCACCTGCAGATTCTGGTTACCGTGACCTTAACCTGTTGGTTCGTTTGCCAAAAACCAACATCATTGCAGAAGTTCAGCTTCACCTTAAAGCCATTGCCGACGTGAAAAGTGGCCCAGAGCATGAGTTGTATGAAATCATTCAAGGCATTGAGCGTAACGCATTGGCGCAAAACCGCTCTCTGAACGATATTGAAGCGGCGCAAATCAATAACCTAAGAAGCCAATCTTTAGAACTGTATCAGCAAGCTTGGCAGCCATACATTACAACGCACATTAAAGCGGCGTAATGAAACATTAAAAACGAATCACTCACATCTAAAAGGCGGTCAACATAGACCGCCTTTTAGATGTGAGTGATTAAAACGCTCGACGAATACGTGCTGTCGATCGGCTTTCTGTTCTTTCATCCTGTGCGCTTTTCTGCTTCTATAGACCTTCAACCCGATGACATATAAAAGGAATTAAGTCACATGAAGGTTACTCCATCTATTGTTTTGCTTGCTTCGGCTCTACCCCTTTCCAGCTACGCCAATGAGTGTGGTGAATTCACTATCGCTGATATGAACTGGAACTCTGCCAGCCTAATCGCTCATGTCGACCAATTTATCCTTAATGAGGGCTATGAGTGTGATGCTCAGCTGATACCCGGTGACAGTGTTCCTACAGGCACCTCAATGATTGAAAAAGGCCAGCCTGACGTTGCTCCTGAACTGTGGACTAACGGCATTAAGGAGGCACTCGACAAAGGTGTGGCTGACAAGAGGCTGCGTTATGCGGGCAAATCTCTGACCAATGGCGGAGAGGAAGGCTTCTGGGTTCCGAGTTACCTTGTTGAGCAGTATCCAGAGCTTACAACGATTGAGGGAGTCATAAAAAACGCCAAGCTGTTTGAGCACCCAGAAGGTGACGAAAAGTTTGCCTTTTATGGTTGTCCTGCCGGCTGGACCTGTCAAATCACCTCGGGCCATCTCTTTGATGCCCTGAAACTGGAAGAGCATAACTTTGAAATGATTGATCCAGGCTCTGGCGCAGCACTCGCAGGTACAATTGCCAAAGCGTATGAGCGCAATAAAGCATGGTTTGGCTACTACTGGTCACCAACACCGGTTCTCGGCAAATACGATATGGTAAAGGTTGATTTTGGTAGCGGAACCGATATTGAAGAGTTTCGCAACTGCACCACTCAGCCAGATTGCGAATCACCAAAAGTGACTATGTTTCCGGCAGCGCCTGTGCACACCGTTACCACGGAGAGTTTTGCCACCGCACAACCTGTCGCTTACCAGTATTTCCAAAAGCGTGGCTTTACCAATGAAAAGATGAGCGAATTGCTCGCTTGGATGGAAGATAATCAAGCCGATGCCGAAGAAGCGATGTATCACTTCTTGGAGACTTCACCAGAAGTATGGACTAGTTGGGTTCCACAAGATGTAGCGAAGCGCGTTGAGCAAGCACTGTAAAAAGTGTTCGCTGCCGCTCGTTTCTAACATCATTATTTGTGAGTTAATGAAAGGTTATTTAGATAATCACGGCTATCGAGATTCAGTGCTCGATAGCCAGATAGATACAGACATAAAAAAAGACCACGCTAGGCGTGGTCTATTGCTTGGCTACTTCTCGATTTTAATATTTTCTACGCGGGCTTTTAATTTTTGACCCGGTCTGAAAGTAACAACACGTCGAGCAGAGATTGGAATGTCTTCACCAGTTTTAGGGTTACGACCTGGACGCTCGTTTTTCTCGCGAAGATCAAAATTACCAAAACCTGACAGTTTTACCTGTTCGCCATTTTCTAGTGCCTTACGAACTTCTTCGAAAAACACTTCAACCGTTTCCTTGGCATCCCGCTTGCTGTATCCGAGTGTTTCAAACAGGTTCTCAGCCAAATCGGCCTTCGTGAGTGCCATAAAACTTTCCTCAAAGCTATGTTAAACCTTGCTACTATCGTCAGTAGCGCCAAAGCATTTACCCTATTCAATCAATGAGATAAGGCTGTTTACAAGGAAAGTGTATGCCAAGCTTCTGATTTTCGCCAACTTTTTTATCTGAACTCTTTAATTATTTATGCAAATCAAGAAGATAACACTCTTAATTAAGTGGATATAAAGCTGAAAAACCTCTAACCACACAAGCTCAAACAGAACTAAAAACCATTAAATTAAAATAATTAAGAATATAAAACTTAATTGACACTTTTCACCAAAATCGAGACTTTTCTCTTATACTCAATAAAATCAGCCACTTGATTTAACATTAATCTCAACAGAGATGATAATTCATACACAGAACTTCATGCTATTTATTAATCAGCAGAATTTAATTCGTATACTCGTATCGTAACAATCGATTCCGCTGATGCTTTTTAGCCTTAATCAGTGCCCTTTCTCCTGTTAGCACCTGTTGCTCAAACGCGACGACATCCTGCATATTTGAAGAGTCAACCACGCCCACGGTGCAAGTCACAAACGTCTCAGTTTCCGCGCCATGATTTTCTATTTCACTGCGTTTTAGGTGTGCCTTAATCGCTTGTGCTATATCTATCGCTTTATCGATTTTAGGATACGGTAGCAATATGGCGAACTCATCCCCACCAATACGGAACGCTTCACCCTCTCCTTTAGAGACATAACGCAGAATATCGGCGATCGTAACCAAAAGATCATCGCCTCTGTCCATCCCATAGTGGTTGTTAAACGCCTTAAGATAATCGACATCGATCAGTACGGTTGCGATATCAAAGCCTGAGCCATAGCGAGTCGCTAATTCTTCTAAATAGGGTCTAAGGCCAAATCGATTCTTCAAACCCGTTAGATGGTCGGTACGGTAGATCTGCTCCATGTATTGGCGGTTATCTTCCAACTCTTGGCGTTGTAATTGGTTTTTCAACGACACCGCAATGTAGTTTGCTAACTGCATCACCACCTGTACATGGAAGTCTTTATAAACGTAGCTTTCGCTCTTTTGTACACTGATGACACCCAAAGTCTCACCATCGAAGACCACGGGCGTGCATATTGCCGACATACCACTCTGTGGCGGCTGTTCATCAACATTGATCCAAGTATTGTTAGCCGAGCATCCACTATCTAGATACAGCTCAAGCTCTTGGTCGCTACAAGTATCTAGCACCAAGGTTTCATTATTCTTGAGTGCATAAATCCCAATTCTCGACACACAGTCACACTCCACTTCAAAGGCAGGCTGAAACTCACCCTCATCAAGTAAGTATTTATAATCGAGTACATCACGGTCGGCGCGATACAAAGCTAGGCTAAAAGCGGAACACGGAACAATCTCACCAATATGGTCAAACAGCTTGAGTACATCGGTTTGATGATCCTCTGTGCTTGCAATCATCTGCCCCAACTCGTTTAGGTAGCTAAGGTTGCGCGTAAACAAGTCTGAGTTATTGGCTTCCGCTTGTGCGCGTGTGTGGTGCAAAATCGAGTCGATATAACTGACTTCATTATCTTTACTCTGATTAATCAGGGTCTTGTAGGTCGCACACGCCTCACGTAGCACCTCACACTCTTGGTGATGCTCACCAAGTTGTTGGTAACACTGAGCGAGTGTATTGAGTAGCGATAGCTTAATTCGAATATTATCGGTCAGCCCTTTAGCACGAAGCGCTTGTTGGCAAAATTTCACGGTAAAGTCATAGTGACCACAGCGATATAAGAACTGAGAATACTTGTCATAGAACTCGATGCTTAAATAGGTATCGGCATGCTGTTTAACCAGCTCGAAGCTCTCTTTGTAGGCGGTGTATGCTTGCTTATTTTGTCCCTTCATTGACAAAATCAGAGCGTAATAGAAACGGCTGTAGGTGTAGCCGTGCCAATTCTCATTTGTTAGTGCAAGTTGAGAGGAACGCTCAATCACCTCTAGTGCTTGGTCTAACTGTTCTGTGTGTGCCAAGGAGATGGCTTGATTGCACAGTGCTAAAGATAAGTTAACCGGGTTAGTGACGTGTTTACTGTGCTCTAGGGCATACTCACTGTGCTCAAGTGCTTTGGGATACTGTTCTAGGTCGATATAGATACCACCGAGATTGATGTTTAAAAACAGCCCTAGTTTATGATCCGAACCTCTCCGGCTCGATTCTGCGGACTTGAAGTAGTCGAGTGCACGGTAGAACTCCCCTTTCGATGCGAAGATCGTCCCAAGGTATACATTGGCGTACGCGAGCAGAATGTCGTTACCACTCTCAGACTCTAAGCGCTCTAAAAATCCGAGAAAACGCTCTACAGCTTCATCAAGTCGATCACAGCGAAACGCCTCAACCGCCCCGAGATATTGGTTGTAAATAGGGCTCAACTCAATTCCGTAGTGCTCCTCTATGCTTCCCAACTGCTCACGCGCTTTCGCTATTGCATCAACACTGCGGTCGCCACGCAGTTGGGTTAGCAAAGTAATCGCCTCTAATTCGGCACCGGTTGTATTTGGATTTTCTTGCATCAGTTTCAGTCGCTAAACAGAATTTATTAACATAGCATACCGAAAAATAATAAAAAGGACACTAACCGCATCCCATTTCGCAAGATTGTATCGATGCTATTAGCCAAAGAAATTAACTCGTCCGTGATCTTTCTGATGAACAAATATCACCAAACCATTGGCAACTATTGGTAGCCCCAAAAGTGGAATTTAAGCTTACTGGATTTTGGAAGAAATCGCGTTGACCACAGACTGAGTGAGGCGCATTCTTTTAGAGATATACAGTATAAAGAGGCGAATAGCAGCACTAATCGCGTCATGAAAAATGGCGTTAGGCTGTTGCCTTTGTCATCGTTCATCATCAAAAGGCTACCACATGAATAAAGTCATCATGTTAGTAATGGGACTGCTTTTTACCAGTCGCTTATTTGCCAGTATCGTTCCTCATGTTGGTCAACTTGAGCATGACGCGCCCATCCTGCTCCGCTCAGCGATTATCGTTGGAGCCATCAGTTATGTGGCTTGGTTAGCTATTGGTTACTTCAAAAAGCGTAATACAGAACACGATCAAAACTGAACCTGAACGAATGCAGAAAAAGGTAAACGCTTTGATCCAGTAAAAAACAAAGGCCCCGCACATCGCGAGGCCTTGGATTTACTTGCATATAAACGGAACTACAGACAAATCGTGAATGTACTTCCCTGTCCGACTTTGGACTCTACAGTTAGGTTGCCATCGAGATTATCGACCATAGCGAGTGCGAGTGAGAGACCTAGCCCATAACCTTGTACATTACTTCTGCTGCTATCGACTCGATACAAACGTTCAAAGATCAATGCTTGAAACTTAGGCTCAATACCGATACCTGTATCTTGAACAGAGATACTCACTGATTCATTGTCCGTTCGTGCAGCACTCAGTGTGACACTACCCTGCTCAGTATATTTAATCGCGTTATCAAGCAGATTAACAAGCACCTGCGTTAACTTGTCTGGGTCCGACTGAAGCCTCAATTCACTCTCTACATCGACGATCAACTCAATCTGTTTGTCTTCGGCGACATCTTCATACCAACTCGCGACATTACGGATAACCTCAGATACGTCAGTCTCGGTTTTCTGCGGTAAGCGTTTACCTGTGAGCTCATCATTGAGCTTCATCAGGGCGGTAAGCATATTACCCGCTTGTGTTGCGTGCTCTGAGCAATCGGCTAGCGCTTCTTTCATTGATTGCTGATCGCCATTGTTAATCAAAGCGGTTTGGGAAGCTAATGTGATGCGCGAGAGAGGCGTGCGAATATCGTGAGCAATCGCATCAACTGTTGTATTTAAGGTCGTTGTAACATGATGAAGTCTCGCCACCGAACTCCGGACACTTGAACTGATCACCTCTAAACCCTGTGATGGCTCTGCATGCGCATCTTTGAGCTCCAACTTTCCTTTCTGAAGCTGGTCCAGTAAATCACCAAAGGTGACAAGTGGAGACATAGCACTTTGAATAATTTTACGGGTAAAGACTGCCGTGACGACTAACAATGCCACCAGCGCGTAGAGCGTCATTAACCATTGATTGAACGCAATGTAATCCCTTGCGCGATTATCCAATACCAACCAAAAGTCGTGATCCTCACCTGTCATTTTTAGCGACATATAGGGACTAAAAACAAAGCTATCGAGCCACGTTCTTTGATCATCAACCTGATGCTCTAAAAGTAAACGAGGCAAATCAACACCACTCGCATTCGACATACTATTTGATACATTTGTGTCGCCAGCAACGAACACCGCTTCATTTGGCTTTTGATTGTTCACTGCATAAGCCGCAATATTATTGTCTATGAGACGATGCGGATTCGCCTCCAGCACATGGGTCAGTCGCTTGGAGGAGTCGTAGGTTAAAATTCGTTGATACTCAGCCGACATCGAGGTCATGATCTTCTTCTCAGTTTGATAGAGATCGAAGAAGAATATTGCCCCAACAATCAACTCTACCAGTAACAAGCAAAGCAGCAACGTCCCCATAAGGCGCAACAACAGATGATTTTTAGCTTTCGCCAGAGCCTGTTCGATATTACGACTTGAGGACATAGCCGACACCTCTCAATGTATGAATCAAAGGTGTTGAAAATCCTTTATCCACTTTGCTTCGCAAACGACACACCAGAACATCAACAACGTTCGTTTGTGGGTCGAATTGATGCCCCCATACGTGTTCTAAGATGGCGGTTTTAGACATCACCGCTTCTGGGTTCTCAAGAAGTAGCTTCATCAACATAAACTCACGCTGATTGATAGTAATCGTCTGCTGCTCGCGACATAAAGTATGTTTGATGAGGTCAAGACTAAGCGGACCATACTCTAGAGATAAAACTTGTGAGGTTGGTTGCTTTCCACGACGAGTCAGCGTCTGACAACGAGCTAAGAGCTCAGGAAAAGCAAATGGCTTTACCAAGTAATCATCAGCTCCAGATTGTAGGCCCTGAACACGCTCTTCCACTGAATGTTTAGCACTTAGAATAATGACTGGCGTTGCGTAACCTTGCCCTCTAAGCTCTGCCAATACTTCAAAGCCATCTTTCTTCGGCAACATAATATCGAGAATGATGACATCGAACTCTTCAGTTACTGCTTCATGCAGACCATCAATGCCGTCTGTCGCGTGCGTTACGCTAATCCCTTGTTGTTGAAAGCCATTCACCAAAAATTTGGCAATGTGAAGATCATCTTCAATCAATAGTATTTTCATTAACGTCCATTTATCCGTAAGCCTCGTTCTCAATACACTCTATCAACATCCTTTCGCGAATATAACCAAGATTACAACTTTGTAATGTTTCGGAAAGACTGCGGCAATTATGAGTTCGTTAGTATGGCCTTGTTGAATCAAAACACCTTGTTGTTAAACACAGGTCACTGAAACAAAACCAATCAAACATATGTCTTAACGGAGTAAACATGAAAACAATGACACGTACTTTTATCGCAGCAGCTTTCGCTTCACTTGGCTTCTCTAACTTTGCATTGGCAGCGGACACTCAAACCGTATCTGTTACACAAATTTCTTCCAAAGCTGCATTCCAGCTAGCTCAAGAAGCGGTAAATCAATGTGAGGCAGATGGTTACAAAGTTTCAGCTACCGTTGTTGACCTGTCTGGAAACGTCATTGCCCAATTACGCTCTGACGGCGCGGGTATCCACACATTAGACAGCTCTCGCAAAAAAGCCTTCACTGTTGCAAGCATGAAGCAACCTTCTGGTAACTTGATGAAACTCATCGCTGACAAACCTATCATGCAGCCTCTACAAAACATGGATGACAATTTACTGTTCTTAGCAGGTGGCGTTCCAGTGCAATTGAATAACGCTATGATTGGTGCAATCGGTGTAGGTGGCGCGCCGGGTGGACACTTAGACGTAGCTTGCGCAGACAAAGCGATTAAAAAGTTCTTTTAACCACCGCTTGCCCGCATCTCTACATAAACAGAAAGCGCTCTAGTATGAGCGCTTTTCAGGTATTCAGACGAGTAATCTCAATCAAGTCATGCCGTCGTTGTGTGCAATTTTTGCGACTGCTTCTTAGTAATAGAGATACGTCTTACAAGAGCAAGAACAAACACGAGACTTTGAGTCAAAACAATTGTTGGAGCTGGTGCACTGTCAATATGGAAACTCAAGTACGCGCCCAACATCATAGTCGTTAGGTTCACCACACTCGCAATCCACAGCATGCTTGAAAAGCGCTTAACCAACAGAAATGCTATTGCACCGGGAGCGATAAGCAAACTAATCGCCAAGATAAGCCCGATTGCGCTCAGTGTGGCTACAATCGTCAACGAGAGAAACGTCAGCAAGGTATAATGCAACACCGTCACGTTCAATCCGCTTACTTTAGCTTGAACCTCATCAAAAGAGTGCAATAGGAAATCTTTCCAGAACAATACGATACCAAGAACAACCACCGCTGAGATGATCGCTGCGGTACTTAACTCTTGCGCATCTACACCCAGCATATTACCAAATAGGATGTGATCCAAATGCGCGTGAGTATCTAACGCTACATAAAGCACGATCCCCAATGCAAACATGCCAGAGAACACAACACCCATCACCGTATCTTGTTTCACTCGGGAGTTTTCTGCTAAGAAACCCGTTAAGAAACTACACAACATCCCTGCTAAAAATGCGCCTAGCAATAGTGGCAAACCCGTTACATACGCTAGAACAATACCCGGCAGTACGGCGTGACTCACAGCATCACCCATAAGCGCCCAACCTTTCATCACCAGAAAGCAAGACAACAGTGCCGTAGGCAAAGCAACAATCAAGCAGATAAGAAAAGCGTTCTGCATGAAGGGAAATTGGAATGGCAACAACAAATCCATACTAATACTCCTTTGCCAAAGATGTGTGCTCAAGTGGCGAACCAGAACAGGCACGCTCTTCACAGCTTTCTCTCTTTGCTAGTGAGCTCTTTGCTAATGCTTTTCTCGCCCTTAAACGTGCAGCCAAATAACCATGCTTGGGAGCAAAGAAAAATGCCAAAAGGAAAATAATAGTTTGCAGGCAGATAATAATGCCCCCTGTCGCTCCATCTAAGAAGAAACTAATGTAAGCGCCAGCAAAGCTTGTTGTACTACCAATAATGACTGATACCAAAATCAGTCTAGGGAAACGGTCACAGAGCAGGTATGCCGTTGCACCCGGCGTCACCACCATAGCAATAACCAATAGCGCTCCTACCGTTTGCATCGCCGCAACAATCGATGCAGATAGAAGAGTGAAGAAAATTGCCTTTAGAACACCCGGATTAAGACCTATGGATCGCGCATGGTTTTCATCGAAGAATGTCACCATTAGGTCTTTCCACTTCGCCAACAGAACCACCAGCGTGACAACACCAATCACGACTAACTGAAGCGTATCTTCCGGTGTGATCGCGAGGATGTTACCCATGGTGATGGTTTGAACGCTAACAGAGATGGGATTGATTGAAATTAGGAAAAGACCAAGTGCAAAAAATGAAGTGAAGACTAAGCCGATGATCACATCGATTTTCAAGCCGGAACGTTCAGACAGAAACAGCATAGTGCCTGCTGCTATTCCACCAGATATGAAGGCACCAAAAGCGAATGGAAGACCAATCATATAAGCCAATGCGACACCCGGCACAACGGCATGTCCCAAAGCGTCACCAATTAAGGACCAACCTTTTAGCATGAGATACGCAGATAGAAACGCACACACGCCCCCTACTAAGGCAGACACCCACATGGCGTTATTCATATAGCCGTAGCTGAATGGTTGTAGCAACAGATCCATCATAATTGAGGCTCCGTCTTTTTGGTGGTTAACGCCTTGCCGTCATACTGAATGAATGGTCGCTCATCGTCAGTAAGAATGGTCAGTTCCCTTGTATCTTCATCGTGATGAAGTGCATTACCACCCAACTTAAAGTGTCGTAGTGAACCACCAAATACACGCTGGAGGTTTTCCTCTGTGTATGTCGTTTCAATCGGCCCTGAAGCCAGAACCGTTTTGTTGACCATAATGGTTCTATCGCAAAACTCAGGCACTGAACCAAGATTGTGCGTCGACACCAGCATTACGTGCCCTTCATCGCGAAGCGATTTAAGAAGGTCGATAATTTGATGCTCAGTTTTTACATCAACACCAGTAAAGGGTTCATCTAAAAGAATCACCTTCGCCTCTTGTGCCAATGCTCTAGCCAAGAACACGCGCTTCTTCTGTCCTCCAGACAGCTCACCGATTTGACGCTTTCTAAACTCCAGCATATTGACGCGTTCAAGCGCTAGGTCGACGGCTAAATGATCAACATCTTTCGGTCTGCGTAGCCAATTCATATGACCGTAACGCCCCATCATGACCACTTCTTCAACCAACACAGGGAAGCTCCAGTCGATCTCTTCCGACTGAGGTACATAAGAGACCATGTTACTTTTGAGCGCTTTTTTAACGCTCTCACCCAATATTTGGATTTGTCCTTTGGACATAGGAACAAAGCCCATGATGGCCTTAAAAAGAGTCGACTTCCCTGCTCCATTCACACCAACCAGTGCCGTCACTGACCCTTGCGGGACGGTAAAGTCCGCATCATAAAGGGCGGTGTAACCATTACGATAGGTAACCGTTACATCACTGACTGAAATGCCAAGGCGTTCCTCATTTTTAACATCATTCATAACAGGTGCTTTACTCCCAATATCCGTTTGAATTCATTGTGTCTAATCTTGTTGAACATATGTCTTAGTTCGTTGACGTAAGACCATTTGCTACCGTGGTCGAAGTCACTTTTAACAGATCCAGATAAGTAGGAACTGGGCCATCAGCAGTTGATAGCGAATCGACAAACAGCTCACCGCCATACTGGGCGCCGGTATCTCTTGCCACTTGTTTTGCTGGCGAGGTATTAACGGTTGATTCACAAAATACGACAGGGATATGATTTTGTTTTACGCCATCGATAACCGAACGTACCTGCTGCGGAGTACCGACTTGATCAGCGTTCATTGGCCATAGATACAATTCCCTCAAGCCAAAATCTTTTGCAAGGTAACTAAACGCCCCTTCGCATGTGACTAACCAACGATTGCTGTCAGGGATCTGAGCGATCTGGTCTTTTAGAGGTTCGATGGTTGCTCTGAGTTCGGCTTTATAAGCCGCTGCGTTCTTTACATAAATCGCTGCGTTTTCAGGATCATGCTCAGCGAATGCCTCTACGATGTTATCGATATAAATAAGCGCGTTATCTAAGCCCATCCAAGCGTGAGGGTTTGGTTTACCTTGATAAGAGCCAGAAGCGATAGGAATTGGGTTAATGCCTTTAGTTAGCGTTACCGCAGGAACGTCTTTCATGTTTGAGAGAAATTGCTCAAACCACAATTCCAGATTCATCCCGTTCCAGAGAATAAGATCAGCATCAGACGCGCGAACAATATCTTTCGGCGTTGGTTCGTAACCATGAATCTCGGCACCCGGCTTTGTGACAGACACTACTGCAGCTGCGTCTCCTGCGACATTTGAAGCCATATCAGCTAAGACAGTAAAAGTAGTCACTACCTTCATCTTATCTTCTGCAGCATTAACCAGGGGCGACATTGCCAACAGCAGCGATGAAGCAGCCAACGCGAGTTTTTTCATACCTATCTCCTTGATGATGAGAATCTTTAATATTGTGCTAACACATCTGCGAATTTTGCGAATGGTTCGTATTTACAAACCATATTAATGCGAACAATTCTCATTATCAATTTAAATTTTCGTGTTTTGGAAACTTGAATGAAGATGGAAGAAAAAGAGGATGAGCAAGGCTCGACTCTGATTAGATAGGCTATTTCAGAAGCAAAGTCATAGATCAAAAAAGCCATCACACAAATTATTGCGCGATGGCTTTGTTTAACTTCTGTTAATCGTGAGGATGGGAATTCGTTTATCGATTAGACTCTTCCACTTTGAATTTGCTCATCAAGTCATCGAGTCGGTTATTCACCTCTACCAACTTGGCTGCACCTTCATCCATCTCAATACCTGCCGCTTTCAACGCGACAACAATATCGTTGATCTGATTAGTATTGCGGCCAATTTCGTGTGTTACGCCGCTCTGCTCTTCTGCAGACGTCGCGATCTGCATACTTGCGTCGTTAATCTCAGTGATGTGCACAGACACTTCAGCAACGCTGGCCTCTAAGCCATGGGTGCTCTCTTCGGTATCATTACAACGAGCTTTGGTACTCTCCATTGCTTCGACCATGGTTTTGCTGCCAACCAAGAGTTCATTCAGCGCCTTTTCAATCTCTTCGGTACTGGTTTTGGTGCGGCCAGCAAGGTTTCTCACTTCATCGGCAACCACAGCAAAGCCTCTACCCTGTTCGCCAGCGCGCGCCGCTTCAATCGCTGCATTAAGTGCAAGTAGGTTGGTTTGTTCTGCAATATCGCTGATAACCGTCAAGATAGAATAGATGCTCTCTGACTTGAGGTTCATCTCCTGAACACGTTCCATCGCCATATCGATGTCTGATCTCAACTCGACCATACTCTCTTTAGAGCGCTCGATGGTGTCCATTGACGCATGACCAAGTGATTCCGCTTTTTGAGTCAATTGAGCCGTTTGCGAAGCACTTTGCGCAACAGCTTCTGCGGTCGAGTTCATCTCTACAATCGCAGTGGCTACTTGTTCCGTCTCTGCAGCGTGTTCCGTCAACCTTTCCGCACTCACACGAGACTGCTCTGATAGATTAGCCGTTCTGCTTTTCAGCTCTGATGAAAGTAACTTAACCTCAAGTACCATATCTTGCAGTTGAGATACGAATCCGTTTATTCCTTTAGCAATACGGCCCAAATCATCGTTCGAGGTTTCTGGCAATCGCTTAGTCAGGTCGCCATTACCTTGAGCTAACCCTTCAACCAAATCGCGCAGTGCCAACACAGGGCGATATAGATAATTAAAGACAATCGTTAGCGTCAAAACAGTAAACAAGATCACCAGCAATACACTGACAATCTTCTCTTGGCGCAAGTCGTATAGCTCTGCAAAAGCGACCGACTCATCAACACGAATCGCGAAATACCATGTTTTGTCAGCGACCTTAAACGCATTAGAGAACAAAAGTTTACCTGTACCATCAAGGTCGTACTCTTGAAGAGCAGAAGGTTGATTCACCGCATTCAGTGCAACGCTGCCAAATCCGTCTAACTCAGACGCCTTCACACCATTTTTAATTTCCGGCGAAGAAGAAGCCAGAACCGTGGTGTTTTGATCCATCATGATCGCCACTGCACCCGGGATCTCCGATACCTGTTTAACGACTTGGTTTAAGTAGTCTAGCGTCAAATCTGACGACAAAGTGCCATCAAACGCTTTCTGTACAAAGCTAATCCAGATAACACCGTCGCTTGCGATGTAGGGCTCAGTGACTGACACACCAGATTGTCTTTGGGCAAGCAGATACCACTCCCTTTTGGTTACATCACCATCGTATTTATGATTCGGCCATGTGTCTGCACTCTGGTTCCAGTAACCATCACCGTTGTCTAGAGAGAGAACGACACTGCCAATGTCCATCGCTTTGGCAAGAATTTGGGTTTGTTCTACGTAGTTTGTTGGGAAGGGTTTATCTTTATAGTGGTTGGCGATGCTTGAAACGCTGGCTGCCTTTTGAGCGAAGTATTGCTCGACGGTAAGAGACTGTTGCTTGGTGTAGTCAGTGAAGTACCTCTCCACATCTTTTATTACGAACTCTTCTGTTTGCTTATATCCATACAGCTCGCTCGCCATTAATAACACCGTCATTAACAAGGCAACGGAACCTAACAGAATCCCCTTGAAACCTAGACTTCCTTTTCTCATATACATCTCCCGACCTAGAGTACTGACGTAATTACGGCAGGTTCTATAAATTATTCACAGAACCAATACAAATTTCGTTATAACACAACAGTTACAAATAAAACTATCAGCAAGGAGGTGAAGTTTTTATGACAAGGTTCAAAAAAGAGATCTACACGACGAATCTGTGCAATTTTCAATAAATGAAGAACGCGAATCTAGGTGTTGCAGGATCGGTGTACGCCTTAATTCACCAATACCCACATATACTAGGGGGTAGTATTTTATACTGAGGGGGAGTATAGTTTTTTGAGCAATTTATCCTAAGTACCACGGAAGAAGAGTTTCTGAATGAAAGATGTTAAAGGCGTTTTCCGCAATCTAGAAAAGATGCTAAGAAATGCAAATTGGTTTGACGATGGTTGGGAAATTTACAACCGTGGAGAGTACCTACAGTTGTACAAAGAGACTTGGTTCAACCAAAGCCAGGGCGGTATTCACTTTGAAACTTTTATTGAAGGGCCTCAAATTAAGCAAAAGTCTTTCCCTGTCTGCATGCACGCCGAAGAGGACTGCCCTGCTCAAGCGGAGTTCATCCGTCAGTTTAAGGAGATGGAGAAAAGCCGAATTGAGAGCTGGAAAGGGTACAAAATTCAAGACAACAGCTACGGTATTTGTCAGCGAACTCTGCCATTAAACTTCAAGAACTTAGAACAACGTCTATTTGAAGAGTTCAACCGACTGCGCGCTCTAGAAGCCAGCGTCGATAAAGTACTAGATAGGCTATAACATGAAAAAACAGAAAAGCCCTTGTATCGATATGTGCGACTTTTCCCACAGTAAAGGCTGGTGTCTAGGTTGTGGAAGAACGCGTGAAGAGTGTAAGGCTTGGAAATCAATGAAGCCCTACGCCATCAACGTGTTAAAAAAAGAATTAGTAAAAAGAAAATCGCAAATGAGCCGATAATCACTCATTACTTAATGTAAGAGTCCAGCACTTTAAGGACCACTTCCATATCCTGTTCACGCTGCTCTTTGTCATCTTCTAGTACAACATGTTCTAGAAGGTGACCTTTAATCACTTCTCTCATCAAACCATTGACCGCCCCACGAATGGCCGCTATCTGCTGTAATACGTCTTGGCACTGCTGCTCATCATTATCCAACATCTTCTTTAGGCCATTCACCTGACCTTGTATTTTGCTTACTCGGGCTTTGAGTTTTTTCTGATCTTTGGCTGTGTGTGACATAAGGTGCTCAAGGTAATTGGTACAAGGATTTAACCGCTAATGTAGCACTTAAATTATACTGGGGGGTAGTTCTGATTTTTGATGTTTGGATGTGCGTTGCCAGTGATACGGCTCTAACGGTATTATCGATTTACAAATCAGAAGCAAAATGACTAAAGAAAGCGTTCAAGAAGCGCTACAATGCAGACACTGTGCAACAGCAGCACAAGTTCCCCATTTACACAGAACCTTAAAGTATCGATACATGTCTAAAGAACCCGGCTTCACCACAGAGTACACCCTCGAAAAAGCTTTCTTCGCAGAGTGTTATGACCAAACGAGCGTACCCGTTCAGTTTCCTAAAGCCTATTTAAAGGCCTTTCTGTTCCTTGTCTTTGGTGTAGTTGTATTAGAACTTGAACTGCTTCCGAACGGTTATGTAGGTTGGTTCTTCATTGTTCTCAGTGTGATTGAAGCTTTTAGTGTGTACTGTAAAAGAACCTGGTGGTTATGGCGTCAGAGAATCAGTTCTGGCTCGGGCACCAAGGTGGTTTTTAAAGGCGACTTGGACGGCGTGACTTACAAAAACTACAAAACCACCAACACGATCAAATGGAGCCAAATCGACGAGCTCGAGCAGACTGACCTCGGCTTTATCATCCATATTGGTAAACAGCGCCAGTACGTAAGTAAGTCCTGTTTGAATGACGAAGCGATCGCGTTCATGGTTGAACAGCACAAAGCAGCCAAAACAAACTAATCCCTATCAATGCCTGCCCCTGTGGTGAGTATTTTCTTTATCCAATTGTCATAACCGGACTACAACAATGACTATCGTATATCAAATCAGTGACTGTCACCTTTCCGATGAATCCAGTTATGAAAACCTGCGTCGAGCATTGGAATACGCTAACAGTGACGATGGCTGTAAGACGATTTTCCTAACAGGTGATATTTGTTGTAACCCAAAGCCGGGCGATTACATTGCATTAGAAGCCTTCATCAAACAACACGTTAGCAACAAGTCGATTTACGCGATTGCAGGCAACCATGATGACTCTGCATTGATGCGTGAAGAGCTAAAAGGCTCAACCATTTGTGTGACCGACAAAGCCTTCGTTTGTGAGCGAGAGTTTGTGTTTCTCGATTCAAGTTTCAAACCACTCGATAAACGTCACCCACTCGGCTCAGGTCGTATTGATAATCTGGGTATGGCACAGCTAAAAAAGCATCTTAGAAAGTCCGACAACCCAATTGTGGTTGTTCACCACCCTGTTATTCCTGTCGGTTCAGACTGGATGAAAGCGATTCGCTTGGAGAACGATACTGATGTTATGAAGGTTCTTCACAAGTATCGTGTAGGTGATGTGATTTGTGGTCACGGCCATGATGGCATAGTTGAGACACAACATGGTGTCACTCAATATATGGCCCCTTCAACCGCCTATGGATTTGACCACTCACTCGATGAATACAATCGCAGTGAGAAGATTGGGTTAAGTAAAATCACGCTGTCTGCCAATTCTATCGACTACCAAGCAATCTATTTGTAGTCGTTCTGGTTTGCGCAGCTTTGTAGATGCTCTATAAACGCAGGAACCTTCTTCGCTATATGCTTTCTTGATGCGTAAAAAGCAAATTGTGGTTTAGTCTGCTTTTCCGCATGTGGAGGCGCGCGCATGCAAGAATCACTGATGGCATTAATGCAAATGGCAAAAACCAGCGCTGCGCTAAAACGACTGTCTGACGCAAAGCTTCCCTACATTTCGGTGCTCACCGACCAAACCTTCGGCGGTGTCTCAGCAAGTTTGGCGATGCTTGGTGACATCAACATCGGTGAGCCCAAAGCTCGTATTGGTTTTGCAGGCCGTAGAGTAATCGAACAAACCGTTCGAGAAAAACTACCCGAGGATTTTCAACAAAGCGAATTTCTATTAGAGCATGGCGCACTTGACATGATAGTAGAAAGACGTGACATGCGTGAGCGAGTGGCAAGACTCATCGCGATGATGACAAATAGACAGATTCAAATTAGCTAACACACGCAATGTGGTAAGCAGTAACGCGTCGCAACACTCATATGACATACACAAAAAGTCCGGCGAATATGCCGGACTTTCTCCTATTCAATACAATCTTAAAGCGTGTTTTTGAAGATCTTACCGTCTTTCATGATGAGGTCCATTTCCGTCAAGTGAGAACCATCCTTTTTAGCATCGTTCGTTTCACCAAACCATGTATCACGACCGCCCACCAGCGTAATGTCTTCTAATGGGTTACCATCGATAAGCAGAATATCTGCGTATGCACCTACCTCAATCACACCCAGTTTTGCATCTGAATACGGGTCAATCCATGGCTGCATTAGTTCAGCAGAGATACGGCCAGATGTTGATGTCATAGCACGTAGCGCTGAGAAGTTACCGAACATATCCGCATTCAACCAAATCTCGTGAGCAATCTGCTTAGCACACGTATCCGCAACACCTACACAGTCTACGTTAAAGGCACGACGGTCAAACCCAGCATCTTCTGCCGCTTTCATCTCTTTCTGGTAGCTACCAAACGCCGCTTGTGCCGATGCAAGCTTCTTCTGAATCAAAGGATCTTGTACCACTGGAATAGTCGCAAGATCTGGCGAGAACGCGGTTAGGTTAGTTGCAATGAATGCCCCTTCTTTGTTGAACTTCTCTGCCATGTCCGCTTTAAACATAAAACCGTGTTCAAGTGTTTTCACACCCAGATCTAACGCTTGATGCATAGCTTGCTCAGAATATACGTGTGTAGCAACATAAGAGCCGTAAGATTCAGCAATCGCGACTGCAGCTTTCATCTCATCATCTAAGTACGAGTTGTACTGCCACGGGTCAAACTTCGACGACACCCCACCTGATTGGAATACCTTAGTAAATTGACCGCCTTGGCGATATTGGTAACGCGCTTGTTTCTTGATTTCATCCACGCCATTGGCATTGGTCATGATGTTGAGAATCTCCAAGTTTTGCGGTGAATCCGTTAGACGACGAGATTGCAAACCAACATCAGCGTGCGAGCCAATAGGTGCGATAGGTGCGCCCGATGCGTAGATTCGTGGTACTTCCTTCAAACGGCCGTCGCGCTCCATGTCTGTCCATGAGCCATCTGCACCACCAACATCACGGACCGTACCGAAGCCCATATCCAAATACATTTCTGCAAATTCTTGACCATGAATCGCAATCTCGGTCCAACGCATATCATCAGTGCCAAGCAGACCTTTTGGAATGGTCAAGTGCATGTGAGCGTCGATCAATGCTGGCATTAATGTTCGACCTTCCCCATCAATCACTTTGGCGTCAGTTGGAATGTCTGCATCGCCTTTGGTAATAGCCGTGATCTTGTTACCGTTCACTATCACCGAGTGGTTGTTATACAGTTTATTTTCCGTTCCGTTGAAAACATTCACATTCTTAAAGACAACCGTTTGAGGTGCCTCAATGGCAGTCGGTTCGGTTTCTACAGCCGGAGCTGGCGCGGCAATTGAGTAAGCAGCTGTCATAGCTAAAGAAGCGGCAATCAGTGTTTTCTTGAACATAAAATACTCTCTTAGTTAGTAGTGGTGCTCTGAAATCTGACGCCATATTACCCACCAGCTAACCGCGATAATGGCCATTTGATGACACGCAACTAAGACTCTTGTCCCCTGCCTAAAACATACTAGCGGCAGGAATACGAAAGCTAAATCAATACACTGTTTGAGAGTATTCATATCTAATACAGTGGGTTGGAAAGGTATTTGACAGAAAAGTCATCAATTGACATAAGAGATATTATGGTTTGAAGCGCCAAACTATGGCTGGCTATTGACGTAAGTTTTTACAATACACTTAAAAAACTTAGGGTTAATTGCGTTACGATTTAGCTACCTGATTCTAAGTAAAAACTGCTCCAATGAACTTTTTAAAAGCATTCGCTGTTTCAATAACATTCTTCTTATTCGGCTGCGCATCCGGCTCTTCAATCTTAGTTGGTGAAGCTAGGGAACCGATTAGCCCTCAACACGTGACTCTTTACCTCAAAGCTCCACTAAAGTTTGAGAAAGTTGCTTTAGTGAACGCTTCTAGCGATGCAGGCTTAACTAAGCAAGACTCCGTAAACTACGCAATTGAAGAACTGAAAAAACAGGCCGCAAAGCATGGTGCTAATGGCGTATTGCTGCAAGGTCAAGGAAGTAACAACTCTGTAATGCTCGGAGGCGTTGGTACAGATCACCAATACCTAATCCCCATTTCAGAACAGACCGTTAGCGGTATAGCCATTTATACAGAGTAATATATTGTGTTAAATAATATTCGAGGTTGGTTTGGAGAAAAGAAAGTAACCGCTACTATGTGGGTTACGCTAAGCTCTTCAACTTATCAACGCTTCCACGACTTATATATACCGACATTTGGTGGTACTGCACAGATTGATCACCTACTTATATCACCGTTTGGTATTTTTATTGTCGAGACAAAGAACCACAAAGGCTGGATATTTGGAGACCTATATTCTAAAGAGTGGACTCAATCCCTATTTGGTAAGAAATATCGCTTTCAGAACCCACTCAGGCAAACATATCGACAAAAGAAGGCGATAGCATCTTACTTTGATATCGACGAAGACCTTATTCACACTGTTGTATTTTTCTCAGGAGACTGCAAGTTAAAGACCGAGCTACCTAATAATATCCTCACTAGTGGGTTGGCACGTTACATTAAACGCTTCAATGAAGTCGTTTTCACTGACCGTCAGATTGATGATCTTTTGAGAAGAATACAACACCATGTTAGTACATCCACGACCACTCGACGTGAACATGTAAAAAGCCTCCGCAAACGACATAACTCTAAATCAAACTGTCCGAACTGTGGATCTTTGCTCGTTAAAAGAGTGGCACGTACAGGGTCAAACATAGGTAAAACGTTTTGGGGTTGTTCTAGCTTTCCAGAATGTAGATTCACAAGGAACTAACGCATTGGGCGACGCTTCTGATCGCTCAATGCGTATTTAGGAATTACCTTTAGTTGAGAAAGTACACCTTATCAAGACAAGCTCTTCACTATCGCCATCACACCCATTGCTAAGAAAAGTGCGCCGCAGCATCGGTTGAATATATGGCCATTCTTGAGCAGCAATGCTTTGACCTTATCGGCGACTCTCGCTACGCCAAATTCAACCGCAAACTCAATGCAAAGAAAAGTCACTGCAATCACTACGAACTGAGGGAAAAAGGCTTTGTTTGGGTCGATGAACTGAGCTAAGAACGCGGTAAAAAACAGCAGTACTTTTGGGTTGGATAACGCAGCAAAGTATCCTTGCTTAAAGAGCTGTCGTGGCAATAGTGTGACCGCTTCAGCTTCGCCTTCAACATTAACGCTCGGCGCATAGAATAGCTTCAGACCTAAGAAGCCGAGGTATAGAGCCCCTAGCCATTGAAGAACAATCATCAGCTCTGGTTCGGCCTCTAGCAAGGTGCCTAACCCAAGCATGGCGATTGTGATTAGTAGGAAGAAACCGCAAACGCCACCATAAATCGTCCACAATGTCTTTTTGTAACCAAATTGAGCACCATGGCTGAGAGCCAATAAAGAGTTAGGGCCGGGAATACACGCTAACCCAAAAGCAGACAAAATAAACAAGCACCACACTTCAAACGTCATAACTAACCTTCAACAAGATAACTGAATCTGTCGCTAGTATGCGTCGAAGAGTAAATTGATAACGGTAATATATAGACGTAAAATAGCACTTTATAGACACTTAAGGCTGCTGGTATGGATTACTCAAAGAACGTCAGGTTTCTATTAATCCCGTTGGACAACTTCAATATGTTCCCCTTTGGAGCGTTTCTAGACAAACTACGCTTCTCCGCCGATGACGCGGATCTTAGTCAGCAGCGTTACTGTTCGTGGCAAATCATATCTCACACTCAAAGAGTCGTGACGTCGAGCAGCAACATCCCGATCATGGTTGAGCATACTTCGGATACCATCGAACTGAAGGACGTTGATTACGTTGTCCTTTTTGGTAGCCGAACAGCTCAGGATTCACAGCAACAAGCTCCCTTATATCGTGCATTCTTTAGAAAGGTTGTATCGGCTGGCATCAAGATAGTGAGCATCGATAACGCCTGTTTTACGCTGGCAGAGTTAGGGTTGCTAAACAATCATCAGGTCGTGGTTCACTGGCGACATCATCATGAGTTTAAAGCGAACTATCCCAAGGTTGTAGTACGTGATGAACAGTTGTATCACTTCGACAAAAAACTCATTAGCTGTACCGGTGGCAGCGCGACCATCGACCTTCTTATCGCTATCTTGCAAGATCATGTAGGCCAGGTTAGAGCTGAAAAAGGGTTAGCAGATATGCTGGTCGACGAAGGCCGTGGCAATCATCACCGCTTGAAATCATCTCAGCATGGGAGCAGTCAGAACCGTCACATCGACCGCGCAGTTTCATTGATGCAAGAACATTTATCGCTGAGTACTAAAGTAGACGACATTGGAACCTTGATTGGCGTTAGCCCGTCGCCAGCTAGACCGACTATTCCAACAACAATTCGATATGTCTGCTCACCAATACTGGCAAGAGTTACGCCTACAACACCTACATTGGCGACTCTCCCATTCTAGCCATAGCTTGATACAACTGGCAGATGAAGTTGGAGTAAAAGACACCAGTTACCTGTGCAAAATCTTCCGAAAGAGATTTGGGATGACGCCAAATCAGTGTCGTCGCAATTCATTTAATCCAAACCAATAAGAACACCCTGCAGGCTCTTGAGCTTACAGGGTGCTGCTTGTGTTATGTAATAGTCTACTCGCTTAGACTACCAGCCAAATTTACTGACTCAGCTGTCCGAACTTCGGCAGACTCTTCACGAACCTCTGGTGCACATCCATATAGGTTTGCATATAGATCTCATCGATACGCTCATTACGTGGGAAGCTCGATGAGAAATCAACATGTTTGCGGTCAATCGACAATTTAGCGGCTTCAATAATATGTGCAATGAACATACGAGGATCTTCTAAACCAATCGAGATACGCATAGTCGTTGGCTTGATACCCGCCTCAGCAAGTGCCTCGTCGCTCAGCTCTGAGTGAGTGGTCAGTGCCGGACACAGCGCAACCGTGTTGGTTTGCCCAAGGCTCACTTGCATACCAATAGCGGGTTCAAGCATATCGAAGAACTGCTTAAATCCATCACGATTGATTGGCGCTCGGTCACCATTACCTTCCATATCGATTGTGAACAACGCTGCAGGTAAACCCAAATACATGTTGTTCTGACAGTGTTCGTAGTTGTCGCTGTCAGGCAAAGCGGGACAAGAGACATTGATGTCAGGATGGGCATCAAAGATCTTCGCCAGCGTTAGCGTATTAATGGTTTTCTGCACCACACGCATCTCATAGGTTTTCATGCCGTTCAGCACTTCAAACGCTTTGTCTGCATCCAAGAAGGCGCCTTTAATGTAATACACATTCCAAAACAAAGTTTCGTTCCATGGAATCGTCGCATTATCGCCATTAGGCTTAGTGAAAGTGACCTCTTCCCCTTTTGGAACAAACATGGTCTCGTTGCGGCCAATCACAACACCAGCAGTAGTGGTACCCGAACCTGCTAACTCTTTGGTGTAGGAATGAATCACATAATCCGGTCTTTCCATCACATCATCACGCTTGAGAACTGGATGAAGCAGTGGCGTGCCTACTGTTGAATCAACAATCACATCCCAACCACGAGAGTGAGCCGCCTTACTGATGTTGGCGACATCTAACACGTAGCCATGTGGGTTACACGGAGACTCAAGGTAGACGTAGATCTTCTTACCTGCAGCAAGGCGATCTGCGTACTTATCAGCAACCTCATCTAAGCGAGTCGCAAACTCATCACCTGAGTACCCATCTACCCACTCTACTGCGACATTCAAGTTCGAAGGCTTGCCAAACCAATCTTCCAACAGCTGATAAGAACCGCCGTAGATGTTACGTGAGGCCAATACAATATCTTCATGCCCTAGTAAGTGACTCAACAAGCCATCTATAGCTGCCATACCTGAGTTGAAGTTCCATGCGAGATACTCATTGGCTCTTGAGCCTGCCTCTAGGTCAACCATATGGTTCGCGAGCGAGATTGAAGTCGGATTAAGTAGTCGAGAGTAGATATCGTGCAGTGGCTCTTTGCCGTTGAACGCATCTTCAATCCATTCTGTACAGGCAAACAAATAGGTCGCCGTGCGCGTGATCACTGGGCTTGCGGAAAAGATAGCCGCTACATTATCGAAAATTGGATACGCGCCTTTTGAGGCAAAGTTACCATTGTTAGTCGCAATGGATTGGTAAGTCGCGCGCATTGGGTTTTGCAGGTTATCGAGGATCTTAGCGATCTGAAATGACAAGAAACGTTTGGCGTTAAACCAAGCGATTCGGTCACTTTTATCCAGCTCAGAAAGGCCATCAACCGTTATTGCCCAAAGGTCGTGTGTCTTATTATTCGCTTTGTACAGCGTCGTCGCCAGTTCCACCAGCGTGGTGCCGTAATCGCTATTTGGGTCGATACCGAAGTGTTTTGCTTGCTCAATAGCAAGGGCTTCTGCTTGTTCGTGTTTGGTTGTTTTACGCAGTGGGCTCAATTGAGTTGAAGTATTCATAATTCCTAAGTCATTCCATGCTTGTTGTTCCTCCTTTAATTTTAGTGTTGCACAGATGTTAAAGATTGCTATTTGCGAAGTAAGACATACACTTTGAGCAATAATATTGCCGAATTTAGTTCCTTATTAATGGAATATGCCAATGGATGAGATCGACAAGAAGATACTGGCTGAACTGCAAAGCAACGCACGACTCACCAACCAAGAGTTAGCCGACCGCGTGGCGCTTTCCCCCTCCCCTTGTTTACGCCGAGTTCGAGCATTAGAGAAACAAGGGATCATTCGTGGCTATCACGCCAGTGTCGATCAAGAAGCGTGCGGCCTACCCGTGAATGTGTTTGTGTTGGTGAAGCTTGAAAAGCCGACAGAAGAGAACATGCGCGATTTTGAGCAGCACATTGAAGTCATTGATGAAGTACTAGAGTGTTTTCTGATGACGGGGAATCACGACTACCTGCTGCATGTGGTGAGCGAATCGCTCAAAAGCTACGAGCAATTTATCCGTAAGCAATTAACCCGCCTACCCAATATCGCTTCTATTGAATCCAGTTTCGCCTTTGGGCAGGTAAAAACAAAGACCAAATTGCCTGTGAGGTGAGAATAACCATCATAGACTTTAAAAGAACTGCTGATAGAATGACCATATCCATCCACTAGACGAAATAAAAGGAGGTAACCATGAACCAGTGTGCATTATTTTTTGCATACATTTTTGCTTACGAAGTTCGCTCAAGTTTTACCAGCAACGTGCTGCGATAACCTAGCTTGAGCGAAGTAGCAAAAAAGACAGACTAACTAGAGTCTCTTCCCTCTAGCTTACGAGGTTATTGTCAGCGAACAACTGACGATAGGCGTTATTACGCCTGAAAAACTTGAGTAAGCCAATGAGCACATTATTATCTACCCAATCAGTTACATTCAACACACCTTCAACATCTCTGTTTGAAGCTATCTCTTTCACCCTTAAACAAGGTGACCGCATCGGCCTTGTCGGCTACAACGGCAGCGGAAAAAGTACCCTACTGCAACTACTCTGCGGTAACAAAGAACCTCACTCTGGTGCTATTACCATATCGAGTCACTGTTTAATCGAACAAGTTGAACAGCATTTGCCAACGAACCTAGAGCAGCTTTCTATGCTTGAGGCCGTGGTTGCAAAGCTTCCCAAAGATGAACAGTTACAAGACCAATGGCGCGCAGAGCTGATCCTTTCTGATATGGGCTTTTCATCCAGTGATTGGGGCCTAACAGCGGGTTCTCTAAGTGGTGGTCAACATACACGCCTATTACTCGCAAGGGCGCTGATCTCCGAGCCAGATCTGCTTTTACTCGATGAGCCGAGTAACCACCTCGACCTCCCTACCTTACTATGGTTAGAACGCTTTCTAATCAGCTGGAGAGGTAGCTTTGTTCTCGTGTCACATGACCGAAAACTATTGGACAAGGTCACCAACTGCACTTGGATTTTAAGAGACAAACGCCTTAATTACTTCCAACTGCCCTTCTCAAAAGCACTGGATGAACTCGCACGAGTTGATGAAGCTGCAAAACAGAGAAACATGGCAGAGCAGAAAGAGATTGATCGAGTTGAGAAAAGCGCTAAACGATTAGGGAACTGGGGACGAGTTTATGACAACGAAGATCTGGCAAGAAAAGCCAAAACCATGGAGAAAAGAGTTGAGCGATTAAAAGAGACGCAAACCGAGCTGACCTCTGGAACGCCTTGGCAGCTCTCCTTAAAAGGTGAATCTCTTAAGGCAAACCGACTGCTCGCTATCGACAAACTCGATGTGAAGCCCGCGTTTGATGCACCTGTATTACTTCAGGTGATTGAGCAACAGATCAAAAGTGGCGATCGAGTTGCGATTATCGGTAGTAATGGTAGCGGCAAGTCATCAATGTTGAAAATGCTCTGGCAGAACTATACGCAGAGTAAAAATAACATGGAGGGCATTCAGTTCCATCCACGTTGCCGACTCGGTTTTTACGACCAAAGCCTAAAGCAACTGAATGACAACGACGCATTAATTGACTCCCTTGAAGGACTAACTGACCTTTGCGAGGAGAGGCGTAAAATCGCGTTAATCAGTGCTGGTTTCGAGTACAACAGACACTCTCAAAAAGTAAGCGAATTGAGTGGTGGCGAACGTTCTCGGTTATTGATGCTCGGGCTATCACTGGCAGAGTATCACCTACTTATGCTTGATGAGCCTACAAACCACCTTGATATCGATGGCAAAGATCAACTCAGCGACACGCTTAATCAGTTCGAAGGTGGAGTGTTACTCGTAACGCACGACCGAGAGCTGATTGAAAAAAGCTGTAACCGCTATTGGTTGATTAAAGACGGCGAGCTAACAGAATGGCATGACCTTGAAAAGCTGTGTGGTGAAATTGATTCAGAAGCGAAAGCTCATGACCGTGAGTTCTCAGATATTGAGTTGTTGGAAAGTGAATCAACTGACAGTGGTTCGTCCCCAACACCTAGCCAAACAAGCGATAGTCTTGATTCTGAAGAAGCGATATTGGAAAGGCTGTATCAACTAGAAACCTTAATTGAGGATGATAAACAACGTAAGCCAAAGCATCAGAAACCAAAGATGCAGCGACAATGGCAACAAGAGTTAGAACAGATTACTCACCAACTTAACCTGTAATAACTTGGAGTGAGCAGTGTAAAGCTACCACTGAGCGTTCGTAACACATTCCACTAAAAACCAAGGCCTCGTGATTGCGAGGCCTTAATTTTATCTAAAATGACTACAAGCTAAAAACTACTAAACGACTGTGGCAGGCGCTGTACTTCATCCCAGTCCGATAGCTCAATATTGATGAGTGATTTGCGCTGCTCATTACACAGTGAAGCGATATTGATGATAGGAAGTTGGCTACGAAACTGGGCGGTGAGTATCACCTTTTTACTTTCGTTAAGGCCGCTTCGGCATTGCGCCAAAATCGAGTCTGTCTCTAGTTGGTGTGCGTTCTCGATAACCTGAATATCAGCATTTTTTTGATAGTAACTTGTGAGCCAAGATATCGCCTGCTCTTCTACGCTGGTGAGCACGATGACATCTTTTGTTGCCATCAGATCGTTGAGTTCAAGTTGTTTGAGTTCCGTTTCCATAAATACTCTCTTCGTCAAGCCTGCGGCCTATCACATTAAAGTCGGTTGCCCAGTTTAGCCTGTGCCAAATGGTAGCCTCTGTCTATCATCTCCTTTGAGCGTTCAAACTCTAGTGTGCCACAGGCATTACGTGGGACCTCAAGGGTGATATCGGCAGGATAAGCTGCCAGTTTCTGGCGGGCAATCGTCGACTGCATCGCATCAAACGCTTGGTTGGCAATATCGTAAGCTGCAAAGTTGAAGCTCATTTTACTTTTGACGTTATTACCTAGGTTATCGATAAAGTGCGCAACCTTATCGTGCAGATTACTCTCTTTTGTCGGTAGAGAAAGAGGTGTCACTTCCTGCTTAAGTGTCTCAGGTTCACCACCTAAGTTCACAGCCAGCGTCACGTCAGTGCTATCGCCGAAGGTAGGCGCAATAGGTACAGGATTAAGCACTCCCCCATCAATAAGTTCTTCGCCATTGATGACATGAGGAGTGAAGAACAGTGGCAGAGAGATAGAAGCGCGAATGGCATCAAACAAGGAGCCAGACTTCAGCCAAACCTCTTTTTCTTCAGCGACATTCGCGGCAACTGCGATATATGAGATAGGCAACTCTTCAATAGAGGTCTCGCCGATTAGCTGACGTAGCGAGTCTATGATCTTATCCCCTTTGAACATCCCGCTTGATTGCCATGAAAAGTCCAACAGCATAGTCATATCAGACTGGTCGATACTGGTGATCCACTCTTCAAATTCGTCCAACTTACCTGCCGCGTAAACACCACCGATAAGGGCACCAATTGAACAACCAGAGATCGATTTTATCTGATAGCCATGTTCAATTAACCAGCGGATAACGCCAACATGAACCAAGCCTCTGGCGCCACCACTACCAAGTACCAATGAGATTGTTTTTGCCATCGTACTAATCCTTTAAATCATCAGCTCTTCAAAGTGTTAGGCACAAATTATATCACTTCGAATAACCGCACGCAGTGTAATGCTTTGAAAACTGCTCCACCTCTGTACATTTTAATATGTTGACGGGGAAACGAGTCATTCCAGCAAGCCTAAGCGCGACTAGGAATCTGGTTTCCGCGAGCGCTGATACAAAAAAGTCGCCCACTTAAAAGCGAGCGACCTCATGTTGTTCATTCTATTTCTGTGTTCAATCTGTTAGTAAGCTCATTCTGTTTATGGAAACGGAGAGCTACAACACGCGCAAGCACTCTTCTGGCGACAAGCTCAACAGTGTATTAGCGAAGTTGATCTTCTCATCGCGCCACCTCAACGCCGCTTCTCGGCCATCTTGTGAATGTCGGTCGGCTTCAAAGTAGCTTTTGCTTGGTAGCCCGTTGGCTGGCGTCATCACCATAGATTGCTCGTTCAAGCGGATCGTAAACAAGAACTGGCCACGTTGCCCGGTTTGCGCTGCTGGGTGGTGCAGTGTGGTATCACAACAATAGCGTCTATCACGCAGCGCACGGCATGTGTACTCAAAGGCATCTTGTGCACCACGGCCAGGGAACGCGGTGTAAATGCTGATGCCATCACGTTGCAAAGACTGGTCACCCGCCGCGAGTTGCACCGCGTGTTGGATCATCCTAAAGCCCAGAACCACGCCACCAATGCTGTTCAATCCGCTGTACTGAATTGCGCCTTCTAAGCTGAGGTGAAGTTTGTCTTCCCCTTCATAGAGAAAGAGATCAGGCGATGCCCAATCACTCTTTGGAATAAGCAGTTGAGTAATATCCGAGTGTTCCATGTTGGTCTCCGCAGCAATGAGTGTGTTTGAGACCAAAAAATAACGTAATGAGAATTATTATCAATAAATTTCGTTCAAAACATTGCTATCAGACGGGTTTAAAGTTCAGCTTGAAAGGACTTAAAACAACAAGTGCCGGTCTTCCCTTTGAAATACCAAAAGTTGCCTTATAGCGTATACCTTGGTCTCAAACGTATCGCTTACTTTTCAGACAGCTTCTCCATCAAACCACACCCAAAGATGCTAGAAAGCAATATTCGATAGACTTTATTGGATGCTTTAACGCCAAGCATTTCTCATTAGATATTCGTTTATTACCCATCAAGTTCATCGTCTACAAACAAGCTGCCTCATCCAATTTACAGGCTTTCATTCTAGCACCCTCACCCTACGACTAATGTCTAACTACCTGAGTCTATTTGTTTTTTTTGGTTTGATATAAGGTACTAGCAACTGAATGTTAATGACCTTTTAAATATAAGTTGACGTATTGTTTTTATCACTAAGTGAGTCATGACGTTCTGTGTAGAAGAAAAAGATATCGCTAACTACTCCGCTCAATCTTGGTGTCGAGAGTAAATTACGTTTGTTGGAACAACACACCTTAGAGTGTGAAAGAAAGGAATCAAAATGAGCAGTACTTTAGAGTCCGTAAATATACCAAGAGAGGAGCCTCAACCCCATGAGGACGAACTCTCTTATGAACAACAACACAAACCAAGCTCAGAGTTTGAATCCCGAGAGCAGTATCTAGAGCACGAACTACAAATCATGTCGCCTAAGCGCTGGCGTCCAAATTTACCGTTTAAAGATTATAGATTTGAGATAGAAGACACCATCCCAGCCATGGCCGCGACCATTGGTAAAGTGGTGATGGTGGGCGCGATTGCAGCCACCTTCGCTGGTGCTCTCGGATTAAATGAAGACTTCATCCTAGAAAACGTTCGATACGAACTCCTTATCGCCTCTGTCTTCATCATTCTTTTCTCTGGCTTTCTACTACCAACGGCTAACCTCGCAGGTACCCACGGCCCACTAATTCCTTTGATCCCTATCGTGGTTGCTGCTGGCGGTCACCCAATGGCCTTTGGCTTGTTGATTGGCGCGTTTGGCCTGCTGTTAGCCATCAGCAAAGGCGGCAGTATGTTGGCTAACCTCACCAGTAAAGGTGTGTGTGGCGGATTGCTGCTCTACCTTGGCTTTGTGGGAACCGCTTCTCAGGTGAAAAAACTGTTCGCTTGGGCTGAAGGAATCGGCATGAGCCACATCGCTTTCGTGGTGATCTTCTGCACCATTATTCTGTATGCGCTATTGGAGCACTTCCGTAAGCGTTGGTTAGCTGTGCCTCTTAGCTGTTTGTTGGGTGGTACGATTGCATTTGCTATGGGTGCGCCATTCGCTTTCCACACAGAGCCAGGCTTACCTAACATGAACCCTATGTATTGGTGGGGAGAAGATACAGGTTGGATGCTTGGCCTGCCAACGATTGAACACTTCATGGTCGTACTACCGTTCGCGATTCTTGCGGTAGCGATGTGGTCACCAGATTTCCTAGGCCATCAAGTATTCCAAAAGATCAGCTACCCAGAGCGCACTGAAAAAGTACACATGAACATTGATGACACCATGACCACAGCGTCTATTCGTCAAACGTTCGGCTCACTACTTGGCGGCACCAACTTTACGTCCTCATGGGGTACTTACATCGTACCTGCAGCGATTGCTAAACGCCCTATTCCAGCGGGTGCTTTGCTGACGGCTCTGTTCTGTATCATTGCTGCGATTTGGGGCTACCCGATGGATTTAGCTATCTGGCAACCTGTACTTTGTGTAGCTCTGATTGTGGGTGTATTCGTTCCACTGCTAGAAGCAGGAATGGAGATGACGCGTGAAGGCAAAACCACTCAATCAGCAGCGATTGTTGTGTTCTCATCAGCGCTTGTAAACCCTGCATTTGGTTGGTCACTCACCATGCTGCTGGACAACCTAGGCTTAGTCGGCTGTAAAGAACGTAGTGGTGAACTGAGTAAGATGAGCCGTTGGGTACTACCGGGCATTATGTTTGTTGTACTAACAAGCGTAATGGCATTGGTTGGTCTTCTACCGGGTATTCCAGCAATTATCCCGAGCTTTCGCTAAGATAAACTAGCATTAGTTTGAAAGAATAAGGCCTCGCACACGCGAGGCCTTATTGTATCGGTTGTTCAACCAGAAATTAGTGAGAGCTGACTTAACTTGAAAGCCATTCATCTAGCACTGCGATGAACTTAGGGTGGATAAGATAACCTATTGACGCGTGAGGGTTACTTTTCCCGTTGCGGATATTGAGGTTATAAATTGGGTAGATGTCTTTCATTCCGCCGGGTACTAAGCCCAGTTCAAGCATCTCTTTAAAGTCGTTTTTGATTTCACTGTCGTGAGAGATGAAATCGTCTTCTGCCGAGATATTTATCCACTGTTGAATGTTCAAGGGGTACTTCTTATCACCTTTTAGGCGGCTGCCTTTCAGCCTATCTTTTACGTTTTCATCACCCAGTGGTGAACCGAGCGTAACCAATAAGTCGACCTTCTTGTCGGCGCCATAATCGTGTCTGTACTCTCCGTAATGAGATAACTTCCATAGCACGTCATAACTGATCATCGAACCAAGGCTGTGCGATACGATCATTATGTCATCTTGATTATCAAGCGCTTCCTTCAGCTCAATCATTAATCTATGCCGAACATCGCTACCAAAATAGGTATCTTCATTCCAATAGTGAGCCATATCTGGCGCGACCATTGTAATTAGCGTTTCTGCTGCACCTAGTCGCCCCAATATCGCGGAGAAAGTATCTGCCAAGGCCTCTTTAAGAAAGCCCATTTTAGATACATCATCATACGTTGCTTCGTCGAACTGATGAGTTTGGTATTCTTTTAGCTTCGCCAATGCCCGCTGCCGACTTGCAGGGTCTTCGGTTGGCTTTTTTAGCAATGTGTTTGAAAGCTCGCCGTAGTAGACAAACCGCTTATCGACATTTCTAAAAACTTGTAATGCGTTTGAGTTTCCACAGTCTCGATGCAAGCCATGCTCTATCGCATCGTACCAGAGCGCTTGAAGTGGTGCTTTATCGGGCTTTTGATCGCGACCGTGAATGAATATGATTTTCTTAGCCATAGAGGGACGTCCTAAATTACACAGTTAACGTTATTATTTTCAATAACAAACACCCGTTAGGTTCGCTCAATTCTTGCCAATAGAATGCTGCTGACTCCCCATGTAGAAGTGATTGCTAATTCCTTTATATAACTATGAGACACCGGTTTTAGGCGATTAATGAGTGAAAGATTCCGTCACGACTCGCAAACTGATGACGAATGTACCGAGCAAAACCTCCTACCCACAAAAAAGCCCCGCAAACGCGAGGCTTTGGTTTTCAATCAAGGGTTACAACTGCCCTACTTCACTGTCTTTAGTCCATTCGAGTAATGAAGGTTTGCTCGTCATCAACAAAAGCCACGTAGTCGCCGTGGTAGATGAACACGCGGCCACGCCCTTCAACAATACACGCTAGCTGCGGGTTCAAGTCTTCTTCAAGATCTTTACTTTGATATGTGCCGGTATCAGTGATCACGCCGCGAAGCGTCGGCAAAAAACCATAGCAGCGCTTGGCTTGGTCAATCAGGCTCAATTCACTGTTGCTAGAAAAGTAAGATGGGATTGGACCAGCATCTTCGATAAACATCGGCTTAAGTTCTTCAAAGGCGGTAATTACCAGCCAGTCGATGCCGTTTACATGATGGATAAACATAGTGGTTCTCAATATTTCTAATGCGGGGATTCTATCATTATCAAGCTGTGAGCGTGGCAGAAATTGAGTGGTTAAAAGCAAGGTCTGACCCCGCTGTAGTTTCTCCTTAAAACATAACCGAATTATTCAGCTCGCATTCACAATTGATATTGCATTCTGATTAAAGAATCCATTGATAAGCGGCGAATAAAATGAAGCTCTCCCCCCGATTAAAGACCCTAGTATCAATCACTTTAAGCAGTGTCATTGTCTGGTTCCTTTTACCTGCTGACCTTGAATTAGCACGAAAGATCCCAGCGTTTTTTGCCACAGTATCGATGATCGCTATGGCGGGAGCCATGTTATTAAGCTGCAGACCAAAATGGATAGAGTCATTGGTGGGAGGGATGGACAGTGCATACATTTGGCATAAATGGTTAGGTATTTTCGGCCTTGTTGGTGCTTCGTTTCATTGGTTGTTAGTACCCGGCCCTGCAGGGAATGGTATCGATCCTTCATTCGCTGAATTTGGAGAAGAACTGGGGCAATGGGCAATGTATGGATTGCTGCTTCTTGGTAGTGTAAGTATGGTTAAAGCACTGCCTTACCGTCTTTGGTACTACACGCACAAACTCATGGGGCCAATATTTCTAATAGCGGTTTACCATACGTTTTTCTCGGATGTTCCTTTCGTCATCGACAGTGTCACTGGTATCTCTTTGATCGTCGTTTCGCTTGTGGGTAGTTTAAGCTGGATATACAAGACCTTCATCAAACCAACCACCTATCAAGACTATGCTGTTACTCATGTAGAGAAGCTTGACGGTGCCCTTGAGATTACACTCAATACCGATGGTAAAGGCATTCAATATCATGCGGGGCAATTCGCCTACCTCGATTTTGGATACGATAAAGTAGAACACTTTCACCCTTTTACCATCGCCTCCGCACCACATGAAAAAGAGCTGAAATTCGTTATACGCTGCCTAGGCCGTCACACAAGTGAACTGTACTCAAGAGTGAAAACTGGAGACAAGGTTAAAATTGATGGTGCATACGGTCGATTACACGCTGAAAAGGATAGTACTAAACCGCAAATTTGGATTGCTGGTGGCGTCGGGATAACTCCTTTCCTATCTTGGCTTCAAGCTGTTAAGCCATCGCACCAGCCTATTCATCTATTTTATGTCGGCAAAGGTAAGTTTTATTCGCAAATCATTAAAAAACTATCAGGGTTAATACCGAGCAAAAACGTAACGCTACATACACAGGCTGATTTTAATGGGCGTTTGAATTCGCAAGTGATCACTGAGCTTGTCGAGACGCCGGTGAAAAATCATCAGTTTTTCGCATGTGGGCCCGAGCAAATGATGAAGGACTTAAAAGAGCAACTGATCTCTGACGGAATGTGCCCAACGCAATGGCACAACGAAAATTTCTCTATGAGATAAGGCTATACCAACAGCTATGGATAAATATCGTCACCACCTGTCGCCATGAAGATATTATCCCCTCTTTGGACGTTAAAGGCCTCGCACACGCGAGGCCTTAGTTTTATCTATAGAGTGATTACTTTCCAATAATCCAATAATCCAATAATCCAACCGCAGTTTAATTCACAGCGTAGTGTTTTCTTGCTGCCTCAAGGATCTTGTTGGCTTCCACATCATCGCCCCAGCCTTGCAGTTCCATGCCACCGTCTGGGCCTTTGTAGTTTTCAAACCAAAGGCCAACGATGTCTTGAACACCTGGGTAGGTATTGTTTAGCTCGTTTAGAGAAGTAACATCTTTAAATGGTGAATCGTTAGTGAGAACGGCCACGAGTTTGTCATCTTGCTCGCCATCATCTAGCATTTTCATCACACCGATCAGACGTACAGGAACAACTTCACCACGTGGTACAGACTGACCAAGAACAATCACATCTAATGGGTCGCCATCACCACCAAACTCTTTTGGTAGTGCAGTACGCGGGATAGAGCCGTAGTTACCTGGGTAACCAAGGTAGTTAACCACGCGTGGCGCGCCTTTTTTGTGTTCCCAGATAACTTGCTTGTCATTGTCTTTGCTTAGTTCCCACTTAGCGGAAGTACCTGTCGGGATCTCTACAATCGCATTGACGATGCCATCAGCAGAAGCTGCAGGGTAATCATTAAAGCTTGAGTTTGCTTCAAGAGTAAACGCGTCTAATTGTTTTAGTGCAGGAGCTGACGCCGCTGCTAAGTCATAGCTTAAACCGTTGGCGGTCGATGTAGTTTTGTAACGAAGCATGTAGTCAACCTTGCCACGCTCTTTGAACAGTTTATCGAAGCCTTTTTGGTTGTATGCGCTAAACTGCCCCATCTGTTTAACCGAAAGATTTGAGCCACCAACGTTGTTCGTATCCATAGATAGGATATGGTTGCTGACCGCATTGACTGCCTTTGCGTAACCTTCAGTAGAATTCAGATCAAAGTCTGCTGCATCAATCGCTTTACGTACTTCTTTAGACCAGTAGAACTCTAAGAACGGGACAGGCTTACTTGGCTTGTTCCAGCCCACATCACGAGAAAAGTACATCAGTGAGCGGTATTGATCGTTAGCGAAGTTAGTTAGCCCAAGAGAGGTTGGAAGTTGTTGATAGCTAATCGCTTCACCGTTGTTATCAAACAGCCATGTATTGCCGTCTTTTGCCATTTGGTTCCAGAACGCGTCCATATTTTTGAGGTTGCGGTAATCTTTATCAAGCACCACATTCACATTGAACGATGCGCCACCTTGAGGCATGCGGTAGAACACATTGAACGTATGGTGACCGTCTGTTAGGTAGTATTCACCATTAGGTGCGACAACCACAGTCTTCATGTCTTTTTTGCGTGCGCCTGTTTCCATTTCACAGGTGAAAGTCGAAGGAATATTCGGGTGTGCTTGGTCTTTAATGCTCACTACGCCTTTTTGGCCATTGGCTTCACAGATTTCATCAAACATCTTTTCTTGGTCAAATTGATAACGACCCAACTTGTACATAATTTGATCATAACCCACAGATGGTTGAGTTGGTTTTAACTCATGGAGACCAAGATTAATAACATCGCCTTCAGAGACATTACTTGCGTGCGTTGGTAAAGCGAAGATAGCCAGAGCGCCAATCGTGGCAACAATCCCAATTTTTTTCATAAGTCCTTCTATATACGTAACAAAATTTCATACGCTAAATTAATCTGCTACCGTGACACTAATATTTCACTTTAATAAAGAAGGTGTTGCACTCGTTCTGTGGTGGTTGAACGATGAGTTACCGTGCCCTGCTAAGTCCATGATTATCAATTGGTACTGCTTTGAAAACTCACTCATTTGGTTTTGCCAAAGCCTACTGTCTAAGCTCCAACCATGAATGAAAATCAGCGCCGTCTCCCCGCCCCCACTTTTGCCCTACGCAATTTGCTCACCATCGTGAGATAACGCAATACCGCCCTTAAGCGTTGAATCATGATCCATGGCATTAAAGCTACCAAGTGCCATAAATAACAAGAGCGTGATGTTTAGAATTAAACGTTTCATAGTGTCTCTCTACTTACTTTAGAGGGAACACAGAAAGCGCCCCTCTCAATCAATATAGGCACTATAAAGTGTGAAGCTTTAGACAGGTCAAGGGTGATTTAGATGAAGAAATCTTCGCTTTGGTAAGTTTGCCAAGTCATATCTCGTCCGAGATGAGTTACGGTTCAAAGTTCAAACAGTCATGTTTAATTAAATTCGAAATACAGAAACAATAAGAAGCAAATGCGAAAACTGCGCCCCTTAAACTAATACGATTCTCACTTAAACTGCTGAAGTTGTGTGTGAGCGGTTTATCGACCAACCTTCAAACCACTGACTTATAGATAAAAAACTAGTTAGCAATGCAAAGTAAATGCTACTATAGGCATAACATGTAAAAGGCAACTCAGAATCGATGAAACGTTCAATAAATTCAGCACTCGCTAGTGTGTTTTCAGTTAAGACTAACAATGAAGCAAAAAATGACTTCATTACTTCTTCATTGATAACACAAGAAGTTACTCAGTTCAGAGGTATCGAGTTAGATCAGCTCTGTCGTAGAATCTTCAGCCACCCTAAACTTCCCACTAGCATCAGATTTCTATACAAAGATATTGACACATTTTGCGGGCTCCCCAACATATGTTTCAGTGACTCAAATTCAGAGCTAACTTGGCTGAGCCACCTTTTTCAATTTAACTCAGACGAAATATCTACATTCGTGTCGGTAAAAAACGATGTAGAGGCTTTAATATTGATGTCTCGTCACGAAGAAGCTATTTGTAAACTAGATTTTTTAAACGCTAAATGTGGCTACTCCTTTTGGGAGATAGAGATGAGAAGCTGCATTGAAAAATATATAAATAGCAAATCAAATCAAAAATATATCACTAACATAAGAAGTAAATTAAAACATAAAGTAGAAGATTTCTTCTTGCAACAAATCCTTTTCAAGCACCAAAGTAAACGGTTTGAAACATTCTCTAAAAACCTAGTTGGCATTTTAGATGAAATGAGGGACTCTTCAGGGGATACAATTGCAACTCACTATGCAGATGTGTATTCAAGCTATTTTTTACCTTTAGAGTTCGATAAAAGAGTATCGGTTGATACTAGAAGACTATGGCCAGCTACACATACATCATGCTTAGATCAATACTTGTTGTTTAAGAGCTATTTTAGCGACAAAGTGGCACACGGATCAGGCCTTACATCGAGAGAGCTTTCTGTCCTAAAAAGCATTGTAAAAGTCATAGATGATAAAGATATCCAAAACCTCATTTCGGTGTCTGAGAATAAAGATATTAGCAATAATCAAGATATATATATTTGCATTGACCGCTATACGAATGGTGATTATCAATATGTGAATAGAAAAATTATCGACCTGATAAGCAATAACGCTAGGTATATCTCTCTTATTGAAATTCTGGCGAGAAGTAATATTTATAGTGTGTATGAATCTGAGAACACATTATTGGAAAAAATTGTGCGTTGCTTTAGATCAGTATTGATGTCTGAACCTGACTCTATGACAAAAAAATTAGTAATAGAGAACATCGCTACCACGTTCAACCATTCTACCATATGTTCATCTTTACTATTTCATCTATATAACACAATTAAAAACAACGATTATAAGAGAGATATCTCTAGAAAAAATTGCTTACTTCAATTGGAATATTGCACCCCCTTAGTTATCAATGGTGTGAGAAATTATCATGGCGATTTTGATAATGCTCCCGAATATAGAAAGCTGAAACATAGAGATATATCAAATTTAGACACCCATGAGATAATAGATCATTTTCAACAATATAGTCGAAAGTGCCTAATTAAATCTGATTACATTATAGATTATTCAAATTATCTAATAGAACGTGGCGACATATTAAAATGTGCAGAATTCACTGTAGATACATATATTGAAAACAATCTGACATTTCCATTCCTACCAATAAAAGAATTGATCTTACACATTGAAGATCAAGTGTTAGAAGAAACAACTATAGATATACCGATACTCTATAGCATTTATAGTAAAAACATATCAAAGGATCGAGAGGAAGAGAAAGCTGAAGTATACGAAGACTTCATTAATGAATACGACACACACTTACCATCGACTTTATTTGAGGGCCCAGAAAATATAACTGGGAAGATAGCTTACTTCTTGAAAAATGTCTGTGTGATTTCAACCATGGACTCTTCTGAAGAGTTTGATAGCACAGAAGACATTAAAAAAGAGAGAGTGGTTATTTTAGATTTATTAAAGAACACTGATTTTTTTGATGATCTAGTCATGTCAGAAAGAAATAGCATATTAGATGAATTATCTTTTGATGGACTAAAAACAAAATTTGACACCAGTAAAATATTTGTTGATGTTGATTCTATTAAAAATGAGAAGTTTGAACGTTATAGGTTTCTATATGACCTTTATCAAGATGCGGCAATTAACGATCAGTCATTAAACACTGAAGATGAGTATACCGTAATTGACGACTATAAAAATGAGAAAACAGTTGTTCCCTCAAGTAATACTACTGATGTTTTATCTCAGATATATAGAGAAATTGTCAATGATTTTGTCTGTAATGAAAACTATGGTTTAGACAAATATTTAAGTGCCGATATAAGACATGGTATATTTATAAGCCAAATTCGGTCAGGAATTGAAAAGCACAATATTATAACTGATATCGATGAAGATGGAAATTATGAATTAAACGCGATTATCGATGAAAAATACCCACTACTAGTTCATAAGATTAAAAGTAGAATACATGATAATATTTGTTTTTTCTCTAAAAATTTCGATGATGCTTTGAACAGGGCGAATTCCATCTTTAATGTTGCTATCGATTATAATGAAAAAAATAACGGGCTTTTTGATTTTCTCCCTATGTTTGAAAATATAAGTGGTCTCCGAGAATCAATAAAAAACAGTTTAACCTTTGAAGATTTCTTTGAAGCTATTATTGAATACATGTGGAAACTGACATTAAATTCATTAGAAAATGTTAAGCGTTATATCAATGAAGATTTAAAGCTAGAGTTAACAAAAACTATAAATGATCTAGAAATTAGCTTAATCAATCATAAACGGACAGTGCCTTTGAAAGAGCTCTTCGAGGCAATTACTCACATGAAGGCGTCGGTTGTTGAAGAGTTGGATAGGGTGACATCTTGGTTGAATGTAGCAGAGATGAACGAAAGCAACATCTATGATGTAAAGTCGGTTGTCTTTGCTTGTAATCAAACCTTCGAGTCCATCTTTTCACAATATAAGATATGCTTGGATATAGACAACTATACTGAGAGCACTACCTTTACCTATAAAGATGCAAAACCACTAATGACATCAATAATTACCGCTCTTGATAATGCCAATAGCTACGGGAATGGTAAGGTCTTTCTTTCTGTAAAGAGGGTCGGTGAAGTAACTAACATTATAATCAGGAATTCTTTTACTTGTAGAAATGACAAAGGACTTAAAGGTCTCAGAGAGCTTATCTCTAATAAAATGTCTGATAATAATCCAAGCTTGGCTAAGATTGAAGGTGGGACTGGAATATATAAAGTCTACAATCTATTAAAGAACTGTCCGAATAGATTTATACTTACATGCGAAATAAGTGATGATGAAATGTTTACTTTAACTATTGGAGTAAAAGATGAAGATTTTAATAATCGAGGATAATGAGCATAAACGCGGTAAAGTGTGCTCATTTATTCGTTCTATTGATGAAAACATTGAGTTAAAAGAAGCGTTTTCATTTAATTCAGGTGTGAAATCTGTATTAAATGAACCACTTGACCTTATCATTCTCGATATGAGCCTACCAACACATGATAAGTCTGCTACAGAGTCTGGAGGAAGATTTCGCGTCTATGGTGGTAAAGATATCGTGAGGAAAATGAAACGAAAATCAATCGAGACCCCTTTTGTAATTCTTACTCAATATTCAAACTTTGGTGAGGGTGATGGAAGAAAAGACTTGATTGATATTGAGAAGGAGTTAGAAAAAACGCTCCCAACGCAGTATATTTCTACGATACATTATGAAACTTCGAGCCACTTTTGGAAAGAAAAATTACAACGGGTAATAAAAGAATTAAATGATTAAAGTTCTGATTGTAGATGATAATAAACTTCGTATTAACAAACTAAAGAAAGCTATAGGCAAATTAAGCAATCAAGAATATCTAAAAATTGATGAAGCGATGTGTGCATCTAGCGCAAAAAAGTTGATGAGAATTACGAAGTATGATCTTTTAGTTTTAGATGTTGTACTTCCAAGAAGAAAAGGAGATACACCACAAGCATCTGAAGGAATAAAAACCCTAAGAGATATCCATGATAAAGATGCATACTTCTCACCGACGAAAGTTATTGGAATCACAGCTTTTATTGCAGATATGGGTAAATTTTCTGACGAGTTCCATGATCGTACCTCCATTATTTTAGAAGCAACAGCTAACTCCTCATCGTGGGTAAGTAGGATTTCAAACAATGTAGATAGTCTGATTAAGACATTTGTGTCAGAGGCTAGATCTCATGCTAGTGTTTCTTTAATTACTATCCATGGAATACGCACAACTGGTAAATGGCAAGATACGCTAGAGAAGTTAGTAACGGAGAACTCAAGGGAGGTTGAAAATATGCCGTTAAAGTACGGATTTTTCAGTTTAATCTCATTTTTAATTCCTAGCTTACGTAACTACGTCTCAAAGAAGATAGAAACAAAAATTCACTCGGTGTTAGATCAGTCAAAACATGAAAAGGTAATCCTTGTCGCTCATAGTTTTGGAACCTATATAGCCGCGAAAGCGATACAATCTTACTCTGGGAAGTCGAAGTTAGATCTTGTTATTTTTGCTGGTTCGGTATTGAAAACAGACTACGATATAGAAGAAATTCAAAGTAAGACTTCTACTTTTATTAATGAATGTGGTGGAAAAGATAAGATTCTAATGTTTTGTAATATGTTAGTTCTTGGACTTGGAGATGCAGGAAGAACAGGCTTTATCACACCTCAAAGTAATTCATTTATAAATCGTTATTATGATGGAGGGCACTCTGTATATCTAACTGAAAATAGCATGCTTGAAAATTGGATACCTCCAATTATTTCCGAAAAAGAAATTAGTGCATTTGATAATAGGGAAAATCGCTGGTACCAGGATGTGACAGAATTTGTCATTCAGCTAGTATCTAGGTTCAAGCCCTTGATTTATATAGGCTTACTATATGCTGCTTATAGGGCAACTATAGTTTAAAACGGATTAAATTTGTCATATTCTCTTAATTGTGACGCTCTAATTACAAGCTACTATACACATGATAAATACTTTTTTTTGTCCATTTACGAATCAACCCTACTACTTTGGAACAAAAAGTAAAAATCCGCCTTCTTAGAAGGCGGATTTAGTTTTCAGCCCCCTAAAAGGGGGCGTTTCCACGCTGTTAGTTCATCTTCAACTCTAACTGCGCTTCATACTCTTGGTCTTTCTTGTCTTGATGTCTAACATAGCGCCGAATTATGGTCTCGTTCACACCTATCGTATCGACAAAGTACCCTCTCGCCCAAAAATGATTACCCCAAAGCTTCTTTCGAATGTGGGCAAACTTATTAAACAATCGAATTGCAGACCGCCCCTTTAAAATACCCATCAATGTTGAGATCGAAACTTTTGGTGGAACAATAACAACTAGATGAACGTGATCAGGCTGAATATTTAACTCCAGTACTTCACAATCCTTCATATTGCAAAGTATATAGATAGACTTATACAGTTCTCTGGCAACATTACCCTTGAGAATTTTAAACCTATACTTTGGGGTCCAAACGATATGGTATTTGCATCGCCAATAGACGTGTGATGAACTTCTATAATCGCCCATGTTATTTGTTTCCTCTTACTTGTGGTGAATAAGAGCATTACTTCTAACATGGGCGTGTTTTCGGGCAACAGCCCCTAGGAACAATCACCACCGCCAAAGGCGGTGGTTTAGGGATGACAACAAAAAGGCCTCGCAATGCGAGGCCTTTGGTTTTCTATCTATCAGAAGAGATTAGTCGCGAAGTGCTGCGCCGAATTTCTCTGAGATTGAAGCTACGATAGCATCTACTGAACCAGCGATGTCTGCGTCTTCTAGTGTGCGCTCTACAGACTGTAGAGTCAGCGCGATAGCTAGGCTCTTCTTGCCTTCTTCTACGCCCTTACCTACGTAAACGTCGAACAGTTTAGCGTCTGTTAGGAATTCGCCACCAGCTGCGATACACGCTTCTACGATGTCGCCAGAAGCTACTGCTTCGTCAACAACTACCGCGATATCACGACGGTTTGCAGGGAACTTAGATACTGCTACTGCTTCTGGAAGCACGCGAGTGTTGATAGCTGCCCATTCGATTTCGAATACGATAGTACGGCCGTTAAGACCAAACTTACGCTCTAGTTCTGGGTGAACAGTACCAATGATACCCACTTCTTTGCCGTCTACTACGATAGCCGCAGTTTGACCTGGGTGAAGTGCTGGGTGCTTAGCTGCTTTGAAGCTGTAAGCTTTTTCGTTCGCTGTTAGCTCTAGAACTGCTTCTAGATCGCCTTTCAGGTCGAAGAAGTCAACAGTGTTTGTTGCAACGTCCCAGTGCTCTTCGCCACGAGTACCAGAGATAACGCCTGCTAGCATCATTTCTTGACGCATACCGTTTTCAGCTGATGCTTCTGGGATGAAACGTAGGCCAGATTCGAATAGACGAACGCGTGGCTGTTGACGCTTCTGGTTGTGAACAACTGTGTTTAGAAGACCTTGGATTAGGCCAAGACGCATTGCTGACATGTCCGCAGAGATTGGGAATGGCAGGATTAGCGGCTCAACATCTGGAACGATCAGTTTTTGCTGCTCTGGCTCAACGAAGCTGTAAGTGATTGCTTCGTGGTAGCCACGGTCAACTAGAAGATCACGAACGCGCTTAAGCGGTTGGTCAGCTTCTTTGTGGTCGTTCATCTTAAGTGCCGCTTTAGGCGCTTGGTTTGGAATGTTATCGTAACCGTAGATACGACCTACTTCTTCAATTAGGTCTTGCTCGATTGCGATATCGAAACGCCAAGATGGAGACGTCGCCGTCCAACCAGCTTCAGTCGTTTCAACTTCACAGCCTAGACGAGTTAGGATTTCTACCACGTCTTCAGATGGGATTTCGTGGCCTAGTAGGCTGTCTAGCTTAGCGCGACGTAGAGATACTACGTTTGCTTTTGGTAGATCAGCTTCAGATTCGCTGCCGTTTACTGGCGCAACTTCACCACCACAGATTTCAACTAGAAGCTGTGTTGCACGCTCCATTGCTACTGCTTGTAGTGTTGAGTCAACACCACGCTCGAAACGTAGAGAAGAATCTGTGTGTAGGCCGTAAGCACGTGCGCGACCACGGATGTGATCCGGTGCGAAGAATGCTGCTTCTAGAAGTACGTCTGTAGTTTCAGTTGTTACACCAGACTCTTCACCACCAAAGATACCAGCGATTGCTAGTGCTTTGTTGTGGTCAGCGATAACAAGTGTGTTGCTGTTTAGTTCAGCTTCGTTGCCATCTAGAAGTGTTAGTTTTTCGCCCTGCTCTGCTAGACGAACCACGATGCCACCTTCGATCTTAGCTAGATCAAATGCGTGCATTGGTTGGCCTTGCTCTAGCATCACGTAGTTTGTGATGTCTACAACTGGGTCGATTGAACGGATACCACAACGACGCAGTTTTTCTTGCATCCAGATTGGAGTTTCCGCTTTCACGTTTACGTTCTTAACCACACGGCCAAGGTAACGTGGACAAGCATCAGTTGCTTTGATTTCAACAGATACTGTGTCTTCAATGCTTGTAGCAACAGCTTCAACTGCTGGCTCTGTAACGTCTGCGCGGTTTAGTACGCCAACTTCACGAGCAAGACCACGGATGCTGAAACAGTCAGCGCGGTTTGCTGTTAGGTCTACGTCGATCGCAACGTCTTCTAGGTCTAGAAGTTCACGAACGTCCATACCTAGAGTTGTACCTTCTGGTAGCTCAAGGATACCGTCCGACTCTACGTCGATACCTAGCTCAGAGAAAGAACAAAGCATGCCGTGCGATGGAACGCCACGTAGCTTTGCTTTCTTGATTTTGAAGTTACCAGGAAGTACTGCGCCAACTGTTGCTACTGCTACAGTTAGGCCAAGACGACAGTTAGATGCACCACAAACGATGTCTAAAAGCTCTTCTTCGCCGATATCAATTTTTGTAACTTGTAGTTTGTCTGCGTCTGGGTGCTGACCGCACTCAACCACTTTACCTACTTTAACGCCGGTGAATTCACCAGCAACAGGTTCTACATCGTCAACTTCCAAACCAGCCATAGTGATTTGGTGAGCTAGCTCTTCGCTGTTAATTGCAGGTTTAACCCACTCGCGTAGCCAAGATTCACTGAATTTCATAGTTTTGACTGCCCCGGATTACTTGAATTGTTTTAGGAAACGAAGGTCGTTCTCGAAGAACGCACGAAGGTCATTTACGCCGTAACGAAGCATTGTTAGACGCTCAACACCCATACCGAATGCGAAACCAGAGTATTTCTCAGGGTCGATGCCTACAGAGCGAAGTACGTTAGGGTGAACCATGCCACAACCTAGAACTTCTAGCCATTTGCCATCTTTACGTTTCACGTCAACTTCTGCTGAAGGCTCTGTGAATGGGAAGAATGAAGGACGGAAACGCACTTCTACTTCTTCTTCAAAGAAGTTACATAGGAAGTCGTTCAGAATACCTTTCAGCTGAGCGAAGTTTACGTTCTCATCTACCAGCATACCTTCCACTTGGTGGAACATTGGTGTGTGAGTTTGGTCGTAGTCGTTACGGTAAACACGGCCCGGAGCGATGAAACGGAAAGGAGGCTTGCCGTTTTCCATTGTACGGATTTGAACACCAGACGTGTGCGTACGTAGCATTAGGTCTGGGTTAAAGAAGAAGGTATCGTGGTCAGTACGAGCTGGATGATCTTCTGCGATGTTTAGTGCATCAAAGTTGTGGAATGCATCTTCAATCTCAGGACCAGACTCAGTGTTAAAGCCTAGCTCACCAAAGAACTGTTCAATACGCTCAACTGTGCGTGTTACTGGGTGTAGACCACCGTTCTCAATGCGACGACCTGGTAGGCTCACATCGATTGTCTCTTCAGCCAGTTTCGCTTCTAGCTCTGCACGTTGTAGTGCGTCTTTGCGAGCTGCGATCGCTTGTTGAACAGCACCTTTCGCTTTGTTGATCTCTTGACCAGCAGTGCGACGCTCTTCAGGTGGTAGTTTACCTAGGCTTTGAAGCTGTGAAGTAAGTTCACCTTTCTTACCTAAATACTGAACTCGCACTTCATCAAGTGCGACTAACGAATCAGCGCTTTCAATCGCTGTCGTTGCATTAGCAATGATCTCTTCTAGATGTTGCATCGTTTCCTCATCTACCTTCTGGTAGTGTCCGTATCGGATGATTAGTTTTTTCGATAGCTACACATAGTAATCAAACCAGCTACTAATGCCAAATTGAATTGCCAAAAGAACAAGTTATTGACTAAAAACACGACAAATTTAGCCTTCTTTAGTGTCATAGAAACCAAATACCGCTGAGTCTTGCTCAGAAACAGGCAAAAGTTGTCGTTTTCAAACATAGCTACACTGTTAACCTAGATGCTAATCAGGCTCGATGAACAACAGATGACAACCTCCTCTCCTCGAAAAAGCAAACAATGTGCCCTATGTCAGAGCCCATTGTTTGGTAGTGCAATTGCTTAATAGTGCAATTATTTAACAGCGCAATTGCTTAATCGGGTAATTGGTTAAGTACTTAAATCGTTATTTTGACGTTAGTTCTGTTAAAAACCTAAGCTTTCTAGAAATAGTATTCGATAGCCACTTCGACAAAGTCGTCCTTTCTAGCAAAGAAGAGCAAGTCTTCCGGCGTTTCGTTCTCGAACAACCAACCGTTCAATCGCCACTTAAAATGGTTGTTGATTCGGGCTGAGGCTTCTACGCGCGCACTGTAGACATCGCTGTTGTCTAAGTCTTGCGTCATGCCGACCAGAACTTCGGTGCCGTCTTCATCGTTAAGCGCAAATCGCGTTCCGACAAACACATCGTTTTGCCCCACATTTTGCGCATTGTTGCCTCGGCTGTCATACAGATATTCTGCAAGAAAACCGATGTCCCAGTACGAATCTAACGCCCCTACCCAAGTATATTCAAAGCCTGTGACTAGCCCTGTGTGGTTATCGAAACTGTCTCGATAAACGCTTTCTAACTTGAGTAGCCAGTCACCGACAATGCCTTGTACATCTAATCCGACGTGCTGCATTTGAGCGTAGTAAGGTTTGAGCTTGTTCCCTTCAAAGCGAAAGTATGGGTCGCGGTTGGTACCCGCTAGATAGCTCAAGCCAACATCCCAGTCTCCATACATTTGGCTATAACGCAGCGCGACATCGACATGCTTTTCTTCTCTCGAGGATTCATACAGCGCATCATCAGAAACTGGGATGGTTGGTCGCAATCTGCCATCTTCGCCCGCAAAGGTGCGCTCTCTGAAATACGGCAGTAGCATCGCATCTACGGTGCCCCAATCTTTAACTGAGGTGAAGTGCACCATAGGTTGGCCAAGTTTGGCTTCACCATCGACCGATTCAATGGCATCGGTCTGGTTCACTACATCCACCAAGTGCGCCGATTCTGTCACACCCCAGAACACTTTGCCGACACCAGCACGCAGCTCATAGTCGTCCCAATAAGTGAGGTACAAGGCTTCACGAACATCGCCGTGAGTTCGCTCATCGTCTTGACTGTCAAAGCGATAGAACGGGGTGAAAGTGAAGCTGCCATTGCCGTCTTGCTGCTCCCAATAGAGTTCGGGTTGCAGGACGAGCGAAGTTTGGTCTTTGCTCTGCCCTTGTAAGCCGTCACTGAAGTACTGACGATGCTCCACGTTGACTTGCCCAGCAAGCTCTACCGAATGACACATCGCAGAGACACTCATTAAGCCGAGTGTCGCAGCGATGGTCACCGCCAACTGCGAGCCGAGTAACACTTTCCTTTTCATATCACTGCCCTACTTCGCTCGCTTAAGGGTGTTCTTTTGGAAATCACGATCTTCAAGTCCGTTTTGGAACACTAAGTCTGTTGTGGTTAGGACGGTGCTTTTACCCGTTTGATGGTTCTGCATCGCCATAGTATGGGCACGCCAGTATTGGTTTAGATACTGTTTGTAATCTTGGAACGACAAGGTTTTTAGCAGTGCGCCTTTGCGGTCATAGAATTCGACTTTCATTGGGCGGTAGTGCTCTTGGTCGAGCCACACTTTCTGCTTGGTGTAACCTGAGTTTTTATCGGTTGGCACTTGCTCTAACACAAAGGTATCCAGCCCATCGAGTTTGGCGTCTTCCACATAGTTAAAGGTGTACTTTTCTAGCTCAAACGAGCTCAAGTCTTCGTACGCAAATTCACTGCCCATGAACGGGCCGGATTTGTTACGTGAAGAGATGCGTTTCACACGCTTTAGCGCTGGCAGATACAACCATTGGTCGTCCGATTTAGTAATGTGCGAGTGGTTGAGAAAAGCTGTACCTTTTACATCGCGAGGTTGGTCGAAGATGGTTAAGCCTTTATCGCCATCGTTATCGACCTCTAGAGATTTAAGGCGCATTAAGCGGGTGCTGCTCTCTCCTTGTTTGTTTTTGAGCAGCATCTCCATAGTGGCAATTGAATCACCCCAGCCTGTGTCTAGGCTTTTGCGTTTTTCAGCAATTTCTAGCCCTTTTGCAGGGTCAGCCAATGCAGGCAGAGCCGCAAATGTGCCTAGTGCTAACGCACCCATTGTTATCATTGACGTTATTAGTGTTTTCTTTGCTTTTGTTTTCTTACTGATAGAGTGTTTATAGCTTTTCATAATGTTCTCCTTGGGCAGCCCGCATCTGCAGGCTGACATTTCCTTATTTTGTCGAAGTAGATAACTCAGCCGTTGGGTTTGCATGTTTTTCAGCAGTTGAGGTTGATAGGGTCTCAGCAGTTTGCTTTTTTGCGTCGCTCACATAGTGGTTTTCTTTGTCGAAAATCATCAGCAAGATTGGCAGTAAGATGAAATCCACAACCAGTGCGATGAAGATAACAATGGCGCTCAACAAGCCCATATCGGCGTTGAGTCTGAAGCCAGATAGCGCGAGTACACTAAAGCCAGCAACAAGCACTACTGTGGTGATCCACAATGCGCGGCCAACGGTATGGAAGGCGTAACGCACTGCTTGTTCAGCCGACTGGCCTTCTTTGCGTGCACGCTGGTATTTACTTAGGAAGTGCACCGCATCATCAACCACGATACCCAAGGTAAGCGTGACAACGACTGATAAACCAAGGTTGATTTCACCCGAGATAAGCGCCCATAAACCAAAGCCAATGATCGCTGGCGCAATGTTTGGTACTAGGCTAATCACACCTAAGCGAACCGAACGCAGAGCGAAGATCATCAGCGCAGAGATCAGCACGAGCGTGATTGGCAAGGTAGAGAGCATGCTCGCCATGTTGGTTTCGCCGATGTGAGCAAACATCAGTGATGGGCTAGATGCGACCACTTCATACTGAGGCGCGTTCGCTGCGAACCACGCATAGATACGCTCTTCAAGTTCCACCAGCTCCACACTGCCAAGGTTATCGACGGTGAGTACCATTTTGATCGAGGATTTATCGACGTTGATCTGGTTGTTGAGGTCCAATCCATAAGGCAGAGACATCTCGTACAAAAGTAGATATTGCGCAGCAAGTTCACGGTTAAGCGGTAGCTTGTAGTAGCTGTCGTCGTCGCCATGCATGTTCTTATTCAAACGCTTATAAACGTCTGAGAGTGTCGCTACATGGTCGGTTTCTGGTTGAACGCGTAGCCACTCAGTGAAATCACCAATCGCTTGCAAGAACACAGGGTCAGCAATGCCTTGAGACTCGTTGGTTTTTATCGCGATACTCAGGTTGGTCATGCCACTGATGGTCTGTTCCATAAAGTCAGCGGCTTGGCGAAACTCATTGGAGGTGTCAAAGTATTTCACCGATTCGTCGTTGACTTTATTAAGTGGAATTAACGCCGCTGCAACCACTATCACTAGCGTAGAAACGGGCAGCAAGGCTTTGCGATTGTTCACTACGAAATCGCCTAGGTTGTCCATGAAGGTCACTTTTTCAGACTCACTAGTGGTTGGTGCAAGGCGTTTCACTGGCAGCAGGTTAAGTAGCGCAGGCAGCAGAGAGACGGACAGCAAGCATGCGATCATCACGCCCAGTGCAGACAAGTTACCGAAGTCACGAAGCACTGGAGAGTCCGACATGTTCATCATCAAGAAGCCAATCGCTGTGGTGACGGACGTGATTAGAATTGGGATGAAGTTAAGCTTGATGCTGTATTGAATCGCTTCGGCTTTGGTCATTCCACGCTGCATGGCTTGGCGCATGGTCACAATCACGTGCACGCAGTCTGCGACCGCTAGGGTTAACACCAGTGTTGGAACATTCACGGTTGCGGTGCTTAAAAACATACCTACCCAACCAGACAAGCCCATGGTCGCGAGAATCGAGGAGATGATTACGACAAGGGTTGCGACAACGCTAAAGAACGAGCGCAGCATAAAGGTAAGGAACACCAACACCACCAACAGCATTAACGGCACTAGCGTTGAGCTGTCCTCTTGCGCTGAAGTCATAAAGGCGTTGTTCATGGCGATGATGCCCGCTTTATGGAACTCCACATTCGGATACTGAGCTTGGTACTTACCAATCATGGCATTGATAGCCGCGATAACTTCTTGTACTTCTGCAGTTTTATCCACTTCTGGCAGTTGCACGGTCACGTTAACAATCGTTACATCACCAGACGCCGACACTAACGCATTCTTGAGTAATGGTTCGTTCAAGGCGATCTGTTTTACTTTGGCGATTCGTTCTGGCGTGTGCTCATACTCTTCATAGAGCAGGTCTTCCACCAGCAAGTCATCTTCTATCGCTTCGGTATGTTGATAGTTGGCAATGGAATCGACACGGCTTGAGTATGGGATCTGCCATGAGTCGACAGTGAGGTTTTGAATCAGAGTCAGAGTCTCTGGAGTAAAGACATTGCCATCGTCTGGGGCGATCACAATGGAGAGGTTGTCTGTTTTGGCGAAGGTGATTTGAATCTCGTCAAACGCCATCAACTGTTTGTTGGTCCCTTCAAAGAAGATGTTGTAGTCACCTCTGAAATAGAGGTTTTTGGCACCGAACGTCGCAACGGCGATCACCGCTAGCACTACGAACAGCGTTATAAACGAACGTTGGGTGGGCAAAGTATACCAAGCGTTCTGGGTTTCTGATGGTTGATTTTGGGGTTCCATCACAGCCTCCATATGTGACGATTCGTCATAAATGTATATTTAAAAACCAGCAATTCGCTGGCAAACATACAAAATGAGGTCAAAACTAAGAATTGATTCGATACAACCTAAATCAGCTCATGTTTTTGACGATTCGTCACTAATGGCGCTTAAATAACCCACCAAGGTGGGTTAAGTGTGATCAACGACCAACAGATTCCAGATAGGCTACTTCTTCACTGAACAGCTCTTGCTCTACTCGGCGCCAGGTCTTCTTGTAATCCCATTCCGAAGAGAGCGGCTTCCAGTTCAATCCATCTAAAAGCATATTAGCGTTGTGTAACACAGAATATGGGTCTTGGATTCGTTTAATACAGTGGCTATTAGATGCATTTTGGTTCAAGGCGTTAGAACCAAAAGCGATCGACCAGTTTGCAAAAACAATAGCATCAGAACCAATTCCAGAAGAGAACTTCAGGTCCCCCGCTTCAACAGCGCGGTTTACCAACTCATCGGCATGCTGAATCACCATCTCTTCGAGTTGATTAAGCTCTTGCACTCTTGTTGGCGAGGCCTTCTCTAGTATCCAAGGGCTCTTAGCCATAATTGCACAGGTTGACAGTACTGGCTCCATGCGTGCATAGATTCGGTATGCAACGTGCAGTGCCATTACTTTTTCACGGCTTGTGCCTTCAAACTCTCCAGAGCGCGCAAATAACATCGCCTCTGTTTTAAGTGAATGAATACACAGGGCTAAAACAACGTCTTCTTTACTGCAAAAATGATTGTATATCGTCCCTTTCGAGTAAGAGCTCGCAGCGGTTAACTTATCCATTGTTAAGTTACCAAAGCCCTGCTCTCTAACGATATCCCTTGCCAACAACATAAGCTCTACCTCGCGTTCTGCGATCGCTTGTTGTTTCTTAGTCATGCCCGAGATGCACCCTAGCATTCCTTTTATTTCATCTTTGCAACCTAAGCCAAACTTCATGTTTAGTCCGTACCTTAACTTAGCCTATTTACAGGCGTGGTCTGTTTTAAACCTTGTCTGTATTAAACAATACTCCTACTCAATATAATAACATGAATCCCATAATCATGTACGCTGCCATTTTGTGACGCTTCGTCATTTTTGACTTATCGTCATAATAGCCCAACTATTGATCAGATCAAGTCTCATTTATAAATTTATTCGACTCATGAATCATTTCTAACCATTGCTCAACCAAGCTCATACATTTTCAATCCCCTACGTGACGCACTGTTCATTCTGGGATCCTTATGGTTCTTAAATAGGTCGTTTTGAAATAGAGGTGGAGTGTTGAATGCTCAGCAATGCTTAATATTTGTTTAGCTGACATTGATTTAGCTTAAGTTGCTATAAATTCCGGTGTGGGTGGCTTACAATGGGAACATGAGTTGTACTTTATCAAGAGCATCATTTTGAGCGCTAAATTTACCTATCTTACTTGGAAAATTAATACCAGCAGCCCAGCTGAAAAGTTGGTGATGCTTTTACTCGCAGACAATGCCGATGATGAAGGCTACGCAACGATTGAACTTAATAAGGCTTCTACGCTGACGGCTCTATCTGTTTTTGGATTAGCGGACTGCTTAAAAGCCCTAGTCGACAATGGTTGGCTAGATAAAGTGAAAGTCGAGCGCAGAGACAACCAAGAGATTCACGTGTTTAAGATGCTGCTGGAACAAGAGCAACCTGCGCAACAGGTAAACTCCATTCCAGTTTATTCACCTGCACCTGCACC